>NZ_JAASAD010000043.1 GCF_012726175.1 Micromonospora sp. HNM0581
ACAACCAGTACCGGGTCAAGAAACCCGACGAACCGGCCAGCATCCGCCACGACCGGCCACCGACCATCCACATCTACCGGGTCCAGCCACCGCCAAGATCAACTTAGGCTACGTGGCATTGCGCCTTCACGTACACGAGGAACGACCGTACACCGACTATGAGATCAGGCATGGATCAGCAGCTCATAAAGTTATCCACAGGCAGGCGTCTAGGCGTTTTCGCATTTCACACCAGGCCGGAACCCCTTGACCTGCGCCTTCACGCCGCGACGCCGACTATGTCGACGCTGAGCCGCGGAACGCAGGCTCAACCCCGCTTAAAATTTCGAAGAGCTGGCATAGTTTGCGGATGGATGACAATGGGCTCATCGAGCTGCGGCGTGACATTCACCGGTGGCCTGAGCTGGCCAGCGGGGAAAAACGTACCGCCGCTCTGGTCGCCGACCGGCTGCGGGCGGCCGGTTTAGAAGTGACCACCGGCGTCGGTGGTCACGGTGTCGTCGGGGTCCTGCACGGTGACGAGCCGGGGCCGGCTGTCGCCTACCGCGCCGATCTGGACGCGGTCCCCGACACGGAAACCTTTGACAGCGATTTCCGCTCCCGGGTGCCGGGTGCGGCCCACCTGTGCGGGCACGACATCCACACCACGATCGCGGTAGGCGCTGCCGAGGAGCTGTGCCGGGTGCGACCTGCGCGCGGTCGTGTCGTTTTCATCTTCCAGCCAGCTGAGGAGAACCTCACCGGCGCCCGGGCGATGATCGACGACGGCTTGCTGGACCGCACCAAGCCGCAGGAGATCTACGCGCTGCACTGTGCACCGATCCCTGTCGGCACCTTCGTGGTCACGCCGGGTGCCGGCCTTCCAGGGCAGGACCATTGTCGTATCTCCCTCCCGGCCGTAGGTGGCGAGCGGATCGTAGCCGCCGTCAACGCGTTGTCCACCGTTCGCAGGCCGCAGACGCCGGAACAACTCCAGCAGCTGATGCAGGACCTCGCGACCCCCGACGGCCCGCTCTCGCGATACGTTTACATGCAGTCGTTTGCCGACGCCGACAGTGTCGCGGCGTGGTGGCGCGCCTGGCCGGACGAACGCTATCCCGAAATTCGAGCCGAGCTGCGTCGGCTGGCAGACGGTGCTGCCATCGAGTTCCCCGCGCCGCCGTTTCCAGCGATGGTTTCTTCGCCGGAGCTCAGTCTGGGCGCGGCCGAGTCATTGCGCGCGGTGGGCGAGGTCGCCACGTTACGAGCCGCATACCCGTTCAACGGCGAGGACTTCGCCTTGTTCCTGCGGCGAGTCCCCGGCGCCATGATCTTTCTCGGCGTGGCCAACGAGGCTGTGGGACTGCATGGGATGACCCATGCCACCGACTTCGGTGCCGACGAGCGGGCTATCGGCATCGGCGTCCGTGCGGTAGTGGGCCTTCTATCGGATCGGCTGGCTGCCATTTCCTGAGACGGATTATCGAACTGATGGATGCGACCCGCCACCGACCATGATCAGGTAACCGCACATCGGCTACTTGTTTCATGGACCTGCGACCGTGGCTCGGCCAGGCCTCGGTCGAGGTGCCCTGGCGGTCGCTCTCAATTCGGCTGCCCACGCTGGTCGTGTGGTCTCATCTGGCCTGCGCGGCCCGGGCGCGGGTGTTCGCCACCGGCCAGGGCCCGCAAGGCCGACGCGACCGACGCCCACTCCATCGCCCTGGTCGGCACCCGCATGGCCGGACTGCGCCCGGTCGTCAACGACGAACAGTTCGCCCTGTTGCGGATCCTGGTCGACCGACGCCGCTCCCTCGGTGAAGACCACACCCGGATGGTTTCCCAGCTGCATCAACTGCTGCTGGAACTGATTCCGGGTGGGGCGAAGAAGAGTCTGTCCGCCGCCCAGGCCAAGGCACTGCTGGCCACGGTCCGGCCCCGTGACGCGGTCGGAAGGCCCGCCGTCGGGTCGCCGCGGAGCTGATCGCCGACCTCGAACGCATCTACCGGCGCTCCAAGGAAGCCGACAAGGAACTCAAGGAGCTGGTGGCTTCCACCGGCACCAGGTTGTCGGACCTGCCTGGCATCGGGCCCTCCGGCGCCGCCCGGCTGCTGGTCGAGGTCGGTGACATCACCCGGTTCCCCAACCGGGCCCACTTCGCCTCCTGGAACGGCGCCGCTCCCATCGACGCCTCCTCCGGCGATCAGGTGCGACACCGGCTCTCCGGCGCCGGTAACCGTCAGATCAACCGGGTGCTGCACATCTTGGCCACTGTCCAGCTACGCAATCCCACCGAAGGACGCGCCTACTTCGACCGGAAGAAAGCCGCCAGCAAGACGTCGATGAAGGCCATGCGCGCGTTGAACGACGCCTGTCCGACATCGTCTACCGCTGCATGATCAACGACGCCGAAGCCATCATGACGGCAGGTCCGGGAGGACACCGGGGAACGGCAACTGGCTCCAGCGTGACCGACTCGCACCCCTGAGCCGGCTCTTCGGAGAAGTCACTTCCCAGACCTGTGTCGGGGTGCCCCCCGACCGTGCCGCACAGGTTGAAGATCAATGTAGGGGGCGCGCTGGGGGCGGTAGGGGGTTGGGAGTGCGCCACGCCGCTTCGTAGGGTCATCGCGAACAACCAAAAATGCCTGAAGAAGCTCTCTTTTTTCGACAATTTGCGCCCCGATGACCCATGAGTCGACATTGGCCCGGGCCGTCGTGGCTGGGCTAGTGGCGGGAGACGTAGATGGAGAACGAGGAGAAGCTTCTCGGGTATCTGAAGCGGGCCACCGTGGACCTGCGCGAGGCCCGCCGCCAGCTGCGCAACGCCGAGCGCCGAGAGTTCGACCCGATCGCGATCATTGGCATGAGCTGCCGGTTTCCGGGTGACGTGGACGGTCCGGCGGCGCTGTGGCAGCTTCTCGCCGACGGGGCCGACGCCGTCTCCGATTTTCCCGACGACCGGGGCTGGAACACCGAGGACATCTACGACCCCGATCAATCAAAATCGGGCAAGACGTATGCGAGGAGCGGCGGGTTCCTTTCCGGCGCCGCGCTTTTCGATCCCGAATTCTTCGGTATTTCCCCGCGCGAAGCGATCGCCATGGACCCGCAGCAACGGTTGTTGCTGGAGGTGTCCTGGGAGGCGTTCGAATCGGCCGGCATCAACCCGGCCTCGGTGCGCGGCAGCCGTACCGGAGTCTTCGCCGGGTTGATGTACCACGACTACTCGACCCGGTTGCCGGTGGTCCCCGCCGAGTTGGAGGGGTTCATCGGCAACGGCAACGCCGGCAGCATCGTCTCCGGCCGGGTCGCGTACGTGCTGGGCCTGGAGGGGCCGGCGATCACCGTGGACACGGCCTGCTCGTCGTCGCTGGTCGCGCTGCACCTGGCGATCCAGGCGCTGCGCCGCGAGGAGTGCACCCTGGCGCTGGCCGGTGGAGTGACGGTGATGGCCAGCCCGGAGACGTTCGTCGACTTCAGCCGACAGCGGGGCCTGGCCCCCGACGGCCGGTGCAAGCCGTTCGCCGCCGCCGCGGACGGCACCGGCTGGGCCGAGGGAGTCGGGATGCTGCTGGTCGAACGGCTCAGCGACGCCCAGCGCAACGGGCACCGGGTGCTGGCCGTCGTACGCGGCACCGCGGTCAACCAGGACGGCGCCAGCAGCGGCCTGACCGCCCCCAACGGTCCCTCGCAGCGGCGGGTCATCGCCGATGCCCTGGCCAACGCCCGACTCACCGCCGATCAGGTGGATGTGGTGGAGGCGCATGGTACTGGTACGACGTTGGGTGATCCGATTGAGGCGCAGGCGATTTTGGCGACGTATGGCCGTGGTCGGGAGCGGCCGTTGTGGTTGGGGTCGGTGAAGTCGAATTTGGGTCATACGCAGGCGGCTGCGGGTGTGGCTGGTGTGATCAAGATGGTGTTGGCGATGCGGCATGGTGTCGTGCCGCGCACGTTGCATGTGGATGAACCGTCGCGGCATGTGGATTGGTCGGCTGGTGATGTCCGGTTGGTCACCGAGGCTGTGGAGTGGCCGGTTACCGGGCGTCCGCGGCGGGCTGGGGTGTCGTCGTTTGGTATCAGCGGTACCAACGCTCACGTCATTGTTGAGGAGTATCCACAGATCGCATCGCCCGCTCCGACGCCTGAGCCGTCGGTGGTGCTGTGGCCGTTGTCTGCTCGGTCGAGCACGGGTCTGCCTTTTCAGGCGGATCGGCTGCGGAACTTTCTGACCGACGAGCGTCCGGTGGATGTCGGTTTTTCTCTTG
>NZ_JAASAD010000044.1 GCF_012726175.1 Micromonospora sp. HNM0581
CATTCCGCAACGCATCCGACAACCGCTCCAAAACCAAAACCCCAGCACCCTCCGAAAAACCCGTCCCATCCGCCGCCTCCGCAAACGCCTTACACCGCCCATCCACCGACAAACCCCGCTGCCGGGCGAATTCGCGGAACACCTGCGGCGTCGCGGTGACCGTCACGCCGCCGGCCAGGGCAAGGTCACATTCGCCCTGGCGCAGTGACCGCACCGCCTGGTGCACCGTGACCAACGACGAGGAGCAGGCAGTGTCCGTCGACACCGCCGGACCTTCCAGGCCCAACACGTACGCCACCCGGCCCGAGGCGACGCTCGCCAGCGACCCGGTCTGTGCGTACCCGGAGATGACCTCGGGGGTGACGAAGTGGTTGCCGTACCCGAAGTAGGCCAGCCCCGCGAACACACCGGTACGGCTGCCGCGCAACGAGTGGGGGTCGATGCCGGCCCGCTCCAGCGACTCCCACGACACCTCCAGGAGAAGCCGCTGCTGCGGATCGGCGGCAAGTGCCTCACGCGGGTTGATGCCGAAGAACTCGGCGTCGAAGTCCCCCGCGTCGCTGAGGAATCCGCCGGTACGCGTGTAGCAGGTGCCCGGTCGGCCGGACGTCGGATCGTACAGCTCGTCGAGGTCCCAGTTACGGTCGGTGGGAAAGTCGGACATGACGTCCGCGCCTGACTCCACCAGCTCCCACAGTGCCTCCGGGGTGACCGCGCCGCCCGGGAACCGGCATGCCAGGCCGACCACCGCGATCGGTTCGCGGGCGGCCTCCGTCAGCTCACGCAACTGCTTGCGGGTCTGCATCAGTTCGATGGAGGTCCGACGGAGGTAGTCGAGGATGTCGGCGTTGTTGTCGTTGGTCATCGCTGTTCCCCTAGCCGAGCTCGTTGTCCAGGAGCGAGAGAAGCTCTCCCGCCGAGGCCGAACTGATCCGATCGACGATGCCGGTCGGCGCGTCCACGCTCGTCTTCGCCGTCACCCGGCCGCGCAACTCGCTCAGCAGGGTGGCGATGGTCGCCTGCTCCTCGGGCCCGAGACCGAGGTACGCCTCGTCGAGCTGGCTACCCAGCGTCGCGATCTCCCTTCTCAGCCGATCGACGACGGCCCCGGTGTCCGTACCGGTGTCCACACTGATCCGGGTGAGCAGGAACTTGGTGAGAGCGCGCGGGTTCGGATGGTCGAAGACCATCGTGGCGGGCAGCTTCCCGCCGACGATCGCCGACAACTTGTTCCGTAGTTCCAGCGCGGTGAGCGAGTCGATCCCCAGTTCTTTGAAGGCCGTACCGGCACCTGTCGTTCTGGTGTCGGCGTGCCCGAGCACGATCGCGGTCTGGGTACGCACGGTGTCGAGCAACACCGCCTCCGCCTCCGCCGGAGGTAGTGAGCGCAGCCGCCGCACGAGTCGCGGCTCGGCGGCGTCGTCGGTTGCCAGGTCGCTGACCTGGCCCGATACCGCGGGCAGACCCCGTAGCAGCGGTGAGGTCAGCCGGCCGGCGTCGGTCGTGTCCGGCGCGGGTAGCCGCAGGTTGGCGGGCACCAGCACCGCCCGGTCGTGGCCGAGAGCCGCGTCGAAGAGCGCGAGTCCCTGCTGCGAGGACAACGGAAGAACACCCTGCCGGTGCAGGCGGGTGAGGTCCGCGTCGCCGAGATCGGCGACCATCTCGCTGCGCTCGGCCCAGAATCCCCAGCACAGGGAACTGGCGGGCAGTCCCGCCGCCCGGCGGGCGTGCGCCAGGCCGTTCAGGAAGGCGTTCGCCGCAGCGTAGTTGGCCTGCCCGGCGGTGCCCAGCACGCTCGCGATCGAGGAAAACAGGACGAAGGCGGAGAGGTTCAGCTGTCTGGTCAGCTCGTGCAGATGCCAGGCACCGCGCACCTTCGGCGCCAGCACCGTGTCGATCCGGTCCTCGGTCAGGGTTTCGACGACCCCGTCGTCCAGGACACCCGCGCAGTGGATGACCGCGGTGAGCGGACGGTCGGCCGGTACCGCCGCGATCAGCGCGGCGACCGACTCGCGGTTCGTGATGTCGCAAGCCACCACCTCCACCTCGGCACCGGCTCCGGTCAGCGCCGCACGCAGATCGGTTGCGGCCGGCGCCGCCGGACCACGCCGGCTGGTCAGCAGGAGTCGGCGCACGCCGTGGCGACGTACCAGGTGGTGGGCCAGCATCGCCCCCAGTCCGCTGGTGCCTCCGGTGATCAGCACTGTGCCGTGCCCGAGCGGGGAGTCCCCGGTCGATGGCGGCGGCGGATCGTCGGGCTGCGCCGCGGCACGATCCGCGCCGACGGGGGCCAACCGCGGTGTGTTCACCAGACCGGCCCGAATCGTGATCTGGGTCTCGCCGGTCGCGACGGCCGCCGGCACCAGATCCCACGAGGCAGGTTGGTCATCGATGTCGACGAGCGTGATGCGGTCCGGGTTCTCGGTTTGCGCGCAGCGCACGAAACCCCAGGTCGTCGCCGCGATGACGTTCGGGTGGGTGACCTGGTCGTCGTGGATCGCGTCGCGAGTCACGACGACCAGCCGGGATTCGGCGGTGCGGTCGTCGCCGAGCCAGCCCTGCAGCAGTCGGAGCAGTTGGTGCAGGTGTTCCTCGACGGCTTCTGGGATTCCTGCGTCCACCTCGGCCGCTGTTGCGGCCGCAACGATGACCACGGGGGGTACCTCGTCGAGGTCGCTGAGATCCGTGCCGGCGGGTTCCAGCACCACGTGCCGGCCGGTCCCCTGATCGACGCCGACCGGGTGGGGCAGCCAGTCCACCTGGTACAACCGGTCGCCCCGCTGGCCCGGCTCGGGCTCCGGGGTACCGTCGTGCGGGGTGTCCAGCCAGTAGCGCTGTCGCTGGAACGGGTAGGTCGGCAGCGGGATCCACCGACCGGCGCGCCCCGGCAGCACGGTCTCCCAGGACACCGGCAGGCCCGCCTCGAACAACTCCGCCGCTGACCGCAGCAGGCGGCCGAGGCCGCCTTCGTCGCGGCGCAACGTGCCCACCACCGTGGCGGCGGTATCCGTGCCGTCGAGCGTCTGTGCGATGCCGACGGTCAGCACCGGATGGGCGGACGACTCGACGAAGAAGCGGAAACCCTGTGCGGCGAGCGACCGGGTGGCCTCCTCGAAGCGGACGGTGTGGCGCAAGTTCGTGTACCAGTACTCCGCGTCCAGCCGGGCGGTGTCCAACCAGTCCGCGGTGACCGTCGAGAAGAACGGGATGTCGGACGTTCGTGGGGCGATATCGGCAAGCGCTCGGACCAGTTCGTCGCGTACGTCATCCACCTGCGCGGAGTGCGAGGCGTAGTCGACCGGAATGCGACGCGCCCGTACGCCCTGCGCGTCGCAGCGGGCCAGGAGAGCGTCGAGCGCGGCCGCCGCACCGGAAACCACGACAGATGACGGTCCGTTGACCGCCGCTATCGACAGTCCTTCGGTGAGGAGGGGTCGCACGCCGTCGACCGGTAGCGTCACCGAGACCATCCCGCCACGGCCCGACAGAGCCAGAATCGCCTTCGACCGGAGCGCGACCACCTTCGCCGCGTCCGACAGGGTCAGGCCTCCGGCGACACAGGCGGCGGCGATTTCGCCCTGCGAGTGGCCGAGCACGGCCGCCGGCTCCACGCCGTGGCAACGCCACGCCTCGGCCAGCGACACCATCACGGCCCACAGCACGGGCTGGATGACGTCCACCCGTTGCAGGGCATCGGCATCGTCGAGCACGTTCAGCAGCGACCAGGTCACGTACGGGGACAGCGCGTCGGCGCACTCCTGCATCCGTCGGGCGAACGCCGGCGACGAGGTGTACAGCTCGCGCCCCATGCCCACCCACTGCGATCCCTGCCCCGGGAAGACGAAGACCGTCCTGCCGCCCGCCGTCGCCGGTGCGGACGGGCCGTCGGTCCCTTCGGCTGTCGCGGTGAGCCCGGCGAGGAGTTCGGTGCGGTCCCGGCCCAGAACCACCGCCCGATGCTCGAACAACGACCGCGTCGACAACAACGAAAAACCAACATCAGCAACATCCACATCCGGCAAACCCACCA
>NZ_JAASAD010000045.1 GCF_012726175.1 Micromonospora sp. HNM0581
CGCGGTCGGACGAGGCGCTGCGCGCCCAAGCCGACCTGGTCGCCGCCACCGGTGCCAGCCTCGACGTGGCGTACTCGCTGGCCACCACCCGGGCGGCGCTGGAACGCCGGGCCGTCGTGGTGGCCGCGGCGGGCGGGGACGCGACCCGTGCCCTGCGGCGCCTGGCGGAGGGAAGCGCCTCGACCGACGTGGTGTACGGGTCGCCGTCGGTCGGAAAGTTGGCGGTGCTGTTCACCGGCCAGGGCGCGCAGCGGTGGGGGACGGGCCGTGAGCTGGCCGCCGCGTACCCGGCCTTCGCCGAGGCGCTGGAGGAGGTCAGCGCCCACCTGGACGCGAAGCTCGACCGACCGCTGCGGGAGGTGCTCTACTCCGGGCCGGAGGTGGCCGACGCGGCGCCGCTGGATCAGACGATGTACAGCCAGGCGGCGTTGTTCGCCGTCGAGGTGGCGTTGTTCCGCCTGCTGGAGTTGTGGGGGGTCCGGCCCGACATGGTGGCAGGGCATTCGATCGGCGAGGTGACGGCCGCCCACGTGGCCGGGGTGTTGTCGCTTGCCGACGCGGCGACCCTGGTCGCGGCGCGGGGCCGGCTGATGCAGTCGATGCGCGAGGACGGTGCGATGGTCGCCGTCGAGGCGTCCGAGGCGGAAGTGCGGGCCGCGCTGACCGGCCTCGAGGCGCGGGTGGGCATCGCGGCGGTGAACGGCCCCCGGGCGGTGGTCGTCTCCGGTGACGCCGACGCGGTGGAGTCGGTCGCGGACGGTCTGCGTGGTCAGGGCCGGCGGACGAAGCGGTTGCGGGTCAGCCACGCCTTCCACTCACCGCACATGGAGCCGATGCTGGCGCAGTTCCGCGAGGTCCTCACCGGTCTGGTGTTCGAGCGGCCTCAGCTGCCGGTGGTGTCCAACGTGACAGGAGCGGTGGCCGACCCGGAGGAGTTGCGCGACCCGGCCTACTGGGTGCGGCACGTGCGGGAGTCGGTGCGGTTCAGTGACGGCATGGCCGCTCTCCAGGCGGCGGGCGTCACCACGTTCCTTGAGGTGGGTCCGGACGCGGTGTTGACGGCGATGGGCCGGGACTGTGTCACCGACGAGGACGCGGTGGCCCTGGTGCCGGCGCTGCGCGCCGGCCGGGACGAGCCGACGACCCTGCTGACCGCCCTGGCGACCCTGCACACCAGGGGCGTCGCGGTGGACTGGCGGGCCTGGTTCGCGCCCACCGGCGCCTGCACCACGGCACTACCGACCTACCCCTTCCAGCGTCGCCGCTACTGGATCAACGCCACCATGGCGGCGACCGACGTGGCGTCGGTGGGCCTCGGGACGGCGGGCCACCCGCTGTGGGGGGCGTCGGTGTCGATGGCCGAGTCCGGCGAGGTGCTGTTCACCGGCCGGTTCTCCGTGGACGCCCAGCCGTGGTTGGCCGATCACGCGGTCTCCGGCGCAGTGCTGATGCCCGGCACCGGCTTCGTCGAACTCGTCCTGCACGCCGGGGGCCACGTGGGCCTCCGGCATCTCGAAGAGCTGACCCTGCATGCTCCGCTGCTGCTGCCCGACGGTGGCGCGATGCAGGTCCAACTGCTGATGACGGCCGCGGACGAGGCGGGCCGGCGTACCGTCACCGTGCACTCGCGGCCCGAGCACGCCGACCCGGATCTGCCGTGGACCCGGCACGCCATGGCGGTGCTCGCCGACACGCCGGCCGTTGCCGCCTTCGACCTGACCGTCTGGCCGCCGCCGGGTGCGGTGTCCGTGCCGGTGGCAGGGTTCTACGACGGCCTGGCGGCCCAGGGGTACGAGTACGGTCCGGTGCTCCAGGGCGTGCAGGCCGTGTGGCGGGCCGGCGAGACGGTGTACGCGGAGGTGTCGTTGCCGGCGGATGCCCACGCCGACGCGGCGCGTTTCGGTCTGCACCCGGCACTGTTCGACGCGGCGTTGCACGCCGTGGGCATCGGCGAACAGGTGCCTGCGGACCAGCCGCCGTCGGTGCCGTTCGCCTGGACGGACGTGACCCTGCACGCCGCCGGTGCCACCGCCCTGCGGGTGCGGATCACCCCGGCGGGCACCGAGGCGGTGGCCCTGCACCTGGCCGATCCGACGGGCGCACCGGTGGCCGAGGTCGGTGCGTTGGTGTCCCGGCCGGTGCAGCTCGCCGCCGGGACCGACGCCGACGGCAACCTCTACCGCGTCGACTGGACCACCTTGCCGACGCCCACCGCGCCGGTCACCTCCTGGGCGTACCTTGAGGACATCGGCGACGAACGTCCGGAACTGGTCCTGACCCGCCTCACCACCCCGCAGGCCGACGACCTGTCGGTCACCACCGACGGGGTGCTCCACGGTGACGTCGAGTCGGCGGCGAGGGCCGTCGCCGCGACGACGCTCGGGCTGCTCCAACGCTGGCTGGCCGACCCCCGGTCGGCGGAGTCCCGGCTGGTGGTGCTGACCAGCGGGGCGGCCGGCGGCGTCACCGACCTGGTCCAGGCTCCGGTCTGGGGTCTGGTGCGGGCCGCGCAGGCGGAGAACCCCGGCCAGTTCGTGCTGGTCGACGCCGCTCCACAGACGCCGGTCGAGGAGATCGTCACGGCGGTGGGCACCGGCGAGCCGGAGCTGTCGTTGCGCGACGGGCAGGTACGGGTGCCACGGCTGGCCCGCGTCGCCACCGACGACACCGGCTGGCGGGCGCAGGGCACGGTCCTGGTGACCGGCGGCACGGGTGTGCTGGGCGCGCTGGTCGCCCGGCACCTGGTCGCTGTGCACGGCGTCCGCGACCTGGTTTTGGCGTCCCGGCGGGGGCCGGCGGCACCGGGCGCGGCGGAGCTGCGCGAGGAACTGACCGGTCTCGGCGCCACCGTCGAGGTGACCGCGTGTGACCTGGCCGACCGGGAGGCTGTCGCCGCCCTGGTGGCCGGGATCCCCGGGTTGACTGAGGTGGTGCACACCACCGGTGTCCTCGACGACGGGCTGGTGACCTCGCTGACCGCAGCCCAGTTCGACGGCGTGTGGCGGGCGAAGGCCACCCCCGCCTGGCACCTGCACGAGGTCACCCGGGACCGGAACCTGTCGGCGTTCGTGCTCTTCTCCTCCGCCGCCGGGGTGGTGGACGGCTCCGGGCAGGGCAACTACGCCGCGGCGAACGTGTTCCTCGACGCCCTGGCCGCGCACCGGCGCGGGCTCGGCCTCGCGGCGACCTCCTTGGCCTGGGGGTTGTGGGAGGAACGCAGCGGGATGACCGCGCACCTCGGCGAGGCCGACCTGGCCCGGATGGCCCGCTCCGGCATCCTGCCCATCAGTTCCGCGCAGGGCCTCGCGCTGCTCGACGCGACGGTGGCCACCGGCGAGCCGGCGTTCGTGCCGATCCGGTTGGACACCGCCGCGCTGCGCGCTCAGGGCCAGTCGATGCCGGCCCTGTTCCGGGGTCTGGTCCGGCTCCCGGCCCGCCGGGCCGCCGAGGCGGGTCGGACGTCGGTCGGCGGATCGGCGCTGCAACGACGACTGACCGGGCTGACCGATGCCGAGCAGCGGCGTCTGCTGCTCGACCTGGTCCGGGTGGACGTGGCAGCGGTCCTCGGCCACGACAGCCCGGCCACCGTGGAACCGGCCCGCGCGTTCCGGGAGATCGGCTTCGACTCGTTGGCCGCCGTGGAGCTGCGCAACCGGCTGAACACCGCCACCGGGCTGCGGCTTCCGGCCAGCCTGGTCTTCGACTACCCGAAACCCACGGTGCTCGCCGACTACCTGCACACCCGGCTCCTCGGCACGGCCGCCCCGGCCGCCCCCACCGTCGCCACCGCGATCTCCGACGACGAACCCGTCGCGATCGTTGCGATGAGTTGTCGGTTTCCGGGTGGGGTGCGTGATCCGGAGGAGTTGTGGCAGCTTCTCGTTGATGGTGGGGATGCGATTTCGGCGTTTCCCGTCGATCGGGGTTGGGA
>NZ_JAASAD010000046.1 GCF_012726175.1 Micromonospora sp. HNM0581
TCATGCCCACCCTGCCGCTGCCGCAACCCCGCCAAGGCTTGGCTGAACGCGCTGGTCAGACCGGTCGCATCAGCCAGATCAGTCAGCAGCCGGACACCGGCGTGACCGACAACGCCCCGCCCGTCACCGGTCACCGTGATCTTCGGCCGTGTTGCGGTAACCTTCACCCAGCAAGTGCCTTCCGTGACAGGAACATGGGACTCTCGACAAGCCCTATTTTCCCTGATCAGAAGGCACTTCTTCGTTCCCGGTCCACACCTTGGACACCCCTTAACGAAGGGGCGAGGTTAACGAAGGGCCGAGGTTAGAGTGAGAGTATGACACGACGGTGGAGCGCTATCCTCATCCCGTCCCTGGTGCCGTGGGCGTTTTCCTGCATTCTTTCCATCGGATGGTTCCGCGCTACCGGGGGAAGCGAGGCGGCACGTCAGATGTTTCGTGACCTATTACTAACGCCTAACGTTCTGATTCCGCTCGCTATGACGCTTAGCTGCATCGTCATTTTCGGCTGTTGCGCACGTTCAAGCTTCTTGTCGGCAGGCCAAAACTGGGCGGTCGGTGGAATTATTGCACTTGCCTCCCTGATCACGATCGGGGTGCTTGGTTTCGCATGGGGGGGCGCATATGTTTTCTATTACATGCTTGTTTGGTGGGTCTTGTCAGGATACGTGTTTTTTGTCTGGATCGCCGGGGCTAGCGGCTGGCGGCTGTTTTTGGCCCATTCAACGACGTAGTCGGCCGCAAGGCAGATCGCCTCGCGGCCAACTGGTGCCGCAACCACCAACCCTCGGCGATGGCCGAGATTTCAGACCGAAAGATTTACCAAGAGCCTGAACCGAAGAAGTTCGCCAAGGGGCAAGTAACAGTGCCTATCAAGCACAGCGGATTGGCGGCGTCGCGCTTGTAGACGTCGGTGATGACCAAGCCGTCGTCGTTGTAGTCCTGGATGTAAACGTGGTGGTTAGGCATCTGGCGGTGGTTGCCGGAAATGACAGAGTAGTGTCCCACCTGCTTTAAATGCATTGTTAGGCCACCGTCGATGGCTCCGACGCTGCAGAATGGGTTGCTGGCGTGCGTCTCCAACCGTACGCCGACATAGTCCGAGCCCGAGCTGAGCTTCCGCGCGACCATGCCAGATCCGGAAGCAGTTTTGCGGCTGACTACCGCTCCGTCGCTCTTGCGGTAAACCTTTGTCTCCCCAATCGCCCAATCGCCCCTGACGTCCTTGTTGTACCACGTGATCAGGACTCCCACACGGGTGCGGAATGTTTGGGGCAGCGGGCTGTATGTCCGCCCATCACCGCCGAAGGCGTAGCCACTCCCGTACTCGCATCCAACCGGAGGAGCGTCGATACGCGATTGGGGAATAAACGTGTCCCACCAGAGCGACGTAGACGCCCCCGGGGCGGCGGCGCGTGCATGCGCTAAGCCTTGTCGCTGCAGGGAGTGCGCCGTACTTTGCTGTTTGGCGGGAGGACTGGGCACTCCCACACTCATGCTCCACATCTTCGCGCTCGGGTGCGATACTTCCCCCGCGAGCAACGGGACGATGTTGTACCGATACTTCGACCCACCCGAAACCTTGGTGTCCCGATATGTAGAGACGCCGCTCGCGAGCGTGGCGACAACCTTGCCGTCTCGACTGATCTCGTATCGAGCGGACGGCGCATAGGCGTCCCACGACAAATCCACTGCCGACGGGGTTGCCTTGGACACCACGCCCTGATCCAGCATCGTACGGTCGACAATGCCGAGTGAACCACTCGGCATCTTGGCGACAACAAGGGTCCCTGGCGGATAGCCACTTTCTGGCGCACTCGCATCGGCGAGGGAAATGACTCGACCCGTGCGGACGTCAGCAATGGTAAGCGCCGCTTCGGCGTCTACCCGCAGTGTAGGCGGTTCGGCGCTGGCGGGACAAGGAAATGCGGTTATCGTAACAAGTGTTACTCCGAGTAGCCCTGCCACTGGCCACGCTTTCCTGATCATGGTAGACCTCCAGTCCCATTGATGAACAGCTAACCACTGTTCCGGACGGAGACTGCCTTAGTTGTTTGGCACGATGGACCCCTGCCTATCTCTTCCGTTTGGAATCTCTGGCGTCCCGCGCCGGCCGCCTGCTCGTTTCCGTGCGTTCTAGCAGGTGCAGCCTTGGCGGCGACCGACCATACTTCTGGCCCGCTTGGCGGCTGAGTGATGTGAGTCATATTCCGGTCCGCGTCCATGCAAATGTCGTCGGGTGACATTCCCGGGCCCCGGCAAAGTCGTGATGTGCCGCTTCCGCTCCTCGCTGCTAGCCTCGATCATTCGCGCTCGACGCGGGTCGGGTCGATCCAGCGCCGGTCATCGTTGGATGTCGATGGGCTGCCCGGGAGGGTGTGGTGATGGGCCGTCTGTCGCGGCGGTGGGCGTTTCTCCTGGTTTCCTCCGGTCGTCGGGATAAGGGCTGTGGTGGGTCAGCCGGGTGCGGGGATGGCCGCGATCCGGTGGAACGCGGCGGTGATCTGCTCGGCCCAGGGCCAGGTGGTCGGGATGCGCAGGCGTCGGTGGCGTTGGCCTCGGATGAGGCGGGCGGCGGTGTGCAGGACCCGGTAGCGCAAACGTTTTCGGTTCGGCGCGGGCGAGGTCGCCGGTGAGGCCGATGAGTTGCAGCCAGGCGGTCAAGTCGGCGGCGACCGCGGTCAGGGCGCACCAGGCTTGGTTGATCGCGAACACCCGTGACGGGAGTCGGTCGAGGCCAGCCTGTTTCGCGCAGCGGATCCGGTCCTCGACGCGGGCGTGGGCGCGGTGCCGCGCTTCGAGCCACTGCAGGGCCCCGACCTGGGTGTTCGTGACGAACGCGGTGTAACGCCACCCGTCTACGGTTTCGAACAGGGTCAGTTGCGCTCCGGGGTGCGGTCGTTCGCGGCGCACGATGACGCGCATCCCGTCGGGCCACCCGCCCAGGTTGAGCAGGCCGGTCAGCTCGGCGACCATCGCACCGTCGCGGACCCCGCCGTCGGCGTTCAGCGCGGGTGTCCACCCGGTGTCGGGCAGGGCGGTGATCGCGGCGTGGTCGTCGCCGTCGACACGCCACCCGATCGAGTACTGCATCCGGCGCCGTGGGCTGTTTCTGGCGGTGAGCCAGTCCAGGAACATGTGGGTGGCGCCGGCTCCGTCGGCGCGTACGAGCACGTCACGGCGGTGTGGGGCCGGGATCTGCGCCAGGGCGTCGGTCAACACCTCGACATGATCCGTGGCGGTGTTCGACCCGGCGTTGCCGGGACGCAGCTTGACCGTGAGGAGTTCGTTCGTGTTGTCACACGTGACGAGGAGCGGGTGGAACCCGAACGTGCGCTTGTAGGTCGGTGTCGCGTTCTCCTTCTCCGAGTGCGCGAGTAGCAGCGACGCGTCAACGTCGATGACGACCGTGCCTTCACCGATCTCACGCCCGGCGGCCTTCGCCGGCGGGACCCGATCCAACTGCGACCAGACATGGGCCCGCGCTCGTGCCCGGGCCGTGGCGATACGACGCAACTGGGCGGGACCGACCTCGTCCAGGGCCCGCCAGGACGTGGCCTGCGACGCGACCTGCCCGAACACCTCGCCCTGCCGGCGCAGGGTTTCGAAATCGCTGATCGCCTCACCGCCGTCGGCGATCATCACGGCCAGGTCGGTCAACAC
>NZ_JAASAD010000047.1 GCF_012726175.1 Micromonospora sp. HNM0581
ACCCATTGGACGCACCATCCTGATTCACCGCCGAACCACGAACCACCCCATAAACCCGATGACCCTTACGACGCGCATCCGACAACCGCTCCAACACCAACACACCGACACCCTCGGCCCATCCGGTGCCGTCGGCGTCGTCGGAGAACGACTTGCAGCGGCCGTCCGGGGCGAGTCCCCGTTGCCGCGAAAACTCCACGAACGTCTCCGGCGTCGCCATCACCGTCACCCCACCAGCCAACGCCACATCACACTCACCCGACCGCAACGCCTGCCCCGCCAAATGCACCGCCACCAACGACGACGAACACGCCGTATCGACGGACACAGCCGGGCCTTCGAGTCCCAGGGTGTAAGCGATCCGGCCGGAGACGACACTGCCGGCACTACGCCCCGAAACGTAGTCGTGGTACATCACCCCAACGAACACGCCGGTGGACGAACCGCGCAGGGCGCTCGGATCGACGCCGACCCGCTCGAACGCCTCCCACGAAACCTCCAGCAGTTGACGCTGCTGCGGGTCCATCAGGACGGCCTCGCGGGGTGAGATGCCGAAAAAGACCGGATCAAACTTGGACGCGTCGGTAAGGAAGCCACCCTTCGCCACGTAGGTGGTCCCGGGGCGGCTGCCGGTCGGATCGTACAAGCGGGCGACATCCCAACCCCGATCGGTAGGAAAGTCGCCGACAGCGTCGGACCCGTCGGCGACGAGCCGCCACAGATCCTCGGGCGAAGAGACACCACCGGGATAACGACAGGCCATCCCGACGATCGCCAACGGCTCATCGCCGACCGCCGTAGTGGTGACGACCTGCGCCGGGTCGGCGTCGTCCGAGCCGGCGATCTCGTTGAGCAGGTGTCGAGCCAGATCGCCCGGCGACGGGTAGTCGAAGATCAGGGTGGCGGGCAGCCGCAGGCCGGTACTGGCCGCGAGGGAGTTACGCAGCTCGATTGCGGTGAGCGAGTCGAAGCCCAGCTCTTGGAACGCACGGCCGGCGTCGATCTGCTCGGCGGAGGTGTGCCCGAGCACCGCCGCCACCTGGGTGAGCACCAGGGCGGTCGCGGCGCGGTCGCGTTCCTCGGCGGTCAGCGCGGCGAGGTCCGCCGCCCAGCTGGTGGCGGCGGGGGCTACGGCGCGGGCAGCCGACCGCCGCGCCGGGCGGATCAGGCCGTGGAACGGCAGCGGCAAATCGTCGCCGAGGGTCCGCAGAGCAGCCAGGTCGAGCCGGACCGGGACGGCCGTCGGGTACGGGTTGGCGACGGCGGCGTCGAGCAGGGCGAGGCCGTCGGTGGTGGCCAGCGGCAGCACGCCACCGCGCGACATGCGCTCCCGGTCGGCGTCGCCGAGCCGGTCGGTCATCGCGGATCCCTCGCCCCACAACCCCCAGGCCAGTGACACCGCCGGCAGGCCGGCGGAGCGCCGTACCACCGCCAGCGCGTCCAGGAAGGCGTTCGCCGCCGCGTAGCTACCCTGCCCCGGCGCGCCCAACACACCGGACATCGAGGAGAACAACACGAACGCCGACAGCTCCCGGTCCCGGGTCAGCTCGTCCAACAACCATGCCGCGTCCACCTTAGGACGCAACACCCCCGACACCCGGTCCGCCGACAACGACGACACCACACCGTCGTCCAGCACGCCCGCCGTGTGCACCACCGCCGACAGATCCGGGCGGCCGTTCAGCAGGGCGGTGAGCTGTCCACGGTCGGCCACGTCAGCGGCGACCAGCTCGACCCGCGCGCCGGCCGCCGACAGCTCGGCCACCAGTTCGTCGGCGCCGTCAGCGGACGGCCCGCGCCGGGACACCAGCAGCAACCGCGCCACCCCGTGTGCCGCCACCAGGTGCCGGGCTACCGCCGAGCCCAGGGCACCCGTCGCACCGGTGACCAGCACCGTGCCCGTACCGAAGAGCGGGCCATCCGGTTCGGACGGTGCGACTGTCTGGCGGGTGAGCCGGGGCACCGAGACCGCGCCGCGACGGACCCGTACCTGTGGTTCGTCGGTGGCCAGCGCGACGGCGAGCAGCGACGCGACGTCCCCGGTCGGGTCAGTGTCGGTGTCGACCAGCAGCAGCCGGTCAGGGTTCTCGGCCTGCGCCGAGCGGAGCAGTCCCCAGACGGCCGCTGCGGCCAGATCGGTCGCGTCGTCGCCGACGGCGCGTCGGGTGAGCACCGCCAGCTGGTGGGTGTCCGGGCCGGCCAGCCACTCCTGAACCAGGCCGAGCACCCGGTTCACCTCGGCGTGCACAGCTTCCGGTCCGGCGGCGTCCCCGCCGAGTCCGGCGGTCAGCACCAGTAGTGCGGCGGCGGTCGCCCCGTCCCCGGCGAGCGGGTCGGCGATCGGAACCGCCTGGTCCGTCCCTTCAGGCGCGGGGTCGGGCCGGGTGGCCGGATGGTAGGCCCAATCCGCATCGGTCACCGCCGTGGGCGTGCCGGTCTCCTGCCAGGCGAGATCGAACAGCGCGTCGGAGATGCCGCCGCTGCGGTGCACCTGGACGGGCCGCAGTACCAGCTTGTCGGCCGTGGCGACGGGGGCGCCGACCGCGTCGGCGACCGCCATCCGGACCCCGGAGTCGACGGGGGTGAGCCGGACCCGTATGCCCGCCGCGCCGGTGGCGTGCAGGGTGATGCCCGACCAGGTGAACGGCAGTCCGCGGAAGGTGTCACCGTCGGCGAGGCCGAGGGCGTGCAGGCCGGCGTCGAGCACCGCGGGATGCAGGCCGTAGCCGTCGGCGTCCACGTCCTCGGGGAGGTTCACCTCGGCGTAGAACTCGTCGTCGCGTCGCCACGCCCGGCGCAGGCCCCGAAAGACCGGGCCGTAGACCAGGCCGCCGGTGGCGAGGTGGTGGTAGAGGTCGTCGGTGGGTACCGGTTCCGCGCCGGTGGGCGGCCACTCGGTGAGGGGGGTTCCGACGTTACGGCGGTCGGTGGTGAGCAGGCCGCTGGCGTGCCGGGTCCACGGGACATCAGTGTCCGCGCTGCGGGCGTACACCTGAATGGAGCGGGCCTGGCCGGTGTCGGCGGCGCCGACGACGACCTGGAGTTGGACTGCGCCGCGTTCGGGTAGCACCAGCGGGGTCTCGATGGTCAGTTCGTCGACGGTTTCGGCGCCTACCTGGGCGCCGGCGTGCAGGGCGAGGTCGACGTAGCCGGTGCCGGGGAAGACCACCGCGCCGTCGACGGCGTGGTCGGCGAGCCAGGGGTGCCGGTCGAGGGAGAGCCGGCCGGTGAGGACTGCGCCGTCGGCGTTGGCGAGGGTGACCGCCGCGCCGAGCAGCGGATGGTCGGCGGGGTCCAGGCCCATCGCGGTGGTGTCGCCGGGGCCGGCGGGCACGTCGAGCCAGTAGCGCTGGTGTTGGAAGGCGTAGGTGGGTAGGTCGACCTGCCGCCCGCCCGGATGGATGGCCGCCCAGTCCAGGTCGACACCACTGATCCACGCCCGCGCCATCCCAGTGGCGTACGCCTCCAC
>NZ_JAASAD010000048.1 GCF_012726175.1 Micromonospora sp. HNM0581
GGCGCCAGGCATGGCTTGGCCTCGCATACCGGATGTTGCCTTCTTTCGGGTGGGTGGTGTTGCTGGTGTGGGGTGGTGGGTTGTGGGTTGGTTGTTTGTTGAGAATTGCACAGTGGACGCGAGCATCTTTGTGGTCAAGTTGTCAAGGGCGAACGGTGGATGCCTTGGCACCAGGAGCCGATGAAGGACGTGGGAGGCCGCGATAGGCCTGGGGGAGCTGTCAACCGAGCTGTGATCCCAGGGTGTCCGAATGGGGTAACCCGGCATCAGTCATGTGGTGTCACCTGCACCTGAACTCATAGGGTGTGTGGAGGGAACGCGGGGAAGTGAAACATCTCAGTACCCGTAGGAAGAGAAAACAATAGTGATTCCGTGAGTAGTGGCGAGCGAAAGCGGATTGAGGCTAAACCGGTTGCGTGTGATACCTGTCAGGGGTTGCGTGGTCGGGGTTGTGGGACCCTGTGACATGAGCTGACACTCGTGTGAGGAGTGATAAAGCCAGTTGTTAGCTGAATGGTCTGGAAAGGCTGACCGTAGACGGTGATAGTCCGGTAGGTTAAAGCAGCTGGTCTTCTGTGGGTGTTCCCGAGTAGCGGCGGACTCCTGAAATCTGCCGTGAATCTGCCAGGACCACCTGGTAAGCCTAAATACTTCCTGGTGACCGATAGCGGACGAGTACCGTGAGGGAATGGTGAAAAGTACCCCGGGAGGGGAGTGAAATAGTACCTGAAACCGTTCGCCTACAATCCGTCGGAGCCTTGCGGGGTGACGGCGTGCCTTTTGAAGAATGAGCCTGCGAGTTAGTGGCATGTGGCGAGGTTAACCCGTGTGGGGGAGCCGTAGCGAAAGCGAGTCTGAAGAGGGCGTTGTAGTCGCATGTTCTAGACCCGAAGCGGAGTGATCTAGCCATGGGCAGGCTGAAGCGCGGGTAAGACCGTGTGGAGGGCCGAACCCACCAACGTTGAAAAGTTGGGGGATGACCTGTGGTTAGGGGTGAAAGGCCAATCAAACTCCGTGATAGCTGGTTCTCCCCGAAATGCATTTAGGTGCAGCGTCGTGTGTTTCTTGCCGGAGGTAGAGCACTGGATGGTCTAGGGGGCCTACAAGCTTACCGAAATCAGCCAAACTCCGAATGCCGGTAAGTGAGAGCGCGGCAGTGAGACTGCGGGGGATAAGCTTCGTAGTCGAGAGGGAAACAGCCCAGATCACCAGCTAAGGCCCCTAAGCGTGTGCTAAGTGGAAAAGGATGTGGGGTCGCATAGACAACCAGGAGGTTGGCTTAGAAGCAGCCACCCTTTAAAGAGTGCGTAATAGCTCACTGGTCAAGTGGTTCCGCGCCGACAATGTAGCGGGGCTCAAGCACACCGCCGAAGCTGTGGCATTCACATGGAGCCCGGTGTCTGCCGTTGGGTGGGCATCCAGGTGTGTGGGTGGGTAGGGGAGCGTCGTGCCGGGGGTGAAGCAGCGGGGTGACCTAGTTGTGGACGCGGCACGAGTGAGAATGCAGGCATGAGTAGCGAAAGAAGGGTGAGAAACCCTTCCGCCGGATGACCAAGGGTTCCAGGGCCAGGTTAATCCGCCCTGGGTGAGTCGGGACCTAAGGCGAGGCCGAGAGGCGTAGTCGATGGACAACGGGTTGATATTCCCGTACCCGCGAAGGAGCGCCCGTGATGAACTTCGTTGTGCTAACCATCCGATCTTGGTGTGGTCTTCGGATTGTGCTGGGGGAGCGTGGGAACCTGGCGGGTAGTAGTCAAGCGATGGGGTGACGCAGGAAGGTAGCTGAGCCCGGCCGGTGGTTGTGCCGGGGTAAGCGTGTAGGCCGTGCCATAGGTAAATCCGTGGTGCATATGGTTGAGACGTGATGCCGAGCCGATTCAGGTGAAGTCAGTGATCCTATGCTGCCGAGAAAAGCCTCTAGCGAGTTCTGAGCGGCCCGTACCCCAAACCGACACAGGTGGTCAGGTAGAGAATACCGAGGCGATCGGGCGAACTGTGGTTAAGGAACTCGGCAAATTGCCCCCGTAACTTAGGGAGAAGGGGGGCCGGAGACGTGAAGCCCCGCGCGGGTGGAGCGTTGTATGGCCGCAGAGAGCAGGGGGAAGCGACTGTTTACTAAAAACACAGGTCCATGCGAAGAAGTAATTCGATGTATATGGACTGACGCCTGCCCGGTGCTGGAACGTTAAGGGGACCTGTTAGCTCTTCGGGGCGAAGCGGAGAACTTAAGCGCCAGTAAACGGCGGTGGTAACTATAACCATCCTAAGGTAGCGAAATTCCTTGTCGGGTAAGTTCCGACCTGCACGAATGGCGTAACGACTTCCCCACTGTCTCAACCACAGGCCCGGCGAAATTGCAGTACGAGTAAAGATGCTCGTTACGCGCGGCAGGACGGAAAGACCCCGGGACCTTTACTATAGCTTGACATTGGTATTTGAGTCGGCTTGTGTAGGATAGGTGGGAGCCGGTGAAGCTTATACGCCAGTATAGGTGGAGGCAATCTTGAAATACCACTCTGGTTGATTCGGGTATCTAACTTCGGACCGTTATCCGGTTCAGGGACAGTGTCTGGTGGGTAGTTTAACTGGGGCGGTTGCCTCCTAAAGGGTAACGGAGGCGCCCAAAGGTTCCCTCAGCCTGGTTGGCAATCAGGTGTTGAGTGCAAGTGCACAAGGGAGCTTGACTGTGAGACTGACGGGTCGAGCAGGGACGAAAGTCGGGACTAGTGATCCGGCACTTGCGTGTGGAAGCGGTGTCGCTCAACGGATAAAAGGTACCCCGGGGATAACAGGCTGATCTTCCCCAAGAGTCCATATCGACGGGATGGTTTGGCACCTCGATGTCGGCTCGTCGCATCCTGGGGCTGTAGCAGGTCCCAAGGGTTGGGCTGTTCGCCCATTAAAGCGGTACGCGAGCTGGGTTTAGAACGTCGTGAGACAGTTCGGTCCCTATCCGCCGTGCGCGTAGGATACTTGAGAAGGGCTGTCCCTAGTACGAGAGGACCGGGACGGACGAACCTCTGGTGTGCCAGTTGTCCCGCCAGGGGCACGGCTGGTTAGCTACGTTCGGAAGGGATAACCGCTGAAAGCATCTAAGCGGGAAGC
>NZ_JAASAD010000049.1 GCF_012726175.1 Micromonospora sp. HNM0581
ACAAGCGGGCGACATCCCAACCCCGATCGGTAGGAAAGTCGCCGACAGCGTCGGACCCGTCGGCGACGAGCCGCCACAGATCCTCGGGCGAAGAGACACCACCGGGATAACGACAGGCCATACCGACGATCGCCAACGGCTCATCGCCGACCGCCGTGGTGGCGGTCAGCCGGGTCTGCGATACGTCGAGAGCACCGGTCAGTTCGCGGTGTAGTAGTGCGGTGAGGGCGAGCGGTGTCGGGTAGTCGAAGATCAGGGTGGCGGGCAGCCGCAGGCCGGCAGCCGTAGAGAGCGCGTTACGCAGCTCGATTGCGGTGAGCGAGTCGAAGCCGAGGCTCTGGAAGGTCCGGTCCGCATCGACGGCGTCCGAGCCGGGGAGGCCGAGCACGGCGGCGACGTTGGTGTGGACCAGATGCCGGACGGCGTCGGCCCGCTTGTTCTCCGGCAGGGCGGCCAGCCAGTCGCTCCGCGGCCGGTCGCCGGTCGCGGCGGTGGCGGCGGCGCGACGGGTCGGGCCGGCCAGGCCGCGTAGCACCGGGGGCAGCCGATCGCCGTTGGTACGCAGGGCCTTCACGTCGAGCCGGGCCGGGATGAGCGTGGCCTGCTCGCCAGTGACGGCGGCGTCGAGCAGAGCGAGCCCGTCCTCGGTCGTCAGCGGCAGCACCCCGCCGCGCGCCATCCGCTCGCGGTCCACATCGGACAGTCGCTCGGTCATCGCCGAGCTCTGGCCCCACAGCCCCCACGCCAATGACACGCCGGGCAGGCCCGTCCGGCGACGCACGACGGCCAGCGCGTCCAGGAAGGCGTTCGCCGCCGCATAGCTACCCTGCCCCGGCGCGCCCAACACACCGGACATCGAGGAGAACAACACGAACGCCGACAGCTCCCGGTCCCGGGTCAGCTCGTCCAACAACCATGCCGCGTCCACCTTAGGACGCAACACCCCCGACACCCGGTCCGCCGACAACGACGACACCACACCGTCGTCCAGCACGCCCGCCGTGTGCACCACCGCCGACAGATCCGGCGTGTCCGCCAGAGCTGCTGCCAACTGCCCTCGGTCGGCCACGTCGCAGGCGACCAGCTCGACCCGCGCGCCGGCCGCCGACAGCTCTGCGGCGAGGTCTTCCGCGCCGGGGGCGGCCGCGCCGCTGCGCGACAGCAGCAGCAGGCGCCGCACCCCGTGCGTGGTCACCAGGTGCCGGGCCACCATCGCACCGAGGGCACCGGTCGCGCCGGTGACCAACACCGTGCCGGTGCCGAAAAGAGGGGCGTCCGGCTGCCTGGCCGGCGGCGTACGACGCACGATCCGAGGTGCGGAGACGACTCCGTCACGGACCCTCAGCTGCGGCTCGCCGGTGGCCAGGGCGAGCGGGAGTACGTCGGCGAGGTGGTCGGCATCGGCGTCGACGAGGAGTATCCGGTCGGGGTTCTCCGCCTGCGCCGAGCGCAGCAGGCCCCACACCGCCGCACCCGCCAGGTCGGTGACGTCGTCGCCGACGGCGTGCCGGGTGAGCACGACGAGCTGGGCGGTGGTGGTCTCGGCCAGCCAGCGTTGGGCGATCGCCAAAACCCGGTTCACCTCGGCGTGCACGTCGTCGGTGCCTCCGGCCGGCAGCACCACCAGCTCGGTCGAGCCGTCGCCGACCTCCGGTCCGCTGTTCGGCGTGACGCCGTCGCCGGTGGGGACCGGGGAGGCGTCGGGGTGCCAGGTCCAGGTGGGGGTGCTTTCGGTCGGGGTGACGCCGACGGGTTGCCAGTCGAGACCGAAGAGCGCGTCGGCGATGCCGGTGGCCGGGGCGACCTGCACCGGGCGGAGCACCAGCGACTGCACGGTCGCGACGGGTGCGCCGACGGCGTCGGCGACCACGATGCGGACGCTGCTGCCGGACCGGGTGAGCCGGACCCTGAGGCTGGTCGCGCCGGTGGAATGCAGTGCCACGCCCGACCACGCGAACGGCAGCCCCTGGTTGGTTTCGTCGTCGGCGAGGGTAAGGGCGTGCAGGCCGGCGTCGAGGAGCGCGGGGTGCAGGCCGTAGCCGTCGGTTTCCGTACCGTCGGGAAGGTCGACCTCGGCGTAGAGGTCGTCGCCGGTCCGCCAGGCGCGGCGCAGGCCCTGGAAGCTGCGGCCGTAGTGGAGCCCGCCGGTGGCAAGGTCGTCGTAGAGGTCGGCCAGGGGCAGCGGTTCGGCGTCGGCGGGCGGCCATTCGGTGAGGGCGACGCCGGGAGTGTCGCCGGCAGCGAGGACGCCGGTGCCGTGCCGGCTCCACGGGGTGTCGTCGTGTTCCCGGGAGTGCACCCCGACGGCGCGGCGGCCGGCCGGATCGGGTGCCTCCACCGTGACCTGGACCTCGACGCTGCCGCTGGCGGGTACGACGAGGGGCGCGTGCAGGGTCAGCTCGTCGAGCAGGCCGGTGCCGACCTGGTCGCCGGCGTGGATGGCGAGTTCGACCAGCCCGGTGCCGGGGAACACGACGCTGCCGCCGACGGTGTGGTCGGCGAGCCACGGGTGGGTGGCCAGTGACCAGCGGCCGGTGAAGACGATGCCGTCGGTGTTGGCCAGAGGCACCGCGGCGTCGAGTAGCGGATGAGCGGCGGCGAGCAGTCCGGCACCCACGAGGGCCGGGTCGTAGAGCCAGTAGTGCTGGTGTTGGAAGGCGTAGGTGGGTAGGTCGACCTGCCGCCCGCCCGGATGGATGGCCGCCCAGTCCAGGTCGACACCACTGATCCACGCCCGCGCCATCCCAGTGGCGTAC
>NZ_JAASAD010000005.1 GCF_012726175.1 Micromonospora sp. HNM0581
TTGGTCATACGCAGGCGGCGGCGGGTGTGGCTGGTGTGATCAAGATGGTGATGGCGTTGCGGCGTGGGGTGTTGCCGCGGACGTTGCATGTTGATCGGCCGTCGTCGCATGTGGATTGGTCAGTTGGTGGGGTGGAGTTGTTGACTGAGGCGCGGTCGTGGGTTGGTGGTGGGGGGCGGGTTCGGCGTGCGGGTGTGTCGGCGTTCGGCGCCAGTGGGACGAATGCGCATGTGATTGTGGAGGAGGCGCCGGCGTCGGGGGTGGTGGGTGTGGGTCCGGTGCCGGTGGTTGGTGGTGTGGTGCCGTGGGTGGTGTCGGGGCGTTCGGAGTTGGCGTTGCGGGCGCAGGCGGGGCGGTTGCGGGATTTTGTGGTGGGTTTGCCGGATGTGGATGTTGCTGATGTTGGTTTTTCGTTGTTGTCGACGCGGTCGTTGTTCGAGCATCGGGCGGTGGTTCTGGGCCGGGACCGCACCGAACTCCTCGCCGGGCTGGACTCGCTCGCGGACGGAGCGGAGACCACAGCAGTCGTACGCGGCGTTGCCACGGAATCCGCCGACGTCACCTTCATGTTCCCCGGCCAGGGCGCGCCTTGGTCCGGGGTGGCGCGGCAGTGGTACGAAACCTACCCCGACTTCGCGCAGAGCCTCGACGACGTCTGCGCACACTTCGACGCGCACCTGCCTTTCGCTCTCAAACCCGTTCTCCTCGCGACGGAACCCGCGGATCACCACCGGACGGACATCGCCCAACCGGCCCTGTTCGCCCTCCAGGTCAGCCTGTACCGGCTGGTCACCCGGCACGGTCCACGACCGAGACACCTGATCGGTCACTCCGTCGGCGAGATCGCCGCGGCACACGTGAGCGGGGCGCTCAACCTCGACGACGCCACCCGACTCGTGGCCGCCCGGGGGCTGATCATGCAGAAGGTCCGCGAGCGGGGCGCCATGCTGGCCGTACGCGCTGACCAGGACACCGTCAGCGAGCTGCTCGACCGCTACGACCGCGTGGCCATCGCCGCGATCAACGGCCCGGACTCGGTGGTGGCCTCCGGTACCCGTGCCGACGTGCACGACCTGCGCGACCGGCTCGTCGCCCGTGGCCTGTCGGCAAAGCTGCTCGATGTCGACCACGCGTTTCACTCCCCGCTGATGGATCCGGTCCTGGACGAGTTCGCCGAAACGGTCCACGAGCTGTCGCCGGGCACGATGACGACACCGGTCCTGTCGACCCGGCTCGGCCGGGAAGCCACCCTGGCCGACCTGACCTCCGTCGAGCACTGGGTGCAGCACGTACGCGAACCGGTCCGTTTCCACGCCGCGGTCCAACGGGCCCGCGCCACCGGCACCGACGTCTTCTTCGAGGTGGGACCGGGCTCGACGTTGGCCAGCATGACCAGGGAGGCCTTCGCCGCCGAGGCCGTCGCCGACGCGCTCGTGGTGTCGTCGACGCGGCGTGGTCGCGGAGTGGCGGAGGGGCTGGCCGACGCGTTGGCGCAGTTGCACGTCCGGGGCGCCGCCGTGGACTGGACCCCACTGGTCGGTACGCGTCGGTGGGTCGAGCTGCCCACGTACGCCTTCCAGCGTCGGCGCTACTGGCTGGACTTCCAGGCCGGAACACGCGCCGACGTGACCACCGCCGGCCTGGCGGCACCAGATCATCCGCTGCTCGGCGCGGTGGTCGACCATCCCGACACCGGTGAGGTCATGTTCAGCGACCGGTGGTCGGCGCGTACCCACGAGTGGCTTGCCGATCACACGGTGTACGGCCAGGTCGTCGTGCCGGCGACGGCGTACCTGGACCTGGCGTTGTGGGTCGGCGACCAGCTCGGCTGCGCCGTGGTCGAGGAACTTTCGCTGGAAGTTCCGTTGGTACTTCCGGACGCCGCCGACGTACGGGTGCGGCTGGTGGCCGGCGCACCCGACGAGGCCGGAGGCCGTACGGTGACCGTCCACTCGTGTCCCGACGACGATCAGCCGGCAGCGGCGTGGACCCGCCACGCCTTCGGTCGACTGGTTCCGGCCACCGCGTCGCCGTCAGCTCGCCGCAGCCTGTCGTGGCCCCCGGCTGGCGCTCGCCGGCTGGAGCTACACGACCTGTACGACTCCCTCGCCGACGCGGGATTCGACTACGGTCCGGCGTTTCGGGGTCTGGACGAGGTGTGGCAGGACGGTGCCGACCTGGTCGCTGCCGCCACACTTCCCGAGGCCGCGACGGCTTCCTCCGGTGCCGGGTTCGCGTTGCACCCGGCGCTGTTGGACACCGTGCTGCACGCTCTGGTGGCCGGCGGCGCCATCGAGGTGCGGGGCGAGCAGGGCTGGATGCCGTTCGCCTGGTCCGGCGTCCGGCTCCGCGGTGATTGCGGACCAGCGGTCCGGGTCCGGCTGTCCCCGGTCGGCGAGGGCGTCTTCTCGGTCACGGTCGTCGACGATCGAGGCCGCGAGGTCGCCCACGTCGACGCGTTGACGTTCCGCCGAGTCAGCGCGGAGCAGGTGCGCTCGGCGGCGGGAACTGCCCAGCCGTCACTGTTCGAACTCAGGTGGCGTCCGGTGGAACTGTCCGGCGTGACACCTCAGCGAGGGCGGTGGGCACTGCTGGGGGCAGCGGATGGCCTGGCCGCTCGCCTGGAGGACGTCGAGGAAGGGGTCAGCCGGCACGAGTCGATCGACGCGGCGATCGAGGCCGGTGCCCCGCGACACCTCGTGTGCGCAGTGGACGACCTGGTCGCCGGTGTCGACCGGGTGGCGCAGGTCAGCGCCACGACCAACGGCGTACTCGCGCTGATCAAGCGATTCGTGGCCGAGGAGCGGTTGGCCGCCACGACGCTCGTGGTGCTCACCCGGTCGGCGGTGGACACCGGCGAGGGGGTCGAGAGCCTGCCCGGCGCATCGGTGTGGGGCCTAGTCCGGTCCGCCCAGACGGAGCACCCCGGCCGGTTCCGGATCGTGGACGTCGACGACGAACCGGCCTCGCGGATCTGCCTTCCGGTCGTGCTCGCCGTGGCTGACGACCAGCTGGCGGTACGCGACGGCGTGTGTCTCGTCCCCCGGGTGGCTGCGGTCACGCCGGCGGACCAACAGCTCGAACCGCCACCGGACCGGGCACACCGGCTGGGTATGTCCAGCGCCGGAACGCTCGAGAACCTGACCTGGATCCCGGGCCCGGCGGCGGTGGCACCCCTGACCAGTGGGCAGGTACGGGTCGCGGTGCAGGCCGCCGGCCTCAACTTCCGGGACGTCACCCTGGCGCTGGGGTTGGTGGAACGAACCGCCTTCGACGCCGGGCTCGGTAGTGAGGGTGCCGGCGTCGTACTCGACGTGGCGGACGACGTGAGCGGCCTCGCGCCGGGTGACCGGGTGCTGGGCATCTTCCCTGGCGCCTTCGCGCCGGTGGCCGTGGCGGACCACCGCCTGCTCACCGCCATCCCCGACGGGTGGAGTTTCGCCGAGGCGGCGTCGGTGCCGAGCGCCTTCCTGACGGCCTACTACGCGCTTTTCCACGTGACCGGGCTCTGCGCTGGACAGCGCATCCTGGTCCACGCCGGCGCCGGTGGCGTGGGCATGGCCGCCGTGCAGTTGGCCCGGCACGTTGGTGCCGAGGTCTACGCCACCGCGAGCCCCGGCAAGTGGCCCGCGCTGCGGGCGCTCGGAATCGACGACGAGCACCTGGCGTCGTCCCGCGATCTGGAGTTCGCGACGACCTTCATGGACGCCACCGGCGGCGGTGGGCTGGACGTCGTCCTCAACTCTCTCGCGCACGACTTCGTGGACGCCTCACTGCGGCTGCTGTCCCGCGGCGGAACCTTCATCGAGATGGGTAAGACGGACATTCGGGACGCCGACCGCGTGGCTGCCGGGCACCCAGGCGTCGACTACACGGCCTTCGACCTCTACGAGGCGGGCCCGGACGCGATCAGGGACATGTTCGGGAAGGTCATGCAGTTGTTCGCCGACGGGCGGGTACGGCTGAACCCGGTGTCCGTGCGCAACGTCCGGGCCGCACGACGAGCGTTCCGCGAGATGAGCCAGGGTCGCCACGTCGGCAAGCTGGTCCTTGAGGTGGGCGGCGCGATGGGCGGCGGCACCGTGCTGGTCACCGGCGGCACCGGGGGAGTGGGCGCATTGCTGGCGCGGCATCTCGTCGCCGAGCACGGGGTACGCAGCCTGCTGCTGGCGAGTCGCCGCGGCGCGGCGGCCGACGGCGTCGGGCAACTGGTCGCGGACCTGGAAGACGCCGGGGCGTCGGTCCGGGTCGTTGCGTGTGATGTCGCCGACCGGCGGGCCGTGGCGGATCTGCTGTCCACCGTGCCGGGCCGGTACCCGCTGACGGCGGTCGTGCACGCGGCCGGAGAACTGGCGGACGGCACCGTCGAGTCAATGGACCGGAGCAGCCTCGACCGGGCGCTCCGGGCCAAGGTCGGTGGTGCGATGCACCTGCACGAGCTGACCGAGGGGCGCCCGTTGTCGGCGTTCATCCAGTTCTCCGCTCTCGCTGGCACGCTGGGTACCGCAGGGCAGGCAAACTACGCGGCGGCGAACGCCTTCCTGGACGGGTTGGCGTCGTGGCGTCGGACCCGTGGCCTCGTCGCGACCTCGCTGTGCTGGGGGTGGTGGGAGCAGCGCAGCGGCATGACCGAGAACCTGGACCAGGCCGATCTGTCCCGGTTGCGGCGGATCAGTGTCGGTCCGCTGCCGACGGCGCAGGCTCTTGCCCTCTTCGACGCTGCGTCCGCGCTCGACACGCCGGTGCTCATCCCGGCGCGACTGGAGGTGACCGCGCTGCGCGGTCGGCCCCTCGACGAAACGCCGCCGGTACTGCGGGAACTCGCCGGCGGTGGCCGACCGGTCCGCTCCGGCTCCCGCCGTGCTCCCGACAGCGGACCTCGTGGACTGCTCGACCGGTTGGCGACACTTGACGCCGACGGGGCGCAGGCGGCGGTACGGGAGTGGCTCTGTCAGCAGGTCGCCGTCGTGCTCGGTCATCCGGCCGATGCGGTCATCGATGCGGACCAACCGTTCACCGTGCTCGGTTTCGACTCGCTGACCTCGGTGGAACTGTGCAACCGCCTCGCGTCCGCAACCGGGCTACGGCTGCCTTCCACCCTCGTGTTCAGCTATCCCACCCCGGACGAACTGGGTCGGCACCTGCACGACCTGCTGCGCCCGGTGTCACCGCCCGACCCGCACGAGGCTGGGAACGACGACGAGGCGGTCCGCGAGGTACTGCGCACGGTACCCATCGCCCGGCTCCGTGACCTGGGCATCCTCGAACAGATCCTGGCCTGCGCCCGACCGGACCAACCGGATGGTGAGGTCCCGGCGGCCGGTGCCGAACCGGACGAACTGGCGGGCCTGGCCCTGGAGGCGCTGCTGGACCTGGCTCTCGACGGGAGGAACAACTGACATGAGTGACACCTCTGACGGTTCGGCCGTGGTCGGCGGGGACCGGATCCAACAGGCGCTTCGTACCCTGCTGGCCGAACGCGACCGGCTCCGCCAGGAGAACGAGGCGCTGAGAGCCGGCCGTGGTGAGCCGATCGCGGTGGTGTCGATGGCCTGCCGCTATCCGGGCGGTGTGTCCTCACCGGAAGAACTGTGGGAGGTGATCCGTACCGGCCGGGACGTGGTGGCGGACTTCCCTACCGACCGCGGATGGCGCGACATCTACCACCCCGATCCGGACACCGCCGGCAGCTCGTACGTGCGGCAGGGCGGGTTCCTCACCGACATGGCCGGATTCGACGCCGACTTCTTCGGCGTTTCTCCGCGTGAGGCGCTCGCCGTCGATCCGCAGCAACGCCTGCTGCTGGAGACGTCGTGGGAGGTGTTCGAGCGGGCGGGCATCGTGCCCGCGCAGGTACGCGGGACCGAGGTCGGCGTCTTCACCGGGATCAGCTCGTCGGAGTACGGGTCACGACTGCTGGACGGGCCCAGCGAACTGGAGGGCTACCTGTTGCAGGGCAGCACCCTGAGTGTCGCGTCCGGGCGGGTGGCGTACGAGCTGGGGCTGACCGGACCGGCCGTGTCGATCGACACCGCCTGCTCCTCGTCGCTGGTGGCCCTGCACCTGGCGGCGCAGTCGCTGCGCGCGGGCGAGTGCTCGCTCGCGCTGGCCGGCGGGGCGTTGGTGATGTCGACGCCGGCCATTTTCGTGGAGTTCTCCCGACAACGCGGGCTGGCACCCGACGGCCGGTGCAAGTCTTTCGCCGACGGCGCCGACGGGACCGGCTGGGCCGAAGGAGTGGGTGTGCTGCTCCTGGAGCGACTGTCGGACGCGCACCGCAACGGTCACCCGGTGCTCGCCGTACTCCGCGGCTCCGCAGTCAACCAGGACGGCGCCAGCAACGGGTTGACCGCGCCCAACGGCCGGGCTCAGGAGGAGGTCATCCGCCGGGCACTGACCAACGCCGGAGTGTCCGCCGCCGAGGTGGACCTCGTCGAAGCACACGGAACGGGGACGGTGCTGGGTGACCCGATCGAGGCCGGGGCGCTGCTCGCGACCTACGGCCGGGACCGGGCAACGGACCGTCCGCTCTGGCTGGGTTCCCTGAAGTCCAACATCGGACACGCCCAGGCCGCGGCCGGCGTCGCCGGTGTCATGAAGGCTGTGCTGGCCGTGCGCAACCGGTACCTGCCCAAGACGTTGCACGTCGGCGCACCGTCATCGCACGTCGACTGGTCCTCCGGTGCGGTCCGGCTACTCGTCGAGGGGCGTGACTGGGAGCGGGCGGTCGGGCCGCGACGGGCCGCGGTGTCGTCGTTCGGAGTAAGCGGCACCAACGCGCACGTCATCCTGGAGGAGACGCCGGTACCGGCGGCGCTGGCGCCCGTCCGCCGGCCGGGTGCCGTCGTGTCCGCCCGGCTGGTGCCGTGGCTGGTGTCGGGCCGCAACGCCGCCGCCGTCGCGCAGCAGGCGGACAGGCTCAGGGACTTCGTCGGCGGCGAAACCGCCGTGGACGTCGCCGACATCGCCTGGTCCCTGCTCTCGCACCGCACACAGTTCTCGCACCGGGCGGTCGTGGTGGGCCGGGACCGGGACGAACTGCGTGAGGGTTTGGCGGCGGTACGGGACGGCGCGGACTCTCCAGCCGTGGTGCAGGGTGTCGCCGGCAAACTCGGCGGGGCCGTGTTCCTGTTCCCGGGGCAGGGTTCCCAGTGGGTCGGCATGGGTCGGGAGCTGTATGACTCGTTCCCGCCGTTCGCCGCGGCGTTCGACGAGTGCGCGGCGGCGATGGCCGAGTGGGTCGACTGGTCGCTGCTGGATGTCATGCGTGGTGTTGCCGGTGCGCCGACCCTGCAACGGGTCGACGTGGTGCAACCGGTGCTCTTCTCCGTGATGGTGTCCATGGCCGCACTGTGGCGATCATGCGGGGTCGAACCGGCTGCGGTGATTGGACACAGCCAGGGCGAGATCGCTGCGGCTCATGTCTGTGGCGCCCTGTCCCTGCGTGACTCCACCAGGATCGTGGCGCTGCGCAGCCAGGCTCTGGTGGACCTTGTCGGCCACGGCGGCATGGGCTCGGTCGTGGCCGGCGCCGATGTCGTGGCGCAGCGCCTGACTCCGTGGCAGGGGCGGATCGGTATCGCTGTCGTCAACGGCCCCCGCTCGGTGGTGGTGTCCGGCGAGCCGGACGCGCTCGACGAATTCATCGACGCGATGAAGGCCGACGACATCCAGGCGCGGAGGATCTCCGTAGATTACGCGTCGCATTCCCACCAGGTGACCGGGGTCCGCGAGAAGGTGCTCGCGGCCCTGGACGGCGTGGCGCCGGTGACCGCCCCGGTGCCCCTCTATTCGACACTGCACGGCACGCTTCTGGACACCGCCGAGCTCGACGGAAGTTACTGGTACGAGAACCTGCGTGAAAGGGTGCTCTTCGACTCCGCCGTTCGACGTGCGACCGAGGACGGTTTCCGCCTCTTCGTCGAGATGAGCCCACATCCGGTGCTCACCGTTCCGGTGCAGGAGATCGTCGAGGATCTCGATGACGCATTGGTCCTGTCGTCGACCCGCCGTGATCGCGGAGAGGTGGCTGCGCTGCTCGGCTCGCTGGCCCACCTACACGTCCGGGGTGGGCCGGTGGACTGGACCGCCCTGGTCGAGCCGAGGCGTCGGGTGGACCTGCCGACCTACGCCTTCCAGCGGCAACGGTACTGGGTGAACTCCGTACGCCACGAGGCCGTGCCGGAGCGGCCGTTGAGTGTGCCGGCGACGGCCGACGACCGCCAGGCGCCGCTGTCCGACCTGATCTCCGCCCTGCCCGCGAAGGACGCGACGGCTCTCGTACTCGCACACGTTCTCGACAAGGTGGCCGTCGTGTTGGGCCGCAGCTGCGCTACGACCATCGATCCGGATCAGCAGTTCAAGGAGATCGGGTTCGATTCGCTGCTTTCCATGGAGTTGAGTAAGCGCCTCACCACCTCGACCGGTATTAAACTCCGGGCGAACCTGGTGCTGCGTCACCCGTCGCCACGAATGGTCGCCGGGCACATCGTCTCCACGATTACGAACGGTGATCCGAAGTAAGCTTCTGCGGTACCTGCTGACTTTCGGGGTCGACGATTGTCCCGCCGGCGGGACGCGACGGGAACGATGGTGCGGCCCTTGCCGCCGCTGCCTCCGGAGGTCTTGCAAAGCTGGATCACCTGACGGAATGTGGGGGTGGTCGACGGCATTTTTGCTTCCCGAGCATTGCTGAGGGGTGATTCGTGTGCGCTCGTTCGATGCGACGCCCGCACATAAGGGACTGTGGTTGGCGGACGGAATGTCCTCTGCCACGCTGAACCATGCGCTGACCATGTGGGACGTGGCCGGTGCGCTGGACGAGACAGCCATCACGTCTGCCTTCCGGCACGTTCTCGACGAGGCAGAGATCCTGCGAGTGAATTTCGTCGACAATGGCGACGGGCTACGGTTGGTGCCCCGGGAACTGGGCGACTGGCAGCCGTTCTTTCTGGATTTCTCGACCAGCGACGATCCCGAGCAGGCCGCCCGGGACGCCTTGGCCGAGATGATCAGTCAGCCGTTCGACGTGACGCGGGATCTGTTGTTCCGGCTGGGAGTGGTCAGGCTCGCCACGAATCGTTCACTCCTGGTGATCGCCTACCATCACCTCGTCGCCGACGGTTACGGCGCCGGCGGCCTGTTGTCCCGGCGTCTGGCCGAGGTGTACACGGCGCTGGTACGGGGGCACGGCATCCCGCCGAATCCGCACCGCTGGGACGCCGAGTCGTTCGCGGCGATGTCCACCGACTACCTCGCCTCGGAGCAGTCCGCGGCGGACGCGGAGTTCTGGCGCGACTATCTGAAGGAGACGCCTCCACCGGCACAGGTTCCCCGGATCGTCGTCCCCGACGCCCTCCGGCCCGCCCTCGACGCCCCGGTGAGCAGCGCGGACAGGTGGGCCGAGGTGGCCGGCGCGATCGGCATGGCCAGTCGTACGCTCACCGTCCCGCGTGCCGAGGCCGACGCATGGGCCGCCGCCGCCGAGTCGATGGGCGTGTGGACGTCTTCGATGCTGACCACTGCGGCGGCGGCACTCCTGCGGCACCGCTGCGACCTTCCGGAGTTCCTGCTCAGCGTGGCCACCGGCAACCGGAGCGGATCGGCGGGAACGACCCCCGGGCTGGCCGTCAACGTGGTGCCGGTGCGGATCCGCGTACCGATGAGCGCGACAGTCGTCGAGTTGGCCGACGCGATCGTCGAGAACATCTGCGAGATCTCCGGGCACACCCGCCGCCACTATTCGGACATTCAACGCGTAATCGCGGCGGCGCCCAGTGAACGCGGCAATTTCGGTGTCGTCATGAACGTCATCGACTTCGTCGACCAGATTCACTTCGCCGACCACCCGGCGCGCTACTCCGGAGCGACGACCGGAAGCTTCACCGAACTCTCGATAGGCGTCTACCGCGACGGGACTCCCGACAGCGATCTCTTCATCCGGTTGGACGCGGCCGAGAGCCTGTACACGCGGGCGGAACTGCGCCTGATCGGCGAGGACCTCATCGGGTTCATCCGGGCGGTGGCCGCCGCCGGTGGGCAGCCGGTCGGTGCGCTGGCCGTGACCGGCGACACCGAGTGGGTCGGGCTGGCGACGACGTCGGATTCCACGAGGACGTCGGATCCGACGATCGCGGACCTGTTCGCCGAGCGGGTCGCCCGGAAACCTGACGCCGTCGCCCTGGTGGCCGGCGAGTCGGAAATCTCCTACCGGGCCCTGGATGAGCGATCAGCTCGGGTGGCCGCGGCGCTGAGAGGCTGTGGTGTCGGGCCTGAGACTGTCGTGGCGGTGGCGATGCCCCCGTCGGTGGACCTGGCCGTGGCGCTGCTGGGGGTGGTCAGGTCCGGTGCTGCCTACCTGCCCACCGAGCCGGGCCTACCGGCTGAGCAGCTCAGCTCCCAGCTCGACAACACCGAAGCCGGCATGCTGATCGTCGATGTCGCATCGGCCGAACGACTCCGGAGCGAACTGCGCACGTCGGTGCGGACATGCCACGATCTCGAGGCGGAAGCCGCCGGTGGGGGCGGGTCGACCTGCGTTCCCGGTGGCGGCGAGGCGGTTCCGGCTCATCCCGACAACGCGGTCGCCGTGACGTACGGCCACGCGTCGGCCGACCCGGGCACAGCAGTCGTGGTCACCCATCGGAACCTGGCGCGGTTCGCGTTGGACCGGCACTGGCGGCGCGACAGTGACGACACCGTCCTGTGGCACACCTCCCCGGCCACCGACGCGCTCGCGCTCGAACTGTGGATGCCGCTGCTCCGTGGTGGCCGGGTCGTCGTGGCCGGGCAGGACGGCGACGCGCTCGCCGAGATGCGGGGAGCCCACCGGATCTCCGTGCTGTGGCTGAGCGCGGAGTTGTTCTGCGCTGTCTCCGCCGGGCGTCCCGATGTCCTGGCCGGCGTGCGTGAGGTGTGGACCCCGGCGGACCAGGTGACCGTGACCGCTGTACAGCGGGTACGAGCGGCCTGCCCCGGACTGTCCATCGTCAACGGGCATGGTCCGGTCGGCACCACCACGCTGCTCCGTGCCCGCGGCGGGGCGACGGAGCAGCGGCCCCCGGCCGCCGTCGCCGGACTGACCGACGGTGCCGTCTGCCATGTGCTGGGTCCCGGGCTGGCACCGGTCCCGGCTGGTGTGGTCGGCGAGCTGTACGTGGCCGGGTCGGCGGTCGGCCGGGGATACCACAGGCGGCCCGGGCACACCGCGCAGCGGTTCGTGGCCTGTCCGCTCGGTCCGGCGGGCGGGCTGATGTACCGCACCGGGGACCGGGTGCGGTGGGGCGCCGACGGCCGGCTGGAGTACGTCGGCTTGGCCGGTGGCCCGGCACGTGTCGGCGGTGTCGAGGTCGACGTTAGCCACCTCGAGGAGGTGCTCGCCGAGCATCCGCGACTCGCCCGGTCGTGCGTGGCCGTCGGTGTGGATCCCACCGGTCGGCAGCGCCTGGTGGCGTACGTGGTCCCGCTGGCTGAACGCGATGCGACGTGTGCCGGATCCGACGGCTGTCGCACCGACAGCTTCCATGAGGAACTGAGCCGGTTCGTCGCCGGGCGGGTACCAGAGTCCCTGGTGCCCTCGGCCTTCGTGCTGCTCGACCGACTGCCGGTCACCGCCGGTGGGCGGGTGGACCGGACCCGGCTACCGGAGCCCGATTTCCGCGACGGGTCCTACCGGGCACCGCGTAACCATACCGAGCAGGTCCTGGCGAAGCTCTTCGCCGACGTGCTCGATCTCCACCGGGTCGGAATCGACGATGACTTCTTCGACCTCGGGGGCAACTCCCTGCGGGCGATCAGACTCGTCGGGTTGATCCGCGCGGAGCTGCACCTGGAAGTTTCCATCCGCACATTGTTCGCCGCCCGCACCGTCGCCGGCCTGTCGCAGCGTTGGGAGAACCTCAACAAGTCGAGCAGGCCCGCACTGCGCCGGCGGACGAAAGGCGGAGCAATCGTCTGAGCGGGTATTTGTCCGCTCATTCGGATCACATCCCAGCGACATCGACATCACGATGGCGCTACAACATAGGAGTACGTGATGCGAATGAAGATTTCTCCTACCACAGCTACCGTCACAGCCCTGGCGCTCCTCACCGCGGCGGTGCTGAGCCCGGCCGTCGCCCAGGCGACGGTATCGTCCGGTCTGTCGGCTCAGCGAGTGGCACCCACCTCCGCGCTCCAGCCGTTGCGGAAGCTGACCGGAAATTGGACCTGCACCGGGACGACTACTCTTCCGGACGGCAGCCAGCTGACGTTCGACACCTCCTCGACCGCCAGGTTCATCCTTGACGGCAACTTCATGCGCTGGCAGGAAACGAACAGCATCGACGGTACGCCGATCGCCTCGGCGGAGTACATCTGGGGTTGGGACGCCCAGCAGGGCCAGTTCACGGCGGACCGCTTCGACAACTCCGGACAGCGCGGCGCGCAGACGACCCCTGGTTGGGTCGGCAACGTGCTGACCTCGACCGGTGTCCTGATCCAGCCGGACGGTACCTCGCTTCCGTTGACCACCACGATCACCAAGACCGCCAGGAACGCCTTCACCGTGCAGGCGGCGGTGAGCCTGGGCGCCGCGGCGGGTGGAGCCAGCGTGGTGTCCGAGTCGTCCTGCGTCAGGTGACGAACGTGTCGTCGCTGCTCGTCAGTTCCTGTCAGGTACCGAACTTCGCTCACTGACACCGGGGATCCCCGGCGGGCGGTCGCTCGCCGGGGATCCCGCAGAGCCACTATCGCCAGCCGAGACACGAACAGCGCGTCGTGCGGCCATGCCAGCGGGAGAGTATCCATGACGAATCGGGAACATGAGATCTACGACGTGGTCGGCATCGGGTTCGGACCGTCCAACCTGTCGCTTTCCATCGCATTGGAGGAGCGCGCGTTCGACGAACCGGAACGTGCGCTGAGCAATCACTTCTTCGAGCGTCAGCCGCGTTTCGGTTGGCACCGCGACATGTTGCTGCCCTCGGCGACGATGCAGATCTCCTTTCTCAAGGACCTGGTGACCTTCCGTAACCCGACGTCGAGCTTCAGCTTCATCTCCTTCCTGCACGCGGTGGGGCGGCTACCGCAGTTCGTCAACAACCAGGACTTCTTTCCGACCCGTCGGGAGTTCCACCAGTATCTCGAATGGGCGCAGGCACGGGTGGCCGCACGCGTCTCCTACGGCTCCGCCGTGACCTCGCTCCGTCTGGCCTCCACCGGGGCGGCGTCGGACCGGCTGCAACTGGCCGTCGCGGATGTCACGGGTCAGGGTTGCCGGAGGGTCGAGGCCCGAAACGTGGTGATCTCGACTGGCCTGGTGCCGAAGATGCTCGATGGGGTCGTCAGCGACGAGCGGGTCTGGCACAGTTCGGAGTTCCTTCAGAAGTTCCGCGGCATGGATCCGCGTGAGCTGCGTCGGGTGGCGGTGGTCGGGGCCGGCCAGAGCGCTGCCGAGATCACCAGATTCCTGTACGACGAACTCCCGCAGGCCGAGGTCTGCGCGATCATCCCGTCCTACGGCTACTCCATCGCCGACGCCACCCCGTTCGCCAACCAGATCTTCGACCCGAGGGCTGTCGACCACTACTATTTCGGCTCCGAACAGACGCGTGAGGCGTTCTGGCGGTATCACCGCAACACCAACTACGCGGTCGTCGACGACGAGGTCATCCGGGATCTCTACCGGAGGGCGTACGACGACGAGGTACGCGGCACCGATCGGCTCCGTTTCCTCAACCTGACGAGGGTCGACGGGGTGAAACGTGCCGGCGCCGAGACCCGTGTCCATCTTCAGGGGGGTCCGGGCGGCGAGCAGGCTGAGATCGACGTGGATGCCCTGGTCTGCGCGACCGGTTACGACTCCATGGAGCCGACGGAACTGCTCCGTGATCTCGACGAGCACTGTCTGCGTGACGAAGCCGGCCGGCTTCGGATGGAACGCGACTACCGCGTCGTCACCACGCCGGATGTGCCGTGCGGCATCTACCTCCAGGGCGGCACGGAGCACACCCACGGCCTCAGCTCATCGTTGCTGTCCAACATCGCCGTACGAAGCGGTGAGATCGTCGACTCGATCGTCGCCCGAGGTGCCGGAGGTGACTACCAGCGGTCGCTGTACGCCGGGGCCGCCGGCCTGCGCTAGCGCGGTGTCCGAACGGTGACGGGGCGCGCCCGGTCCTGCGGATTCTTCGCCGTCCGCGCCGGATCGCCGCGTGGTCTCCGCGCGGTTCGACGCGACTCGGGAGAGCCGCCCTGATCGTTGCCGACGGCCGCTGCGGTACGGAGGGAGATGTTCGATGAGGACGCTGACCGGGCAGCGGTGGATACGCCGCTTCCACGATGACGGAAAGTGCACGACGAAGCTGGTCTGTTTTCCCCACGCGGGTGGCTGGGCGAGCGCATACCGCACGTGGCCGGCGAGCCTGCCGGCGGACGTCGGTGTGCTGGGAATCCGGTATCCGGGACGGGAGGACCGGCTCGATGAGCCGTTCCCGCCGAGCATCGAGGCGCTGGCGGACGACGTGGCCGACGTGCTCGACGCCTTGGTCGGCCACCGGGTGGTGCTGTTCGGGCACAGTATGGGGGCGTCGGTGGCGCACGAGGTGGCGGTGCGCCTGCACCGACGAGGGCGTCCGCCGGCCGCGCTGTGCGTGTCCGCCCGGCTTGCGCCTACGGCGCTGGCGGACCAGCCACCGATAACCGGCAGCGACGACGAGATCATCGCGGAGGTCGTCCGCCATGACGCGAGTCGTGCCGAGGTCTTCGCCGACCTTGAACTACGCGAGTTCGCGCTGCCGGCCATCCGTGCGGACCTCGAACTGGTCAACAACTACCGTGGCGGGCGGCGGCCGCTGCTCGACTGCCCGGTGTTCGGTTACCTGGGTGCGCAGGACACCGCGATCAGCCCGGACCAGATGCGCGGGTGGGCGGACGTCACCCGCGGTCCCTTCCGGCTCCGGGTGTTTCCCGGTGGGCATTTCTACCTTCGGGACGAGGAGGCCGGGCTGTTGGCTGACCTGGCGCGGGTTCGGGGCGCGGGGAGGCCGTGATGGCGGTTCGCGATGACGACTGTGGTCGTAGAGCACTCACCGAACGCTGGTCGCGTACGACGGGCAGCAGTTACGGCACGCCCGGACTTGCACTGGTCAGGGGCGCCGGCGCGACGGTCGTCGACGACACCGGGCGGTCGTACCTCGACCTGGTGGGTGGCGGCTTGGCGAACGTGCTGGGGCATGCCCATCCCGCCGTCGTGAACGCGGTGTCCACCCAGGCCGCGACGCTCGGTCAGGTCTCCAGCCGGGACGTGGCCGAGTCGACCGTTCTGCTCGGCGAACTACTGCTGGCCTTGACCGGGCCGGGGCGGGTGGTGTTCACCGATTCGGGCGCCGAGGCGAACGAGACGGCGTTCCAGGTCTCTCGACTCACCGGGCGGTCCCAGGTCGTCGCGACGACCGGGGCCTTCCACGGCCGGACGATGGGGACGTTGGCGTTCACCGGTCAGCCAGGATCGACGCACCCGTTCCGGACGCTGCCGGACACGGTCACCCAGGTCCCGTTCGGTGATGTGCAGGCCTTGCGCACCGCTGTCAGCGACGCCACGGCGATGGTCATCCTGGAGGCGATCCAGGGGGAGAACGGTGTGGTGGTGCCGCCGCCCGGATACCTCGCGGCGGCCCGGACGATCTGCACGGCGGCCGGGGCGTTGCTGGTGCTCGACGAGGCGCAGACGGCCCTGGGGCGCACCGGTCACTGGTTCCACCATCAGAGCGAAGGCATCGCGCCGGACTTCGTGACCCTTGCCCAGGGGCTCGGCGGCGGTTTGCCGCTCGGAGCCTGCCTGGCGTTCGGGGCGGCGGCGGACCTGCTGGCCACCGGTGCCCATGGAACGACGGTCGGTGGCAGCCCGCTCAGCTGCGCGGCCGGGTTGGCTGTTGTCCGCACCATTGCCGGGACGGGTCTGCTCGACCACGTCAAGCGGATCGGTGACCGACTGCGTACCGGCATCGAGGCGGTTGCGCATCCGCTTCTCGACGAAGTACGCGGTGCGGGGCTGCTGCTCGGCATCGCCTTCACCGAACCGGTCGCCGTGCCGGTGACCGACTGGCTGCGGGCGGCCGGGTTCCTGGTCGACGCGGTACAGCCCGCCGTGATCCGGCTCGCACCACCCCTGGTGCTCACCGAGGAGCAGGCCGACGCCTTCGTCGGTGCCTTCGCCCGGGCGCTGGTGGCCGACCCGGGGCCGCGAGCAGCGGCCCGCCTGCTGGTGCCCGGAGCAGCCTGAGCAGCAAAATGGGCCTCGATCGACGTTTGGAGGCGCCGGTGGCGGCGTACCCCCGGACCGTGGTGTCGGGGTACGCCGCCGGGCGGGGGAAGTGGACAGTGGTGGCGCTGTCAGAGGCTGCGGGCGACGATGTCACCGTGGGCGGTGGTCGCCTTGATGGCCAGTCCGGCGCCCGCACCGTCGGTGTTCCTCAGTTCGTTGCGCACGCGGCCGTACGTGGTGCCGGCGTCGAGGGTGGCTGAGGCGTCGCGGGTGGCGCCGATCGTGATGTCGCCCTGCTCGGTGCGGAGGGTGACGGCGCCGGCGACGGCCTCGGTGATGGTCAGGTTGCCTCGCTGGGTGCTGATCTGTGCGGGGCCGTTCAGGCGTCCGACGGTGATGTCCCCCGACTGCAGGGTCAGGCGGGCCTGAGCGGTCTCGTCGAGCTTGACCGCGCCGTCCGCGCCGTCGAAGGTGACGTCTCCGAGGCGTCCGACGCCCCGGAACTCGACGCTCGCGGCCTCCGCCTCGACCCGTGAGCCGGCGGGCAGTTGCACGGTTACCTCGACGGAGCCGGACGAGCCGAGGAACCGCCTCGCCGGCTCGGCCGCCTGCACGCGCAGGACACCGGCGTCGTAGGTGACCTTGATGCGCTCGGCCGCCGTCACGTCCCGGGACTTGGCGCCGTCGGTGGGCAGGATCTCGACGGTCGTGTCGGTGCGGTCGGCCGCGATGAGCTGGATACGTCCCGCGGGAATGTCGAGTACGGCCGAGATCGCGGTGGGGGTGTCGAACTTCTGCATCTTGACTCCTCTTGTCTGCTGTTTCCTGTGTAGGAAACACTACGTTGCCTTCATTGATCCAGCAACGACGATGTTGCATCGAGTCCGCGTTTGTCCAGCTCAATGCTGGTTTTTCATTGCAATGGCGAGAGATTCAACGCAACGCGCGATTCGCATTCGTTGCAATGGAGTGTGGGTGAACGCTATGCTGGGGCGCACCACCGACCATTGGAGGAAGCCGCCATGCCAGGAGGCCGGCTCACCCAGCCCGAGCGTCAGCAGATCGCCCTCGGGCTGGCCGACGGCCTGGCCTACGCAGCGATCGCCCGGCGCCTCGATCGTCCCACCTCGACGATCACGCGTGAGGTCATGCGCAACGGCGGCCCCACCGCCTACCGCGCCGACCTCGCTCACCACGCCACCGAGCGCCGGATCCGGCGCCGCCGGAGCGCCACACCCGGACGTGCCGACACACCGCCGCAGCCGCACGGTCGTGACTTCGCGGCCGTGCAGGAGTACGAGGAGACCTTCGCCGCGGTCTTCATGCAGTCGGGCCTGCCGAGGATGACGGCCCGGACACTGGCCTGCCTCTACACGACCGACACCGGCAGCCTGAGCGCCTCCGAGCTGGTCGGGCGCCTGCGGGTCAGTCCGGCGTCGGTCTCCAAAGCGGTAGCCTTTCTGGAGAGTCAGGGCCTGGTACGTCGAGAACGCGACGAACGCCGTCGTGAACGCTACGTCGTAGACGACGACGTGCTGTACGAGTCGGTGATGGCGAGCGCCCGGGCCACCGCCCATCTCGGCGAGATCGCCCGGCAGGGTGTGGAAGTGCTGGGCCGCGGCACACCGGCCGCCACCCGCCTGGAGAACATCGCCCGCTTCGTCGACTTCGTCTCCGAGAACATCGCCCGGGCGGCGAGTCAGGCCCGTGAGATCCTGCACACCAGGATCGAGGCCAACCGGGACCACGACTGTTGAGCATCGCGGCCCCCACCAACCCGGATCAGGCGGCTCGTCGCCAGCGGCCCCCGCGGCGTCAGCCGGGTGTGCTCGGCACCGCCACGAGCCGGCGTTCGACCTCGGTGACGACACTTTCCCGATGGGTGGCCACGAAGAAGTGGCGGCCGGGAAAGATCAGGCACTCGAAGTGGCCGAGAGTGTGGCCCATCCACGCGGCCGCTTCGGCGGCGCTGACCACCGGGTCGTCGCGGCCGGTGAGCACGGTGATCGGGCAGCGCACCGGTGGACCCGTCGTGACCGGATAGGTCTCCACGGCACGGTAGTCGGTGCGCAGCGCGGGCAGTGCCATGGTGCGTACGTCGGGATCGTTCAGCGCCTCGGCGATGTTGGCGTCGCCGTCGAGCTGCTGGACGTGAGCGACCAGCCGGTCGTCGCTGAGCTGATGGACGGTTTCCGCCCGGCTCGTCGACGGAGCCCGCCGGCCGGAGGCGAACAGGTGCGTCGGTGGGTGGCCCGCCTGTTCCAGAAGCAGAGTGGTCTCGTAGCCCACGAGCGCGCCCATGCTGTGCCCGAACAGCGCGACCGGTCGCCGGCCGAGGGCGGCCACCTGTTCGGCAACCGCCGCGGCGAGTGCGGCGACGCTGCCCACCTGCGGCTCGTCGTGGCGGTCCTGGCGGCCCGGGTACTGCACGGCAACCACGTCGACCGAGTCGGACAGCGCCGCCGAGAACGGGTAGAAGAAGCTGGCCGAGCCGCCCGCGTGCGGTAGGCAGACGAGCGTGACCTCGGTTCGCGCCCTACGGTGGTATCGCCTCAACCAACGCGTGTCGGGACCGTTCATGCTGAGCATCCTGCCGGTGACCGGAACCGGTTGATCGCCGTCAGATGCCGCTCCCTCAGCTCAGGGTCCTCGACCCCACCTCCCTCGGCGGAAGCCAGGCAGAGCACGCCAACCTTGCCCTGGTGTCGGTTACGGTGCAGGTCGTCGACCGCCCGGCCGACCTCGTCGAGCGGGTAGGTGACGGACAGTGTCGGGTGGACGCGGCCCCGCACGATGAGACGGTTGGCCTGCCACGCCTCACGGTAGTTGGCGAAGTGGGTCCCGACGATCCGCTTCAGGTTCATCCACAGGTGACGGTTGTCGAACTGGTGCTCGTAGCCACTCGTCGAGGCGCAGGTCACGATCGTGCCGCCACGCCGGGCCACGTAGACGGACGCGCCGAACGTGTCGCGCCCGGGATGTTCGAACACGATGTCGGCGTCCTCCCCGGCGGTGAGTTCCCGGATGCGCTGGCCGAACCGGCGCCACTCGCGCGGATCCTGGGTGGTCTCGTCGCGCCAGAACCGGTAGTCCTCGGCCTGCCGGTCGATCACCGCCTCCGCGCCCATGCGCCGGCACACCTCGGCCTTCTCGGCGCTGGAGACCACGCAGATCGGAGTGGCACCCCCGCAGAGGGCGTACTGCACGGCGAACGAGCCGAGCCCGCCCGCCGCGCCCCAGATCAGCACGTTGTCACCAAGGCGCATACCGGCACCGTGTGGCGACACCAACTGCCGGTAGACCGTCGAGTTGACCAGACCGGGCGATGCGGCCTCTTCCCAGGTCAGGTGGGCCGCCTTCGGCATGAGCTGGTTCGCTTTCACCAACGCCAGGTCCGCGAGCCCGCCGAAGTTCGTCTCGTATCCCCAGATGCGCTGCTCGGGATCCAGCATGCTGTCGTCGTGGCCGTCCGGATGCTGCAGCTGTACCGACAGACAGTGCGCGACCACCCGGTCGCCCGGGCGCCAACGTTGCACACCCGACCCGGTGCGCAGAACGATTCCCGCGAGGTCGGAGCCGATGACGTGGTACGGCTGGGCGTGCCGGGCGGCGAGATCCCCGGTGCGGGCGTAGCGGCGCAGAAAGGTGAAGGTGGGCACCGGTGCGAACAGCGAACTCCACACGGTGTTGTAGTTGACCGCACTGGCCATCACCGCGATGAGCGCCTCACCCGGCCCTGGCTGCGGGGTCGGTACGTCTCGCAGGTGCAGTGCCTTGGTCGGCTCACGATCGGCGATCGGGACGTCGTCGAACATGTGCTGGTCCTCTTCGAGCAGTACGGCAGCCCGGTGGTACTCCGGCACCGGCAGCGCGGTGACCGCGGCGGCGTTCGGGGCGGCGACGACGTCTTCGGCGAAGTGGCTGTTCATCGGGCGTCTCTCGCCGCGGCGGCGGTGCCGGTCGCCACTGTCGGGGATACCTGCTCCCGGTGAAGTCCGCTGAGAAGACCGCAGTCGGTCTCGCGCCCGAGCCGACCGGCGGTGACATGTGCGGTCAGCGCCGGCGGGGGAACGAGACAGGGTTCGCCGAGGAAGGCGAGAGCGACGTCGATGCCGAGTTCGTCGAGACCGGCGAGTGGACCCTGCGGCAGGCCGCCCCCGAGACGCATCGCGGTGTCGACGTCGTCGCGGGTCACCTGACCGGCACCGTGTGGATCGGCCACGCTATTGAGATACCGCACCACGAGAGCTGTCGCCGTTTGATCCTGCATGACCGCTACGCTAAGTGCGGGTCTGATGCCGGTGGCACCCCTTTTTACCGCCTGGCGGAGAATTCGGGGCTCCTAAGGGTTTACGGCTTCCATTCAGGTTCGCTGCCGCAATCAAGCGATCAGGACGGGCGAGGTCGGTAGGTCCGCGTCCTCTGCTGCCGGCGCAATCGATTGAACGGACAGTCCTGATTGGACGAAGCGCCGTGGCCGGGGGTAGCGGCGCCGGTGGACATGTTCGTAACCTTTGTGTGACACAGGGGTGGGAGTTGATAGTGGCTTTGGCCGCCGGAATGGGGGAAAATATGCTGATTCGAAGTGCGGGCGTCGACGAGCCGTGAGTATTGCCATCCCAGCGGGACGGATTCGCCGTGGTGGCGCAGGGATGGCGGATTGATGGAGTTCCGGGTACTCGGTGCGCTGGAAGCGGTCGACGACGACGGGCGCCGCATCGACCTGGGCGGCCATCGTCAGCACATCGTGCTCGCCAGCCTTGCGCTGGAGTGCGGGCGGGTGATCTCCGTCGGACGACTGGTGACCGCGGTCTACGGCGAGCGGTTGCCCAACAGCGCCCGCGCCCAGGTGCAGATCTGCGTTTCGGCGCTGCGCCGGCTGCTGACCGTCCACGGGCGACCGGAGGCGATCGTCACCCGTCACCAGGGGTACGCCCTGGAGGTGCCCGACGACGAGGTCGACCTGCAGCGCTACGAATCGCTGCTCTCCCGGGCAGGTGCCGCCACCGACAAGAACGAGGCCGTGCGGCTCTACCGCGAGGCGCTGCGCCTGTGGCGCGGCATGCCGTTGGAGGGCCTGGACAGCGAACCGCTGCGGGTGGCCGCCGACCGGCTCGTCGAGCGCCGGTTGGCCGCCATCGAGGAGTGCATCGACTTCGAGCTCTCCCTCGGCCGGCACGATGACCTGATCGCCGAGTTGACCGGGTTGGTCGCCGCCCACCCGTTGCGCGAGCGGTTGCGGGGACAGCTGATGCTCGCGCTCTACCGGTGTGGCCGGCAGGCCGAGGCCCTGGACTGTTACCGCTCGGCCCGCCGGATCCTGATCGAGGATCTCGGTCTGGAACCCAGCGAGCGGCTACAACGGTTGGAACGCTCCATCCTCGGGTCCGACGTCGGGCTGAGCGCGCCGATGCCACCGACGGTCGGGTTCGCCACACCCCCTGCGGCTGAGCCGGTCGCGTTCTCACCACCAGCTGCGATCACCGAGCAGGCGCAGGTCACCGGTGTCGGCCCGAGCCTGCCGGTCCCCGGCGACAACTCGGTTCCGTCGGTCAACGCTGGTCCGAGCCTGCTGCCCACCGACATCGCGGACTTCACCGGCCGCACCAGACAGATATGCGACATCCAGGAGCGGCTCGCCGAAGCCGCGGAGGACCCGGCACAGCTGGCGGTACCGATCGTCGTGGTGGCCGGCAAGCCCGGTATCGGCAAGACGTCGCTGTGCGTACACGTGGCGCATCGGCTCGCCTGGCGTTATCCGGACGGTCAACTCTTCGCGGACCTGCACGGCGGAGCCTCCCGACAGGCCAGCCCGACACAGGTGTTGGAACGGTTCCTGCGCACCCTCGGCCTGCCGGGCAACGCGATCCCGGACGACCTGGAGGAGCGCGCCGAGACATACCGTGGCCTGCTCGCCGACCGACGCATCCTGGTCGTGCTGGACAACGCCGGCAGTGAGACGCAGCTACTGCCGCTGCTGCCCGGCAACCCCAGCGCCGCGGTGCTGGTGACCAGCCGGCGACGCTTGGCGGGGCTGCCGGGCGCGGTGCACATCGAGGTCGACGTCTTCGACTCGGTGCAGTCCATCGCGCTGTTGTCGCGGATCGCCGGGGGCGACCGGGTACAGGCCGAGGCGGACGCTGCAGCCGAGCTGGCCGAGCTCTGCGGGCAGTTGCCGCTGGCGTTGCGTATCGCCGGCGCACGACTGTCAGCACGTCCGCACTGGACGGTGGAGCAACTCGCCAGCCGACTGGAGAACGAGTCACGCCGCCTGGACGAACTCAAGCACGGCGCCCTCGGAATACGGGTGAGCATCTCGCTCACGTACGACAATCTGGCCGAGGAAGCGCGCCGGCTGTTCCGCCGGCTGGCCCTGCTCGACTTCCCGGCCTTCGGTGGCTGGGTCAGTGCCGCGCTGCTCGACCAGCCGCTCGTCGACGCGCAGGACCTACTCGACGAGCTGGTCGACGCCCAACTGGTCGAAATCACCGGCGCTGAGGGTGGCGTGCGTACCCAATATCGGCTCCACGATCTCATTCGGGTCTTCGCCCGGGAACGGCTGACAGCGGAGGAGGGCGCCGCCGACCGAGGTGCGGCACTGTCGCGGGTGCTCGGCGGACTTCTCTACCTCGCCGAGCAGGCGCACGGACGACTGCACGGCACGGACAGCCCGCAGCTGCACAGTCAGGCCGAGCGGTGGACGTTCGCCCCCGAGGTGGTGACGCGGGTCATCCGTGATCCGTTGAGCTGGTTGGAGCGCGAGCGCCTGAACCTGGTCGCCGCCGTGCGGCAGACCGTCAAGGCGGGCCTGGTCGCGTTGTGCTGGGATCTCGCGTTCACCGCGGTGACCCTGTTCGAGTCGCGGATCTACCTCGACGACTGGCGGGAGACCCACCGGGTGGCCCTGGCCGCGTGTCGATCCGTCGGCGATCAGCGCGGCGAGGCGGTGATGCTCTACTCCACCGGTTCGTTGGGGATCGTCGAGAAACACTTCAACGACGCGCGGTTGAGCCTGGAGCAGGCCGAGTCGCTGTTCAGGCAGATCGGTGCCGAGCACGGGGTCGCCCTGGTCAGTCGTCAACTGGCCTACCTGGATCGGATCGGCAGCGACTTCGAGAACGCGACGCGCCGGTACGAGAGTGCGTTGGAGGTGCTGCTCGCCGCTGAGGACCTGACCGCGGCAGCCTACGTTCTGCACAGCATGGCGCAGACCGCGCTGGAACGTGGCCGTCCCGAGGAGGCCAAGCGGATGCTGCCACGCGCGTTGGAGCTGAGCCGGCGGGCCGGTAGCCGGCGTGTCGAGGCGCAGGTGCTGCACCGGCTGGCCGACGCGCACCTGGGCGTCGGGGATCACGCGGCGGCGGTGGCGGTCTTCGACGAGACCCTGACGGTGGTCCGTGAGCTGGCTGATCCGATCGGCCAGGCGTACGCGTTGCACGGGCTGGGCTTGGCTCACCTCAACCGCGGCGACCACGCACAGGCAGCCACCGCACTTCACGCAGCGTGTGCGTTGGCTTCCAGCACCGGCGAACGGTTGATCGAGGCGCGGGTCGAGCGCACGCTGGGCGAGTTGGACCTGGCCGCCGGTAGGGCACCGCAGGCGGTGGTGCACCTGCACCGTGCGCTGCACCTGTTCCGCAGCATCCAGGCGCCGATCTTCGAGTCCCAGGTGCTGGCAACGCTCAGCGAGGCGTACGCGGCTGCGGGTGGTGGCGGCCAGTCGTGCGCCGAAGCGGCGGTGGGCGAGGCGTCGACCATGCCGGCCCACCGCGAGCTGACCGTGAACTGATTCTGCATTCCGTTCTGGGGTGCGTCGCGATCAGGTCCAGGGCCAGTTGTCCAGTGTGGTCGAGAGCGTGACCGTCTCGTCGGTGGTGGGTGCGCTGTCGGCGTGTACGGCGGAGGCACCGATCAGGGTCAGGCCGATACCGACAACACCGGCGACGGCTATTTTTGCGACGTGTGCGGCGGGTGAACGCATAATGAATCCTCGTTCCGTAGTGGATTACCGGCTACCTCCTCGATGTGCGGTAGCGGGTCTGGGAACGAAGTTACGTGCCGGGCCCATTAACGCATTATCGAAGTTCTTTCTGGCGGTCGATCTGGTTGACGGTCGCGGCAATAGACATTCGAATGTGCGGTGATAACGGTCGATCAGATGATCGCCGCAGGGTGGGGGATCTTAGTTCACGGACGTCCACCAGATCCAGGCACTGCTGGCGCCGTACTCGTGCTCGATGATCGTCGGCTCCTGCAGCTGGCAACCCCATGCGTGTGCCACGCGCGTCATCTAGCTGAACCGCCGCGGCGACCCTCGCGCGGCGGCGACGACTGAGGAGGACATCGTGCATTCCTTCCGCACCGCGGTGCAGCGATACCAGCCGGCCGCCCACGAACCGCTGCGGGACCGCACCTGGCCGGACCGGGTCATTGCGGCGGCTCCCCGCTGGCTCTCGACCGACCTACGCGACGGCAACCAGTCGTTGGTCAACCCGATGAGCCCGATGAGCAAGTTGCGGATGTTCCGGCTGCTGGTGAAAATGGGGTACCGGGAGATCGAGGTGGGATTCCCGGCGGCGAGTAGGGACGACCATGATTTTCTGCGGCTGCTCATCGAGAAGGACCTGATTCCCGATGACGTCCGCATCACCGTGCTGGTCCAGGCCCGCGACGACCTGATCCGGCGGACGGTGCGGAGTCTGGCCGGCGCGCCCCGTGCCACCGTGCACCTCTACAACGCGACCTCACCGCTGTTCCGCCGGATGGTGCTCGGTGTCGACCGGGACGGGTGCCGGCAACTCGCCGTGCACGGCACGCAGCTGATGATGAAGTACGCCGAGGAAAGCCTTCCCGACTGCGACCTTGGCTACCAGTACTCGCCCGAGTTGTTCAACGACACGGAGGCGGACTTCTCCCTGGAGGTCTGCGAAGCGGTGATGGACGTGTGGCAGCCGGAACCCGGCCGCCCGATCATCCTGAACTTCCCGACCACCGTCGAACGCAGCATGCCCAACGTCTTCGCCGACCGCATCGAGTGGATGGACCGGCACCTGAGTCGTCGGGAACACCTGTGCCTGTCGGTGCATCCGCACAACGACCGGGGGACCGGCGTGGCCACTGCAGAGATGGCGGTGCTCGCCGGTGCCGAGCGCGTCGAAGGCTGCCTGTTCGGCAACGGTGAACGGGCCGGCAACGTCGATCTGGTGACGCTCGGGCTCAACCTTTTCAGTCAGGGAGTCGACCCGGGTATCGACTTCTCCGGTCTGGACCGGGTCCGGCGGACCGTCGAGCGTTGCACCGAACTTCCCGTCCACCCCCGGCATCCGTACGCCGGGGATCTCGTCTACACCGCCTTCTCCGGTTCCCACCAGGACGCCATCAACAAGGGCTTCGCGGAGCAGAGCCGGCTGGCAGGCGAGCGGGGCACCGCGGTCGACGGGGTCGCCTGGGAGATCCCCTACCTGCCGATCGACCCGCGGGACGTGGGCCGTGCCTACGAGAGTGTCGTGCGGATCAACAGCCAGTCCGGCAAGGGTGGGGTGGCGTACGTGCTGAGTTCTCGGCTCGGGCTGCACCTGCCGCGGGACCTGCAGGTGGAGTTCGCCGGCCTGGTGCAGTCCCGTGCCGACGCCGAGGGCGGCGAGATCGCCCCCGAGCGGGTGTGTGCGCTGTTCCGCGACGAGTACGTGTCCCGGTCTCTGACGGTGGTACCGCTGGCGACCGCCCACCCGGTGCCGGTCCACCTGCACATCGACGGTGCCGCGTTCGTCGTCGGGGGGCACCGTACCGACACGCTGGAACGAATCGGGCGGGGGCTGGCCCGTTGGGGCGTGGAGGTACGCGCGGTGCACCGTACCGGCACCGGCCTGGCCGACTCCACCGGCCTGGTCGCGTACGCGGAGCTCCGGGTCGGCGACGAGACATCGTGGGGTGTCGGCGTCGAAGCCGAGCTGTCGGCGGCGGTGTCGGCCGCGGTCCGTTCGGCGGCGGCCCGGGTCGGCCGGACCGCGACGGCACCGGTGGCGAGACCGCAACCGGCATCCGTCGTCCCGTCGCGCTACGCCCGGGTCGGGTGAGCGTGACCGGCGGATGGCGTGCCGATAGGGGTACGACAGCGGCCGTCCGTAGCGTCCGGGGTGCCGGCCTGGTCCAGGTCAGCGAGCCGGAGCCGCGATCGTAACGAAAGGATGATCATGAAGCTGGTCGAGCGCGCGGATGCGATCGCCACGCTGGACGGCCTCCTTGCCTCCGCCGTCTGCGGCAAGGGACGGATCGCCGTCATAGCGGGTGCGGTGGCGTCCGGCAAGACCGAGTTGTTGCACACGTACGCCGACCGGGCGGTGGACCGCGATGCCCTGGCGATCACCGCGATCGGTGCGGACACCGAGCGCGACCTGCCGTTCGGTGTGCTCACCCAGCTGCTCCTCGACGCACCGCTGGTTGCCGAGGAGCAACAACGTGCGATGAACCTGCTGTACGAAGGGGCCCGCGCCGACGACTGCGACCACAAGATCGACCCGCAGATCGTGCACGCCCTCGGCACGATCCTGCTGGAGCTGTCTCACCGATATCCACTGATCGTCGCGGTCGACGACATCGACCGGGCCGACCGGCAGTCCCTCGTCTGCCTGTCCTACCTGGCCAGGCGGGCGCGCTTCGCGCCGATACTGCTGCTGTTCACCCAGACCGAGCAGGGCCGCCGCGACGAGATCGGATTCGAGATGGAGGCGCTCTGGCGACCGCCGCACGGCTCGCGGATCGTCCTGCCGGCCCTGTCGGCCGAAGCGGTACGGGAACTGGCCGCCAGCCAGGTCGGCGAAGCTGACGCCGAGCGCCTGGTACCGGCCTGGCAGCACCTCAGCGGTGGTAGCCCGATGCTGCTGCGCGGCCTGCTCGACGATCACCGTGAGGCGCCCGCTGCCGTAACTGCGGCCGGCAGCGAGCCGGTGACCGGGGAGCATTTCGCCCGGGCTGTCGTCTCCTGTCTGCATCGCACGAACGTTCGCGTGCGGCGGGTGGCCCAGGGGCTGGCGGTCTGCGCCGATGTCACGCTGCTCGATCAACTGGTCCAGGTCGACGACGCACAGATCAGTCAGGCGGTACGCACACTCACCACCATCGGCGTGCTGTCCGGCGGGGCCTTCAGACACCCGGCTGCCCGCGCGGCGGTGCTGGCCGATCTCGACGAGCTGGACCGCGTCGATCTGTTCGGCAGGGCTGCCGTGCTCGCCCACCGCGGTGGTGCCTGCAGCACGGTGGTCGCCGCGCACCTGGTCGGTGCCGGTGAGGTGAACGGAGTATGGGCCCTGCCGGTGTTGGAGGACGCGGCCCGGCAGTCACTACGGGAGGGCCAGGTGGCCGCTGCGGTGCGTTACCTGCAACTCGCGCTGCGGGCCTGCACCGACAGCCAGCGTCGCGCGCGGATCACCGCGGCGCTGGTACGCGCCGAATGGCGGATCAACCCGAGCGCGCCGACCGGCTATCTGCCGGAGCTGGCCGCCGCCCTGCGCGGTGGGCAGCTGCGCGGTGTGGACGCGTTGGTGTTGACCAAGGCGCTGCTCTGGCACGGCCAGTTCGCCGAAGCCCGGGAGGCATTCGAGCTGATCGGTGCGCACCACGGCGATGCCGACGCGGAGACCCGTGCCGAGCTGGTCATCACCCGGCCGCTGATGCTGGCGACGTACCCGTCGTTCCGGCCGTTGCTGCACCCCGGCACGCAGCCGCCGGTGGCGATGCCGACGGTGTCGACGAGCCATCGGCTCTCGGCGGCCACCGCGCTGGCCGGGGTGCTGCGTGACGGCCCGTCGGAGCGGGCGACAACGGTCGCCGAACGGATCCTACGCAACTCGCGTCTGGACGAGATGAGCCTGGACACGGTGGAGAGTGCACTACTGACGCTCACCTACGGTGGCTGCCCGGCCAGCGCAGCGGGCTGGTGCGACACGTTCGTCGACGAGGCGCGTATGCGGCGTTCGCCGAGCCGGCAGGCCCGGCTGGCCGCCATCCGCGCGGAAATCTCGATGCGCCTGGGTGACCTGGTCGGGGCGCGGCAGCGCGCCACCGACGCGTTGACGGTGCTGCCATCGAGTAGTTGGGGTGTCGCGGTCGGCGGCCCGCTCGCTGTACTGATCATGGCGAACACCGCTACCGGTGACTTCGGTACGGTCCGCGACCACCTGGACCAGCCGGTGCCGGAGGAGATGTTCCAGACCAGGTTCGGGCTGCACTACCTGTACGCGCGGGGCCGTCACAGCCTCGCCATCGGCGAGTTGCCGTTGGCGCTGCGCGACTTCAGGCGCTGCGGCCAACTGGCTGCCCAGTGGGGTATGGACACGCCTGGCCTGGTGCCGTGGCGGGTCGACGCGGCCGAGACACTGCTCCGGATGAACTCGCCGGAGCAGGCTCAGCAGTTGGTCGCGGAGCAACTGAACCGGTGCGGGGACGGACAGCCGCGGGTACGCGCGATGGCACTGCGCCTGTACGCCGCCTGCGGTGAACTCCGGCACCGGCCGATGTTCCTGCGCCAGTCCGCCGATCTGCACAACGGCGGTGACGACTACGAGCTGGCCCGTACGCTTGTCGACCTGACTGAGGCGCTCCGGGCACTCGGTGAGTCGCGGCGGGTCCGCCTGATCGCCCGGCGGGCCCGTGCCACCGCTGAGAAGGTGGGTGCGCTACCGCTGCTCAACGGGCTGAAGATGGAGGCGGGCTGGGACGAGGAGGAAAGCGCGGATGCGATCAGTCCGATCGTGGCGGTGGCAGTCCTGAGCGAGGCCGAGCATCGCGTCGCCGCCCTGGCGGCGGCCGGCTACAGCAACCGGGAGATCTCCGAGAAGCTCTACATCACGGTCAGTACCGTCGAGCAGCACCTGACCCGTACGTACCGTAAGTTGAACGTCGCCCGCCGTGGCGATCTGCCGGCGAGCCTGAGCCCGGACTATTCGGCTAGCGTCTGAGCGGCGGGACCGGTGGCAGCTGGAAGGTCGCACTCAGTGGGTGCGACCTTCTGCCATGGTGGTCGAAGGTGCGGAACGCCTGGCGGTCGGTGCGGGGACGCCACCGCGATGGCGGTCACGACCAGGCCCTGCCTCGCCAGCCAGCGCCCCTTGAAGCCGGTTAGCCGGCGGCCGTGCAGCTGCGCTCCCACCGCCAGGATCCGGGCGTCGAAGGTGCCGGCCAGCGGATCAAAGGTGACGTCGGCGTCCTCGAAGTCCAGCCAGCGTGCGGTGAGCGGAAACCAGGCCTTGTAGACGGTTTCCTTCGCGCTGAACAGCAACCGGTCCCAGCACACGTCGGGATGCGTGCGTCGGAGCAGTTCGATCCGGTCTCGCTCCTGAGGCAGCGACACCGCCGGCAGTACGTCGTCGAAAAGAGGTGCGTTCGGCTCGGCGTCGATGCCGATGGTGGTGATGACATCGGAGTTGGCGAGCACCGCGGCGCGGTAGCCGTCACAGTGCGTGATGCTGCCGATCAGGCCGGCCGGCCATCGCGGCTCGCCCCGCGGCCCGGGCAGTACCGGCGTCGGAGCCCGGCCGAGGCGGACCATCGCCTGTCGGGCGCACCAGCGGCCGGTGGCGAACTCCCGCCGCCGCTTGTCGACTGCCCCGCGGACGATGCTCTCCTCCTCGGGGAACAGGAACGTGCCGGGTGCGTCGGTGAAGGTGTCCACCGCTACGGTGCCGGCCGGCAGGATGGCTGCGATCATGGCTTGCTCCGGGGCGGTGCCGGTTGCCGGGTCGCGACCGTCGATCGGGGCGGTGCACCAGTGTCGATAGTGGGCATGTCCCGATGCTAGAGACCGTCACCGCCCACCGGAACGCGTAGCGGCCGGAACTCGGGCCATTGCCGGTACGGTTACGGGAGGACCGTGCCGAGTAGGGGAGCACCGGGTCAGGGCACCGCCACCGCTGCGTCGTTGCCCGGCGTCCGGGTCGTACCCGGCAGCGGCGGAACGACTACCGTCGAGCGACCGCTCACCTCGACGGTCGGGCACATCGCGGTGAGCAGCAGCGTGCTCCAGGCGATGTCGATCGGGTGGGGATCGGGCAGACCGATCTGGTAGCCGCTGATGGTGATGCCGGACGAGACCTGCCGAACGCCGTCGCGACTGTGCATCGAGAACGCCAGGTGACCGAGGACCGCGCCGTCATGGCCCCAGAACTCGCCGCACGGGGTGGGCAGCGAGAAGATGCCCAGACCGTAGCTGCCGGCGGCGGGCTGTCCCGGCAGTACCGGCACGGCAGTGAGCATCTGGTCGAGAGTGGCCGGGCCGAGCAGGTCGCCGCCGAGCAGCGCCCGGAAGAACGTGTTCAGATCCTCGGTGGTGGCGATCATCTCACCCGCCGTCCCGGCCCAGCTCATGTTGAACTCGCTGATGTCGCGTACGCCGAACGGAGCGAAGTACCCGCCGCCGTGGCGGCCGTGGATCTTCGGGTCGGTGCCGGGGAACGAGGTCCCGGTGAGCTTCAGCGGTCGCAGGATGCGTCGCTGCACCTCGGTCGCCGCATCCTGGCCGGTGATCGCCTCGATGAGCATTCCGGCCAGGATGTAGTTGGTGTTCGAGTAGCTGTACCGGGCACCGGGAGCGTTCGTCGGCGGCATGGCCAGACCGATGGCGACCAGGTCCTGCGGAGTGTACGTGGTGACCTGCATCCGGCTGATCGCCGCGTACGAGTCGATGATCGCGTTGGTGTAGTTGCCGATGCCGCTCGTGTGGTTCAGCAGCATCCGGACGGTGATCCGGTTGCCGGATTCACCGGGGACGGTGTCGGGCAGCCACTCCCCGATGGGGTCGTCGAGGCCCAGCCGCTGCTCGTCGACGAGTTGGAGCACGGTGGTGGCGATGAACGTCTTGGTGATGCTGCCGATCCGGTGGTGCATCTGTGGTCGCATCGGTCGAGGACCGGTCAGGGTGGCCTGGCCGGCGGCGGCACGCCAGTCGTGCTGGCCGTCGCGTACGGCGATCAGCACCCCCGGTACGCCGGCTTCGGGTACCGCGTCGAGGGCGGCGCGTAGTGCCGTTCGATCGGCGGCGGGCCCTCTCGACGGGTCCGGCCGCGCGGTGGCGGATGCGGGTACGGCGGCTATGGTGGTCACCAGCGCGACGCTGGTGACCAGGATCTTCAGGGTCCGAAGAGGGCGTGGCATACCGACATGCTCGCGGAGATCCTGAAAGGACACAACCGGCTCGGGCGGAAGACCCCGCTCCCACCGTGGTATGAGCGGGAGTCAACCGCTCGACGTACTGCCGCCTGAGGCGGGCTGGTTGGTCGGCGTCACGGCACGAGCGACAGGGTCCGGGACGGAGGCGCAACCGGCCGGTCCCGGGGGCGGCTCGCACCTGCTGGCCCCGAGCCTGGCCGGTGATCGCCGAACGGGTTGCGGAACGCAGGCGCTGCGGGTGTCGCGGCGTGCTGGACGGGTAGACGTTGCCGAGGACGGGCTGCGATCGGTGCAGTGGTCCTCCCCGACCCGCGTGGTGACCGCCGAGGCGGCGTCCCGGTCCGCGCCGGACAGGGTCGTGTGCGACGAACGGTCACCGGGTCACCTGGAGCGCGGTCGGGGCTCTCGGGCAGGGTTCCTGCCCCCGACAGTGGGGCTGATGCCATGCGTGTACCTCGAATCATGATCAACGACCTGCGGGGGAGTGTGGTCGTGCCGTCGGCCACCGATCACACCGCCGGCCGGCTCGTGCTGCGGCCGGCCCGACGCGAGGATCTTCCGGCGATGTCCCGCGCTCACGTCGAGTTGCTCCCGATCGGGCTGTTCCCGTCGCTCGGTGCCCGTTTCGTGCGTCGCTGGCATCGCACGTTCCTGACCTCGCCGTACGGGGTGGGCGTGGTGGTCGTCGACACCGCTGCCGCGTCGGAGAAGATTGTCGGGTTCGTGCTGGGAACCACCGACCAGGCCGCATACACCACCGCGCTCACGAACGACCGGCGGGCCATGGCCGCCCTTGCCTTCACCGGGCTCGTCGCGTTGCTGCTGCGGCCCCGGGCCGCTCTGCGGGTGGTGCGGACACGGGTCCGGCCGTGGGCCCGTCGGGTGGTGCCCGGTCGCGCCACCGCACCCGCACGGGCGAGGGCCGAGCCGTCGTCGACCCCACATGTGGCGGTCATGACCGCGTTGGCGGTGCGGCCGGACTGGCGCAAGAGCGGCATCGGGGTACTGCTGGCCGCACGTTTCGTCGAGTCGGTGCGCCGTGCCGGCGCGAGGTGGGCCGAGGCACAGACCTCCACCGGGCCACTCGGCGCGACCGGGTTCTACGAGCGGCTGGGGTGGGACGCGGGTCATGAGCGACCCACACCGGACGGCGACAGCGTACGTACGTACCGGCTGACTCTCAGCGGCGCGGGCTGGAACTCGACAGACTGAGACCGTCGTGTCGGGGTCCGGTGGTACCGACGAGCAGGCCTGCGCCGTCGGGCTGGCATTCGAGGTACTCGGCGAGCCGGGCGGCCCCGGTGAGCATGGCCCGGCCGCGTCCGGTGAGCTGTTCCCGCCACCGACGCAGTGCGGCGGCGAGCGGTTCGCTGCCGCCGGCCTCGCGTACCTGGCCCAGCACCCCGGCGATGTGGTCGAGCCGGTATCCGCCCCGGCGCAGCAGGTGAGCGAGTTCGGCGTCGAGGACGTCAGCCGGTGAGTAGCTTCGATAGCCGGTGGCCGGGTCGCGTGCCGGCCGCAGGAGCCCAGCCCGCTCCCACTTGCGCAGGGTCGCGGGCCGGACGTCGAGGCGGTGGGCCAGCACGCTGATCGGTACGGGTTTGCTGCTCTGCGGTCGTCGCTGCGTGCCGGTGAGCACAGCGACGGCCGACTCGACCGCGTCGAGGGTTTCCCGGTCGCGTTGCAGCAGGGCGTGGCTGTGGTCGATCGTGCGTAGTGCGGTGTCGATCCTGCCCTGGTTGACCGCACGCATGATGTCGCCGCTGGCCGCGTAGCCGTGGCCTGCGATCAGGGCGAGGTAGGCGTTCAGCGCCCTTTCGTGTACGTCGGTGAACAGGCGGTACCCGGCCGGGCTGCGCTCAGCCTGCGGCAGGAAACCGGCTCGTTCGTAGTTGCGCACTGCCTGCGCGCAGAGTCCGTGCCGACGTGCGAGGTCGACCGGTCGTCGGAACCTGTGGTTTGAGGGTTTACTGGCTGCCATCGCGCTCCATTGCCTGCAGGTCTCAACCGCTGGTTCAACGATACGGTTGATGCAATGACGAACCTTCTTGACCTGTTTGCCGCACCACCGACGCTGCTTGCGCTCGGCGAGCCGACCCATGGCGAGTCCGCCTTCCTGCAGATCCGCAACGACACCTTCATGGCGCTGGCCGAGCGGGGCTACCGGTCGATCGCGCTGGAGAGCGACCGGGCGGCGGGACTGATCGTCGACGAGTTCGTCCGAGGTCGCGCCACCGTCGATCTGGAGCGTGCGCTCACCGAGGGATTCAGCCACGGATCCGGTACCGCCCCGGCCAACCGCGACCTGCTGGTGCGGATGCGCGAGTGGAACGACGGGCGGTCGGCCGCCGAGCGCCTGACGTTCCACGGCTTCGACGCGCCGCTGGAGATCGAGAGTGTCCCGAGCCCACGGCGTCACCTCATCCAGGTCTGTGACTTCCTCGATCTCGACCGGTCCGGGGAGATCGACGACCTGGTCGGCGACGAGGCCCGGTGGAGCGACACTGCGGCGATCTGGGAGCCCGGCAGGTCGATCGGAGGATCGACCGACGCCCAGCGCCTGCGGGTGATCGCCGACGACCTGCTGACCGAACTGTACGTGCAGGCAGCCCGCCGATCCGAGGGCTGGCAGGCGGCGCTCGTGCGGGCCACCGCCGCGGTCGCGGTACTGCGCTACCACGCCGCAGCCGCCGCGCCGTTGGAGCAGGAAGAGCGCCTCGCCCGGCTGATCAGGGTCCGCGCCGCACTGATGGCAGAGAATCTGCTCGCGATCCGGTCGATCGAGGCACACCGGGGACCGACGCTGGTCTTCGCGCACAACTCACACCTGCAGCGCCATCCGGCCACGATGACCATGGCCGGGACGGACGTCTCGTGGGCTGGCGCTGGCGCGATCGTCGCGTCGCTGCTGCACGACCGGTACGCGGTGTGCGTCGGTAGCCTCGGCGCGAGCCCCGTGCTCGGCATCCCGGCACCGCCGCCGTCGACCTTCGAGGGCGGGCTGCAACAGGGCAGCGCCCTTCCCCGTTACGTCCGGGCTGCCGACATTGCGGCTGGCGAGCAGCGTACCCACGACTACCGTTACTTCCCGCTGACCCAGGCCACCGTGGAACACGCCGACGCGGTGCTGCACGTTCCGACCGGCGTCGACGCCGCTGGGCTCGCCGACCGGATACTCGCCCTGCCCGGCGTCGAGCAGATCGTGGCTAGCGAGGAGAACGGGTCACCCGAGGGTTCGTGGGGTGATCGGTTCTTCTACGTCGGCCCGGACCGTCGTCAGCCCTTCGCCACCATCGTCGAACACGACGTCCCTGGCTTCGACGAGGCCTCCCAGCTCGACCGCCCCGGTGTCTTCCGCCTCAACCTGGAACTGGGCCGCGTCGAGTTCGAAAGCCGGTTCGGCTTCCCGCCCGGGGACTTCGAGGACCACCGGCACGAGTTCGACTACGCCCGGCTGGACACCCTCGTGCCGAATCCCGGCTACGCACGGTACGGCTTCGGCAGCATCATCATGCCCGGCCCGCAGATGCTGCCCGAGATCGACCGGCTGCTGGCGATAGCGCACGCTCGGGCGGTGGACCGCCACGAGCGTGCCGGGCGCAGACAGGGCTGACGCGGATCGGCCATCGGAAGGAGCGACGTGGTTCAGGTGGCGGGTAGGCGTACCTCGAATCGGCAGCCGCGGTCGGTGTTACGGACGTTCACCCGACCGCCGTGCGCCTCGACGAGACCCCGCACGATGGCCAGGCCGAGCCCGCCACCGCCGCCTGAGTCGGCCGCTTCGGGGGTGCGGGCGCGTGCGCCACGGAACGCGACGTCGAAGACCCGGTCCAGATCCTCGCCGGGAATGCCTCCGCAGGTGTCGGAGACGGCCAACCACACGTTGTCGGTCTCGTGGCCGGCGGCGATGTGCACGCTGCCGTCCTCGGGCGTGTAACGGACGGAGTTGATCAGCAGGTTGCTGACGATCCGGGCGAGTTCACGTTCGCCGGCCCGGACCTTGGGCCAGCCGCTGTCCGCCGCGAACAGGTGGATGCGGCGATGGGCGGCCAGCGGCGCGACGCCGGCGATGGCGTCGGACACCACGTCACCCAGCGGCACCGTGGTGGGCATGAGCCGTAGCGCACCGGCGTTGATGCGGGACAGCTCGAACAGGTCGTCGACGAGTCGGGTCATCCGGTCGGTCTCCACCCGGATCCGCCTGTGGTACTCGTCGACGACGGCCGGGTCGTGGATGATGCCGTCCTCGAGGGCCTCGGCCATGGCCCGTAGCCCAGCCAGGGGGGTACGCAGGTCGTGGGACACCCAGGCGACGAGTTCGCGGCGGCCGGCCTCCAGTCGGCGTTCGCGTTCCCGGGCGGCGCGGGCCCACACCGCGGCAGCGGCCAGCCGGCTACCGAAGACGGCCCCGACGGCGAGGCTGATCACCGCAGAGGCGCTGACCGTGACGAGGACGACCCACAGGTCGTGCGCCGACAGGAACATCGCCTGTGCGACGGTGGCGACTCCGGCGACCACGGCGAGGACGGTGACGGCGAGCAACACCAGGATGTGCACGAGGATCGACCGACCGTGGAGCAGCCGCAGCACCGCGGCGCCGGCCAAACCGACGACGCCGCCGGCGGTGAGAGCGTAGAGCCCGATGAGCAGCGTGTCGGTCATGTGCCAGCTTCCTCATCGAGTGGGTCGTAGCGGTATCCGACACCCCAGACGGTGCGGATGCGCCGTGGATCGGCCGGATCGTCCTCGATCTTCTCGCGTAGCCGCCGGACGTGGACGGTGACCGTCGACTGGTCGCCGAACTGCCAACCCCAGACCTTGTCCAGCAGGTCGCTGCGGGACCATGCCTGCCCCGGATGGCGCATGAAGAAGATCAGAAGATCGATCTCCCGGGCGGTGAGTGACAACGGTGCGCCACCCATGGTCGCGACGCGGCGGGCGGCGTCCACGGTAAGCGTCGCGTCGGTCAGCTTCGCCGAGGCGGTGGGGTGGGCGGCGTGGGCGGAGGCGCGGCGCAGCACCGAGCGGATCCGCAACACCAGTTCACGGGGAGAGAAGGGCTTGGTGACGTAGTCGTCGGCGCCGACCTCGAGACCGAGGACCCGGTCGGCCTCCTCGCCGAGCGCGGTGAGCATGATCACCGGAAGGTCGGGCAGCTGCCGCCGGATGCGGCGGCAAACCTCAAGGCCGTCGATGCCGGGCATCATCAGGTCGAGTACCACCAGGTCGGGGCGCTGGGCCGCGATGGCGGCCAGACCGTCGGCGCCGTCGGTGGCGAGTTCGACGTCGCAGCCGGCCTGTTCCAGGTAACGCCGAACGACGTCGCTGACCGTCAGGTCGTCGTCGACCACTAGCACTCGGTGTCCCATTCCCACCACGCTATCGACCGGGGACGACGGGACGTCCTTCGGACAGCCTTTCGGACTTCTTACGGCCGGCCACCGCCCTGCGCCACCGGAGCAGGCAGGACAGCAGGGCCGCACCGGCGACGGCGAGCAGAACGGCGACGAGGTTCCTGCCGTACGGCAGTGGCAGGACCGAGGGGTTGTCGGCGGGGCGGCCGAAGCCCAGAGCGAGGGGAAGCCCCACCACGGTGACTGCTGCGGCGACGATCGCGGCGGCGCGAACCGGCGGACCGTACCGTAGCGGGAGGCGGGTCAGTGCGGCGCCGACGGTCAGCACCGCCGCCATCCAGACCACGTCGTGGCCCACCAGTACGGCGGCGAGGAAGAGCAGCGCCCCGCCCGATGCCAGGTCCGCGTCGGTCCCGGCGCCGACGACGGCGTACGCCATGATCAGGCAGCCTCCGGCGACAAGCACCGTACGGGTCTTCACGGTGACCCCGGTACGGTGATCCGGCTGATCCACTTGGTCTGTAGCACGCCGGGACGGTTGGGTGCGATCAACCGGGCCGGATAGCCGTGATCGAGGTGCAGCGGTTCGCCGCCGAGCCGCAGCGCGACCAGGCTCAATGGGTCACCCACGTGTTCCGGCGGCACCGTACAGGCCCGGTATCGTCCGCCGACCTGAAGTGACTCGACCAGGGCCGACGAGCGCCGTGGATCGGCACCCACGAGCGCGACCAGATCGCCCAGCCGGACGCCGGTCCACGTCCCGGTGGCACTCCAACCCTCCACGCAGGCGATCGGCAGCTCCGCGGTGTACTGCGGAAGCCGGTTGAGGGCGGCGAGGTCCAGGCTGACGCTGCGGCCCGGTCCGACGACCAGCAGCCGGTACGCCGGATCGAGGGCGGCGGCGCGCACTCCGGCACCGTCCGCGGTCCGGTTGACCGGAAGGCCCTGCGGTCCCACGTCAGGACGGCGCGGGGCGAGCACGGCGACACCGGTCAACGGTCGGAACGTCTGCCCGACCGTGGTCAAGGTGATCAACCCGGAGGCGGCGGCGACGCCACCGAGCAGCGTCCGCCGGTTCAGCCCGTCCGGCCGTGACTCGCTGGTCGGACGGGCGAGCGCGGCGCGGACCGCTGGAAGGTGTACGCCGATGTGCACCAGGAGCCCGCCGACGGACAGCCAGGCCGCCCAGTAGTGCCCGGCGGTGAAGAAGAACGGCATCGGTGCGTACCAACGGGCGACGTTGAGGACGCCGCTGACCAGCAGGAACAGTGCCGCGCCGACCAGTAGCCCGGTGCCGGCCCGCTCGGCGGCGTGCGCCACGGAACGGGCCGGTGGCCAGCTGAACAGGTGCGGGTACACCGACCACAGCTTGGCGCCGAGCAGCGGCACCGAGGCGAGTCCGGTCGCCACGTGCAGACCCTGGGTGAACCTGTAGAGCCCGACCGGCTGGGCCGGCCACCAGAACCAACCCGGCGGGTGCTGGATGAGGTGACTGAGCAGACCGGTGACGAAGCAGCTGCCGAACACCACACCGAGGGCGACGCCGAGCTGACTGGTCAGCCGGGCCGAACGCAGCCGGGACCGGAACACCCCGGCGCGCATGGGTCCCCGTCGTAGTGCCGTCGGTGGTTCCGGCAACGGTGCCAGGCACCACCGGACGAGGCGCCGCAGCACCGCCACGCCGCCGGTCACCGGGGGGCCAGGGTGGCGAACCATCGACCCGCCTCCGTCCAGGTGTCGAGCACGCGCATCGCCGTGCCGTCGGCCAGCACCGGAAGATCGTCGGGCGGCACGCAGGCCCAGGGCAACGCCCGGTCGGTGCCGTCCGCGGCCTGCACCGTCGCGGTTCCCGACCAGGCCGGTGTACCCGCCGGTGCCAGCTCCGCATGCAGGCGCCCGTCGGCGACAAGCAGCTGGCGGCATCGGCGAAGCAGCCGGTACGGGTCACCGCCGATACCGATGTTGCCGTCGGCCAGCAGCAGGTGTCGCCAGCGCCCGGCAGCGGGCACCGGACCGAAGACGTCGCGTCGCAGGGCGGGTGCGCCACGACGGCGGGCCAGCCTCACCGCACTGGCGCTGACGTCGATGCCGAGGGCCGGCAGCCCGGCGCCGACGAGGGCGCTGGTGAGCCGGCCGGGGCCGCAGCCGACATCGAGGGTGCTGCCGGTGCAGCACCCGATGAGCGCATCGTCGCCGGCGATCACGTCACCGCACCAGGCGGCCGGATCGAACCGGTGCACCCCGCCGCTGGCGTGCCGGGCCGTGAAGGCGGCCGGGATGCCGGACGCGGCCCGGTCGATCGCGGTGTCGAAGACCGCGACGGCGTTCACCGGCCGACCGATGCGGGCTGCGGGACTTCGGTGGCGACGGCGCGGGCGAACCGGCTGCCCGGTGGGCACCAGGTGGCCACGGCACGGGCGTTGTCGGCGGTGTCCACGTCGGACAACTCAGGTAGCAGGTGCACCCGCAGTCCACGACGGTGCAGGGCCGCCAGGGTGCAGCGGCCGGTGGTCGTCGTGGAGGTGGCGATGCCGCGTAGTACCTCGGCGTGGCCCGGGTCACGCAAGCCCAACGTCCACCATCCGCCGTCGGTGGCGGGGCCGAGCACCGCGTCCGGGCCGCCCGCCGCGGTGAGCAGTACCCGGGCTGCGTCGAGGTGCGTGACGGGCAGTTGTGGAGTGTCCATGCCGATCAGCACGGCCGGGCCGTCGGTCGGGCGGGCGTCGGCGAACGCGTTGCCCAGCCGGTCGCCGAGGGAATCTCCACGCTGGGGGAGGGTCGCCCATCCCGGCGGTGCCGGGTGGTCGCCGTCGAGGACGAGCACGCGTGAACTCGCGGCGGCGTTGCTGACGGTGTCGAGGGTGTCGGCCAGGGCGGCGGCGGCGACCCGGGCCGCCTGCTCCGGAGTGCAGGGTGGGCAGAGCCGTGTCTTGACCCGTCCGGGCCTCGGCGCCTTGGCCAGCACCAGGATCTGGAAGGCGCTCACCGGGCCAGCACCGTGCTCATGTCCCGGACGGCACGGGCGGTGCCGAGCAGGGTTCCGGTCACCTTCGAGCGGGTGCCGGCAGCCCTCGGGTGGTAGTCGACGTCCACCTCGACCACCCGCCAGCCAGCCCGGTCCGCGGCGATCAGCAACTCCAACGGGTAGCCGAACCGGCGGTCGGTCAGTCCCAACGCCAACAGGTCGTCGCGGCGGACCGCCCGCATCGGGCCGATGTCGTGCACGCGTAGGCCGGTCGTGCGACGCAGCCGGTGGGCGAGGACGGCGTTGGCGGCCCTCGCGTGCAACGGCCACACCTTCCGGTCGACCGGTCGACGCCGGCCGGTGGCCAAGTGCACCTGACCGGTACGCACGTGGTCGGCCAACGCGGGTAGCTGCGCCGGGTCGAACGAGCCGTCGGCATCCATTACACACACCACCCCGTCGGCGGGTGCTGCCGCCAGTACACCGGCGTGCACGGCGGCACCGTAGCCGGGCTCGGCGACGCTGATCACCTCCGCGCCGTGGGCGTGAGCCACCTCGGCCGTGCCGTCGTTCGAGCCGTTGTCCACCACGATCGCCCGGTAGCCGGCCGGTATCCGGGTCAGCAGGCCGGGCAGTGCCGGTGCCTCGTTGCGGCAGGGAAGAACCACATCGGTCATGTCGCGGACGCTAACCAGGTTCGCGCGGGGCAGGTATTACCAGCCGATGATGAAGTCTTACGAGACGCTGACGGCTACCGGTCACGGCCGCCGTCGGTGCCCGGCTGGTTCTAGCGTCGTCGCGTGACCCACGTACTCGTCACCGGCGGAGCCGGTTTCATCGGGACCCATGTCGTCGTCGCCCTGCACCGTGCCGGTCACCAGGTGTCCGTCGTGGACGTCGGCCACCCGGGCGCGCACCGCGCACCACCGCCGGACACGGTCGCCGGTGCGCCGCTGCGCCGGGTCGACCTGCGCGACCGGTACGCCGTCGCCGACGCCCTGACCGGCGTCGACGTGGTCGTGCACCAGGCAGCCATGGTCGGGCTCGGCGTGGACCTCAACGACCTGCCGGAGTACGTCGGCTGCAACGATCTCGGCACCGCGGTACTCCTCGCCGAGATGGCTCGGGTGGGCGTCCACCGCCTCGTGCTGGCCAGCTCGATGGTCGTCTACGGCGAAGGTGCGTACACCTGCCCGGCACACGGCCCGGTACGCCCCGGCCCGCGCGCCGGCGCCGATCTCGCCGCCGGGCGGTTCGAGTCGGCCTGCGCCGCCTGCGGTGCCGCTCTGGAACCGGGCCTCGTCGATGAGGAGGCGCCACTGGACCCGCGCAGCGTCTACGCCGCCACGAAGGTGGCCCAGGAACACCTCACGGCCGCCTGGTGCCGGCAGACCGGTGGCACGGTGGTGGCGTTGCGCTACCACAACGTGTACGGGCCGGGCATGCCGCGTGACACGCCGTACAGTGGCGTCGCGGCGATCTTCCGGTCCGCGCTGGCGGCGGGACGTGCCCCGCGCGTGTTCGAGGATGGCCGGCAGCGCCGCGATTTCGTGCACGTCGACGATGTGGCGGCGGCCAATGTCGCCGCGGTGACAGCCACCGGTGGCCGCACCGGCTGGCGGGCCTACAACATCGCCTCCGGCCGTCCGGCCAGCATCGGTGAGATGGCCGCCGAACTAGCCCGGGTCACCGGTGGGCCCACCCCGGTGGTCACCGGCGAGTTCCGCCTCGGCGACGTACGCCACGTCATCGCCTCACCGGTGCGGGCCCGTACCGAACTCGGTTTCCGCGCGGCGGTGCACCTGGCCGACGGGGTCAGGGAGTTCGCCGACGCACCGCTGCGCGGATGAGGACACTGGTTCTCGCCCGGCCGCGGCGCACCACGGCCCGGGCCGACCGGATCGCCGTCCTGGTCGCCGTCGGGTTGTTCGCCGCCGCCGCCGCTGTCGGTGCCCTGCTGCACCTGCTGGGGCGGCCGGTGCACGCCAGCGCGGCACCGCTGTTCGCCCAGTGGCGGCCGCACGTCGGCTGGGGCACCCCGCTGGCGGTGGCGGTGGCCGTCCTGGTTTGCTGGCGCGGACCCGCGCTCGCCGCGCGGCTGCCCTGGCGGCGGCTGCTGGTCCTGTCCTACGTCACCGCCGTGGCCTGGACGTTGTCGCTGGCGTTGATCGACGGCTGGCAGCGCGGTATCGCCGGCCGGCTGGTCACCAGTCACGAATACCTGCACGAGGTTCCCGGCGTCACCGACGTTCCCGCGATGCTGGGTACCTTCACCACCCGGATTCTCGACTTCCAACCGGACTCCTGGACCACCCACGTGTCCGGTCACCCGCCCGGCGCGCTGCTGGTGTTCGTCTGGCTCGACCGGGCCGGACTGGGCGGTGGCGGTTGGGCGGGTGTCCTGTGCATCCTGGCGGCGGCACTCACCGCCGTCGCGATACCACAGACGGTGCGGCTGCTCGGCGGCGACGACGCGGCGCGGGCGGTACTGCCGTTCACGGTGGTGTTCCCGGGGGCGGTCTGGTTCGGCGTGTCCGCCGACGGCCTGTTCGCCGGGGTGACCGCCGCCGGCGTCGCGCTTCTGGCGTACGGCCTGGCCCGGGCCAGCGCGCTCGGCGGGTTCGCGGGCGGCGTGCTGCTCGGCTTCGGCTGCTACCTGTCCTACGGTCTGGTGCTGCTGGTCCCGATCGCGGTTGCCGTGGTGATCCTGGGCCACCGGCACCGGTCCGTCGTCGGGTGGGCCCTCGGGGGTGCGATGCTGGTCGTGGGTGCCTTCACGGTAGCCGGATTCGACTGGCTGACCGGCTACGACCTGGTTATCGAGCGCTACTACCAGGGCATCGCCAGTCGACGCGCGTACGGCTACTGGGTGTGGGCCAACCTGGCGATCCTGACCGTCGCCGCCGGACCGGCGGCCGCTGTCATCCTGCGCCGGGCAGCCCTCGCCGGATGGCCGGTGGTCTCGTCGTTGCGGCCGCGCTCCGGCTTCCGGCTCCCCGGGGGCAGCGCCGCTCACGCCTGCTGGCTGCTGACGATCGCCGCCGCGGCGGCGATCGTCGCCGCGGACCTGTCCGGTTACAGCAAGGCCGAGGTCGAACGCATCTGGCTGCCCTTCACCGGGTGGCTGATGGCCGGTGCCGCCCTCATCCCCGCCACCGACCGTCGGACCTGGCTCACCGCACAGGCAGCGGTCGCCCTCGCGATCAACCACCTGCTGCTGACGACCTGGTAGGCGGTCCGCTTCGAACGATGGGAAGGTGACCGTGTCCCCTACCGCAGAACTGGCCGTCATCGGCGGCTCGGGTCTCTACGCGCTGCTCGACGGCGCCACCGAACACGTCGTCCAGACGCCGTACGGCGCTCCCTCCGACGCGGTGACGATCGCCGAGGTCGGTGGGCGTACGGTGGCGTTCCTGCCCCGGCACGGCCGTGACCATCGGCACCCGGCACACCGGATCCCGTACCGGGCCAACCTGTGGGCGTTACGGTCCCTCGGGGTACGCCAGGTGGTCGCGCCGTGCGCGGTGGGTGGTCTGCGGCCGGAGTTCGGGCCCGGCACGTTCGTCGTACCCGACCAGCTCATCGACCGGACCAGCGGCCGGGTGCAGACGTACTACGAGCAGGGGGCGGTGCACGTCTCCTTCGCCGACCCGTACTGCCCGGTCGGGCGCCGTAGTCTGCTGACGGCTGCCGACGGCCGGTCGGTGGACGCGTACGACGGCGGGACCATGGTGGTGGTGGAGGGGCCACGCTTCTCCACCCGCGCCGAGTCCCGGTGGTACACGGCGATCGGGGGCTCCGTCATCAACATGACCGGCCATCCCGAGGCGGTCCTCGCCCGGGAGTTGGCCCTCTGCTACAGCTCGATCGCTCTGGTCACCGACCTGGATGCCGGGGTGGAGCGCGGCCACGGGGTGACCCAGCAGGAGGTGTTCCGGGTCTTCGGCGAGAACACCGGACGGCTGCGGGGCCTGCTGCTCGACGCGGTCGCCGCACTCCCGGTGCAGCGCGGCTGCCCGTGCCCGCACAGCCTGGACGGCATCACCCTGCCCTTCGAACTTCCCTGAACCGGAGCGCTATCGGTGGCCGGCCAGGACGGCAACTCCCCACTCCCGGGCCGCGTCGATCAGCTCGGCGACGATCCGTGGGCGGGGGAGGTCCTTGACTCTCGACCTGCCTGAGGGACGACTCTTGCTGCATGACGTTCGAAGAGTGCGATTCACGATCTGTCTCTGTCGCGATCGACCTGGAGGTGCTGGGACCGGTGCTGCGTAGCAGTTGGGGAGCGGATACCTGCGATCCGCATGATGCGCGGGACTGGCATGCCGGTAACGCCGCACGTGGCCAGTGCGGGGTGACGGCGCTGATCGTTCAGGATCTGCTCGGCGGGGAGCTGATCCTCGGCGAGGTTCACGCTGAAGACGTCAAGGTCGGCTACCACTACTGGAATCGACTGGCCGACGGCCGCGAGGTCGATCTGACAGCGGTCCAGTTCCAGCACCCGGAAGTCGTTGTCGGCGGCCAGGTCCAGCACCGTCCGCCGGGCCCACCTCGACGCTGCCGCCAGCAGTACGAGATCTTGCGCCACCGCGTCCTCACCGCCCTTTACGGCGGTGTGCTGTTCGGCGAGCAGTCCGGTGCGCGACCGGCGGCATGAAGGGCGCACCGTCCGCACCCGGGCAGGGTTACGCTGACCGGGTGCGGCTGCTCCTGATGGCGGACACCCACCTGCCGCGGTGGTGCACGATACCGGGCCGGCAGGTGGTCGGGAACGGCGGTGCGCGGCCCGTTTTCCCGACTGCGACCTGCTCGTCTTCGGCCACTCCCACATCCCCTGGGACAGCGAGGCCCCTGGTGGCCTGCGGTTGCTGAACCCCGGTTCGCCGACTGACCGGCGTCGCCAGCCGCACGCTACCTATCTCACCGCCGTGGTGGCCGACGGGCGACTCGACGCGGTCACTCTGCACCGAGTGCCACGTAGGCCGCAGCCGGCATAGTCTGGCAACATGCCGAAAGCTATCTGGAACGACCTGGTCATCGCCGAGAGCGCGGACACCGTGGTGGTCGAGGGCAACCATTATTTTCCCCGTTCGGCGCTGAGTGAGGACCTGCTGCGGGAATCGGACACCCACACGGTCTGTCCGTGGAAGGGCACCGCGTCGTACTACACGTTGGCGCACGACGGGCGGAGCAGCGCGGACGCGGTCTGGTTCTATCCGCAGCCGCTGCCGGAAGCGGAGATGATCCGCGACCGGGTCGCGTTCTGGAAGGACGTCGAGGTCGTCGAGGAGGGCTGACTCCGGCAGTTGCCGCCCGCGCAGGTCGTGGACGCTGTCTTGCCGCCGGGTAGTTGTGTGGATACTCTCAGCAACTACTCAGCTGGGGTTGGTAGGTTTCGCCCTCGACGGAGTCCAGTATGGACGGGCCCGTTTGTGTTGCGACACAAGGGTTCGACGTGGAAGTTCCACGAGGCGCCACGTGTCGTGTGTGCGGTTGTCGAGGGAGATGTGCGTGGTGTTCAAGAAGATGCTAGGCGCGTTCGGTGTGGGCGGTCCGAGCGTCGACACGATCCTGTCCAATCCGGGTACCCGACCGGGGCTGATGCTCGGTGGGCAGGTGAATCTCACTGGCGGTAGCCATGATGTGGAGATCGAGCACGTGACCGTCGGGTTGGTCACCCGCGTGGAGATCGACGGCGCGGAGGAGGAGTACGACGCCCTCATCGAGTTCCACCGCGTCGGTGTCGCGGGTGGCCTGATCCTGCGCGAGGGGCAGCACCTGTCGCTGCCGTTCCAGATGCCGATCCCGTGGGAAACGCCGGTCACCAACCTGTACGGGCAGCACCTGCACGGGATGACGCTGGGCCTGCGTACCGAGGTGGCCATTCGTGGCGCGGTGGACAAGGGTGACCTCGATCCGGTGCACGTTCACCCGCTGCCGGTGCAGGAGCGCATCCTCGACGCGTTCGGTCGGCTCGGTTTCCAGTTCAAGGCCGCGGATCTCGAGCGCGGCCACATCGCCGGGGTGCACCAGACGCTGCCGTTCTACCAGGAGATCGAGTTCTACGCCGCGCCGCAGTACGCCCACGGGGTCAACGAGGTCGAGTTGACCTTCGTCGCGAACGAGCACGGTGTGGACGTCGTGCTGGAGTTCGACAAGCACGGTGGTCTGTTCACCGGCGGGCACGACTCCTTCGGCCGTTACCGTGCCGGGCACGCCGACGCCGACAGTGTCGACTGGGTGACCCAGGTCGACGCGTGGATCCGTCAGGCTCTCGATGGTTACCAGAGTCTGCGTGCCGGCCACGGCTACGCCCCGCCTGTGCCGGGTTACGGCGCTGCCGGCTACCCGCCGCCCGGCTACGGTCACCCCGGTGGCCACTACAAGGGTGACCAGCACCACGACGACCATGGCGGCTCCGGTATGGGTGCCGTGGCTGCCGGTGTGGTCGGTGGCGCTGCACTCGGCTTCGTCGGCGGCATGGTGGCCGAGGAGGTCTTCGACTCCTTCGGTGACGACGAGGGCGGCGAAGAGGAAGGCTGACGCCCAGGGTCCACAGTGGACCTGCAGAGTAAGTCATGATCTAATTCATCAGGTTTGTCCATCTCTGACCGGATATTCCGGTCGGATCGTGAAGGAGTGTGCATGCCCGCCACCGCCGATCTCACCAAGCTGGTCGACAAGGCCTACCAGGACAAGAACCTCACCGAGATCGTCGATGCCCCGGTGTCCGCCCTCGCTGGGGTCAGCGACGGCGACGCCAAGCTGCTCAAGGATGCTTTCAACATCACCACGGTCGGCGATCTCGGCCGCAACCCGTACTTCCGCACCGCCAGCGCACTGGTCGCCCTGACCGGCGGCAAGTAGCAACGACGCCGATGCCCGGTGGTGGGGAACACGCCCACCACCGGGCATCGGCCGTCTCGTTCCTGTTCGTGCCGTCACCGGGTCGGCTTGTACGCGATGACGACCTCCCAGGTGCCGGCGAACACTGCCACCCGGTGGTACACACACCAGCAGCGTCCGCTCGTCAATCCTGGCTTCGAGCATGTCCTGGTCGAGGTGAGGACCACCGGTGCCGACCACGTCGAGCTGTGCGCCGTAGCGGCCGCACGCCCAGTCCAGCAGGGGAAACTCGGCGCGGAGGGCGGCGTGGGTGTCGGCGTCGAGACATGGGGACGCGGGTCAGGCTGACTCACGGGCGATGCCTCTAGCTCTGGTCGGCGCCGGGTTTCTCGGTGGTGACGGTGGTGAAGACCGGTAGGGTGCTGACCGCTGCCAGATAGGGCGTGCCCTCGGTGTAGCCGGTCCCGGGCCGGGAACCGAGCATCCGCACAGCGACCCGGAGATGCGTACGACGCCACTGTGTCAACGCATCGGCGAAGGCAGCCATCTGCCGTTGCACCAGGATGTCGGCGGCACCGGTGAGCCGGCCGTCGGACACCGCTGAGCGGTACGTCTCGTCGATGGTCGGCTGGCCACCACGTACCTGGGCCTGTACCTCCGGCACCGACAGGTAAGCCACCGAGTCCAGCCGTTCCGCCTGCGGGGCACGACACAGGGATTCGATCATCTTGTACGAGCGGGACTGAATCGCGCTGGCCCCTTCGGTGTACTGGCGGAAGGTACGGAACGACTCGGACCGCATGGTGGCCAGGAGGGAGAAGAGCGGACCCGCGGTGCGCAGCAGGTCACTGGCGTACCCGAGCCGGTCGGCGGCGGCCGACGGCGTCTTCCCGGCCAGCGTGGTGACTGCCGCGCGGAGTTCGTCGGCGACTCCGGCGAACAGGCATTCGTAGCCTTGGAGCACCCTGATGAACAGGTACTCGTCGTGCGTGACGTGGACCGGCAACATGCTCAGCCGTAGTGACGGATCACCTGGGCCCGCCAGGTCATCGGCGATGGTGTGAAGGCTGGCGGCGACCACGGTCGGGTGGCCGGTGGCGATCGAGTCGGCGACACCGAGACGGGTAAGCGCCGGGGTGACGGCCCGGATGCCCAGTCGGCAGCGCTTGACGACCACCTCAGGTCCAGGTCTGTCCTGTGGAAGCAGCTCGGTGGTGTGCGCGGCGGCGGCCAACTCGAACGCCAGCGTGTCGGCGACCAGGCGGACGAGCAGCTGATCCCGGGCCCGCCGGGCGTCCGCGGGCTGCGCGCCGAGGGTCTGCTCACCTGCTCCGCAGGGCAGCCGGAGCAGGCGCAGGGCCAGGTAGCTGCGGTAGTCGTACCGGCCGTCCCACTTGTCGAGCGCGACGTCCAGGAAGTCGGTGAGCTCCCGACTGGTGGCGTCGTCGCTGCCCGGAGGCTGGCCGGCGACTGTCCGCCGGGCACTGTCCAGCAGCGACAGGAGGCTCTTGTCGACGAAGTGTTTCCCGGACAGGTGAAATTCGTGCAGCACCGGTGAGTACGGAAAGGTGTTCGGTACAGCCGGGCCGGACAACCATTGAATCAACGCCTGCACGTGCCACCCCTCGACATTGACCTGACGATTCGCTCGAGGCGAACCGAATTGAGACACCGGGGTCGGGCGGAACTATCTCGCGGCGGAGGGTCGGATCCTCGCCTGCCACAACTCGGGAAAGAATCGGTGCTCGGCGAGTTTTGCGAGCATGTTCGCGGGGGTGCCGGGCTGGCCGGCCGGGGGGTAGCCACCGGTGCGCAGTGCCACCTGGTAATGGCGGACCCGCCACACCGACACTCGTTCATCCCACTCCACCATCGCCTCGGCGAGCCGGTCCAGCGGATCCGCCGTACCCGCCGGGTGGAGGTCCGCCACCGTGATTCCTTGCGTGGTGAGTCGTCCGTCGAACGCCCGGCCGAGTTGTCGGCTGGCGGCCTGGACGCCCCGCCATCCCGGCGACTCCGCGCCAGTACCGTTGCCGAGTGCGGGCTGCATGGCTGCAAAGTCCACTGGGGACATATGGCTCAGCATCTCCAGCTGGTCGGTCACCAAGCGGACCGCGAGCGTCGCCCGCGCCAGCAGAGCCTCCGCGACCGGCAACCGACCGGCGGACACTTCGGTGCTCGCCTCCGTCAGCTCCGCCGTCGCGAGTTTCAGCCACAGTTCGGTCGACTGATGCACCACCTGGAAAAGGAGCTCGTCGCGATGAATTGCCTCGTCTGCCGACCGTTGCAGATCGAGCAGAGTGTCCGTTCGCATGTAACGCGCATAGTCGGTGGCGCCGTGACCTGGCAGGACGGGTGAATGGTCGTGCTTCACAGAACAAGCCCTCCGTCTTGCGCCGGCCCCGGGGATCGGAATCGCGCTGGCGGCCATCATCCAACGACGGAGAGCAATGCGCTAGCCCTTGGTCGCAGTGAGTTAGAGAACTTTGTGGGTGAGGTGTCCACTGTGGATATGACGGCCGACGTCTGGTACGGGGGAGTCGTTGTGGCGACCACCGTGTCCGCCGATCGGCTACCAGCGGGTGGGTGCGGTGAGTGTCTTGGCGTGTTCGCCGAGCAGGTCGGTGTAGAGGTCGACGTCCACGGTGTCGTAGTGGCAGCGTGCGAGCAGCCGGTTCAGTCGTTCAGCGACGTCGTCGGGGTCCAGGTCGAGGCGGTCACACAGGTCGCGGTGCGTATCCACGAGCGGCTCGGCGATCTCCTCCGGCTCGGTCCGGGTGATGTCGTACGCGTCGCGCAGATGCCCGGACAACTCGTCCCAGACGACGATGGCCTCTTCGACGAGCGTGAGCGTCTCGGTGCTCGCCGGATGGGCGCACAGGATCTCGACCTCGGCAACGAGGCGGCGCCCGGCGGCTTCCACGTCGGAAATCTGCCACCTGCTGCCGCTGGTCGCTGCGGCGGCATCCGCGACGGCGGCTCGGAAGTCGGTGAGACTGGACGTGTCGGCGGTGGCGAGCATGCCCGCCTCGCCGAGCAGCAGGGTGGCGAACAGACGGTCCCGGACCGCGTGACCCGCCACCAGTTCGGTGAGTTGACGGGGTGACAGAAGCGCCGCCGCCTGACGGTAGTGGGCATGGTCGGGCTCGACGGGTGCGGCACCGGGTGGCGTCGCGGCCCCGGAGAAGGTGGTCCCCACGTCGAACGCGGTCAGCGCGGTGGCCACCGCGTGCGCGCACAGGTCGTCGCCGGTGATCCCGCAGTCACAATCGCCGATGAAGATCCCCCCGACGATGCCCACCCAGGGCTGGAAGTAGCCGCCCCGGTCGCGGACCACCGCCTGGACCCCGCCACCGGAGGACTCCAGCTCGCCGACACCGCCGCCGCTCAGCAACCGCGCCGCCGACTTCCCGACCGCTTCGGGGATCGAATCACGAAACGCCTCAACGTCGATGCGGACCGCCACGGGCGCACACCCTACACCGGCCGCGGATCGGCGGATGACATCGAGTTCGACTTTGCCACGTCGTCACGCGAACGGCGCGTCCACACGGTTCTCCGGTCAGCGCGCCCGCGGGGCGGCGCGGACGTGGAGACGGAGCGTGCCGTCGAGGACGTAGACCCAGTCGTAGCCCTCGTGTGTCCGCAACTGCGGTGCGTCGGCGTCCTGGCGGTGCTGCTGGTGGTGGTCACCGTCCAGGGACCGCGACCGGGGAGCACCGGCGACGCTGCCGAGGAGGCGGGTACCGCCGTGCCCCACCGACCGGTGCCGGACGCCGCCGCGTGTCGGTGGCGACCACTGCCGTTCCCCGGTGGCCGCCCATCAGTGGCGGGTCACCAGGAGTGCAGGTCGCACCGGCACGCGGCGATCGCCGTGCGCTGCGGGTCGACTGCGCGGACCGAACCCTGCTGTCGGTGTGGCGCCGCCTGGGCAAGGAGCGTACGTAGTTCTTCGGCGAGACCGGAGCTGCTGGCGGCGCGGCGGCGGAACGTCAGCCGGACATCGGTGTGCCGGTGTGGTTCCTCGGCGCGTAACACGATGCCGTCGGCGTCGACCGCGACCGGAAGGATCCGCGTCGACGCGGCGGTCAAAGCGGGATCGAGCAGATTCGCGAGCCGGCCCAGGAGGTCGCCGTGCCGCTGCTGGAGATGCTGAAGGTGGCCGGCTTCGGCGGCGGCGAGCGGGTCCGGTCGGGCCGTGCGGTAGGCGCCGATGCCGATCGTGGTGTCGGCGCCGTCGTGGGTGAGGCCGACCCGGACCGGTTCGACCGCCCACAGCGCGACGGGCGGCAGGTCGAGCAGGGACATGGCGGTGTCGCTGTCGGAGAAGTCCAGGCTCGCGGGGTCGAAGCGACGTGCGGTCCCCAAAATGTAGATCTTGGCTCGTACCCGGGACCGTGCGGCAACAGGGATGAGGTGCGTCACGTCGATCCGCGTCGCCCCCGGCCGCCCACGGGCGGCGACCAGCAGACCACCGGTCGGTGTCATCGCATCGACGGCGAGGACCACCGTCCCGTCGGGAAGTAGGGCGTGCGATGCGATGAGGTCGACGGCCGTGTCGTCGAGGTGCAGCCGCAGGGACGAGGCGGTGGACAGGGCTGAGCGTGCCAGTACGGCGTCGGCGTGACCGCCCGCTGCTGCCGACCCGTCGACGGCGGGCGCCGCGGGTGTCAGGTCCGCTGGCCGCCCGGCCGGATGGAACGCCATACCAGTCCCCTCGGCATCGAAGTGCAGGTGAATGTGCCCAAGGGTGACCTTAGTAGGTAAGCCTTACCTTGCCAAGATGGGCCACCTCCGGGTGGATTCACCCAGAGGTGGCCCATCGGTGTCTCGGGTCGAGCCGACCGCCTCTCGGGGCCGTGCTCAGGCCGACTGGTAGGTGAGGCAGTCGCTGGCGGTGGCGCCGGCGCCGACGGTGATGGACTCGGCCGTACAGGCCAGGTTGGTGTTGTAGACGCACTCGGAACGCGCGCACGCGCCCACCGAGCCGGTGATCTCGGCCATTCCGCCCTGCATCGATGACTCGACGTAGGTGGCGCAGGAAGCGGCCGTGCCGGTCGATGCCACGGTGATGGCCGGAGCGTGACAGCCACTGTCGTTGAAACTGCATGCGGTGGCGGCGCACTCGCGTACCGGCGGTGACTGCAACAGGGTCTTCATGGGTGCCTCCGTACCGTGAGGGTCGCCGGGTGATGGATCGCCCAGCACTGCGAACTCGACTGTGCAGACTCTTATTTCCTTCGAGGCGAGAGTAAAACCTCGAACGGCTGATTCCCCAATCGCGACCACTCTAGCAATGAAAGGTCGTCGGCGCCCGGTCGGTCGCACTCTTTCTGTCGCCACGCTGGTGAAGATAGCCTTACCTTCCTTAGGTAAGACTTTCCTTCGCCTGTCGTCATTCGCATGCGAAAGCCGTCGTTCTGCAAATGTATCGGCTATTGCCGCAGCGATTCGCCGTCAGCTGCGGCGGCGTCGGCATTACCGGTTGCACCGTGACGCCCGATCGCCACCGCGGGTCGACCAGCGTCCGACACGAGGAGGTCGAGCACGAAGGCGAGGATCTCGGCCTCGTAGCGCAGGTGGGCGTACCGGCCGGCCGGGCCGGTGTGGGATCCGACGCCGAGTTCGACACGGAACAGCAGCGGCCCGTCGTCGGGTTTCGCAGTCGCGCGCAGTCGTGCCACCCACTTGGCCGGTTCGTGAACCATCACCCGCGGGTCGTGAATCGCCCCGGTCACCACCATCGCCGGTCGCGGTCCGCCAGGTGGATTGTCGTACGGTGAGTACGCCCGCATCCAGGTGAATGCAGCCGGCTGTCGTGGGTCGCCCCACTCGTCCCACTCGTTTGCGGTCAGCGGAATGTCCGGGTCGAGCATGGTGGTGACGACGTCGACGAAAGGGACCTCCGCGACCACCGCGCGCCAGCGCTGCGGCCGGGCGGCGAGCACGGCCGCCTGGAGCAGGCCGCCGGCGGACAGGCCCCGGGTGGCGATCCGCGCGCCGTCGACCACGGGGAGACCGCCCGGATGGTCACCGGCGAGCGCGTCGGCCACCGCCAGATGGTCGGTGAAGGTGTTCGTCTTGCGACTGAGTCGACCGTCGAGCCACCACCGGCGGCCGTTCTCGCCGCCGCCGCGTGGATGGGTGAGGGCGTAGACCACTCCCCGGTCGAGCAGGCTCGGCAGCATCGGGTCGAATGCCGGGTCGTCGCACGATTCGTAGGCGCCGTAACCCCAGAGCAGGGCCGGTGCGGTGCCGTCCAGGGGCGTGTCCGCCCGCCAGGCCAGGGTGTACGGCACACGGGTGCCGTCCGGTGCGGTGGCGTGCCGCCGCTCGGTGCGGTACGCCGCTGGTCGGTAGCCGCCGACGGTCTGTCGGCGGCGCAGCGTCCGTTCGCCGGTGGAGAGCTCGACGGAGTACCACGCCGGTGGTTCGACGAGCGACTCGACCTGGACGGTGATGGCGTCGGCGTCGTATTCGACGGGCCGGGTGAGGCGCACGGTGCCGGCCGGGACTCCGGCGGTGACCTCCCGCTCGGCGCCGGTGGCCCGGTCGACGATCCGCAGCAAGGGGAAGCCGTCGCGGCGCAGGTCGAGCAGGAGGACGTCGGCGAGAACGTGGCAGGCGTGCAGCCGTTCACCGGCCCGCGCCGGCAGGGCGACCCGCCAGTCGCTGTCGTCGGTGGCGCTGACCGGGGCTCGCATCAGCTGGAACTCCTCGGCGCCGTCGTTCGTGACGATGAACAGCTCGGCGGTTTCCGGTGCGTGGTCGACGCGGTACTCGATGCCGGTACGACGGGGTCGGACCACGGCTGCCGGGGCGGTCGGGTCGGCCGCCGGGACCAGACGCACCTCGGTGGTGTCGCGGCAGGCACTCTGGATCATGATGTAGGCGCCGCTGTGGGTGGTGTGCACGGTCACCGCGTAACGCGGGTCGTCCTCGGTGTAGACGAGCACGTCCTCGGTGGTGGAGGTGCCGACGGCGTGTCGCCAGACCTGGTGTGGGCGGAACAGATCGTCGTGGACGGTGTAGAAGAAGGTCGCCGAGTCCGCGCTCCACGCCCCGGTGTAGTAGGTGCGCGGTACCGAGTCCGGTAGGTCGGTCAGGGTGGTGAGGTCCCGGAATCGGAGCCGGTAGACCTCGTCGCCCAGGTTGTCGACCGAGTAGGCGAGCAATCGGCCGTTCGGGCTGATCTCCCGGACCCCTATCTCCACGTAGCCGCCCGGTTCGGTCAGCTGGGCCTCGTCGAGCAGGACCGTGCCCGGCTGCCGTGGGTCACGGGTTGACATGAACTGCCCGTACTCACTACCGGCGATGGTCTGCGTGTAGTAGAAAAAGTCACCACGCTTCCAACTGACTGATGAATCAGTCGACGGGATGCGCCGCTCCACCTCGGCAAACAGCGCACCCCGGAGGTCCTCCAGATGGCTGGTGGCGTCGTCGTAGTGCCGGCGCTCCGCGCGCAGGTGAGCGGTGAGGCGTGGGCTGTCGCGATCACCCATCCACGCGTACTCGTCGGTCCATCGCTGTCCGTGCAGCTCACGGACGGTGCGGACGGTGGGGGCGACCGGTGGGGCAGCGAGGCTGACGAGATCGTTCGGCATGGTGTCGTCCGGCATGACCGGACCCTAACGGCCCGTACCCGGCCGTCCAACGGAGGAACCGATGAGCAGCCTTCCACCTAATGGGCTGACTGCCCAGTCAGCCAGTATCCGAATCACCCGCCCCGGTTCCCGGCGCGGGTGGCCGCGGCGGGTGGCGGTGGCGGTACTCGTCGCCACCGCGCTGTTCCTGCCCGCCGGCCCGGTCACGGCGACACCGGCACCATCTGCCGACGACGGTGGCGGTGCCCCACGCACCACCTTCGTGCTCGGCATCAAGCAGGACATCGACTCACTCAACCCGTTCGTCGGCCTGACCATCTCGGCGTTCGAGGCGTACCAGCTGATGTACGACCAGCTCACCGGCACCAGCCAGGCGGACTTCTCGCCGGAGCCGGGGCTGGCCGAGCGGTGGGAGACAAGTGCCGACGGCAAGACCTGGACCTTCCACATCCGCTCCGGGGTCACCTGGTCCGACGGGCAGCCGCTGACCGCCCGGGACGTCGCGTACTCGATCAACCGGGTGACCGACGGTGAACAGGAGAACACCGCGTACGGCAACTTCGTCACCACCGTGACCTCGGTGGAGGCGCCCGACGAGGCGACGGTGGTGGTGCAGACCAGCGAACCGACGCCGAACATGCTGCGCATGGGGCTGCCGATCGTGCCCGAGCACGTCTGGCGGGACATCCCCACAGAGCAGGTCAAGGACTTCGCCAACACCGAGTCGCCGGTGGGCAGCGGCCCCTTCCGGCTGGTCGAGGCGAACAAGGGGCAGTACTACCGGTTCGCGGCGAACCCGAACTACTGGAACGGGCCCGCGAAGATCGACGAGCTGATCATCCGGGTCTTCGCCAACGACGAGGCCATGGCCAACGCCCTGAAGAAGGGCGAGATCGACATGCTCAACGACATCAACTCCGGCGTCTTCGAGTCGCTGGAGAACGTCCCGGGCATCACCGCCAGCTCGTCGAGGTACTCCGGCTTCGCCGAGATCGCCTACAACCTCGGCGCCGAGACCGTCGAGGGTACGGCGATCGGCGACGGACACCCGGCGCTGCGGGACAGGCAGGTCCGGCTCGCCATCGACCACGCGATCGACCGGCAGACACTGCTGGAGAAGGTGCTGCACAACCACGGCACGGCGACCGCCAGCGTGATTCCGCCGATCTACCCGAACCTGCGCTACGACCCCGGTCCCGACCAGCGTCCCTTCGACCTGGCCCGGGCCAATGGGATCCTCGACACCGCCGGCTACGCCCGGGGCGCCGACGGAGTCCGGGCCAAGGACGGCCGACGGTTGGAGTTCCGCCTCTTCGGCCGGGAGAACTCCGAGGAGAGCAAGAAAACCGTCGAGTACGTGCGTGACTGGCTGGGCGAAATCGGCATCACGGTCAATGTGCAGATCATGTCCGAGGACAACCTGACCGAGCTGGTCGGGCAGGGCGAGTACGACATGTTCCAGTGGGGATGGGTCGTCGACCCCGACCCCGACTTCCAGCTCTCGGTCTTCACCTGCGACCAGCGTTCGTACACCGACGGTGGCGAGGTGGCCGCCGGCTGGTCGGACAGCTTCTACTGCAACCCCGACTACGACGCGCTGTACGTCGAGCAGAAGACGATCCTCGACCCCGAGGCCCGGGCAGATGTCGTCAGGGCCGCCCAGAAGCTGCTCTACGACGACGTCGTCTACTCGGTCATCTGGTCGTACGACAACCTTGAGGCGTACCGCGACGACCGGTTCACCGGTTTCCAACGGCAGCCGACCGACGGTGGTTCGATCGCCTTCCAGCACGGCACGTACACATACCGAATGATCGAGCCGGTCGCCGCGACCGGCGGGGACGGTGACCGCGGCCTCGGCCGTCATCTCGCCCTCGGCGCCGGGGCGGTGGTGCTGGCCGGAGCGGTCGTCTGGCTGCTGCGGCACCGTCGCCGGGCGAGCGCGGACGAGCGGGAGTAGCCGGTGGCGAGCACGGCGACCGACGCCGACGCGGCTCCCGGCGCGCAGCCCGGAGGCGGTGCCCCACGGCGTCGCCTCCGGGCCGGCACCGGCCGTTGGGTGCTGCGCAAACTCGTCGGCGCGAGCCTCACCCTCGGTTTCGTCCTGGTCTTCAACTTCGTGCTGTTCCGGATGATGCCCGGCGACCCCGCGAAGACCTTCCTGCGTGGGCGGCAGGCCAACCCGGAGCGCCTGGCGCAGCTACGCGACGAACTCGGCCTCGACGACCCCTGGCCGGTGCAGTTCGGCAAGTACCTCCGGGAGACGCTGCGGGGCAACCTCGGCGACTCCTGGTCCCAGGGCAACCGACCGGTCGTCGAGCTCATCGCCGACCGGCTGTGGCCCACGCTGCTGCTGTCCGGCACCGCCCTGGTGCTCGCTGCGCTGGTCGGCATCTGGCTCGGGGCCCGGTCCGGCTGGCGACACGGCCAGGCGTTCGACAAGGGCAGTACCGGTGTGGCGATCGGGTTGTACTCGCTACCCGAGTGGTGGCTGGGGCTGCTGCTGTTACTCGTGTTCGCCTCACCCGCCGGACTGAACATCTTTCCGGGTGGCGGCATGACCGACCCGCGTGGCGGGGTGGATCCCGTCCTGGACACGCTCTGGCATCTGGTGCTGCCGTGCACCACGTTGACCCTTGTCTACATTGCCCAGTACGCCCTGATCATGCGCTCGTCGGTGCTCGACGAGCGCTACGCCGAGTACCTCACCACCGCCCGTGCCAAAGGGCTGCGCGACGACCAGGTGCTCACCCGACACGCGCTGCCCAACGCGCTGCTGCCCACCCTCACCCTGTTCTTCCTCAGCCTCGGATTCGTGGTCTCCGGCGCGATCACGGTGGAGACCGTCTACAGCTGGCCCGGTCTGGGCCTGTTGTCCTACGAGGCGCTCAGCGGCCCGGACATCCCGCTGCTGCAGGGGCTGTTCCTCGTCTTCTCGGTCACGGTGATCCTGATGAACCTGCTCGCCGATCTGCTCTACCCGCTGCTCGACCCCCGGGTCAGGCTGTCGTGAACGCCGCGCCGGCCGTGCCGCCCACGGCGCGTGCCCTGGCCCGGCAGCGTCGCCGGGCCGCCCTTCGTCATTTCTGGACGGCCTACCGTCGGGACGTCGAGGGCATGATCGGCCTGGTCCTCATGCTGGGCTGGGTGGTCCTGGCGCTCACCGCTCCGGTACTCGTGGACGCGGAGTCGTTGCGGGTCACCCAGGCGTCCGGGCCGCCGCTGGCCGCACCCTCGGTGGACCATCCGCTCGGCACCGACGAGGACGGGCGGTCCCTGCTCGCGTTGATCATCTGGGGCAGTCGGGTCTCGCTGCTGGTCGGTCTCGCCGCCACGGTCATCTCGATGGTGATCGGCACCCTGGTCGGAGTCACCGCCGGTCACTTCCGTGGCCGGCCCGGCGGCCTGCTCGACCGGGTCACCGACTTCTTCCTGGTGATCCCGTTCCTGCCGTTGGCGATCGTGCTGGCCACGGTGCTGCGGGTGCGCTGGCCCACGGTGCCGCAGGTCATCGCGGTGATCGTGGTCATCGGCATCACCTCCTGGCCGGGTACGGCCCGACTCGTCCGCGCTCAGGCGATGGCGGTCGAGGGACGTCCCTACCTGGAGCGGGCCCGGGCCCTCGGCGGCGGCCACTGGCACCAGATCGCCCGGCACGTGCTGCCCAACGTCCTACCGGTGGTCTTCGCCAACACCACGCTCAGCGTGTCGCTGGCGATCCTGGCCGAAACCACCCTGTCCTTCCTCGGTCTCGGTGATCCGCTGCGCCCGTCCTGGGGCACCGTCCTCGACGGTGCCTACTCCGCCGGTGCGATCAGTCGGGGTGCCTGGTGGTGGGCGATCTTCCCGGGCGTGGCGGTGGCGTCCACCGTGTTGGCGTTCAACCTCTGCGGCCGGGCCACCGAACGCATCTTGGACCCGCGGCTGAAGGGACGGGCATGAACCTGCTGGAGATCAGGGACCTTCGGGTGTCCTACCGCATCAACGGCGAGGACCTGCCCGCCGTACGCGGCGTCGACCTCGACGTACAGGCCGGTGAGACGGTCGGCATCGCCGGGGAGTCGGGCTGCGGGAAGTCCACCCTGGCCGGCGCCGTACTGCGGCTGCTGCCGAACGGGACGAGGGTCACCGGCCAGGTCAGGTTGGCCGGCGAGGACGTGCTGAGCATGTCGTGGGGGCGGTTACGCGCGGTGCGTTGGAACACCGCCTCCATCGTGTTCCAGGCGGCGATGCACGGCCTCAACCCGGTCCGCCGGATCGGGCAGCAGATCGCCGAGCCGATCCTGGTACACGAGCCGGCAGCCGGTACGCGACGGGCTGCCGCCCGCGCGGCGGAGCTGCTGGAGCAGGTGGGCGTGCCGGCCTGGCGGGTCCGGTCGTACCCGCACGAGTTGTCCGGTGGCCAACGCCAGCGCGTCATGATCGCCATGGCGTTGGCTTGCGACCCGCAGCTGATCGTCGCCGACGAGCCGACCACCGCGCTCGACGTGATGGTCCAGGCGCAGGTTCTGAACCTGCTACGCGACCTGGTTCGGGAACGCGGGGTCGGCCTGCTGATGATCAGCCACGACCTGTCGGTGCTCGCCGACCTGTGTGACCGGGTGGCCGTGATGTACGCCGGCCGGGTCGTCGAGCAGGGGCCGGGCGGGCGGCTGTTCACCGACGCCACCCACCCGTACGCCAGGGCCCTCGCCGCCGCGTTCCCGGTGATCGGTGACCCGGCGTCCCGGATGGCGCCGCGCGGTCTGCCCGGAGATCCGCCCGACCCGCGGGAGCTGCCGTCCGGCTGCCCGTTCCACCCGCGCTGCCCGGACGCGGTGGTGGTGTGCGGGGAAACCGACGTACGGCTGCGCGAAGCCGGGCCGGACCGGACAGCGGCCTGCGTGCACGTCGGCGTGACGCAGGAGAGGGAGGGCATCCGATGAGAAGCCGGCAGGTCGACACGGCCTCGGACGGCGCGGTCATCGAGGCGCGTGACCTGCACGTGGGGTTCGGCGCGACCACCCGGAGCGGGCAGCCACCGATCAGAGCGGTCGACGGCGTCGAACTGGCCATCGGGCGCGGGGAGATCGTCGCGCTCGCCGGTGAGTCCGGCTGCGGGAAGACCACCCTGGCCCGCGCGTTGCTCGGCCTGGAACGACCATGGCGCGGACAGGTGCTCCAGCACGGCCAACCACTGCGGTACGGCACCCGCGCGTTGCGTGGGTACCGCCGCCAGGTGCAGTTGGTGCTCCAGGATCCCAGCGGCGCGCTGAACCCCCGCCGGACGGTCTACGAGGCGGTCGCCGAAGGGCTGCGCATCCACCGGCTGCCCGGCGACGAACGGGACCAGGTGGCCCGGGCGCTCTCACTGGCGGGGCTGCGTCCCGCGGAACGCTTCTTCAGCCGTTACCCGCACGAGCTTTCCGGTGGTCAACGACAACGTGTCGTCATCGCCGGTGCGCTCGTGCTGGACCCGGCGGTGATCGTCGCCGACGAGCCGGTCTCCGCGCTGGACGCCTCGGTCCGTGGGGAGATTCTGGCGTTGCTGCTGTCCCTGCGTGAGCAGCTCGGGCTCTCGGTGCTCGTGGTCACCCACGATCTCGGGCTGGCCTGGAACATCGCCGATCGGCTGGCCGTGATGTACCTGGGCCGGATCATCGAGTCCGGCCCGACCGAGCAGGTCCTCGGCGCGCCCCGGCATCCGTACACGGGCGCGTTGTTGTCGGTGCTTCCCGAGTCGACCCACCGGGCGCCGGTGGTCCTACGCGGCGAGGCACCCGATCCGAGCCGGGTGCCGTCCGGCTGCCGGTTCCATCCGCGCTGCCCGGCGCTCGGCGACGGGTCGGCCGGCCGGGCGGGGATCGCCGACCGGTGCCGCTCCGAACCGCTGCGGATGTTGCCGGCAGCGGCCGGTCACACGGCTGCGTGCCTGCTGGCCCGCTCTAGCGAACCTGACGGCTCGGTGGATCCGGCCGACGCGGGACCGGCGGCGGACCGGGCGGTGCCGGCCTGACCGGCTGTGACCAGGTCAACCGGATCGCGCCGGTCGGGTGCGCACCGGGTGCCGGAGCAGTTGGGCGACCGGGACACCCCAGGTCAGCCGAGCTGTTCGGGTGCCAGCCCGAGTTCGCGGGACACGCTGAGCCGTACCCAGGCGGCGGTCTGCTTGCGGGAGACGACCCGTTCGTGGACGGCGACCTGGACGGCCAGTCCGTCGATGAGGGCGTTGATCCGCCACGCAGCGCCGTTCGGATCGTCGCAGGTGAAGCTGCCGTCGAGGACACCGGCCGTGATGACCTGTTCGAGGGCTTCCTTCCATCGCAGGTCCAGCCGCCGGGACACCTTCTCCAGCTCCGGCACCCGCAGCGACTCCGCCCAGCCGTCGATCCACATCGCCCAGGCCTTCGAACGGCCGGTCGGCGCGTACAGCTTCAGGATTTTCCGGAGCTTGGCCAGCGGCGCGGCGCTGGATACGACCACCTCTTCGAGCCGGGCCAGCTCCTGCTCGGCGGCGTAGTTGAAGGCCTGGGCGAGCAGACGTTCCTTCGTCGCGAAGTGGTAGAAGACGAGCGACTGGCTCACCCCGGCGGCCCGGGCCACGTCGGCGGTGCGGGTGTTGGCCATGCCGCGTTCCACGAAGACGTCGCACGCGATTCGCAGTAACGAGTCCAGGCGTACCTCGGCGGAACGTCTCGTCACGCCGGCTACCGTAGCCCATCATCGGCTCCGTCGACGACGGCCGGGCGCCTCTGACTGCCCAGTCAGTCAGAGGCGGTGGTGCCGACTTCCAGCGGTCGTCGTGGCATGCGACCGGCGGGTGCCGATGGTGGGGACGGAAGCGGGTGCCGTGCGCCGCCCCCACCATCTGTCCTGGCCCGCTACTGCAGCGGCCCTCCCCGGTGCACCACGTTGCGGAAGGTGACCTGGGCACGGTCGATGTCGGAGTCGGCGAAGTACTCCCGCCACAGCGCCTCTGCCTCCGCCGGGTTGGTGGCGGTGCCGTACGGCTCCCAGCCCGGGTAGGTGCAGTTGAGGTCGTTCGTGACGTTGCAGCCGCTCTCGGCGTCCTGGGCCTGGACGTAGCTACCGAACTTCATGTACGACGCGGCAGAATCCTGCATGTCGTACGTGAAGGTGACAGACGTCTGGCCGATCGTCGAGCCGACCGTGATCACTCCGTGGTCGTTGACGAAGTCGTAGTGGATGGTGTCGCCGCTGTTGATGGTGCCGAGGTCGATGATCTCCTCGTTGATCTCGCCGTCGCCGCTGACGAAGCCCGGGATCTGCACCCGGGCGTACACGTCGAAGACGCCGTTGCTGGGAATGCCCTCGAGCAGGGGGTAGTCGGCGATGCTGAAGCCGCCCTCACCCTCTCCCTTGAAGATGCCGAGCGGGCTGGAGTCCTGGACGTAGAGCTTGAACTGGGTGGAGAATCCCGCGCCGGTGCCGGCGTGGATCTGGTGGGCGATGAGCTTGACCCCGGCGTCGAGGTCGAAGGTCATGTCGGCCGAGAAGGCTTCGTAGATCTCATCCGACGCGACGCGGGCCGCCTGGGGCGTCTTCAGCTCGTCGCGGGGGCCTCCGCCACTGCCGGTGACCGTGAACTGCTCCAGCCCGTCGAAGCTGAGCACGTAGGGATCGCTGGACCGGATGTAGTCGCCCGCCTCCGAGTCGTCCCAGACGGTGGGGTCGAAGCCGGTGCCCGGGGACGGGGTCGGCGTGGGCGTCGGCGTGGGGGCCGTGCCGCCCGCGTCGAGGGTGAAGTCGTCGAAACGCCCGGTCTTGCCACCGTAGGCCGCGAAGACCACGACGGAACCGGCGTTGCCGGAGTTGAACTCGACACTGACCTTCTCGAAGTCGCGACCGCCACCGGAGGCGGTGACGTCCTGGCCGCCGACGGTGACTCCGATGATCCCTCGGCCGCGTACCTGGGCGGTCAGCGTGTAGTCGGTGCGCGGCGTGACCTCGACTTCCTGTCGGATCTGGCCGCGCCTACCGTCGATCTTCGCCGAGTGGTCACCGGTTCTTCCGACGTCGGACAGGGCGACGTCGTCGGGTGGGCCGATCTGCCAGCCAGCGAAGTAGCCCTGCTCGAAGCCGGGGTTCTCCAGAGTGACGGTGCCGGCGTTGGCGGTGGTGGCGATGGTGCCGAACGCGGCGGTGGCGAGGAGACCGATGACGGTGGCGCGCGCGACGAGCCGCGTCCGGATTCGGGCTGTTCTCACGGGGTGGTTGCCCTTCTGGTGTGGTGGTGGTGTGCCGGGACCTCACGACGACCGGGTCGAACCGCGCGGGTCGTCACCGGGGGCCCGACCGCCCAGGTCGTTGCCACAGCAGCCGCAGGTCTCTTGTGCACGAGGTCAACTCCGCAGTGTATCGATTTACTGTAGAGGTGGGAACAACGCTATCAGTGGCCATGGACGTTCGGCAATGGAACGAGCATGCTCTTGTGTCCTGAGGACTGCACCGAGATGACGTGCTGGTTTCTCGACCACGGCGAGACCGTCGCGCCCAGGTGCTACTCGGCGCGGGTGAGAACGGAGGTGGATCGATGCATGGGCAGACCTGGATCTCATCACTCGACCTGCTCGGCCACCACGATCCGCAACCGCCGCGACGAGTGGACCCAGTTGGACGCCGTCATCACCATCCGTGGCCTCATCCGTCAAGCGTGGATCCTGTACCGGTGGGACACCCGCCCCACCCGCCGGCCATGAACCACCTATCTGCGCGACCTCTTAGTAGCGCCCGGCAGCGGCCAGCAGCCCGGAGAGGGTGGGGAAACGCACCCGGGGTCGGCCGGTGCTCACCCCGGCGGCCACCTCCGCCGCGTCGATGCGCCGCCAGCCCTCGCGGGTGGTCAGATAGGGGTTGCGGTCCCGGAGGAACGCGAGTGTGACTTCCCGGTCGTGGCCATGGGCGCGAAGGTTGCCGGTGCGCAGGTCCTCGAGGACGGCTGCGACGGTCTCGACGGCACAGCGCTTGTTGGAACCGACGACGCCGGCCGGACCCCGCTTCGCCCAACCCGCCACGTAGGTTCCAGGGGCGACGCGGCCGGCGGTGTGTGGGATCCGGCCCAGCCGGTCGTCGAAGGGCAGGCCGGGAATTGGGCGGCCGCGGAATCCGACAGCGTGCACGACAAGTCCGCAGTCAAGCCGTTCTGTTCTGTCGGTGGGATGAAACTGCCCGTCGCGTAGTTCGGTGTGGACGATGTCGAGGGCGTCGACACGGGCGTCTCCGCGGACCGCGACCGGTGCGACCTGGAAGCGCAGGGTGAGTCGGCGGTTGTGGGGAGAGCCCGGCCGGTTGGCGAGCGCGCGCAGGGTGTCGAGCGACGGGCCGGTGCCGTCGAGCGACGGTGCGTCGATGGTGACGTCGACACCGGGCAGCCGGCCCAACTCCTGGAGTTCGGCGTGGGTGAATGCGGCGTGGGCGGGAGCGCGGCGACCGAGCACCACCACGTGCCGGATCCGGCTACCGGCGAGAGCGGAGAGAGCCGGATCGGCGATGTCGGTGCTCTGCAGTTGGACCGGATCGCGGACGAGGATACGGGCGCAGTCGAGCGCGACGTTGCCGTTGCCGACGACGACGGCCTGGTCGACGTCGAGGTCGAGCCGTTCGTCTGCGGCGGCCGGGTGTGCGTTGTACCAGCGGGCGAGGCGGCCGGCGGTGATGCTGCCGGGCAGCTCGACGCCGGGAATGTCTGGCTGCCGGTCGGAGGGTGCGCCGGTGGCGTAGACAACGGCGTCGTAGTGCTCACGGAGATCGTCGTGTGTGAGCAGTGGGCCGGCCTCGACGCCGCCGAGGAACCGCACGGCGGGGTGGTCGAGGGTGCGTTCGAAGACCCGGCTGACGGTTCGAATCTGCGGGTGGTCGGGGGCCACACCGGAACGCACCAGCCCCCAGGGGGTGGGCAGCCGGTCGAGCAGGTCGACCTCGAGGTCACCGCCGAGCTGAGCGAGCAACGCGGCCGTGGTGTAGGCGCCGGCGGGGCCGGCGCCCACGACGGCAAGGCGCAGCGTGCTCACTGCTCGCGCCCGGCACGGGCGATGGCGCGCCAGAAGACGGTGGTGTCGCTGCCATCGGCGAGGGCCTGCCGGAGGCGGTCCGTCGCGACAGTCGACAGTGGTGTGACCAGGCCGGCGAACTTGTCGTCCTGCTCGGCCGTGCTCATCGGGTCGGCGGGATCGCCCCTGGCGACCAGACGAGGCTCAAGCCGCATCGTCGTGCCGTCGGTGAGATGGATGTCGAGTTGGGTGCCGTAGTGCTGGGGCAGGTGAACGTCGAGCTCCGGGTCGTGGACGACCTTGACCCGGGAGGCGATGTCGAGAATCGCTGGATCGTGGAGGCGGTGCTCGGCGATCTGGTCCGGTCCGGCCTGGCCGTGGACGGCGAGTGCGGCGAGCACGAAGGGGTAGCTGTACTGCGCGTGTTCCAGCGAAGGTGGACGGCGGTGGGTGAGGAAGGTGGCCCAGTGGTGGGTGGCCACCCTGATGGAGTGGATGTGGTGGGCGCGTAGCCCGTCGGCGAGCAGGTCGTTCAACGCATCTGCGGCGGTGTGGGTGTAGCGGCAGGCTGCGTGCGGTTTCAGGTAGGAGCGTTCGATCTCGAAGGTGCTGCCGAGGGAGTCCACGAACGGGTCGCCGGCCGCGTGTGGCTCGTCGAACGGTGTGGGTGGGAAGATGGTCGGTGCGAGGGCTGGAGCGGTCTCGTGCGGTATCGCCATCCAACCCTGTTCGGCCAACCGGCACGCGGTGACCGCGGTCGCGGCGGACCACCCGATCGCTTCTTTGACCGTTGGCCACTGGAGTGCCGAGATGGGGGCGTGGGCCCAGGCGATCAGCATCGCGCGGCGGATGGTGTCGGCGTCGCCGCCGCGTACCTTCGCGGCTGCCGCCGCCGCGCCCACCGCCCCGGCGGTACCGGTGCAGAACCAGCGATTGGTCTCGTGGCGCGGCCAGAGCAGATGCGCGGCACGGACCGCGACCTCGAAGCCGGCGACTTGCGCGGCGAGGAAGGTGGGCAGGTCCACCGGGCGCGTGGAGGCCGCCACGAGAACTGTGGGGACGATGACCGACGAGGGGTGGATAGCCCCGCCCAGGTAGTGCCCGTCGTCGTAGTCGAGGGCGCTGGCAGAGACGGCGCTGACGAAGGCGGCGGCGGTTTCGGTCCGAGTCGGAGCACCCGGAATGAGGGTACTCGCCTCGCCCGGATCGGTCATGGCTGCAGCAGCCATCCGGGCGGCCTTGGTGGCGGCGCCACCGAGGGCGGTGCCGATCGTGTCTAGCAGTCGTTCCCTGGCACGTTGACGGGCGGCCTGCGGAATGGCGTCGAAGCTCATATCGGCGACTCGGAGGGCGACTCTATCGCTGTTCACTGATATGCTCCTTTGGATCCAGGATTCAATCTTGCGTCGTCGATCAATTGGAGGAGTTCCGATGTCGAGCAGGCCCTTCCAGAAGCCGCCGACCCAGGTCGAGGCGGTGCTGTCGGAGCTGCGGCGGGCGCTGCTGGAGGGTGACTATCCGGCCGGATCTCGCCTCAATGTCGACGGCATCTCCAAGACGCTCGGGGTTAGCCGGGCACCGGTCCGTGATGCCCTGCGCATTCTTGAGGGCGAGCAGCAGGTCATCTACGAGCCGCATCGGGGCTACTGCGTCCCGGAGATGCGCCTGGAGGACCTTTTCGACCTGTACCGCATTCGGGAATTGCTGGAGTCGGAAGCCGCCGCGCTCGCCGTGCCGACGCTCACCCCGGCCGACATTGCCGGACTGCGCGCCTCGGCCGAGGTGGTGACCCGTGCGCTTGCAGAGGGCAACCGGGTGACCGCCACCTACGCCAACCGTGAACTGCACTTCCGGCTGTTCGAGTCGCCCGGACACGAGCAGTTGGTGACCTCGATCCGGCAGGCGTGGAACGCCGATGCGTACCGGGCCCTCTATCTGAGGGATCTCGACAGCGCAGCAGCAAGCGCCAGCGAGCACGACGCGATCGTTGACGCCGCCGCCGAGGGTGACGTCGCGCGGGTCGTCCTGCTGCAGAACGCCCACCGAGACGGCGAGCTGAAGGCCCTGCTGCGGATGCTCGCTGATCGTTTCCCCGGTGCGCAGGAACTGTCCGCCAACAGGTGGCGGGCTATGGCGGGCGCGGGCCGGACGGTCGAGACCACCTGAACGGCAGAGATCGCGCTGGTGCCGGTGGCCCGGCCGGAGCCGGGTGGTCACGGCTCGCCCAGCGTCCGGACCACCCGGTCAAGCAAGTCGACACCGATCCGCAGCGCCGACTCGTCAAAGTCGAAACTGGGTTCGTGGTGACCGCCGGCCAGGTCTGAGCCGATGACGACGTAGGTCCCGCGCCCGCCATGGGTTCGAACCCGGTCCAACAGCCAGGCGGCGTCGTCGCTGGCCCGGTCGGTGAGGGAGTCACCGACCCGGGTCACGCTGGAGACCTGTCGGGCTGCCTCCGCCACCCGAGCGGCGAGGTCGGCGTCGCAGCGCACCGCTGGGGCCTGCCCGACGGTCTCCAGCGCACAGGTCACCCCGTAGGCCGTCGCACTGCCCTGTAGCGCTGCGGTGATGCGGGTGACCAACAGGTCGCAGGCCTCGGTGTCGTCGGCGCGTGCCTCCAGCAGCAGCGTGGCTGTCGCCGGCACGATGTTCGACCCGCCCGGACAGTGCAATGCTCCCACGTTGACCCGGGTGGTGGCGCGGCCGTGCTGGCCGACGGAGTGCACCGACAATGCTGCTGCTGCGGCGGCGAGTAGGGCGCTGCGCCCCCTTTCCGGGGCCAGGCCGGCGTGCGCGGCGATGCCGGTGAAGGTGGCCCGCAGCTTGACCGAGGCGAGCGCTCCGTCGGTTCGTGGATACACGGTGCCGGTTGCCGCACCAAGTCCCAGGTGAATGCAGATGAGATCGTCGACGTCGTCGAGCACACCCGATGCGGCCATCGCACGACCACCCCGTAAACCTTCCTCGGCGGGTTGAAAGAGCAGCTTGATGGTGCCGGCGAAGTTCCGGTCGGCGAGTCGGCGGGCCAGGCCGAGAACGATAGCGGTGTTGCCGTCGTGTCCGCAGGCGTGCATGGCCGTCGGCCGGGTGGAGGCGAACCCGAGCCGGTGCGGGAGATGGTCGTCACTGTCGCTCTCGGTCAGTGGCAACGCGTCGATGTCGGCGCGCACCGCTACGACGCGACCTGGCCGTTGGCCGTGGAATGTGCCGACCACCCCGGTCAAGCCGCCCACGAGCGCCGCCATGATCTCCGGGTCGCAGCCGTCGTCGAGGGCCTGTTGCCACCGCCGGTCGACATCGTCGGGGATTCCCATGCGTAGCTCGGGGACCAGGATCTCGCACCCGAGCCCGATGTCGGCGCCGAGCTCACCCAGCCGTGCCGCGATCAGGCAGGTGGTCTGGTACTCGCCGAACCCCGGTTCGGGTACGGAGTGCACCGCGCGGCGTGTCGTGACCTCGTCGTTCACCGGATCCAGTTCTCGTAGTCCAGCGGTGCCACCCGTTCGTGACCGGTCGGGGTGATGAGCACCGGTTCTCCGATGTAGAGGCTGCCTCCGTCGGGGCCGGGCAGTCCGATGAAGTAGAAGAAGGTCATGCCTGGCGCGAACACGCGTGATTCAGTGACCTTGATCCGGAGGTTCTCCAGCCAGGTGGGCGGGAATCCGACGCCGGTGCCGTAGCCTACGTGCCGACCGGCACGGGACACACCTCGCGTGGTGAGTTGGCTTTGAACGAGTCGGCTGACTTCTGCGATCGGTTGTCCCGGTACGAACGCGGCGAAACCGGCTTCGAGGGACTCCACCATGACGTCGTGCAGATGTGCGACCGATGGATCAGGTGGGCCGAGGCAGTAACTGAAGGCGCCGACCGCATGGTAGCGATTGGACGCCGCACCGATCTCCACCACTACCGACTCTCCGGCTCGAATCCGGCGGGTGGTAGCCGCCCCGTGGGTCTGGGTCAGGGTGCGGGGGCCGGAGGCGATTGGTGGTGGAATCGCTGGTGGGTCACCCCCGAGCCGGTACAGTTCGTCGACGATGGCGCGGTGCACCTCAGTCTCCGGAACGCCGGCACCTACTACGTTGCCGGTGACCCGGAAAGCCGCGTCGAGCTGGTGGGCGGCCTGCCGGAACCAGGCGATCTCATGGTCGTCCTTGATCACTCGCAGGTCACCCACGACGCGTGAGGCGTCGGTAAGCACGATGCGTCCGTCGAGGTACCGGCGGAGGTCCTCGTGGTAGCCGGGCAGCAGCGCGTGACTGAACAGCTCGATGCCGACTCGCGCGCCGGACGGAACCTGCCGGTCGCGTAACAGGTCGGCGACGAGCTGCCCGGGGGTCCGTGGCGACTCGTCGTACCAGACGCGCACGTCGTCGATCAGGCCGGTGCCCCGGATCATGTGCTCGTCCGGGGCGCGGCAGATCGCTCCAGGAGGCAGGGCCTGCTCGGCCGGCAGGTAGACGACCTGGAAGACCCAATAGCCGATCTGGTCATAGCCGAACAGGTAGAACAGCGACGCCTGGTCGACCAGCAGGAGGCCGGCGAGTCCCTGCTCGGCACACTCCCTCCGGATGCGCGCGATCCGGTCCTGGTACACGTGTACCGGGACAGTCCGGGTCGGTTCGTCGGTCATGCCATGGCCTCCGCGGTTTCCGGTGAGATTGCCTCTCCGACGGGGTCGGTGACGGTGGCGACACCGCACCGCACGACCAGCCGCCCCGCGAGCAGCAGCGAAATGGGGTGCTGGCCGGTGTCGTCGAGGACGAGCAGGTCGGCGCGGGAGCCCGGTACGCAGGCTCCGATGCCGGTCAGGCCCAGCCGGCGGGCCGCGTGGCCGGCGAAGATGCCGGCCAGCACATGTGCCGGGACGATCCGTTCGGCGAGGCAGCGGCGTAGTACGTCGAGCAGTAGAGCCGGTTGGTGGGGGACCAGGGTGCCGTCGTGCGGGTGTGAGCCTCCGGCGTCGGAGGTCACGGTGATCTGGTCCGCCGGCACCTGTTCGAGAAGTTCAGCGACGGCGCGGTGTGGGGGTACCGCACCGGGGAAATAGTCCGGGGTGATGCAGGCCGTGACATCGACGTTGACGCCGCAGTGCGCCAGGTCGGTCGCTGCGGCGAGCACCCGCGGGTTCCAGTTGACGTGGGTGACGGTGAGCATCGCGGCGGGTACCGTACCGTCGGCGACTGCCCGGCTGATCAAGGTGACGGCGGCCGGTTCAGCACCGAGGTGCAGATGCAGCACGGCGGGCTTGCCGCCGGTTCTGCTGCCCCGGGCGACCTCACCGGCCAGTAGCCGCAACTCGTCGACGGTGCCGACGGCACCGACCTCACCGACGGCCGCCTTGACTCCGCGTACCTCGGTGAACAGGGCGAGGTCGCGGCGGATCGTGCCGGTCAGGGTCCTGGGCGGGTGACCGATCTCGCCGGTGAACAAGTAGGCGTTGAGGCCCTGTGCCCGTAGCGCGTGAACCCGGGCCAGCAGCGTTTCGTGGCCGCGTACCACGGTGTCGTGCCCCAGGCAGCCGACCACCGTACCGATGCCGGCGATGGTGTAGCGATCGAACAGGATCGGCAGGCTCTGGGTGTGGGGACCGCCTCCACCGCCCCCGCCGGTGGGGTGGGAGTGCTGGTCGACGAGGGCGGGCAGGACGAGCTTGCCGGTAACGTCGTGTTCGACGACCGGAACTCCGGGCAGGTCGATCCGGCCCAGGTCCGCGTCGACCGTCGCGATCCGGTCACCGACCACGAGTACGTCCGCTCGCGCCGTGCCGTGCTCTGTGGCGACCTGGCCACCGCGGAGGACCAGAGCGGTGATCGGCGGTTCAGATCTGGGGGACATCGAGCCGCTCCATCAGCTTCTGGAATTCGACCAACGGGATGTCCTCCGGGCGCAGGTAGAGGATCATCTGTGCCTTGAGTGGGGGTAGCAGCCAGGGCTGCTGGCTTTCCACGATCGCCCGATCCTGTTCCTTGATGCCGAGGTTGAACTCCTCCCACAGCCCGTCGTGGGCCGGGTCTTGGTCGTAGGTGCGGGACAGCTGGGTGAAGGAGATGGTCCGGTCGTGGGACACCGGCTGGTAGACGTTCCAGGTGACCGAGACACCGGCATCGGAGTAGATGACGTTCTTCATCGAGTTCACCGTGGCGACGTTCGTGAACTCGACGTCCACGGTGCGTAGTGGACCGCGATCGGCTCGGCTCTCGGCGACCATCGGGCTCTCCGGCATGCTGGTGCGGTACCGCGAGGTGAGCACTCCTGCCTCGGACACCACCACCGGTCGGTCGCCCAACCGCTGGGGCAGGCGGGGCTGACCGGCCAGGCCCAGTACGTCCGGATGGACCCAGGAGAAGTGTGTGTCGTCGAGGGCCGCCATCACCAGGCGCGGCACACTAGCCCGCCACTCGGCATGCTGCACCAGCTCGTTGCGGTGGAACTCGGGATCCTCGAACTCTGGGTACGGCGGCAGGTCGCCCTGTGGTTCGTCGGCCAGGCAGAGCCAGATGAGGCCGTATCGCTCCTGAGCGTGGTAGCGCCGGACACGGGCCTGAGCGGGGATCTTCTCCTCGCCGCGCAGGGGGATGTCCACGCAGCGGCCGGTGCGGTCGTACTGCCAACCGTGGTACCGGCAGCGCAACACCCGACCGTCGACGATGTCGCCGAGGGTCAGCGCCGCGCCGAGGTGCCGGCACACGTTCGTCAGCGCGCTGACCTCGCCGTCGAGCCGGGATAGGACGATCGACTCGGTGAGTAGGACGACGTGTATGGGTCGGTCGGTCAGATCCACCGACCGCAGGACCGGGTGCCAGAACGGTCGCATCGCGGACAGGTAGCCGGCAATGGATTCCGGTGAGGGGCTTGACATTCTCGGGCTCCGTGAGGGTGGTGGCCGCTGTGCGGCCCAGTGGGTCAGACGGTTGGGATGGCTATGCGATCCAGTGACCGCTGCCAGGCCGCGACGGTGCCGTCGAGAACATCGGCGACGGCGACCTCGGCACGGGCGGCCGATGACTCAAGGAGAGCGACAGCGCCCGCGAGTGCCTGGATGGCTTCGGGTGCGCCGGTCTCCGGTGGGCTGCCGGTGCGTATCGCGTGCGCGAAGTCGACGATCTCGTGAGCGATGCCGTATCGGACCGGATCTGTCACGTCGACGGTGAGGTCCGCCGGGTTCCACGTGCCGGTGGGAAAGAGGCGTGTCCGGGTGCCGGCGGGTAGCGTGGCGACCCACTGCCGGATGCGGTCGTCGATGCGGTGGCGGGAACCGTCGTCGGTGGTGAGCCAGCCACCCTGCCAGTTCTCCCAGCAGGTCGAGGTGAGGCTGCCGGTGGAGCCCACCAACAGGCGGTTACCGATCACCTCACCGTGACCGGCCATGGTGAGGACGATCTGGGCGTGCACCCCTGCGGCGAACGAGACGTGACCGAAGCAGCTGTCCTCGCTGGTGACCGGCACCCGACGCCCGTCCGCCAGGACGGCCTGCGGTTCGTAGGTGTGCACCGAGGCGGAGACCGTCACCGCCGGACCAAACCAGTACTGGAGCAGATCCATCTCGTGCACGCCCATCTCCAGCGCGACGAGTGAGCCGGACCTCGATCGGTCGCGGTACCATTCACCGCCGCCCTGCGGGTGGAGCAGCGAGGCCGGCAGTGACAACTGTGCGGTGGTGAAGTACGGCGTGCCGATCAGGCCAGAGGCGATGAAGTCCTGCACGGCGCGGTTGCCGGCGACCCGGCGAAAGTTCTCTGCGACGGCGAGGACCCGGCCGGCTCGCTGTGCCGCCGTGGCCATGGCACGGGCGTCGGAGATGGTCAACGCGATGGGCTTCTCCACCAGGACGTGGTGGCCCTGGTCGAAGGCCAGGGCAGCCAGCGGTGCGTGCAGATGGGTCGGGACGGCGATGTCCACCGCGTCGACCTGCTGCCCCAGGGCAGGAAGGTCCTCGATGGCCGCGACGCTGGGCAGAGTTTCTCCGGTCAGGTCGAGGTATTCGGTGACGGCCGCTTCCCGGCGGTGCTCGTCACCGTCGCAGAGCGCGGTCAACCGGACGTCGGTGTTGCCGGCGGCGTGCAGCGCGGCGTACGCCTTGAGGTGGCGCAGACCCATCCCACCGCAGCCGACCAGGGCGACGGTCACAGTGCTCATCGTGGTTCCTCCGGTGTGGTGTCGGGGCCGGGACTGACGTCGCCGGCTGACTGTCCACCCAGGTAGGTGGCCTCGACCCGGGGGTCTCGGGCCAGGTCCGCGCCGGTGCCGCTGAGCACGATCCGACCAAGTTCCAACACGTGGGCACGGTCGGCGATGCGCAGCGCCTCGCGAATGTTCTGCTCCACCAGCAGCACCGCTGTGCCGTTCCGGGCCAGTCGTCGGGCGGTGGACAGGATCTCTTGGGACATCCGAGGGGACAGGCCGAGGGATGGTTCGTCCAGTGCGAGCACCAGTGGACGGGTGATCAAGGCCCGGCCGACGGCGAGCATCTGCTGCTCTCCGCCGGAGAGGGTGCCGGCGAGTTGCTGTGCGCGCTGCCCGAGGATCGGGAACAGCTGGTAGACCTCGTCGATGCGGTCCCGGATGTCGGCGGGGTGACGACGCATGGTGTAGCCGCCCAGGCGCAGGTTCTCGGCCACGCTCATCGACCCGAAGACCCGCCGACCCTCTGGTACGTGGCGGAGTCCGAGTGAGACGATCCGGTGCGCCGGCAGGCCGGCGAGGTCGATCCCATCAAGCAGGATGCGTCCGTGTGATGGCCGGATGAGACCGGAGATCGCCTTCATGATGGTGGTTTTGCCGGCGCCGTTGGGGCCGAGTAGCGCGACTACCTCGCCGCGCCGCAGGTCGAAGCTGACATCGTGGACGACTGCCAGGCCGTGGTAGCCCAGATGCAGGCCCGTAGCGGACAGGATCGTCATCGGTCGGGCTCCTCGTCGTCGGTCGGGTGCCCGAGGTATGCCTCGATCACCTCGGGCAGGGCAAGGACCTCGGTGGGGGCGCCGGTGGCGAGGATCCGCCCCTGATCGAGCACGACCACCTCGTCGGCGGCAGCGGTTACCAGTGGCATGTCGTGTTCGATCAGCAGCACGGCCACTCCGGAGGCGGCCACGGTCCGTAGGAGCCGGGTCAGGTCGGCCTTCTCTTTCGGGTTCATACCCGCCGCCGGTTCGTCGAGGATCAGCAGGCTGGGCTCCATGATCATGGCGCGAGCCAGTTCGACCCGGCGACGGTCGGCGTAGGAGAGGCTGCCGGGGCGACGGGCGGCCGCCTCGGTCAGCCCCACCTGGTCGAGTTGGTGCCAGGCCCGGACGGCGGCGGTGAAGTCGCGGTGGCGCACCGTCCGGGGGGCGAACAACGCGTGCCGTAGGCCGAGGTCGGTGGTCGCGTAGGCGGCCACGGTGACGTTGTCCAGCACGGCCATCTGGTCGATCAACCGGGTGGTCTGGAAGGTGCGGGACACGCCCAGCCGGGCGATGCGGTGTGGAGCGAGTCGGGTGATGTCGCGGCCGCGTAGTTCGACTCGACCACTGGTGGCGCGGTGCACTCCGGTGATCGCGTTGATCAGCGTCGACTTGCCGGCGCCGTTGGGTCCGATGATGCCGACGACCCGGCCCGCCTCGACGGTGAGGCTGACGTCGTCCAACGCGACGAGCCCGGCGAAGCGTTTCGTGATGCCTGTCGCCCTCAGCAGTGGTGCGGGTTCTTCGGGTGTGGCGGTGGTGGCCTGCGTCGCGGCCGCTGAGGGAGGGCTGGTCGTAGTGGCGGGCGTCGTTCTCGCTGCTGCCAGGGCGGCGGCCGGCGGGAGGACGGATCGTTCCGGGACCAGCCCTCTCGGGCGAAGTTCGATCAGGATGATGACGGCGACGGAGAAGACGAGTAGCCGATAGTCCTGGATGGAACGCAGGATCTCCGGCAGGGCGACGAAGACCAGGGACGCGCCGAGAACACCGACGGTGCTACCAAGGCCACCCAGGACCACCACCATGATCAACTGAACGGAGAGCATCAGTTCGAAGTTGGTGGGGTCGATCGCCACCGACCGGGCGGCGAAGATCGATCCGGCGAGGGCGCCGACCGCGCCGCCGGCGACATAGGCGCCGATCTTGAGACGGAGGGTGGGTAGGCCGACCGACTCGGTGACGAAGTCGTCGTCCCGGATCGCCCGCCAGGCCCGACCGATGTGCGAACGACCGAGCCGGTTGACCAACACGACCGCGACAGCGAGTAGCGCGAACGCGAGCAGTGCCTGGCGGATCGGACTGTGGAAGGTGAACCCGAACAGCTCCGGGATGGGCAGCGGGTAGAGGCCGCGGCTGGCTCCGACGTAATCCCAGTTGTTGGCGATGGTCCGGACCAGTTCTCCGAAGCCGATAGTGACGATCGCCAGGTAGTCGGGGCGTAGTCGCAGGGTGGGATAGCCGATCAACACCCCGGCCAGGGCAGTGACGGCGATGGCGATCGGGATGGAGGCGAAGAAGTCGAGGCCGAGGTGCACGCCGCAGATCGCCGAGGTGTACGCGCCGATGGCGAAGAACGCGGCGTATCCCATGTCCAGCAGGCCGGCGTAGCCCATCACTACGTTCAGGCCGAGTCCGAGCACCGCGTAGGTGGCGACACCGACGGCGACGGTGGTGACGTAGTCCGAGCCGTAGGCGTTCAACAGGGCGACGCCGGCCAGCGCCAGGCCGAGGATGGCCAGCACGGAAGTGGGCCAGGTGGTGGCGACGTGTCGCCGCGACCGGTTCAGCAGGGTTCGTGTCATCAGGCCCGCACCGCCACCCGTTCGCCGAGGATGCCCTGCGGTCGCAGGTACAGCACCAGGATCAGGGCGCCGAAGATGAAGGCGTCCGACCAGGCCCCGGCGAGGTAGCCCTGGACGAGCGCTTCGAGCACCCCGATGACCAGCCCGCCCAGAACCGCGCCGCCGATGTTGCCGATACCGCCGACCACGGCCGCGGTGAACGCCTTCAGGCCCAACATGAAGCCCATGTCGAAGGAGATCCGGCCGTAGTACACCCCGGACAACACGCCGGTCACCGCGGCCAGCGCCGCGCCGATGGCGAACGCCGCAGCGATGAGCGCAGTAACATTGACACCCATCAACCTGGCGGCGTCGTGGTCGATGGCCAGGGCCCGCATCGCGGCGCCGGTCATGGTCCGCTGTGCGAACCAGATCATTCCGACCATCAGCGTGCCGGCCAGCCCGATCACGACCAGGTCCATGCCGGCGAGGCGAATTGCACCGATGGTGATCGTCTCGGTGGCCAGGGAGTAGTTCGGGTAGGCCCGTTCCCGGGCGCCGAAGATCAGTTTGATGATCTCCTCCATGGCGAACGCCACACTCAGCGTCACTAGCAGGAATCCCAGGGTCGAGCGGCCGATGAGGCGGGCGTACAGCAGGCGGAGCAGGGTCAACGACAGTAGGGCGGTCCCAGCGATGGCAACACCCGCGGCCAGCAGGATTCCCAGCAGCGTCGGCATCGCCTGGACCCACGCCTGTTCGAGCATCACCCAGCCGATGAAGGAGGCCACCATGACCAGATCACCGTGGGCAAAATTGATCAGACGTACGATCCCGTACACCATCGTGTAGCCCAGCGCGACCAGTGCGTAGAACGAGCCGACGGTGCCGCCGATGATCAGTACCTGCACGAGTGTTTCCATCAGTCCGGTTCCGTCTGATTGCCTACTGGCCCACCGCGGCCCAGCCGCCGTTCGGCGCGAACTGGAAGACGGGTGCGAAGGTGCCGTCGGTGCCGGCCCTGACGGCGAGGAACGGGAATGCCTTACGGTCTCCCCGATCGTCGAAGGAGATCTGGCCGGTGACGCCCTCGAAGGTCAGCGCCCGTAGCCGCTCGTTGAGCGCCTCGGTGGACAGGTCGTCCGGGTCCTCCTTGAGTGCGGCCACGAGTCCCTCGGTGGCGTCGTACTGGAAGACGTCGTACTGTGCCGGTTCGGCGTTGTACTGCTTTTGGTATGCCTCCCGGAACGCGGTGGCGTTGGGGTTGTCCAGTAGTGAGGCGGTCGGGTAGGTGACGATGCTGAACCGGTCGTCCCGAGCTGCCTCCGGCGAGGACTCGATGACGCTGAGGTCGATGGAGGACGCGCCGCCGACCAGCTGGTACGGCAGGTCGAGGGACTTCCACTGCTTGGCGAGGATGCCGAACTCCGGGTAGAAACCGGTGTAGAGCAGAGTGTCCGCACCTGTGGTCCGGACCCGCTCCAGGGCGGCACGGTAGTCGTTCTGACCTGGTTGGATGGAGTCGTTGTAGACGATCTCGGCGGTGCCTGCGGCCGCGACGTTCGTCGTCACGTTTTCGGCCACCGAGCGGGAGAACTCGGAGTTGTCATTCATGATCGCGAGCTTGGTGCTCTTCAGCTGCGTGAGGACGTACTGGGTCGCGACAGGGGCTTCCTGGTCATCGCGGCCGATGTAGCGGGTGATGTTTGGATAACCGGCGTCGGTGACCTTCGGGTTGCTGGAGACGGCGACCACGAAGGGTAGATCCCCGTTGCGGTGGAACAACTCGATGGCGGGCAGGGTCGCCGAGGAACAGAAGCCGCCGACGATCGCGACGACCTTGTCGTTGATCAGCTTCTGGGCGGCCTGGGTTCCGGCCTGCGCCTCGCAGGCATCATCGGCTACCACCAATTCGACCTGCCGGCCACCGATGCCGCCCTCGTTGTTGACTCGGTCGACCACGAGCTGGCTGGCCCGGACCATCCCTTCGCCGTCGGCGGAGACGCTGCCGCTGGTCGGGGCCAACACGCCGATGCGGATCGGCCCACCGTCAGCCTCGGCGTCGCTGCCCTGACAGGCGGCGAGGGCGAGCAGCGGAAGCGTCGCAACCGCGGCGACGACGGCCCGACGGCCACCGCCGAGCGCGTCACTTGTCCTGATCACTATTTTTCTCCTCAAGGTGCACGTCTGAATGCGCGGACGAGTTCGGTGTCGCTGGTGATCGGCCCGGTGGAGCTTGCTTCTCCGGGTGAGCCGAGCGGCTGGTCGCGGCCGGTCAAAACGTCTTCGAAGAACCGACGATTGTCGTGGGCGAATTCGGCCTCGTGGCCGGTGGCATCCGTGAGGCGCACGACGGCGCCGGTCGGGCACTCCGTCATGCATGCACCGCAGTCGATGCACTCGTCGGGTTGGATGTAAAGCTTCCGCGTACCTTCGTAGATGCAGTCGACGGGGCAGACCGACACGCAAGAGCGATCGCGTACGTCGATGCATGGGGAACCGATGGCGTAAGTCAAGGACCCACCTCCCACCCCTTTGTCAGCCGCGGGGTAGCCCGGCTGGTTGGAGATTGGATCCAAGATGCACGAGCCAGGTGAGGGTGTCAACATCCCAACAGTGGATGGTCCACCAGCCGGACGCGAGTTTTACACCTCAGAAACACGCAGGTCAGTGGGCAGGCCTGCGGTAGCGGGACGTGCAGAAGCCGGACAGCCGGTTGGCGATCAGCCGGAGCGCGGCGTCGGCGTGGTGCCCACGCGGCCAGGCGGCGTAGAGGCTGATACTCAGCCGGGCACGGCCCGCCGCGATCGCGACCGGGTGAAGACCGAACCGAGTGTCGTCGGAGACCACCGCGACACCGCGCCCCGCCGCCGCGACGGCCTGCGCCACCTCCGGCGTGCCGAACTCGGTGACCTGCCGGTAGCCGAGCCCGGCCGACCCGACCGCCCGGTCCAGGGCCCGTCGGGCGTGCTGCGCCGGAGACAACAGGAGCAGGTGCTCGGCTACGACGTCGACCACCTGGACGACCTGGCGGTCGCGCCACCGGTGTGTGCCGTTCACGTACGCCCAGACCGGCAGGGTCGCGATCGGCGTGCAGGAAAGCTCGCGCGGAGGCGGCTCAGTGCCGATCGCCAGATCCGCGCCCCGCTGCAGCGAGGCGTAGATCGCTGGCGGGGACTCCTCCCACACCCGTGGCAGTGGATCTGTCGAGTCCCAGGTGGCCAGGAACGGTGCGATCACATCGGTCAACGTGGTACCCGGGCAGCTAATCGTGACGCTGGTCAACGTGCCCGTCCGGATCGCCGCCGCAGCCTGCAAGGCAAGGTCGGCGCGGGCGACGAGGTCCCGGGCGATGGGCAGAAACTCCAGCCCGGCGGAGTTCAGGGTCAGCCGGCCGTCCCGCTGGTCGAACATCCGGATGCCGAGGCTCTGCTCCAGCCTGTGCAACTGCCGGGACAGCGCCGGCTGGCTGACGTGCACCTGCCGCGCTGCGGCCGAGACCGATCCGGCGTCGACCACGGCCAGCAGGTATCGGAGCGTACGCAGTTCCACGAGGCGCCCTCCCTATGCCTGGAGAGCATGGACCCTAGTCGGAACAGGCATTCGACAACATGGCAGCGGCCGCACAGGATGAGCGCATGACCGCTGCCCCGAGGAACCGCCTGCTCCGCACCCAGATACCCGGTCCCAACTCGGTCCTCGCGCACCGCCGCACGGCTGCGGCCGTTTCCGCCGGAGTGGGTATCGGCCTGCCGGTCTACGTGACCCGGGCCGGTGGCGGGGTCCTCGTAGACGTGGACGGCAACCAGCTCATCGACTTCGGCTCCGGCATCGCCGTGACCACGGTCGGCAACGCGGCTCCCCGGGTGGTCGCCGCAGTGGCCGACCAGGCCGCCAACTTCACTCACACCTGTTTCATGGTGACCCCGTACGAAGGGTACGTGGCGGTCTGCGAGCAGCTCAACACACTGACCCCGGGCGGTCACGAGAAGCGTTCGATGTTGTGCAACTCCGGCGCGGAGGCGGTGGAGAACGCCATCAAGATCGCCCGCTACGCCACCGGTCGGCCTGCGGTCGTCACCTTCGATCACGCCTACCACGGCCGGACCAACCTGGCCCTGGCCCTGACCGCCAAGGCCCGACCGTACAAGGACGGATTCGGCCCCTTCGCCGGGGAAGTGTATCGGGCGCCGATGGCGTATCCGCTGCGCTGGCCGGGAGGTGCGCAAGCCTGTGCCGAGCAGGCGTTCGCGGCCTTCGTCGACCTAGTCGAGTCGCAGGTAGGCGCTTCCCGCACCGCAGCCGTGATGGTCGAACCGATTCAGGGCGAGGGTGGATTCATCGTGCCGGCCGTGGGCTGGCTCAGGCGGGTGGCCGAGTGGTGCCGAAAACATGGCATCCTGCTGATCGCCGACGAAATCCAGACCGGCTTCTGCCGGACCGGCGACTGGTTCGCCGCAGAGCATGAACAGGTCGTACCGGACCTCGTCGCCACGGCCAAGGGCATCGCCGGTGGCCTGCCGCTGGCGGCGGTGACCGGCCGTGCCGAGGTGATGGACGCTGTCAGCCCGGGCGGGCTCGGTGGCACCTACGGGGGCAATCCGATCGCGTGCGCCGCCGCGCTCGCCGCGATCGAAACCATGATCGACGAGGACTTGTGCGGTCGCGCCCGGCAGGTGGAACGTCTGTTCCGCCCCCGCCTGGAGGACCTACGGCGACGGTACGGCGTCATCGGCGAGGTACGTGGGCGAGGTGCGATGCTGGCGGTCGAGCTGGTTACCGGTGCGGACGACCTGACCCCGAACCCGATGCTCACCGCTGCGGTCAACGCCCGCTGCCACCGCGCTGGTCTGGTAACCCTGACCTGCGGCACCTACGGCAACGTGTTTCGTTTCCTACCGCCCCTGGACGCGCCCGACACGGTCCTCGAGGAAGGCCTCGGCATCTTCGAGGCCGCTCTTCACGGGGCGCAGGCCCGATGAACCCGGCGTGGTCGTCCGCAGCGCCCGATACGTCGAGCCGGTCCACTGTCGACGATCCGGTGGAACGCGCGGTGCTCGACCATGTGCCCTGCGGGGTGTTCGTTGGCGGCCGGTGGCGCGAATCCGCCGACGGCCGAACCTTCCCCGTCGAGGACCCGGCGACCGAAGCGATCCTACGCACCGTTGCGGACGGCACCGCCATGGACGGTCGCGCTGCCCTGGACGCCGCGGTGGCAGCGCAAACGGATTGGGCAGCCACCGCACCTCGGTACCGCGCGGAGTTGCTGCGAGCCGCATACGAGCAACTCGTCGCGCGGACGGAGGAGTTCGCCCTGTTGATGACACTGGAGATGGGTAAGCCACTGGCTCAGGCCCGGAGCGAGGTCACCTACGGGGCGGAGTTCCTCCGCTGGTTCTCCGAGGAGGCGGTGCGGATTTCTGGTCGCTGGGGCCTCGCTCCGGAAGGCGCCAGCCGACTTGTCACCACGAAACACCCGGTCGGGCCGACACTGATGATCACGCCGTGGAACTTTCCACTGGCGATGGGAGCCCGCAAGATGGCCCCGGCACTCGCGGCCGGCTGCACGATGGTGGTGAAGCCGGCCGCGCAGACTCCGTTGACCATGCTCGCGCTGGCGGATCTGCTGACCACCGTCGGGATACCCCCAGGTGTGGTGAACGTCGTCGCCACCACCCGCGCGGCCGAGGTGACCGCCCCGCTGTTCGCCGATCCGCGGTTGCGCAAGCTCACCTTCACCGGATCGACGGCGGTGGGCCGGCACCTGATGCGACAGGCCGCCGGGACGCTGTTGCGAACCTCGATGGAACTTGGTGGCGACGCCCCGTTCCTGGTCTTCGCGGACGCGGACCTCGGCCGGGCTGTCGACGCGGCGATGCTGGCGAAGATGCGCAACATGGGGGAGGCATGCACGGCAGCGAACCGATTCTTGGTGCACGAGTCGGTAGCCGAGCAGTTCGCGGCACAGCTCACGACCAGGATGGCCGCCGGTGTCGTCGGTCGGGGCACCGACGCGGGGGTGACTGTCGGGCCGCTGATCGACGCCGCCGCTCGGCGGCGCGTCGCCGACCTCGTCGACGACGCCAGAGACCGGGGGGCGACGGTGCTGACCGGAGGTTCCGCGATCGGCGAGAACGGCTACTTCTATGCCCCGACAGTGCTCACCGGAGTACCCGCCGACACCACTCTGACTCGCAAGGAGATCTTCGGCCCGGTCGCTCCGATCACCACATTCACCGCTGAGAGTGAGGCGCTCACGATCGCCAACGACTCGGAGTACGGCCTGGCTGCGTACCTGTTCACTCGGGATTTATCACGGGCGGTCCAGATCGCCGAACGTCTCGATGTGGGGATGGTCGGGATAAACCAGGGGATGGTGTCCAGTGCGGCGGCGCCGTTCGGTGGGGTCAAGCAGTCCGGCTTCGGGCGTGAAGGTGGCCCGGAAGGTATCGACGAATACCTGTCGTTGAAATCCATCTCCCTTGCCGTCTGAATTGCCTAGTCGACGCCTCCCGCACAGGTCAAGTCTGTGATTGTCGGGTTTCGGTCCGAGTTGCTGTCGTACTTGGGCGCGTTCGTGTGATCTCAATGATTCCCTCTCTTTTCCTCATTTCTCCCTCATGGATAGGTCCACGTAGGGCCGGATACTGGTTCATGTCGATGGCGGTAGGAAGCGTCGCGACAGCAGTAGACATCCGTCGTGGGACAGAGAAGTGGGGTAGTGAAATGCAGAACAACAACTCCGGTACGGCCGCGGTCCTCCGTCGCGCTCGAAGCCTGGCACTCGTCGTCGCGGCCGGGACGGTGGGCGGCGCCGTGCTGTTCGGAGCCGTGCCGGCGCACGCCAACGCGACCACCAAGACGGTCGCCTCCGACGGCAACTCCGTCACCTTCACCACCAGCGACAGCAGCCGCAATGTCAGCGGGAACATCGCGTTCACGATCAACCGGGACGGCAACTGGGCGATCGAGGCGAACGCTCGGAACGGGAACCTGCTCGGCCGCAACGCGCACTGGATCTGCGACCTGACGCTCGGTTCGTCGGACCTGCGGAAGTCGACCGGCACCAGGTGGGTGCCGGGCAAGAAGACCCGTAGCCTCAACGCCGGCGCGTACGAGCCGTTCATCGAGGTCAGCTACGACGCGCTTAAGGCGACCGGGCAGGCCGACTGCGACGTCGTCGTCGGCTGACCTCACCCCGGTCCCGGGGCGTGTGGCAGGGGCCGGTGTGACGCCGGGAGGCTGGTCGAGGGGCGCGGTGGGCGGTACGAAGATCGCCCACCGCGCCCCCGGCGTTCTACTGTGAGTGAACCCCAGCTTGGAGATGGACTGCAGATCCAGCTGTTGGTGCTGAACGCGGAGGACCTCCCACCGGACGACACGCGCTCGCGGTCCGTCCGGATCTACCACTGTGGACTGACAGCGCGGACACCATAGCGAGGGCGGCCGACAGAGCTGCCGCCTGCGGTGCGGAAGGTCACGGATCCGGTCCGGCTGGCTAACGCAGTGTGGCCAGCGGCGTGACTTTGGCGACCGGCCCGCCCTGGACCACCCGGCCGCCGACCGTCACCCAGGCGTGGGCGGCCAGGGGCGCTGTGCTGGTGACACCGAGGTGGAGTTCGCACGGGATTTCGCGGCGCCGCAGCATGGCCCGGGTGGTCATGGCCCGTGGCAGGCACACGGGGTGCCAGGGCAGCAGGTTCCCGACCCGGTCCACCACGCGGGCGACACGGCGTGCCGCAGGCCAGCGTGGGTCGGCGTCCTTCGGCGTGTCGGCGGACCGGGCGACCGTGCCGAGCAGGCGCATGAGTCGTGGTCCCGAACACACGGCGACGAGGATCTGGGCGCTCGTGAGCCGGGCGGCGGCCTCCAGGGCGAGGGCGACCGTGCTCGGCCTGGTCACGGGGTGACGGTGATCAGACGTGCCCGTACCAGGTCGTCCAGGAACGCGGTCACGTCCTGGTGGCAGGTGTCCGGCTCTACGCCGTACTCGGTGCGCAGGGTGGCGCAGATGCCCTCGACGCTGGTGGGTTCGGCCATGAGTTCCCAGATGCGGGAGGCCACCGGGCTGAGACCGAAGTAGGCACCCTGCTCGGGGTCGAGCATGACGATCTCGTCGTTGACGGTGGCGGTCAGCGCGGCGGAACTGCGCACGACCTCAGATGACAAAGTGACTGACACGGGACAAATAGTGCCATACCGTCGCTCGGGTAAGCGCGCCTTTCGGGTGAAGACGGGTGAACGTATGACGGGCTTCGCGGGCCTGGTAGGGCTGGACGGCCGACCGTACGGCGAGCGTGACCTGGATGGGGCGGCCACGGTGCTGACCGCGCTCGGTGCGGACGCGTACGGAGGCTGGTCCGGTAGAACAGGTGCGCTCACGGCGGCAGTGGCGTCGGTCGTGCACCACCGCGTTCCCGAGGACGACGACGACCATCAACCATGGGTGTCCGCCGAAACCGGGACGGTGGTGGTCGCCGACGCGGTGCTGACGAACCGGGCGGAGCTGTGCCGGATGCTGCACCTGCACGGTGCGGCGGCGCTACCGGACTCCTTGCTGATCGCCCGCGCCTACGCCCGGTGGGGAGCCGACTGCTGCCGCCGACTGCGCGGCGACTTCGCCTTCGCGGTCATCGACGGGCGGCGCGGGGGAGTACTCCTCGCCCGCGACCACCTCGGACGGCGACCGCTGCACCTGTACCGGGGGGTCGGCTGGCTCGGCTTCGGTAGCACCGCGCTCGCAGTCGCCGCGTCGCCACAGGTACCGCTGGAACCGGACCTCGACCGGGCCGTGGAGTTCCTGGCCGTCGCGCAGGACACCCGGCGCAGCTGGATCCGGGACGTCACTCCCGTACCGGCGGCCAGTTCCGTCTGGATCACTCGGGAGCGGACGCAGCACCGACGCTACTGGTCGCTTGACGTCACGCCCCGGCGGTCCGGATCCGCCGCCGAGCACGCCGAGGAGTTGCGCGGCGCCATGGACCAGGCGGTACGCGCCCAGCTTCGGCACCGAGGTGGGCTAGGTGTGATGCTCAGCGGTGGCCTGGATTCGACCGCCGTGGCGGCGACCCTCGCCGAACAGGTCTCCTCGGCGCGAATTCGGACCTACACCTCGGTGCCGCCGGTGGGCTGGGCGGGATCGGCGAACGGACGCGACGCCGACGAGTCCGTCCTGGTCCGGCTGCTGTCCGACGTGCATCCGCACGTCGAACCGAGCTTCGTCGACGCCGTCGGCGCCTACGCCGTCGACGGTGACGACGCCTACTTCGCGGCCGGGGGAACACCGGTCCGCAACACGCTCAACATGATGTGGGTCAGGGCCATCCACCACCGTGCCGCGGCCGACAACGTCTCCGTGCTGTTCACCGGCGGCATCGGCAACCTGACCTTCTCCCGGGACGAGCCTCGGTGGTTGGTGGACCTGATGCGCGCCGGGCGCCTGGTCGAGACGTGGCGCGAGGCAACCGCCTGGTCGGCTCGGCGCGGCTGGCGCGAGACCCTGATCCAGGGTGTGGTGCGACCGATGCTGCCCGATCCCGTGCAGCGCCTGATCGAGGTACGGCGTGGCTCCCGGTCGGTGGCGGCCCAGTGGCTGGCCGCGAGTCCGCTGCGGCCCCACCTGGCCACGACCGCGCTCGCCGCACGCATCGCCGGCGGTATCGACGCCTACCGCAGGATCTCCGGCCTCGGCCGGTTCCTCGACGACAACGCCCAACACGCGGAGGTGATGGCCACCCTCGACGTGCGGTGCGGTGGGCGCGTCGTGGACCCCACCGCCGACCTTGCCCTGATCGAGCTCTCCGCCGGGCAGCCGGGCTGGGCACGGCGTCACCGTGGACGGGGCCGGGCCGGCGCCCGTGCCAGCATGGCGGGGCGGGTGCCGGACGGCATCAGACTGCGTGAGGTCCGCGGTGCCCAACTGCCCGACTGGTACGACCGGCTCACCGATCGGCGCGACGAGATCCGTGACGAGTTCGCCGCCGCGCGGGCCGACCCGGCCACCCAGGAGCTGATGGACCTGTCGCGTCTCGACGCGCTCGTACGCGACTGGCCAACTCCCGATCGGGCTGGCGATCCGTCGGTGGTGCGGGACTACACCCTGCTGCTACCCCGAGCGCTGGCGACGAGCAAGTACCTCCGTTGGCTGGATCACCACCGAACGGTTCGCCCACGAACCGTCGCGGCGCGTCCGTCGCAGTTCCGTAGCCGGGCACCGCACCTCGCGCCGTGACCCTGTTCGTAGCGGAGGAACCTTCGCCTTCGGCGAGGGTGGAATGCTCGGGTCGGTCAGCCGACACCGCCGTCAAGAAGCGCCGGAAAGTGGCGTCCGGAGGTCGTTCGGCGACGGCATTCTCGACCTCGACCCGCCCTGTTCGATCTGGGAAATTCGGTGTCTTACGGGCTGGCGAATTTCCTGCGTAAGGTCGATGTGGAATGTCAGAATCGCAGTGGCGTCAACGCCGAAGAATCGGGAAGCGGGCTATTCGAGCCGCAGATGCAGCAGGAGGAAAGATGAGCATGTCACATCCACGTGAACCGGAGAACGGTCTGTCGAGCGGCGAGGGCAGGCGGGTCTGGTCGACACCGCGCCTGGATCGCCTGGCGGCAGGCGCCACGGCCAGCGGTGTGTTGCTGATCCTCGACTCACTGATCGGCCTGGACTCCTAGTCCCGGCCGGTGGCTTGAATCTGCGTTCCCGAGGCCGTGACTGCGGGATGCGGTCAAGCCGGAGCTGGTGCGAATCTCGTTCATAGGTGTCGCCAGGATGGTCGAGATCATGGTTTCGGCCATCCCGGCGGCGACCTGTGAAAGGTCATTCAAGATGCAGACGCACGATCACCCACACATACCTCGAACCGATCCGGACAAGACAGTCCCAGTCGCGATGTTCCTCGATCGGAAACTGTTGCGGTGCCTGATGCTGGACGCGGTCGGTGCGCGCCTGGTCGCGGAGTTCCGACAGCACGGAATCGACTCGATCCTGCTCAAGGGACGCAGCATCGTGGACCGGCTGTACGACGGCAAGGTGGTCAACCGCAGCTACCGTGACGTCGACCTGCTCGTCGACCCACGGCAGTACGCCGACGCCGAGGCCATCCTGACGGACCTGGGTTTCGTCGACCTGATGGCCGGTGCCCGAAGCGGCGAGCGCTCGCTACACGCCTCCACCTGGCGCCGGGTCTCCGACCGGGCGACCGTGGACCTGCACGTCACACTTGCCGGCTGCGACGCGCCTGCGGTGAGGGTCTGGTCGCTGCTGCGGCAGCACAGTCGGCGATCGACGATCGGGACGACCGAGGTGGCCGTGCTCGACGACGTGGCGCTCGCCTGTCACCTCGCGATGCACGCAGGGCGTACCGGCCTGAAGGACACCAAGCCACTGGGCGACCTCCGGCGCGGTCTGCAGCTGCTGGGCGACGACACGATGCGGATGGCGGCGGCCCTGGCCCGGCAACTCGGCGCCATGCCCACGTTCGTGGCGGGGCTGCGCCTGGTTTCGGAGGCGTCCAGCCTGGCGGCGGAGTTCGGCTCGGGGGTGCGGGTGCCGGCGGAGCTGGCGGTACGGGCCCTGACCGAGGTGCGCGGCACAGGCACCCTGAACGCACTGCGCAGCGTCCCTGCGTGGCGACGTCCCCTGTTTGTCGTGCAGCGTCTTTTTCCGTCGAGGGCGATGCTGCGGCGGTCGATGCCGCTCGCCGCCCGGGGCTCCCGCTGGCTCGTCGTGTGCTATCTGCTTCGGCCGGTCTGGATGGCCGCGCAGCTGCCGGCGGCGGTCCGCGCCTGGCGGCGGGCCGCGCGCTCGTGGGCCCGGTGAGTCGGTTGCTCCGTCATCCGTCGATCAGTACGCCGTCGTCGTGGGTGGTGTCGGCCTGCTCGGTCAGACGTCCGTCCCGCAACTCCAGCACCCGGTCGCAGGCCGACAGGGTGCTGGCGCGATGGGTGACGACGAGCACCGCTGCGTGCTGGCGGACCTGTTCGATGGTGTGCCGCACGATCGCCTCGGTGTGGGCGTCGAGTGCGCTGGTCGGTTCGTCGAGTACGAGCAGTCGTGGCTGACCCGCCAGCGCGCGGGCCAGGGCGACTCGCTGGCGTTGCCCACCGGAGAGTGCCCGACCGAGGGGGCCGACCTGCTGCGCCAGTCCCTGCGGCCAGTTGCGGAGATCCTCGTCCAGGCCGGCGGCCCGGACGGCCCTGCGTACGTCGGCGTCGCTGATGTCGCTGCGGAGGAAGCGAACATTTTCCGCTATCGTCCCGTCGAGCAGACCGGGGTCCTGTGGTACCAGCGACACCTGGCTGAGCCAGCTGGCGAGTGAGACGCCGCCGATGTCGACCCCGTTGACGGTGATCCGGCCTCGGGTGGGTTGGGCGAGCCGGAGCAACAGGTGGAGAAGCGTCGACTTGCCGGCGGCGCTGCCGCCGACGATGCCCACCACCTCCCCTGGGCGCAGCGTCAGGTCGACCCCGGTCAGGGTGGGTTCGCCAGCCGACGGGTAGGTGAACCAGACATCCGTGAACCGCACCACCTCCAGGCGTGGCGCGGGGCACCCGGCGGTGGTCGGTGCGGCCCGCCGGTAGCGCTCGACCGTGGTGCTGATCCGGTCGAGGCTGGCCTGGCGGTCGGAGAGACCCTGCAGGGCCGTGGAGATCTGTTGTCCGAAACCGACCGCCCGCACCACCAACAGCACGATGGCGCCGATCGAGCCGACAGTGATCACCGAGGTTTGGCTGACCACGGCAAGGGCCAAACCCACGCCGAGAACGGTGAGGTCTCGGGAGAACGCGGGTACGATCCTCGATTCGAACCGGACACGGGCGGTGAGCCGCGCGGCCTGTTCCATCGGTCCGCGCGCCCTGTGGGGACCGATCGTGTGCACGCCGTTGGCCCACATGTCCCTGCTGAGCAGGGTGGTTTCGCCGATGATGGCGGTCAGGTCGTCGTTCGCGTGGACGGCGTCGCGCGCGAGCCGACGGGTCCGGACCCGGAACGGGTGGGCGACGACCAGGCCTGCCGTGCCGACCGTGACGATGGCGAGGGCGGCCACCGGGCTGATTACCACGGCGGCGGCGGTGAGTACGGCCAGCTGCGCGGTGGCGACGAGCGCTGACGATGCGGTGAGCATCCCCTGGCTGACCGTAACGGCACAGTTGCCGACGAGTTCCTGGAGGGATCCGGGTCGCTCGGTGGCCTGCTGGTGCCACCCCGCCGCGCAGTACGAGGACAGCAGTCGTGACCGGACGGTGACGGTGGCCTCGGTGCAGACGGCCGAAATGAGGCGTTCGGACAGCCAGTGCAGGTAGCCCGCGAGCAGGGTGGACGTGGCCAGGGCGGCCACCGCGTAGGGAAGTGGGAGCTGGTAGAGGCCGATGAGGGGATGCGTCGTGGATCTGCCGGTGTCGTCGGTCACCGCCACGGCCAGCGTCACCAGCTGGATGATCAGGGCTGTTTCGACGATGCCTTTGACGAGGCCCAGGCCGGCGAGTGCGGCGAGCTTGACTCCACCGGAGCGGACGTCCGCATGGGCGGAGCGGAACCAGTCGCTGATGGCCGCCGTGGATCGGCGCGAACCCCGGAACATATTTGTAACCTTAAAGGCTGTATGTCGCTTATATGCTAGAAAAGGGGCTATGGAGGCGCATCTGGGTCGACCGTTCGCGGCGGAAACGGCGGTGTTCGGGGCGGAGGTGACCGCCGGTCGGGTGGACCGTCGGGTTCCGGAGCCGATCATCGCCACGCCCTGGTTGACGGCGGATGCGTCGGAGGCGGTGCTGGAAGTCCCCGGAGCCGCCAGATTCCACGTCTGGCAGGGGCGCCGCGTCCGGGTCGAGGCGATGTCCGGGGTGCCGGCCTCGGTGATCCGCATGTGGCTCGAAGGTATGGTCGCCTCGCTCGTGCTGATCCAGCAGTGTCGATTCGCCCTGCACGCCTCGACCGTCCGCGTCGATGGGCGCCTGGTGGCCGTGGCCGGGTCAAGCGGCGCCGGCAAGTCGACGACCGCCGCGCTCCTGGCCAGCCGGGGCCACGCCATCGTCACCGACGAGGTGACCGCGGTCGACCTCGTCGTTCGGGAGGGGGGCGTCGTCCCCACCGTCTGCCCGTCCGGTCGTCGGTTGAGACTGCGGCGGGAGACCGTGGAGCGTCTCGGCCTGGGCCACGCCGGCGGTGAGGAGATCATCGGGACGGGCAAGCTCGGTTTTCCCCTGGTCGCCACCGCGCACGACGAGCTGCCCTTGGACGTGGTTGTCGTCCTCCGCCCGGTGCCCGGCGAGGTGGCACCGGCCGTCCACGGTGCGACGGGCCCTGCGACCCTCACGGCTCTCATCACCAACACGCTGCGGCCCTACTTCTGCATCCTCCAGCGTGAGGCGCATCTGCGCTGGGTGGCAGCCCTGGCTGGTGCCGTCCCGGTCGTCGAAGTGGACCGGCCGTCGAACCAGTGGACCGGCGCCGTGGTGGCCCGGTTGATCGAGGAAGTGGCGACCGGCGGACACGACGACCTGCTTCGCCCTCGCCGTACCGCCGGATCCCCTTCGTCGCCGCGCACCCACCAGTCTGTCGCGTCACTCGTCCGGTCGCCGGTCGGCTGACGCCGCGTACCGCCGCTGGGGTCGGCTACGCGCTGCGCGGGCATCGGGCTCCGCGGGCAGCGTCGTCGACCGGTCGCGGCCCTGGCGGTGGCTGTGGGGCGAGCGTCGCCGAGTTCGGCTGATGGTGCCGGCGCGCGGATCATCCGTCCGGTCGAAGGCCACTTCGGTCTCGAAAGGCACCGACACGTTCCGTGACTGACCTTCGTTGGACGGCGTCACCGACGAGATTTCGGATTCGCCGTACCAAGTGGTTCTTTCAGGCACTTCATGGTCGAGGTCGGCTTGCGTCGGGATGGGCGAGCTGGGGACACCCGGCTGCAGCTGGCTACTGTCTGTGCTGATAGCCCGGTGCTCGACACCCTTGACGATGTCAACCGCCTCACAGTAGCGTCCCATATTAAGAAACCAAGACCACAATATGAGCCGCTAAGTCTGGGGTAGCCATGAGAATGCGAGTGCGGGCCGCGACCGCAGCCCTGTTGATGACCGTCTCCGTGGCGGCATGTTCCGAGAACCAGACCCCCTCCGGGGAACCCGACAGCGACAGCGCCGCCCCCGCCGCCGCCGTCGACTTCGGTGTCGGTGTCGACCCCGCCTACTCGCCGATCTACCTCGCCGACCAGGAGAACCTCTTCGACCAGGCCGGAATCGACGTGACCGTCACCCAGTACCAGGAGGGCACCGGCGGGCTCGACGCGATCCTGGCCAAACAAGGCCAGGTCACGGCCAGCACCGAGTCGAGCCTGCTCAACCGGGCGACCCGCGGTGACATCAAAGGGCTGGCGGTCTTCTCCCAGTCGCCCAGCTTCATCAAGCTCGTCGCCCGGTCCGGCATCAGCGACGTCGCGGGTATCAAGAAGTACGGCGTCGTGCCGGGAACCGTGAACGAGTACGCCACCAACAAGGTGCTCGCCAGTGAGGGCATCAGCCGGGACGCTGTCGAGTTCGTCAACGCCTCGCCCGCCGAGATGCCGGCACTGCTGCAACGCGGCGACGTCGACGGCTACATCATGTGGGAGCCGTGGCCGTCGCGCGGCGTCGCCAACGGCGGCACGGTCCTGTTGACAAGCGGCGACATCGGCTACGTCTACAACCTGATCGTCGGCGTCGACGGTGCCTGGTACGAGGCGAACAAGGAAACGGCGAAGAAGGTCGTCGACACCATCGGGCAGGCGTGCGAGCAGCTGACGGCCGATCCGGCCAAGGCCGGCACGGTCACCGAGACCGCGATCAAGGTACCGGCCGCCGAGGCGCAGTCCCTGCTGGAGGGCGTGCAGTGCCAGGTCCGGGACTTCACCGACGAGGACATCGCGCGCTACCAGGAGATCGCCCAGTTCCAGCAGGACAGCAAGATTGTGGACCAGAAGGCCGACCCGGCGGCGGTCATGGTCAGGGGAGTGGTGTGAACCGCTCCGGCTCCCCGGTCTCCGTACGCGACGTCGACATCCGCTTCGACGACTTCGTGGCGGTCCGCCAGGCGAACCTGGACATCGCCGGTGGGGAGTTCGTCTGCCTGCTCGGCCCCAGCGGCTGCGGGAAGTCGACACTGCTCAACGCCATCGCCGGCTTCGTCAAGCCGGTCGGCGGGGAGGTGACCTGCGCCGATGCGCGGGTCACCGGCCCCGACGTGTCCCGCGGCGTGGTGTTCCAGAGCGCCGAGGCGCTCTTCCCGTGGCTGACCGTGCGCCAGAACGTCGACTTCGGCCCCCGGATGCGCGGCGTCGGCAGGGCGCAGCGGTCCGCCGCAGTCGACCGGTACCTGGCCATGGTCGGGCTCAGCCACAGCGCCGACCGGTTCCCCGGCCAGCTCTCCGGCGGCATGCGTCAGCGTGCGCAGCTGGCCCGGGTACTGGCCAACGAGCCGTCGATCGTGCTGATGGACGAGCCGTTCGGGGCGCTGGACGCGCAGACCCGGCTGGTGATGCAGGTCGAACTCGACCGGATCTGGCGGGACACCGGCGCCACCATCGTCTTCGTCACCCACGATATCGGCGAGGCGATCCTGCTCGGCGACCGAATCGTCACCATGACCGCCGGCCCGTCGGCGGCGATCAAGAACGTTTATCCGTGCGACCTGCCCCGGCCGCGCGACCTGACCGACCCGGCGAGCGCCGCGCTCTTCCGCCGGCTGCGCGAGGACATCGGCGCGGAGGTGGCCCGGACCCTGCGGGCACAGGGCCTCGACGACGGGCACGACGCAACGGGACCCGGCAACGGCGGTGAGCGGAACGCCGGTGGCGACAGGAAGGCACGACGATGAGCGTGGACGTCCGTAGCGTCGCGGAGAAGACCAACCCGACCGCGCCCCGACCAGCCCGTCGGCGCCGGCCCCGGCTGGCGCGGGTGGCGTTGTCGGTTCTGTCGGTGGTGCTCGGCATCGTCGTCTGGGACCTGGTGAGCCGCAACTACACGGCGTTCTTCCTGCCGTCGCCGCTGCTCACCTGGCGCGGCGCGGTCGAGCTGGTCCAGGACGGCACCCTGTGGGACTCGGTGAGCGCCTCGTCGACCCGGATCCTGACCGGCTGGGCGCTGGGCGTCGTCATCGGTGTGCCGGTCGGGCTGCTGATGGGCTGCGTGCCGTGGCTGCGGCTGATGCTGGACCCGTACATCCAGTTCTTCCGGTTCGTGCCGCCGATCGCCTTCGTCACGCTGGCGATCATCTGGCTCGGGCCGGGCGAGGCGTCGAAGGTCGCGCTGATCTTCTACACCACCGTCTTCATCGTTGCGCTCAACACGCTCGCCGGGGTTCTGTCCGTCGACGAGCTGCGGCTGCGCGCCGCCCGGGCGCTCGGCGCGAACCCGGCCCGCACCCTGGTGTCGGTGGTGCTGCCCTCGACCGTGCCGCACGTCGTGACCGGTGCCCGGCTGGCGATGGGCAACTCGTTCCTGACGATCGTCTCCGCCGAGATCGTGGCCGCACAGAGCGGCCTCGGTTCGCTGATCTGGACCGCCCGTAACTACGCCAAGACCGAGTGGGTCTTCGTCGGCATCATCGCCCTGGGCATGCTCGGTTACCTCTTCGACTGGATTCTCCGGGTCGTCAGCAGCAGGACCCTGCGTCGCTACGGCGTCACCTTCTGACCCACGCCGGCCTCGACGACGGGGCCGGCCACACCGCCCGCTTCAGCGCGCCCGTCACTACCGAAAGGCTCGCCATGCTGTGCATCGGCGTCGACATCGGTGGCACCTTCACCGACGTCATCGTGTACGAGCCGGCCACCGCCCGGCTCGCCGAGGCCAAGACCCTCTCCACGCCGGACGACCCGGCGGCGGCCATCTTCGAGGGCCTGGCCAAGCTCGGGGTACGCCTCGACGAGGTCGGCCGGTTCGTCCACGGCACCACCCGGGTCACCAACGCGCTGCTGGAGGGTTCCGGTGAGCCGGTCAGCGTGGTGGCCACGGAGGGCTTCCGTGACGTGCTGGAGATGGGCCTGGGACACCGGCCGCAGCTCTACAGCGTCAAGGAGGTGGCACGTCCTCCGCTGGCCCCGCGACGGCTGCGGCACGTGCTGCGGGAACGTATCGGCGCCGACGGCAGCGTGGTGCAGCCGCTGGACCCCGCCGACCTCGATGCCGTGTTGGACCGGGTGGCCGCCGCCGGTCCGACGGCCGTCGCCGTGTGCCTGCTGCACTCCTACCGCAACCCGGCGCACGAACGGGCGGCGGCCTCCCGGCTCGCTGAGCGGCACCCCGGTCTGGTCTGCACGATCTCCTCCGACGTGGTGCCGGAGCAGGGTGAGTACGAGCGGTTCACCACCACCCTGCTCAACGCGAGTGTCCGGTCGACGGTCGCCGACTACCTGCGGCAGCTGGGCACCACGCTCGCGGCCGGCGGCTACGCCCACCCGCTTTCGATCATGACCAGCAGTGGTGGGATCGTCTCCACGGAGGAGGCCGGCCGGCTGCCGATCAACCTGGCGCTGTCCGGTCCGGCTGGGGGAGTCGCCGCCAGTGTCCACGTCGCCGGACTGGCCGGCTACCCGAACGTGATCACCTGTGACATCGGTGGCACCAGCACCGACGTCTGCCTGATCAAGAACGGCACCCCGTTGATGACGAACGACGGGAAGATCGCCGGTTACCCGAACCGCACCTTCCAGGTCGAGATCAACACGATCGGTGCCGGTGGCGGCTCGATCGCCTGGCGGGACCTCGGCGGTGAACTGCGGATCGGGCCCCGCAGCGCCGGCTCGACCCCCGGACCCGCCGCCTACGGGCGGGGCGGCACCGAGCCGACGACCACCGACGCGCACCTGGTCGTCGGTCATCTCGACGCACAGGAGAGCCTGGGTGGCGAGGTACGCCTCGACGTCGCCGCCGCCCGGGCCGCCGTGCACCGCCTCGCCGTCGAGTTCGGGCTGGACGACCTCGCGCTGGCCCACGGCATCATCACCATCGCCACCACCAAGATGACCAGTGCGATCAAGGAGATCTCGGTCGCCTGTGGTCACGATCCCCGGGACTTCGTGCTGCTGCCCTTCGGCGGCGCCGGGCCGATGCACGCCACCGCACTCGCCGACGAACTGGGCATCCGCCGGGTGCTGGTGCCACCGGTGCCAGGCAACTTCTCCGCGCTCGGATTCGTCACCGCGCAGGCCCGGCACGACTACGTCCGAACGGTGCTGGTCCCCGCCGACGAGGCAGGGCTGGGCACGGTGCGTGCCGTGGTGGCCGAACTGCGCGACGCGGCGCGGGCACAGCTCAAGGCGGAGGACGGTGTCGAACCCGACCAGGTCACCTTCGGCCTGTCGGTCGGCATGCGCTTCCGGGGCCAGTCCTTCGACCTCGCCGTAGCCGTCGAGGAGCTGCCGGCGACGGCCGAGGAGCTGGTGGCGACGTTCCACGCCGCCTACGCCGAGCGGTACGCGTACGCCCGGTCCGGACACCCCGCCGAGATCGTCAACTGTCGGCTGACCGCGTTCGGCCCCCGACCCGCCGTACGGTTCGCATCCCCGTCGGGTTCCACGCCGCAGCCTGACCGCACCCGAATCTACGGCTCGGACGGTTGGGTCGACGCCACCGTCTGGCGGCGTACCGACCTGGCCGGCGGCGAAGCGGTGTCCGGACCGGCGGTCATCCGCGAGAACGGCAGCACCACGGTGGTCGGTGCCGGCTGGACCGCCACCGTCGACGACCACGGAAACCTGCTGCTGGTCAAGGAGTGATCCGGTGACACCCCTCGCCCTCGACGCCCTCGTCCTGGACCGCGCCGCCCGGGAACCGGAGCGTCCGCTGTACGCCTTCGACGAGCTGGACCGACAGGTGTCGGCGGGGGAGTTCGCCGACCTGGCGGGCCGGGCAGCGGCGACGCTGGCCGCGCTGGGGGTCGGTCCCGGTGACCGGATCGCGGTGTGGGCCGAGAACAGCCTGGGCTGGCTGGTCCTGCTGGCCGCCGCCGCGTGGCGGGGTGCCGCGTTGGTCACCCTGCACCCCGGTCTGAGCACCGCGGAGCTGAGTTCGGCGCTGACCCGCAGTCACCCACGCCGGCTCTTCGTCGCCGACCAGGTACGGGACCGCGACGGCCCGGCGACCGCCGAGCAGGCCGTCGCCGGGCTGCGGCCCGACGCCCGCCCGGACGGCTGGCATGCGTTCGGCGACGACCTGGCCGGGCTGGGTGACGCGGCGGGCTCGGTGCCGGTACCGGCCGGCGACCCCGACGCCGTGCTCAACATCCAGTTCACCTCGGGTTCGACCGGCCCGGCCAAGATGGTCGCGCTCAGCGCCCGGAACCTGATCGCCAACGCGCGGTGGACGGCCGACGCCGCCGGCCTCGGTGCCGGCGACCGGATCGCTTCGCCGCTGCCGCTGGCACACGCAGCTGGCCTCGGCAGCGGTGCCGTCCTGGCCCTGGCCACCGGGGCGTTGTGGGTGTCGGCGCGCCGGTTTAGGTCCGGCCCGGTGCTGGACCAGATCGCCCGGCTCCGCTGCACCGTGCTCCAGGCGGTACCGACGATGGCGACGATGCTCGCCGACACCGTCGAGGCCGCACCGGACCGCTACGACCTGACCTCACTGCGGGTCGGATTCCTCGGCGGCGCGCCCTGCGCACCGGCGTTGCTCGCCCGGACCCGGCGGGTGCTCGGGCTGGACCGCGTCGCCGTGGTCTACGGGCAGACCGAGGCCGGACCGACGATCAGTGTCGATCCCGGCGACGGAACCTGCGGCCACCCCGGTGACACGGTCGGCCGGATCGTGCCGGACCTGTCCGCTGTCGTGGTCGCTCCCGGCACCCGGACCGAACTGTCCGCCGGGCGAACCGGTGAGCTGCTGGTGCGCGGTGAGTCGGTGACCGCCGGCTACGTCGACGATCCGGCCGCGACCCGGGCCACGCTAACCGGCGACGGTTGGTTGCGCACCGGTGACCTGGGCGCGCTCAGCGCCGATCGGATCTTCACCCTCACCGGCCGGGTCAAGGAACTGATCATCCGCGGTGGCGAGAACGTCAGCCCGGCCGAGGTCGAGGCGGCGTTGCTCGACGATCCGGCCGTGGCCCAGGTGTGCGTACTCGGCGTGCCGTCGCCCCGCTGGGGCGAGGAGGTGGGTGCCCTCGTCGTCGCCGTCGCGGGCAGTCGGATCGACCCCGACCGGCTCGCCGGGGTGGCCGCCGACCGGCTGGCCCGACACAAGGTGCCGACACGTGTCCGTACGGTCGCGGGCCTGCCGCTGCTGCCGTCCGGCAAGGTCGACAGGCGTGCCGCGCTCGGCCTGCTCACCGGCGAGGAGGAACACTGATGCAGCTCGGATCGTGCTTCCTGGACTCGTTGACCGTCACCAGCTTCTTCGGCAACGCCGAGATGCGCGGGATCTTCAACGACCGCCAGCTCATGCAGTCCTGGCTCGACGTCGAGGCGGCGCTGGCCCGTGCCCAGGCCGGTCTCGGGATCATTCCGTCGGCGGCGGCTGATGCGATCACCGAAGCGGCCCGGCTCGACCGGCTCGACACGGCGGTGCTCGCCGCCGACGCCGCCGACACCGTGCACCCGCTGGTGCCGTTGATCCGGGCACTGACCGCCGCGTGTCACGGCGACGCCGGCCGGTACGTCCATCTCGGCGCGACCACCCAGGACGTGATGGACACCGGTTTCGTACTGCGGACCCGGGCCGGTCTGGACGTCGTACAGCGTCAGGTGGACGATCTGGTGCGCATCCTGCGCCGGCTGGCCCTGCGCCACCGTGCCACCCCGATGCCGGCCCGTACGCACGGTCAGCAGGCGTTGCCGACCACGTTCGGCCTGCGCTGCGCGGTCTGGCAGGGCGAGCTGCAACGGCACCGGGCCCGGCTGGCTCAGCTTCGCGAACGACTGCTGGTGACCAGCATGGGTGGGGCCGCCGGCACCATGGCCGGGTACGGGCCGCAGGCGTTCGCGCTGGAGCGCGCGGTGGCCGACGAACTCGGTCTCGGTGTCGCGGACACCCCGTGGCACGCCACCTCGGACCGGTTCGCCGAGTGCCTGATGGTTCTCGGGATGGTCGCCGCCAGCGCCGAGAAGCTGGCCCGGGAGATCTACTTCCTCGGTCGTACCGAGGTCGGCGAGGCGTACGAGCCGCAGCGGGCCACCCAGGTGGGCAGCAGCACCATGCCGCACAAACGCAACCCGATCCGGTGTGAGGCCGTGATCGCCGCCGCCGGCACCCTGCGCGCCCAGGTGCCCCTGGCCCTACAGACGATGGTGGCCCAGGACGACCGCGACATGGGCGTCGGCATGACGCTGTGGAAGCTGCTGCCGGAGTGTTTCATCCTCATCGGCGGTGGCCTGGACCGGCTGGTCGAGGTCTTCGGTGATCTCGGTGTCAATCCGGACCGGATGCGCGCCAACCTGGACGTCACCGGCGGGCTGGTGCTGTCCGAGGCGGTCATGCTCCGACTCGCCGGATCACTGGGCCGGGAGCAGGCCCACCACCTGGTGATGCGGATCGTCCGCGACAGCCTGGAGCAGAACCGGCAGTTCGCCGAGGTGCTGCGGGCTGATCCGCAGGTCGCCGCCGCTCTGCCCGGCGCCGACCTGGCCGGACTGCTCGACCCGGTGTCGTACGTCGGCCACGCCGCCGCGCTCGTCGACCGAGCCCTCCTGACTTCGGAGTCCCCATGACACGTGAACAGACGGTGCTGCTGCAACGGGACGGCCGGTTGGCCCGGGTGGTCCTGCACCGGCCGGACCGGCGCAACAGTTTCGACCTCGCGATGCTCTCCCGCTTCGAGGACGTGCTGCACGAGCTCGGCCGCGACCGCACGGTCGAGGTGGTGGTGTTGACCGGCGCGGGCACGGCGTTCTGCGCCGGCACCGACCTGCACGAGCTGGCCGGTCTCGACGCGGAAACCACCATGCACGTGCAGCGGCGTACCGCTGAACTCGTCGAACGCTGGTACCGGTTGGAGCAGACCACCGTCGCTGCCTTCAACGGGCCGGCGATCGGCTCGGGTGCCGTGCTGGGGCTCGCCAGTGACCTGCGGGTGGCCGCCGCGAGCGCGTACTTCACCTTCCCCGAGGTGACCTTCGGTATCCCGCTGACCTGGAGTGGTATGGCGATCCTCGCCGATCTGGTCGGTGCCGACCTGGCGAAGCGGTGGCTGCTGCTCGGTGAGCGGGTCGAGCCGGCCGACATGCTGGCTCTGCGCCTGGTCACCGCCGTGGTCGACGCCGACGAACTCCCGGCCGCCGTGGCCGGTGTCACCGACCGGCTGCTCGCCACCTCGGCGGTCGGCCGGTCGATGACCAAGCGCGCGGCCCGGCTGGCCGGTCCACGTTTCGACGCGGCGGCCAACGACTCCTACCTCGGCGCGTTGAGCGTGGCGTTGCGTCCGGCCGGTGGCTACCTGGACGGGGGGACGCGGTGAAGGTCTTCGAGGCGATCTGCGACGCCGTCGTCGCGCACGGCGTCGACACCATCTTCGGCCTGCTCGGCGACGCCAACATGTTCCTGGTCGCCGACCTGGTGCACCGGCACGGTGTGCGGTTCGTGGCGGCCCGCAACGAGAACGCCGCGGTGATGATGGCAGACGGCTACGCCCGGGTCACCGGCCGGTGCGGGGTCGCCACCGTCACCCACGGACCGGGTTTGGCGGTGGCGGGGACGGCGTTGACCATTGCCCGGCAGGCCCGTACCCCGCTGGTGCTGATCGCCGGTGACACCCCGCCCGGTGATCCGCTGCACGTGCAGCATTTCGACCAGCAACCGTACGCCCTGGCCACCGCGGGTACCTTCGTGCCGGTCGCCGCCGCCGCGACCGCCGTGCGTGACGTCGGGCTGGCGTTCCGGTCGGCCCGGGAGCTGCCCGGCCCGGTGGTGCTGAACGTGCCGATCGACCTGGCGGACGAGACGGTGCCGCCCGGCACGGTGGCGCCGGTGTCCGTGGTGCCCCGGGTGCCCCGACCACTGGTGCCGGACCCCGACGACGTCGACGCGTTGGCCCGACGGTTGCGGTCGGCGCGACGCCCGGTGCTGCTCGCCGGACGGGGAGCGGAGTCGGCGGCAACCGCGATCCGGGAGCTGGCCGACCGCAGTGGGGCGCTGCTCGCCACCACGCTGATGGCCGCCGGCCTGTTCACCGGGCACCCGTACGACCTCGGGGTGGCCGGTGGGCTGTCCCGGCCGCTGACCCGGCGGACGCTCGCCGGTGCGGACCTGGTGGTCACCTTCGGCGCCGGGCTCAACCGCTGGACCACCGACCACGGCGCCCTCTTCCCCGAGGCTGTGGTGGTCAGCGTGGACGTCGACCCGGCGGCGATCGGGGCCCGCTGGCCGGTGGCCGCCGGGGTGCGCGGCGACGCCGGTGAGACAGCCAGAGCGGTGTCGGCGGTACTGGCACCGACGCGCCGGCCGAACTGGCGCAGCGCCGACCTGCCGGCCGAGCTGGCGGCCGCCGACCCCTTCGCGGACCTGCGCATCGAGTCCCCGACGGACCGGATCGATCCTCGGGCGTTCATCCGGATCTGCGCCGAGCGGCTGCCACGCGAGCGGACCACCGTGGTCGGCGTCGGTCACTTCGGCGGCTGGCCGAACCTGCTGCTCGACTCGGTCGCCACCGACCGGTCGTTCGTCGCGCCGTGGGAGTTCGGCAGCATCGGTGTCGGGCTGCCGTTCTCGGTGGGTGCCGCCGTGGGTCGTCCCGACCGGCCGGTGGTCGCCTTCGAGGGCGACGGCAGCCTGCTCACCGGACTCGGCGAGTTGGACACCCTCGCCCGGGTCGGGGCACCGGTGCTGCTGGTGCTGCTCGACGATGCCGCGTACGGCGCGGAGGTGCGCAAGCTCGCCCCACGGGGGGCCGACCCGGACCTGGCCCGGTTCCCCGGCCGGGATCTCGCCGCGGTGGCCCGCGCGCTCGGGTTGCCGGCGTGGACCGTCACCGACGACGCGGGTGCGCAGGCCGCCTTCGACGAGGTGTTGCCGTTGTCCGGGCCGGCCGTGCTCCACGTGCGGGTACGCCCCGACGTGATCCAGGAGAAGTTCTGAGCGGGTCAGTCGCCCCAGACGTCACCGAAGCCGTGTCCGAGCTGCCGGGACAGGTCGTCGGCGGTGCGGCGGGCTGCGGTGGCCAGTTCCGTCACCCGTGGCCCGTCGAGCCGGAAGATCGGGCCGGAGACGCTGATGGCAGCGGTGACCCGGCCGCGGCGGTCGCGGACCGGCGCGGCGACGACCCGGAGTCCCTGCTCGCTCTCCTGGTCGTTGAGCGCCCAGCCCTGCTGCCGGACGATCGCCATCCGGGACACGAACGTGTCCAGGTCGGTGATCGTGTTGTCGGTGAGGGCGGTGAACGGTGCTCCGGCGAGTGTCCTGCGCAGCTGTGCGTCGTCCTGGTCGATCAGCAGTGCCTTGCCGGCGGCGCTGCACCACAGCGGGATGCGGCGGCCGAGCCGGGAGACGAGCTGCAGGTTTCGGGTGCCCTGCACGACATGTATCGAGATGGCGTCGAGCCCTTCCAGGACCGAGAGGTTGACGCTCTCGCCCTCCTCCTCGGCCAGCCGGTGCACCAGGGGGCGGGCGACGGCGTGCAGGTCGAGGCCGGCCAGGTAGCGGGCGCCGAGTTCGAAGACGGTCACTCCGAGCCGGTAGTTCCCGTTCTCCTCGTTGCGGTGCAGGAAGCCGGCGTCGGCCAGGGCGCGGAACAGCCGGCTGGCGGTCGACTTGTGCAGGCCGAGTTCGCGGCTGACATCGCTGACCTTGCGTTCGGCGTCGACGCCACGGAAGGCGAGCAGCACGCTGAGCGCGCGGTCCAGGGCCTGCGTGCCGGATTCGCGGGGCGCCGGCCCGTCCTCCGGGCCGGGGTCAGTGGCGTACGACATCTTGCTTCCCACCTTCTCGGTTGCTAGGTTTCACAATATAACTCTAGGACCACAATATGGTCCAACGCGATGTGGGTCCCCGACGAGGTGACCCGTTCCGGTGGCCGTTCTCCCGCCGCCGGGATCGAGCCGGAAGCAGTGAGGCATCCGCATGACCGTGAACCCGATCGACCTGGAAATCGTCACCGAAGGTCTCATCTCGATCGTCCGGGAGATGCGACAGACGATCTTCCGTACGGCGCACTCGCCGGTGATCGCCGACGCGCAGGACTTCTCCTGCGCGCTGTTCGACCCGCAGGGGCAGATGGTCGCCCAGGGCCGGGACATGCCCGGTCACGTCATCGCCATGCCGGCCTCGGTCGCCGAGATCTTCGCCGACTTCGCCGACCAGATGCGCCCGGGAGACCTCTACATCGTCAACGACCCCTACCGGGGCGGCAGTCACCTCAACGACGTCACCCTGATCAGCCCGGTCTTCGTCGACGGGAGGCTCTTCCTCTTCCCCTGCGTCCGCATGCACTGGGCGGACATCGGCGGGATGACCCCCGGTAGCGTCTCCGGCCAGGCCACCGAAATCCTTCAAGAGGGGCTGCGGATCCCGCCGATCAAGCTGATCGAGCAGGGCCGGCCCAACCGGGCCGCGTTCGACATCGTCTTCGCGAACGTGCGCATGGCCGAGGAGCGCCGCGGTGACCTCGAGTCCAGCATCGCCGCCTGCCACACCGCCGAACGCCGGCTGCGCGAACTCGTCGCCCGGCACGGCACCGACCTCGTCGACACCTGCGTCGCCGCCAACATGGACCGCACCGAGCAGCGGCTGCGCGCCATGATCCGGGCTCTGCCCGACGGCACCTACCGCTACGAGGACTACCTCGACCTGTACACCGACGGCCGCTACGACGCCGCCATCGTCCGCTGCGCGCTCAGCGTCGACGGCGACGAGATCCAGGCCGACTTCCGGGGCTCGTCGACACAGGTGGCGGCCGTGGTGAACTCCTCGCGGGCGATGACCGTCGCCGGGGTCTTCATCGCGGTCAAGTCGGCGCTGGACCCCGGCGGCCTGGTCAACCACGGTGCCTTCCGGCCGCTGCGGGTGCTCACCGAGCCCGGCACCGTCGTGCACGTCAGCTACCCGGCGCCGGCCAACGCGCACAGCGAGGTCCGCAAACGGGTCATCTCGGCCGTGATGGCCGCCCTCAGTCAGGTGGCACCCGACCTCATCGCCGCCGACCAGTTCGGTACCACCTTCCAGAACCTCATCGGCGGCGTCGACGAGCACACCGGTCGGCCCTACCTCTACTACGACTATCCGGCCGGTGGCAACGGCGGATTCCTCGAAGCCGACGGGCCCAGCGCGATGAACCCCGTCGACCTCGGCGACATCTCCACCATCCAGTCCGTCGAGCGGTTGGAGACCGAGATCCCCATCCTCGTCGAATCGTGCGAGCTGCGGACCGGCTCCGGTGGAGACGGGGCCCGCCGGGGTGGGCTCGGCAGCCGCCGGGCAACCCGCCTGCTGGCCAGTGGCGGGTCCTACTCGGTGCAGACCGACCGGACCACGGTCCCGCCGTACGGGCTGCGCAACGGAGGGCCCGGCGCCCCCACCGTGACCCACGTCCGGCGCGCGGACGGCGCGCGGGTCGACTTCGCCACCCCCGGTAAGGTCGCCGGTTTCCCGATGCGCACCGGCGACGTCCTGGTGATGGAGTCGGCCGGCGGCGGCGGGTGGGGTGACCCGCTGGAGCGGCTGCCCGAGGACGTCGCCGAGGACGTCGCCCAGGAATACCTGAGCATCGCCGAGGCCCGGCGACGCTACGGGGTGGAGATCGGCCCGACCGGCCGGGTCGACACCGCCGCGACCGCCACCAACCGTCGACGGCTGCGCGACGAGCGGCGCTGGTTGCGGACCGTCGTCACCGCGAACCCGGCCTACACCGGCCAGCGGGGGCAGCGCCGCCTGGCGTACGTCGCCGCCGGCAGCGACCTCGCCGAGGACACCCTCATCGAGGTCCACGGCGCACACCCGGCCCCGCTACGGGCCTGGCTGCGGCACGACACGGCACTTGCCGCTGACGAACTCGCCCTCGACGACGACGGGCTGCAGATTCTCGGTGTCGCCCCGCACGACCGTACCCACGTGCGGGTGCTCGCCGGGGAAGGATGGACATGAGCAAAGTCTTCCGGGTGCCGCTGCCGCCCGCCCGGGGTGGCGCCACCACCGCCCCACGCACACCGCAGCCGAGCGCCACCACGCCGCGCTGCGGCATCGTCGCCGGCTGCCTCAGCCCACACCCACCACACCTCATCTACGCCGAGAACCCGCCGCAGAACGAACCCCGCTCCACCGGCGGCTGGGAGACACTGCGCTGGGCGTACGAGCGGCTGCGAACCCGGATCCGTGACGTGCACAAACCCGACGTGCTCATCGTCCACGCCCCGCACTGGATCACGATGGTCGGTCACCACGTCAACTGCGTACCGAATCCGCGCGGCACCTCCGTCGAACCGATCTTCCCGCACCTGTTCCGTTACCACTACGACTTTCGTTCCGACGTCGAACTCGGCGAGGCGATCGCCGACGAGGCGAGCGGACTCGGGCTGGTCACCCGTACGCTGCGTGACCCACGGGTACGCGTCGACTACGCCACCATCGGCGCCCTGCACCTGGCGAACCCGGCCTGGGACATTCCGGTGGTCTCGCTGTCAGCCAACAACAACCCGTACTTCTACTCCGACGCCTCGCTGGAGGAGATGGAGGTCCTGGGGGAGGCGACCCGGCGGGCGGTCGAGGCCACCGGCCGGCGGGCGGTCCTGCTCGCCTCCAACTCGCTGTCGCACCTGCACTGGCACGAGGAACCGGAGCTGCCCGAGGACATGGAACGGGAGCATCCGTACAACAACCACCAGTACCGGTGGGACATGAAACTGCTGGAGGCGATCCGGCGCGGACCCACCGCGCCGCTGCGCGACCTGATTCCCGAACACATCGAGGCGACCGCCTCGGAGACCAAGGCCGGCAGCCTCACCTGGATGCTCGCCGCGATGGGCTGGCCCAAGGTCGGCGGCGACGTGCTCGGCTACGGCACGATCATCGGCACCGGCAACGCGGTGGTGGAGTGGCTGCCCGAGGGGAGCCGTCGTGGCTGACCGGACCGGAATCCTCGCCGGGGCGCTGCTGCCCGGCATGCCCCACCTGCTCGCCGAGCAGCCGGCACCGAGCTGGTCGGCGCTGGCCGACGCGGCCCGTGACGTCGGCACCCGGCTACGCCGTCTCGAACCCGACGTGGTGCTGCTGCTGTCGACGCAGTGGTTCACCGTCCTCGGACACCAGTTCCAGTGCGACCCCAACCCGCGCGGCCAGCACGTCGACGAGAACTGGTACGCCTACGACTACGGTCTGCTCGACTACGACCTGCGGTTCGACGTGGACTTCACCGAACGCTGGGCCGCGCGGGTGCAGGCCGCGCGGGTGCAGGCCCGCCGGACCCGCTACGACGGGTTTCCGATCGACACCGGCACCATCGTCACCTCCGCGCTGCTCGACCCGGACCGGAAACTGCGCTGGTCACAGGTTTCCTGCAACCTGTACGCCGACGCCGACACCCTCGCCGACGTCGGCCGGGCCGGCGCCGCCGCTGCCCGCGACGCCGGCCTGCGTGCCGCGGTCGTGGTGGTGACCGGGATGTCCTCCGGGTTGATCCAGCAGTGGATCGAACCCGGTCAGGACCGCATCGGCGCACCCGGCCACGACCAGTGGAACACCCGGATCCTCGACCTGCTCACCGCCGGCAAGGTCGACGAGGTCCTCGCCGTCCGCGAGGACTTCGCCCGGCAGGCGCAGGCCGACAGTCAGTTCCGGGCGTTGGCCTTCGCCAGCGGCGCCGACGCGACCACCGGCCCGGCACACCTGCACGCCTACGGCCCGATCTGGGGCACCGGCGGTGCCGTCGTGTCCTGGAACCTGCCAGATCACCACTAGAGGAGACAGCATGCGGAACATGGCTGTGGGCTTCGTCGAAGCCGAAGGTTTCACCCCCATCTTCGACGCGGTCGACGCGATGGTGAAGGCCACCGAGGTCGAGGTGACGAAGGTCGTCCGACTCGGCGGCGGCATCGTCGCCGTCGCCGTCCGCGGTGACCTCGCGACCGTCGAGGAAGCCGTCGACATCGGCGAGGAGACCGCCCGGGCCAAGAGCCGCTCGGTGCGTTCGATCGTCTTCGCGAGTCCCTGCGACGCCGTCAGCGCCCTGGCGGCCGATCCCCAACTCGTCGGCAACTGACTCACCGGTAAGGAGACCAGACATGTCCTCCGACATCGCGATCGGAATCGTCGAGACCAGGGGTGTCGTGGCCCTCTCGGCGGGCATCGAAGCCATGATCAAGACTGCGGACGTACGGTGTGTCGGCGTCGAACGGGTCACCAGCGGCTACCTCGCCGTCGCCGTACGCGGCACCCTCGCCGCGGTACGGCAGGCCGTCGCCGCAGGTGAGGCCGCCGTCCGTGCCCACGGCGAGCTGCGCAGCTCGCAGGTCTACCCCAAGCCGCACCCGAACACCGCCGCGTTGCTCGACAACCCGGAAACCGCCCGGATCCGTGAGGTCATGGCCGGCCTGCCCGGAGCGAGCTGATGGTGCTCGGCGAGGTCGTCGGCAAGGTGTGGGCCGACCGGATCCTGTCCCCGTTGCAGGGTCGGCGACTCGTGCTGGTCCGGGTCCGGCCGGACGGCCCCGACCTGGTCGCCGTCGACCCGCTGAACGTCGGCGTCGGCACCACCGTGCTCGTCGTCACCGACGAGGCAGCAGCCGCGGTGGCCGGCGAGTCCACCGTCGATGCCGCTGTCGTCGCCCTGCTCGCCGACACCGGGACCCCCGATCCCGCGCCCTTCACCGCCTGAGCTGGAGGTACGCCTGATGACCGACGGGCTCTGGTCCCCCAGCCTGCTCGCTGGCCACCCGGCCGGCGAGCCGACCGTGCTGCCGAACTTCGTCGACGGCGAGTTCGACGCCTCCGGCACGCACTTCGCCAAACTCTCCCCGGTCACCGGGGACACCATCCGGTACGTCGCCGAAGCCGACCGGTCCATGGTGGACGCGGCGGTCGCCGCGGCCCGGTCGGCGGTACGCGGACCGTGGGGACGAACGGGTGAGCGGGAACGGGCGGCGGTGTTGTACCGGATAGCCGACGAACTGGAACGCCGGTTCGCCGACCTGGTGGCGGCGGAGGTCGGTGACACCGGCAAGTCGATCACGCAGGCCCGCACACTCGACGTCCCGCGCGGCGCGGCGAACTTCCGAGCCTTCGCGGAGATCGTCTCGACCACGCCGGCCGAGTCGTTCATGTCGGCGACGCCCGACGGCGGACGCGCGCTGAACTACGCGGTGCGTAAGCCGGTCGGCGTGGTGGCGGTCATCGTGCCGTGGAACCTGCCGCTGCTGTTGTTGACCTGGAAGGTCGCCCCGGCGCTCGCCTGCGGTAACGCGGTGGTGGTGAAGCCGTCGGAGGAGACGCCGTCGTCGGCGACGCTGCTGGCGGAGGTGATGGCGGCGGCCGGGGTGCCCGACGGCGTCTTCAACGTGGTGCACGGGTTCGGGCCAGGATCGGCGGGGGAGTTCCTGACCCGGCATCCCCAGGTGGACGCGATCACGTTCACGGGCGAGTCGGCGACCGGGAGTACGATCATGCGGGCCGCCGCAGACGGGGTGAAGGCGGTGTCGTTCGAACTCGGTGGCAAGAACGCCGGCCTGGTCTTCGCGGACGCGGATCTCGACGCCGCGGTCGAGGGATCGGTGCGATCGTCGTTCACCAATGGTGGACAGGTGTGCCTGTGCACGGAACGGTTGTTCGTGCAGCGGCCGGTGTTCGACGAGTTCGTGGCCCGGCTGGCGGAGCGGGCCAGCGAGCTGCCGTTCGGTTGGCCTGCGGACGAGGCGACGGCCACCATGCCGCTGATCTCCCACCAGCATCGGGAGAAGGTCCTCGGCTACTACGACCTGGCCCGCAGCGAGGGTGCCACGGTCCTGGCCGGTGGGGGTGTCCCGGGGTTCGGGGACGCCCGCGACGGCGGCGCGTACGCTCAACCGACGGTGCTGACCGGCCTCGGCCCACACGCCCGGGTCAACCGGGAGGAAGTTTTCGGTCCGGTCTGCCACGTGACGCCGTTCGACGACGAGGACGAGGCGTTCGCGTTGGCGAACGACAGCGAGTACGGCCTCGCCGGCACCGTGTGGACGCGGGACGTGGGCCGGGCGCATCGGGCCGGCGGGCGTCTGGACGCCGGGATCGTCTGGGTGAACACCTGGTTCCTGCGGGATCTGCGCACACCGTTCGGTGGGGTGAAGGCGTCCGGTGTCGGCCGGGAGGGTGGCGTCCACTCACTCAACTTCTACTCGGAACTGACGAACGTCTGCGTGGAGCTGTCATGACCGATGTCGCCCGTGCCGTGGATCTTCTCCGCACCGCCTACGACACCGGGACACCGGTGGCGCCGCTGCGCGGCGCGGTCCTGCCGGTGGGTGACGTCGACGCGGCGTATCAGGTGCAGCAGGCGCAGGTCGCCGGGTGGGAAGCGGCCGGACGCCGCCGAGTCGGCGCGAAGGTCGGGCTGACCTCGGTGGCGGTGCAGCAAGCGTTCGGCGTCTTCCAGCCGGACTTCGGGGTGCTGTTCGCCGACATGGCGGTGCCGGACGGTGCCGAGATCGACTCCGGTCGGCTGTTGCAGCCCCGGGTGGAGGCCGAGGTGGCGTTCGTGCTGGGTTCGGATCTGCCGTTCGAGCAGGTGACGGTCGCCGACGTCGTCCGGGCGACCGACCACGTCCTGCCGGCGATCGAGATCGTGGACTCCAGGATCGCCGGTTGGGACGTCGCGATCGTGGACACGGTCGCGGACAACGCTTCGTCGGGCCTGTTCGTGCTCGGCGACCGGCCCCGGAAGCTTACGGAGGTGGACCTGCGGCTGGCCGGAATGGTGCTCGAACACGCGGGTGACCCGGTGTCCGTCGGCGCGGGCGCCGCCTGTCTGGGCCATCCCGTACACGCGGTGGCCTGGTTGGCGCAGACGCTGGCCGCTGCGGGTGCTCCCCTGACCGCTGGCGACGTGGTGCTGTCCGGGGCGCTCGGGCCGATGGTGCCGGCGGTCGCCGGTGCCGCCTACGAGGCACGGATCTCCGGTCTGGGTTCGGTCCGAGCCTGTTTCGAGGTGGAGGAGACGGCATGACCACAGGGGTGGCGGTGATCGGGTCGGGCAACATCGGCACCGATCTGATGATCAAGGTGCTGCGGTTGTCGGGGTCGCTGCGGATGGTGGCGATGGCCGGTGTCGATCCGGGTTCCGACGGCCTGGCGAGGGCCCGCCGGTTCGGGGTGGCCACGACCGCCGACGGGATCGACGGGCTACTGGCGATGCCCCAGTTCGCCGATGTCCAGGTGGTGTTCGACGCGACGTCGGCGGGAGCCCACCACCGGCACGCCGCGCTCCTGCGGGACCTCGGCCGGCTGGTGGTGGATCTGACCCCGGCGGCGGTCGGCCCGTACGTGGTGCCGCCGGTGAACCTGGACGAACACCTGACCGAGCCGAACGTGAACATGGTGACCTGCGGCGGTCAGGCGACCGTTCCCGTCGTCGCGGCGGTCGCCCGGGTGACACCCGTGCGGTACGCGGAGATCGTGGCGTCGATCGCGTCGAGATCGGCGGGTCCGGGCACCCGGGCGAACATCGACGAGTTCACCGAGACGACGGCACGGGCGATCGAGGTGGTCGGTGGTGCCCGGCACGGCAAGGCCATCATCGTGCTGAACCCGGCGGAGCCGCCGATGATGATGCGGGACACCGTCTACTGCCTGTGCCCGGACCGGGACGTCGACCGGGCGGCTGTCGTGGCGTCGGTCGAGGCGATGGTCGACACCGTCGCCGGGTACGTGCCCGGCTACCGGTTGAAGCAGCGGGTGCAGTTCGACGACGTCGACACGTACCTGCCGGTGACGGGTGGGCGGTTCACCGGGGTGCAGGTGTCGGTGTTCCTGGAGGTGTCCGGAGCCGGGCATTACCTGCCCGCGTACGCGGGAAACCTCGACATCATGACGTCGGCCGCGCTGCGGACGGCGGAGCGGCTGGTGGCGGCTCGGATCGGGCGGGAGGTGCCGGCATGACCGGGCTCTACATCCAGGACGTGACCTTGCGCGATGGCATGCACGCGGTCCGGCACCAGTTCACCGTCGATCAGGTCCGGTCGACCGCTGCCGCTCTCGACGCGGCCGGGGTCGCGGCGATCGAGGTCGCCCACGGCGACGGCCTGGCCGGTTCGAGTGTCAACTACGGGCATGGAGCCGCCCGCGACGCGGAGTGGATCGCCGCGGCGGCGGAGGTGGTCACCACCGCGCGACTGACCACTCTGCTGCTTCCCGGCATCGGCACGATCGCCGACCTGAGGGCCGCCCGGGATCTCGGTGTGACAAGTGTGCGGATAGCGACGCACTGCACCGAGGCGGACATCTCCGCCCAGCACGTCGGGTGGGCGCGTGACAACGGCATGGACGTCTCCGGATTCCTGATGATGTCGCACATGACCGGCCCGACGGCACTCGCGCAGCAGGCCAGGCTGATGGAGTCCTACGGCGCCCACTGTGTCTACGTCACCGATTCCGGCGGCCGGCTGCTGACCCGGGACGTGGCCGAGCGTGTCGACGCGTACCGGCAGGTGCTCGACCCGGGCACCCAGATCGGCATCCATGCGCATCACAACCTGTCCCTCGGGGTGGCGAACAGCGTCGCCGCCGTCGAACACGGCACCACCCGGGTCGATGCCTCCCTGGCCGGGCATGGTGCCGGTGCCGGTAACGCGCCCCTCGAAGTGTTCGTCGCCGTGGCCGACCTGCACGGGTGGGAGCACGGCTGTGACGTGTTCGCGTTGATGGACGCCGCCGACGACCTGATCCGCCCGATGCAGGACCGGCCGGTACGGGTCGACCGGGAGACCCTCACCCTCGGGTACGCCGGCGTCTACTCCAGTTTCCTCCGGCACGCCGAACGGGCCGCGCGACGGTACCGGGTCGACGTCCGCTCGATCCTCGTCGAGCTGGGCCGCCGCCAGATGGTCGGCGGTCAGGAAGACATGATTGTCGATGTCGCGCTGGATCTGGTCGCGGCGGGTGCCCGGACCGGAGGAGACCGATGAGTTTCGTCGACGAGTTCGCCGGACGTCTCGACGTCGCGGCGACCAGCCGGGTCGCGATCCCGTCGGCCGGGGCCGGGCTCGACGTGCCCACCGCCTACCGGGTGCAGCAGGCGGTGGTCGATCGCCGGCTGTCCCGCGGCGAACGTCCCGTGGGGTTGAAGCTGGGGCTGACCAGCCGGGCCAAGATGACGCAGATGGGCGTCGACGAGGTCATCTGGGGCCGGCTCACCGATGGCATGCGGATCGCGGAGGGCGGCGCCGTCAGCCTGGGCGACCACATCCACCCGAAGGCCGAACCGGAGGTCGCCTTCCTGGTCGAGGCAGGTGCCGTCACGGCGGTCGCCCCGGCGGTCGAGATCATCGACTCCCGGTTCGTCGACTTCCGCTTCACGTTGCCGGAGGTCATCGCGGACAACACCTCGGCGGCCCGGTTCGTACTCGGCGCCTGGCAGCCGGTGCCTTACGGGATCGACAACCTCGGCGTGTTGCTGGAGGTCGACGGTCGGGCCGTCCAGATCGGATCGACGGCTGCCATCCTCGGTGATCCCCGCCGGGCCCTGACCGACGCGGTCCGGCTCGCCGACGCCACCGGGGTCGACCTGGCCGACGGTTCGATCCTGCTCGCGGGCGCGGCGACGGCCGCCGTGCCGCTACGCGCCGGATCCGACGTACGGGTCACCGTCGAGAAGCTGGGCAGGGCGTCGTTGCGGGTCGGGCCGTGACCGACGGCAGCGGGGCCACGAGTCACCACGGCGTCGTGCCGGGAATGGCCAGCCCGCGTGGCAGGTTCCCGCACGTCCGGGTCGTCGGTGAGCTGATCTTCGTGTCCGGTACGTCCAGTCGGCGTCCGGACAACACGATCGTCGGGGCGAGCGTGGACGCGATGGGTGTCACCGATCTGGACATCCGGGCGCAGACCCGCGCCGTCATCGAGAACATCCGCGACATCCTGCGGTCCGTCGGCGCGGAGCTGACCGACCTGGTCCAGGTCACCAGCTACCTGGTCAGCATGAACGACTTCGGCGGCTACAACGATGTCTACGCCGAGTACTTCGACCAGACCGGGCCCACCCGTACCACCGTCGCCGTGCATCAGCTGCCGCATCCGCACCTGCTCATCGAGATCCAGGCGGTCGGCCGGCGTCGGCCGTAGGTCCGTCAGCCGGTGAGGACGTCGGGTGGGGGACGAGGCGACGGAAGGACTCCGCCGAGGTGCGGATGTCGACGGTGCCCAGGTGCCGGATCTGCTGCTGTGGCCGCAGGAGGCGGCATGGTCGGTGGGCGCTGCGCCGCGAGGTGCGTTACGCCCTGACGGTCTGCACCGGCCGTCAGCTGACGGATCGGTCGGGTCGGGTCACCTGGTCCGCTGCCAGTACCGGCAGGTCCAGTCCACCCGGTGCAACTCGTCGGTGATGCCGTACTCGGCGCGGAAGTCGTCGACCGCCTGCTTGCAGCCCCGGACCGCGTGGTAGTCGTCGACGATCACGTAACCGCCGACTGACAACTTCGGGTACAGGCTGGTCAGTGCGACCATCGTCGAGTCGTAGAGATCACCGTCGAGCCGGATGAGGGACAGCCGTTCGACCGGAGCGGTGGGAAGCGTGTCCTGGAACCAGCCGGGCAGGAACTGCACCCGTTCGTCGAGAAGCCCGTACCGCCGGAAGTTGTTCTTGACCTGGTCGAGGGAGACCGCGAGGAACGGCTGGGTCCAGAGGGCGTCCTCGACGTCCTCAGTCCGGTGCGCTTCGGGTTTCGGCAGGCCCCGGAAGGAGTCCGCCACCCAGACGGAGCGGTCCTGATCGTCGTACGCCCGCAACATGCCACGCATGAAGATGACTGCACCGCCGCGCCAAACACCGGTCTCGATGAGGTCTCCGGGCACCTGCTGGTCCAGCACGTCGCGGAGGCACCGTTCGAGGTTGTCCAACCGACGTAGGCCGATCATCGTGTCCGCCTCCGGTGGCCAGTCACGGCCGTTGGCGCGGGCATCGGCGTCGAACGGGAATCTCAGCACCAGTTCCAGACCACGATTGCGTAGCAGATGCTTGTAGCGGTTGTAGATCCGACCATGCAGCGAAGCGGCCCGGGGCTGGTAGGGCATCCACGTCTCCTGGAAGACGTACCGGGTCAGTGCCCGCTTCAGCAGGTCGCAGTACATGATGCGGGGGTCGCTGTCGGTCGATGGCAGGTGGGCGAGTGTGTCGGTCATCGGGTTCTCCTTCGTGGGCAGGTACCACTTCGGCGTTGGTCGTCGCACGGCAACGGACGACCGGGGCGGCTCAGGTGGCCACGGGCATGTCGGCGGGGTCCCGCTCCGGCACCGGTGCGTCCGGTAGGGGACCGGTGCCGGACCGGTAGACACGGCCGGAGGTTTCGTTCCGGGAGGCCGGCGACCGGTGGTCGCCCCGGTCGTGGCCGGACCACCTGCCGGCGACCACCTCCACCGGTACGGTCGCACCGCCGCGTGACGGGAACCCGACGGCGGACGCCGGTAGGGGCCGGGGGGCCGATCGGCTGTTCGGCGCACGATCGGGCGGCGGCGGTGGGTCGAACACCGCCGCCACTGCGGTGTCGGTGTCCCGCTCGGCGGGCCGGTCGATCGCCCCGACGGCGATGGTGCCGACAAGGGGCAGGTCGAGTCGCCGCAGCAGCCGCGCCGCCCGTGCCGCCTGGTTGGGGTCGGTCCGGCCCGCCGCCACCACGAGCAGCACCGCGTCGGCATGCTCGGCCAGTGCGGCGGTGTCGTAGCAGGCGAGTACGGGCGACCCGTGGACGATCACGCAGTCCGCGCTCTCGGCCAGGACGTCGAGCAGTTCCCCTAGGTCGCGTGCCTGTCCGGTGGTGAGACTCTGCTGCGGCTCGGTCGGTAGCACCGTGAGGTCCGGCAGGCCGGCGATCCGCGCCGGCCGGTGGAAACCGGCCCGGATCTGCTGCCAGGTGAACAGGGTGCCGGGGAAGAGCCCGGCGAGCGCGGGATCGCGAACGGCGGCGTCGACCACGGCGACCCGTCGTCGCTCGGTCGCCAGCGCGAGTCCCAGCAGTGCACTGACCGCCGCCGCACCGTCGTCGTCGTGGGCGCCGAGCACCAGCAGGCGTGGCCGTGCCGACGTGGTGAGCACATCGACTGCGCAGATCGTCGCCCGAGCCGACACCGCCACCTCCCGCCGGCCGAACAGCGCCCGGGCGTGGTGACGGGCCGATGGCCTGGGCAGCTGCGGGAGGGAGCCGACGACCGGCAGACCGAGACGTGACTCCAGCTGCCTGGTGTCCCGCAGCCGTCTGTCGAACCGGTCCCTGAGCACCGTGGCACCCCAGCCGACGAGCAGCCCGACGAGTGCACCCAACGCGCTGTTCAGCAGCGGCTTCGGAGACGCCGGCTGGGACGGTACGCCGGCCGTGTCGACCACCCGGGTGGTGACCCCCGCGTCTCCACCGAGCCGTAGGCGCTCCAGCTGTCCACCCGTGACACGACTCACCGCGTCGGCGATGGCGGCGGCGTCGGCGGCCGAGGTGGCGTCGGCGCGGACCAGGACGATCTGCAGCCCTGGTTCGAATTCGCCGTGCACGTGACCGGCGACCACATGTTCGGCAAGCCCCAGTTCGCGGGCTGCCGCGAGAGCCACCTCCCGGGAACTGATCAGCTTGGCGACGGTCGGTGCCAGGTTCTGTGCGAGCACGACACCCAACTCGGCCGGCCGGTCACCCGATGGCGTGTCGGCGACGACCAGGACCGACGCCTGTGCCTCGTACCGCACCGGCAGCAGGGGGGTCGCCAGCTGAGCGGCGGCCAGCCCGGCACACAGCCCGAGCAACGGCAACGCGATCCGGCGCCAGGTCACGTCCAGCAGTTCACGTCCGTCGATGGCGCTTCTCACGCGGGCACCTCCCGGTCCGCCTCGGCGCGGGTCTGTCGACCGACCGGCGTCCGCACCGGAACACCTGTCCGGTCTTCGTGCAGCTGTCGCCACAGCCGGTCGAGTCGTTCTGCGATCCGGTGCCACGCGAATTCGCCGGTTGCCCTGCTCAGCCCGCTTGTCGACATCGCGCGGGTCATCGCCGGCCGGTCACGCAACTGGCCGAGCCGCTCGGCGAGTGCGGCCACGTCGCCGGCCGGGAAGATCAGTCCGGCGTCGCCGACGACGTACGGGATTTCGCCGACGTCACTGCCGATCACCGGGATGCCGCAGGCCATCGCCTCGACGAGGACCCGACCGAACTGCTCCCGCAGCGGAATCCCGACCCACGGCAGGACGTTGCGCTGCACGATCTCCACGGCGGGCAGCACGAGCACATCCAGCTGGGCCAGCCGGTCCGGCAGGTCGGTGTGACCCGACCACCCGTACCGCCGGACGCGGCCGGGACGGGCTCGCGCGGCGCGGTCGATGTCGGGGGCCAGACTCCCGTCGCCGACCAGCACCACGTCGCAGTCGGCGAGTTCGGCGGCCCGGAGCAGGTCGGGCACCCCCTTGTGCGGCTCGAACCGGCCGACGAACCCGGCCGTGAACGGGCGGGTGTGGTCCGCTGCGGCGCGGGGCCGGAACGTCCTGGTGTCCACGCCCAGCGGAACAGTGGTCGTCGCGCCGCGAAAACCCTTGGCACGCAGCACCTGACGGGCGGCTGGCGTGATCGGCAGAATCATGTCGACGTGGCGGTAGGCGTAGCGTTCGACCAGCGGAAACGGCATCGGGAAACGGGTGACGACGTTCTGTGCGGCGTAGAGCGTCGTCGGTACGGTGGGCCAGTGCCGTCGACACGTACGCAGCACCTGCCAGGTCGACAGGTAAGCGGCCTCGCCGATGATGTGTACGACGTCGGGCGGCGGCAGGACCGGTGGTCCGGCCCGTCCGCCGAGCCGGATCATGATGGATGCCATGTGGCCGGTCCTACCCTCGCCCATCCGGTGCGGCAGGATCCGGGCGGAGAAGCCGGCGTGCCGCTGGCTGAGCCGGGCGAACTCTCGTTCCGTGGCGGGCGACACGTCGGCCGCGAGCACGGTGAGTCGCAGGCCGGGTCGTTCGCACAGCACGTCGAACAGGTCCGTCCAGTGCTCGGTACGGGCACCGACGACGGTGATCAGCACATGCATCAGGGTCGACCTCCGAGGTGGAGTCGGGTGACCGCGATCCGGCCCACCCGGGTCCAGGCCCGCATTCGCGCGGCACCGGCTCGTGGTTGCAGGAACAGCCGCCCGGCGGCCAGGACGATTCCGAGCAGGGCCCGGGACAGCACCACGACCCGGACGGCGTGGCGGGACCGAGGTCGGTGCCGGCTGAAGAACACCAGCATGCTGCGGTAGAGATGGGGCCAGATCCAGGTGGGATCGCTGCTGCTGGCCCCACCGGTGTGCACGGCGGTCACCGAGGGCAGGTAGAGCACCTCGGCGCCCCGGCGGCGTGCCTGCAGGCAGAGTTCCTCGTCCTCGTAGTACATGAAGTACTCCTCGTCCAGTCCGCCGACGGCGGTGAACAGACTGGTGCGGATGGCCATGCACGCGCCGGAGACCCAGTCGACCCCGGTCGGCAGGCCACCTCGCAGGCAGGCGTCGTACGCCCGCCTGCGGTGTCGTCCGGAGAGCCACCGCCGTACCGGCACCGGTATCAGCACCCCGCCGAATCGGCTCGCCACCACGGTGGTGAGGCTCTCGAAGGGGTGCGCGCTGACCGCCGTACGGCCGGTGCAGTCCAGCAGCCGTGGCCCCGCGATCCCGACCTGCGGCCTGCTGAGCAGGGTCTCGACAAGTGTCCGGGTGGTCTTTGGTGGCACGACACAGTCGGGATTGACGAGCAGCAGTACGCGTGTGCCGACGTCGGCGGCGGCCCGGTTCACGGCGGCGGCGAACCCCGGGTTGTCGGTGCCGGCCGACACGAGCACCTCGGGAAAACGGGACCGGACCAGCTCGACGGTGCGGTCGGTCGAGCCGTTGTCGACCAACCGGACCGGCAGCCCGGCCTGCCGTAGCGCGGTCAGCGCGGCGGTGACCTGCCCGGCGGAGTTGTGGGTGACCAGGATCGCGGTCGCGTCGATGCTGCTCATCGGCACGTCACCCCGACCGGGCTGGCGGGCAGCGGCAGCGGCGCGGGTACCGGTTCCCTGACCGTCTTCGCCCGGGTGGTCAGCAGCACCAGCGCGGGCAGCAGCCCGAGTTCCCAGTGCCCGTCGGTGGGGGCGGCGAACATGGCGGAGGCGAGGAAACCGCAGCACAGGGCGGCGAACGGCAGGGCCGGTCCGGTGCGGTCGACGAGCCCGGCCCGGATGCCGCGTAGCACCGGCCAGAGCACCAGGGCCAGGCCGAGCAGTCCGACGTTGGCCAGCAGAGTCACGTAGTACGCGTGGTACACCGGACCGACGTCGGTGAGGGCGAATCCGGCCAGGTAGATGTCGGTGGTGGACTGTCCGAGCCCGGCCCCGAGAACGGGCCGGTGGGCGAAGACGTCGAGACCGACCGTCGACTCGGCCGCCCGGTAGCCGGCCGACTGCTGTAGCCCGACCGCGACCTCCTGCGCGCGGACCCGAACGCCGGGCTGCAGGGCCAGCAGGGCGGCGGCGACACCACCGACCGCTACCGTGGTGGCGGTTCCGGTTCGTACCGCCCGCCCGCCGAGACCGAGCATGACCAGCAGCGTCACCCCGGCGGCGAGCCAGATTCCCCGGTACGAGGCGAGCACCACGTCGACGGCGAGGAACGCGGCGACCAGCACCGCCACCGTCCTCCGCCACCCGGTTGCCCGGCCGGCGAACCAGATCAGCGTCGGGATCGCCAACAGTGTGAGCAGACCACCGTGCCGACCCGGAACGGTCATCGAGATGGCTGTCAGGACGGTCACGACGCCGACGTAGAGCAGCCCAGCGGCCACCATGCGTCGGGTGCTGGTGAGTGTGTGGGTGGCGAGGAAGAAGTACGTCGGGAGGATCGCGATCTGATAGGCCGCGACGAGGACCTCGGTGGGCAGGTTTCCGACCGCGAGACCGTAGCCGGCTCCCGCGACGGTGAGCCCGACCATCACCAGCATCCCGCGGTCGGCGGCGGTCCTGCGGCCGGGACGACCGACGCCCAGGGCGGACCGGATCACCAGAGCCGCTGCGCCGACCGCCAGTACCAGCAGGTGCGCCAGCACGTAGCTCGCTACGTCGCCTCGGCCGACGAGACCGCCGGCCACCGTGCCGCCGAGGATTCCCACCGGTAGCACGGCCCAGGGCCAGATCAGGAAGACGACGAGGAGCACCACCGCCCCGGCGGCGGCGAGCGCCGCCACCGGGGGTAGCAGGGCGGCCAGGGACACGGTGGCACTCAGCCCGGCGGCACCGAGTAGCACGCCGACACCGGCCACGGCCCGGTTCACCGGACCGTCCTGGCGAGCAGGTGGTGCAGCTCGTCGCCCCGGGCCGCCCAGCTGTTCGCCGTCGCCACCGCCCGCCGTCGGGTCGCCTGTTCGCTGGCCGCGGTGTCGGCCAGGGCCGTCGCGATGGCTGTGGTGAAGGTGTCGACGCCGTCGGCGAGGTGCACCACATCGGCCAGCCGGGTCAGCGCCGGTAGCGGGGTGGCGACCACCGGTTTGCCCAGCGCCAGGTATTCGTAGCACTTCTTCGGGTGTACGTAGTCGATGCGTCCGCCGACCCGGTACGGAATGATCGTGACGTCGCAGGCGCGCAGCGTCGCGGGCAGGTCGGCGTACGGGACCGGGCCGGTGAGCAGCACGTTGGCCAGACCGGCAAGCGGTGCCCGACCGGCGCGGGTGTGCGGTCCGACCAGCAGGAACGTCCAGTCGGGTTGGGCCCGCGCCACGGCGGCGACCAGGTCACCGTCGAAGGCCCTGGTGTCGATGGCGCCGCTGTAACCGACAAGTGGCCGCGATGGTGCGACCGGCCGGGGCGCGACCGGCCCGTGCGGGGTGAAGTGATCGGGGTCGCAGGCGTTCGGCAACACCACGGGGGTTCGTCCGGCGTCCGGCATCCGGGCCGGTAGTGCCGTCGAGGACGCCAGCACCAGGTCGGCGGCGGCGACCGCCCGGCCCAGGCTGCGGCGGAGGTGGCCGCGGTTCCACCACCTGGTGAAGGTCCAGTCCAGGTCGGCCGCGTCGTAGACGACGGCGGCGGCGAATCGGGCCGCGCAGGGTGCGGCCAGGTCCTCGTCCAGCCAGACCAGACGGACACGCCCGGCGGCGTGGCCGAGCCAGCGCCGGAGCACACCGACGGCGACGCGGCGGTTGACGATGTTGGCCAGTGACAGGTGGCGACCGAGGGGGGCGGGGGTGGGCGGCACGGCGTGCCAGATGCCGGTCTCCACCGGGCGGATGGTGCCTCCCGGTCGGATCCGGAGACCCGGGGGATCGACGAAGAGTACCCGGTACCTGGTGGCGAGTTGCCGGGCCAGGGCGTGCTGCCGGTGTGCGCCGCCGCGCCACGGGGTCGCGCTGAAGTAGACGACCCAGTCGCCACCGGCGGCCACCGTACCGGGTGCGCCGCGCCGCGGCTGGCTGCGGAGGTCAGTCACGGCCGGCCCACTGCCGGACCGGTGTCCGGCGTGTCGCCGGTAGCACCTCGTCCTCACCGACGTGGCCGAGGACCGGCCGGGCGGACTCGTCGTCGAGCCGGAGTAGCCGTGCCCCTGCTTGCCGGTCGAGCCAGCGGCGGACGGCTGCGGCGGCGAAGCGCCGGTTGACCGTGTCCACGGTCCGCAGCCGGGTGCCGAACGGCAGCGGGGTCGGTGGGATGAGACGCCAGGTCGTGTCGCCGACGTGGTCGATCCGGCTGCGCCACCGGGGGCGGGGCGCGGGCGGGTCGACGAGCAGGGTGCGTCGATTCGGGGTGTCGGACAGGGGTGCCGTCCCGACTGCCGGGGCTGCTGCTGGTGTCCGGGTGAACACGATCAGCCAGTCGCGGATGTCGCCGTCGGGCAGCGGACCGACGTCGCCGCGCAGGGCGGCCCGGAGGTCGGTGAGGGTGAGCTGGACGTGACGTCCGCAGATCCGCTTCACCACGTGGTCGGTCAGGACGGCCAGTCGGAAGACCGTCACGCGGTGGCGGGGCTGGGTGACCCGCAGGTAACCGACCAGGCTGCCCAGCAGGTGCCGGAAACGGATGGCGGGGCCGAGCAACCGGCACGAGGCGCCCCGGACGTGGGTCACGACCGCCGCCGGGATCATCCACAGCTCGCGGCCGGCGTGGTCGAGTTGCCGGGCGAGGATGGCGTCGTTCCAGTAGACCGGGAACCGCTCGTCGAAGATGCGGTCCGGGGCGAGCGCGCAGCGGCGCAGCAGCATGCAACTGCCCGAGGCCAGTTGCCGTGGTCGGCTGAAGTCCTCTCCGCGCATCTGGAACGTGTGCAAGGCATGCCGGAATCCGGGGACCCGCCGCAGCGCGGTGACGAGTGCCAGCGCCGCCGCAAAGCTGGGCTGCTGGACGTAGTGCTGCTGGAAGGTGCCGTCCGGATTGAGGTAGAGGGGGCTGACACCGGCGACTTCGGGCCGGTCGTGCAGGAACGCGACCATCGTCGACAGCGCGCCGGGATGAAACGCGACGTCGCTGTTGAGCAGCAGGATCAGCTCTCCCCGGGCTTCGCGGTACGCCTGGTTGACGGCGGCGGCGAAGCCCACGTTGCGGGAGTTGCGGATCAGGCGTACGCGGGGCCACTGTGCCAGCAGGTCTGCTGAGGCGTCTCGGGAGGCGTTGTCCACCGCCACCACCTCGTAGTCGAGGTCGGCGGCGACCGTCTCGGCAAGCGACTCCAGACAGCGTCGGGTCTGCTCCCGGGTGTTCCAGCTGATCAGCAGGACGGACAGCGTCGGCGGTGTGGTTCGATCCGCTCGCGACCGGTCGGTGCCGTTCATCCGGTCACCCCCGCCGGGCCTCGGCGGGCGAGGACGCGCAACAGGTCACCGAGGTGCGGGTGGCGTATCCGGGGTGACCGGGATGCGGCGAGGTCGGCGACGAGCAGGCCGCGGGCGTGGCGGATGCGGGCCAGTGGCCGCCAGTAGAACCGGGAGAAGACGGTGTCGTGTGCCACGACCTCGAAGCCGGTTTCGCGCAGCATCCGGCGCAGCGTGTCGGGGGTGAAGTGCCAGCGGTGGTAGCGGGGTGCCACGGCTGGCCAGTGGTGGCCGAGGCGGGTGGCGGCGGCGGAGGCGATGTTGGGTACTTCGAGGGCGAGCCAGCCGCCTGGGGTGAGGGTGTGTCGTGCGGCGTGGAGGAAGGTGCGGGGGTTGTCGACGTGTTCGAGGACGTGGAAGGCGCAGACGATGTCTGCGTGCAGTGTGGGTGCGATGTGTTCGAAGTAGCCGTGTCGGACGGGTACGCCCAGGTGTTGGGTGGCGTAGGTGGTGGCGGCGTGGGATACCTCTATGCCGGTGGCGGTGTATCCGGCGTTGCGGGCGGCTTCGAGGAAGTAGCCGCCGGCGCATCCGGCTTCGACGAGTACCGATGGGCGGGTGATCGAGGACAGCCACCGTAGCCGTCGCCCCGCCTCGAACCGGCGCTGCCGGCTGGAGGCGAAGTAGTCCTGGTAGCCGTCGGTCAGGTAGTAGGCCTCGTCGTACAGCTCGTCGGGTGGTGGCCCGGGTTCGGCGGTCCAGACGAAGCCGCAGTCGGCGCAGCGACGTAGCACGCCGTCCAGGGCCGGACGTGACCGGTCGTCGCGACCACACAGGGCACAGGTGGTGGGTGCGTCGTGTTTCAGTTTCATCGGTCGCTCCGTCCGGGTCGCGGTTTGCGCGCGATCACCCGCAGCAGGTCTCCCCGTCGCCGGTGCGTCAGGCGGGGTGAGCGCACGTCGAGCCAGTCCGCTGGTAGCAGCCGCCGGGCGTGTCGGATGCGATAGCGCAGCGGCATGTAGTAGCGGAACACCGCCGTGTCCTGCCGGACCACCTCGAAGCCGGTGGCGGTCAGCAGTCTCACCAGCGATGTCGGGGTGAAGTGCCAGGGGTGGTACTCCGGTTGCAGACCGGGCCAGTGGTGGCCGAGGCGGGTGGCGGCGGCGGAGGCGATGTTGGGTACTTCGAGGGCGAGCCAGCCGCCTGGGGTGAGGGTGTGTCGTGCGGCGTGGAGGAAGGTGCGGGGGTTGTCGACGTGTTCGAGGACGTGGAAGGCGCAGACGATGTCTGCGTGCAGTGTGGGTGCGATGTGTTCGAAGTAGCCGTGTCGGACGGGTACGCCCAGGTGTTGGGTGGCGTAGGTGGTGGCGGCGTGGGATACCTCTATGCCGGTGGCGGTGTATCCGGCGTTGCGGGCGGCTTCGAGGAAGTAGCCGCCGGCGCATCCGGCTTCGACGAGTACCGATGGGCGGGTGATCGAGGACAGCCACCGTAGCCGTCGCCCCGCCTCGAACCGGCGCGGCGCGTCGCGGAAGTAGTCGTCGTAGCCGCCGCCGGTGAAGTAGTCCAGGTCGTAGCGGGCCGGCGTGGTGGTCGGATCCCTGACGGTCCAGCCGAGTCCGCAGGAGGTGCAGCGGCGGACGAGACCCCCGAAGTCGTCCCGGCTGGGGTGGGCGTGTCCGCAGTTGAGGCACGCGCCGACCGGAGTGTCGGCGTTCACCGGCGCGCTCCGGGGCTGAGCGCGGTGCGGGCCCGCAGGGCGAGCGTCCGTAGCCGGGATCGTTCCTGGGCCGTCAGGTGACCGCCGAGGACGAGTAGCCCGCCGGCGATCGTCATGGTGAGGCCGACCCGCGTGGCAACGGCCAGTGCGGCGGACATCCGTCCGGGACCGTCGGGTAGGTGCCCGGTCAGGCCCGCTGTCGACGCTGCGGCAAGCGTCGCGGCGAGTGTCGGCGGCCAGAGCGTCCGGAGCACGGGCCGGAGCGGACGGGCGGTTGCCCGGTGGAAGTGGACCAGGAAGTACACCGTGGACAGCACGACCGCGAGCGCCGTCGCGGTCGGCACACCGAGCGGACCGGTGAGCATCAGCAGCGGTACGGTCAGCGCGACGTTGAGCGCGACGGACAGCAGCACGTAGCGTGTTTCCAGGCCGGGGCGGCCTTCGACCCGGGTCACTATCGTGGCGGCGCCCATGATCAGGTTCACCGCGTACGCCGGAGCGAGGATCATGATCGTCGCTGCGGCCCAGGGGACCGGTTGTCCCAGCCACAGCCGCACGAGCGGTTCGGCGCTGACCACGAGTGCGGCTGCCGCCGGTGCGATGAGGGCGGCGAGGTAGCGCACCGCCTTCAGGTAGAAGATGTCGAGCCAGGCACGTCCGCCGCTTGCCGCTCGGCGGACCGCGGCCGGGAAGAGGACCAGCAGCGCGAAGCCCGGCGGCAGACGTAAGAGGTTGAGCAGGCGGGTGCCGAGGTCGGCGTCTCCGGTCACCGACGGGCCGAAGAATCCGCCGAGCACCAGCCGGTCGAGTTCCACGTTGACGGCGGCGGCACCGCTGGACACCTGGACGCGTAGCCCGTACGCGCCCACCCGGCGCAGTTCGTCGACGGGCAGTCGGCCCCAGCGGGGTGTCAGGTTCCGGTGCCGGTGTTCGGCTGCTGCGGCGAGCAGGATGGTCCTGATCGTGCTTGTCGTCGCGGTGGCTGCGGCAAGTGCGACCAGGCCGCCGCCGAGCCGCACCACCGCGATGGTGAGTGCCGCGCCGACCACCGCGGTGACGGTGCTGACCAGGGCGAGCGTGCCGTAGCGCTGCACTCCCTCTAGGACGGCCCGCCAGGGCAACTCGAATCCGCCCGTCACCACTGCGAGCAGCAACCACAGGGTGGCGTGCCACGCGTCGCGGGTCAGCTCGCCGAGGCGGAGCAGGTGGGCGATCCACGGCCAGCCGGCAGTGATCGCGGAGAGGGTCAGCCCGCCCAGGAGCAGCCCCCAGGTCAGGCCGAGACCGAGCAGCCGTCGGGTCACGTCGGCGGGCTCGGTCGGCACCGGCACCGCCGCCACCTCGCGTACCAGCGCCGAGCCGAGGCCGAGGTCGAAGAGCGCGGCGACGGCGAGTAGCCCGGTCAGCAGCACCCAGACACCGAACGCCTCGGGACCGAGGTGCTGGTAGACCATGGGCAGTGTGACCAGGCCGGCCAGCGCCATCACGATCCGCGCGCCCAGCATGCTCACCGTGTTGCGGGCCAGCCGGCCGTGGACCGCGCTGGTCGGGCTACCCACGGGGGAAGCCCCGGAGTAGTTCCCGGGCGGTCAGCGCCAGCAGGGTCAGATCGATCCGCAGCGACCGGCAGTTGAGGTACAGCAGGTCACAGCGGAGCTTCTCCTCGACCGTGGCGGCATAGCCGCCGGTGAGTTGGGCGAGTCCGGTGAGTCCGGGGCGGACCAGGTGCCGCAGGTCGTAGTGGGGTAGTCGCCGGAACTCGGCGATGAACTCGGGCCGTTCGGGGCGGGGACCGACCAGGCTCATGTCTCCACGTACGACGTTCCACAGTTGCGGCAACTCGTCGAGCCGGGTACGCCGTAGCACTCGCCCGATGCGGGTGACCCGGGTGTCGCCTGGTTGGGCGAGCACCGGCCCGGTCTCACGTTCCGCGCCGGGCCGCATGGTGCGGAACTTGACCATCGAGAACAGGCGTCCGCCCGCACCCACCCGCTGCTGCCGGTAGAACGGCGGCCCGGTGAACGAGATCACCACGGCGATGGTCAGGATCAGGGGGAGCACCAGCGTCGCGCTGAGCATGATGATGCCGAGGTCGAGGCACCGTTTGGCGCGCTCACCACGGCTGGGCTGACCTGAGCGGAGCCGGATCCAGGGCAGTCCGCCGAAACGTCGGAGACGAGGATTGGGCAGCAGTCCGTAGACCGGTCGGGCCAGTACGAGGATCTCCACACCGAGGTGCTGGCAGGCGGCCACCATCGGCTCGTCGATGCTGTCCAGTGAGTTCTTCAGCAGGAGAAACCTGGGGCGTAGCTGCCGCAACGTCGTGGTGAGCTGTTCGGCCTGGGTGGGTGCCGGCATCCGCAGGACCACGTCGAGTTCGTCGTCGAGCCGGTCGGGGCGGGCCGGGGAGTCCGTCGGTTCGATCACCAGTACGCGGATCCGGACGCTCGCCGGCGCCCGGTGGTCGTCGGCGGAGGCGGAGTCGTCGAGTGCGGTAGCCGGGCCGGGTGGGCGTACGGGGCGACTGGACGTCGTTTCCGGAGTCCTCGTTTGCTGGACGGCGACCGCTGGCTTCTCCACGTGTGGGACACCTCCTCTCGCCGCCTGCCTTCGATGCCGGCGTGAAAGCCGTTAAACAGCACTATGGAGTACACAACAAGCCAATGTGGCAGAACAGTCAAAGTAAGGAATGTTCGAATTGTTATCGTCGTGGGGTATCAACGGCAAATATGGAAGAATACGGCTTACGGGGCCAGTGCCCGCCCGATGAGAAGTCGCCTCAACCATCCTGTCGTCGAGGAGTTTCGCGATGGACGATCCGTCGACCGTGGTCACGCCGTCGCCACCGCAGGGTGCGGCTCCGCGTCGGGTGCTGGTGACCGGCGGTGCCGGATTCATCGGCAGCCACGTCGTGTCACACCTGCTGCTGACGTGTTCCCAGGTCAGGGTGCTCGACGACTTTTCCACCGGCCGGATCGAAAATCTCGCCGAGGCCATGCGGCGTGGGCTGACGGCGTCCGATGTGTTTCGCGGCGATGTCCGCACCGCCCAGGCGGCCGAGATGATCGGTCGGTGGCGACCCGATGTCGTGGTGCATCTCGCAGGTCAGAGCAGTCTGCCTGCCGCTCGACGTTCTCCTCTGTTCGACGCTGACGTGAACATCCTCGGGACCGTCAACATTGCCGATGCCTGCGTGCGCGGGGGTGTTCGGTTGCTCGTCCATGCGGCCAGCAGCGCCGTCTACGGCGAGCCTGGACCGGACAGCCTCCCCCTCGGGGAGGACCACCCGCTGGCGGCAACGAACCCGTACGGCATCAGCAAGGCCGTGGGGGTCCACTACCTGGACTGGTACCGGCGTGAACATGGTCTGACCTATACCGCTCTGGCCTTCGGTAACGTCTACGGCCCGCCGCCGGTCCACGGTGGCGCCAGTGTGGTGGCCCTGCTGACGGAGGCGTTGCTGGACGGTCGCCTGCCGACCATCCACGGCGACGGCGAGCAGACCCGCGACTTCGTCCATGTCGTCGACGTCGCCGCAGCGGTGGTTCGTGCCTGCCAGTGCCCCGGTGCGGGGCTGGTGAACATCGCCACCGGTCGGCAGACCAGTATCAACGACCTCTACCGTGTGGCGCGTACCGTGCTCGGTGTCGAAGCGGAGGCACACCACGTTCCGCATCCCCATCCGCTGGAGGTTCGCCGGATGGCACTCGACACCAGCAAGGCGATGACCCATCTCGGCTGGCATTCGACGATCGGGCTGACCGAGGGGGTGCGGCTCACTGTCGAGGAGGCACGGCGCCGTCGCTTCGGGTACACCGCACCCGAAGCGGCCACATCAGGTGCTGTCGGTGGGTGCCGGCCGCTGACGTCGTGCCAGCTCGCCCGACAGCCCCCACCCTAAACCTAGTGTCCTAGGACGCCATGCGAGGTGTGAACGCCCACTACCGAGCAGAGACCAGCGGTGAAGAATTCGCGCGGTTTGGTGACACACACCTCAGCCCACTGCCCATCAAGATGATCTACGGTGGCAGTCGAGGAGCGCAGATGACGTCACGACCGGGGGTGCAGCGAGCGCTGATCGCTGCCGTCCAGGTGCTCGGCCTGGCAGTGTGGTTCTCGGCCTCCGCCGTGGTGCCGGCGCTGCGGGAGTCGTGGCAGATCAGCGCGGCCGCGTCCGTGTGGCTCACCGCGTCCGTCCAGCTGGGGTTCGTGGTCGGTGCGGTGACCTCGACGGTGCTGAACCTGGCCGACCGGATGAGGCCACAGCTCCTGATGGCCGCCTGTGCCATGTTGGCCGCGGTGTGCACCGGTGCCTTCGCCACCGCCGTCGACGGGCTGGCGGGTGCGATCCCGCTGCGCTTCCTTACCGGCGTCTTCCTGGCCGGGGTGTACCCGGTCGGCATGAAGTTGACCGGCTCCTGGGCGCCTCCGGCCCGTCGCGGGTTCGCGTTCGGCGTCATGATCGGAGCACTGACGCTCGGTTCGGCGTTGCCGCACCTGATCGGCGGGCTGGGAGACCTGCCGTGGCGGGCGGTGATGGGTACCGCGGCGGTCTGCGCCTTCGTCGGTGCGGTGGTGGCCGTGACACTGGTGCGGGAAGGTCCACAGTTCGCTACCGGTCCGCCACCGCGTCCGTATCCCCGGTATGCCCTGGCGATGTTCCGTCAGCGTGGCCCCCGACTGGTGAACCTGGGTTATTTCGGGCACATGTGGGAGCTGTACGCGCTGTGGACCTGGCTGCCCAGCTTCCTGATCGCGGGGGCGGCGGCGCGGGTGGGCCGAGACCAGGTGAACGTCAGTCTGCTCGCGTTCCTGGCGATCGGTGTCGCCGGTGTCGCCGGTTGCCTCGCCGGCGGCTGGGCCGCCGACCGGTTCGGCCGGCCCCGGGCGGCGGTCACCGCCCTCGCGGTGAGCGGGGCGTGTTGCCTGATCTCACCCCTGTTCTTCACCGCGCCGCCCGGTGCCGTCGTGCTTCTGGGCGTGGTGTGGGGTGCGGCGGTCATCGCGGACTCGGGTGTCTTCTCCACCGCGTTGAGTGAGGTGACCGACAAGCGGTACGTCGGAACGGCGCTGACCGCGCAGACGGCCATCGGGTTCGCGTTGACGGTCGTCACCATCCAGCTCGTGCCCGTGCTGGCCGGGGCGGTCGGCTGGCGTTGGGCGTTCCTGCTGCTGGTCCCGGGCCCGCTGGTCGGCGCGTTGGCGATGGGCGCGTTCGGCCGTCAGGTCGCGCGCGGCTGACCAGGCGGGCGCTGACGGGTGACTCCGGGGTGCACCGCCGGTCGCTGGCCCAGAAGGACAAATCCACCATATCGGGCGGCTGTCCGCGCAGAATGGCCAGGTGAGTGCTCCACCGTTGTTGCGTCGATCGCGTTGGCTGCGGTCGGTCATGCCAGGATCCCGCGTCACCCGGCTGGAGCTGTTCTTCGACCTGATCTTCGTCTTCGCCTTCCTCAACGTGGCGGATCTCGTGTCCGCGCAGGTGACCGCGCAGTCACTGCTGTCCGGTGTGGTGGTGCTCGCCCTGCTCTGGTGGTGCTGGACGACGTTCGCTTCGCTGGGAAACGTGGTCCGCGCCGACCACGGCCTGCTTCCCGTCTTCGGATTCGGCATCATGGCGGCCACTTTCGTGCTGGCCATCGCCATCCCGCAGGCGTTTCTCAACCAGCCGGACGACCTGACCGGCCCGGTGGTGTTCGCCGGCGCCTACCTGGCCCTGCGCGCCCTGACCCAGATCGCCTTCCTGTGGGCACTCAGCGCTGCCGGTCGTCGCCGGTGGACTCTGGTGATGATCACCGCACCAGCGGTGGTGGCTGCCACGTTCATCGGATTCGCGGCTACCGCCAGGTGGTGGGTGCCCGAGGAGAACGTCGTCGACGTACGCCTCGTGCTGTGGACGGCCGCGCTACTGGTCGAGTACTCGGTCGGCCTGTTCCTGCCGTATGCCCGGTGGGCCGTGGCGTCCGCCGGGCACTGGGCGGAGCGGCATGCGCTGATCGTCATCATCGCTCTCGGGGAGGCCGTCATCTCGCTGGGACTCGGCCCGGGGCAGTCCGATCTGCTGACACTCACCGTACCGGTGATCATCAGTTCCGTACTGGGCATCGCGTTGTTGGCCGTCCTGTGGTGGTTGCACTTCGACGCGCTGTTGCCGAGCGTCGAGCAGGCCATGCACGGCACCCGTGGCCCGGAGCGGGTCACGCTCGCACGTGACGTTTTCACCTACCTGCACTTCGCGGTCGTCGTGGGCATCGTCGGAGTCGCTCTCGGACTGAAGCTCGTCACCGAGGCGGTGGCCACGCCGGAGGACGAGAACCTGTCCCGCCCCGCGGTCGCCGTTCTGTACGGCGGGGTCGTCCTCTATCTGCTGGCAGGTGTGGCTGTCGTCCTGCGCACATTCCGGCGGCTGCGGTCCAGCACGCTGGTGTTGGCGGTCCTGATCGGTCTGCTGATGATGCCGGCGGCCGTGCTGAACCCGCTTGTCTCGCTGTTCCTGCTGGTAGTGGCGGGTGTGGCACTCGTGATCGTGCAACGCTTCAGCGGCGCCCGCGCGCGGGCGCGGGTCAAGGCGTCCATTCGTGCGGAGGAGCGGGTGGTCGAGGAGGCGGTCAGCGCGTGGCACCGTGGACATCTGTGACCGTGCGGCAGGTGGGGCACCATCGTCTGGGCGCGGGCGGCCTCGTGGCGTCACGTGGCTTCGCGTGGGCAGGGGCGAGCCAGGTGCGGGCGACCTCGGAATTCTGGATCGCCCATGTGGGTCGGATGCCCGCGACAGTGATCCCGCGTCGCCTCGTGTCCACCGAGGACGCCGAGACGCTACGTGAACATCTGGTTGGTCGGGGGGCTGCTCCACTCGTGAACAGCGGCGGGGTGCGGATCCGGTCCGCACCCCGCCGCCGTGTCGCGCGGGAATCAGGGGTTGGTGATGCCCATCGTGTAGCTGCCGGAGCCGCTGTAGGCGTGCACCTCGAAGCGGTAGTAGCCCGCGGTGCCGGTGTAGGTGAGCGACTCGTCAGGCCCGGAGCTGTACGAGCCGGCCACGTCGACCCAGCCGGAGCCACTCCACTTCTGCAGGTAGAGGTCGAAGTCGACCCCGGTCGGCCCGTCCAGGCAGCCACGGTGGGTGCCGGAGGACGAGTAGTAGTAGCTGCCGTTCGGCTGGTACCGGCGCTGGCCGGAGGAGATGCTGCCGGTGTAGGTCGCCTCGTAGCCACTGCACCCGGTGGGTGGCGGCGGGTTTCCGCCACCACTGGTGCGCAACGTGAGGCCGTACGCCGAGAGGATCTCGTTGACCGGCTGGAAGTAGGTGGTCCCGCCGATGGAGCAGTTGCCGGAGCCTCCCGAGGTCACGCCCTGGGCCTGCTGGCCGGACAGCCACGAGCCGCCCGAGTCACCCGGCTCGGCGCAGGCGTTGGTGCGGGTGAGCCCGCTGACGGAACCCTGGGCGTAGTTGACGGTCTGGTTCTTGGCCTGGATGGTGCCGCACCGCCAGCCGGTGGTCGAGCCGGAACGGCAGACGGCGGCGCCGACGGCGGCCTCGGTGGAACCGGCCACCGTCACGGTGCCGCCGGAGTAGTTGTTGACCCAGGGCTGCGGCGTCCAGTTGGAGTTGGTCTGGACCCAGCCGTAGTCGTTGCCGGGGAACGACGAGCCACGGAAGGTGCCCTGGGAGACCTGGTTGTAGCCCTGGGTGGCGGTGCCGGTACGTCCGCAGTGCCCGGCGGTGACGAAGCCGCCGGTCACCGAGAAGCCGACCGAGCAGCGTCCACCCATGTAGTAGGCGTCACCGCCACGCACGTCGTAGAGCGTCCGGGGCGATTCGGTGGTGGTCTCGATCCGGACGGCGCTGGCGTCGACCTGGCTCGCCCGGACGAATGCCGTGGCCGCGGCGGTGTTCCCGTTGGCGAGGACCACGACGGTGTTGGTCGTGACGTCGACGTACCAGCCCGGAACTGCGCCGGCTGGTGCCTTGGCGGCGTGGCGGTCCAGGCTCGCCTTGATCTGGTCCAGCTCGGCGCCGCTGCGTTCGACGACGGTTGCCCGTGCGCCGGTGGCCTTGACCCGGTTGGCGGCGGCCTTGCCGGTGACAGCGACGACGAGGCCGTCGTCGGTCATCCAACCACCGGCGTAGGACGATCCCAGGGTCCGGCGCAGGCTCGCGTCGGTCCGGGTTCCCTTGCTGTCGCGGGCGATGCGGGTACGGGCCTCGGTCGGGCTCAGGTCGAGGTCCCGTTGCATCGCGGCGAGCATCTCCGGCGATGCGGCCGCCGCGGTGGCGGTGGCGGTGCCGGGGGCGGGTAGCGGGGCTGCCGCGGCGGGGGTCACCGCGACGGCAAGGGCACCGACGGGCAGCAGGATCGCTGCTGCCGCGAAGGTGAGTACGCGTCTCATCTATTGCCTCCTGTGACAAGGCGGCGCTTAACGGGGGTGCGCCGCGACCGGGGCGGGACGGCCCGCTGCGCTCCGCCCTCGGGGTTGGGCGACGGTACTGCGGGCGCCAGAGCCCGTTGACCTGGCCGGTGCCGTTGCCGGGCGCCTCGGCGGGGCGTCAGCCTGATCAGGTGGGCCACCGCCAACCTAACCCGAATACGATAGAGGTAGATCTATATCACTTCGCTCATATCAAGGCCAGCGCGTCTCGTATTTCCTGGTCGTGCCGCGGTCCGGGGGCGGTTTCAATCTTGACAAGTTCCACACAGGTGCCACCCAGCTCGGGACGGTCACGAAATTCAGCTGACGACGCAAACGCCATGTCCTGCCCCGGCGACATCGCGGTCGTGGCGTACGACCTGGGCAACGACCATGTCTTCACCGACCCCCCACACTGGCCGTACGAGTCGGAGATCAAAGCGGTGGTGCACCATCCCGTGCGACTCAGCGGCAGCGCACCGATGATCGTCCCCTGCACGCCTCAACAGCTGACCTGCTCCTCCGCCGACGAGCGGGACTGGCAGTGGCCTTGCCCATCGGGAGTGCAGCCGTACCCCAGTCACCGGGGGTACGGCCACCTGGGGCGAGCCCTCGCCCGGGACGGGTTCGTCGTGGTGTCCGTCAGCCGGACACGGGCCGGCCGGTCCGCACCGATTTCCGAGGCCGGGTGGACCTGACCCGGGTGGGCGCCATGGGGCGTTCCCTGGCCGGTGAGGGTGTGATGTACCAGGCCGTGGACGTCAACCGGGCCGAGTTGCCGGCGGGCGTACGCAACGGTGGCGTGGTGCCGGTGGCCGCCCCGGGCGCGCCAGCGGCTTCGATGTCCAGGTGACCCGGCTTCCGGTCGCCGTGCTGTCCAGCGAGTGCTGGGGACGGCGGGGCCGGGAGTACTTCGACCTGGCGTCGGAGGATCCGGAGGCCGTCGCGTTCCTGGTCCGGCTGGCGAGGGGTAAGGAGGATGCCGGTCCTCGACGGCACCCGACCGGCAGCCGGTGTCGAGACAGTCATCGAGACCGCTCCCTGAGCTGCGCGTACCGGCTCACCGAGGCCGTGGTCCGGCGGGTCGGGATCGGGTGGCGGAGCGTCCGTCGGCGTCGGTGGAGGCCGTGCCCTGGCCGGGGCGGCGGGTCAGGACCCGGGGGCCGGAGGCGGTGATCGCGACCGTGTGCTCGGAGTGGGCGGTGCGGGAGCCGTCGGCCGACCGGATCGTCCAGCCGTCCCTGTCGTATCGGATCTTGTCGGTGGAGTGGCACAGCCAGGGCTCGATGGCTATGGTCAGGCCGGGGTCGAGTCTCAGGCCGCGACGGGGACGGCCACTGTTGGCCACGTGCGGGGCCTCGTGCATGGTGCGCCCGATGCCGTGGCCGCCGAATTCGCCGTTGACCCGGTAGCCGTAGGCCTGGGCGACCTCGCCGATCGCGGCCGAGACGTCGCCCAGGCGACCGCCGGGCCGGGCGGCGGTGATGGCAGCCTCCAACGCGACCTCGGTGGCCTCGATCAACCGTACGTCGGCCGGGTCCGGGGTGCCGACGATGATCGAGAGTGCGGAGTCGGCGACCCAGCCGTCGATGCCGACGGCCATGTCGATGCTGAGCAGGTCGCCGTCACGCAGGACGTAGTCGTGGGGGAGGCCGTGTAGTACCGCGTCGTTGACCGACAGGCACAGCACGTTGCGGAAGGGGCCGCGACCGAACGAGGGGGCGTAGTCCCAGTAGCAGGATTCCGCGCCGCGTTCGGTGATCCGGCGGCGGGCATGGTGCTCGATGTCCATCAGATTGACGCCGACCGCTGCGACGTCACTCAGCTCGGCGAGTAGTTCGCCGACGAACTGGCCGGTCACTGCCATCCGGTCGATCTCTTCGGCCGTTTTGAGTTCGATCATGATCCTCCCTCACCTGAGCGGTATTTTTATACCACATCAGGGGTGGGGCCACCCGGGCGGGATAGTGTCTCCGCATGGTGCGTCAACCACTCACCGCCGAACAGGTCGCCGCCGGCCAGCGCCTCGGAGCCGCTCTGCGGGTCGCTCGGGCCGGTCGTAGTCTCGTCGACGTGGCCCTGGCCGCCGGTATCTCTCCCGAGACCCTGCGCAAGATCGAGGCCGGCCGGCTGCCCGCACCGGCTTTCGGCACCGTGGTCCGTCTCAGTCATGCCCTGGACGTTCCCCTCGCCCACCTGGCTGAGGTCTGGCTGGCCGAACCGGCCGTCCGCCAGGCCTCCTGACGCCACCGCAGCGCGTCATCCGTGGCTACCGTGGTCGCCGCCGGACCACCGGCACGGAGCGACCATCCCGGCAGCCGGTGAGTCGCGGGGCACCCGGGTCACGACCTCACGGCCGGGATGAAGCCCGCCCCGCGAACGTGTGACGGCCGTGTGACATCGCGGGTTGCTGCCGGCCAACTGGTCGAATGGTGGTTTTCCCGTCTCCGGCCGGGGGTAGCGCGATAGTCGACCAGGGCGGTGACGGCAGGTTCCGCCGACTCGACACCCCTTCGGGGGTGCGCGACCGGAGCGGGAGGTTGTAGCTCGTGCGATGCCTACAGCGGCGTTACCGGCTCGACGAACCGGTCGGCCGCGGTGGCATGGCCACCGTCTGGCGCGGCTACGATCTGCGGCTGCAGCGCACCGTGGCGGTGAAGTTGCTGTCGGCGCCGCTCCTGGGAGACCCGGCGGCCCGCGACCGCATCCGGCGCGAGGCGTTGGCCGCCGCGCGGCTGGACCATCCCGGCGTCGCCCGGGTCTACGACTACGGTGAGCAACGGCACCTGACCCGGACGCCCACCCCGTTCCTGGTGATGGAGTTCGTGGCCGGTTCGACACTGGCCGCCCGCCTACGGTCCGCCGGTCCGCTGCCCCCGGACGAGGTGCTGCGTCTCGGTGAGCAGGTGGCGGAGGCACTTGCCGCCGCACACGAGCAGGGCATCGTGCACCGGGACGTCAAGCCCGGAAACATCATGCTCACCGATAGTGGTGTGAAGGTGGTCGACTTCGGTATCGCGGCCGGCGCGGGGGAGGACCCGGTCGAGCCGGACGGCCAGCTCTGGGGTACCCCGAGCTATCTGCCGCCGGAGCTGACCGCCGGAGCGGAGGCGGTGCCGGCCGGCGACGTGTTCGCTCTCGGTGTCGTGCTCACCGAGTGCCTCACCGGCCGGGCGGTACGGCGGTCCCCGCACGAACCGGTGTCCGTCCCTGCCGTCGAGGGACTGCCCACCTCCCGCGCGGACCTGATCGGCCGGTGTCTGGCGACCGACCCGGGCCGGCGTCCCGGCGCAGCCGAACTCGCCGAGGCCCTGGGCAAGGCGAGCATGACCGTGCGGGCGGCATCGGTGTCACCGCCCGCCGCAGCCGCCGTGCCCGGCCGGGGAGTCACCGAACCCACCAGGCCGGTCGGTGCGCCCGCCCGGCGGCCGGAGGTGGCCGGGCGCCGGCGGGGGTTGCTGGTCGCCGCACCCGCCGCCGCGGCTGCCGCCCTGGTCGGGATCCTGCCGGGACTGCTCGCCGCTGAGGAGGGCTCGGCGGACCCGCCGTCCATCGAGGCCGGCTGCACCGTGCAGTACCGGGCCCAGCAGTCGGCCGACGGACGGTTCGTGGCGCAGATCAGCGTGACGGGTACCGGACGGCCCGCGAGTGGGACACAGGCGCTGACCTTCACCCTGCCGGCCAGCCAGCGCCTTCTCGACGTGCGGGGCGTCGCCTGGACACACGACGAGCAACGGGTCGCCCTGCGGCTGGGTGACCCCTCGCGACCGGGCACGAATGTGACGGCGACCCTGCACGGCCGCGTCGAGTCCGGTGGGCATGAGCCCCCGGAGCGGTTCAGCCTGGCGGGTGTAACCTGCGAGCAGGCCGACACCCGGGTCCGAACTTCGGTGCTGGCCTCCGCGTCGGCCGAGCCCGCCGCCGCGCCCGTGCAGACACCCCGGCGTCGGTCGGGTACGACGGACCGGGACCGCACGGCTGCGAGCGGCGGTGGGGGCGGGGCGGGTCGACCCGAGGCGACAGCGTCAGCCGCGCCGGGCACCTCGGCGCCGGCTCCCTCGACACCGGCCACGTCCGGTTCACCAGCCGCTCCCGGCCCTTCGCTGACCGTCAGCCCCGCGCCCAGCGCCACCGCCACGTCGAGTCCGTCGGTGACCCCGCCGCCGACGCAGTCCCCGCCGCCGGATCGGACTGCCGCACCGACCACGGAGCCTGCCGGGACCGCGACTCCCACTCCCGGGCAGAAGTCCCCCGCCACCGAGGTGACCTCCGCCACGCCGACGTCCTCGACCAACGGTGACACGGACACCTGACCGCGCAGAAACTTGATTCGTTCCAGAAGAGTCGGCTAGCGTGGTCGGCATGACGGCCGACTTCGAGGCACAGCTGCGGGCGGTCTCGTTGCGCGTGACCCGGCCCCGGTTGGCGGTGCTCGCGGCGCTACGCGAACACCCGCACGTCGACACCGACACCGTGATCCGGCTGGTACGTGCCGATCATCCCACCGTGTCCCACCAGGCGATCTACGATGTGCTCCGGGCGCTGACCGACGCCGGTCTGGTGCGGCGCATCCAGCCCACCGGGGCGGTCGCCCGCTACGAGTCCCGGGTGGGGGACAACCACCATCATGTCGTGTGTCGCTCCTGCGGTGTGATCGCCGACGTGGACTGCGCCATCGGCGACGCCCCCTGTCTGACCGCCTCCGACGACCACGGGTTCGCGGTCGACGAGGCGGAGGTCGTCTACTGGGGCACCTGCCCCGACTGCGCGACCGTACGCACCACCAGTGAACCGCCAGGTCGGAAGGAAGCACATTGAGTAACGCAGAGCACGACGCTCCGTCCAGCGCCCAAGGCGTGGACGCCAAGGCAGCGGCCGGTTGCCCGGTCGCGCACGACTCCGTGACCGCGCACGGGAGCGAGAGCGAGAACCCGGCGATCGACTCGCCCACCCCGAAAACCGGTGGTCGTCCCCGCACGAACCGGGACTGGTGGCCCAACCAGCTCGACCTCTCGGTGCTGCACGCCCACTCGTCGAAGGGCAACCCGCTGGGCGAGGCTTTCAGCTACGCCGAGGAGTTCGCCAAGCTCGACGTCGAGGCGCTCAAGCGGGACATCACCGATGTCCTCACCACCTCGCAGGACTGGTGGCCGGCCGACTTCGGCCACTACGGCGGCCTCATGATCCGGATGAGCTGGCACGCTGCGGGCACCTACCGCATCGAGGACGGGCGCGGCGGCGCCGGTGACGGCGGGCAGCGCTTCGCCCCGCTGAACAGCTGGCCCGACAACGCGAACCTGGACAAGGCGCGCCGCCTGCTGTGGCCGGTCAAGCAGAAGTACGGCCAGCAGATCTCCTGGGCCGACCTGCTCGTGCTCGCCGGCAACGTGGCCCTGGAGTCGATGGGCTTCAAGACCTTCGGCTTCGGCTTCGGCCGTGAGGACGTCTGGGAGCCCGAAGAGATCTTCTGGGGCCCGGAGGACGCCTGGCTGGGCGACGAGCGCTACGTCTCCGAGAAGGAGATGTCGCAGGGCGTCGGCGCGACCGAGATGGGCCTGATCTACGTCAACCCGGAGGGCCCGCGCGGCAACGCCGACCCGCTCGCGGCGGCACACTTCATCCGGGAGACCTTCGCCCGGATGGCGATGAACGACGAGGAGACCGTCGCGCTGATCGCCGGTGGCCACACCTTCGGCAAGACCCACGGTGCCGGTGTCGCCGACAACCACGTGGGCCCGGAGCCGGAGGGCGCGCCGCTGGAGACGCAGGGCCTGGGCTGGCTCAGCACACACGGCAGCGGCAAGGGCGCCGACACCATCACCAGCGGTCTCGAGGTCACCTGGACCGACCGGCCGACGCAGTGGAGCAACCGCTTCTTCGAGATCCTCTTCGGTTACGAGTGGGAGCTGACCACCAGCCCCGGCGGTGCCAAACAGTGGGTGGCCAAGGACGCAGAGGCGATCATTCCGGACGCCCACGACCCGTCGAAGAAGCACAAGCCCACGATGCTCACGACCGACCTGTCGCTGCGCGTCGACCCGGCGTACGAGAAGATTTCCCGTCGGTTCCTGGAGAACCCGGACGAGTTCGCGTTGGCCTTCGCCAAGGCCTGGTACAAGCTGCTGCACCGGGACATGGGCCCGGTCAGCCGGTTCCTCGGGCCGTGGGTGCCGGAGCCCCAGCTGTGGCAGGACCCGGTGCCGGCCGTCGACCACGCGCTGGTCGGCGAGGCGGACATCGCGGCGCTGAAGGCGAAGATCCTGGAGTCCGGGCTCACCACCGCCCAGCTGGTCACCACGGCTTGGGCCTCGGCTGCCAGCTTCCGGTACACCGACAAGCGCGGCGGAGCCAACGGTGCCCGGATCCGTCTCGAGCCGCAGCGCAGCTGGGAGGTCAACCAGCCGGAGCAGCTCGCGTCGGTGCTGAACACCCTGGAGGACATTCAGCGGGAGTTCAACTCGTCGGGCGAAGCCCGGATCTCCCTCGCCGACCTGATCGTGCTGGCCGGTTCGGCGGCGGTGGAGAAGGCGGCCCGGGACGCCGGGGTCGAGGTCACGGTGCCGTTCCATCCGGGCCGCACCGACGCCAGCCAGGAGCAGACCGACGTCGAGTCGTTCCGGGTCATGGAGCCTCGTGCCGACGGGTTCCGCAACTACCTGCGTCCGGGTGAGAAGACCCAGCCGGAGGTACTGCTCATCGATCGGGCGTACATGCTCAACCTGACCGCGCCGGAGATGACCGTGCTCGTGGGTGGCCTGCGCTGCCTCGGCGCCAACGTCGGCGGTAGTCAGCATGGCGTGCTCACCGACCGGCCTGGCATGCTCACCAACGACTTCTTCCGTAACCTGCTCGCCACGGGTGCGCGCTGGAAGGCGTCGGAGACCGACGAGCACGTCTACGAGATCCGTGACGTGGCCACCGACCAGGTGAAGTGGACCGCGACCGCGGTCGACCTGGTCTTCGGCTCCAACTCCCAGCTCCGGGCGCTCGCCGAGGTCTACGCCAGCGACGACGCGCGCGGCAAGTTCGTCGCCGACTTCGTGTCGGCGTGGACCAAGGTGATGGAGCTCGACCGGTTCGACCTCGCCTGATCCGAGACGATCGAGACGGGCCCCGGGCGGTGATCACCGATGATCGCCCGGGGCCCGTCGGCCTCGTGCCGGTCCGCCGTGGGTCGCGGGCTCACGTCCACCGGACCTGTCAGAGGTGGTCCCGGACCCAACCGGCGAGGACGCGGGCACAGCCGTCCACCGACTCCTGCCAGCTGCGTTCCGCCCCGTCGCCGGCCTCGTCGCTCACCTGCTTCACCATCCGGACCGGCACCCCGAACCGGTGTGCCGTCGACGCCACCGCGTACCCCTCCATGTCCACCAGGTGGGCGCGGCGACCCAACGCCGCCCGGACCTGGTCGTCGGCGATGAACTGGTCGCCGGTGGCCAGCGTCGGGCCGTCACCCAGGGCCAGGGGCGCGCCGACGTCCCGACCGGTGTACCGCCGGATGAACTCGGTGTCCAGGTCGTGCTGGAAGACGCTGCCCACCTCGTGGGTGCCGGTCCACCCCGGATGCAGGGCGCCCGCGGTGCCGAGGTTGACCAGCATCGATGGTAGCGGGAAGCGGGCCAGCGTCGTCGCGACCGAGGCCGCGGCGTTCACCTTCCCCATCCCGGTCAGCAGCACCGGAAGCCCGGCGTCGAGGTACGCGGCCTCTTCGGCGATGGCTAGGACGAGCAGTGGACGGTCCGGGCTGACCGTGCCGCGAAGATCCATCGGGTGATGGTAGCCGTCGTGGGTGACGGCCCGGCGTCGGCGCGGTGGCCCCGGCCCCGGCCCGGTCGTGGCCCAGACCGACGTACGCTGCCCCGGTGGAGCATGAAGACCGGATCGCCCTGTTCCTTGACTACGAGAACCTGGCGTTGGGGGTGCGCGACCACCACGGCGGGGCGATGTTCGACTTCCGACCGATCGCCGACGCACTGGCCGAACGTGGCCGGGTGGTGGTGCGTCGGGCGTACGCCGACTGGTCGTACTTCGACGAGGATCGGCGGATGCTCACCCGCTCGCATGTCGAGCTGATCGAGATCCCGCAGCGGATGGGTGTGACCCGGAAGAACGCCGCCGACATCAAGATGGCCGTCGACGCGATCGAGTTGGCCTTCGAACGCGGCTACATCTCGACCTTCGTCCTTTGCACCGGCGACAGCGACTTCACGCCACTCGTGCACAAGCTCCGGGAGCTCAACAAGCAGGTGATCGGGGTCGGAGTGGAGAATTCCACCTCGGCACTGCTGCCACCGGCGTGTGACGAGTTCCTGTACTACGACCGGTTGGAGGGCGTCGACATCCTGCCGACACACGGGCGGCGGCCCCGTCCGGCCCGGCTGCCCGAGCCGGAGCCGCAGCCCGTCGAGCAGGCGGAACCCGAGACGCCGTCGACCGAGGAGCCGGCCCGGGACGCTGACGCGCTCGCCGTCCTCGTCGCGCAGACCGTCGCGGGTCTGCAGGGCAGTTCCGGCGGGGAGGTCACCGCTTCGCGGCTGAAGCGCACCCTGTTGCGTAAGGATCCCACCTTCAGCGAGTCCGACCACGGCTTCCGTACGTTCGGTGAGCTGCTGCGTCATCTCGGTGAGCTGCGGGTGGTGGAGTTGGCGGAGGGCCCGGCCAAGGGCGACCCGGAGGTCTCCCTGCCGGAACACGGAGATCGGGAATCAGCCTTCGTGTTGCTCAGCTCCGTGGTGCGTGACATCGGCGGGAACACCGGTGAGGTGGCGCTGTCCGGGCTGAAGAACCAGCTCCGGCGGGTGCGGCCGGACTTCAGCGAGAAGAAGCTCGGCTATCGCAGCTTTCTGCAGTTCTGCAAGGCCGCCGCCACGGACGGGGCCGTGGACCTGCGGTGGAGCCCCGAGGTGGATGACTACTTGCTCACCGCCGGGGCGTCCTGACCAGCCGGCCCGGGATGTGGCCGGCCACCCGGGGGGAACCGTCGTCGGCGCGGGTGTCGGACAACGACCGAACCACTTGTGGTCATCGGCGGGTCAGCGGTGGCGTCCCGGCTTAGCCCGCGTTAGCATCCGGCCAACCTCGACCGACGGCGGGAGTCACGTGGTGCTGGGTCTACGGGTCCGGGAGCTGCTCGGGCGATCGCGCAGATTGGTGCTGATCGAGTTGGCGGTGCTGGCGTTGCTGGCCCTCGGGGTGACCTTGGTCCTCCGGTGGCCGGATGGCGACCCGGAGCCGGCGACGACGTCGGGTACGCCTGCGCCGATCGAGCTGCCGGGGGTGCCGGACGCTACGGCGCCGGTGCTGATGCCGGGACGTCCCGGTGAGCCGGCGGCGTCACTGCCGGCGAACGAGATGTCGGCGAGGCCACGCCCACCGCACAACAACACCGATGTCCGTTTCGTCACGATGATGATTCCGCATCACGAGCAGGCGCTCGTGATGGCCCGATTGGCGCCGGAGCGGGGCGAGAACCCGCAGCTGAAAATCATCGCGGATCGGATCCTGGCTGCCCAGGGGCCGGAGATAAAGGTCCTGGAGGCATGGCTGGCCGACCGTGGACTCGACCGTGACTCCGGTGGTGACCATCGGCACGAGATGTCCGGCATGCAGTCGGCTGAGGCGCTGAACCGCCTCACCGCCGCCCGGGGGGCCGAGTTCGATCGCCTGTTCGTGGCCATGATGTCCGATCATCACCAGGGTGCGATCGACATGGGTAGGGAGGCGTTGGCGCTCGGCTCGGACGTGACCGTCAACGAACTGGCCGGCAGTGTCGTGGTGGAGCAGGGTGTCGAGATCGACCGGATGCGTGAGGTGCTGGCCAGGGCACCCTGACCTGCGGATCCTGACAACCGCTCAACCGGTGTGCGAACACCTACCGGGCCCACCGCCGGTGTCAACATCCTGCACGACCGGGCCGACCGGGCCCGCGACCCCACCCGTGGACTGCTCGACGGGACGAACCCCCGCAGCGCACCCCGGCAAAGGATGGGGAATCCACCGATTCAAGTTCCGGCTGGTCGTGCTGCAGTGGGGCATGGAGATTCTCAAGAGGCTGGTGCAGGCTGCGGTCCTCGGTGCGATGCTCACCATGCTTATGGCGTGCGGGTACGACGCCGGCTCAGATTCGTCGACGTCGAGCGAGTCGCCCGACGCGGTGGGCGCCGTCGACGATGCGCCCGGCTCCCTCACCGAGCCGGAGGGGGCGGAGTGTGAACGCCTCTCCGCCGACGAGGTCGCGGAGGCGATCGGAGCCCACGACGGTGGCCAGCACGACTATCAGCTAGGTGGCTGCGTGTGGACGGCGGACTCCGGTGGTGCGGCGATCCACGCGTCAGTGCTGTCCAAGGACGAGTACGAGGCGGTGGCCGAGATCGGGGAGCCGGTCAGCGGTTCCGCCGACGGCGCCGTCTACGACGACATCCATGGCGAGTTGTGGTTCCCGTGTGGCAGCGGCATGTACTGCGGCGTCAAGGCCGACATCGGCGAGTCGGACCGACGCAAGGAGGTCGCACTGCGGATGGGCGCGTTGCTTCAGGACAGGATGTAGAACCCGACGGCAGGTAACCAGTGCCATACCCGACCGGTTGCCCTGCTTTGAACCCGTTCCGCTGGCGCGTCGTACATGATGGACGGACAGCCGTGGCTCCGACGAGCCGCGGACTGAGCCTCGGACCGGCCCCCGTCCGCCGGTTCCGCAAACGAGAGGATCCGCCATGACTTTCGCCGTCGCCACCGCCGACAACCTCAGTGGTGCGCTCGACAGCATCGTCGACCGCGTACCGGGCGCCCAGTTCGCGGTGGTGCTCTCCCCGGACGGGCTGTTGGTGGGGGCCTCGCGTGGCATCGACGACGAACTCGCCACCCAGTTGTCGAGCATGGTGTGCGGGCTTCGGGCGCTGGGCCTGGCTGCCGCGCGGGTCTGCGGCGACGGCGAACTGCACCAGGTGGTGGTGCAGATGTCGCGGGCGTTCCTGTTTCACGCCACCACCGGCAACGGTGCCGTGCTCGCCGTCGGTATCGACGGCGACGCGGAGGTCGGTGACATGGCGTACGAGGTGGCCATGTTCGTCGCGCAGGCAGGTAGCCATCTTCCGCTGTACCTGGAGCCGATGGTGGAACGCCCCGCCCTGCGGTGACGCTCCCGCGCACACCTGGACGATCAGATCGGGCCAGCACGATCGGGCGGGGCAGGGGGCACGTAGGCCCGCGTTGACATGCGGAAGGAGTGCACAGGATCTCGGCACTCAACCGGCTTGTCGACCTCGTCGAGGAGCACCTCGCCGAGGAACTGGACGTCACGGGGGCGGCCCTCGGCACGACCGAGTACCACCTGCGCCGGATGTTCTCGTCGCTGGCCGGCATGCCGCTGTCGGAGTACGGACGCCGACGGCGCATGACCGTCGCCGTCGCCGACGTCGTCCGCGGCAAGGACGGTCTGCTCAGCATCGCGGTGCGGTACGGGCACGGCTTTTCGGAGGCGTTCGGACGCGCGTTCCGGGCCGTCCACGGCGTCGGGCCCGGTGAGGTACGCCGCGACGCAGGCCCCCTGCGAGCTGTGGTTACCGGTCACCGGCCTGACGGCGCTGTCTCGTGCTCGGCAGCGCAGCGGAGGTCGCGTCGACGGACCCCTGGACCGCTACGACGACGAGTTGACCGCCGGCACAGGTCAGTGACGGCTGGAGTAGTGGTGGGCCGACTGACGGCCCTTGACGAAGGCGAGCACGATCACCGCGGCGAGTGCGACGAGTCCAATGATCATCAGCCAGCGAGCCGCTTCGAGGAGCAGCCCGAGCAGGACCAGCACCCCGGCGACCACGCCGACAACCCACAGCAGGGTACGCATCTCCACCTCCACCCGGCCGGCCGGTCGTTCCGGGCGCGGCTGCCGGACCGGCTACCCGCTCACACCCGGATCATGCGGTCCGTACGGGGACGTGGCCGGGATCAGTCGGGCACCTGCCCCAGATAGACGGTGTTCGCCGACTCGCCACCGGTCAGCGGGTTGGCGAACCGCACCACGTGGCTGCGGTGGGCGGGGAACACGGCGGCCAGGTCTGCTTCGAAGTCCGGGTCAGGTGGGTCGTCCGACCAGAGGGCGAACACGCCACCCGGATGCAGCAGCCGCGCCAGTCGGCGCAGGCCGTCCGGCCGGTAGAACGCCGCGTGGCTCGGGTGCAGCGGGTGCCGGGGGGAGTGGTCGACGTCAAGCAGCACCGCGTGGAAACGACGCCCGGCGTCGTCGGGGTCGAGGCCGCCCGGACCGGCGACTCGGGCGAAGAAGTCGGCCCGCACCAACCGGGTACGCGCGTCCGTGGCCAGCCCGGCGGCGAAGGGCAACAGGCCGTGCCGGTGCCAGTCGATGACGTCCTCGACTGCCTCCACCACCAGCAGGGAGGCGACCCGGTCGTCCGCCAGCGCGGTGCGGGCGGTGTAGCCGAGGCCCAGCCCAGCGACGACGACGTCGAGGCGGTCGCCGGCCACCGGCGCCAACCCCAACCGGGCCAGCTCGACCTCACCGGCGGTGAACAGGCTCGACATGAGGAACTCGTCGTCGAGTTTGACCTCGTACACGTCCAGGTCGAGCCGGGGATCGCGACGTCGGCGCAGACTGATCTCGCCGATCGGGGTGAGCCGCCACGCCAGCTCCTCGAAACGTACGTTCACCGCCGGGATGTTACCCACCGGTTGACCGCCGTCGTGGCGTGCCACCCGGACCGCGGGACATCGACGCAGCGCATATCCTGTGCCTGATCGTCTCGCCGGAGGGGAGAACGATGCCGTCGCGGCAGGACCAACTGCACTCGTACCAGTTCAACGTCCAGCGGACGGTGGCCGCGTTGGTGACCCGGGAATCCGACCCAGCCCGATCGCCGATGCGTCGGCTCGCCGGAGCCGCGATGGCGAGCACTCTGGTGGCGGTCATCGGGTTGGGCGCCGCCGCCCTGTACGGCCTCGTCGAGGGGGGCGGCGGGACCTGGCGCGACGCGGGAGTGGTCATCGTCGAGAAGGAGTCCGGCGCCCGGTTCGTCTACCGGGAGCAGCGACTGCACCCGGTGCTCAACTACGCCTCCGCGCTGCTCATCGTCGGTACGCAGCGACCAAGGACCGTACTGGTGTCCAGCCGGTCGATCGAGGGCGTGCCGAGGGGCCTGCCGTTGGGCATCCGCGACGCCCCCGATTCGTTGCCTCCGGCGGCCCGGTTGGCGACCGCGCCGTGGACGGTCTGCTCGGTGTCCTCGGCCGGGCCCGAGTTGGCCGTCCGGTCGGTGCTGTTGGTCGGCGGCGGCGGTGGCGGCGGCCGACCGCTCAGCCGCGACGCACTGCTGCTGCGGGATCCCGATGGCCAGCTGCATCTGCTCTGGCAGCAGCGGCGATTCCACATCCGGGACACCGACCGGGTGCTGGCCGCGCTCGCCACCACCCGTTCCCGGCCCGTCCCGGTGGCCGCAGCCCTGCTCAACTCGGTGCCGGCCGGCCTCGACCTGGCCCCGCTGAACCCACCCGGTCTGGGTCGGCACTCGTCCCGGGTCGCCGGGGCCCGGATCGGCGATGTGCTGGTGGTGAGCAATTCCAGCGGCGGACGGCAGTACGCCGTGGTGCTGCGCGACGGACTCGCCGGCATCACCGAACTGCAGGCAGGTCTGCTGCTCACGCGGACCGGCCAGCGGGAACCGGAGCAGTTGAGCCTCGGCCGATTCGCCACCTTGCCCCACGTGTCGGACCTTGTTCCCGTGGGGCCGGACGCGCCGCCGGCCGTCCCGCCCCGGTTGGTCGCGACGGACCCGTCGACGGTCTGCGTGCGGATCGGCGGTGACACCGGGCCGGGCGAGCTGTGGCTGGATGTGGAACTGCCGGCGTTGACCGGGGCGCCGGAGCAGTCGAGCGCCCCGGTCAACGCCGACCACGTGCTGGTGGAGCCGGGGCGGGGCGCGGTCGTCGAGTCCGTCGCCTCGCCGGGTGCCACCGGCGGCGCGATCTCCGTGGTGACCGACCTCGGCCGCCGGTACGCGTTCGCCGGCCCCGACGTGAGCGGGATGCTCGGCTACGCCGACGTGCGGCCCGTTCGGCTGCCCGCCGGCGTGGTCAGTCTCGTACCCGCCGGCGCTCCGCTCGACCCGGATGCGGCCCGCCGTCGGGTGGCCCCCGCCTGATGTGCGCGGACACCACCGGGCGGTGGTAGAAACATCCTCTGGCGTCGGTTGTCGAATCCGGCGACTCGCGCTCGTCGTCCTGATGGCAGGACGGCAGGCCCACATCAAGGAGCAACCAGATGCGCACCCTGATCGCCACCGCGTTCGTCTCGCTGGACGGCGTCATGGAGGCGCCCGGCGGGGAGCCGGGCTACCGTAACTCGGGCTGGACCTTCAACGACGTCGCGTTCGACGAGGCCGCCTACGAAATTAAGAGCCGCGAGCAGGACGAGGCCACGGCGATGATGCTGGGCCGGGTCAGCTACCAGGCGTTCGCGCCGGTGTGGCCGGGCATGACCGTGGAGTTCGCCGGCTACAACGCGATGCCGAAGTACGTTGTGTCGACCAGCCTCAAGGAGCAGGACCTGGTGTCGAACTGGGGGGAGATCGTGATCCTCCGGTCGCTCGACGACGTCGCCGCGCTCAAGCAGACCGAGGGCGGGTCGATAAGCATCCACGGTAGCGCCACGCTGAACCGCAACCTTTCCGACGCCGGCCTGATCGATCGCTACCATCTGCTGGTGTTCCCGGTGCTGCTGGGGGCGGGCAAGCGGCTGTTCTCCGACACCGACCGGGACAAGCAGAACCTCAAGCTGGTCGAGAGCGAGTCCTACGCCAACGGGGTCCAGAAGCTGGTCTACGACGTCGTTCGCTGACGAGGCCACCGGGCCCGTTCGGCCGGGCCCGGTGGTGGCCACCGGTGTCAGGTACCTGCTCGTCCGGTCACGCCGCAGGTGACGGCGCGAGATCGCGGAGGAGCTGTTCGACCCGGCGGCGGATCTCGTCGCGGATCGGGCGTACGGCCTCGACACCCTGGCCGGCCGGGTCATCGAGTTTCCAGTCCTCGTAGCGTTTGCCGGGGAAGACGGGGCAGGAGTCACCGCAGCCCATCGTAATGATCACGTCGCTTGCTTCGGCGGTCTCGTACTCGAGCTTCTTCGGGGTCTGGTCGGTGATGTCGATGCCGACTTCGGCCATGGCCTGTACGGCGGCCGGGTTGATCTGATCAGCGGGTGCGGAACCGGCGGAGCGGACCTCCACCGTGTCGCGCGCGAAGTGACGCAGCCAGCCGGCCGCCATCTGGGAGCGGCCGGCGTTGTGGACGCAGACGAACAGGACGCTGGGTTTGTCGGACATCGGGTCGGGTACCTCCGGGTGCGGGTGCTGGGTGGACGGGCTCGGCCTGTGTGCCGTTCAACGGGATGCTGGGCTTATGGCGCAGATGACGTGCCCGCCCCGGTGGTGTCGGGGAAGATTCGGCGGCGCAGCGCAAGGCTGACGTACACCAGGCCGACGAGGACCGGCACCTCGATCAACGGGCCGACGACACCGGCGAGGGCCTGTCCACTGGTGACGCCGAAGGTGCCGATGGCAACGGCGATCGCCAGTTCGAAGTTGTTACCGGCGGCGGTGAACGCCAGGGTGGTGGTGCGGGCGTAGTTCAGGCCGATGGCCCAGCCGATGGCGAATGATCCGGCCCACATGATCGCGAAGTAGGCGAACAGGGGTACCGCGATCAGTGCCACGTCCCAGGGGTTGCCGGTGATCGCCTCGCCCTGCAGAGCGAACAGCAGCACGATCGTGAACAGCAGTCCGTACAGGGCGACCGGGCCGATGCGCGGCAGGAACGCGGTTTCGTACCAGGTGCGTCCTTTGGCGCGTTCGACGAGTCGACGAGTGAGGTAACCGGCCAGCAGCGGGATGCCGAGGAAGACCAGGACGTTGACCGCGATGTCCCAGCCGGATACCTCCAGCGCCGCGCCGGACAGGTTCAGCCATTCGGGCAGTACCGAGAGGTAGAACCAGCCGAGTACGCCGAACGCGAGCACCTGGAAGACCGAGTTCAGGGCGACGAGCACGGCGGCGGCCTCCCGGTCGCCGCAGGCCAGGTCGTTCCAGATGATGACCATGGCGATGCACCGGGCCAACCCGACGATGATCAGCCCGGTGCGGTACTCGGCGTGGTCGGCCAGGAAGATCCAGGCCAGCGTGAACATCAGGGCCGGACCGAGGATCCAGTTGAGCACGATCGACCAGGCCAGTAGTCGGCGGTCGGCGGTGACGGTGTCGAGTTTGTCGTAGCGGACCTTGGCCAGTACCGGGTACATCATCACCAGCAGCCCGACCGCGATCGGCAGGGAGATCTCGCCGATCCTGACCGCTTCCAGGGCCCGGTCGAGCCCGGGCACCCAGCGACCCAGCAGCAGTCCGGCAGCCATGGCAAGGCCGATCCACAACGGCAGCAGGCGGTCCAGTCGGGAAAGCCGGGTCATCTGTTCCGCTGGTGCCCCGGCGGTGTCGAGTGTGGGGGACATCAGCACTCCCGGCGGGATTCGGAGTTGACGACTGCCCGGTGGGCAAGGTGGGACAGCTCGGCGGCAGCTGCTTCGAGGACCTCGGGCAGCAGCCGGTAGTAGGTGAACCGGCCGTGTGGTTCGGCTACGACGAGGCCGGCTTCCCGTAGCGTCCGTAGATGGTTCGACACGTTCGGTTGTTTCGCGCCGGTGTCGGCGACCAGGTGGCAGGTGCAGGCCGGCCCGTCAGCGAGCAGCGCGACGATCTGCGCGCGAAGGGGATCCGCCAACAGGCGCGATACATCAGGCAGCTGTGATATCAGCACCAGATGATTCAAGCACGGCCGGAGATGACCCGTCCAGTGGGGGACCAGCTCAGCCGTGCCAGGAGCGCCAGAGGGCGGCGTAGGCGCCACCTGCCCGTAGGAGTTCGTCGTGGCTGCCGAGTTCGGTGATCCGACCGTCTTCCAGCACCGCCACCCGATCGGCGTCGTGCGCGGTGTTCAACCGGTGGGCGATGGCAACGACGGTACGCCCGACGACCACGGCGGCGAGCGCCCGCTCGGTGCGACGGGCGGTCGTCGGGTCGAGAGCGGCCGTCGCCTCGTCGAGGATCAGCGTGTCCGGGTCGGCCAGCACCAGCCGGGCCAACGCCAGCTGCTGGGCGTCGGCGGCGCCGAGTTCGCGGGCACCGTCGCCGAGCTGCGTGTCGAGCCCAGCGGGCAGGTCGGCGTACCAGTCGGCGTGCACGGCGAGCAGGGCGGCGCGCATCTGCTCGTCGGTGGCATCGGGTGCGGCGAAGGCGAGATTGTCGCGCACCGTACCGATGAAGACATGATGTTCCTGGGTGACCAGGGCGATCCGCCGACACCGCTCGGCCGGGTCGAGATCGGTGACCGCGACACCGTCGAGGCGCACCACACCCTCGCGTGGCTCGTCGATCCCGGCGAGCAGCCGGGCGAGGGTGGACTTCCCCGCGCCGGAGGGACCGACGACGGCGAGACGTTCGCCAGGGAGTACCACCAGATCGATCCCGTGCAGCACCTCGGGGCCGCCGGGGTACGAGAAGCGGGCACCGCCCACGACGAGTCGCCCAGGTCCGGCGGACGTCGGGGCCCGTGGCCGCGGTGCCCCGGCAGCGGCCGGTGTGGCGGCCGTTCCGGTCGACTGGCCGACACCGAGCACCCGGGCGAACGAGGCGAGGCCCCGTTGCGCCTGTTCCATGAACTGCAGCAGTCGATCGAGGGGTTCGATGGCCTGCTGAAGGTAGAGCGCCGCCGCGACCACCTCGCCGAGAGTCACCATGCCGTGCTCCAACAGCAGCCCGCCGAACAGCAGCACCATCGCGATCGGCAGCGCGTAACTCGCCTCCACCACCGGAAAGAACACCGACCGCAGCGCCAGGGTGGCCCGGCGGGTGGCCCACAACCGACCGATACGCCGCGTACCGTCAGCGACCCGGTCGGCGCCGAGGCGTAACGCCTCGACGGTGCGGGCGCCCTCCGCTGTCGTGGTGAGCGCCTCGGTGAGCTCGGCGGTGGCGGCCCCCTCGGCTAGGTACGCCGACCTGGCGCGACGCAGGTACCAGCGGGTCACCCCGACGATCGACGGCAGCCCGACCAGGGCGACCAGACCGAGCAGGGGATGCAGCAGGAAGATCGCGCCGAAGAGCAACGACAACTGCGTCCCCGCGATCACCATGACGGGCGTCACGTCGCGCACCGTCGTCCCGACGGTCGTCACGTCCACCGAGCTGCGGGTGGCGAGTTCGCCGGTGCCGGCGCGTTCGATGACGGAGATGGGCAGGTCGAGCGCTCGCGCGACGAACGCCTCACGGAGCCGGGCGACGGCACGCTCGCCGAACCGGTGACCGGTGTACTGGGCGTAGCGCGCGAGCAGCCCGTGGAGCAGTACGCAGCCGGCTATCGCGAGGGCCAGGCGATCCACGGCGGCGGTACCGCCACCGGCCGTGACCTCGTCGACGATCCTGCCCAACAGCCACGGCGGGGCGAGCCCGGCGACCGCGGCGGCGCTGTGCAGCACCAGTACCAAGGCGACCGCGCGGCCGTCCTCGGTGACGAGGCGCAGCACGGAACGGCGGACGACCCTGCGGTCCGCGACAGGCAGCCCGCTCACCGCACTGACCCGTCGGCGTCGGCGGACTCGCTGCCCCGGGACACCAGGGCCCGGTAGCTCGGATCGTCGTCGAGCAGGTCGACGTGACCTCCGATAGCCACGATCCGGCCATGGCGCAGGTGCGCGACCAGGTCGGCGCTACCCAGCAGCAGCGGTGAGGTGGTCAGCACCACTGTGGTCCGCCCGGCCCGCACCGCCCGTAGCCGCTGCGCGATACGTGCTTCGGTGTGCGCGTCCACGGCCGATGTCGGGTCGACGAGGACCAGCACGTCCGGCTCGGTGAGCAGGGCACGGGCCAGGCGTACGCGTTGCCGCTGGCCGCCGGAGAGGGTCCGGGCCCGTGTGCCGACAGGCAACTCGAGACCGGCCGGGTGGCCGTCGACGAGATCCTCCGCCGAGGCCGCCCGGAGCGCCGCGCGCAGGTCGTCGTCGCTTGCCCGAGGGTGCAGGATCTCGCGAAGTGTCCCGGCGAAGAGGTAGGACTCGTGGTCTGCGACCAAGATCCTGGCCCGCACCTCGTCGAGCGCGATGCCGGCCAGCGGTACGTCACCCCAGGTCACCGCGCTGGCGACGAAACGACCCAGCCGGTCGGCCAGCGCGATGGCCTCGGCCGGGTCGTCGGCCGCGACGGCCAGCAACCGCCCGGAGGGCACAGTCAGTCCGGTAGCGGGATCGTGCAGGTCGGCGGGCCGGTCCGGCACCGGCGGCGTGGCCGCCCCGGCGACCGGGGCCGATGGCCCCACCTCGTCGGGTGCCAGGTTGAGCAGCGTGATGATCCGGCGGGCGGCGACCCGCCCCCGAATCACCTGATAACCGCCTTCGAGGAGGAACCCCACCGGCACGACGAGGACCGCCACGTAACCGTAGACGGCCACCATCTGCCCGATCGTGATGTCACCGGCCGAGGCCATCCGGGCCGCCAGCCAGACCACGGCGGCCAGGAACACGCCCGAAACGACGATCGTCAGCGACTCGATCCAGCTGTTCACGGCGCCGACCCGGTAGCCCTCGGCCAACAGCCGCTGCGAGCGGGCCGCGTACCGGCGGGCGAACAGTCCCCGCCCACCGACTCCGGCGAGCACACGCAGCCCGGCAACGATGTCGGCAGCCCTGGTGGTCAGCAGACCCTGTTGGTGGCGGTAGACCGACTCGACCCGTTCGAGGCGGCGCAGCAACGGCCCGAGGAGCAGCACCACCGTCGGCACACCGAGCAGCACCACTATCGCGAGCAGCGGAGAAACCGACCACAGCAGAACCGCGACGAGGCCGTATGCGAGGACCGCCCCGACGCCCGGCCCGGTCATCGTCAGTACCGCCGAGGTGTTGGTGATGTCGGCGCCACCCACCGTCGCGACCTCTCCGGCGGCGAGCCTGCGGGGCAGCACGGCACCGACCCGGGACAGGTGTCGCAGCAGGACACCGGCTGACCGGGCGGAGGCGTCCTCCCGGACGAACGTCATCGTCCGGTGTCGCATGATGCCCAGGTAGGCCAGGCCCGCACCGGCGACGACGATCGCCGTCACCCACCACGCCAGAGCCCGATGGTCGGCGGTGCGCAGGCCGTCGTCGATGGCGTGGGCGACGAGGTACGGCCGGACCGACAACCCGAGCATCCACGCGGTGCCGACCAGGCTGCCGCGCAACACCCGCCACGGTTGGCAGCGGACCAGCCACCAGATGAACCTCAACGGTCCCCTCGTGTCCGGCGTGCCCGGCTCGGCATGAGGGATCTGTGGGGGCATCGATGTAGATTACGGTCAGACTGGTGCCGCTGCCACGCCGATCGGAGCCCGGGGGCCGACTCCCGACGCGGCGGAGGCGGGCAGCGACGATCAGGTGGGGCGACGCAGCACGGTGACGGCGAAATCCGCGTCGTCTCGCCACGGGCGCAGGTCCCAGGTGGCGAACCGGTGTTCCAGGCGCAGTCCGGCGCCGACCGCGTGGGCATCGAAGTCGTCGAGCGCGTAGCCTCGGTCGGTGCCGAATCCGACCGCCACCACTCCGTCCGGACGCAGGTGCGCGGCGACGCGGGTGAGCACCTGACGTTCGGTGCCGGCGGCGACGAAGGCCATCACGTTGCCGGCGAGAACCGCCGCGTCGAACTGTTCGGCCACGCCAGCTGCCACGAGGTCCAGCTCGGCCAGATCGGCGACGAGCCAGCGGGGCGTGGGATGGTCGACGCGAGCGGCGTCGATCAGGACCGGGTCGGCGTCCACCCCGACGACGGCGTGTCCGCGGGCGGCCAACTCGGCACCGACGCGACCGGTGCCGCAGCCGGCGTCGAGGATCCGGGCGGCCGGCGGCACCAGCGCGTCGATCAGCCGGGCCTCACCGGCCAGGTCCGCCCCTTCGGCCGCCAACTGGCGGAACCGGTCGACGTACCACTGCGAGTGCTCGGGCCCGGTGTCGGTGGCCCAACGCGTCGGGTTGGTCATGCCTGCACCGTATCCGGACTGCTGCGGGCGGTCGGGTCTCGGTCAGGATCTCACCGCAGGTGCACAGGGGGTCGGTGGCGCGGGCCACGGGGTACTGGCACGACCCGGGGCGCATCGCTACGATGCTGTGACAGATGGTGAATCGAACTGTTCCGTCGGCCGGGTCTGAACCGGCTGCCAGCGCTGGTGCCGTCCGCACCGTCACCGCCGAGCACGCCCGGCTGAGGGAATTGGCCCGCAGGACCCTCGACGGCAACTGGGAACACGACCACACCGTGCCGTCGCGCACCCTGTACCCACACCAGTGGAGCTGGGATTCCGCTTTCATCGCGATCGGCTGGGCCCACGTCCGTCCGGACCGCGCCTGGATGGAACTGACCAGTCTGTTCCGCGCCCAGTGGCGGGACGGCAGGGTGCCGCACATCGTGTTCAACCCGTCCGTGTCCGGCGGCGCCTACTTTCCCGGGCCGGGATTCTGGTCCTCGGAATCCATCGAGGGGACACCCCCGGTGGCCACCTCCGGCCTGGTGCAGCCGCCCGTACACGCGCTGGCCGCCTGGCACGCCTACCGTCGCGCGCCGACGCAGGAGAGCCGGGCCGCGTTGCGTCGGCTCTACCCACGTCTGGTGGCGCAGCAGCACTATCTCACCACCTGCCGTGATGCCGGTGGCGCCGGGCTGGCCAGTATCGTGCACCCGTGGGAGTCCGGGCTGGACAACAGTCCTGCCTGGGACGCGCCGATGTCCGCGGTGCCGGCGCAGGCGGCGGCGATGCGCACCTACCGACGGCGTGACCTCGTGCACGCCGATCCCGCACACCGACCCACCGACCTGGACTACGCGCGGTACGTCTCGATCGTCACCGCCTACCGCGCGGGCGGCTACCGGGACGACAGCCTGATCGACCGGCATCCGTTCCTGGTCGAGTGTCCGCTGTTCAACGCGGCCATGGGCGCCTCGGAGTCCGCGCTCGCAAGCATCGCGGAGGCGGTCGGTGGCGATCCGGGTCCGCACCGGCAACGGGCGGTCGCGATCACCGAAGCTGTGGTGACCCGGCTGTACGACCCGGACACCGGCACCTTCCGCCCGCGTGATGTGCGTACCGGTCGACTGACCCCGGCCCGCACGGTGCTCGGCCTGACCCCGCTGATCCTGCCCGGCCTGCCGGCACGACAGGTCGAGTCGGTGCTCACCGAGGCGCGCTCGGCCCGTTTCGGTCTCGCCGACCGGATGTCCCGACCGCTGCCCAGCCACGACCGTACCGCTCCCGACTTCGAATCGCTGCGCTACTGGCGCGGTCCGAGTTGGATGAACGTCACCTGGTTGGTCCGGCATGGACTGCTGCTGCACGGACACGACCGGTTGGCGGCCGGACTGCGCACCTCGATGATCGACCTTGTGTCGGCGGCCGGTTGCCACGAGTACTTCCACCCGGACGACGGTTCCGGGCTGGGCTCACCGGCGTTCAGCTGGACGGCGGCCCTGCTGCTGGAGGTACTGGCCGACTGGGCGACGCCACCGCCCGCGCACATGCCGGGTGACGCGGCGGGTGGTGTTGCCCGCAGGGGAAGGTAGGTTGCTGTCCAGTGCCGCTCGCCGCACCGGTTGCGGTGCCACCGGTACGTGGGGCCAGGCTGGACGGGAGGGACACGCGATGAGTCGGGACAGCTACGACGAGCAGCTCGACCGGCTCACCGGCGTGCTGGCGGTGATGAGTCGCGACGTCGGCGCGGCCATTCGGCAGGCCAGCGTCGCCCTGCTGGAGGTGGACCGGGGAGCGGCCGAGGCGGTGCTCGCCGAGGACGCGTTGCTGGACGCCCGTCGGGCCGAGGTGGAGGCGATGATCGCCGAGGTGCTGGTGCGGCACCAGCCGGTCGCCTCGGATCTGCGCCTGGTGGTGTGTGCGCTGCGGATCGCCGGTGCCCTCGAACGAATGGGGGACCTGGCGGTGCACGTCGCGAAGGTCGCGTTGCGCCGGCATCCGATCGGGGTGGTGCCGGAGCCGGCGATGCCGGTGATGACCGCGTTGGCGGAGGCGGCGGCGCGGGTGGGGGACAAGAGCGCACTCGTGTTGGCCACCCGCGACCAGCTCGACGCGACACAGCTCGGGCTGGACGACGACGAGGTCGACGCCGCCCAGGAACGTCTGCTGTCGATGCTCGTCTCCGGATGGCCGTACGGGGTGGAGTCGGCGATCGACCTGGCCCTGCTCGGCCGGTACTACGAGCGCTACGCCGACCATGCGGTCAACGTCGCACGTCAGATCGTCTACCTGGTGACGGGCACCATCCGTCTCTGAGGCACATCAGCGGCAGCACCGGTGTGTCATTTCGGACATCCGGTACGCCCCGCCCGCAACGTCACATCCCGATTTTCGGGTGGCCAGCTCCGAGCCGCCAAGTTCACTTTTCGTTCACCTGTGCCCGGGAGTCCGGCTACCTGCGCCTCCTACCTTGACTCGCGTACGGCCCGGACGGGCTGATGCACCCCGATAGAGAGGCTTACCTGGTGAACCGCAACGTGCTCTCGCGGCGCGTCCTTGCCGGCGTCGCGCTGGCGGCGCTCGCGCTTACCGGCTGTGGTAGTGACACCGATGGCGACACCGCCGGCAGTGGCGAGGCGCTCTCGGGCGAGGTCAAGGTCGACGGATCGAGCACCGTGGCCCCGCTGAGCGAGGCTGCCGCCTCGTTCTACGGCGAAGAGGCCGGGCAGCCCGGCGTGAACGTCTCGGTCGGCACCTCCGGCACCGGCGGTGGCTTCGAGAAGTTCTGCAAGGGCGAGACCGACATCTCCGACGCCTCCCGCCCGATCAAGGACGAAGAGAAGGCCGCCTGCGAGGCAGCCGGGATCCAGTACAAGGAACTGATCGTTGCCAACGACGCCCTCACCGTCGTGGTCAACAAGGAGAACACCTGGGCCGACTGCCTCACGGTCGACCAGCTGAAGAAGATCTGGGAGCCCAACTCCAAGGTCGCCTCGTGGAACCAGGTCGACCCGTCCTTCCCGAACGAGCCGCTGGAGCTGTTCGGCGCGGGCACCGACTCGGGCACCTTCGACTACTTCACCGACGAGATCAATGGTGAGGAGGGTGCCAGCCGCACCGACTACACCGCCTCGGAGAACGACAACGTCACGGTCCAGGGTGTGGCCGGCACCAAGGGCGGCCTCGGCTACTTCGGCTTCACCTACTTCGAGGAGAACGCCGACAAGCTGAAGGCGCTCAAGGTCGACGGTGGCGAGGGTTGCGTCGAGCCGAGCCTGGAGACCGCGCAGAGCAACGCCTACAAGCCGCTCTCCCGTCCGCTGTTCATCTACGTCAGCGACTCCGGCGCCAAGAAGCCGCAGGTTGCCGACTTCGTGACCTTCTACATCGAGTCGATCGACGACATCGTCAAGGAGGCGAAGTTCGTCCCGCTGACCGAGGAGCAGAAGAGCACGCTGAAGTCCGAGTTCGACGCGCTGAAGGCGTCGATCTGACGTGACGACCAGTATCCACGGCGCCGGTTCTGCCGCAGGGAACTCCCTGCGGCAGGGCCGGCGCCGCCCCGTGGAGAGCATCGTCAAGGCGTTGCTCGTCGCTGCCGCCTTCGTGTCGATCATCACCACGGTCGGCATCGTGATCGCGCTGGCCGAACCGACGATCGGCTTCTTCCGGCAGGTCAGCATCGTCGAGTTCGTCACCGGCACCAGCTGGACGCCCACCTTCGCGCAGAAGGCGTACGGTGTGTTGCCGCTGGTCTCGGCGACCCTGGTGGTGACGGTCATCGCGCTGCTGATCGCGGTGCCGATCGGGCTCGGCTCCGCGATCTACCTTTCCGAGTACGCCAGGCCGGGTGTCCGTAAGCTGCTCAAGCCGATCGTCGAGCTGCTCGCCGGTGTCCCGACCGTGGTGTACGGATTCGTCGCGTTGTTCGCGCTGAATCCGCTGCTGCAGAAGTGGTGGCCAGCCGACGACGGCCCAGCCTTCCAGAATCTGCTCATCGCGGGTATCGCGATGGGCATCATGATCGTGCCGACGATCGCCAGTATCTCCGAGGACTCGATGGCCGCCGTGCCGCGCAGTCTGCGGGAGGGCGCCTACGCGCTGGCCTCGACGAAGATGCAGGTGTCGACCCGGGTTGTGGTCCCGGCGGCCATCTCGGGCATCGTCGCAGCGATCGTGCTGGGCATTTCCCGCGCCGTCGGCGAGACGATGATCGTCACGATCGCGGGTGGTCTGACCTCCGACCGGGTGGTCATCAATCCGCTTGACGGCGCGGCCACGATGACCGCGTTCATCGCCAACATCTCCTCCGGCGACATTCCGATCGGGTCGCTCGACTACGACTCGGTCTTCGCGGTCGGCGCGCTGCTGTTCCTCATCACCTTCGCGCTCAACGCCGTGTCGATCCGGATGGTCCGTCGCTTCAGGGAGGTCTACGAGTGAGCGCCCCCACCCTCACCTCCACCCGGCCGGACCCCTCCGCGCCGGGTGCAGCGCTGACCCAGCGCCGCAGCCGACCGGGAGACCTGGCGTTCCGACTGGCCATGCAGGCCTGTCTGGTGGTCGCCTTCGGCGTGCTCACCGGGCTGCTCACCTGGGTCCTGATCAAGGGCTGGAACCGGCTGGACTCCCGACTGTGGACCGAGATGCCCACCGGTCTGACCAGCCGACTCGACGGCGCAGGGGTGCAGTCCGCCCTGGTCGGTACGCTGTGGATCATCTCGCTGGTCGCGGTGATCTGCCTGCCGATCGGTATCCTCTCCGCCATCTACCTGGAGGAGTACGCCGACAACACCCGCTGGTACAACCGACTGCTCGAGCTGAACATCCAGAACCTCGCCGGGGTGCCGTCGATCATCTTCGGCATCCTCGGCCTGGGCATCATCGCCCGGGCGCTCGGCTTCGGATTCACCATCACCACCGCCGCGATCGTGTTGTCTCTGCTGGTGCTGCCGGTGGTGATCATCGCTACCCGTGAGGCGATCCGGGCCGTGCCGCAGTCGATCCGGCAGGCGTCCTACGCCCTTGGTGCCACGAAGTGGCAGACCGTTTCGCGGCAGGTGCTGCCCTCGGCCGTGCCCGGTATCGCGACCGGCTCCATCCTGGCCCTGTCCCGGGCGATCGGTGAGGCGGCCCCGCTGATCGTGCTCGGCGCGGTCACCTTCATCACCTTCAACCCGAACGGTCTGGACAGCGCCTACACGGCGTTGCCGATCCAGATCTTCACCTTCATCACCCGTCCGCAGGCCGAGTTCACCGAACTCGCGGCCGGCGCGATCGTTCTGCTGCTGGCCATCGTGCTGGCGATGAACTCGATCGCGATCTTCGTTCGGAACCGCTTCGAGAAGCGGTGGTGACCGTGACCAGCGAGCAGCTGCACCGCCCCAACCATGAGTCAGAGGTGACCCCTGTGAACCAACCTGGTACCGCCAGTCGCCCCGCGGTGAGCATCTCGGCCGCCAACACGACCGACACCGCGGGTCACCAGCCCACGTCGACCGTCCCGGTCATGGAACTCGATGGCGTGAGCGTCTTCTACGGCGACTACGAGGCCGTCCGGGACACTGCGATGCCGATCCAGGAGAAGCAGATCACGGCGATGATCGGCCCTTCGGGTTGCGGGAAGTCGACGATCCTGCGCGCACTGAACCGGATGAACGACCTCATCCCGGGTGCCCGGGTCGCCGGCTCGGTCACGTATCACGGGCAGGATCTGTACGCCAAGGATGTCGACCCGATCGAGGTACGTCGTCGTATCGGTATGGTCTTCCAGAAGCCCAATCCGTTCCCGAAGTCGATCTACGACAATGTCGCGTACGGGCCGCGGGTCACCGGTATGAAGGTCGACAACATGGACGACCTGGTGGAGAAGGCGCTCCGCGACGCCGCCCTGTGGGACGAGGTCAAGGACAAGCTGAAGAGCAGCGGTCTGTCGCTCTCCGGCGGCCAGCAGCAGCGTCTCTGCATCGCCAGGACCATCGCGGTCCGACCCGAGATCATCCTCATGGACGAGCCCTGCTCGGCGCTGGACCCGATCGCCACCGCGAAGATCGAGGACCTGATGTTCGAGCTGGCCAGCGACTACACCATCGTCATCGTCACGCACAACATGCAGCAGGCGGCCCGGGTCAGCCACTACACCGCCTTCTTCACCGCCGAGGTGGACGAGAAGCAGGAACGGCACGGCAGACTCGTCGAGTTCAGCCAGACCGGCAAGCTGTTCACCAACCCCGCGGACAAGCGTACGGAGGACTACATCACCGGTCGTTTCGGCTGAGGCCGAACGTGACGGTCGACGGTGGGTCCCCGTTGGTCAAGGGTGACCCACCGGGGCGTGGCTGGTTGCGTCGTGACGCCCAGCCGGGTCCGGCCGCCCGTTGCCGACCTGTAGTGCGGGGGACCGCCCGGCGCGACCGAGGGTGTCGCGGCGGGCCTGAACTGAACCGGAGCCGGTGTGCGATGAACAATCTCGTCGAGGTCACCAGAGGTGACCATCGATCCGACGGGCGTTTCGTGCTGCTCGTGGCGGACGACGACGAGAGCGTCGGTGCCGCGATGGTCGCCCAGTTGGCCGACCATCGGGTCCGCGGCCACCACTTCACGCACGCCGCCGAGGCGCTGTTGGCCGCCGGGGCGCTGCAACCGGACGCGGCCGTGGTCGCCGCCGGCCTGTCCACGATGAGCTGCACCGAGTTGGTTCGGCTGCTCGCCCGTCGGGCCGGCATCGCCACGGTCGTCGGGGTGGGTGACGAGGACGGCGGTGTGGCTGCCGCCGCGCTGAAGGCCGGTGCGACGGCCTGCGTACGACGTCCCTACCGGTCCGAGGAGGTGCTGCCCATCCTGCGGGCCATCCGCCCGGAGACCTCCGGCGCTCTCGATCCACCGATCGAGATCGGTGGCTTGCGGGTGGACCCGGCCACCTTCGAGGTGAGTCTCGACGGCCGGACAGTCGCCCTGCCGCTGAAGGAGTTCCGCCTGCTCTACTACTTCATGAGCCACGCGGAGCGGACGGTCACCCGTGAGCAGCTGCTCGCCGCGGCCTGGGGTGGTATCGCCGACGACACGTCGAACACCTTGACGGTGCACATCAAGCGGCTGCGTCGACGACTGGCCCTGGACGCGGACCAGGCACCGATGATCGTGACCGTACGCGGTCTGGGCTACCGGTTCGTGCCAGCCCAGACCACGGCAACACCGACCACGTCGTGAACACACCGGCGCTGCCACCGTACCCGCCGACGGAGGGCATGGTCCTGGTGGCGGTCCCCCTGGCGTACCTGCCGCACGTGGCGCGGTTGCTGGCCGACCTCGACGCCCGGCAGCGGGTCGGGTCGGTACCCAGACGGCGGGTCGAACCGGTGGCCCGTCCGGCGGAGTCGGACTGGACGGTCGAGGATCTGCGTCGACTCGGCCAGGGACGCAGCGCCACCCACCGGACGGTCGCCGCGGTACTCGACGCGCTCGCCGCCGAGCCGGGTCGGCTGTTCACGGTGGGGGATCTCGCCGAGGGCACTGGACGGCCCCGCAAGAAGATCATTGGTGCGATGGCGGGCCTGACCAGGCTGCTGAAGGCCCACTACGACTACGCGGGTCGAGGATTCCCCTTCGACCGGGTGCCGGGGCGGCCGGAGTCCCCTCGGGAACTGTGCTACACGATGGACCGGGCACGTGCCGCACGCTGGCAGGAGGCACGGTTGCGGGGTCACGAGCCGGGCGCGCCCGAGGTGCTGCCGGTGGGCACCGCCGAGCGACACGAGGAACGGGGCGTCGACTCGCAGGGGGGGCGCGGTGGCGACGAGCGCGCGTCGGCGGGTGTGCAGGTGCGCCGGGACGGGTGAGCGGCGGCCGGCGGTGTCAGCCGGTACGCGACGTTCGGCTCCCGGCCCCTCGGGTGGCGCCGGTTTGCCGGAGGCCAGTGGCGATCTCCAGCCGGCGAACCTGCTCGATCACCGCCACCACCACCGCGTGCCCCTCCGGGGACAGGCGGGCGTCGACCAGTCGCCGCGCCACCTGCCGGATGGCCGGGTCGGCGAGCAGGCGGGCGAGGTCGTCGTCGGGTTCCCGGTCGGTCGGTTCGGTGAAGAACGAGCAGGGCCGTCCGAAGAAGCCGGCTATCGCCTCGATCACGGAACGTCGCGGGTCAGGTGCCCGCCCCTGGCGCAGGTTGTTGAGATGGGTGTGAGAGATCCGGCAGCCGCGACGGGTCAACTCGCCGGCGACGTGGCGGACGCTGTACGGCTTGCCGGTCGGATCCGGGGTGGTGCGGAACAGCCAGTCGAGGCGCTCGGCGAAGGTCCCGCCGGGGTGGTGCGGCTGCTCAGCCATGGAGGCCCCTCGCGCAGCGGAACACCTTGTTTACACAAAGGGCGGAGCCGGAACACAACATTGACAGGACTCCTAACTGTACGCGTACCATGTCATGCGACTGGTGCCCCCGGCGGTCGGAAAGTTCCGATCCGACGGGTTGCCAGCGTGGTCTTTCGAGCACGCACACGTGGTGGCAGACGGGGGTGCGACGTGCGCGTGGCAGCCGCAGCGTCGGCCGAGAGACCTCCGGGCGGCGCCCGCCCCTCACCGACCTCGCTCGTGGTCGGTCCCCGACGGGCCCGCCCGGCGCCAGGCGGACAGGGGCGTTTGTCAGCTGCCGGCGAGGGTATTCCGCGCGCCGACGACAGGAGGGCGCCGTGCGATTCCCGTTGTTCGTCGCCGCGGTGTCCCGTCGTTCCGGGCTGGCGCCCGAACCCGCGGCCTTCGTCGTGCGCGCGGTTCTGCAGACCGTCGTCGAGCGGATGACCGGCACCGCGCCGGACGATCCGACGGGGTACCTACCGACCGAGCTGACCGACGCGGTGTCGCCGGGCGGCCCGGCGGACTTTCTGCGCCGGGTCGGCGACCGGGCCGGCGTCGACGAGAACACGGCGGCAGCCGGGGCAGCCGCCGTGTTCGCCACCCTTCGCGAGACCGTGACGGTCGACGAGTTCCGGGAGATGGTGGCGCGGCTGCCGACCGACGGTGGTGACACCGACCCGACGGTCGGGTGAGCCGCAACGACCACGCGACCGGGCAGGGCACACTCCCTGCCTGCGGGGTGACCGGTGACAGCGGATAGGCTGCCGCCGTGGCAGGTCTGTTCAGGAGTATGGCGTCCCGCGTCGGCGCGGTGATCCCGAGGCCCCGCACGGCCGGGCCCACCCCGGCGAGGCTCGCGCGTCGGCGTCAGGTCAGCGCGTTGCAGCGCCGCGAGTTGTCGTACGCCCCGGAACCCGACGGTCAGGCCGACCCGGGTGAGATCGTCTGGACCTGGGTGCCCTACGAGGACGACCCCCGGCAGGGGAAGGACCGTCCGGTGCTCGTGGTGGGCCGGCACAGCCGGACGCTGTTCGGGCTGATGCTCTCCAGCCAGCAGGACCGGCACGGCGACCGGCACTGGCTGGCCCTCGGGCCGGGGGAGTGGGACCGTGACCGCCGCCCGAGTTGGGTGCGCCTGGACCGGGTGCTGACCATGCGGGAGGACAGCATCCGGCGGGAGGGCGCGGTGCTGGACCGGGCCCGGTTCGACCGGGTGGGACAGGCTCTGCGCGCGGGGTACGGCTGGCGCTGACCGCCCTGCTGCCCCTGTTCGCCGGGGAGCGGACGGCCTGCGCCGTGCGGTCGGTCGCCTCAGCCGGAGCGCTGGCCGGTTGCGGCGTCGCGGGTGTCCGGCGGCGGGTACGGCTGTTCGGTGAGCAGCCTTGCCAGGTGGGCGCTGTTGAGTGCCAGCGCCTGCGTTGTCCGACCGGTGGTGTCGGGTTTGGGGCGCGCGTCGATGTAGTCGGTTTTCTGTAGTGCCTCGCCGACCCAGTACGTGGCGCCGGACGCCGGGCAGGTGAAGCCGACCTCGTTGAGAGCCTGCTGTACCTGCCCGATCGTGTGGTGCGCGCCGTCCTCGTTGCCGACCACCGCCACCGCGGCGACCTTGCCGTAGGTGAGCAGCCGACCCTGGTCGTCGGTCTCGCTGAGCTGCGCGTCGAGGCGCTCCAGGACCATCTTGCACACGCTGGAGGGTTGGCCCAGCCAGATCGGGGTGGCGATCACGAGGATCTGTGCGGCCATCAGCTTCGCGTGAATCTGCGGCCAGGCGTCGCCATCTCCCTCGTCGGTGGAGACACCGAAGCGGACGTCGTGGTCCACGACCCGGATCTGCTCGCCGGTGACCCCCTGCTCGCCGAGTGCATCGAGCACTTCCTGGCCCAGCACCTCGGAGCTGGACGGGGCGGGGGAGCGTTTCAGGGTGCAGTTGAGTACCAGCGCCCGGATATCCGCCATGATCTTCCCTCCGTCGGGCGAGTCTGATCAGTGCGGAGTACCCGGTTGAGGGCCGCTGACGCATGGGTCCCGGCCGTAGCCGGTGTGACGTCAGCACTCGGCGAGATGTGCGGTGTCGCGCAGCGCCCGGTTTGGTCGGCCGCTGCCGAGCGCCTTGGCTTCGTACATAGCCGCGTCGGCGCGGTCGAGGGCCTCGGTGAGCTGGCTGTCCCGCACGGGTGCCAGTCCCACGGAGGCGGTCACCCGGAGGGTGACGGTGCCCATCGGGATCGGCGCGGCGAGCATGTCGTACAACCGTCGGGTGGAGTGGTCGATCCATCGTCGGTCGAGCGTCGGGCTGGTCAACAGCCCGGCGAACTCGTCGCCGCCGAGGCGGGCCACCAGGTTTTCGCCGGCGAAGGTGGCCAGTCGCTGGGCGACACTGATCAGGACCTGATCTCCGGCGGCGTGCCCGTACCGGTCGTTGATTTGTTTGAAGTCGTCGAGGTCGCAGACCACGGCGATCAGGTGACAGCCGGAACGGTCGGTGAGCAGTGTCGCGGCGAGCCGGTAGAAGGCTCGCCGGTTCGGTAGGCCGGTGAGCGGGTCGTGGCTGGCGGCGTGCCGTTCGGCGGTGAGTTCGGCCTGGAGGCGCCCGATCTCGGCCTCGGCACGTACGGCCCGGCGCCCCAACTGCCAGGAGGAGAGCAGTGCTCCCGCGGCGCAGATACCGGACGCGACGGTCAGCGGATCCGGCACCACCATCTCCCTTCTCCGCGACATGCGCCCGGCGCCGATCGGCGGACGCTGTCAGACACCTCGTTTCCCCTGATGGTGATCAGGTTCGCGGGACGGAACGCGCCGGGTCGGCGCCACGTACGTGCGTTATCATCCCCGGTGTCAATTGCAGATGCAATAGCAGATGCACGTGCATTACGAGCCGACCTACGCCCGTCAAGCCGTTACCGCTCCTCCCATGGCACCGGCGCCACTCGGAAAGAACAGAAGCCCCTCATGCAGCAGCCGCCCAACGGTGTTCCTGTCGACCACTTGCCGCCCCTCGCCTGGCAGAAGAGCCGGCGCAGCAATCCCAGTGGAAACTGCGTGGAGCTGGCGGAACTACCTGGTGGGGCGGGCATCGCCCTGCGTAACTCCCGGCACCCTGACGGACCCGCGTTGATCTACACGGTCGACGAGATCGCCGCATTCGTCCTCGGCGCACGGGATGGTGACTTCGATCACCTGATCGGATGACGGCACATCCCATCAGCGGAATTTTCTCGTACGGGATGGGCGGTTCACCTCACTGACGGTCCATGGCATGCTTACACGTCGGTCGAGACGATCACTGGTTCGACCGCTTTCGGCATGCGGAGGACGGTAGGTGACCATGGTTTCCGCCGAGGAGGGCCCGGCGGCCGGCCCGACCGTGCTGCGGATGCTGCTCGGTGCTCAACTGCGACGCCTGCGGGAATCACGTGGCGTGTCCCGGGAGAGCGCCGGCTGGGAGATCCGTTCGTCCGAATCGAAGATCAGTCGGATGGAGTTGGGTCGGGTCGGCTTCAAGGAACGCGACGTGGCCGATCTGCTCACGCTCTACGGCGTCACCGCCGAGCAGGAACGCGCGGCGATGCTCAAGCTGGCCCGCGGTGCGAACAATCCGGGCTGGTGGCACCGGTACGGCGACGTCCTGCCGTCGTGGTTCCAGTCCTATCTCGGCCTGGAGGCCGCAGCCGCCCTCATCCGCAGCTACGAGGTCCAGTTCGTCCCGGGCCTGCTGCAGACCCCGGAGTACGCCCGAGCCGTCGTGCTGCTCGGCCACGGCACGGCAGGTCCCGAGGAGATCGATCGTCGGGTGGATCTGCGGATGCGCCGGCAGGAACTCCTGGCCCGTCCCCGTCCGCCTCGCCTGTGGGCGGTCGTCGACGAGGCGGCGCTGCGCCGGCCCATCGGAGGCCCGCAGGTGATGCGTGGCCAACTCGAGGCGCTGCTCACGGCGACCCGTACACCGAACGTCCGGCTCCAGGTGATCCCGTTCGCTGCCGGCGGGCACGCCGCCGCCGGGGGCGCCTTCACCATTCTGCGCTTCGGTGACCAGGACCTGCCCGACATTGTGTACATCGAACAGTTGACCAGTGCGATCTATCTGGACAAGCGGGAGGACCTCGACTTCTACGCGGTGGCCATGGAGCGGCTCTGCGTCGAGGCCGAGCCACCGGAGCGTACTGCGGAGATCCTGGAGGGGATGATCGACGACCTCGACCGCTGACCGGTGGAGCTGCTGCGATCCAGGGCGGGTGGTGCGCCGGGGCGTCGACCAGGCAGACTGGAAGCCCATGTCGCCGTTCTCTTCCAGCCTGCGGTTGCACGACCGCTACGTGCTGCACGAACGTGTCGGCCTCGGCGGAATGTCCGAGGTGTGGCGCGCGGACGACGACGTCCTGGGGCGGTCTGTCGCGGTGAAGGTCCTCGCCGGGACGTTCGCCGTCGATCCGGACCTGCGGGCGACCCTGCGGCGGGAGGCCCGCGCTGCGGCACGCCTGACCCACCCGCACGTGACCCAGGTGTACGACTACGGCGAGGCGGCCCTGGCCGACGGCAACATCGTGCCGTACCTGGTGATGGAGTTGGTCGTCGGGAGGAACCTCGCCGACCGGCTGACCGACGGCCCGCTGCCCTGGCGGCCGGCCCTGCGGATGGCCGCCGAGGTGGCTGCCGCCCTGGCCGCCGCACACCGTCTCGGTGTGGTGCACTGCGACATCAAACCGGGCAACGTCATGCTCACCGACAACGGGGCCAAGGTGCTCGATTTCGGCATCGCCGCCCTCGCCGGGTCGCCCACCCCAGATGGGCGACCGGCGGGCGGCACCCTGATGGGTACGCCCGCCTATCTGGCGCCGGAACGGTTGAGCGGCGCCCCGCCCCACCCGGCCAGCGACGTGTACGCCCTCGGCGTGCTGTTGTACCGCGCTCTGACCGGTGAGGTGCCGTTGCCCGTGCACAGCTGGCAGGACGCGGTCAGGGTGCACGCCGACCGTCCGGCGGTGGCGTCCCCACAGGTGCCCGACCTGCCGACCGACCTCGCCGAGGTGGTACTGGCCTGCCTTGACCCCGATCCGGAGCGACGTCCCACGGCCGGACGACTGGTCGCCCGCTTCGCCACCGCGGCGGCGGCGTCGACCACGGTCGACAGGCCGGTGACCGGGCCGGCTGCCGGCGGCGGACGGCAGGCGACGGCCGGTCGTGCGGGGCATCATCATCCACCGACCCTGATCGAGCCGGCGGCCCGCCCGGCGACCGCCGTGCCCCGCAGCGCACGATCCGCGACGCATGGGCCACTGCCCGGCCGTTTCGTCCCGGCGTACGGCGGGCCGGTGGGCCGGCGGGGACGTACCGGCCCACCGGCCGGCGCACTTGTCACGTTCGCGCTGGTCCTGCTCCTGGGTCTGGGCGTGATGATTGTCCTCGACGGTCGCGGCGACGGGCAGCCGACCGCCGCTGCACCCACGTCCCCGGCAGCCCGGCCGACCTCTGCGGCACCCGCCGCAGCACCACGACCCGCCACCGCGACCCCGCCGGAGCCGCTGAGTCTGCGACGGGCGGCGGCCGAACTCATCGCGTTGCTCACCGAGGCGCAGCTCACCGGAGAAATCGAGCGGAAAGCCGCCGACCGGCTGCGGAAGGAACTGATCGAACTGGTCGGCGTCAGGCCGACGGATCAGGAGGAACGACTCGAGGAGCTGCGGGAGCGTCTGGATGACGAGGTGGACCACGGTCGACTCTCCGCCGGGCTCGCCGAACGGGTGATCGACGTGTTGGACCGGTTCGAGGCGAGCCTGCCGGAGGACTGACCGGTGGTGCGGATCCGGGTACCGCAGGAGTGGACGCCCGGTGCGGGGGCTCCCAGGTGAGGGCACCATCTACCGCAGCGTCTGGTCCGATGGCCGACAGCCGACCGGGCGGGAGTCTGAGCGCTGACTCCCGCCCGGTCGGCACCCCGGTCCAGCTGAGCTACCGTCGACGTCTGTCGGGACAGGCACACAGACCGTCGGCGGACAACCTGCGCAGCGTGCCGTCAACGTGGCGTTCGGAGGCCGATCGCCCCCGGCACCATCGGTCCGTTCGTCAGGTCAGCTCGCCGAGCAGGGCCTGGCCAGGTTGACCAGATCGTCGGGCCGGTTCCCGTCGACCCGACCGATCGCGGTCGCGATGCGGTTGATCGCCGCCACGCGCTTGTCCTCCAGCGGACCGACGATGGCGTTGCGCACGAAGTTCGGGCCGCCCTGAGGGTTCACGGCCAGCTGGGCCAGTCGGGCGTCAGCCTCGGCGATCTGCTTGTCGAGGTTGGCCAGTTCGCGTTGCACCTCGGCCGCCGCCTGAGCCGGCACCGCTGGCAGCCGGTCCGCCACCGTCGGGCAGCTCACCCGCTGCGCCACGCCGGCCTGGGCATCGCCCGCACCGGAGTTCCCGTCACCCGGGTCGCCGTTGCCCGCCCCGGCATCGTCTGCACCCGCGTCACCAGCTCCGGCGTCGCCGTTGACGGCGCTCGGCACTCCTGCGGCGTTCAGACCGCAGGTGGCCAAGCTGGCGAGGTCGGGGCGTTCGCCGCCGACCCGGGCGATGTTGATACCGATACGGTCCAGGGCCGCGGTTCGCTTGCTGGCGAGAGGGCCGAGGATGGCGTTCTGGACGAAGTTGGCGCCACCCTGAGGGTTGGCGGCCTGCTGGGCGAGGCGGGCGTTGGCCTCCGCGATCTGCTTGTCGAGGGTGGCCAACTCCTGCTCGACGCCGGCGACGGCGGCGGCGGGCACATCCGACAGCTTGTCCCGTACCGTCGGGCAATTCGCCGTCTGTGGCTGGGCGGCGTCGTCGGCTGCGGAGGCCAGCGTCAGGCCGCCGCCCAGGAGCGCGACCGCCAGGACACCGACGCCGCCGAGCTTCAGGGCAGCGTGCTTTCGGTGCTGCTGCGTACGCCTGACCATGCTTCTCTCCTCATGATTGACCGCCCGACGGTTCGGCCCGCCGGCTGGTGCGCGATAGCCCCTCACGGGCGACGTCGGATCGAGCTGCGGGAGCGCTCCCGTCGCAGGTCCGGACGTCCTGTGTGTTCGGCCGTGAGTACGGGGGGGTGCGGGCGAACAGTTCAACGTTCCACGTGAAGATCGCGGCGCCCGGCCAGCCCGACCCGGCCGGGACGGAGCGGGTGACGGTGCGAACAATGCCGATAGTCTGCGTGTTCATGAAGATCCGGGCCCTGGCCGCCGGTTGCGCAACCATCGTCGTCGTCACGATGTCCGCTACACCTGGCGGTGCGGCGATCACTGTCGGTTCCGGACTTGTCGGTCCGGTCGCGTCACCACCAGTCGTGACGCCGCCACCCGCAGCGGACACCAGCACGCCGACCTCGGCGGTGGTGCCCTGCCCGCGGGCGGTGGCACCGAAGGCCGTCCGGTCACCGAAGCCGACGCCACCCCCACCCGTGCCGGAACACCGGGTGGTCGGCGGCCCCGCCCTCGCCTCTGCTGGGCTGGTCGTGCCGCCCGGTGTACCGACCCCACCGAAGGTGACGGCGACCTCGTGGCTGGTGGCGGACCTGGACACCGCGGAGGTGCTGGGTGGCTGCGGTCCCCACGAGCACGCGACCCCCGCCAGTGTGCAGAAGCTGTTGCTGGCCGCGACGATGCTGCCGAAACTCGATCCGACCCAGGTCGTCACGGTCACCGAGGAGGACCTGGACATCGCTCCGGGTAGTTCGGCGGTCGGCCTGTTACCGGGCGGCCGGTACCGCGTGGAGACACTATGGTTGGGGCTGCTGCTGCAATCCGGGAACGAGGCGGCGAACGCGTTGGCCCGCCTCGGTGGCGGTGCCGACGGTGTGACCGGTGGGCTGCGGGCGATGAACGAGCAGGCGAGGCTGCTCGGCGCGTACCAGACCCACGCGGTGACCCCGTCCGGGTTGGACGCCCCTGGGCAGTTCACCAGCGCGTACGACCTGGCCCTGATAGCCCGGGTCTGCTTCGATGATCCGGCTTTCCGCCGGTACGCGCTCACGGAGCGCACCCGAATCCCGGCTCAGCGGGCATTGAAGGCCAATGGCTTCGAGATTCAGAACGAGAACCCACTGGTGTACCGATACGCCGGCGCGCTCGGCGGCAAGACCGGCTTCACCGACTACGCGCGACACACCTACGTCGGCGCGGCCGAACGGGACGGTCGTCGCCTGGTCGTCACGCTGCTCGGCGCCGAGCCTCGGCCGCAACGCGGCTGGGAGCAGGGCGCCGCGCTCCTCGACTGGGGCTTCGCACTACCCCGGCAGGTGAGCGTCGGACGGTTGATCGAGCCCGGGGAGTTGGACGCCGAACCGTCACCGGCACCGACCCGGCCGGTCGACGCGACACTGCCAGCCGGGGCTACGTCAGCGGAGACGGTGGGCACCGCCGCTGCGGCCGAGGGGCCGGGGGCGGGCACGTTCGTGGCGTTGGCCGTCGGAGCGCTAGCGATCACCCTGGCGATCCTCGTCGCCCGCCGATGCCGCTCACCGCGCCCGACCAGGTACGGGCTGCCGATTCGACGGACTCGTCGGAATCCACCCGATAGCGTCGCTGGTTGTGAGAACCAGTCTGGTCGACCGCCGTCGCTGGCGGCGGCGCACCGCCGGGACACGCGCCGGTCGGCACTGAGGTGACCTCGTCGCGTCTGCTCGCCCGGACGAGCCCGACGGTGGTTGCGGCACTGCTGGTCGTCACCGGTGGCTGCGGACCGGGCGGTGGGCCCACGCCGGCACCACCGTCGTCACCGGTACCGGCGCCGTCGGTGTCGCCGGGCTTCGTCGTGCTGTCCGATGTCGACGACCGGATTCTCGCCGACATCCGGTACGCCTCGGCGGACAATTTCCTCGGGCGCCGTGTCGACGGCTACCAGGAACCGCTGTGCCTGCTCACCGCCCCGGCCGCTGCGGCCCTGCGCCGGGTGCAGGACGCCGCGCTCGCGGTCGGACGCAGCCTCAAGGTGTACGACTGTTACCGCCCGCAGCGGGCCACCGACGACTTTCTGCACTGGGCCGGCCAGCCCGGGCAGGACGCGATGAAAACTGCCTTCTACCCCCGGGTGCCCAAGGCGGAGCTCGTCGCCCGGGGCTATCTCGGTGCACCGAGTGCGCACAGCCGGGGCAGCACGGTCGATCTCACGCTCGTCGACTTGCCGGCTACCGAGCCGGACCAACGTCGCCCCGCAGAGCCGGTGGTGGAGTGCGTCGTGGCGACGTCGCAGCGTCCCGCCGACAACAGCGTGGACATGGGTACCGGCTTCGACTGCTTCGACCCCTTGTCGCACACCGACTCCGAGCAGGTCGGTCCCGTCGCGGTGGAGAACCGGCGGCAGCTGCGGCGGCTGATGACCGATGGTGGCTTCGTCGGCTACGACCGGGAGTGGTGGCACTTCCGCTACCGGGACGAACCCTGGCCGGACACCTACTTCGACCTACCGGTGACCCGTTCCTCGGCCGACTGACACCTCGACTGTCCGATGGAGAGCGACCCGGATGGACCTGCCATGGACCGTCGTGCCTGTGGGCGGCTGAGCGTCGTTCGCGTCGCCCCGTAGGCTGTCACCCATGATTGCCGTACGTCAGCGAGACCATGACGTACGGTTGCCGTGTACGCCGTTGCTGGCCGCGCGGTGAGAAAGCCGCCCGTGCCGGTTCCTCGACGTGGGTCGGCCCGCGCGACCGGGGTGGTCGGTCTCTGCGCCCGGCTTGCCACGTCGCGCTCCTTCGAGATCGCGATCGTCGGCGTCATCCTCGCCAACGGAGTGGTACTCGGTCTGGAGACGTACCACCACACAGGTCTGGCGGGCATTGCGTTGCGCGCGTCGGAGTGGGCGTTCCGGGCGGTGTTCGTCGCCGAGATCAGCATCCGGATCCTGGCGTACGGTCGCCGCCCGCAGGACTTCTTCCGGCACGGCTGGAACGTCTTCGACTTCCTGGTCATCGCCGCGATCTTCATCCCCGGTCTGCACGGCGACTCGGCGCTGCTGCGGGTGGTCCGGGTGCTGAGGATCGTGCGGTTGGTGCGGTTCTCACCTGGCTTGCGAACGATCGTCTCCGCGCTCTGGCGCAGCCTGCCCGGCATCGGCGGCTTCTTCGCGCTGGCAGTGGTGACGCTCTACGTGTACGGCATGGCCGGCTGGTTGATCTTCGGCGAGGTCTATCCGGAGCAGTACGGCGACATCGGTCGAGCACTGCTGACGCTGTTCGTCCTGCTGTCGTTGGAGACGCTGCCCGACCTCATCGAGCAGGGCATGGCGTTCTCGCCCTGGACGGTGCTGTACTACGGCAGCTTCGTGGTGATCACCGTCAACCTGCTGCTCAACATCCTGGTCGCGGTCTTCGTCAACTCGATGGAGGAGGCACGCCGGTTGGAGATGACCGAGGGCCTGGGGCACGGCTACGACTCCGACGGCGACGGGGTGGCCGACGAGGTGGACCGGATCGCGATCAGTCAACGTCTCGACGACCTGCGTACGCTCATCGTCGAACTCGAACGGGAACTGCGGATCGACCGCGACGACACCCGACTGAGCCGGGCCGGCAAGGAGTAGACCCCGGCACTCGGGCCGTTCGACCAGGATCACCGCGCAGCAGGATGACCTGGTCGAGGTCGTCCGTACTGTGTGGCTGATCCCACCGTCCGATGTGGCTGGTCCCACCGTCCGACGGGTCCCGGGGTGTCATAGGCTGCGTCCGGTTCGATGCCGGTCGAGGAGATCCATGACGCGCGCTGTCCGTACTCCGTTGCACCGGCTCGCCGGGCGGTGTCAGGCCGTCGTGGCCGCCGGCTGGTTCAACCTCGCCAGCTTCGCGGTGGTGATCGCCAACGCGGCGGCGCTGGGCCTGGAGACGTACGGCGACGTCGTGGCCGCCGTGGGTGGAGCGCTGCGCGCGGTCGAGTACGCCTGTGTGGCCCTGTTCGTCCTCGAACTGTTGATCCGGTTCGGCGCCCACGTCCCGGCTCCGGGCGGGTTCCTTCGGGACCGGTGGAACGTTTTCGACCTGCTCATCGTCGTCGCCCCGCTGCTGCCCGGCGTGCGGGAGAACGTGACGCTGTTGCGGCTGCTGCGACTGGCCCGCATCGTGCGCGCGTTCCGGCTCTTTCCGAGCCTACGGGTGATCCTGGTCGGCATCCGCCGCAGCCTGCCCGGACTGGCCAGCTTCCTGCTGGTCACCGCGCTGTTGCTGTACGGGTACGCGATGCTGGGCTGGATGTTGTTCGGGGCGGCCTACCCGCAGGACTACGGCACCGTCGGCCGTGCGATGCTCACCCTGTTCCTGCTGCTGTCGCTGGACGGGATCACCGACACCCTTCAGGCTGGCCGCGATGTCACCGACTGGGCGGTGCTGTACTACGTCTCCTACATGGTGGCCGCCTGTTACCTGCTTACCAATCTGCTGGTGGGTCTGGTGTTGACCGCCCTGCAGGAGGCGCACCAGGACGAGCAGGTCGCCGCGCAGCGTGGCGTACGTGCGGCGGGTCGGCAGGCCGATGACGAGCCGTCGGTACGTGAGCAACTGGCCCGGGTGCAGGCGATCATCGCCGACATCGAACGGCGGCTGCCCGACACGGTCCCGGTCGGACCTGCCCCCGCCGTGCGGGGCAGGTCCGTGCGGGGCGGTGAGGCCGGTACGCTCGTCCTGCCGAAACCGCGGGTGAGCCGACGGTCTGGCGGGCGGGGGCGGCGTAAGCGCAGGTGAGGTCGTCGGCGGCCTCCCCGCCTGACAGCCCCGCCCGGCACCGCTGCCGGTCATCTGGTCGAGTGCCTCAGGAACTCCGCGGAACGGGTTGTTCCGGGTGCCGCAACCGCATGATCGGGGCGGGGCGGGTGGGGCGGGATGGGGGTGGGATAGTGAGCGGTTGTGGCTAGGTATGGGGTGTTGAGTCTGCCGTCGGGTAACCGGGTGTACTCGGGAGCGGCGGTGGAACTGACCCGGGCGGAGCTGTCGATTTTTGGCGACGCGGTGCTGGGCGGGCGCATCGGCGACGTGGCGACCGCGACGATCGGCGGGGCGCGCTACGTGACGTTCGACGCCGACGGTGGCCTGAGTGAGCGGGACGCGGCGCTGCTCGGCAACCTCTCCGGCGCGTACGCGATCTTCGAGTTCGTCGGTGACCTGCTACGGCCGGTGCCGGTGACCCGGTTGGACCGCTTCGACGACGACCTGCTCACCATCCAGAAGTACCCGGGCAAGACCAACGAGCAGTTCACCAAGCTGCTGCTCAACGTCACGCTGCTCGCCTCGGACGGAGCCGGTGACCTGCTGACCCGGCGGTTCCGGGTACTCGATCCGCTGTGCGGCCGGGGTACCACCCTCAACCAGGCGATGATGTACGGCTTCGACGCCGCCGGCCTGGATCGCGAGAGCAAGGACTTCGAGGCGTACCAGACGTTCCTGAGTACCTGGCTCAAACGCAAACGGATCAAGCACCGGGTGTTGGAGTCCGGGCCGATCCGGCGGGAGCGTAAAGTGGTCGGCCGGCGACTGCGGGTGGAGGTCGCCGCCTCGAAGGAGGCACACAAGGCCGGCGACACGCAGTCGGTGGACGTGGTGAACGCCGACACCACCCGGGTCGGTGAGTTCTTCCGCCCAGAGACCATCGACGTGGTGGTGGCCGACGCTCCGTACGGCGTGCAGCACGGCAGCCGTACCGCCGAGAACGGACTGGCCCGCGACCCGCTGGCCCTGCTCACCGCCGCCGTGCCCGGGTGGGTGCGGGTGCTGCGTCCCGGTGGCGCACTGGGCATTTCGTGGAACACCAATGTGGCCCGGCGTGAGGCCGCCGTCGAACGCCTGACCGCAGCCGGCCTCACTGTCCTGGACGCCGGTCCGTGGCGGGCCCTCTCCCACCGCGTCGACCAAGCCATCGTCCGCGACGTCCTGGTGGCCCACAAACCCCACTGACCACCCCACCCCACCCTGCACCCCCACCCTCCTTGTTGATCATGAGGTTGACGGCGATGTTGATCTCCATGATGCCGCTAACCTCATGATCAACAGGGGTGCCGGGGGTGGGTGGGGAGGGGGTTAGCGGGGGGTGGGGGTGAAGGCGGTGAGGAAGCGGTCGCGGAACTCGTTCATCGGCCAGACCGGCGCGTTCGGGTCCGGGGTGAGACCGTCCTGCCAGCCCCAGTCGTCGATCTGTCGCAGCACCGCCGGGTCCTTGGCCACGATGTGGATCGGCACGTCGTGGCTCGGGTTCTCGCCGGTCACCACCGGCGCCGGCTGATGGTCACCGACGAAGACCAGCACCGTGTCGTCGTTGCCGTACCGCTCCACGTAGGAGACGAGGGTACGCAGGGCGTAGCTGACCGAGTGACGGTAACCGGTACGGGCCTGCGCCGTCGGTGTGCCGATGATGCCCCGCCGAAAGACCTCACCGTCGTCGATGGTGTCCCAGTCGACGAGCGAGGGCACCTTCGTCCAGGGGGAGTGGCTGGAGACGAGGGCCAACTCGGCCATGACCGGTCGGGCCGGCTGCCCAGCCAGTTCCCGCTGGTGGAAGCGATGGATGGCGAACTGGTCAGGCATCGGGGCGAAAGCGAACTTGGGGCCCTGGTATTCCAGGTCGGGGCCGCTGTAGAACTGCTCGTAGCCGTAGAACGCCCCCTCCGGCCAGGGCTGGTTCACCGCCGGCATCACACCGACCGTACGCCAGGAGGCGCGCCGGAACGCGTCACCGAGAGTGAGCCGGTCCGTGGCCAGGAGGTTCCGGTAGCGCTGGTTGTTGTCCACCCACAGCCCGGACAACAGGGTGGCGTGCGCCAACCAGCTGGCACCGCCGACGGTCGGCGAGGTGAGGAAGCCGCTGCGGGTGGCGAACCCGGCCGAGGCCAGCTGGTCGGCGCTCTCGTCGAGCAGCCGGGGAATGGAGGCGAAATCGGGATCGGTGACCGCGTCGCGGCCGTAGCTCTCCACGAAGGCGATGAGTACGTTCTTCCCGCGTAGCCCGGTGAGCAGTTGGTCGCCGGGCACGTCCCGGAACGGGTCGACCCCCACCTCGGTGGCGAACGCCTGCCGGTCGTAGATCCGATCCCGTACCTCGGCGGCGTGTTCCTGCACGAGGATGGTGGCGTTGGTGTCGGCCATCGGCATGGCCGGCACGATCCGCGCCCCGAAGCCGGCGAGCACCGCCCAGACCACCACGAGCGCGGTGACCGCACGCGTGCTGCCGGACCGGTGCCGGGTCAACGATCCGGACACCCGCACCGCGGACAGGGCGGTCAGCACCGGCACGGCCAGCAGCAGTACCCCGAACCCGAGCGCGAGGGCGATCGCGCCGGGACGCCCGATCGACTCGGCCACGAAGGTGAACGCCTCGTCGAGCAGTGACCAGTCCAACACCAGGTCGAACGGGCGGCCCAGCGACGAGTAGAAGCCCAGGTCGCCGACCTTCACCACGGCGACGAGCCCGAGCAGCCCACCGGCCAGCGTGGCGACCAACCGCCGGGGCCGACCGGGTAGCGCGAGTAGCAGCGCGGCCACCAGCAGTGCCTCCAACGGGATCCGCAGGAACGCGCCGGCCTCCAGCTGCCACGGTCGGTTGGGCAGGGTGAAGGCGACGAACAGCAGCACCGCGGCGAGCGTCGTGACCGCCCGCGAAACTATCCGTCTCCGTCGGGTGGCACGCTCACTCGGGGACCCGCCGTCGCCCGCGGGTGTCCCGGTCTCGCCTTCGCCGGTCTCGCGCCCGCCGGTCTCGGTCTCGTCGGTGTCGATCTCGGTCTCGTCGCTCCTGGTCACGTCCGCGGAGTCGTCGGGCGTAGGACCGATCTCGGACGGTCCCGCCTCGGCGTGGGAGCCGTGCGGGCCGGTGGCCCGGCTCGGGGTCTGGTCGGCGTGGGGCGTGGACGCCGGGCGGACTATCGACAAGTGGTTCTCCGGGATCAGCGCAGCGACAGGACGGGGCTGGCGGACAGGTCGCGCTCGTCGACTCGTTCCGCCCGCCGCCTACCGATCGGCACCGACGGTACGGTCGGTGCCGCCGGCACCACCAGGGCCGGCACGGTCCGGACCTGCCGGTGCCGCCACAGCCAGCTGACGTCCCGGCCGAACGACTCGACGAGCAGGCCCAACGCGGTCAGCAGCATGATCGTGGTCAGCATCCCGGGCAGCACCTGGGCGGCGGCGACCGCGAGCATGACTCCCTGGACCGCGGCGACCACCTTACGCCAGTACCGAGGTGGCAGCTGCGCGTCCACCCAGGGCAGCACCCAGCCGGAGACCAGGAAGACGTACCGCATCAGGCCGATGGCGAGCACCCAGGCACCGACCGCGGGTGCGACGTAGAGGCTCAGCCCCAGCACCAGGAACGAGTCGACCTCCATGTCGAAACGGGCACCGAGGGCACTCGTCGTGCCGGTGCGGCGGGCCACCTTGCCGTCGACCGCGTCGAGAGCCAGCGCCACCGCCGTCATCGCCACCAGCAGCGCCACCGGCGCGGGGCGACCGCCGATCAGCGCGTCGGCGATCAGCGCGGTCACCGCACCGACAAGCACCCCACGACCCATCGTCACCCAGTCGGCCGGACCCAGTCGGACCGAACCCGCGTGACGCAGCCCACGCACGAGTGCCACGCAGGTCACCGCCCCGTACGCCAGGCCCGCCACCCAGCCCGTGACACCGAGACCGACCGTCGCGGCAAGGAACGCCAGCAGGAGGATCTGGACGTTCAGCCCGATTTGCGGACCAGTTCGAACTGTGGACACCGTGCCTCCGTGTTTATGATCGACGACCCCTGACAGGGAACTACGGAAAATACGACGGATCGGTTCGGTCTGGACGCAGGTAGGGAGAGAAACCGGTGACGCGTACCGCCCTCGCCTTCTGGCTCCAGACCCCCGGCGTGGGCGAGATCCGTCCGGTGCAGCTGCGGGAACCGAGCGTCGACGAGGTCCTGGTGCGTAGCCGCTACTCCGGGGTAAGCCGGGGTACCGAGACGCTCGTGTTCACCGGTGGCGTGCCGGCCAGCCAGTATGCCGCGATGCGCGCCCCGTTCCAGGAGGGGGACTTCCCGGGCCCGGTCAAGTACGGCTACCTCAGCGTCGGCGAGGTCGAGCAAGGCCCGGCGCACCTGCTCGGGCGTACGGTGTTCTGCCTGCACCCGCACCAGAGCGCGTACGTGGTGCCGGCGGACGCGGTCACCGTCGTACCGGCGGCCGTACCGGCGGCCCGTGCGGTACTGGCCGGCACGGTGGAGACCGCCGTCAACGCGCTGTGGGACGCCCCGCCCCTGGTCGGCGACCGGGTGAGCGTGGTCGGCGGCGGCATGGTCGGCTGCGCGGTGGCCGCTCTGCTGGCCCGTTTCCCCGGGGTGCGGGTGGAGCTTGTCGACACCGATCCGGCCCGTGCCGAGGTGGCCGCCGCGCTGGGTGTCGCCTTCGTCACTCCCGGGACCGCCAGCGACGGCCGGGACCTGGTGGTGCACGCCAGCGCCAGCGCCGAAGGTCTACAACGTGGCCTGGACCTGCTCGCGCCGGAAGGCACCCTGCTCGAACTGAGCTGGTACGGTGACCGGCCGGTGCAGCTGTCTCTCGGTGGCGCGTTCCACGCCGGACGGCTGACCATCCGTAGCAGCCAGGTCGGCATGGTCGCCCCGGCGCGGCGCGGCAGTCGCAGCTACGCCGACCGGATGGCGCTCGCCCTGGACCTGCTCGCCGATCCGGCGTTCGACGCGCTGATCACCGGCCGTTCGCCGTTCGTGGAACTGCCCGACGTACTCGCCCGACTCAGCGGGGGCGACCTGCCCGCGCTGTGCCATCTCATCACCTACGACGGGGAGTGAACCGTGTTCAGCGTCACCGTCCGTGACCACATCATGATCGCCCACAGCTTTCGTGGTGAGGTCTTCGGCCCTGCCCAACGGCTACACGGCGCGACCTTCGTGGTCGACGCCACCTTCCGCCGCCCGGACCTCGACGACGACAGCATCGTCGTCGACATCGGGCTGGCTACCGACCAGCTCAAGGCGGTGCTCGGCGAGCTGAACTACCGCAACCTCGACGAGGAACCGGCGTTCGCCGAGCAGAACACCACCACCGAGGTGCTGGCCCGCACCATCGCCGACCGGCTCGCCGACCGGGTGGCCACCGGCCAGCTCGGTGACGGTGCCCGGGGCCTGACCGCAATCACCGTCACCCTGCACGAGTCGCACGTGGCCTGGGCCAGCTACGAGCGGGCGTTGCCCGGACCGACCACCACCGCCGGTGCGGGTGCCGCCTGACGTGCCGACCCTGCACGTGATCCTGCCGGGCGACATCGACGACCCTGCGTCACCAAGCGGCGGCAACGGCTACGACCGGCGGATCTGCGCCGGGCTCGCCGCCGCCGGCTGGGCGGTCCACGAGTATGCCGTGACCGGCGACTGGCCGCACCCGGCCCCGACGGCTCGGGCGGTGCTGGCCGGCGTGCTGGCCTCGCTGCCGGACGGCGCGCTGGTGCTCGTCGACGGACTGGTCGCCTCGGTGGTGCCGGAGGTCCTCGCCGCCCATTCCGGGCGGCTGCGGCTGGTCGCGCTGGTGCACCTGCCCCGGGACGACGACACCGAGGCCACGGCGCTCGCCGAGGTCACCGCCGTGGTGGCCACCAGTTCCTGGACCCGCGACACGCTGCTGCGGCGGTACGCGCTGCCCGCCGGCCGGGTGTACGTGGCGCCGCCCGGGGTGGACCCGGCATCACCGGCATCCGCTTCGGTGACCGGCTCGGCCCTGCTGTGCGTCGCGGCGGTCGCCCGGCACAAGGGGCACGACGTGCTGGTCGAGGCGCTCACCATGCTGACCGACCGGCGGTGGACCCTGACCTGTGTCGGACCCCTGCACCGGGAACCGGAGTTCGTCGACCGGCTGCGGGCGCGGATCGACGCCGGTCGGCTCGGCGAGCGCGTCCAGCTGGTCGGGCCGTTGTCCGGTGACCGTCTCGACGCCGCGTACGCCGGCGCCGACCTGCTGGTGCACCCGTCGCGCGGTGAGACGTACGGCATGGTGGTCACCGAGGCGTTGGCCCGCGGCGTGCCGGTGCTCACCACCGCCGTCGGTGGGCTTCCCGACACTCTGGGGCATACCGTGGGGGGCGACCGGCCGGGGTTGCTGGTGCCTGCCGACGACCCGGCAGCGCTCGCCGCGGAGCTGCGCCGTTGGCTCGACGACGCGACCCTGCGTGCGCATCTGCGGCAGGCCGCCGTCACGCGACGTGACACCCTCGCCGACTGGAGCGGCACCGTCACCCGGATCATCACCGCCCTCAAGGAGGCGTCGGCATGAGCATCGAACTCCCGCCGGACTTCGCGCAGTGGCTCGCCCTGCGGGAACCCGCCGACGTGGCGGCCCGGTCCACCGACCTGGTCGACACGTTGCGGGTGGCGCTGCCCGACCGTCGCCCCGTCGTGGTGCACGACCTCGGCGCCGGGACCGGCTCGTTGGGGCGGTGGTTGGCCCCGTTGCTGCCCGGCGCCCAGCACTGGATCCTGTACGACCAGGATCCCGATCTGCTGGCCCGGGCCCGTGCCGGTATGCCGGCCGTCGCCGCCGACGGCGCGCCGGTCACCGTCGAGACGCGTGTGGGTGACCTGACCCGGCTGACCAACACCGACCTGACCGACGCCGCCCTGGTCACCGCCTCGGCCCTGCTCGACATGCTGACCGCCGTGGAACTCGACCGCCTGGTCACCGTCTGCGCGGAGGCCGGCTGCCCGACGCTGTTTCTCGTCTCGGTGACCGGCACCGTACGGTTGACTCCGGCCGATCCCCTCGACGACGAGATCGCCGCCGCTTTCAACGCCCACCAGCGGCGCAGCGTCGGCGGTCGCCGGCTGCTCGGGCCGGACGCCGTCGAGGCCTGCGCCGCCGCCTTCGCCCGGTACGGCTTGGACGTGCACCTGCGGCCGAGTCCGTGGGTGCTCGGGTCGGATCAGGCGGCCCTGGCGGGGGAGTGGTTCACCGGCTGGCTCGACGCGGCCCGTGAGCAATGCCCCGACCTGACCGACCGCACCGGCGGCTACGAACGACGTCGGCGGGCGGAGGCTGAAACCGGTCGGCTCGGGGTAATTGTCGATCACGTCGACCTGCTGGCGCTGCACCGTTGAACCGGCAGCCGGCCAGCTACGTGCGTACAGTCAGGAAGATCGTGAAGATCGTTACGCCGGGGAGGTACGAGTGGGGGACGAGGCGGGCGGTGCCGTGCCCACGGTGACCCCGGCGCGCCGATCGTTGTGGGGCTGGGCCCGACTGGCGTTCGGACTGGCCGTTCTCGTCGGGCTGCTCGGCTGGCTCGGCACCGGGCCGTTCCTGGCCGGGCTCCGGCTGATCGACGCGCCTGCGCTGGCCGCCGCCCTCGCCATTGGTGTCCTCACCACCGTCTGCGCCGCATGGCGGTGGAGCCTCGTCGCCGGTGGCCTCGGCGTCCGCCTGCCACTGCGGGAGGCGGTCGCGCACTGCTACCGGGCGATCTTCCTCAACGCGACCCTGCCGGGCGGGATCCTCGGCGACGTGCACCGCGCGGTGCGGCACGGCCGTGACGTCGGTGACGTCGGACGCGGCATCCGGGCGGTGGTGTGGGAACGGATGGCCGGGCAGGCGGTGCTGATCGGAGTCGCGGTGGTGCTGCTGTCCGCCTTCCCGTCACCGGTGCGCCCGTTCCTTCCGGTGGCCACCGCGGTGGTGGTGGCGGCGCTGGTCACCGTGGTGCTTGCCGCACGGCTGCTGCCCCAGTCCGGCGCCTCCCGGTGGACCCGCGCGTTGGGTACCGCGGTCTCGGACGTGCGTTCCGGGCTGCTCGCCCGGCGTACCTGGGCCGGGGTGCTGCTCGCCTCCGCGCTCGCGGTCGTCGGGCACCTCGCGACCTTCCTGGTAGCGGCACGCACGGCGGGTTCCACTGCCCCGCTGAGCCTGCTGGTGCCGCTGACCCTGCTTGCCCTGCTCGCGATGGGGGTGCCGGCGAACGTCGCCGGCTTCGGCCCCCGCGAGGGGGTGGCGGCGTGGGCGTTCGCCGCCGCCGGCCTGACCGCCGCCGAGGGGGTTGCCACCGCGACGGTGTACGGCGCCCTGGTGCTTGTCGCGAGCCTGCCCGGAGCCGCGGTGCTGCTGGCCCGACGTGTCCGTGTACCCGCCACCGTATGACGAGGAGACCCATGTCCGAATCACTGCCTGTCGCCACCATCCGGACACAGGTCACGGTGCCGCTGCGGTTTCCCGACGGCTACGCCACCACGGCCCGGCTGTTCACCTTCGACGGCCTGGTCGACGGTCGGGAGCATCTCGCTTTCGCCCTCGGCGTCACCGACGCGGCGGAACGCGGCGGTGACGTGCCACTGGTCCGGCCACACAGCGAATGTCTCACCGGTGACGTGTTCGGCAGCCAGCGCTGCGACTGCGGACCACAGTTGCGGGAGGCGGTGCAGCGCATCGCCGACGTCGGTGGGTACCTGCTGTACCTGCGCCAGGAAGGCCGGGGTATCGGGCTGTACGCCAAGCTCGACGCGTACGCGTTGCAGGACGCGGGGCTGGACACCTTCGAGGCCAACGTCGCGCTCGGTCACGCCGAGGACGAACGTGACTACACCGTGGCGGCGCAGATGCTCGCCGCGCTCGGTGTCGGCCCGTTCGCGGTGTTGAGTAACAACCCAGAGAAGACCGAGCAGTTGGGGCGGCTGGGGCTGACCGTGACCGAGCAGGTGCCCACCGGGGTGTTCCTGTCCCCGGCCAACGCCGACTACCTCGCGGCGAAGGCGAGCCGGGCGGCCCGCGCCACCGACCTTCCCTTCGTCCGGTGACCGGTCCGCTCGCAGCGGCCAGGCCGTACGTACTGCTCAGCTGCGCCACCTCGATCGACGGTTACATCGACGACGCCACCGACGAGCGGCTGATGCTGTCGAACGACGCGGATCTCGATCGGGTCGACGAGGTCCGCGCCGGCTGCGACGCGATCCTGGTCGGCGCCGGCACCGTCCGCCGGGACGACCCACGGTTGCTGGTCCGGTGCGAACGGCGCCAAGCGGAGCGGGTCGCCCGCGGTCTGCCGGCGTCGCCGATCCGGGTGACCCTGACCGGTTGCGGCGACCTGGGGCCGGACGCCCAGCTGTTCACCGTCGGCGACACCGAGCGGATCGTCTACAGTTCCAGCGGGGCGGTCGAGAAGACCCGGCACCGGCTGGGTGAGCTGGCGAGCGTGGTCGACGCCGGTGATCCGGTCGACTTGGCGCGGATACTCGCCGACCTCGCCGGGCGGGGTGTCGGTCGGCTGCTGGTCGAGGGCGGTGCGGGTGTGCACGGTCAGTTCCTCGCAGCCGGTCTCGCCGACGAGTTGCACCTGGTGGTGGCGCCGTTCTTCGTGGGGGACCGGAGGGCGCCACGGTTCGTCGGTGAGGGTCGTTTCCCGTGGCATCCGGGTCGACGGGCGAAGGTGGTCCAGGCGCGCCAGATCGGTGACGTGGTGCTCATCCGCTACGCGCTGTCCGAACGCTGCGACCTGGCTTGAGTACCGCCGTCCCGGCCCGGGAGAAGGGGCTGGGTGGCGCGGTCGAGGAACATCAGCCGGGCGCGTTTGTCGGGCAGGTCGACCAGCGGGCCGTCGACGAAACCGGTTCGTCGCAGCCGGTTGATCGCCTTGTCGTTGCGGGCGTCCGGCTCCATCACCAGCCGTAGCCGGCTGCGGTCGGCGAAGACGAACGCGACGAACTCGGCCAGCAGCACCCCGGTGAAGCCGGGTTCGGGTCGTACCGGGGTGCCGATCAGCAGGTGACCACCGTGGTCGCCGGGGCGTACCGGGTAACACGTGCCGATCGGGTCGTGCTCCGGCTCGTAGGTCTGGAACAGTGCCACCGGGTGCCCGTCGCGGAGCGTGAGGTAGGCGTGGTGGGTGGAGAGCGAATCCACGTAGCGGTAGATGTCGGCGACCCGTTCCCGGTCGGCGTCGCGCATTCCCCAGAACTTGGCCCGCTCCTGGCTGACCCACGAGTGGATCACGTCGGCGTCGGCGTCCGGGTCGACCGGCCGGAACGTGACGAGACCGAACCCGGTCACGTGGCGTTCGTGGCGGTGCGGGTCAATCATGGTTCTCCTCGGTCAACCGGGCCCAGTCACAGGTGGTCTGGATCAGGTGGCCGCGTACCCACAGCGGCAGCTGATCGTCGCGGTGCGGACCGTCGCCGGTGGCGCCGAGCGGCACCACCCAGCGGCTGTCGTCGCGCCGGGCCAGGTCCCACACGTAGCGGGCCGACGGTCCGCGCAGGCACAGGTCGGTGACCCCGGGGACGCTCGAGGTGGCGAGTACACAGTCGTGGTCGCCGTCGAGCTGCGGACCCGGCGGCGCGCCCGGTTCGGGCAGTGCCCGCCACGGCGCGAGCCGGTGCCGCTCACCCCAGCGGTGGGTGTCACCGGCTGCGGCCACCTCCGTGAGGGCGTCGCGGAGCAGGGCGGCCTGGTCCAGTCCGGGTAGCTCGGCGTGCAGTAACACGGCCAGCGCGTACCCGACCCGGGACAGCAGGATCAGCCAGGGCCGGAGCACCTGCGGGTAGGCGGGTGGTTCGGCCAGGGCAGCCAGCGCGGGATGCGTGGCGAGCCGGCGCGTCACGGCGGTCCGTAGGTCGGCGAAGGCGGCGGCGTCGACACTGTCGGCGGCCATCCGCCGGTCCCAGCTCAGCAGGCGGTCGCGCAGTGTGGTGGCGGCCGGGTCGAGGCCGTCGAGTGTGGCGAGCAGCGCCAGTAGCGGTTCGGCGGCGGCCAGGTACGTGTCGGTGTGCACCGCCGCCTGTTGCTCGGCCCGCCAGTCACCGGCGGTGTCCAGCAGCTGGCGGATCCGGTCGGCCCGGTATGGTGGCGCGAACTCCACACCGAGCGGGGTGGCGATGCCCCGCGCGTTGGCCATCACCGCCACCTGGTCGACCGCGGCTCTCGGCATCGTGTGCCAGCCGTGCCAGGTGTGGCTCGCGTCCCAGCCGGGAACGACCCGCAGCCCGTTGTCCGGGTGGCGTCGGGGCACCCGGCCGGCGACCCGGTGCAGCAGCCCACCGGCCGTGTCGGCCGCGAGGACCACGTTGACCGGCTCGACCCAGCGGTCGAGTGCCGTGTCGATGTCGTCGACGGTGCGTGCCCGCAGCAGTGCCGGTAGGGCACTGAAGCCCAGCTCACCGAGGACGCGGGGCGGATACCGCAGGCTGACCGTGACGTCGGGGTCGTCGTCGGGCCCACCGGAGATCAGTGGACCCCGGTCGGTTTCGATGACTTCGACCTCGACCGCTTCGGCGCCGGCGACCTCGATGGTCTCGACCTGTCGTTGCGTGGGCCGCCACCCGTCCGGCCCGTACGCCTCGACCAGGTCGCCCTGGCGGCGTAGCCGCTCGGCGTACCCGTCCTGGTAGTCGGCCATCGCGTTGGTGATCGCCCAGGCGACGCCGCCGGTGTGTCCGAAGTGCGGGATGCCGGGAACTCCGGGTACCGCGAAGCCGAGCACGTCGTATTCCGGGCAGGCCAGGCGGATCTGCTGGTAGATGCCGGGTGCCTCGATGAACCGGTGCGGGTCACCGGCGATCAGGGCGGCGCCGGTGGCGGTGCGTTCGGCGGCGAGCAACCAACCGTTGCTGCCCGAGGTGACGTGGCTGTCGGTGGCGAACAGGTTGGCTGTCTGTGGGCCGAGCTGACGCCTCACGTGGTCGCGCCACAGTTTGGTGCCGAATCCGGCGAAGAGCACGTGGTGACCGAGCCAGATCGCCAGCGGTGTCCACGGTTGCCAGCTGCCCGGTCGAAGGCCGGTGGCGGCGAACTCCGGTGCCCGTGCCGCGCCGGCGGTCAGTGCGGCGTTCACGCCGGCGACGTAGCGCCCGACCCATTCGGCGGTGGCCGGATCGAGGGCGGCGTGGCACCGGCGGGCCGTGTCGTCGAGCCGGGCCCGCCGGGCGAAGCTGTCCCAGCCCACCGCCTCGATGCCGAGGAAGGAGGCGGAGGTGCCCTGGGAGCGGTGCCGTTCCACCTCGATCTGCCAGGCTCGGTCCAGGGCGGTGACTTCTCCTTGGGCGAAGGCCAGCGACAGGTGGTCGGCGGCGCGCAGGTGCGGAACGCCGTAGTCGTCGCGGTAGCGGCGGGCGTTCACCGCACCACCGTACCGGCTCGGACGCGGGCCGCCGGGATGACGAGCGGCGTCCCGGTCTCCGGGTCGTCGATGACCCGGCAGGGCAGGCCGAAGACCTCCTCGACCAGTTCGGCGGTGACGATCCGGCGGGGTTCACCGGCGGCCACCACACGTCCACCGCGCATCGCGATCAGGTGGGTGGCGTAGCGGGCGGCGTGGTTGAGGTCGTGCAGCACCGCGACCAGTGTGCGGCCCTGCTCCTCGTGCAGCCGCGCGCACAGGTCGAGCACCTCGATCTGGTGGGCGATGTCGAGGTACGTGGTCGGTTCGTCCAACAGCAGTAGGGGGGTCTGTTGGGCCAGCGCCATGGCCAGCCAGACCCGTTGCCGTTGGCCGCCGGAGAGTTCGTCGACCAGCCGGTCGGCGAGGTCGTCGACACCGGTGGCGGCCATCGACTCGGCGACGATCCGCTCGTCGTCGGGTGACCACTGCCGCAGCAGCCCCTGGTGTGGGTAGCGGCCCCGGGCAACCAGTTCGGCCACGGCGATGCCGTCCGGGGCTGTCGGTGACTGGGGCAGCAGCCCGAGGGTACGGGCCACGGAGCGTGCCGCGAGCCGGTGGATGTTCGTCCCGTCGAGCAGGACGGCTCCGGCGGCCGGTTTCAGCAGCCGTGACAACGCGCGCAGCAGGGTGGACTTGCCGCACGCGTTCGGCCCGATGATGACCGTGAACGAGTTGTCGGGTACGGCGACGGTCAGATTCTGGGCGACGACTCGTCGGTCGTAGGCGAGCCGTAGCCCGTCGCCACCGAGCCGGGAGGTCGACATGGTTGTTGCTCCGTTCTCGGGTGTCGTGGTCGGGGCGGGCACGGTTCTCCGGTCCGTTGCGTCGGCCTGGCGGGGTGTCACAGTCGACCCGCCCGACGTTCGGTGGCCAGTAGCCACACCAGGTAGCCGCCGCCGATCACGCCGGTCACCACGCCGACCGGTAGTTGGCCGGGGAGGGCATGCAGCGCGAGTTGGTCGGCGGCGACGGTGATCAGCGCGCCGATGGCGGCTGCCGGCAGCAGGGTGACTCCGGGGGCCCGGGTGAGCCGTCGGGCGAGGTGCGGGGCGGTGAGCGCCACGAACGGCACCGGTCCGGCGGCGGCTGCGGACAGGGCCACCAGCAGCACGGCCCCGGTGAGCAGCAGCATCCGCAGCCGGTGTACGTCCACTCCCAGTCCGCTTGCCGCGTCGTCGCCCAGCTCGGTCATCCGCAGCGCTGGGGCGCAGGCCAGCAGGGTCGGTACCAGGACCGCGAGGGCGGTCAGCAGCGGCGCGGCGTCGGACCAGCCGCGACCGTCGAGGCTGCCGGTGAGCCAGAGCATCGCCCGTGACGCGCTCATCAGCGGCACCCTGGTCAGCAGGTAGCCGTTGACGCCGGTGAGGATGGCTGACGTTCCGATGCCGACCAGGACCAGCCGGTAGCCGTGTACACCGCGCCGCCAGGCGACGAGGTAGATGAGCAGACCGGTCATGACACCGCCGAGTGCCGCGGAGCCGGACAGGGCGGCGCTGCTGCCGCCGACGGCGACCACGACGAGCGCCCCGGTCGCCGCGCCCTGGGTGAAGCCGAGCATGTCGGGGCTGCCGAGCGGGTTACGGACCAGCGCCTGGAAAACCGCACCGGCCAGGCCGAGGGCGGTACCCACGGCCAGGCCGGTGACCAGTCTGGGTAGCCGCAACTGGGTGACGATGAACTCTTCGGCGGCGGTGCCACCGCCGGTGAGCGTGCGCAGGACGTCGGCTGGTGACATCGGATAGTCGCCGTGTCCGATGGCCAGCACGCCGACGCCTGTGGTGAGCAGGACGCAGGCTGTGCCGACGGCGAGGACGCGGGGGTGCAGGCGGCCGGAGAGCCGGCCGCGAACACGGATCACGATCATGAGCGGGCCGTCCTTCTCCTGGTGACGAGGGACAGGAACAGTGGGCCGCCGACGATTGCGGTGATCAGGCCGACTTGAAGTTCACCGGGTCGGCCGAGGACCCGGCCGAGCACGTCGGAGCCGAGCAGGAGCACCGGGGCGAGCAGTGCGCAGTAGGGCATCATCCAGCGCAGGTCGGGGCCGGTGAGGGCGCGGACCAGGTGCGGCACGAGCAGTCCTACGAAGACGATCGGCCCGCAGGCGGCGGTGGCGGCGCCGCAGAGCAGCGTGATGGCGATGATCGCAGCGGCCCGGGTCACGGCCGGCCGGGCCCCCAGGGCATGCGCGGCGTCGTCGCCGAGGGCGAGCGCGTTGAGCGGCCGGGCGGTGGCCAGCGCGACCAGCAGTCCGACGGCGATGAACGGGGTGACCCGCAGCGCCGTGCCGGTGTCGGCGCTGGCCAGCGACCCGACTGTCCAGAAGCGGAGCCGTTCCAGCCCGGCCGAGTCGAGCAGCATCAGCGCGCTGACGTACGAGTAGAGCGCCGCGTTGAGTGCCGCGCCGGCCAGTGCCAGGCGTGCCGGGGTGGCTGCCCGGCCACCGCCGACGGCGTACACCCCGATGGTGACGGTGGCGGCACCGATCAGGGCGAACCACACCTGCCCGGTGCCGCCACCGATGCCGAGTAGGGCGGTGGCGGTGGCGATGGCGGCGGCGGCGCCGGAGTTGATGCCGAGCAGACCGGGGTCGGCCAGCGGGTTGCGGGTGAGGGCTTGCATGGCGGCGCCGGCGACGCCGAGCGCGACGCCGGCCAGCAGCCCGAGCAGCGTACGGGGTAGGCGGAGTTGCCGGACCACCACGTGTTCGGTGGCGTTGTGGTGGGTCAGGGCCTGCCACACGTCGGTGACGGGGATGGGTTTCGCGCCGACGGCGATGCTGACCACCGCGACAGTGAGCAGGGCGAGCGCGGCGGCCAGGAGGCCGCTGGCGCGTAGGGCTGTCCGGTGGTGCGTGGTTGCCTTCGCGTCGTGCGGCGTGACACGTTGTGGCGTATCGATGACGGACAGGGCGGACTCCAGTGTGGTGCGAAACGCCGTCAGGACTTGACAGGAGCCGAGTCTAAGCGGGAGGTTAGGTTAGGTTAGCCTAACCCCGGCTGTCCATGGTTTCGTGACCCTGACTGAAAGACAACACGCATGTCTGACCACACCTCCGTCCGTCGCCTCTCCCGCCGGGGCCTGCTCGCTGCCGGTGGTGCCGCCATGGCCGCCGTGCTCGTCGGCTGCGGCACCGACGACGACGCCGCGACCAGCACCGAGACCACCTCCGGACCCTGGTCGTTCACCGATGACCGCCCGGAGCAGGTCACCGCCGACGCTCGCCCCGAGCGGGTGGTCGCCTTCACCGGCTCCGCTGCGGCGCTCGTCGATTTCGGGCTCGGCCGCGAGATCGTCGGCGTGTTCGGCGAGACGAAGAAGGCCGACGGCAGCGCCGACACCCAGGCCGGCGACCTCGATGTGGAGAGTGTGGAGATCCTCGGCAACGTCTGGGGCGAGTTCAGCGTCGAGAAGTACGCCGCCCTGCGCCCGGAGCTGCTCGTCACCCACATGTACGACCCGGGCGCCTACTGGTACGTGCCCGACGAGAGCCAGGACAAGATCCTGCCGCTGGCACCTGTGGCGACCATCACCACCGCCCGGGTACCGATGACCAAGCCGATCGAACGGTACGCCCAGCTCGCCGAGTCCCTCGGCGCCGACCTGTCGGCGGCGAAGGTGACCGACGCCAAGGCGCGGTTCGAGGCAGCCGCCGAGTCGGTACGCCAGGCGGTGGCGGCCAACCCGGGCATCAAGGTGATGGCTGCCTCGGGCAGCCCCGACCTGTTCTACGTCTCCAACCCGAAGATCAGCACCGACCTGCTGTACTTCGCCGAACTCGGTGTCGACCTCGTCGTGCCGACCAAGCTGGAGGCCGGCGACTACTTCGAGGCACTGAGCTGGGAGAACGCCGGCAAGTTCCCCGCCGACCTGATCCTGCTGGACAACCGCAGCACCGCTCTGCAACCCACCGACCTGGCCGCCAAGCCCACCTGGAAGGAGCTGCCCGCCGTGCAGGCCGGTCAGGTCGCACCCTGGGACGCGGTGCCCCGCTTCTCGTACGCCGGGGCGGCTCCGCTGCTGGAGAACCTCGCCCAGGCGATCCGGGCAGCGAAGAAGCTGACCTGACGTCACCGGGCCGGCTGTCGCCCGTCACCACTTAACACCGAGTTCACCCGCCGCCCATTCGTCGTGCGGCGGGCTCCGGCTGCCCGACAACCGAACCGCCGAGCGTGGAGGACACATCCATGACCCTGCCGGTGCACACCACCGAGGCAACGCCGACCCACCCGACGCTGCGGCACACACCCGCCCGGGCGCACCTGCTCAACGACGACACCGTGGAGCAGTACCGCCGGGCGGTGGCTGACGGCACCGATCGGGTGGCCCGTCGGATGGCCGCGGTGACCGGACCCTTCACCGGCGTACGCCCGGACGAACTCGCACCCGAGGTGGCGGCGATCGACCTCGACCGGCCACTGGGCGACACCACCGCGGCGCTCGACGAGTTGGAGGATGTCTACCTGCGCGACGCCGTGTGGTTCCACCACCCCCGCTACCTGGCCCACCTCAACTGCCCGGTGGTGATTCCGGCGCTGCTCGGCGAGGCGGTCCTCAGCGCCGTCAACTCCTCGATGGACACCTGGGACCAGAGCGCCGGGGGTACCCTCATCGAACGTCGACTCATCGAGTGGACCGCCGACCGGATCGGTCTCGGACCGGCCGCCGACGGGGTGTTCACCAGCGGTGGCACCCAGTCGAACCTGCACGCCCTGCTGTTGGCCCGCGAGGAGGCCCTGACCGCCGCGACCCCGGCCGACCGGCGGATCCTGCTACCCCAGTTGCGGATCATCGCCTCGGCGGCTGGCCACTTCAGCGTCCAGAAGGCCGCCAAACTACTCGGCTTGGCCCCGGAGGCGGTCGTGGTGGTGGAGACCGGCCCGGACCGGCGGATGCGTCCCGGTGCGGTCCGGCACGAGATCGCCCGCTGCCGGCGCGCCGGCCTGACCGTGATGGCGGTGGTGGCCACCGCCGGCACCACCGACTTCGGCACCATCGATCCGCTCGACGAGATCGCAGAGGTGTGCGCCACTTCCGGGACGTGGCTGCACGTGGACGCCGCGTACGGGTGCGGGCTGCTGGTCTCGCCCACCCGCCGGCACCTGCTCGACGGCATCGAACGTGCCGACTCGGTGACCGTGGACTATCACAAGTCCTTCTTTCAGCCGGTCAGTTCCAGTGCGTTGCTGGTCCGGCAACGCAGTACGCTGCGGCACGCCACCTGGCACGCCGACTACCTCAACCCGGCCCGGATGGTGGCCCAGCGCATCCCCAACCAGGTCGACAAGAGCCTGCAGACCACCCGGCGTTTCGACGCGCTGAAGCTCTGGATGACGTTGCGGGTGATGGGGCCCGACGCTGTCGGTGAACTCTTCGACGAGGTCTGCGACCGGGCTGCGCAGGCGTGGGAGCTGGTTGCCGCCGACCCGCGGTTCGAGGTGCTCACCCGGTCGCAACTGAGCACGGTGGTGTTCCGCTGGAGACCGACCGGACCAGGTCGGGAGCTGGCCGACGCCGCCAACCTGCGCGCTCGGGAAGCCCTTGCCGCCTCCGGCCTCGCCGTGGTCGCCGGCACCAGGGTCGACGGCCGGCAGTACCTCAAGTTCACGGTGCTCAATCCGGCGACCTCCACCGCCGACGTCGCGTACGTGCTGGACCTGATCGCCGAGCACGCCGGCCGTCACGTCCACGAGCACACCGGCTCGCCTGCCGCCGATCTGACCTGCCCGGTCGGCTGACGATGCCACCTGACAACCCGAGCCTGGAGGGCCGGATGGAGAGCTACGACGTCATCGGGATCGGCCTCGGGCCGTACAACCTCGGTCTGGCCTGCCTGACCGCGCCCATCGCCGAACTCGATGGACTTTTCCTGGAAGCCCGCGACGACGTTTCCTGGCATCCCGGGATGCTGCTGGAGTCGTCCCGGTTGCAGACACCGTTCCTGGCCGACCTGGTCACCCTCGCCGACCCCACCTCGCCCTTCTCGTTCCTCAGCTACCTCAAGGAGATCGGCCGGCTCTACCCGTTCTACATTCGGGAGAGCTTCTTCCCGCTGCGGGCCGAATACGACGCGTACTGCCGTTGGGCTGCTGCCAAGCTGCCCAACCTGCGCTTCGGTCACCGGGTCACCGCCGTCGAGTACGACCCGACCGACGACTGGTACGTGGTGACCGCCACCGTCGACGGTGACACCGTCACCCACCGGGCCCGGCACCTGGTGCTCGGCACCGGCACCCCGCCCCACCTGCCCGCCGCGTGCGCCGACCTGGCGTCCGACGCCGTGCACAACTCGCGGTACCTGGAACACCGCGACGCGCTGAGGACCAAGCGCAGCGTCACCGTCGTCGGTAGTGGACAGAGCGCTGCCGAGATCTACCACGACCTGCTCGGGGAGATCGGCACCCACGGCTACCAGCTGAACTGGGTGACCCGCTCGCCACGGTTCTTCCCGCTGGAGTACACGAAGCTCACGCTGGAGATGACCTCACCGGACTACGTGGACTATTTCCACGCGCTGCCCGAGCCCACCCGTTACCGGTTGGAGGCAGAGCAGAAGGGCCTGTTCAAGGGCATCTCCGCGGATCTGGTGAACGACATCTACGACCTGCTCTACGCCAGCAGCATCGACGGCCCGGTCAACACCCGCCTGCTGACCAACACCGAGCTGACCGGCGTGACCCACGACGGGGACACCGGTGTGCACACGCTGCGGCTGCGCCACGTCGAGCAGGAACGGGACTTCACCCTGGACACCGAAGGTCTGGTGCTGGCCACCGGTTACCGGTACGAGGTGCCGACGTTCCTGGAGCCGATCCGGCACCGGCTGCGCTTCGACGACCACGGCCGGCTCGACGTCGCCCGTAACTACAGCGTCGACACCTCCGGGCGGGGGGTGTTCCTGCAGAACGGCGGCACCCACACCCACAGCATCACCTCACCTGATCTGGGTATGGGCCCGTACCGCAACAGCTGGATCATCCGGGAACTACTCGGCCGCGAGGCGTACCCGATCGAGAAGTCGATCACTTTTCAGGACTTCGGGGTGGCGGGGTGACCGACCCGGTGTTCGTCCGCCACGACCGGCGCCTCGGCGAGTTCGCACTGCGTACGCTCGACGTGGCTGCCGACGCGCCACTGCTGCACCGCTGGGTGACCCACCCCAAGGCGGCCTTCTGGCTGATGTCTGACGCCGATGTGGAGGCTGTGGTCAGCGAGTACCAGCGCATCGCCGACCATCCGCACCATGAGGCGTACCTGGGGTTGTGGCGTGGCGAGCCGGCGTTCCTCGCCGAACGGTACGACCCGGCCTACGTCGAACTGGTGGGGCTGCACGACGCCCGACCCGGTGACGTGGGCATGCATTTCCTCTGCGCCCCCACCGACACGCCGGTGTCCGGCTTCACCGGGGCCGTCATCACCACCGTGATGGCGTGGCTCTTCGCCGATCCCACCACGGAACGGGTGGTGGTCGAGCCGGACGTGCGTAACACCGCCGTGCACGGGCTCAACGCACGGGTCGGCTTCGAGGTGGTGGGACCGATCCGTAAACCGGAGAAGGAGGCCCTGCTGAGCATCTGCACCCGGCAACGGTTCCGAGCCGCCACCGACGCCGGCACCGAGACGTCCACCGAAGCGAAGGAGCACCACCGTGACCACGCATGACCCGGTGGCCCATCTGCGCCCGCAGACCTGGGAACGGGCCAACCGACTGCTGGTGCGTAAGGCGCTCGCGGAGTTCACCCACGAGCGTCTGCTCGTCCCCGAACCGGAGGGTACGGCCGCCGACGCGACGGGGCGCCGCTGGTACACCATCGTTTCCGGCGCTGTCCGCTACCGCTTCGCGGCGCGGGTGATGACCCTGGAGCACTGGGATGTCGACCCGGCGAGCATCACCCGGCACCGCGACGGCGAGCTGTTGCCACTCGACGCGGTCGATCTCTGTCTCGATCTGCGCGACGCGCTCGGACTCACCGACCGGGTCCTACCGGTCTATCTCGAAGAGATCAACTCCACTTTGGCGGGCATCGCGTACAAGCTGGACCGCGCACTGCCGAGCGCGGCGAAACTCGTCGACGCCGACTTTCAGACCATCGAGACGTCGATGACGGAGGGACATCCCTGTTTCGTCGCCAACAACGGGCGACTCGGCTTCGGCACCGACGAGTACCACCGGTATGCCCCCGAGGCGGCCCATCCGGTGCGGCTGATCTGGCTCGCCGCGCACCGCGACCACGCCACCTTCACCTGCGCCACCGACCTGGACCGGGAGGCGCTGCTGCGCATCGAACTGGGCGAGGCCACCCTCGCCCGGTTCGCCGAGTCGATGGCCGGGCTGGGCCTGGATCTCGCCGACTACCAGCTGATCCCGGTGCACCCGTGGCAGTGGTGGAACAAGCTGTCGGTCACCTTCGCCGGTGAGGTGGCGCGGCATCGGCTGGTCTGCCTGGGTGAGGGACCCGACGAGTACCTCGCCCAGCAGTCCATCCGTACCTTCTTCAACGTCAGCCACCCCGAGCGGCACTACGTCAAGACCGCCCTGTCCGTGCTGAACATGGGCTTCATGCGTGGGTTGTCGGCCGCGTACATGGAGGCGACCCCGGCCATCAACGACTGGCTGGCCGACCTGATCGACGGCGACGACGTGTTCCGTGCCACCGGGCTGACGATCATCCGGGAGCGGGCGGCCGTCGGCTACCGGCACCGCCAGTACGAGGCCGCCACCGACCGCTACTCTCCGTACCGTAAGATGCTCGCCGCGCTGTGGCGGGAAAGCCCGGTGCCGGGTCTCGCGCCGGGCCAGCGACTGGCCACCATGGCGGCGCTGCTGCACGTCGACGCGGACGGCCGGTCGTTCGCCGCTGAGCTGATCGCCGCCTCCGGGCTGGCTCCGGAGCAGTGGCTACGCCGATACCTGAACGCCTACCTGACTCCGCTGCTGCACGCCTTCTACGCCTACGACCTGGCGTTCATGCCGCACGGCGAGAACGTCATCCTGGTGTTGCGCGACGGGATCGTCGAGCGGGTGATCTTCAAGGACATCGCCGAGGAGATCGTGGTGATGAGCGCCGAGGTGCCGCTGCCACCGACGGTCGAACGGATCCGGGCCGACATCCCGGAGGACATGAAGCTACTGTCGATCTTCACGGATGTCTTCGACTGCTTCTTCCGTTTCCTCGGCGCGACCCTGGCCGAGCAGGGCGTCATCGGTGAGGAGGAGTTCTGGCGGGCCGTGGCCGACTGCGCCACCGAGTACGCCGCCCAGGTTCCCCACCTGGCTGATCGGCTGGCCCGTTACGACCTGTTCGCGCCCGAGTTCGCGCTGTCCTGCCTCAACCGGCTACAGCTGCGCGACAACCAGCAGATGGTCGATCTGTCCGATCCGTCGGCCGCTCTGCAACTGGTGGGTGCCCTGGCCAACCCGCTCGCCCGGTTCGTACCGTCCTGACCTGCGGCGGCTGCGGTCCGGACCGTGCCGGTGTGCCTCCGCTGGCAGTTCGCTACGCCGGCTGGAACCGTGGCCGCGGCTACGGCCCGGTGCCGGTTACCGGGATGGTGGGGCCGCTATACGCTCGTCGGCGTGGAGGTCGCGGAGGCTGGGCCACCAGTCCAGCCGGATCCGGAACAGCGCCGCTTCGTCATCTGCGGCGACGACAGTCTGGCCTACCGGCTCGCCGACGAACTGACGAACCGGCACTCGGGCCAGGTCACCGTCATCCTTCGGTCGCGGACATCCCGCTACGGCCGTCGGATCGCCCGGCTGCCCGGCGTACGGATCATCCTGGCGGAGCGTCCGGACGTCGACGCCTACCAGGCGGCCCAGGTGGGGTCGGCCGACGCGCTGGCCCTGGTAGACCGCAACGACGTGGCCAACATCGAGGCCGCTTTGCAGGCCCACGATCTGCATCCGACGCTGCGGATCGTGGTGCGGATGTTCAACACCAGCCTGAGTCAGGGGCTCAACCAGCTGCCTTACTGCACCGTTCTGTCCGACGGGGCGTTGGCCGCGCCGGCGTTCGTCTCGGCGGCCGTCGGCCAGGCGACTCCCCGACATGGCCTCCGTGACGGCACCATGTTCGTCGCGGGTCGTCACGAGGTGCGCGAGGACGAGGTGGTCTGCGGTCTGGCGATCACCGGGTACGGCGAGGAGCCGGAGGTGCTGCCGGCGCAGCAACAGGCCGCTGACCTGGTGCTCGCCGCGGTGGCGCCCTGGCGGCCGGAGGCGTCCCGCCGCCGTCCGATGAGTCACGGCTATCCGCTGGGAACGATCGCGGGGCGGGTCTGGCGGCGGATCCGCCTTGTCCTCGGCATCTTCTCCGGTCTCCTGCTGGGTGCGGCGGCCGTGCTCGCGCTGAGCCGGCCGGGCACCACCTGGTCGCAGGCGTTCTTCGATGCGGTTCTCGCCACCCTGGGAGGTGCCGATGTCGAGCCGACCGCCACCGGAGTGGAGAAGGCCACTCTGGTGGTCCTCACCGTCGCCAGCATCGCCCTGATTCCGTTCCTCACCGGTGCGGTGGTGGACGCTGTCATCAAGGTACGACTGGAGGTGGCGGACGGCTCACTACCGAGGCGGGCCAGCGGGCACGTCGTCGTGGTCGGTCTGGGCGGGGTCGGCAGTCACGTGGTCGAGGGCCTGCACGGGCTCGGGGTCGACGTGATCGCTATCGACCGGTCCTCGGAGGCGCGTGGTGTGTCAGCGGTACGGGAACTGCGAATCCCGTTGATCATCGGGGATGCGAGTCGTCGGGAGACGTTGCTCGCCGCCTCGCTGCCGACCAGCCGGGCTCTGGTCGTGCTCACCTCGGACGACGTGACCAATCTGGAGACCGCGTTGGTGGGCCGTGCCGTCCGCGCGGACCTGCGGGTGGTGTTGCGGCTGTTCGACGGTGACTTCGCCGACCAGGTGCAGCGGGCCTTCGATCTGACCATCTCCCGCAGCGTCAGCTACCTCGCTGTTCCGTTCTTCGCAGCCCGGATGCTCGGTCACGAGTTGGAGGCGATTCCGGTGGCGCGGCGGGTGTTGTTGGTCGCTGAGACGACGATCGGGGAGCGTTCGATACTGTCCCGGTTGACCGCCGGTGACCTACGCCGGCCGGGCGAGGCATGGCTGTTGCGGTTGACCAACCGGGTCGGCAGTCAGCTGCCGGCCACTGTCGCGGACGGGCGGCGGCTGCGTCCTGGTGAGAAGGTCACGGTGGTGGCGACCCGGGCCGGGCTGGCCCGGCTGATGGCGGAGGCGGCGGCCCGTCCCGACGCGCTGCGGCATATCGTGCCGCACGAATGACGAGCGCTGCCGGCGAGTAGCGACGTGCCGCATCCTTTCGCGCTACGAATCACATCGCTGTGAGCCGTAGCGTGCGACGAGCGTGTCGCCGATCGCGGCCAGCTGGGTTCGCACCTCGGGCGGGTCGGTGACCTCGAGGTAGTCGACGAGCCCGGCAAGCTCGCCCGCGAGTTTGCGTGCGTCGTTGCCGCGGATGACGACCTCGATCCGGCCGTCGCTCGCGGATCCCCCCACTTCGAGTCGAGCGCCGAACCCCAGCCGGAGTACACCGATCCTGTGGGGCGCACAGAGGGCACGAGCCTCAAGGGGTGTTCGTTTGCGTTCGACCTCGTCGGCGATCTCGCGCCAGCTCTGGGCGAGGTCGAAGTCGTCGAGCCGGTGCACGGGCTCGGTGGTCGGGTCGACGGACGACACGCGGTCGATGCGGAAGGTCCGCCGGCCGGTTTCGGTGTTGGCGACGAGGTACCACGACGGGCCCTTGGCGACGATGCCGAGCGGGTGGACGGTCCGCTCGGTTTCGGTGCGTTCACGGTCGACGTAGCCGAGGCGGACCTGGACGCCGCGGATCACCGCGTCCTGGAGTTGGTCGAGGAAGCAGGGCAGTCGGGGCTCGACGCGGCTCGATCCCCACCGTTGCGGGTCCATGACGAGCGACGACGCTGCCGCCTCGGCCTGCGCCCGGAACGGCTCCGGCAGGGCGTGGACGAGCTTGCGTAGCGCCGCTTTGACGGCCGGAGTGACAGACGAGGCCGGGCCGGCGGCCAGGAACAGGGCGCGGGCCTCACCGGCGGTCAACCCGGACAGGTCGGTACGGGCGCCGCCGACGAGTCGCCAGCCGCCACCTCGGCCCTGCACGGAGTAGACCGGCACACCGGCCGTTCCCAGGGCGTCCAGGTCGCGGCGGGCGGTGCGCTCGGAGATCTCCAGCTCCCGAGCGACCTCCGGTGCGGTCACCTGTCCACGGTGTTGCAGTAGAAGGAGGATGGCCATCAGCCGGTCGGCTCGCACCCGGACAACACTGCCACGGAAACCCGGTCAGGAGGTGACCGGTATCGGTCGGCAGGATGCCGGTATGACGTTCGATTTTCCTGAGCCCACCCGCATCGCGGTCAACGGTGTGGAACTAGAAGTCTTCGAGGCCGGTCGGCAGCACGCGGGTAACCCGATCGTGCTCTGTCACGGCTGGCCGGAACACGCCTACTCCTGGCGGTATCAGATGCCGGCCCTGGCCGCGGCGGGGTACCACGTCATCGTCCCGAACCAGCGGGGGTACGGCAACTCGTCCCGCCCCGACGAAGTGACGGACTACGACGTCGCCCACCTGTCGGGTGACCTGGTCGCGCTCCTCGATCACTACGGCTACGAGGATGCCACCTTCGTCGGCCATGACTGGGGCGCGTTCGTCGTCTGGGGCCTGACCTTGCTGCATCCGCACCGGGTCAACGGCGTGGTGGCGCTGAGCGTGCCCTACCAGCAGCGCGGAGAGATGCCGTGGACCGAGTTCCTGGAGGCTGCGTTCGGCCCCGACTTCTATCTCGTACATTTCAACCGGCAGCCGGGTGTCGCGGACGCTGTGTTCGAGGAGAACCCGGCTCGGTTCCTGCGGAACCTGTACCGGAAGAACCTGCCTCCCGCGGAGCCGCAACCCGGCAATGTGATGATCAACATTGCCAGAGCGGTGGCCCCGTCCGGTGAGCCCGTCATGAGTGACAGCGACCTGGCCGTCTTCGTGTCCGCCTTCGAGTCCACCGGGTTCACGGGCGGAATCAACTGGTACCGGAACCTGGACCGTAACTGGCACCTGCTGGCGGACGTCGACCCGATCGTCCGTCAGCCCACCCTCATGATCTACGGCGACCGCGACATGGTGGCGAGGGCACCAAGGCTCACGGAGTTCGTGCCGAACGTGGACGTGGTCACGCTGGACTGCGGCCATTGGATTCAGCAGGAGAAGCCGAAGGAGACGACCGAAGCGATCCTGAAGTGGTTGGACCGGCGGGGCGCCGCCTAGCTGCATCCCCAGACGGGTCAGCTCGACAGGTCGGCGGACTGTGTCTGGTTGGTGGAGTTGATGGTGGTCGCTGGGGTGGCGGCCACCATCGACTCAGGGGTGGGACCGTCTGTCTAGCGGGTGCGTAGGGCGGTGGTGAAGGTGGCCCAGGACGAGGGGTCGAAGGTCAGGACGGGGCCGTCGGGGTCCTTGCTGTCGCGGACGCCGACGCCGCCGCCGGGCAGTGTGTCGGCGACCTCGACGCAGTCGCCCTGGTTGCCGCTGCGGCTGCTGGTGCGCCACTTGACAGTCGTCGTGTCAGCCACGGGTGAATGCCTCCATCGTTGCGGTGATCAGCTTCCTCGACGACGTCTCGTCGAGTGCTCGTGAGGTCACGTCGTCCCAGGCCAGCTTGTAGGCAGCCACCTCGGTCCCCTTGTCGAGGTAGAGCGCGCCGGTGAGACTGTCGACGTAGACCAGTGGTGGTTCGAGTGGTTCCGACGTGCCGGGCACGGGCGGAAACTCCAAGATGGTGAACGCGGACGTCATGCCGCCATGTACACCGACCTCGAACGGCAGAATCCGCAGCCTCACGCTGGGCGAGCGGGTGACGTCGAGGAGATGTTGAAGTTGAGCGCCCATGATCTCTGGCCCACCGACGGCCCGACGGATGACCGCCTCGCTCAGGACGATTGCGAGGTGCGGTGGCCGAGGGCTGGCGAGCAGGCGTTGACGTTCCATCCGAAAGTCGACTTGCCGCTCGACCTCCTGCCTGTCGATGAGTCCGTGTGGTACACCGGTCACTTCCCTGGCGTATTCACGGGTCTGAAGAAGTCCGGGCACGGCTTCCGGCTCGTACTTGTGAATCCGTTCCGCGCTGCTTTCCAGCCTGACGAAAAGGCCGAACCAGCTCGGTAGGCGGGTGTTCGTGTAATCGTGCCACCAGGCACTCGCGCCGCTGGTGCGGGTCTCGCCGGAGAGGGCGAGCAGCTCGTTGCGGTCCTCGGCGCTGGCCTCGTACAGCTCGCACATCGCCTTGATCTCGATGTCGCGGAACTTGACGCGGGGGTCGCCGGCTTCGATGCGGTGGATGGTTGCGGGGCTGCGCTGCAGGAGCACGGCAGCCTTCTCCTGGCTCATCCCGGTCTCCTTGCGCAGGGCAGCCATCTTGCGGCCGATCCTTCGCCGCAACAGGGCCGATCCGTCCGTGTCGGACACGGAGCCTCCTATCACCACTTTGCCAAACAGCAGCATACAAACGATGGACTACTAGATCACTTTCTCTTTCCTGTCGCCCTGACCTGGGCAAATGTCATCGGAGTGGGGCTAATATGCAAACCCTTTCATGATTTTATTCACGCTGCTTCATTGCATCCTTCCGTACCGCAGCCAGACGATGACGTTCAGCAGGTTCGCTCCCGCATCGGTGCGAGCCACACCGTCGTGACAGGACGACTAACGACCGTCCGTTAAGGACGGATGTGTCCTGCTGAGAAATGTACGAGTTTTCTCCGCCCCACCGGTCGAGGTGCGCGGTCCGTGCCGGGGAGGGCCCGACCGCGCACCCCCAGCAGGAAGGTGAACGACAGTGCGCCTCACGTGGTCCGTCCCGCCCGACGCCCACACCCCGTTCGACAACCAGCGATCTCGTCAATGGTCAACAGGAGCAGCACGGTGATGAGGACACCTCAGCCGGTACCGGAGGTGGCGACGGGGACGTTGCTGCGGCTCGCCCCAGGCGACTGGTCGTACGGACGGGATCTCACCCCGGGCACCGCCATCACGGTCACCGTGACCAGTGTTCGGGAACTGCCGAACCGGGCGGACGAATGGGTGTGGGTGCTGGGGCACCGGCCGGAGTGTGGATACCCGCACGTCGACCGGCATCCACCCTGCATGGAGGTGCGGGTCGCGGTGGCCGCCCTGTCCGGTGGACAGCAGGCGTCATGACCGGCACCGAGGAGAGCGACCGGGTCGTGGACCGGTTCGAGTCGGCCCGGCGCACCGTACTGCAGCACCGATCCGGCGGCACCTGCTTCCACTGCCGTCACGGTGGGTGCGGGCAGTACACCTGGGCGGTCGTCGAGTTGGGCTGCCACCCGGGCGGTCGGCGCCTGCTGCGTCAGCTCGGGTTCCCCGCCGACGAACCGGCCGAGCCCCGCGCGCCGCAGGCAACCGACAGAGCGCACGACGGCGGGCACACCGCACACCTGCACCGCCACCCGGAACCACGCCCGGCGGTACGGGCCGTCGGCAGCGCCACCCCGCAGACCGCTGCCCGTCTCGCCGACGAATTCTTCTACCTGGCCCACGACGACCAGACCGGCCGTCCGCGGCTGTTCGAGTCGGCGACGGCGTACGGACTGGCCGCCGCGCTGCTCGTCGAGCTGCACCAGGCGGGCCGGATCGTCGTCGCCGGCCGGCAGGTGCGGGTCGTCGACACCGCGCCGCCAACGGACTGGCTGCAACACCTCGTCCTCGACCGTCTCGTGGCCGAGCCGCGCCACAGCGCGACCCGCACCTGGCTGTCGTTCCTCGCCGCCACCGCCTACCAGCAGGTGGCAACCCGCATGTGGCAGCTCGGGCTGGTGCGGCCCGAACAGGTCGGTCGGTGGTTACGGCACCGCACCGTGTACGTGCCGACGGACATGAACCGGGCAGCATGCTCCTGGGCCCGGCTCTCCTGCCACCTACGTGACCGCCAGCAGCTCAACAGCTTCGACGTGGCGCTCGCCGGCCTGGCCGTACACACCCAGCTCTCCCCGATCCTGCTCGTCGGCGCACCCACCCGGGCCTTCCTGCACGAGCAGGTCGACAAGGCACCACCAGCCTTGCGGGACCTGTTCGCGGATCTCCGGGCCGTCGTCGGCGGCACCGTGCTGAGTCACCGCACCGTGCTCAGTCACCGCACCAGCTGAGCGGCACCACGTCACCGTCGGCCCGGAGCGGACGCACCGGGCTGTCGCCGAAACCTGTCACCCTCGCGCAGAAAGAGAACCGATGTCCCACACCAGAACCGACACCGTCTGCGCTGTCCTCGCCAGAGGGCGGCTCGGTATCCCGTCGGTGGTGTTCTTCGTCATCGCCGCCGCCGCACCGCTGACCGTCGTCGCCGGTGGCGCGACCACCGGGTACGCGGTCACCGGTGTCACCGGCATCCCCGTCGCATACCTGCTCGTGGCGGCCGTGTTGGCGTTGTTCGCGGTCGGCTACGTGGCCATGTCCCGGCGGATCGTCAACGCGGGCGCCTTCTACACCTACGTCACCCGCGGACTCGGCCGCCCCGCCGGCGTCGGCGCAGCCATGGTCGCGCTGCTCGCCTACAACGCGATGCAGATCGGCCTGTACGGCGGGGCCGGGGCGGTCACCGCGCAGTTCCTCGACGACCGGTACGGCTGGCAGCTCACCTGGTGGATGTGCGCCCTCGCCGTCTGGGCCGTCGTCACGGTGCTCGGGGTCGCGCGGATCGACCTCAACGGCAAGGTTCTCGCCGTCGTCCTCGTCGTCGAATGCGTCGTCGCGTTGACCTTCGACGCCATCATGCTCACCCACCCCGCCGACGGCACCGTCTCCTTCGACACCCTCGCCCCCTCCCACGTGTTCGCCGCCGGCATCGGCGCCGCGCTGGTCACCGCGATCACCGGATTCGTCGGCTTCGAAGGCACCGTCGTGTTCTCGGAGGAAACCAAAGACCCGCGCCGCACCATCGCCCGCGCCACCTACATCGCCGTCGCCGTGACCGGCCTGCTGTACGGACTGTCCGCGTGGGCGATGTCCGTGGCCACCGGCCCCGACCGCATCGTGGCGGCGGCCCGCGCCGACGGCACCGACCTGATCTTCAACCTGGTGGCGCCCTACCTGCACCAGAGCGTCATCACCGTCGCCCGGGTCCTCTTCATCACCAGCCTGTTCGCCGCCCTGCTCTCCTTCCACCACACCGTCGCCCGGTACCTGTTCGCCCTCGGCCGCGAACGCGTGCTTGCGGCCGTGTTCGGTCGCACCAGCCGCCGTACCGGCGCACCCAAGGCCGGCTCCCTCGCCCAGAGCGGGCTCGCCTTCGCCGTGCTTGTCGGCTACGCCCTGGCGGGGGCGGACCCGATCGTGCACCTGTTCTTCTGGATCACCGTCACCGGCGGCCTCGGCGTCCTGGCCCTGATGACCGCCACCTCCGCCGCCGTCATCGGCTTCTTCACCCGCACCACCCACACCGAAGGACCATGGCGGTCGACGATCGCACCGGGAATCGCCGCGCTCGCGCTCGGCGGGATCCTCACCGTCACCCTGCGCGAGTTCGACACCCTCCTCGGCGTGGCCCCGGACTCGCCGCTGCGCTGGGCGTTCCCCGCCGCGTACGCCGCCGCGGCACTGCTCGGCATCGCGTGGGCACTGATCCTGCGCACCATCGATCCACACCGGTACGCGGCGATCGGGCTCGGTGCCGACAGCGACACCGCCGGACCGCTACGAACCCCCGACACCGTCCGTCAACCCGCCTGAAGAGGGGATACATCGTGTTCCGTCACCTCGTGCGCCCGGCCACCCGCACCGACGCCGGCCCACTGATCGCCGTCCTCGCCGAGGCGTTCCACGACGGTCCGCTCGCCGACTGGCTCATCCCGGATCCGGGGGACCGGCGCACCGTCTACTACCGGTATTTCCGCGACGCGTTCTACCACGGACTCGACCACGGCGAGGTACACACCACCGGTGGCCAGACCGCCGTCGCCATCTGGTACCACCGCCGGGAGGCGGTACCCGCCAGGCCCGACCGGCCCGCCGCGCTCGACCGGATAGCAGGGGCGTACGCGCCGAAGTTCCTGCTGCTGGAGGAAGCGATCGAGGGGTGTCATCCGGATCGGCCGCACCACTATCTCGCCTACCTCGCCGTCGACCCGACCCGGCAGAACCAGGGCCTCGGCACCGCCCTGCTCAACCACGGACACGGTCGACTCGACCAGCTCGGCGCGCCGGCACACCTCGAAGCCAGCAATCCGCGTAACCGGGGGCTCTACCTCCGCCACGGATACACCACCGGCCGCACGGTCGGCCTCGCCTCCGACGGACCCGCGATCTGGCCCATGTGCCGTGCAGCCGCCGATGTCACCGGCGAGCGAAGTCGGCTCCCACGCCCGGGACGCTACTGACCTGCCCGGTTCCGAGGTCACGTCGTGGCGCACCGGAACCGGGCCGGCATGTCACGGTCGGGCGGGACCGGCGCTGTCGCGGCGGATCAGCTCGGCGGACAGTTTCTCGACCCGAGCGACGGCGGCTCCCGGATCCAGCGCCAGCGCCATCGCCCGGGCACCCAACTCGACCAGGGGGAGTCGGACCGTGGTCAGCGGCGGGGTGACGTCACGGGAGATCGGCAAGTCGTCGAAGCCGAAGACGCTCACCTGCTGCGGTACCGCGACCGCACGGGCACGCAACAGCGCCAACGCCCCGATGGCCATGGTGTCGTTGAGCGCCGCGATCGCGGTCAGCCCCGGTTCGGCGTCGAGCAGCGCGGCGGTGGCCTCGGCGCCACCGTCGCGGTCGAAGCCGGCGTACCGGATGCGGTGTTCCGGTAACTCCTGGTCGTGGTCGGCGAGTGCCGCGCGTAGCCCGGTGAGCCGGTCGGTGGTGGTGGTGAGCACCCGGGGCCCGGCCACCACCCCGATGCGTTCGTGGCCGAGGCGGCACAGCTCCCGCCCGAGCAGTTCGGCGCCGCCCCGGTTGTCGGGCATCACCGCGTCGCCGGTGTGCTCGTGGCGGCCGATCACCGCGACCCGCCCACCGGTGGCCTCGTACGCGGCGAGTTTGCCGTTGAGCAGCCGGGTGAAGTCGGCGTCGTGATAGCCGGAGCCGGCGAGGATGATGGCGGCCACCTGATGACCCCGCAGCAGCTCGACGTACTCCAACTCCCGCTCGGGATCGCGGTAGCTGTTGCAGATCATCAACAGCCGGCCCTGATCGGTGGCGACCCGTTGCAGACCCCGGGTGATCTCCGAGAAGTACGGGTCGGAGACGTCGTGCACGATCACCCCGACGACACCGCGATGAGAGCGAGCCAGCAGTTGGGCGTGGGCGTTGGGAACGTACTCCAGGTCGGCGACGGCCTGGAGTACCCGCTCCCGCAGTTCCTCGGTGACGGGCTTGCTGCTGCCGTTGATCACACGGGATGCGGTGGCGGGTGAGACACCGGCCCGCCGGGCCACATCGGACAGCGTCGCCACTACCGCCCCCTCACCCGCCGCGCCGACCGCTGTCGTGGCGGCCAGCGACACCGTACCCCAGCACGGTGGCGCACTGCGCGGGCGACCTGTGGCCAGATCGCCCGCCGTGGCGCCGGTCAGCCCGCCGTGGTGCGGGCGGCTAGCGCGTCGACCAGCCGTCGGGTGGCACCGGCCAGGTTCCACCGGTCGGCCAGGTCGAGCAGTCGTCGCGGGTCGGCCGGCGACACCGGTAGCTCGGTGGACAGCGGTGGCAGCGGCACGTCCAGGGCGACCTTGACGACCCTCGGCGCCACCGCGAGGTAGCCCCGGGCGGCGTCGAGCCTGGTGCGCAACCCGGGTGCGAAGCCGGCGGCCGGATCGTCCAGAGCGGCGAGGATGCCGGCGATGTCGCCGTACCTGTCGACCAGCCGGGCGGCGGTCTTCTCACCGACGCCAGCCACGCCGGGCAGCCCGTCGGACGGGTCACCGCGCAGCGCGGCGAACTCGGCGTACCGGTTGGCCGGCACGCCGTAGCGAGCCCGCACGGCGTCGTCGTCGCAGTCCTCCAACTTGGCCACCCCACGCCCGACGTAGAGCAGCCGCACCCGCCGGGCGTCGTCGATCAGCTGGAACAGGTCGCGGTCACCGGAGACCACCTCCACCGGGCCGGGCTCGGTCACCGAGAGGGTGCCCAACACGTCGTCGGCCTCGTAGCCGGTCGCGCCGACCACGGCCACCCCCAGCGCGTCGAGCATCTCCAGAATCATCGGCACCTGCGGTGAAAGCGTGTCCGGTACCACCTCGCCGCCCTCGGGTGCCACCCGGTGCGCCTTGTACGACGGCAGCAGCGCGACCCGCCAGTCGGGCCGCCAGTCGTGGTCCATCGCGCACACCATCCGCCCCGGCCGGCGGGTGCGCACCAGGTTGGCGAGCATGTCGAGGAACCCGCGCACCGCGTTCACCGGTTGCCCGTCGGCGGTCTTCGCGGCGGACTCGGGAATGCCGAAGTACGCCCGGAAGTAGAGACTGGGCGCGTCGACGAGCATGATCGGGGTCTGCGCTGTCACGTCCGACAGCCTGGCACACCGCACCGACGTTCCCGGCGCACGACATGGCCAAACGACCGTTAAGCTGACGGTGTGGGGTTCGGGGAGCTGCATCCGCCGCGACGACCGGCCGCTGGCTGCCGTGACGGCCTTCTCCGGCGAACCGGGCAGCTACCTGGCCGGGCCCCACGGCGCCCGCATCGAGGACACCGACGTCCGCACGACGGACGGCGTACGACGGCTCAACACCACCCCACGGAGCTCACCGCGCTATGACTGTCGACCGGATCCTGCCCACCGAAGAGGCTCGCGACCTGCTGGACTTGACCACCGAACTGGCCGACCGGGAACTCGCGCCGAAAGTCGTCGAGTACGAGCAACGGGCCGAGTTTCCCCGCGAGGTGCTGCGCACGTTGGGCCGCGCGGGCCTGCTCGGTCTGCCCTACCCGCAGGAGTACGGCGGTGCCGCACAGCCCTACGAGGTGTACCTCCAGGTGCTGGAGATCCTGGCCGGCCGCTGGTTGGCGGTCGCCGAGGCGGTGAGTGTGCACACCCTGTCCTGCCACCCGGTCGCCACGTTCGGCAGCGAGGAACAGCGCAAGCTGCTACCCGACATGATCGGCGGTGAGCTGATCGGGGCGTACTGCCTGTCGGAGCCGCAGGGAGGTTCGGACGCCGCGGCAATGACCACCAGAGCGGTACGTGCCGGAGACGGTTACGTCGTCACCGGCACCAAAGCGTGGATCACCCACGCGCAGGTGGCCGACTTCTACAACATCTTCTGCCGTACCGGCGGCCCGGGCCCGAAGGGCATCTCCTGCCTGCTCGCCGACCGCGCCACACCGGGCATCCACCCGCAGGCCGCCGAACGCACCATGGGGTTGCGCTCCTCCCCGGTGGCGCAGCTCGTCCTCGACGACGCCCGGGTGCCCGCCGACCGGTTGATCGGCGGCGAGGGAGCCGGCTTCACCATCGCCATGTCCGCTCTGGACTCCGGGCGGCTGGGTATCGCCGCCTGCGCGGTCGGGCTCGCCCAGGCGGCGCTGGACTACGCGGTGGCCTACGCCCGGCAACGTGAACAGTTCGGCCGGTCGGTCATCGACTTCCAGGGGCTCGGGTTCACCCTGGCCGACCTGGCCACCCAGATCTCCGCGGCGCGGGCGTTGACACTGACGGCGGCCCGGTTACGGGACGCGGGACGGCCGTACTCGATCGAGGCGGCCAAGGCGAAACTGTTCGCCACGGACGTGGCGATGCGGGTGACCGTCGACGCGGTACAGGTTCTCGGCGGCGCGGGTTTCGTCGCCGACCACCCGGTCGAGCGGTACCTGCGGGAGGCGAAGGTGCTGCAGATCGTGGAGGGAACCAACCAGATCCAACGGCTGGTGATCTCCCGGGCACTGGCTAAGGGCTGACCGTAGGCGATCAGGTCCGCGCAGAAAGCGACAGTCAGCGGGATGGCCGGTCGCGTCAACCGCTCGTACCCGGTAGGTTGCACGCCGTGGAGGAGATCGACCGCGCCATCGTGGTGGCGCTGACCACGGACGGCCGGCTGTCGTACACCGACCTGGCGGAGAAGGTCGGCCTGTCGGTCTCGGCGGTGCACCAGCGGGTACGCCGGCTGGAACAACGAGGAGTGATCAAGGGCTATGCCGCGCGGGTCTCCTTCGAGGCGCTGGACCTGCCACTGACGGCGTTCGTCGCGATCCGCCCGTTCGATCCGTCGCAGCCCGACGACGCACCGGAACGGCTGGCGCACCTGCCGGAGATCGATTCGTGCTACTCGGTGGCGGGGGAGGACTTCTACCTGCTGCTGGTGCGGGTGGCCGGGCCGGTCGACCTGGAGCGGGTGCTCCAGGAGATAAGGACCGCCGCCAACGTCACCACCCGCACCACGGTGGTGCTGTCCACCCCGTACGAGCACCGCCCGCCGAAGGTCCTTCCCGGCCCGGCAACACCGCCTCGCACCCGTGGGGTGACGCCTCCGGCGGCGGGCTCACCGGCGGACTGACCCGAAATACCCGGTGCCGCCGCGGCCCAGGAGACGGGGCTAGGATCCATCCCTGATTCGGCGGAAGCGAGACCCGGATCATGACCGGGACGCAGGGCCGGCTTCCACCGCCCGCGTCCGGTCGCCTCGCGTGTCTCGAAGGGGAGGATGAGATGTACCGCTCGATGCGATCGCGTTCCCGCCAGATGGCGGCCGGAGTCCGCTCATGACACGCATTCTCATCCGCGCCGGCAAGAGCCCGTTGACCGTGCTGTCCCACGAGCAAAGCCTGTCCACCTCTCGGTTGGGTGTCTTCGGATCAAACTCTGGGAACATGCTGTTTTACAGCGCGGTGTTCCGGGTCCTGAGCGTCCCCGGCGCCGAGCTCGTCGCCAACTCCTACGTTCACGAACGTCCGGTGCACCTGGGCACCTACGTCAGCCGGACCAACGAGGAGTTCGACCGGTTCGTCCTGCCGATGGCGAATTCCTACCGGGACACCTTCCTGCCGCACCTGGAACGCCTCGCCAAGGTCATCGAACGGTTGAAGATCCCGGTCACCGTGGTCGGCATCGGCGCGCAGCTGCCGTACGGCACCGAGTTCGACTCGCTTCCCGACGACTACAAGAAGATCGTCACGCGGTTCACCCGAGCCGTCCTCGACCGGTCGGCCTCAATCGGCGTACGCGGCGAGTACACGGCCCGCATGTTGAAGTACCTCGGTTTCGGCGACGAGCACGTGCGGGTGATCGGCTGCCCGTCGATGTTCGGCAACGGGCCCCTGGGACCACTGGTACGCAAGGTGGACCGGCTGGCCGACGACAGTCCGATCGCCATCTCGTACACGCCGAAGGTGAAGGGGGTCGACCGGCTGGTCGAGGCGAACACCCTCCGGTACCCGAACAGTGTCATCGTGCCGCAGCAGCATCAGCGACTGGCGCTCATGCTGTGGGGTGAGAACCCGGCCAAGGTCCCCAACAAGCGGATGCCCATCCACACCGATCATCCGCTCTACGAGAGCGACCGGATGCGGTTCTTCGTGGACGCCTCGACCTGGACCGAGTTCATGGCCGAGCAGCACTTCGCCTTCGGCACCCGTATCCACGGCAACGTCGCAGGCGTGCTGGCGGGCACGCCGTCGGTGGTGTTGGCGCACGATTCCCGCACCGTCGAACTCTCCGAGTACCACGGCATCCCGTACCGTCTCTACTCCGAGCTGCCGCCGGATGTCGACGCGCAGCGGCTCTACGAGGAAGCGGACTTCGACGTCTTCGGGACGCGTCAGGCCGAGACCTTCGACACCTACGTGCGGTTCCTCGAGCACAACGACCTGGAGCACGTGTTCCAGCCGGGCAAGGCCAACCCGGCCTACGACAAGGCGCTCGCCGCCGCCCCGTTCCCCGGCCCGGTGCACACGCTGATGGCCTCGGACGTCATCGGGCGACGCCAGGTGATGTCCCGGCTGCGCTGGCTGCGGCAGGGACACGAGGGTGATCTGGAGCGCCGTGCCTACGATTTCGAACCACCGTTCCGCGAACCGCGCGGAGCGAGGACGCTTGAGGAGCGGGTAGCCGAGTTGGAGAAGGAACTCAAGGTGCATCGGGAGTCGCTGGCGAGCTGGCGGGGCCGGATGGGTCGGGTGCTGCGGATCAACCCGTTGTCCACGGGGGGCCGGCGGTGACGACGGCGGGTCCGAAGACGTCCCGACCGGGGGCATGGGTGGCGTCGAAGTCGGGAGGGCGCCTCCTCGCCACGTCGATCGACGTGGCGGCCCTCGCCGTGCTGCTGCTGGCGGCGGTGGGCGGTTCCCGACTGTGGGCGTTGCCGCCGGCCCTGCTGGCAGTCGGGCTGCTGGCGTGGACGTGGCGTGACGCGCTGCGGGTGAAAGCGGTGTCGCCCTCGAAGGCCGCGGTGCCGCGCGTCCTGCTGCTCGCCGGCGCGTATCTGCTCGGCACCGTGCACGACGGCGTCGATCCCGGGCTCGCTGTCGGCGTGGCCCTGGCCGGTCTGGCGGTGCTCAGCGAAACCCCGATGGGGTTCATCGCCCGCGCCGCGTACCCGGTGACGGCCAATCTCCCGGGCATCGGCACCCAACCGTACCGGCGCCCGAACACGAGCCGCGCGGTACTCGTCAACGGTGCCGTGGTGCCTGTGGTGCTCGTCTGTGCCTTCGCCGGCATCCCGGGGGTGATCGCCGCAGTGGTGTCGGCGGCGGCGCTCGGCCTGTCGTTGTTCACCCTGTGGCAGGCAGTGGGCCGGGTCCGGGCGAGGCGGACCAGCGAACGGAACCTCTCCAAGGCGCTCACCGCCTACGAACCGGCGTTCGTGGTGCACTGGACCGCGCCGGCCGGCACCGCGTACCAGATCGCGATGTGGCTGCCCTATCTGGAGCGGCTCGGTCGGAAGTTCTTCGTGCTGGTGCGCGGTGAGGCCAACTTCAACGAGGTGGCGGCACTGACCAAGGCTCCGGTGGTGCTGCGGACCGCGCTGGAGGACATGGACGCCGTGGTCACCCCGTCGATGCGGGCCGCCTTCTACGTGAACACCGCGACGAAGAACAACCATCTCCTGCGGTACACGAACCTGACACACATCCAGCTCAACCACGGTGACAGCGACAAGGTGCCGAGTCACAACCCGGTCTTCCGGATGTACGACAAGAACTTCGTCGCCGGTCAGGCCGCGATCGACCGTTTCGCGGCCAACGGGGTGAAGATGCCGGTGGAGATGTTCAGCGTCGTCGGGCGACCCCAGGTGGAGAACGTGGCGGTGGCAGCCAAGCCGATCGCCTCGATCACCAACCCCCGGGTGCTCTACGCGCCGACGTGGGCGGGTTTCTACGCCGACTCGAACTACTCGTCACTGCACGTCGGCTACGACATCGTCCAGGCGCTGGTGGAGCGCGGGTGCAGCATCGTGTTCCGGCCGCACCCGTACAGTCACCGGTCGGCGGCACTGGGTCGCGAGTGTGAGCGGATCAAGGCGCTGTTGGCCGAGGACCATCGGACCAGTGGGCGGCCCCACGTGTTCGGCAGACAGGCCGAGGTGAAGATGTCGGTGATGGACTGTTTCAACGCGTCGGACGCAATGGTGTCGGACGTGTCGAGTGTGGTTGCCGACTACCTGTACTCGGAGAAGCCCTTCGCGATGGTGGCTGTGTCGACCCCGGCGGTCACCTTCACCGACGAGTTTCCGTTGGGGCGGGCCAGCTACGTCATCGACGCCCACGGTGGGCAGGTGAAGGGGCTCGGCGCGGTCCTCGACGACTTCCTCGGTGCTGACCCGTTGGCCTCCACCCGGCAGGACATCAAGAAGTATTATCTCGGCGACATTCCGTCGGATCGTTACGCGCAGCGTTTCCTGGACGAGGCGTCGAGTTACCTCTGAGCCCAGCGGATTGTGCGTACCGGCTCCGGGCCCGGCTTCGTGCCGACCGGAGCCGGTGCCGTTGCGGGCCTGACCCTAGTGTCCTAGGACGCATTAGCGGGTGTGCCCCACCTCCCCGCCCACCGTTTCACCACGCCGCACCGGGGGACACCACCGATGGAGCGCCGCAGATCGTGTCGCTCCATCGCCGAAAGAGGCAGGGAGGCGACATGAGCTTCACCGACAAGGCGAAGAACAAGGTCGAGGAACTGAGTGGTGCCGCGAGAGAGCGGATCGGCGACATGACCGACAACGAACGCATGCGGGCCGAGGGCGCCAGCCAGCAGAGCGACGCCCGTGCCCGTCAGGCCGGTGAGGACACGAAGGCGGCCGGGCGCAACGCGAAGGACGCCTTCACGAAGTGACCGCCTGAAAGCGGAACGAAGCGGCCCGCCGGATCGATCCGGCGGGCCGCTTCGCGGTGTGGCGCGCGTCAGGTGGGACAGGAGCCCGGCTGGTCAGGCGTCGCGGTGGACGCGCCACCACTGCCGACCCTCCTCGGGGAGGGTGTCGATCGGGTCGTAGTAGGCGTAGCGCTTGCTCAGCGCCTCAAGGTCGGCCGACTCGATGGAGGTGCGGTAGTTCTTCGTCCAGTAGGAGATGCCGCGTTCCCGGTCGTAGTCGGTGACCATGTGCACCCATCGTTTGCCGACGAACGGCACGTCACAGACGATCCGCGGGGTGGCGTACCCGGGCAGGTAGCCCATGATGTCGTGCTGGAGTTGCTGGGCGTGCCATACCGGGACCCGCCAGTGCTCGGCGTTCGGGATCATGTCGCACATGTAGAAGTAGTAGGGCAAGATGCCTGCTTCGCCCTGTAGCGCGAAGCAGAGGTCGAGCAGGTCGGTGCTTGTGGCGTTGACCCCGCGCATCAGCACACCCTGGTTGCGTACGTCCCGCACGCCCAGGTCGAGAGCGGTCTGCGCGGCCCGGGCGACCAATGGGGTGAGCGACTGGGCGTGGTTGACGTGGGTGTGGATGGCGAGGTTGACGCCACGACGTGCGGCGGTACGCGCGACCCGTTCCAGTCCTTCGACGACGTCGGCTTGCAGCCAGTGCTGGGGTAGGCCCATGAGTGCCTTGGTGGCGAGGCGGATGTCGCGGATGGTTTCGATCTCCAGTAGGCGCATCAGGTACGACTCAAGGTTGCGCCACGGCACGTTCGCCACGTCACCGCCGGAGACGACGACGTCGCGTACGCCGGGGTGGGCCCGCAGGTAGCCGATGTGGGCGTCGTAGCGGTCGACGGGCTTGAGGGTCAGTTTGAGCTTGTCCACCGTAGGGGTGGAGTTGCCGACCAGGTCCATGCGGGTGCAGTGTCCGCAGTACTGGGGACAGGTGGAGAGTAGTTCGGCAAGGACCTTCGTGGGGTAGCGGTGGGTGAGGCCCTCGGCCACCCACATGTCGTGTTCGTGCAGGGAGTCGCGGGTGGCGTAGGGGTGTGACGGCCAGTCGGTGCGTCGGTCGGAGGCGACCGGGATCATGTAGCGCCGGATCGGGTCGGCGAGCAGCGCATCGGTGGTCAACTCGGCGAACGGCACCATCGTGTTGATCATTTGTGGGGTCACCAGCATGGACATGGTGGCCAGGGCGTTCTGGTCGGCTTCCAGGTCGGCGTAGAACGTGTCGTCGACGGTGGTGCCGAGCACGGTGCGCAGTTGCTTGATGTTCTTGACGCAGTTGACGCGTTGCCACTGGGCGCTCTCCCACTGGTCGCGGGTGACGTCACGCCAGCCGGGGAAGCGGGTCCAGTCGGGCTCGGCGAGCAGGCTGCGGCGGTACTCGTAGGGCTGGTCGGTGCGGGTGGTGGGGGCCGGCGGGGGCGCCGGGATGGTTTGCACCGGCGGTCGGGTCTGAGTCACGGCCCCTCCTGTGGTCGGTCTGGTGGTCAGCGCACCGAAGGCTACTGGAAAAATTCCGGTTGAGAAATTAGTCTGCCGTAAGTTTTCCCGTCATGCGAGTTGAAGGCGGGGCTTCAGGCGGTCGGACAGGGGAGGTTCGTGTGACATCACCGGTAGGGCTGCACCGGGTCCTGGAGCCCGCAGGCGTGTTGCCGCAGGCGGCTTGGCGGCTCGACGCGCGTCCGGAGATCGCGCCGAACGAGGTCCGGATCCGGGTGGAGCGGCTGAACCTCGACGCCGCGAGTTTCCGGCAGCTGTCCGTCAAGCACGGCGGCGACGGTGACGCGGTCCGTGCTGAGGTGCTCGACATCATCGCCACCCGGGGCAAGATGCAGAACCCGGTGACGGGATCGGGCGGCATGCTGATCGGCACGGTCGAGCAGGCTGGTCGGCGGTCGCCGTTGGGACTCGGGGTCGGCGAGCGGGTGGCCACCCTGGTGTCGCTGACGTTGACGCCGCTGGTGATCACCGATGGGTTGGCCGGCTGGGACGGGCGCAGCGAGCAGGTGCCGTGCGAGGGGTGGGCGATCCTGTTCGCCCGGTCGGTCGCGGCGGTGCTGCCGGCGGATCTGGATCCGGTGCTGTCGCTGGCGGTGCTCGACGTGTGTGGTGCGCCGGCGCTGACGTCCCGGGTGGTGTCCCGGTACGTGGCCGGGCGGGCAGCGGAGGGGGATACCCGGCCGGTGGCGGTGGCGGTACTCGGCGGTGCGGGTAAGAGTGGTTCGTTGTCGCTGGCGGCGGCGCGGCGGGCGGGTGCGGGCCGGACGGTCGGGGTGGTGCCGGTGGACGCGGAGCGTGACGCGCTGGTGGCGGCGGGGCTTGCCGACGTGGTGGCGGTGGCCGATGCCCGTGATCCGGTGGCGTTGTCGACGGCGGTGGCTGCGGCGCTGGGAGGGCCGGCGGACGTGACGGTGGTGTGTGTGGACGTGCCGGGCTGTGAGCACGGCGCGGTGCTGGCGACCACGGACGGCGGCACCGTGGTCTTCTTCTCGATGGCGACGAGTTTCGCGGCGGCGGCGTTGGGTGCGGAGGGGCTGGCGGCGGACGTGACGATGCTTGTCGGGAACGGGTACGTGCCGGGGCACGCGGAGCTGGCGTTGGATCTGCTGCGGGGTGAGCCAGGGGTGCGCGGGCTGTTCGAGGCCCGGCTGGCGGCAGACTGAGGCTATGACTGAGAACCCCTCGACGTTGTACCGCGCCGGTGTGCTGCACTGCCCGGCGGATCCGTCCGCGACGGCGTTGCTGGTCCGTGACGGGCGGATCGTGTGGCTGGGTTCGGATGCTGACGCTCCGCCGGCTGATCGGGTGGTGGAGTTGGACGGTGCGTTGGTGACGCCGGCTTTCGTGGACGCGCACGTGCATGTCAGTGACACCGGGTTGGTGTTGTCCGGGCTGGATCTGTCCGGGGTGCGTTCGGCCGGTGAGCTGTTGGACGGGGTGTCGGCGTACGCGGCGCAGCTGCCTGCGGACGCGGTGGTGCTGGGGCACGGGTGGGACGAGTCGAGGTGGTCGGTGGCGCAGCCGCCGTCTGCCGGGCAGTTGGGGCGGGCGGCCGGCGGGCGGCGGGTGTACCTGTCGCAGGCGTCGATTCATTCGGCGTTGGTGTCGGAGGCGTTGCTGGCGGCGTGTCCGGAGGTGGTGGTTGCGTCGGGGTACGACGGTTCGGGTTGGCTGCGGCGGGATGCGCACCATGTGGTGCGGGCGGTGGCGCGGGCGTCGGTGTCGCGGGCGCAGCGGGTGGCGGCGCAGCGGGTGGCGTTGGGGTATGCGGCGTCGGTGGGGATCGCGGCGGTGCACGAGTGTGGTGGGCCGGAAATTTCCGACGAGGAGGATTTCGTCGGGCTGTTGGCGCTGTCCGGTGTGGGGGTGCCGGAGGTGTACGGGTACTGGGGTGAGTTGGGTGGTGCGGCGCGGGCGCGGGAGTTGGGCGCGGTGGGTGCCGGTGGTGATCTGTTCGCTGATGGTGCGTTGGGTTCGCGGACGGCGCATCTGTCGCAGCCGTACGCCGATGGTGACGGGTGTGGTCACGGGTACCTGAGCGCGGACCAGGTGCGTGACCATCTGTTGGATTGTGCGGTGCACGGGATGCAGGGCGGGTTCCATGCGATCGGTGATGCGGCGGTGTCGACGGTGCTGGAGGGTTTCGCGGGGGCGGCGCGGCGGTTGGGTACGGAGCGGCTGCGGGCGGCGCGGCATCGGGTGGAGCATGCGGAGATTGTGGATCGGCGGTTGATCGCCGGGTTCGTGGAGTTCGGGGTGGTGGCGTCGATGCAGCCGGCGTTCGACCGGTTGTGGGGTGGCGCGGGCCGGATGTACGAGACGCGGTTGGGGTTGGCGCGGTCGTTGGCGTCGAATCCGATGGGTGCGATGCATGGGGTCGGGGTGGCGTTGGCGTTCGGGTCGGATTCGCCGGTGACGCCGTTGGATCCGTGGGGTTCTGTGCGGGCGGCGGTGGCGCATCATTCGCCGGTGCAGCGGATGAGTGTGCGGGCGGCGTTCGCGGCGCATACGCGGGGTGGTTGGCGGGCGGTGCATCGGGACAGTGAGGGGGTGTTGGCGTTGGGTGCGCCGGCGACGTTCGCGGTGTGGTCGACGCCGGCGGGGGTGGAGCGGGGGCTGCCGGTGTTGCAGGCCGAGGATTCGGAGGCGCGTGGTGCGGATGATCCGACGCCGTTGCCGGTGTGTCGGCGCACGGTGCTGCGTGGCGAGGTGATCTATGAGGAAGGGTCCGTGTGACCGGGAAGCTTGATCTGGATCCGGTGTTGGTGGCGCGGGCGCGGGAGTTGGCGCGGCGGGCCGGGCGGCCGGTGGTGGAGTTGGCGCGTAGCCATACGACGGTGTCGGTGGAGCGGGCGGTGTTGCGGCTGGCTGGGGTGGCCGGTGCGGACCCGGATGGTATTCCGTGGGTGAATCGGCTGGTGGAGGCGGTGGCGTCGGATGTCGGGTTGGGTCACGGGGTGGCGTTGCCGGTGTTCGATGCTCTGGCGCGGGAGCAGTTGACGGATGTGACGTTGCTGGCGCAGAAGGCGGCGGCGGGGTCGGTGCGGTTCGAGGTGCCGTCGGGTCGGGCGGCGACGGTGGCGCGGCGGGCGGCGCGTGTCGCGGTGGGTGCCGGGGTTCGGCGTATCGATCGGCGGCGGGCCGAGCGGGATCGGTTGGTGAAGCGGTACGGGGATCCGGTGCGCCGGCCGTGGATCTATCTGATTGTGGCGACGGGGGATATTTACGAGGACATTCCGCAGGCGCAGGCGGCGGCGCGGGCGGGTGCGGATGTGATCGCGGTGATCCGGTCGACGGGGCAGTCGTTGTTGGATTTTGTGCCGGAGGGGGCGACGCGGGAGGGTTTTGCTGGTACGTATGCGACGCAGGAGAACTTCCGGTTGATGCGGGCGGCGTTGGATGTGTCGTCGAGGGAGTTGGGTCGGTATGTGCGGCTGACGAATTATGCGTCGGGGTTGTGTATGCCGGAGATGGCGACGCTGGCGGGCCTGGAGCGGCTGGACATGATGCTCAACGATTCGATGTACGGGATTTTGTTTCGGGACATCAATCCGGTTCGGACGTTCGTGGATCAGCGGTTTTCGCGGCAGGTGCATGCGCGGGCGGGGATCATCATCAATACTGGTGAGGATAATTATCTGACGACTGCTGATGCGGTTGACGAGGCGCACACGGTGACGGTGTCGCAGTTGCTCAACGAGTATTTCGCGCATGAGGCGGGGTTGGCGGACTGGCAGTTGGGGCTGGGGCACGCTTTCGAGATCAGTCCGGAGGTGCCGGAGTCGTTGCGGCTGGAGTTGGCGCATGCGCTGTTGGCGCGGGAGTTGTTTCCGGATGCGCCGTTGAAGTGGATGCCGCCGACGAAGCATATGACCGGTGACGTGTTCCGGGGGAATCTGTTGGATGGGTTCTTCAATCTGGTTGGTGCGTTGACCGGGCAGGGGATTCTGCTGGTGGGGATGATGACGGAGGCGGTGGTGACGCCGTGGTTGTCGGATCGGGACATTGCTTTGCAGAATGTGCGGTACGTGTTGGGGGCGGCGGGTGGGTTGCACGAGGATTTCGTGCCGGCGCCGGGTGGGTTCATTCAGCAGCGGGCGAACCGGGTGTTGGGTGAGGCGGTCGAGTTGTTGGAGCGGATCGGGGATCAGTCGTTGTTGTCGGCGATCGCCGAGGGGACGTTCGGGATCATGAAGCGGCCACCGGATCGGGGTAGGGGGCTGGACGGGGTGGCTCGGCACGAGGCGGGCTACTACAACCCGGCGGCGGAGATTCTGGAGCGGTCGGCGTGACCGGCGGTGTCGTGCGGCCGTACGGGGACACCACCGGTGACGGCATGGTGCAGGTGTCGTTCACGTTGCCGGTGCCGCATGACAAGCGGGCCGAGGGTGCGGCGGTGCAGTTGGCGAACCGGATGGGTATCGATCCGGCGTTGCTGGTGCACGCGAAGCCGATCGGTGACGGGTTCACGTTCTTCGTGGTGTACGGGCGGGTGAACCATCTGGTGGACCTGGCTGCGGTGCGGGTGGTGGAGCGTGATTTTCCGCTGTTGAGCGCCAAGGAGGTCAACGCGGTCGTGAAGCGTCGGTTGCGGCGGAAGTTGTCGGTGGTGGGGGCGTGTATCGGCACGGATGCGCACACGGTGGGTATCGACGCGATCCTGAATGTGAAGGGCATCGCGGGGGAGAAGGGCCTGGAGTACTACCGGGAGTTGTCGGTGACGAATCTGGGTGCGCAGGTCAGTGTGCCGGAGTTGGTGGACGCGGCGCGGGGGGCGCGGGCGGATGCGGTGTTGGTGTCGCAGGTGGTGACGCAGCGGGATGCGCATCTGCACAACACGCGGGAGATGTCTGCGGCGTTCCGGGAGGCGATGCCGGTGGGTCGGCGACCGTTGCTGATCGTGGGTGGGCCGCGGTTCGACGAGTCGCAGGCGGCCGAGTTGGGGGTGGACCGGATCTTCGGTAGGGGTACGACCCCGGGTGAGGTGGCGTCCTATCTGGTCCACGCGTTGATCACGGGTAGGAAGGTGCGGGCGGCATGACTGATCGGCGGTTGGGGGTGACGGTGACGCATCGGCGGTACGTGTCGTACGCGCACGCGCACTATGCGGGTGATCTCGTCGACGGGGCGTACGCGTTGGGTCTGTTCGGGGATGTGGCCACCGAGGTGTGTATCCGTACCGATGGTGACGAGGGGTTGTTCGCGTCGTATTCGGATGTGCAGTTCGTGGCGCCGGTGCGGGCGGGTGACGTGGTGGAGGTGGTGGCGACGGTGACGCGGGTGGGTTCACGCAGCCGCACCATCGATTTCGAGGCCCGGGTGGTGTGTCGGGGGCGCCCGGATCGGGGTGGGTCGGCGGCGGAGGTGTTGGCGGAGCCGTTGGTGGCAGTGACGGCGACGGGCACGGTGGTCGTGCCTGCTGCGGGGTGAACGTCGCGGTCTGCGCCGACGTGGGGTCGACGTACACGAAGGTGGCGGTGGTCGACCTCGATGGTGGTGGGCTGGTGTCGGCGGCAGCGGCACCGACTTCTGTGGGTTCGGATGTGCTGCACGGCCTGGACGCGGCGGTGGCTGTGGCCTGCCGGGGGATCGGCGCGGGTGAGGTGCCGTGGTTCGTGTGTTCGTCGGCGGGCGGTGGGTTGCGGCTGGCGGTGATCGGTTACGAGCCGTTGGTGACCGCGCAGGCGGGGCGGCGGGTGGGGCTGTCGGCGGGGGCGGACGTGGTGCATGTGGCGGCGGGGCGGCTGGGCCGGGCGGAGTTGACGGCGTTGCGGGCGGCCCGCCCGGACGTGGTGCTGCTGGTGGGTGGCACCGACGGCGGGGACGCCGACACTCTCACGCACAACGCGGAGCGGTTGGCGCGGGCCCGGTGGCGGGTGCCGGTGGTGTTGGCGGGCAACGTCGATGTCCGTGCCGACCTGCACGGGTTGTTGGTCGGGGCGGGGGTGCCGGTGACGGTGGCCGACAATGTGCTGCCCCGCATCGGGGTGTTGGCGCCGGTGTCGGCGCGGTCGGCGATCCGGCAGGTGTTCCTCCGGCACGTGATCGGCGGTAAGGGGTTGTCGAGGGGGGCCCGGTTCACCCGGTTGGTGCGGGCGGCGACGCCGGATGCGGTGCTGTCGGGGGTGGAGGTGCTCGCCGACGTGGCCGGTGGTGACTTGGTGGTGGTCGACGTGGGTGGGGCGACCACGGATGTGTATTCGGTGCTCACGCCGGATGAGCGGGCAACGGGGCCGGGCCGGGAGGTGGCCGGTGAGCTGTGGCGGGCGCGGACGGTCGAGGGGGATCTGGGGGTGCGGTGGAGCGCACCGGGGGTGGTCCGGGCGGCTGTCGAGGAACGTCTCGTCCCGGCGGGGACGGTTGACGGGTTGGCGGCGGAGGCTGCGGTGCGGGCTGCGGATCCTGGTTTCCTGCCGGTCGATGCCGCTGGTCGGGCTGTCGATGCGCGGATCGCGGCGTTGGCGGCGACGGTGGCGTTGCGCCGGCACGCCCGTGGGGTGGGTACGGGTGAGCGGGCTGGTCGGGATCTGCGGGATGTGCAGCTGCTGGTCGGTTCGGGTGGGGTGCTGCGGCATGCTCCGGGCACGGAGACGGCCGGGGTGTTGGCGGCGGTGTTGACCGATCATGCCGGTGGGTGGGCGTTGCCGCGGGCGGCCCGGCCGGTGGTGGATTCCGACTATGTGCTCGCTGCGGCCGGGTTGCTTGCGGAGGAGCACGGGGCGGCGGCTCGGGGGTTGCTGCGGTCGCTGCTCGGTTGACCGGGGTGGCGGGGCGTGCCGTCGCGGTGTGCGGCCACGACACGCCGGGGTCGGGGAGACGACTCGTCGGGGGCGGGTTGACAAGGTCGGGGGTGGGCCACGTACCGTCTTTGAGTCCTACCACGGGAAGCGGCTGTTGTTCGCTTCGTCCCTTCGTCCGCTGGCCGAGCGACACGGTGCATGTGCAGTCGCGGCGGCCAGGTCCAGCGGGCGGGGGTCGGCGGGGCGGCGCGAACCGGCCGCGGTTACCGGTGTACGGGCAGGATGGGGTGCACGGCCAGTAGACAACGGTCAGGCGAGGGCAGCCAGTCATCGTCGGGTCGGTCCGAAGGTCGGCGTGTCGCATTCCGCCGCACCGGCCGGGAGGGGCCTGGGAGCATCGGGGCGCGGCGTACGCCGCGCCCCGACTTCGTGTGGGTACGCGTGTGTGGTGGCCGTTGGGTGGGCGGGTAGCCTTCGGCGGGTGATCGCGTCCGACCCGCCCGTGACGACCGTGGACCGTGCCGCAGGGTCCAGTGCGCCGCCGTCTGCTCTGGTGCCGTCGGGGCCGGTGCGCCTGCCGGTGGCCGTGGCCATGGCGGTGGCCGCTGGTGTGGCGTTGCTGCTGGCTTTTCCGCCGTACGGGTGGTGGCCGTTGGCGCCGGTCGGGGTGGCGTTGTTGGCCGCCGCGTCCCACCGGCGGCGGCTGCGGGCTGGTGCCGGTGTGGGTTTCCTGACTGGTCTGACGCTGTTCGCGCCGTTGCTGGCCTGGACGAACCTGCACACCGGTTATCTGCCGTGGGTGTTGCTGTCGTTGTTGCAGGCCGGCTACCTGGCGGTGTTGGGGATGGCCACGGCGTGGGTGTCGCCGCTGGCCGACCGGTTCCCGGTGGTGTGGCCGGCGCTGACCGGGGTGCTGTGGGTGGGGCAGGAGGCGTTGCGTGACCGGACGCCGTTCGGTGGGTTCCCGTGGGGGCGGTTGGCGTTCGGGCAGGACGATTCGCCGCTGTTGCGGCTGGCCGCGGTGGGTGGTGCACCGTTGGTGACGTTCGCGGTGGCGGTGGCTGGTGGGCTGCTGGCCGCGGGGGCCTGGTGGATGGTTGCGTGCCGACGCGGTGGCGGTGGCCGGTGGTGGATGCCCGCGGCGGGGTGTGCGGCGGCGGTGGTGGTGCTGCTCGCCGGTGGGTTGCTGGTGCCGGTGGCCACGGCCCGTGACACGGCGAGGGTGACGGTGGCGATCGTGCAGGGCAATGTGCCGCGGCTGGGGTTGGATTTCAACGCCCAGCGGCAGGCTGTGCTCGACAACCACGTCGAGGCCACCGTGGCGTTGGCCGGTGAGGTGGCCGCCGGGGCGCGCCCCCGACCGGATCTGGTGGTGTGGCCGGAGAATTCCAGCGACATCGACCCGCTGCGTGATGTGTCGGCTGGGGAGCGGATTTCCGCCGCCGCGGATGCGATCGGGGTGCCGATCCTGGTCGGTGCCGTGTTGTCCGGTCCGGAGCGGGGGCAGGTACGCAACGCGGGGCTGTTGTGGCGTCCGGGTAGCGGCCCGGACCTGGAGCAGCTGTACGTCAAGCGTCATCCGGTGCCGTTCGCCGAGTATGTGCCGCTGCGCCGGATCGCCCGGATGGTCAGCGACCAGGTCGACCGGGTGCGGGCCGACTTCGTGGCCGGCACCGAGGCGGGGGTGGTCGATGGTGGGCCGGCGGTGCTGGGGGATGTGATCTGCTTCGAGGTCGCCTACGACGGGCTGGTCCGTGACACCGTTGTCGGTGGGGCGCAGCTGCTGGTGGTGCAGACCAACAACGCCACTTTCGACGAGGCCGAGGCGCGTCAGCAGTTGGCCATGGTGCGGTTGCGGGCGGTCGAGCACGGCCGGGCCGCGTTGATGGCCTCCACGGTCGGGGTGTCCGGGTTCGTTGCCCCGGACGGGCGGGTAAGCGACGCCACCGGGTTCAACACCCGCGCGGTCGTGGTGCGGCAGCTGCCGCTGACCGAGGGACGCACACTGGCCACCCGGGTCGGGGTGCTGCCGGAGGTGGTGCTGGCCGGGTTGGCGGTCGCCGCGCTGGTCGGGGCGGCGGTGTTACGTGGCCGGGCTCGTCGGCGTGGTGCTGCGTCGCCGGCCGTCCAGCTGACCGACCGGGTGGCCGCCGACCTGGAGTGAGGGGGCGACGGTGGTGGAGGAGACGGTGATGTCGGGGGTGCCTGGCGTGGGTCGGGTGCTGGTGGTGATTCCCACCTACAACGAGGCTGAGAACGTGGCGGCGATCGTGCGGCGGGTTCGTCAGGCCGCGCCGCGGGTGGAGATCCTCGTCGCCGACGACAACAGTCCCGATGGCACGGGGATGATCGTTGAGGGTATCGCCGGTGCGGATCGGCGGGTGCACGTGCTGCACCGGGAGGGTAAGCAGGGGCTCGGCGCGGCGTACCTGGCGGGGTTCGCGTGGGCGCGGCGGCGTGGCTTCGACGCGGTGGTGGAGATGGACGCCGACGGCTCCCACGCCCCGGAGGATTTGCCGGCGTTGCTGGTGGCGGCCCGGGACGCCGACGTGGTGATCGGGTCGCGGTGGACCCGGGGTGCCCGGGTGGTGAACTGGCCGCTGCGGCGGTTGCTGTTGTCGCGGTGCGGCAACCTGTATGCGCGGTTGGCGTTGGGGATGCCGGTCGTCGACGCCACCGGCGGTTACCGGGTCTACCGGGCCGGGGTGCTCGACGCCGTGGATCTGGATTCGGTGTGTTCGCAGGGGTATTCGTTTCAGGTGGAGTTGTCGCGGCTGGCGCATCGCGCGGGTGCGCGGATCGTGGAGGTGCCGATCACGTTCGCCGAACGGGAGCGTGGGGCCAGCAAGATGAGCCCGCTGATCGTCGTCGAGGCGTTGTGGCGGATCACCGGCTGGGCGGTACGTGATCGGCGTACGGCGGTGCGGCGTGGGTTGCGTGCGGCCACGGCCGGGCAGGCGCGGTGGCCCTGAGCGGCACGGACCCCTCTTGAGCGGCGGCGTGTCATGCTGGACGCACGGCCGCGCTGCGGGGCGGGCCGAGACGATGAGGCGCCGTGAGGCGGTTGGGGTGAGATGCGCCGGGCATTGAGGTTCGTACCGTTGGCTCTGCTGGTGTCGGTGGCCGCGGAGATCGTCGTGTTCGTGGTGGTGGGTCGGGCGCTCGGGTTCGGTGTGGCGGCGCTGCTGGTGTTCGCGGCCTCGCTGCTGGGTCTGGTGTTGCTGCGCCGGGAGGGTATGCGGGCGTGGCGGGGTTTCCGGGAGGCCGCGCAGTCGGGTCGGCCGCCGGGCCGGCAGGTGACCGACGGGTTGGTGGGGTTGTTCGGTGCGTTGCTGCTGGCGACGCCGGGGCTGGTCAGCGGCCTGGTCGGGGTGTTGCTGTTGGTGCCGCCGGTGCGGCGGGTGACCCGGGGTGGGGTGCAGCGGGCCGCGGAGCGGCGGGTGTCGTCCATGGCCGCCGGTGACCTTTTCGGTCCCCGTCGGGTGCGGGTGTACCGGGGCGGGCCGCCGCCGGCCCCGCAGCAGCCGGTGTCCCGTGCGACGGCCGACGGTGAGGCCATCGAGGGTGAGATCGTGGAGCCGCGCTGACGCACGCGAAACGGCGCCCCGGGAGGCTTCCCGGGGCGCCGTGGACGTGACGGGTCAGGCGCGACCGCGACGGGTACGGACCTCCTGGAGCCGTTCGGCGAGGATGTCCTCCAGTTCGGCGATGGACCGTCGCTCCAGCAGCATGTCCCAGTGGGTGCGCGGCGGCTTGGCTTTCTTCTGCTCCGGTTCGCTGCCGTCGACGAGGCGGGCCACCGCTCCGTCGAACTTGCATTCCCAGGTGGTCGGCACCTCGGCGTCGACGGCGAACGGCACCTCGAACTGGTGACCCTTGGCGCACAGGTACTCGCGGGTCTGCCGCGGCGCGAGCTCCGTGTTGCGGTCGGATTCGTAGCTGACCGCGCCCAGCCGGCTTCCGCGCAGCATACGCTCGCCCATGATCGACTTCCCCTCTTCGGTGGTGCAGGTCCTATCGGTGTAACGGTCCGTCTGCGCCGGGTCATTCCCGGGAGCGCGCCTCGGCGACCCCGTACACCCAGGTGCGCAGTCCAGGGTAGCCGGCCATGACGTCTGCCCGGCGGGGGTCGTCGCGGCCCGGTCGTCTCAGCGGGCGGTCACCGCCAACGGGCATGGTAACCGGCCGTGGTGGTCCTGCGGCGCCACGGCGGGCCGGCACCCGTCGGTGCCGTGGTCCGCCGGAGGCGGATTGCTCGGGTGCCACCACTGCGAGACGCCGCTGGCGTGGTGGTCAGGGGGTGGTGCGGGTGAGGGCGGTGGCCAGGTCGGCGACCTTGGCGGCGAGTTGCGCCACCCGTTCGCGGGCGTCGTCGCGGTCGGCCTCGGTGGCGCGGAGGCGTACGGTCAACTCACTCACCTGACTTTCGGCGGCGGCGAGCGTCGCCCGCAGGCCGGTCAGTTCCTCGCCCAGCCGGTCGACACGTGTGGTCAGAGCGTCGCGCTGCTCACCGGACTGCCGGGCCTGCGCCCGGGCGTGCTCGCGGTCGGCCTCGGCCTGCGCCCGCACCTGTTCGGCCCGTTCGGCCTGCGACCGGTACTGCGCCACCTGCGACCGGGCCTGCTCGGCCTGCGACCGGGCCTGCTCCCTCTCCGCTCTGGCCTGCTCGGCCAGCGCGTGCGCCCGCTCAGCCGCAGCCCGCGCCTGGTCCGTCTCGGCGCGCAGCCGGTCAGCCTCGGCGAGGGCCACCGCAGCCCGGTCGGCGGCCGCTGTCGCCTCGGTACGGGCGGCGTCGCGTTCAGCGGTCAAGTCAGCGCCGCGACGGCGTTCGGCGGCCAAGTCCGCCCGCACCGAGGTCAGCTGGGCGTGTTCGGCGTCCCGGTCCGCCTCGGCCCGGGCCCGCAACGCCTGCGCGGCGGCGGCCTCCCGCCGGGCGTCGTCACCGGCCCGCTGCGCATCCTGCGCCCGGGTCGCGGCCGATTCGGCCAGCTCGGTCGCACGGGCGGCCTCGTCGCGTGCGGCGTCGCGTTCGACCGACGCCGCATCAGCCAGCCGACGCTGCCGTTCGGCCTGGGCCGCGGCGTCCTCGGCGGCCCGCAACGCCTCGTCGCGTTCGGTCTGCGCCGCGGCGATCTCCCCGGCGGTCTCCGCGCGTAGCTGCGACAGTTGCCGCTGCACCCCGGCCGGGGACAGCTCGGCATGCAACGCCTCGGTCAAGGTGGTGACGATCTGGTCGAGCCGGTCCACCGCCTCCCAGGTGCGGGCCACCTGCCCGGGCAGGCCCGGCGCGTTGCGGTGCCGCATACGGCTGTTGCGGGAGGCCCGCTGGCAGGCACCGTCGTTGTCCCGGCAGTACCGGAACGGGCGGCCCGCGCCGGCCCGCTGCGGCACGTCACGCCCGCAGTGGGCGCAGGGGCGGGTGTCGGTGGCGGCAGTCGACTCAACGTCCATCGAGCGGGCAGTCTAGTGCGCCGGCGCGCGACGCCGGTGAGGTCACGACCCTACCCGGGAAACGACACCTCGATCGGTTTCCCGGCCGGCACCTGCCGGATCGTCGCGCCGTACGGGCTGCGGACCCGCAGACGACGTGACACCGCCGAGACCAGCCGGACCCGTACCGCGCCGGGTCGCCAGACCAGCTCCTCGACGGTGACCCGGCCCGCGCGGCAGCCCTGGCCGCGGCGCCGGCAACAGACCGGGCCGCCCCTGCCCCAGCGACTCGATGGGCACCCCCGCCGGCAGGGTGTGCGCGGCGTCGGCGTTGTAGGTGACAGGCATGCCCCCGTAACGCTCGCGAGGTTCGATACGTTTCCGGGCTATGAAGCCATGGCAGGTCAGTGTCGTTGTCGTGACTCTTCTGCTGATCGGGTTCCTCGGATGGCTCGTGGTTTCTTATCGAAAGGGTCGCGACGAGCGGTGACCTTGATCCGCGACCGGGTCGGTGGCCCGTCGTGGCCTGCTCTTCTACTTCCTGCTCACGTTCCTGATCTTCCCCGGGCTGGTGCCGAGTCACCTGGTGGTCACCGACGGCCGGCGTTGTTCCAACTCGAGTTGATCTGTCCATGTCGAAGTCTGGACGGCCGTCACCCGGCATCGGTGCGGTGTCGGCACCGCCTGGTACCTGTCCACCCGTCCCGACGACACCTCCCACCGGCGGCTGACGAACGGCCGCGTTCAGCCGGCGACGACGGCTGCGCGGGAACGGTCGGCGGCGATCCGCACCGCCATCGCCGCCAGCACTGTGCCCATCAGCATCCGCTGTACGCGCAGCCACAGCGGCCGCCGGCTGAGGAAACCGGCGATGCCACCGGCGGTGAGCACGATCAACGCGTTCACCGTCAGCGCCACGGCGATCTGGGTCAGCCCCAGCAGTAGGCTCTGCCCGGCGACGTTGCCGCGCGCCGGGTCGATGAACTGCGGCAACAGCGACACGTACAGGATGGCGATTTTCGGGTTGAGCAGGTTGGTGACCAGACCCATGGTGAACAGTCGGCGGGCTGGATCCGGTGGCAGCGGCGCCGGGTTGAACGGCGACTGCCCGCCCGGGCGCAACGCCAGCCACGCGAGCCACAGCAGGTACGCCGCGCCGGCCAGCTTGACCGCCGTGTAGAGCGCCGGCACCAGCATGAACACGGTGGCGATGCCGGCGACCGCCGCCGCCAGGTACACCGCGAAGCCGACAGCGACCCCGAGCAGCGAGATCAGCCCGGCCCGTCGGCCCTGGGTCACCGACCGCGACACCAGGTAGACCATGTTCGGCCCCGGTGTCAGCACCATGCCGAGAGCGACCAACGCGATGCCGACGATTCCCGCCGTACTGACCATGCCCGTGACCCCCGTCCCACCGTGCGTCCGAGCCTAGGGCATCCAGCCGCTCGCTCGCTTCTGGCTCACGCCCCTAGGGCTGGTTCGGAACGGGACTCTCGTCGACCGTCGCGGTCATGTCCCCGCCGCTCGGCTCGGCGACGCAGCACCAGCCAGGTACCAAGGATGCTCAGAGAGAGCAGCGGAGCGGGGTGCCCGAGCAGCAAGGCGACGGCGATGTCGAAGATGCCGCCGCAGACCGTGGTGACGAACACCCAGACTGGTGCAGTTCGGGGCGCCCGGGCGCGGCCCCGCCCAACCGCCAACCGTGTGGTTGACCAGGGCTTCGCCACCGACAGCCAAGCCTGGAAGGCGATGGCACCGGCCATACAGGCGGAACCGAAAGCCAGGGCCAGGGTCGGACCGGTTGTACCCGCCACCGCAGCCGCCGTCGAGGCCTGCAGTGCGTCGGAGAGGACGAAGATGCCCAGGTACAGCTGTACCAGGGTGACCGCGAACTTGGTCAGCACCCACCAGTGCCGGAAGAACCCCCAGGGCGTGGCGGCGGCCAGCATGAAGCCGGTGAACGCCGAGGCGTTCGCCATCGGTGCCAGCAGCCGCATGTCGAGCAGCTCGGCCGCCTCCGTGCTGCCAATCGCGACGCCTCGGTCGTCAGTGGTGAGGCTAGTGGTCAGAAGCACGCAGATGGTCAGCGCCTGCGCCATCCAGCCGACCGAGGTGATCACGTGTAACCAGACGGTGAGTTGACGCCACCGCTTTACCCCCCGCGAAGTAGCCATGCGCTGATGCTTCCATCGGTCGGAGGCGGGTACGACCGGTGAAAACCCGGAACGTGCCGCCCGGTAGCCCCTAAGGGCTCCCGGGTGCGGTGTCGTAGTGCAGGCTCGACCCGGGCGGCTGCGGCGCGACTCTCACGGGCTCGGCAACGATGGGCACCTCCCGCAGGCTCAGGGTCCTCAGCCGGGCGGGTCGGAGACGACCGGTGGTGCCACCTCGGCGTGGTGGGCGATGAGGACTGCCCCAGGACGGCTCTGATCGCTATCGAGCAGTAGGACGGTGAACCCGGCCTCCCGCAGCCACGCGGCCACCTGGTCGGGTTGTCGATGGTGGACGTACAACCGCATCGGGTGGCCCCCGTAGCCCTGTGTCTTCAGGTGGGAGCCGTCTCCGACGTGGAAGCCGAGCAGTAGGGGTGCCCCGGGCCGCAGGACCCGCCGGAAGTGGTCCAACACCGTGGGGATCGTGTCGTCCGGGACGTGGATCAGAGACCAGAAGGAGAGCAGCCCACCGACCGAGCCGTCGGCGAGTTGCAGATCGGTCATCGTGCCCACCTCGAATCACAGGTCGGGATGGTTCCGCCGAGCAATGTCGATCATCGCGGGGGACAGCTCGATGCCGAACACCGCCACGCCGAGGTTCCGGAGGTGGGCGGTCACGTGGCCTGGTCCGCAACCGACGTCCGCGACCGGCCCCGCACCGCCGGTCGCCACCAGTTCCCAACCATGCGTATGCATCTGCCCCGGATTCGTCCGCGCGCAACGTCGCCTTCCTCTCACTGCTGCCCCCGGCCTTGGGCTCTGCTCGTGGGCGGACAACGTGAAGGTGAAACAGTGCACCAACCATGCCCGGAATGCTCGCGTAAACATTTCTCAGAACCACGCCGCGACACTCTTGCGTGAGAACGGGTTTTGAGAACGGATCCGGCCCGGATCGGCGGCACCGGGCCGGATGCCGGATCTCTTCTCAGAATGGACCGTTTTTGAGAACCAGGAGGAGGCTTGTCCGTGTCTGTGGCGGCATGGGACCACGGCAGGCTCGTGGCCTTCGGGTACAAGACGACGGTAAGCAGTTGACCTAGGCCCTCACCTGGTCAACTCCTCAACCTGAGGTTTCTGGGCAGCCGCAGCGCCGGCTGGTGATGGCGCCCGGCTATCGCCTCACCGCTTGAGCATCGCCCGTGACACTGCCTCGCGCCCGGGAGGGCAGGCCACCCCGAGTTGCGTCCCCACGCCTGTGGCGTGGGGACGCAACTCGTCTCGCTCAGAAGGTGACCCGGCCACCGATACCGCCGTCGGGTGCGATCTCCTGGATGCGCGCCATGTCCGCCTCGGTCAGCTTGAGGTCGGCCGCCGCGGTGTTCTGGGCGACGCGCTCGGTGCTGCGCGAGCCGGGGATGGGGACGACGTCCTCGCGGCGAGCGAGCAGCCAGGCCAGTGACAGCTGGGACAGGGTGGCTCCCTTGCTGGTCGCCAGTTCCGTCAGCTGCTCGGTGATCGCGATGTTCGCGTCGAAGTTCTCCGGCGCCCACCACGGGGCCGCCCCGCGCATGTCGCCGTCCCCGTAGCCGTCGCCGGGCTTGACGGCTCCGCTGAGGAACCCGCGGGCCAGCGGTGAGTAGGCCACCAGGCCGATGCCCAGCTCGTCCAGCACCGGGAACAGCGCCTCGGACTCCCGGGAGAAGATGGAGTACTCGGCTTGCATCACCGAGATGGGGTGCACGGCGTGGGCGCGGCGGATGTTCTCGGCGCTGGTGTTGGACAGGCCCAGGTACTTAGCCTTGCCCGCGGCCACGTACTCAGCCATGACCTCGACGACGTCTTCGATCGGCACCGCCGGGTCGTCGACGTGCTGGTACAGCACGTCGATGGTTTCCACCCCGAGGTTGACCAGGCTGGCATCGATGACCTCGCGGATGTGGTCGGGTCGGGAGTTGAACCCGAACTCCTTGGTCCAGCCGAACTTCGTGCCGATGGTGACCTTGTCGCGGAACGGTGCCAGGGCGGCGCCCAGGAGTTTCTCGCCCTCGCCCCAGCCGTAGAGCTCGGCGGTGTCGAAGTGGGTGACTCCGAGCTCGACGGCGTGCCGGATGGCAGCGATGGAGGCGGTGTCATCGCTGTGGCCGTAGGCCATCTTGGTGCCCATCGAGCCGTAGCCGATGGCCGAGGTGGTGAGGCCCTGCCGGCCCAGTGAACGCTGCTCCATGAGTGGCTCCTTCGTGGCGTCGTAGATGACACTGTACGCCTAATCTGTCAGATCCTGTCAACTATGGCGCGCTATGATGCATGCCATGGTCGAGAAGACGCGGCAGCCAAAAGGGTTGCGGGACATCACCCGTGACGCGGTGCGCAACAGCATCAGCGATGTGGCCGTCGACCTGTCCGCGGAACGCGGCTTCGACGCGGTCACCGTCGAGGACATAGCGCAGACCGTCGGCATCTCCGCACGCAGCTTCCACCGCTACTTCCCCGCCAAGGAGGACGCCGTCCTGGGCGACTCGACCCCCTGGGGCGAACTCGTCCGAGAGGTGGTCGCCACCCGCCCGGACGATGAACCGGTGTGGCAGTGCCTGCAGACTGCCTACGAAGCCCTGCTGGGGCAGTTCGGGGAACTGGACGCACGAATGAAGCGGAGGTTGCGGGTTCTTGGCAGCACACCCTCGCTGAGGGCCCGCAACATGGAAAAGCACCTGCAGTGGGAGGCGATGCTCACCCCGCTGATCGCCGCCCGTCTGCCCGGGCAGAACACAACGCTTCGCGCACGGACGATCATCCAGGCGAGCCTGGCCTGCTGGGACATCGCGCTGGCCACCTGGGCCGAGGAATCGGAGACCCGATCGGCCGGCCACCTACTGGCGCTCACCTTCGCCGAGCTATCACCCAACACCGCAGGACCGGGCGCCTAGAAATCGGTGGCTGCGTCTCGTCGGGTCATAGCCGCTGCCAGACGGCCTCGACGAACCGCTCCGCCCAGTTCGTCAGCGACGCACCCTCGCTGCTGGTCTGGGTGGCCACCGCCACCGGACCATCGGAAAACGCGACGCCACCGCTGGTGTTTTGACATCACCGGCCGCCATCGCCGATCAGTCCAAGGAGGGCAGAGCGCCGCAGCGCAGCGGGCGGTACCCGTCGGCGTCGAGCTGGGCGAGTTCGCCGTCGATGTCGACTGAGTGGGTGCCGTAGAAGTGCACGTTCTCGTGGTGAGTCGGCCAGATGTGGGCCAAATACCTCGTCGTCGACCTCGCGGCCGGTCCGGCGTAGCGCGGCGACGCCCAGTCCGTGGTATTCGGTCGACCAGCACACGATGGCGTTACAGATCGAGGGTGTGCGCGTCGAGCCGGCGCAGGTACGCCAGCTTCTCCGGCTCCGCCTTAACCGCTGCCGGGCTCGACGACGTCGGCCCCACCCCCAGCCACGCCAGCGGGGTACGCCCCAGATAGGCGTCCGACACCAGCAGCAGGTCCAGCTCGGCGCGACGCCGCTCGGAGAGCAGATGCTCGGTACGGGTCGGGCTGCGGGCGCCGTAGTCACGCAGCTCACCCATCGGCACGCCCAAGCGCTGCGACAGCCGGCCCACCGCGGCGGCCGGCACCGAGCTCACGTCATCCGGGACGTAGCCCAGCCACGGCAACGCGCACAGCTGGACCGCCGCGCCGAGCACGTTGCGGCCCGTCCGGAACTTGCGCAGGAACGCCTCGCCCGCGTCCGTGAGCATGAAATGCCGGATCAACTCCACCCGGCCGATCTCCGGGAACGACCGCAACCGCGCCATCTCCACCAGAGCCGATCTTGCCTAACGGGGCATTCCCGAGCGTTGGTCCTCAAGGGCCTACCAGTTTCCGCGATCCTGTTCCTCGCCCCAGACAGAGATATTTATCGGATTACCGCCAACGATAATCCGATAAATATCTCGGATGAAGCGGACATATCGTTCGCACATCATAATGACTGTTATTGTGTGTTCGGGTGTTGGCCGCTCGTGCCCCGTCTCAGTTGATCTAGGACATCCGCTGAAGCTGGAGTTGCGGGCCCGACTATCTGCGACCCCACCCAGTGAAGCTGGGGGTGACGGCTGCTTGAGTGAACCGGACTCGGGGGTGACGTCCTGATAGGCCGTACTGGCGACGCGGGCCGATTGGCGCATCTGATCGAACGCGGGGGTGTCGTCCGAGGATGACAACCTTGGGGCCGCCTCCGGGCCTGCCGGGGCTTGAGTCCTCGTCAACGACAGATCTTGGCCGTGATCCTGACCCTGCCCAGGAAGCTCGTCGGCCACGGAAGCTGTTCGCGCTGCATGTCCGCGGAGACTCAATGGTCGAAGCTGGCATCGCAGACGGGGACGTCGTCGTGGTGGACGGATCGGTCACGGTAGCTGAGCCTCAATTCTCAGCGTCATGCGACCGGCGGGCCGACTGTGCCGATCGGTGTGCGCGTGCGGCCGTGGATGAAATGGCGGCCAGGTGCGGACGGGTCGGCAACCAGATGGTCTGAATGCCGAGTTGCTCGTTCATCGCGGCGAGCTGGTACTCGTAGCCAAGGTCCGCGGCCGTGCGTACGCCGCGGACGATGACCGTGGCGCTGCGGCGTAGGCAGTAGGCAGTGGTCAGGCCGGCCCAGGTGTCCACTTCGACGTTGTTCCAGGCTGCCGGCATCACGTCGCGCACCTGCACGGCCCTGGCCGTGGCCCCGGCGGTTGGTTGCTTGTCGGCGTTCACCGCCAGCAACACGATGATCCGATCGAACAACACCCGAGCGCGGGCCACCAGGTCGCGGTGTCCCGGGGTGAACGGATCGAACGTGCCTGGATAAACCGCCAACGAGACGCGTACGGGCGCCACTCCACGATCCGATGTAGCAGTCACCGCGACCCCAACCACATTGCCACGATTGTCTGTGATCTTCTCAAGGTCTTGTTGCTGCTCAGGTGAGGACGAAAAGGTCCAGGGCGTCGACCACGGGTCCGGTCTCACGGTGCGCTGCCTTGCGCAGTCGGGCCAGAGCTGCGGCGTGCGCGTCGTCGCGCATCAGTTGCAGAGGGGTGTGTGCCTCGCGGCGCAGTGCCGACGCCTCGAACGCCGCGGCGTCCGCGGTGTCGTACGTGATCCGAGCCATGCCTTTGACCCAACTGCCTGGGCGCCCGAGGAAGCAAGGGTGCAGAGGTGTGACGAACCGCCCAGGCTGACGGCTGCCGGCCAGGTGCGGTTTACGTAAGGTCGGTCCATGGGTGCGGACTCTGACGTGCGGCGCTGGCTACGGCAGCGCGGAGCTGGGACAATTCAGCACCCCGGCGGCACTCTTTATGCCCACCTGTGCCGGGTGCATGACCGTCTCGCTGAGCTGGAGTGTGGCGTTGACACGCCACTGGCCGGTCTCGCGCATGCCGTCTACAGCACGGACGGCTTCGATGTGACGCTGCTCGACTGGAACGATCGAGCCACCCTGCGAAACCTCATCGGCGACGACGCTGAGGCATTGGTCTATCTGTACGGGGCCTGCGACCGCAGGCGGACCTGGCGAGAGCTGGCGACAACCGGTGAGGTCGTCGACCGCTTCACCGATCAGACGTGGCACCTGAGCCCCGGCCAGATGCGACCCTTCGTGGATCTCAGCATCGTCAACGAGCTGGACGTCATCGAGCAAGATCCTTCTACCGTGGACAAGCACGGCGCGTACTTTCGCTCCCTGTTCGCCGCCTGGGCTCCGATCGCATCCCCGCAGGTCAGCAGTGAGGTGCAGCGACTTCTCGGCGAAGGCAACCAAAGCACTTCTGCGAGGGCCCAGAATTGACGGTCCGTACCGGCCCCGGTTCACCGAGGCCAGCATTCCGCAGCCCTACGCCTGGAGACTTGGTGCCGTCGGTTTGGTGATCGTTTCCGGTCCCGGATTTGGTAGTGGATTCTTCCGGTGACCACGTCGAGGCTGGCGATCATGTGCCGGACACCGCGGTCACGGTGGTAAGTCGCCCGGAGTCGGACCGGTTTGCCCTGCGGTTTCCAGGTTTTGCCCGGCCGGGGCTGCAGGTTCAGCGGCCGAACTCGAAGAGCCCAGATGACCCGGCCGCCGGCCGGTGGTTGGTCGTAGAGGTCGAGGACCCGACGCATCTTGGCGGTGAAGAACGACGATCGCCCGGCGGCTCACCCGCTGCTCCGAGCCCTTGTCGGTGGTTGGTGCGCCGGGCTGCGGGCCGTGGGGTCAGGTGCGCCCCCACTGCTATCCCGGGATGCTGTCTTCGGTCAGCGCCTGGGTGCCGAGGACGCTGAGGAGCTTGAGCCGATCGGCGGCGTCGCTACCGGGAGCGGCGGTATAGGCGACGATGCGCAGGTCGCAGCTGGGAGCTGTGAACAGGTCGCAGTCGAGGATGAATGTTCCAACTTCGGGGTGGTGCACGGTCTTGGTGTGCGACTCGTGGACGCCCACGGTCCCCCTCTCCCACAGGTTGGCGAAGTCGGTGCTGACGCCCCGCAGGTCCTTGATGAGGGAGCGCAGGCTGACATCGGTGGGGTAGCGGGCGGTCGCCGCTCTGAGATCGGCGACCAGCGCCGCCTCGAACCGGGCCTCCTGCTCGGCGGTGTGGCTGATTCTGCTCGGCAGACCGGCGAAGTGCCGCCAGGTGATGTTGCGCTCGCGTCCGCGCAGCGCGGACGCGTCCCCGAACAGGGCGGCCCACAAGGGGTTCCACAGGATCAGGTTCCAGGCCGCATCATAGACGCTCAGCGGTGCGCCGTCCAGCTGATCGAGCAACCTTCGGACCCCTGGTGGGATGTGTGCCGAGACCTGTCCGGGGCCCGGTGCCGATTGGCCCGCGAGGAGATACAGGTGTTCGCGCTCGGCCGCCGACAGCCGCAGGGCACGGGTCAGCGCGGACAGCACCTGCGCAGACGGCGAGGTGGCCCGGCCCTGTTCCAGGCGGATGATGTAGTCCACCGAGAGGCTGGCGAGCTGCGCCAGTTCCTCGCGTCGCAGCCCGGCGGCCCGGCGGAGTCCGCCCGTGGGGATTCCCACCGCGGCGGGGGCCGTACGGTCGCGCCAGCTACGCAGCGTCCTGCCCAGTTCCCTGGATCCGCTCACGGCCTCAGTATGCCGCTCACCGTGCCCGGACAGCCTGGCACTGGCAGTCCACAGGCAACGGCGGGCACTGTCTGTCCGTCCGCGGTACGAGGAGGGTGAAGGCGTCATAGCCCCACCGAGCACCGGAGTGAACAACCATGACCACCGCACTGATCACCGGAGCGAACAAGGGCCTCGGCTTCGAGACGGCCCGCCGCCTGGTTGAGGCCGGGCACGCCGTCTACGTCGGGGCGCGCGATGCCCACCGCGGCCGAGAGGCGGCCACCCGGCTCGGCGCCCGCTTCGTCCAGCTCGACGTCACCGATGAGGATTCCGTCAAGGCCGCCGCCGAAATCGTCCGCGCAGACGCCGGCCGACTCGACGTGCTGGTGAACAACGCCGGGATCGCAGGCGCGCGCAAGCTCGGCCGGGTCGGCGAGGTCACCGGGGCCGACATGATGACCACGTACGACACGAACGTCTTCGGCGTCGTGCGGGTCACGCACGCCTTCCTGCCACTGTTGGAAGCAGGCGACGCCCCGGTCGTCGTCAACGTCGGCAGCGGTCTGGGCTCTGTAGCGGCGACCACCGATCCCAGCCGGGTGGAGTTCCGGGTGACAGTGCTGGACTACAACTCCTCCAAGACCGCGCTGGTCATGGTCACCTCGCAGTACGCCAAGGCGTACCCCGCCATTCGGTTCAACGCCGTCGATCCCGGCTACACCGCCACCGACCTCAACGGCCATCAAGGTAGTCAAACCGTCGAAGAAGGCGCGGAGATCATCGTCCGCATGGCCTCCATCGGCGCCGACGGACCGACCGGCGGCTTCTTCGACAAGGCCGGCCCGGTCGCCTGGTAGCCGTCCGGTGCCCGGTACGGGCAGGTCAGAAACACCGTGCGGGCAGAGAAGAGCGACGGGCTCACGGTCACGGGGGCAACCCTGCGCGTGGGCTCAGCTGAGCGGCCACCGGAACGGACACCACGATGAGCACCGGGCCGACCGCCTTACGGGGTCGGGCCGGTCGTCGTTTCCGGTGATGGGCGCCATCTCTGTCCGCCGAGTGGGACTGGTTGCTCGCCTTGGCTGACGACGATCGTGTCGTCGCCGTACTTCGCCGCAAGGGCTCGCTCGTCAGCGGCAGTGTCCGCCGCGGTCATCACCTCGACGCCCGATCCGTCAGGCCGTGGACCAGCACCGTTGACGCACCGACACCCACGGCGCCGGTGCGTCAAGGGGGGCTCGACCGTAGCCGGCCCGGGCCTGCAACCGCCTGGCGTGCACGCCAGGCGGCGCAGGCCCGGCAGACCGGCCGGAGTCGGCCCGCACCGCACGGCCGAGCAGGTACGCCCGGAGGGTGTCCTCGGTGAAGTGTCGGGACAACCCGTTGACCTGGGACAGCACCAGGCAGTGTAGGGGTCGGGTGTGACGTGGTCCCCTCCCCGTGCCGGGTGGCCGATCATGAGGTGTCGGCGCGCCTGATCGTCAACCCGCGGCAGGGCTGAGAGCATTTTTCGCATGCATCCGCACGACACCTTGGTGCAGTATCACCCGGCGGCGTACCCGGCCCTGCCGGACGGACCGATGGCCGTCACCGACGCATGGTTACGTAACCGGCGGTTGAGCGAGCACACCCGCGACGCCTACCGCCGCGACGTCGCCGGCTGGCTGGCCTGGTGCGCCGACCGGCAACTGGACCCGCTACGCGCGAACTTCCTGCACGTCAACGAGTACGGGCGGGCGTTGGAGAGCAGCGTCTCCGACCGCACCGGCCGACCGCTGACCCCGGCGACGGTGGCCCGGAAACTGTCCGGGCTGTCGAGCTGGTACGACTTCCTGGTCAAACTGCGGGCGGTGGAACTCAACCCGGTGGCTGCGGCCGACCGGCCACGGGTCGACCGGGACCATTCGGCCACCGTCGGTCTGGCGCCCGACGAGGTGGACGCGCTGCTCGCGGCGGCCGAGGCCGCTACGGGGTCGACGGCCGCCCGGGACCGGGCCGCCGTCGCGCTGCTGGCCGATCTCGGACTGCGGGTGGGGGAGTTGGTGTCGCTGAACCTGGACGACCTGGGCGCCGAGCGGGGCCACCGCAGTGTGCGATTCGTCGGCAAGGGCGGGCGGTCACGCCGCCGGGCGCTGACCCCCGGCACGGCGTACGCCATCGACGCGTACCTGGCCGAGCGGGCTGCCGCGCAACAGGTGGCGGTGTCGGAGTTGACCGGCCCGTTGCTGGTCACCGCCAGCGGTGCCCGCCTCGACCGGCATGCGGTGTTCCGGATGGTCCGACGACTCGCCCGCAGCGCCGGGATCCCCGGATGGGCCCGGTTGTCGCCGCACTCGCTGCGGCACGCCTTCGCCACCACCGCGCGCTCCGAGGGGGTGCCGCTGGAGGACGTGCAGGACGCGATGGGGCACGCCGATCCGCGTACCACCCGCCGTTACGACCGGGACCGGCACAACCTGGACCGCGATCCCGCGTACGCCATCTGGGCGGCCCGGGCCCGTAGGCGGAGCTGACCGGCGGTCAACCGCGGGTCGTGCGGACGCAGTACACGTCGCCGGAGTTGGCCTCGTGTGGCAGCGCGAGCAGGTGCGCGGCCATCTCGTCGGCGTCGACCCACCGCCCGAGAGTCAGCGCCTTGTGGTCGCCGAGGGCCACGTCGAAGCCGTCGAAGCCGAGTGTGGCGAGCCGCTCCAGGCAGCGTAGGGCGACCGCCCGTCCGATGGTGGTGAACTCGAACGACAGGGCGGGCGGGGGATGGCTGAGACCGGCGAGTACGGCGTCCTCGAAACCCTCCACGTCGATCTTGACGAAGGACGGTGTGCCGTGCTCGGCGATCAGCGTGTCGATGGTGGTGACCGGCACCTCGATCTGACCGTCCCAGATCTGGCCCTCCCAGCCGCCCGCTCCGGCGGCGGCCGTCACGAAGTCGGTGGAGGCGGTGGAGACGGTGGGGTTCGCCGTGTTGACCAGGAAACTGATCCTGCCGGGTTGGGCCCCGCAGGCCGCCTCGACCACGGTGACCTGGTCGTCGTGGGCGTAGATGGCCCGCAACGCCCGCAGGCACAGCGGTTGCGGTTCGACGGCGACCACCCGGGCACCGAGCCGGCGGAAGGTGCCGATGTGGTCCCCGACATGGGAACCAATGTCGAAGACCAGGTCACCGGGGTGCACGAAGCGGGCGTAGAAGGCGTCCATCGCCGTGTCCCGGGCGGGATCGCCGTAGTAGACGTCGAGCGACCGGTGTAGCGCGGCGGCGCGGGGGTCGGTCCTGAGTGCCTCGACCGCCGCGGAGTGGGTACCCATCGCAGCACCTTAACCTGCGTGCGGTGCGTGCCGTGGCGGTCGGCGGAACCGGTGGTCACCTGCGGTGACGTACGGGGGAGCGCGGGTGCGGTCACCGCCCAGGTCGGTGGACTTGACGGCTGTCGACGGGCGCGCTATATAAGAAACCAGAAGTTGAGTCGATTGGACTCAACTGAGGACCTTCGGCCAGGAGAACCGAGGAGGCACACGATGCTGATGCGCACCGACCCGTTCCGTGAAATCGACCGGCTCGCCGAGCAGTTCTTCGGCAGCACCAGCCGTCCGGCCGTCATGCACATGGACGCCTACCGCGACGGCGACCACTTCTACGCCGCTTTCGACCTGCCCGGAGTCGACCCGGACAGCATCGACTGCACCGTGCAGCGCAACGTGCTGACCGTCCGCGCCGAACGTGGTCGCCCCGCCGGCGACAACGTCGAACTGGTCGCCGCCGAACGGCCGATGGGTGTCTTCAGCCGTCAACTCTTCCTCGGCGACACCCTCGACACCGACAAGCTCGAAGCCGGCTACGACAACGGTGTGCTGACGCTGCGGATCCCGGTGGCCGAACGGGCCAAGCCCCGCCGGGTCACCATCAGCGCGACCGGGAACGGCCGCAAGGAGATCAAAGCCTGATCGACGACCCCACTGCCGACGTGGCCGGCCGGACGCGACACCGTCCCGGCCGGCCACAACCCTTTCCGCCCGCCGCGACTTCAGATTCTCTACGGTCGGATGGTGTGGACGCTGCGCAGCCGTGGAGCAGACCGGCCCGGCGACGCCATCCGATGCGGACCGGCCTCGTCGTCGCCGCAGCAGGGGTCGCCCTGTGCTGCGTCGGCATCGCCGGACTGGGCGCCTGGAATGTGCAACTTGTCACCCAGGCCGCCGGCCCGGTCCGCCAGACCACCGAAGGGTTCCTGCGCGAGGTCACCACGGGCGACACCGGCAGCGCGTACGAGCGGCTCTGCGACGAGGCCCGCACCCGCTGGAGCGAGATCGGCTTCACCAGCTGGGTGCGCACCCCACCCGTGGTCCGCGACTACGAGATCATGGACGTGTCCGTGGCCACCCACGGCGGCAGACCCCTCGGCACCGTCACCGTCGTGCTGACCCGCGACAGCGGCAGCACCGAACAGCGGGATCTGACCGTGGTACGCGAGGACGGCGGCTGGCGGGTCTGCGGTGACCCGTACTGACCTCGACCAGGGCCCACGCGCGGGCCACCCCGACGGTACCGGTGATCAGTTGGCGGGCCCCAGGTCACCGGCACGGTGGTGCCGCCGGCACAGCACCTGGTACCGCACGTCCGCGGTGTCGACGGTGTCGCCGATGACGACCTGCGCGCCTTCACGGGCCACCCGCCCGTCGGCGACGCGGGCGTTGAGCAGGCCCTCCCGGCCGCACCAGCAGAGCACCTCGACCTGAATCCTGGCCACCGAGTCGGCCAACTCGAACAGCCGCTGCGCCGCCGGGAACAGGCCGGACCGGAAGTCGGTGGCCAGCCCGAAGGCATACACGTCGACATCGAAAATGTCGACCAGGTCGGCCATCTGCTCGACGTGCTCGACAGCGTAGAAGCTCGCCTCGTCACAGATCAGGTAGTCCACCCGGACCCCGTCGTTCCAGGCGTCGCGGACCAGGGTACGCAGGTCCAGCGCGTCGGTCACCTCGATGGCCTCGTGGGCCAGCCCGATGCGGGTGGTCACCTGCGGGCCGAGGGAACGGTCGATGCGGGTGGTGACCAGGCCACGGCGTCCCTGCCGGGCATGGTTGTAGTTCATCTGCAAAGCCATCGTGGACTTGCCGCAGTCCATCGGCCCCCAGTAGAACCGCAGCGCGGCAGCGTGCGCCGGCCTCCCGTCGACGCCACGGGCGGCGACACATCCGGCCGGATCGTCGCTCTGCCCGGCAAGTGTCGGACGGGCCAGGCAGCTGGGTACGGCGTCGTCGGTCGTCACGGACCGGCAGCCTAGTGCGATGTGCCCCCGGCCCGCGCGGTTGACCCGGCCGGGGTGTCGATCATCGCACCGCCGACCCGGATCACAGCACCCGCGGCGGCGTGTTCCCGGCGGCGACGATGGCCCGCCGGATCGGCACGGCCAGCAACAGCAGGAACCCGACCACGAAGAAGATCAGCAGGGAGACCAGACCGACCCGGTAGGAGTTGGTGAGGTGGAACACCAGACCGAACACCAGCGGACCGAGCCAGCTGGTGCCCTTGTCGCTGATCTCGTAGAAGCCGTAGTACTCACCCTCCCTGCCGGCGGGAATCAGCTGACTGAACAGTGACCGACTCAATGCCTGGCTGCCACCGAGAACCAGGCCGATGGCCGCGCCGAGCAGCATGAACGGCAGCGGTGCCTCGGCTGGCAGCCGGAACGCCGCGACGATCACCGCGGTCCAGAGCACCAGGCTGAGCAGGACCGTCTTCCAGGCCCCGATCCGCCCGGCCAGGGCACCCAGCCCCAACGCACCCCCGAAGGCGAGGAACTGCACCAGCAGGATCGTCACGATCAGGGTGCTCTGCCCCAGCCGTAGTTCCTCGGTGCCGTACTGGCTGGCCAGGGTGATGACGGTCTGGATGCCGTCGTTGTAGACCAGGAACGCCAGCAGGAAGAACAGCGTCAGCGGGTACGCCTTGATCTCCCGCAACGTGTGACCGAGTTGACGGAACCCGTCGGTGAGCACGTTGCCGCGGCCGGCGGCGGCCAGCGCGGCGTCGGTGGGACGCTCCCGCAGCCACCGCAGCGGCACCAGCGTGAACACCGCCCACCACAGCCCGGCCGAGACGATGGACCAGCGGGCCAGATCCAGGGTGCGTTCGGCGGTGCCGTTGTCGAACGACTGCACCGCGACGAGGTTCAACGCCAGCAGCAGACCACCACCCAGGTAGCCCACCGCCCAGCCCCGGCTGGAGATCGCGTCACGCTCGTCCGGCCCAGCCAACTGCGGCAGGAACGAGTTGTACACCACGATCGCCGCCCCGAAGCTGATATTGGCGACCACGAACAGCGCACCACCGAGCAGATACCGGTCGCCGGTGACGAAAAGCATGCCGACGGTCGCGGCCGCGCCGGTGAACGCCGTGGCGGCCAGCAGCCGCTTCTTGTGCAGCGACCGGTCGGCGATCGCACCGACGACCGGCAACACGAGGACCGTCAACAGCACCGACAACGAGACCAGGAACGGGTAGTAGGAGCCGGGGGCGACCTTGACACCCAACGGGTAGACGTACCCGGCGCACTCGTCCGCGCCGAGTTCACAGCCGGCGGCCACCTTGGTCACACTCGTCAGGAACGGACCGAGGAACACCGTGATGACGGTGGTCTGGAAAGCCGAGTTCGCCCAGTCGTAGACGTACCAGCCGGTGCGCTCGCGTCGGGTGCTACTCGGTGGCGGCGCGTCCTGCGTCGCCGCGGTGACCGTCTCGGCCATAGGGGTCCTCCGCCCGGGTGTTCAGGCGGCCCAGTGGCCGCGGCTGCGGTAGACGTCGCGCAGCACGCCGACGTGGTCGGTCATGATGCCATCCACCCCGAGATCAAGTAACTCGTGCATCTCGGTGGGTTCGTCGATCGTCCAGACGTGCACCTGCAACCCCAGCCGGTGGGCCGTACGCACGAACCGCCGGTCGACCACCGGCACCCGGCCGTAGCGCACCGGCACCTGCGCGGCCACCACCGACGGTGGCAGCCGCAGCGGCCGTCCCGCCCACGAGGCCCACCGCAGTCGGGCCACTCCGCGGACCCCCAGGCCGGTGGCGATGCGTCCCCTGGTCAACGCACGCAGCCGGGTCAGCCGGGCGTCACTGAACGAGGCCAGCAGCACCCGGTCGGCGGCACCGGCCCGGTCGACAGTGGCCACCGTGGGTGCCACCGCCTGCTCGCTCTTGACGTCGATGTTGAACCGCACCTGCGGCCACGCGTCGAGCACCTCGTCGAGGCGGGGCACCGCGGCACCACCACCGACACGCACCGTGGCCAGGTCCGCCCAGCGCATCGCGTCGACCCGGCCACGCTGACCGGTGACCCGTTCCAGGGTGTCGTCGTGGAACACCACGGCCACCCCGTCGGCGGTGCCGTGCACGTCGGTCTCGACGTACCGGTACCCCAGCTCGACTGCCCGGGCGAAAGCGGCGGCGGTGTTCTCGTCACCGTCGGCGGCGCCGCCTCGGTGGGCGAAGGCCAGCGGTGCGGGCGCGTCGAGGTAGGGGTGCACGGTCATGGGCACGCGGCGAAGTATGCCTGTCCCCGGTGACTTCCCGGTGGCGGGCCAGGTACCTCGGATCGTCCACGTCTCATACCTGCGGGGTGCCGGATGCCTCCGGATAGACGAGGATCGGCGCACCGGTGGCGACCACCGCAGCGGCGGCATCCAGGGCCCGGTGCACACCCTTGGTGCCCCGGTCGACGCGGATGTGCCCGGCGCGGCGCATCGCGGCGCCGATCAGCGGGGCCCGGAACAGCCCACCCGTGGCCATGATCCTCGGTGCCACCCGGCAGGCCGCGGCGAGCACGATCGGGTCGAACGGGCTGACGTGGTTGGCGGCCAGGATCAGCGGTCCGCCGCGCGGGCCGGGTGGCACAGGTGAGCAGGGTCATTGGTCCCGGGCCGGTTCGGGTCGTCCGCCCCTGCGGATCCGCGTACGACGCAATGTAGTATTTACTACGTCTTGTAGTATGAGTCGCTGGGGGGTCGCAGGTGGACGCGTTGGACGTCGCCCGCTGGCAGTTCGGTGTCACCACCGTCTACCACTTTCTCTTCGTACCGCTGACCATCGGCCTGTCCGTCCTGGTCGCCATCCTCCAGACACTCTGGCACCGCACCGGCGACGAAAAGTACCTCAAACTCACCAAGTTCTACGGCAAACTCTTCCTGATCAACTTCGCCATGGGTGTCGTCACCGGCATCGTCCAGGAATTCCAGTTCGGCATGAACTGGAGCGACTACTCCCGCTTCGTCGGCGACATCTTCGGCGCACCCCTGGCCATCGAAGCCCTCGTCGCGTTCTTCCTCGAATCCACCTTCATCGGCCTGTGGATCTTCGGATGGGACCGACTACCCGCCCGCCTGCACCTGGCCAGCATCTGGACCGCCGCCATCGGCACCAACCTGTCCGCCTACTTCATCCTCGCCGCGAACTCGTTCATGCAGAACCCCGTCGGCTACCGCTACAACCCGGACACCGGCCGAGCCGAACTGACCGACTTCCTCGCCGTGCTGACCAACAAGGTCGCCCTGATCACCTTCCCGCACACCATCGCCGGCGCCTTCCTGGTCGCCGGATCGCTGCTGGTGGCCGTCGCCCTGTGGCACCTCATCCGCAACCGCGACAGCGCCGACACCCCCGCCTACCGCTTCGCCGCCCGCTTCGGCGCCTGGGTCACCCTGGCCAGCGCCGCCCTCGTCGTCGTCACCGGCGACATCCAAGGCAAAATCATGACGCAGGTACAACCGATGAAGATGGCCGCCGCCGAAGGGCTCTACACCACCGAAAGCCCCGCGTCGTTCTCCGTACTGACCATCGGCAGCCTCGACGGCAGCCGCGAACTGTTCGCCCTCAAGATCCCGTACCTGCTGTCCTACCTCGGCACCGGCGACCCCAACGGCACCGTGCAGGGCATCAACGACCTCCAGGCCCGCTACAGCGCCCAGTACGGCGCCGGCAGCTACACCCCGATCATCCCGGTCACCTACTGGAGCTTCCGGATGATGATCGGCTTCGGGCTCGCCGCCGCCGCCATCGCCCTACTGGTCCTCTGGACCCACCGCAAAGGACGCACCCCCACCAGCACCTGGCTGCTGCGCGCCGGCCTCGCCATGCCGATCCTGCCGCTACTGGCCAACTCCTTCGGCTGGATCTTCACCGAGATGGGCCGCCAACCCTGGATCGTCTTCGGCGAGATGCTCACCCGCGACGGCGTATCCCGCAGCGTCAGCCTCACCGAAGTCCTCACCTCCTTCACCGCCTTCACCCTCATCTACGCCACCCTCGCCATCATCGAGGTGAAACTACTGATCCGCTACGCCAAGGCCGGCGTCCCCGACATCACCCCCACCCCCGAACCCGACGACACCGAACGTCCGCTCACCTTCGCCTACTGAGCCCGGAGCCACCCGTGGAACTGACCACCATCTGGTTTCTCCTCGTCGCCGTCCTGTTCACCGGCTACTTCATCCTCGAAGGCTTCGACTTCGGCGTCGGCATGCTGCTGCCCGTACTCGGCCGCGACGACAAGGAACGCCGCGTCATGATCAACACCATCGGGCCGGTCTGGGACGGCAACGAGGTCTGGCTGATCACCGCCGGAGGCGCCATGTTCGCCGCCTTCCCCGAGTGGTACGCCACCCTCTTCTCCGGCTTCTACCTACCCCTGCTACTCATCCTGCTGGCCCTGATCGCCCGCGGCGTCGCCTTCGAATACCGCCACAAGCGTCCCGAGGCATCCTGGAAACGCCGCTGGGACAACGCCATCTTCTTCGGCTCACTCGTCCCGGCGATCCTGTGGGGCGTGGCGTTCGCCAACATCCTGCGCGGCGTGCCGCTGGACGCCGACCACGAGTACGTCGGCGGACTGCTCAACCTGCTCAACCCGTACGCCCTGCTCGGCGGCGCCACCACCGCGGCGCTGTTCGCCACCCACGGCGCCGTCTTCGTCGCCCTCAAGACCGTCGGCGACATCCGCGGCCGGGCCGCCGCCCTCGCCGTGCGCCTGGGCGTGGCCGCGGCGGTCCTCGCGGTGGCCTTCCTGAGCTGGACCCTGACCATCCGCTCCAGCACGGCCGCCGTCGTGCTCGCCGTCGCCGCCGCGCTCGCCCTGCTCGGCGGTCTCGCCGCCGCCACGGTACGCCGCGAAGGCTGGGCCTTCACCGGCACCGCCGCCGCGATCGGCCTCGCGGTGGCCACCCTCTTCACCGCCCTCTTCCCGAACGTCCTGCCCTCCACACTCGACCCGACCGGCACACTCACCGCCACCAACGCCGCCTCCACCCCCTACACCCTCACGATCATGACCTGGGTCGCGGTGTTCTTCACCCCCATCGTGCTGGCCTACCAGGGCTGGACCTACTGGGTCTTCCGCAAACGCATCGGCGTCACCCACATCCCACACCACTGACCCACCCCACCGGCGAATCCAGCCGCCCCACCACCACGACCACTATCGTCAGCCCGTGCCCGACGTGCGTGAACTCACCCCCGACGACCTGAACGACGCCTGGCAACTCGGCCGGCTCGCCTTCGGCTCCGACCCGCAACCACCCCCACCACCAAACCCCACCGGCCGCACCGCCTACGGCGCCTTCGACTCCACCGGAAAACTCATCGGCAAGGCCGTCGACCTGCACGACGAACAATGGTGGAGCGGACACGCCGTACCCGCCGCAGACGTCGCCGGCGTCGCCGTCGCACCCGAAGCACGCGGCACCGGAGTGGGCCGAGCCCTGCTGAGCACCCTGCTCCGCCACGCCCACGACCGCGGCGCCGCCGTCAGCGCGCTGTTCCCCACCACCGCCGCCCCCTACCGCGCCTGCGGCTGGGAGATCACCGGCCAACGACGCACCCTCGACCTGCCCACCGCCACCCTGCCCCGACACCGCCCCGACCCACGGCTGACCGTCCGCGCCGGCACTCCCGGCGACCTGCCCGCCACCGCCGAGCTCTACCGACACGTCGCCCACCACCGCAACGGCCTGCTCACCCGCACCCACCGCCGGTTCACCGCCACCGACGAGCTGCCCTACGACGGGCTCACCCTCGTCGAACACGACGACCAACTGGTCGGCTACGCCGGCTGGGACCGGGGCCGCGGTTACGGCCCCGACGCCGTCCTCACCGTCGAAGACATCCTCGCCACCACGGCCGACGCCACCCAAGCCCTCGTCGGCGTCCTCGCCAGCTGGTGCAGCGTCACCCCGACCCTGCGCGTGACCCCGCTACCCGGCGACACCGTCAGCACCCACCTGCCCCTGGAACGCGCCCGCGAACACGAACGCGACACCTGGATGCACCGACCCGTCGACATCGTCCGCGCCGTACAGGCCCGCGGCTGGCCCACCCACACCCACGGCCAGGTCACCTTCACCCTCACCGACGACCTCGCCGACTGGAACACCGGCACCTGGCAACTCACCGTCGCCGACGGCCACGCCGACCTGCACCGCACCACCAACGACACCGACCTGCACCTGACCGTACGCGGCTTCGCCCGCCTCTACACCGGCACCGCCACCGCCCGAACCCTCGCCGAAACCGGGCTCCTGCACCACACCACACCCGACCCCAGCGCCCTGGACCTGCTCGCCGCCGGACCCACCGCCCACCTCATCGACTACTTCTGACAGACGCCGCGGCCCGGCCCGGCACGTCACATGCCGGACCGGGCCGCCGGTCGGATCGGAACCTGCCGTACTCAGCCCGCCTCGCGCAACTCCGCCAACCGGGCCTCGATCTCTGCCAACTCCGCCCGCAACTTCTCCGCCTGCTGCTCCGCCTCCGACCGCTCCGCAGACAGAATCTGCTCCACCGCCTCCTGCACCCCCGGAACATCCACCAACGCCACCATCCGCAGCGCCTCCGCCGGCTTGAGCACGTACGGCTTCGCCAACACCTTGCTGCCCTGCTGCGCGGCGACCGTCCACTCACCCTCGGCATAGGCCAACGTGACCGTCAACCCCGCCGGCCCCTTCGGCTTGGCCGCCTTCACCACCCGCCGGGCCGGTTTGGCTTCCGCCTTCGGCTCCACCGTCTCGTCCACCCTCGACTCCTCCTGACGCGGCTGCTCCACCTGACGCTGCTCCTCCCGACGCGGCTGCGGCACCCGGTCCAACACGAACTCCGGCTCCACCTGCGCCGGCACCACCGGCTCCGACTCCACCTTGGGCTCCACCGGCCGCCGACCCGCACCACGCGGCGCCACCGCCACATCAGTGGGGGAGAACGGCAACTCGTCACGGCCGAACCGCACCACCACGAACTCGTCGGACTCCGCCGGATCAGTCAACTCCACCACCTGACCCAGCTGCCCAGCGATCTGACCCGCCGCCGCAGTGAACACCACCTTCGGCTTACGCCCCGCGGCCAACGCCTCCCGGATGCCGCGCACCTCGTCCTCGGACAGTCCCTGACCAGCGGCACCCATCGCCCAACCTCGTTTCCTCGTACACCTGTTCAGACGCCTGCCTTGATACCAGCCGCCCGTGACAACCCGAAGATCAGCCCCCCAACGCGCGCAACGCCCGATCCGCATGCTCGTTCATGCCCAACTCGCTGTGCACCACTTCGATGACCCGCCGATCCACCCCGATCACGAACGTCATCCGACGCGTACTCAACGGCCCCAACGGCAACCGGCGCCGCACCCCGAACCGGTCCGCCACCACACCATCCGCATCCGACAACAACGGATAGTCGAACCCGTGCAACCGCGAGAACTCCGCCTGCCGCGACACCGGATCGCGGCTGATACCCACCCGCTGCGCACCCACAGCCGCGAACTCCGCCGCCAGATCCCGAAAGTGACAACTCTCCGCCGTGCAACCCCGCGTCATCGCCGCCGGATAGAAGAACAACACCACCGGACCCGACTCCAGCAGCTGCGTCAACCGCCGCGACCGACCCGTCTCGTCCGGCAACTCGAAATCCTCGACCAGATCCCCGACACCCACACCCGTCACGAGTCCTCCCAACGACACTGTGGCCGCGAGCGTATGCCATCGACCTGGACCGGCCGCGCAGACAAGACACCGCGCCACCCGGCACCGCGACCACCCCGGTAACGTCCCCGACACCAGCTCGGGGCAGGGGAGAGGCCACATTGACCACCGTCACCGTCATCACCGGCGGCAGCCGAGGTATCGGCGCCGCCACCGCACGCCGCCTCGCCCGCACCGGCCAGCACATCACCCTCGGCTACCGACGTGACCACACCGCCGCCGACACCGTCGTGGCCGACCTGCGCGCCATCGGCGTACGCGCCATCGCCGTACCCGCCGACACCCGCGACCCCGACCAGGTCGCCGCCCTGTTCGACGCCGCGACCGAACTCGGCACCCTCACCGGCCTGGTCAACAACGCCGGCATCACCAGTCCGATCGGCCCCTTCACCGAGCTCGACCCCGACGACCTGCGCCGCGTCGTCGACGTCAACCTCATCGGCTACGTCCTCTGCGCCCAGCAGGCCGCCCGCCGGATGACCGAGGGCGCCGCCATCGTGAACCTCTCCTCAGTCGCCGCCACCCTCGGCAGCCCAGGGGAGTACGTGCACTACGCCGCCGTCAAGGCCGCCACCGACGCCCTCACCATCGGCCTGGCCAAGGAACTGGCGCCTCGGGGCATCCGCGTCAACGCGGTCGCCCCCGGTGTCATCCGCACCGACATCCACGCCCTGTCCGGCCAACCCGACCGACCCGACCGCGTCGCCGACCGCATCCCACTGGGCCGCCCTGGCGAACCCGACGAGGTCGCCGCCGCTGTCGTCTGGTTGCTCAGCCCCGACGCCTCCTACACGACCGGCACCATCCTTCGTGTCGGCGGCGGCCTCTGAGCCGGCCAGACCGATCGGCATCACGGCAGGACGGCGGGCACCACAGAGGAGGAACCGCACCGCCCGGGCAAACGCGTCGCTGAGCTGGCGCGCCCCGACGTCCGGTGGACCGGGCTCGACGGACGCGGGGGCTCGACGTCTGCTCGAGACCTCGACCTGGTTATTCGATAATCTACATTATGTAAAGTTGAGCGGATCGGCCCCTGCCCCGGCTGCATCGAGGGCACACCCCCGGGGGGTCAGCCGGCGGGACCGAAGTTTACTTCGGCGGTCGGGACCGTCCCGGGCCGGACGTAGATGCCGTTGGCCAGGTGCCGGTGGCGGGATTCGGCTCGGATTTCGGCGGTGCTGCGCCTCTTGGCCGCGAGGTGCGTCAGCCCGGGACCGGCACGCTTCCGGCACCGGCCCGGATCAATCACCGTGACGTTGGGGGGGCACCGACAGAAACACTCCCCCTGAACCACTCCCCGAATGCGAAAGTCATGCATAATATCACTTATGCATGACAAGAGGGATGAATCGGTAACCTCGCTGATCGAGGAGTTCCTGACCGCCCGGGCCACCCGCAAACCCTCCCCGCACACCCAGGCGGCCTACCGGCGGGATCTGACCGCGGTGGCCGCCCTCGCCGCGGAGTTCTCCACCCCCGCCCTGTCCTTGGCCGAACTGCCGGTCGACGCGCTCTCCCCCAGGCTGATCCGGGCCGCGTTCGCCCGGTTCGCCGCCGGCCGGGCCGCCAGTTCCGTCGGTCGGGCCTGGTCCACCTGGAACGGCTTCTTCTCCTTCCTGGTCGCCGAGCAGGTGGTGCCCGGCAACCCGATGCCGGCCGTCGGGCGCCCCCGTACTCCCCTGCCGACGCCGAAGCCGCTGCGCGGAGAGGACACCCCCGAACACCTGCTCACCTCGGCCGCGCGGGCCGAGGGACGACAGCGGGACCCGTGGCCGGAACGGGACGTGGCGGTGCTGGCGTTGGCCCTGTGCGCGGGACTGCGACTGGCAGAGTTGCTGGGTCTGCGGGTCGGTTCGATCGGTGGCCGCCCTGGTGAGCGCCGGCTGGAGGTGGCCGGCAAGGGCGGGCGCCCCCGGGTACTGCCGGTCGAGCCGGATCTGGACACGGTGCTGGCGAACTATCTGGACAGCCGTGTCCGCCGCTTCGGCGCGCGTACCGTGCGGCAGGTGTCGCCGCTGCTGGTTGACCGTCAGGGTGAGCCGCTGCGCCGGGGTGGTCTGCAGTATCTGGTGGAGTCTTGCTACCGGCGGGCCGGAATCAATGACCGGGTGCCACGTGGGGCGCGGTTGCACGCGCTGCGGCACACCTTCGCCACCCGGCTGGCCGAGGACGGTGCGGGGGCGGCAGAGATCATGCGGCTGTTGGGGCACGCGTCGTTGGCGTCGTCGCAGACGTACATCGAGGTGACCTCGGGGCAGCAGCGGGAGGCGGTGCGGGCCAACCGGACGAACCGGGTGCTGGCGGGGCTGCTCTCGGCTCCTGACTGAGCTGGCGGGCGCTGTCCGGGGTGGCCGTGTCGAAGTGATGAGGCGGCCGGTGGTGTGACAGGCTGGCGACGACGCGACTGGCGGCATCGGGGATGGGATCGACCATCGGGAAGCTCACCGTGGGGGGTCGTCCGCCTGGGCCCGCCACGGATGAGGTGAGCCATGTCGATGACGGGTGCGCGGTCGCTGCCGGGTGTGCCGGTGGCGGAGGAGATTCTGGCCGAGGTGGCCGAGGGTGTGGCGCAGCTGCGGGCAGCGGGGGTGACTCCGACGTTGGCGACGGTGTTGGTGGGTGACGACGAGGCCAGTGCCGGCTACATCCGGATCAAGCAGCGGCAGGCGGCGGAGCTGGGTTTCGCCTCGCCGCACGTGCGGCTGGCGGCGTCGGCGTCGCAGGCCGACGTGCACGCGGTGCTGGCCGACTTCAACTCCGACCCGGGGGTGCACGGGGTGTTGGTGCAGTATCCGATCCCCGGCGGTCTGGACTATGACCGGGCGTTGCAGACCCTCGACCCGGATCGGGACGTGGACGGTATGCATCCGGTGAACTTGGGCCGGCTGGCGTTGGGGGTGCCGGGGCCGTTGCCGTGCACGCCGGCGGCGATCGAGGCGTTGTTGGCGTACCACGGGGTGCTGGTGGCCGGTCGTGAGGTGGTGATCCTGGGTCGTGGGGTCACGTTGGGGCGGCCGTTGGCGATGCTGTTGGCGCAGAAGCGGTCGACGGCGAACGCGGCGGTGACGGTGGTGCACACGGGGGTGGCGGACTGGCCTCGGTACACGCGGCGGGCGGAGATCCTGGTGGCGGCGGCCGGGGTGCCGGGCATCGTGCGGCCGGAGCATGTGCGCCCGGGCGCGGTGGTGGTCGGTGCTGGGGTGCGGTACGCGGGGCGTCGGTTGCTGCCGGACGTCGATGAGTCGTGTGCGCAGGTGGCGGGAGCGATCACGCCGAGGGTCGGTGGGGTGGGTCCGGTGACGGTGGCGATGTTGTTCCGCAACGCGTTGCGGGCGGCCCGGTCAGCGGCTGGCCCGGTGCCCGGACACCGCGACATCTCCGATGTTGCTGGGTAGGCGGCTGGGCGGCGAGGGTGGTTCGCGGGTCAGGGGCGAGTGCCGAGGTCGACGACCAGGGGTCGGTGGTCGGAGATGGTTGACCGTGGGGTGCGCACGGCGGTGACCGGGGGTAGCTGGTCGAAGCTGTGCCGGTCGGCGAGGACGTGGTCGAGTTGAACGCGGGGTTGCGCGGCGGGGTAGGTGGGTCGGCGGGCCAGCAGTTGCCAGCCGGAGACGGCTCTGGTGGCCCAGGCGGGCAGGTTCAGGTCGCCGAGGAGGATGCGGGGGGCGGGTAGGGCACGTAGGGCGCGGATGACCTGGCGGAGTTGGCGGACGTTCCAGCCGGCGACGAAGGACAGGTGGGTGGCGGCGACGGTGAGGGGGCCGTGGGGGGTGTCCAGTACGGCGGCGATGACGACGCGGGGTTCGTCGCGGAGCAGGATGAGGCCGCCGCCCGGGCCGGGGACGTAGACCGGGGAGCGCACCGGCGCGGGGTGTAGGCGGGTGACGCGCCAGTGGGTGACCGGGTGGCGGGAGATCAGGCCGACGCCGTAGCAGGGTTCGCCGTGACCGTCGTCGTCGTGGGTGAGGGGGCGGAACGCCTCGCCGGGGGTGCCGACGACGGCGGCGGCGAAGCGGTGCTCGGGGGCGCCGAGGGCCTGAGCGGCGATGGCGGTGAGGTCGAGGTTGCCGCTGCGGGACTGGTCACGGTCGACTTCTTGGAGGGCGAGGATGTCGGCGTCGATGGCGGCGACGGCGGCGGTCAGTCGGGCCGGGTCGACCAGGCCGTCGGTGAGGGACCGGCCGTGCAGCAGGTTGAACGTGGCCAGGCGCACGCTGTCACCTTAGCGACGGCGTGGGAGAGTTGCCCGATGCTGCGGGCGTTGTGCTGTTCGGTGCTGGTGTTTGTGGCGGTTGCCGGGGTGGGGATCTGGGTGCGGCGTCGTCGGGGGCGGTGAGGCTGGCCACAGCCGGCGGTGTGAGCGGGGTGCCGGTGGGAAGAATCGCCGGTCGTGGAGTTGGACCCGGTGACCGTGGTGACGTTGCTGACTGCCGCTGCCCTGGCGGGTTGGGTGGACGCGGTGGTGGGTGGTGGTGGGTTGTTGCTGTTGCCGGCGTTGCTCGTGGCGGCTCCGGGGTTGCCGCCGGCGACGGCGTTGGGGACGAACAAGTTGGCGGCGATCGCCGGTACGTCGACGGCGGCGGTGACGTACGCCCGCCATACGAAGATCGACTGGGTGGTGGTGGGGCCGGCGGCGGTGTTGGCGGTGGTGTGTGCGGGTCTGGGTGCGGCGTTGGCTGGGGCGGTGCCGTCGTCGGCGTACCGGCCGGTGGTGTTGGTGGTGTTGGTGTCGGTGGCTTTGTTCGTGGTGCTGCGTCCCGCGTTGGGGGTGCTGGCGGTGCCGCAGCGGCGGACGCGGGTGCGGGTGGTGGTGGCGGTGCTGGTGGCCGGGGTGGGCATCGCCGCGTATGACGGGTTGATCGGTCCGGGTACGGGCACGTTTCTGGTGTTGGCGTTCACCGCGTTGGTGGGGGCGGACTTCGTGCACGGTTCGGCGATGGCGAAGGTGGTCAACGCGGGCACGAACGCGGGTGCGTTGGCGGTGTTCGCGGTGACTGGGCATGTGTGGTGGCTGCTGGGTGCGGCGATGGCGGTGTGCAACATCGTGGGGGCGTCGGTGGGTGCGCGGATGGCGTTGCGGCGCGGTTCCGGGTTCGTGCGGGTGGTGCTGCTGGTGGTGGTGCTGGCGTTGGTGGCGAAGCTGGGGTACGACCAGTGGGTGGCTGGTTCAGCCTCGGTGGGAGGAGTCGAAGCGGCCGGCGCGGATCTCGCGTAGGGCGCGGCGGCGGGTTTCGCCGTGCAGGGTGTCGACGTAGAGGCGGCCGGTGAGGTGGTCGGTCTCGTGTTGCAGGGCGCGGGCGAGGAAGCCGCTGCCGGCGATGGTGAGGGGTTCGCCGTGTTGGTCGTAGCCGTGGGCGGTGGCGTGCAGGGCGCGGGGGGTCGGGAAGTGCAGGCCGGGGATGGACAGGCAGCCCTCGTCGTCGTCCTGGAGTTCGGTGGACAGCTCCAGCGTCGGGTTGATCATGTGGCCGCGGTGGCCGTCGGCGTCGTAGACGAAGACCTGGAGGCTGACGCCGATTTGGGGTGCGGCGACGCCGGCGCGGCCGGGTGCGCCGAGCAGGGTGTCCATCAGGTCGGTGACCAGGGTGCGTAGTGCGGCGTCGAAGTTGGTGATCGGTTCGCTGGGGGTGCGGAGCACCGGGTCGCCGATGATTCGGATGTCTCGCATCGTCACCTGGTCGATGCTATCGGTTGGCTGGTGGGCTGTGCGGGGGCGAGGGCGGCCCGAAGCGGGGTGGTTTTGGCGGCGGCTTCGGCGACTTCGGCGGCGGGGTCGCTGTCCCAGGTGATGCCGCCGCCGGCCCAGACGTGCACGGCGTTGCCGTCGACGGCGGCGGTGCGGATGGTCAGGCCGAGGTTGATGTGGTCGGGGCCGATCCAGCCGAGGGTGCCCATGCTGGCGCCGCGGCCGACGGGTTCGAGGGCGGCGATGTGGTCGAGGGCGGCGAGTTTCGGTGCGCCGGTGACTGAGCCGCCGGGGCAGACGGCGCGGAGCAGGTCGGCCAGGCCGAGTCCGTCGGCGATGTCGGCGCGGATGGTGGATTCGGCCTGCCACAGGTCGCACCAGCGGCGTACGGCGAACAGTTCGTCGACGCGGACGCTGCCGGTGCGGGCGATGCGGGCCAGGTCGTTGCGTTCCAGGTCGACGATCATGATGTGTTCGGCGCGTTCTTTGGGTGAGGTGAGCAGGTCGGTGCGGCCGGTGGTGGTGGCGGGGCGGGTGCCTTTGATGGGTCGGGTGGTGAGGGTGCCGGCGCGTACCTCGATGAGGGTTTCGGGGCTGGCGCAGCCGATGGCCCAGCCGGGGCCGGTGAGGACGCCGCCGTAGCGGGCGCCGGGTAGGCGGCCGAGGCGGGCCAGGGCGGGAATCGGGTCGCCGGTGTAGGGGGCGCTGGCGTGTCCGACGAGGTTGGTCTGGTAGACCTCGCCGCGGCCGATGGCCTGGCGGATCGCGCTGATCGCGTCGGTGTGCTGGCGGGGGGTCCAGCTCTCGGTCCAGGCGCTGTGCCACCAGGGCGGTGGTGGGTTGGGGTGGGTGGTGCTCGGTTTGGTGTGGGCGTAGACGACGACGGCCACTTCGGGCAGGTCGGCGGGGTTGGGTGCGCCGGGTGGGCTGCCGGCGAGCAGGGCTGCTGCGGCGGCGGAGAGGTAGAGGGCGGCCCCGCAGATTTTGTGCCGGTGGTGGCGTGCCGGGCGGGTCAGGTCGCCGAGGTGTAGGCCGTGGTCGGCGAGGAACTGTTCGGCGTACGCGGCCGGGTCGCCGCCGTCGGTGGGGCGCCACTGCCAGCGGGCGTGTTCGACGAGCCGGCCGCGGCAGGACGCGGGAACTGCGGGCGGATCGACCACCATCCGTGGGAGCGCTTCCACGACGTCTGGTCGGTGCATGCTCATCCGTTCAGCGGATTTCCCGGGCACCACGCGCAGATCTGCTCGATGCGGCGCGCTTTCGCTTGGTACTGTGCGTCACTGGTCGTGTGAACCATGACACAGTGCCCCCACAGTCCGGAGAACCCGATGTGCCAGCACCAACCCACTTGTCCCTCCGCCGAAGCCACCGACCGGGAAGCCGCCAGGGTCATCGCCTGCTTCCGTGAACAGGGCTGGAGCCTGCTCTGCAACGGAGTCATCGTCTTCGACGACACCGGTGAACTGCTACCCGACGGCAGCAGTGTCGCACCGCACCGAGGCCCTGCCCGACACGCACTCGCCGCCTGAGGCGACATCACGGTCCGGCACGACGTTCTCCCGCGCCGACCCAGGCTAGTCCCCCGGTCAGGGACCGCCACGACCAGGTCGGCGCGGTACCGGGCCCGGTCAGCTCTCGTACGCCTGCGGTGACGGGCACGAGCAAACCAGATTCCGGTCGCCGTACCCGCCGTCGACCCGACGCACCGGCGGCCAATACTTCCCGACCCGGTCGACCCCGGCCGGCCACGCACCCACCGACCTCGGGTACGGGTGCGGCCAGTCGTCACCACCAACCATCGCCGCCGTGTGCGGAGCATTGGCGAGCGGGTTGTCCCCCACCGGCCACTCCCCCGCACCCACCTTGTCGATCTCCGCCCGGATAGCGATCATCGCGTCGCAGAACCGGTCCAGCTCGGCCAGGTCCTCACTCTCGGTCGGCTCCACCATCAACGTTCCCGCCACCGGGAACGACATCGTCGGCGCGTGGAACCCGTAATCGATGAGTCGCTTGGCCACATCGTCGACACTGACACCGGTCGCCTTCGTCACCGGCCGCAGATCCAGGATGCACTCGTGCGCGACCAGACCCTTGTTGCCCGCGTACAGCACCGGGAAATGCTCCCGCAGTCGCGTCGCCACGTAGTTGGCCGCCAGCACCGCCACCCCGGTCGCCCGCGTCAGACCCTCGGCACCCATCATCCGCAGGTACGCCCACGGGATCGGCAGGATCCCCGCCGAACCGTACCGGGCCGCCGCGATCACTGGCTGTCCGTCGGCCGGCGCGCCAGCCGGATCACCCGGCAGGAACGGCGCCAGATGCTCCCGTACCGCCACCGGACCCACCCCCGGCCCACCACCACCGTGCGGAATACAGAACGTCTTGTGCAGGTTCAGGTGCGACACGTCCGCCCCGAACCGTCCCGGCCGGGCGAACCCGACAAGCGCATTGAGGTTCGCCCCGTCGACGTACACCTGCCCACCGGCGTCGTGGACCTTCGCGCACAGCTGCGCGATACCCGTCTCGTACACACCGTGCGTCGACGGGTACGTCACCATGATCGCAGCGAGGGTGTCCCGGTACGCGTCGACCTTCGCGTCCAGGTCCACCAGGTCGACGTTGCCGTCGGCGTCGCAGCCGACCACGACCACCCGCATCCCAGCCATCACCGCGCTCGCCGCGTTGGTGCCGTGCGCCGACGACGGGATCAGACACACGTTGCGATGCCGCTCACCCCGACTGTGGTGCCACGACCGGATCGCCAACAGCCCCGCCAGCTCGCCCTGCGAACCGGCGTTGGGCTGCACACTGACCGCGTCGTAGCCGGTGACCTCGGCCAGCCACCTCTCCAACTGGCCGACCAGTTCCCGATACCCGGCGGTCTGCTCCACCGGCGCCAACGGGTGGATGTTCGCGAACTCGGCCCAGCTCACCGGTTCCATCTCGGTGGTGGCGTTGAGTTTCATCGTGCACGACCCCAACGGGATCATGCCCCGGTCCAGGGCGTAGTCGAAGTCCGCCAACCGACGCAGGTAACGCAGCATCGCCGTCTCCGACCGGTGCGCGTGGAACACCGGATGGGTGAGGAAGTCACCGGTACGGGCCAACCCGGCCGGCAACACCTCAGGCACCGCACCGTCGACACCGTCGACACCGAACGCCGCCCACACCACAGCCACCTGCTCGACGGTGGTGGTCTCGTCGCAGGAGACCCCCACCCGGTCGGCATCGACCAGCCGCAGGTTCACCCCGCGCCGCCGCGCCTGCGCGACGACCTGCCCGGCCCGGCCCGGCACCCGCGCCGTCACCGTGTCGAAGAACGCGACGTCGGTGACCTCGACACCACCGGCACGCAACCCGGCGGCCAGCCGAGCCGCCATCCGGTGGGTACGGATCGCGATCTCCCGCAGCCCGTCCGGGCCGTGGTAGACGGCGTACATGCCGGCCATCACCGCCAGCAGCACCTGCGCGGTGCAGATGTTGCTGGTCGCCTTCTCCCGCCGGATGTGCTGCTCACGGGTCTGTAACGCCAACCGGTACGCCGCCGCGCCGGCCGCGTCCCGGGACACCCCGACCAGTCGCCCCGGCAGCATCCGTTCCAGACCGGCCCGCACCGCCAGATAGCCGGCGTGCGGCCCACCGAAACCCATCGGCACCCCGAACCGTTGAGTGGTGCCGGCGGCGATATCCACGCCGATCTCCCCCGGTGCTCGCAGCACCGTCAACGCCAGCAGGTCCGCCGCCACCGTCACCAACGCCCCGACCGCGTGGGCCGCCCGCACCAGCGGAGCGTGGTCACGTACCGCCCCACACGCCCCCGGATACTGCAGGTGCAGACCGAAGAACTGCGCCGGCAAAGGCTCGACGTCCAGGTCGAGCACCCGCACCTCGATACCGAGCGGCTCGGCCCGCCCCACGATCACCGCGATGCTCTGCGGCAGGGCATCCGCGTCGACCACATACACCCGGCTGTCGTTCTTCGACGCCCGCCGCGCCAGGGTCATCGCCTCCGCCGCCGCGGTGCCTTCGTCGAGCATCGACGCGTTCGCCGTCGCCAGGCCAGTCAAATCCGACACCACGGTCTGGAAGTTCAGCAACGCCTCCAGCCGGCCCTGGCTGATCTCCGGCTGATACGGCGTGTACGCCGTGTACCAGGCCGGATTCTCCAACACGTTGCGGCGGATCACCGCCGGGGTGTGGGTACCGTGGTAGCCCAACCCGATCATCGACACGGCCACCGTGTTCCGGGCCGCCAAGGCCCGCAACTGCGCCAACGCCTCGTGCTCGCTGGCCGGCGGCGGCAGATCCAACCGGCCGTGCCAGCGGATCACCTCGGGAATCGCCGCGTCCATCAACTCGCCGGTCGAGGCGTACCCGACGAGATCCAACATGCGACGTTCGTCGTCGGGGCCGGGACCGATATGACGGTCGGCGAACTGCTCGGCGGTCATGGGTGCTCCTGCACGGGCGGGGGTCGACAGGTCGGCCCTCCCCCTCTGTCACACCCGGTGGGCGCTCCACAGTGCCTGACCCGACGTGGTCCTTCTGCCTGAGAGGTTCCGGGGAGGATTTGCCCCTTCGGCGCCGCCCAGCTGATCGCCTGGCGGTCTCTCCCACGTCGGTGCTACCGGCGCGATCAACGCTACCAGCGTGCCCCGACGGCCCGCACCGAAGCCCCTGACCTGCCTCGGTCAACCGTCGACCGGGCTCGACGCCACCGGTGACCCGGCACCGAGCAACCGGTCGGCCAACGCCGGCAACACCAGCCCCAACGGCGCCGGAACCCGCAGACACGCGTACCCGTCACCACGCGTCGGCCCCTGGTTGACGATCACCACTGGCACGCCCCGCTTCGCCGCCCGCACCACGAACCGGCGACCCGACATCACCGTCAACGACGACCCCAACACCAGCAGGGACCGAGCTTCCTCCACCAACGCGAAACACGACTGCACCCGTACCGCCGGCACCGTCTCACCGAAGAACACCACGTCGGGTTTGAGTAACCCGCCGCAGGTCACGCAGTCGACCGTACGGAACGCCGCCACCTGCGCGTCGTCGAGATCAACGTCACCGTCCGGGTTGACGGCGACGACCTGACCGACGACACCGGGATTGGCCGCCCGCAGCCGCCCGTGCAGCTCGGCCCGCGACGTCCGCCGCCCGCACGTCAGGCAGACAACGGTGTCGAGCCGCCCGTGCAGCTCCGTCACGTCCCGGCTGCCAGCGGCCGTATGCAACCCGTCGACGTTCTGCGTGATGATTCCCGTCACCAAGCCAGCCTGCTGCAGCCGGGCCACCGCCCGGTGCCCGTCGTTGGGCGCCGCCCCAGCGATCAACCGCCACCCGAGGTGACTACGCGCCCAATACCGGCGACGTGCGGCCGGGTCGCCGGTGAACGTCTGATAGGTCATCGGAGTGTGCCGACGCGCGACACCACTGGGCCCCCGATAGTCGGGAATACCCGACTCGGTGGACAACCCGGCGCCGCTGAGCACCACCACCCCACCGGCGGCCACGAAACCCGCCAGCGGCTCGATCAGCTCCTGCACCCGACCATGGTGCCCCAGCACCACCATCGGCGGCGAACACCAGCCCACCCCACCCATGGCACCGCCACCAGGCGTACCGTCCGGACCGGACGGCCCACAGTCGACCACCGTCGTCGGCCGGCCCTTCGGCGACACCGAACTCCACCCGACCACGACGTCGGCTGCCGCCCGGACCCGTCACGCCACCAGCGCAACCCCACACCACCACAGTGGCGGCGGCTCTCAACCGGCCCGCCGCCGTGCCCGCCGCGCAGCCAACTCGTCGCCCAGCGCACCACCCTCTACGCCCCCCGGCAGATCCGGCGCCGCCGGCTCCGCCGGCAGATGCGACAACGAACCCTGGATCTCCTTGAACGCGCCGCCGATCGCGATGCCGAACACACCCTGGCCGCCCTGCAACAGGTCGACCACCTCCTCCGGCGAACGACACTCGTACACCGTCGTCCCGTCGGAGATCAACGTGATACCGGCCAGATCCGCCACACCACGAGACCGCAACGCCTCGATCGCCTTCCGGATGTTCTGCAACGACACCCCGGCATCCAGCAGCCGCTTCACCACCTTCAACACCACCAGGTCGCGAAACGAATACAACCGCTGCGTACCGGAACCCGACGCGTCCCGCACACCCGGCACCACCAGAGAGGTACGCGCCCAATAATCCAACTGGCGGTAGCTGATCCCCACCGCATGGCAGGCCGTCACACCCCGGTACCCGACCGCACCGTCACCGTCAGTTGCCGACCCGGGCATCTCACCCGGCTCACCCGACACCGCACCCTCACCGGAATCCCGCGGCTCGTACATCCGGACAACCTCCCCGTCACTGCGGTGCCGCCCCGTCACCGAAACGCGCACCCCTCGACACGGCAACCCTATAGCGACCACCACGAGTTACCACGGAGGAACCATCACGACACGCCGCGCATCGACAGCGGTGAACGCCGCTCTCACCGACAGTCACCGCTCACACGACCTTCCCGCCGACACCGGCAGGGCCACACTCTCAGCCGGCGAAATCCTCCGGACGCACCTGATCCAGGAACTCGCGGAACTTCTCCACCTCGTCCTCCTGCTCGTCGGGAATCACGATCCCCGCCTCACTGAGGACCTGCTCCGCACAACGAATCGGCGCACCCACCCGCAACGCCAAAGCGATCGAATCACTCGGCCGAGCCGAAACCCGCACCCCGTCACCGAGCAACAGATCAGCGAAGAACACGTTCTCCTTCAACTCGATGATCTCCACCGCCTGCAACGGCGCCTTCAACGCCGCCAACACATCCCGCAGAAGATCATGGGTCAACGGACGGGCCGGCTTGACACCCTGCTGCTCGTAAGCGATCGCCGTCGCCTCGACCGCGCCGATCCAAATCGGCAGGTAACGGTCCCCCTCAACCTCCCTGAGCAGGACGATCGGCTGGTTACTGGGCAACTCCACCCGAACCCCGACCACGCTCAGCTCGCGCACCGCCGCCTCCGTGTCGTTGTCACCTACGCCGCACCGCGCCCTTCCCTGCACGGTACACGGACCGCGACACGGCCGTCCCATGCGCTACACGCACCCACGCCCGCGCCAGAAGAGGGGTTACCCCCGCAAGCCTACGCCACTCACGAACCAGCCGATCAGCACGCTCACGTACCTCACCGCCCCAACGTCGAGCGCAACCCCACCCGCACCAACGCCGCATGCAACTGCTGCGACAACGCCACCAACTCCCGCGCCGTCTCCGCCGCCCGCGCCCGCGCCGCCGGATCACTCTGCCGCACCAACGGAGTCACCAACTGCGCGAACAAACCAACCTCCCGATCCGCCGCCGTCCGATAACCCCGCAGATGCCGCGGCTGGAACCCGTACCCGGCCAGACCCGCCACCGCCCGCGCGATGACCAAAGCGTCCCCGTCGTACCACCCCGGCGGATCCGACACCACCAGACCGAGCCGCTCCAACTCACCCAACGTCGACCCGTCCAGCCCGCTGCGCGCCACCAACTCGGCACGATCCAGCCGAACCTGCGCCGACTCGACCACCGACGCCGCACCACGACCCGGCACCTCACCGTCAGGACCCACGGCCACCAACGCCGGACGCGACCCCTCCGGCACCTCACCGTCGACATCCCAACGCGCCAACTGCTCACGGATCACCCGCAACGGCAGATACTGATCCCGCTGCGCGGTCAACACGAACCGCAACCGCGCCACATCGTCCCAGCTGTACTTCCGGTACCCCGCCGCCGTACGTTGCGGCTCCACCAGGCCCTCAGCCTCAAGAAACCGCAACTTCGAAATCGTCACGTCCGGAAAATCCGCCCGCAACTGAGCCAGCACCTCGCCGATACTCATCAACGGCGGGGCGCCACCCACCCCGGACGGCCTGGAGACCGCAGGCTCGTTCACCCCCGGCCGGCCTCACCCTCCGGGCGCGGACCGGCGATGAACACCACCCGGAACTTACCGATCTGCACCTCGTCACCATTGCTCAACGTCGCCGCCTCGACCCGCTCCCGGTTCACGTACGTGCCGTTCAAACTGCCCACGTCCCGCACCGTGAACGTCCCACCATCACGGTGGAACTCCGCGTGCCGACGCGACACCGTCACATCGTCGAGGAAGATGTCACTGTCCGGATGCCGCCCACTTGTCGTCACATCATGATCCAAGAGGAACCGGGCACCCGCGTTCGGCCCCCGCCGCACCACCAGCAGGGCCATCCCCGGCGGCAACGAACCGGACATCCGGCTCGGCACCACATCAGTGTCCGGCCCCTCCAGCGCTTCCTCGAGCGAACCGAGATTGAGCGTCGACGTGACGTCGAGCGGGGGGAACTCGTCGCCTGGGCGAGTCATGGGGACCACCTCACGGAATCTGTTTCGGTCGGCGTCGGGAGACGGCGGGTCTGGCCGCCGGGCTCTCATCCGCCCGGCGGCTGGCTCTCCGTGCCCCGAAAGGCTGTCCGCGACGCTCAACTAATGGGTTCTCGGTCGACTGGGCGAGCCTAGCCAGCGCCGAAAAACAGGGCAACCGGACGCGCGGCAGACACCGCCCGCCCGCACAGCAAAACAATCAGCTCTCGGTCAACCCGCGATACGCCGCAGCGGTCAACAGACCGTCCACCGCACCCGGATCCGACACGGTGATCTCCACCAACCAACCCGCGCCGTACGGATCACTGTTGATCACCTCCGGCGTGTCGGTCAACGCCTCGTTGCGCGCCGACACCGTACCGGCCACCGGGGCGTAGAGCTCCGACACACTCTTGGTCGACTCGACCTCACCCAACGACTCACCAGCCACCACCGTCGCACCCACCGCCGGCAACTGCACATACACGATGTCGCCGAGAGCATCCTGCGCGAAATGGGTGACACCCACCCGGACGGCCCCACCGTCCGCGGCAGCCACCCACTCATGCTCGGCGGTGTAACGCAGATCCTCAGGAATCACCAGCAGCGTCCTCATCCATCGCGACACCGGACCAACCGGTGCCGGCCCACCGACCGTCAAGAGACCGGACGGGCATGTTCCAACGGGCGGGGCTCGTGCAGCGCCGAGACCTCGACAACCTCACGCTCCTCAACGATCACGTTACCGCCGTCGCCGGCCACCGACGCCACCACCCCACCAGGAATGTTGAGCGCCGTACGCATCGTCGCCGGGTCACCCAACACCGCGATGGTGAACGGACCCGTCAACGAACGACCATCCACGATCAACGAACCGCCCTCCCCGTCCAGGAAATACGTCGACGCCACCACCCGCACCGTCGCCCGATCACCACCGGAGATCTGCATCGCCTCCGCCCCGGCACCGCGCAACTCCTGCACCGCGTCCAACACCCGCACCGCCGCGATCGGCTTCGCCCCCGCCTGGAACCGCACCGTCAGACCCGGACCCCGCGCCGGCAACGTCCCCGCCAGGATGCCCAACTCGTCAGCCCTGCGGCTCGCCTCCTCCAACGCCGCCTGACGCCCCTGCTCACCCGAACGCAACTGCCGCTGGCTCTCCTCCAACGCCGCGATGTCCTGCCGCAACCGGATCTCCCGCGCCTCCAGGTCGTACAGGATCCGAACCAGATCCTCCTGCCGCGCCGCCGCCAACGACGAATCCGTCGTCGTCATCCTCAACTGCACCGCCAGGGTGAACCCCAACAAACCCAGCAACACGACAATCATCACCGCGGCCGAGCTGAACCGCCGCCACGGCGGCACCACCGCAGCCGGTCCCTCATCCGACTCCCCCCGCACCGCCCCCTCCGGCGTGGCCGACGGCTGACCCTGCGGCGACAACGAACTCGACTCGTCCGCATCCGGCACATCCGGACGAGGATCAGGTTCCCCCGCCGGGCCGTGCGGTCGCGCCGGCTCCGCCGGCTGCGGCCACCCCGTACCCGTCTGCGTGTGTTCGTCACTCACGTCACAAACCTACGCCCGGAACAGGTGCCGACGGATCGCCGCCACGTTGCCGAAGATGCGGACCCCCAACACGACCACCACCCCGGTGGACAACTGACCCCCCACCCCCAACTGGTCACCCAGATACACGATCAGCGCCGCAACCAGCACGTTCGAGATGAACGACACCACGAACTGCTTGTCGTCGAAGATGCGGTCCAGCTTCGCCCGGACCCCACCGAACACCGCGTCCAACGCGGCCACCACCGCGATCGGCAGGTACGGCTGCAACACCGCCGGCACCGTGGGATCAAGCCACAACCCGAGCAGCACACCGGCCAACAGCGCCAACACCGCGATCATCGACCACCTCCGGAGGGACTGGGGGACGCACCCGAGCCGGACGACTCGTCACCACCCGACGACGCACTCGAACTCACCGCGGGCTCCGCGTAGCGTAGCCGCGGCTCCGGAGCAGCGGGCAACGCGAGGTCATCGGCATCCCGCACCGCGAACGACAACCCCGTCACCTTGGCCACCTGACGCATCGTCAACGCGCTCCCACTGGCCTCGTACCGCTGCCGCATGCCATCCGGGCCGATGGCACTCACCTCGTACGGCCCGGTCACCGGACGAAAATCCACCAGGATCGCCTGCCCCGCCGACCGGATCGTCGACGTCGACGTCAGCCGCTGCCCGTTGATCGCGATCGCCTCGGCGCCGGCACCCCACAGGTCGTTCGCCACGCTCTGCAGATCGAGATAGATCACCTGCGCCGGACCAGCACCGGCAGTGGCACCGCCGAGCGCATCCTGGCCACCCGGTGCGTCCGCCAACTCCACCACCACACCGTCACCGGTCACCCGCCCCAGGCCGGTACTCGCCTCCAACTCCCGCAGCCGGGCCGCCTGCGAGCCACCCAACGCGGCCTCCCGCTGCCGGTTGACCTCGTCACGCAACTCCTCGGCCCGGGTCGACAGCGCATCGGTCTCACCCTGCCGCTGCTGGATCTGCGCCACCAGGCCCGACCGGGCCTGCGCCCGCCCCGGCTCCGCGGCCACGGTCTGCCGGTAGGCCACCGCGAACAGGAAACCGAGCAGCACGATCACCACCAGACTGACCGGCCCCACGGACCAGCCCGACCGCGGCACACGGCCCGTCTTCTCCCGCTGTGACGCCGCGTCGGTGTAGCCCGGATCCAAAGGGTCACCGAACAGTTCGGTGAGGAAGTCCGAGGTGAAGCCTTTGGCGCCGCGCCGCCCCTGACCACGGTCGTCGATCATGATGGCCCTTCCCCGCCTCGCGAACCCTCATGCGACACCACGAGGCCGAGTCGACCCCCCGCTCGCCGCCGCGCGCTCAAGCTGCCGCTCCTTGCCGGCCGCGTACCGCCCGCACCAGCTGCCGGGCCTGGATGACGTACAGCGTGCCAGCGATCCAGTAGAGCACCAGGCCCCACCACGCCAGCGCCCAACCGATCGCGCCGGCGGCCGTCGCTGCCGGTGACACCACTGCGGCGAGCAGCAGGATCGGGAACGCGGCAAGCAGCAGGAAGGTGGCCGTCTTACCGACGTAGTGCACCGGCGGTGGCCCGTAGCCGTACCGCCGCAGAACGCCGAGCGATCCCAGCAGCAGCAACTCCCGCGCCAGCAGCGCGGCGGTGAACTGCCAGGGCACCACCTCACGGGCGGTGAACGCGACCAGGGTGGCGAGGATGTAGAGCCGGTCGGCGAGCGGGTCGAGCAACTCGCCCAACCGGCTGACCTGTCCCAGCCGCCGGGCGATCCACCCGTCCACCCAGTCGCTGGTGCCGCCGACAGCCAGTACCACGATCGCGGCGACGTCGGCCCGAGCCACCAGGAACAGGAAGAGGAACAGGGGAACACCCAGCAGACGTACGAAGCTGATCAGGTTCGGCCAGGTGAACACCCGGTCATCAGGTGTGTGGCCAACACTGTCGCGGGCCTGCGGTTGCTCCGCCCGACCCGACACCGAACCTCCTCCGCGACGCGTTCGGGCACCGTGGCACTGCTCTGCCGCGCGGTGTCGTACGCGTTGCCCAGCCGGCTGGCGCCGGCGCCCCCTGTGTTCCCCTGACCCGCCGTCCACCGTCGATGATCGCAGGCCGGCCGAATGCGCTGCCACTATAGCGGGCCCGAGCCGCACTTTCGCTGTCCAGTCGTTCCCGACCCATCGGTGTTGTTCTTGGTGGTGACTGTCGTCATAGCCGATACGCCGTCCTAGGACGATAGTGGTGGTGGGTACGAACGTGCCGCGGTATCGCCCCGCCAAGCACCGCAGACGGCGATACTTACCCACGCCGGCCCCGACGGCCGGCCCGGAACCTGGAGGTGCCCGTGGACTCGGCCAGCGGCGCGGCGGTGGTGGTCGGCGTGGACGGCTCCGAACCCGCCCGCGCCGCCTTACGGCTGGCCGCCACCCTGGCGGCCAGCCACGACCGGCCGCTGCGTGTCGTGCACGCCTTCATCTGGCCGACGCTGCACTCCCCCGTCCGGCCGGTCACCGACAGCGTCCCCGACGGCGGTCTGCGGGCCCGGGCGCAACGGCTGGTCGCCGCCGCGGTCGACGAGGCCGAGGCGACCGCGGCGGGGCTACGCGTCACCGGCGAAATCGTCGACGGTGACGCCACGGCGGTCCTGCTCGCCGAAGCACACACCGCAGCCATGGTGGTGCTTGGTGACCGGGGCGGAGGCGGCTTCGCCGCGCTGATCGTGGGGTCGGTCGCGGTGAAACTGGCCGCGTACGCCGACTGCCCAGTGCTGGTGGCACGCGGCGTCCCACACCCCGACGGTGCCGTCGTGGTCGGGGTCGACGGCTCTGAACTGTCCCGCCGGGCCGTCGAATTCGCCGTCCACGAGGCCGCGCGGCGCGGCGCCACGGTCCTCGCCCTGCACGCCTACCGACATCCGGTCTCCACCGGGCCCGGCGACATGCAGCCGCTGGTGTACGACGAGTCCGAGTTACGGGCCGACGAGGACCGGGCGGTAGCCGAGTCCATCGCCGGACTGACCGAGCGGTACCCGGAGGTGACAATCATCCGCGAATCGGTGCGAGGTCGGGCCGCCCGGATCCTCACCGACGCCTCCCGCCAGGCACAACTGATCGTGGTCGGCGGACACGGACGTGCCGAGGCGACCGGCATGCTGCTGGGCTCGGTCAGTCAGTCGCTGCTGCACCACAGCCACTGTCCAGTCGCGGTGGTACGCGCCCCCAACTGACCGGCCACACGGTTGACCGCGCCGCAGCCGGGTACCCGGGCCGGGCACGCCACCGGCGACGACCCGAGGGAGATACCGCGATGCCAGGACCTCGCCCCGGCAGCAACGCCTACGACAAGCAGCGCGCCCGCCTCCGCAACACCATCGACGGCTCCGGCCGAGGAGACCCGGATCGAAAGGCCGACGACGCGGCGAACCGGATCCTGCAGGACGATCAGGATCGGCGCGGCATCGTCCGGGGCGAACGCACCTACGGGCCGAAAGGCAACCGCGAGCCCGGAGATCCGAAGAAGTGAAGGCCACCGACCTGACCGACGGCCTCATCGCCGGGGCCGTCGGCACGACCGCGCTGAACATCGCCACCTACCTGGATATGACCGCCCGGGCACGGCCGGCCAGCCGAACACCGGAGCAGAGCGCCGGCAAACTGGCCGACGTCACCCACCTGCCACTCGGGTCGCCGACACAGGCCGCCAACCGGCGCAGCGGACTCGGAGCGCTCATGGGCTACGCCGTCGGCACCGCCTCCACCGTCGGCTTCGCGCTGCTGACCCGGGGCCGCCGTCAGCCGGTACTACGGGCGGCGGCCCTGCTCGGCGGCGGGGTGATGACGCTGACAGACGGGTCCCTGACCCTGTTCGGTCTCACCGATCCACGTACCTGGCGGCGCGTCGACTGGCTCGCCGACCTCGTCCCGCACCTCATCTTCGGGCTGACGGCCGCAGCCACCTGGAACCGGCTACGGCCACCAACGTAGAAGCCCGGGTCAGCGGTCGCTGTCGTCCTCCGCGACCGGTCGACCGCTCGGACCGTACGGCGACACCTGACCCCGCGGCGTCGGGCGGCCGGTGTCCCCGGGCGACGAGCCACGATGATGGGGATGCCCCACCGGGCCCGGTCCCTTGTTGTCCTGGCTGGTCTCACCGAGGGCGTTGCGCCGAAGTTCCTGCTGCTGCGGGTTCGTCACGGTCCGCTCCCTTCACCAGTGCGCGACGCCGCGCCGCGCCACCCCCGGCTTACCCAGCCCCGTCGGCGCCATTCCGACCGGCCACCGGCGAGGGCTATCCGGGCCGCCGACGGGTACCCCCCGAGGATGGGCCACCATCAAGCGCTGGCACGAACCCTGCTGACCCGCCGCACGTACGCCGAACAGGCCGGCATCGCACTGGCCGACCGGCCGGCGCCGCTGTACCGGTTACTGGTGCTCGTCACCCTGCTGAGCGCCCGGATCCGGGCGCAGGTGGGGGTTGCGACGGCCCGGGCACTCTTCGCCGCCGGCTACGGAACGCCGCAGGCCATGGAAGCCGCCAACTGGCAGGAACGGGTCGACACGCTGGGACGCGGCCACTACCGTCGCTACGACGAACAGACCGCCACGATGCTCGGCTCCGGCGCCCGACTGTGCCTGGAACGCTGGCACGGCGACCTGCGGCAGCTGCACCGGGAAGCCGCCGGTGAACCGGCACAGCTGCGTCGACTGCTCACCGCCTTCCCCGGGATCGGTCCCGTCGGAGCGGACATCTTCCTACGCGAAGTGCAGTCGGTCTGGCCGGAACTGCGCCCGTACGCCGACCGCAGGACGGTGACCGCCGCGCGGCGACTCGGCCTGCCCACCAGCACCGACCGGTTGGCGCGGCTGGTCGACGACGTCGACTTCGGTCGACTCGCCTCGGCACTGGTCCGGGTCGCCCTCGGCGAAGAGTCGGCCGGGCAGATCAGCCGCGACGCGGCCGACCGCTGACGCGCGGTCACTTCGCCGCGTCGCCGCCGGGCCTGGTCAGATACCACACCAGCAGCGACGCCGACAGCGCCAACACCACCAACCCACCGGAAAGGCCGCGGCCCTCCTCCGGCGCGCGGCCGGTGGTGCCGAAATAGATCACGGCGAGGCCGGCCAGCGCCGCGAGAAACTTGCGGATGCCTCGGTCCTTCACAGCTGGCACCGTACGGACGACCAGCACAGCCTGCCGGATTATCCCACAGTTGTCGCCCAACCGGGTGAGGCTCAGTCGACCTCCAGGTCGTCGAGGGAAATCTTGTGGCTCATCAGCCACCGGGCCAGCGCCGACATACCGAACAGCCACAACGGCGCGGACTCGGTGGTGCCGTTCGTCGCGTACACGGCGAACCGCAGATCCGGCGCCCGGTACGCCTCGATCCGCCACCGGTGCTGCCGGTCCCGCCAGATCGCGGAGGGATCCATGCCGTCACGCTAGATGCCCCGACTGGCCTGTCGGCCGACAACACGCTCAATCCACCACCACCCGCACGTCGTCCGGCAGCCGACGGGTCAGCCCCCTGCAGGTCCAAGGACAACGCACCCGGGTGAGCGGCCCATCTGGCGGAACACGACGTCGCCCCCGGCCCGAGATCGGGCCGGGGGCGACAAGGTGCCGGTGTGCAGGTCGCCTCTCGGCGAGTGGCGCGACGCGGCTCCAGCCGAACGGTATTCCGCGACGGCAATTTAGGTGAGGCCCGGGGACACTTGACACACCGACACCCGAGTCAACAGGGTACCCGCTCTACTTCTTCCTACCCCTGTCGTGACCGCCACCACCCGCGGACGGCGCTACCGTACGAAGCCCGCTGGCCGGCACCCACGGGTGCCGGCCAGCGGTTTGGTGTTTGTGGGTGGGGTCAGTTGGTCCAGTGTTGGGTGACGAGGTCGGCGGCTTGTTGTTCCCACTGGGCGTAGTGGTCGGGGTACGCCGACACCTGCACGGTCTGGGCGGCTTCGGTCAGGGGCATGTCCTGCCAGCCGTC
>NZ_JAASAD010000050.1 GCF_012726175.1 Micromonospora sp. HNM0581
ACTGGGATGGCGCGGGCGTGGATCAGTGGTGTCGACCTGGACTGGGCGGCCATCCATCCGGGCGGGCGGCAGGTCGACCTACCCACCTACGCCTTCCAGCACCAGCGCTACTGGCTCGACGCCCCCACCGCCGCACCGGCCGGCGCCACCGACGACTGGCGGTACCGAGTGGTGTGGCGGGCCACCGACGTCACCACCGGACGGCACCTGACCGGCGACTGGTGGGTCGTCACACCGGACACCCTCACCGACGACCCCCGCGCCACCGCCGTGGCCGACGCGCTCACCGCCCGCGGCGCGACCGTCGTCCGGCTCACCGACACCGCGCTCACCGACCGTGACATCCCCGCCGGGGTCGTATCGTTGCTCGGCCTCGACGACACCTCGGACACCCTCGACGCCGGGCTCTCCGCCGGAGTCACCGGCACCGTACGCCTGGTGCACACCCTCGCCGCCGCCGACTTCACCGGCCGACTCTGGTGCCTCACCTCCGGTGCCGTCGCCGTCGACCCGTACGAGGACCTGCCGCACGCCGCGCAGGCCGGGCTCTGGGGGCTCGGCACCGTCCTGTCCCTCGACTACCCCGGCTGGTGGGGTGGCCTGGCCGACCTACCCGCCGACTGGACGCCCGACACCCTCGACCGACTCGTCGACGTACTCGCCGACGGCGGCGAGGACCAGGTCGCCCTGCGTACGGGCGGGGTGCTCGGCCGACGGATGATCCGCTGGCCCGTCGCCGGGAACCCAGACCGGCGGTGGCGACCCACCGGCGCCGTCCTGGTCACCGGCGGCACCGGCGGCATCGGCGTACAGCTCAGCGAATGGCTCCTCGACCAGGGCGCCGAAAAGGTCGTACTGGCCAGCCGACGCGGCCCGGCCGCCCCCGGCGTCGCCGACCTCGCTGCCCGCCTACCCGGCGTTCAGGTTGTCGCCTGCGACGTGACCGACCGCGACGCGGTCGCCACGCTTCTCGACGGGATCGGCGACGACCTGACCGCCGTCTTCCACGCCGCCGGGGTGCTGGGCGACGCCGCCCCGCTCGGCGAGACCGACCTCGACGACTTCGCCTACGTGTGCCGGGCCAAGGTGCTCGGCGCCACCCACCTCGATGCGCTGCTCGCCGACCGGCCGCTCGACGCGTTCGTCCTTTTCGCCTCCGGCGCGGCCGTCTGGGGCAGCGCCGGGCAGGCCGCGTACGGCACCGGCAACGCCTGGCTCGACGCCCTCGCCCACCAGCGTCGCCGCCGGGGCCGTACCGCCACCTCCGTCGCCTGGGGCACCTGGGGTGGCGGCGGCATGGTCGACGACCAGGCCACCGAACAGCTGCTGCGCCAGGGCACCCCGCCGATGGAACCGCGCCTCGCCCTCAGCGCGTTGCAGCAGGTCCTCGACCACGACGAGAGCCACCTCGTGGTCACCGACATCGACTGGACCCGGTTCACCCCGATCTACACCCTGGCCCGGACCCGGCCGCTGCTCGCCGCGCTCCCCGACGCCCAACAGAACACGGTGGCCACCGCGCCGGCCCGGCCGCGCGACACCTCCGTGCTGGCCGACCTGCCCGACGCCGACCGGCTGCCGTACCTGCTGGACACCGTTTGCACCCACGTCGCGGCCGTCCTCGGATACGACGCCACCACCACCGTCGACGTCCAGCGGCCGTTCCGGGAACTCGGCTTCGACTCGCTGACCGCGGTGGAGCTGCGCAACGCCGTGGGCGAGGCCGTCGGGCTGCGCCTACCCGCCACCATGGTCTACGATCACCCGACCCCGGCCGTGTTGGCCCGCCACCTGTACGACGAACTCGTCGGCACCGCCGTCGCACCCACCGTCACGTCGACCACCGCCGGGCTCACCCCCGACGAGCCGATCGCCATCATCGGCATGAGCTGTCGTTACCCGGGCGGCGTCCGGTCCCCGGAGGACCTGTGGCAGCTCGTCGCCACCGGCACCGACGCGATCAGCGCGTTTCCCGTCGACCGGGGCTGGGACGCCGATGCGCTCTTCGACGCCGACCCGGACCAGCCCGGCACCAGCTACGTGCGCTCCGGTGGTTTCGTCTACGACGCGGGCGCGTTCGACGCCGGGTTCTTCGGCATCTCGCCCCGGGAGGCGATCGCCATGGACCCGCAACAGCGGCTCATGCTCGAAGTCACCTGGGAGGCGTGTGAGCGGGCCGGGATGAACCCCGAGGCGCTGCGCGGCAGCCCGGTCGGCGTGTTCGTCGGCTCCGGCGCCCAGGACTACGGAGACCTGCTGGGCCTCGCCCCCGCCGAGTCGGAGGCGTACCTGAGCACCGGCAGTAGCGCGTCGGTGATCTCCGGCCGGGTGTCGTACGCCCTCGGCTTCGAGGGGCCCTCGATGACCGTCGACACCGCCTGCTCCTCATCCCTGGTCGCCCTGCATCTCGCCAGTCAGGCGCTGCGCGCGGGAGAGTGCGCCACCGCCATCGCCGGCGGTGTGCTGGTGATGGCGAACCCCACCCCGTTCGTGGCGTTCAGCCGGCAACGGGGACTCGCCCCGGACGGCCGCTGCAAGTCGTTCTCCGACGACGCCGACGGCACCGGATGGGCCGAGGGTGTCGGTGTGTTGGTGTTGGAGCGGTTGTCGGATGCGCGTCGTA
>NZ_JAASAD010000051.1 GCF_012726175.1 Micromonospora sp. HNM0581
TCGCGGCCGGTGAGGGCGGGGCGTTCCTGCGGCGGGAGGGCTTGTACTCGTCGTTGATGACCGAGTGGCGCCGGGCCCGTGATGCCGGGCTGTTGCAGGGCAAACCGGCCGGCCAGACGGTTGGTCGGCCGTCGGCGGAGCAGGCGGAGATCGCCCGGCTGCGCCGTGAGCTGCAGCTGGCGCAGGCGAAGCTGGCGCGCACGGAGACGGCGTTGACGATCATGGGAAAAGCACGAGAGCTCTTGGAGGACATCTCCAGGAGCGAGCCGGACGATCCGGACGTGTTCGGGCTCGGCAGACGCTGATGGCCACCTACCACCAGCTGACCAGCGCGAACATCGCGACGAGGCAGGCGAAACGGCTGACCGGGATCGCCGGTCCAGTGCGGACCGCGACCGGCGGCGGCCGACACCGGCCCGGCCGGCGCGGCGCCCACCGGCGAACGCGCTCACCCCGGCCGAGCGTGAGAAGGTCCTACGGCTGCTGAACAGCGCGCAGTTCGTCGACGCGGCCCCGGCGCAGGTCTACGCGGCACTGCTGGACCAGGGCGTCTACGTCGGTTCGATCGCGACCATGTACCGGCTGCTGCGCGAGCACGAGCAGGTCCGCGAGCGTCGCCGGCTGGCCCGGCACCCGGCCCGGCAACGCCCCGAACTGGTCGCCGACGCACCGCGGCAGGTCTACACCTGGGACATCACCAAACTCGCCGGCCCGGTGAAAGGAGTCTACTTCGATGCGTACGTGATGATCGACATCTACTCCCGGTACATCGTCGGCGTCCGGGTCCACGCCCGCGAGTCCGGCCCGCTCGCCGAGAACATGATGCGCGAGGTGTTCGACGTTCACGGCGTCCCGCACGTCGTGCACGCCGACCGGGGTACCTCGATGACCTCGAAATCGGTCGCTGACCTGCTCGAAGACCTTCAAGTGGCCCGGTCGCACTCACGGCCGAAGACCTCCAACGACAATCCGTTCTCCGAGGCCTGGTTCAAGACGCTCAAGTACGCGCCGGTCTTCCCGGACCGGTTCGCGTCCCTCACGGACGCGCGGGCGTTCATGGCCGAGTTCGTGACCTGGTACAACCACGCCCACCGGCACTCCGGGATCGGCTTACACACCCCCGCTGACATCCACCACGGCCGCCACCACCAGGTCCGCGCCGGTCGTGAGGACACCCTCGCCACGGCCCACACCGCGCATCCGGAACGGTTCGGCACCAGCCGGCCACTGCCCAAGATCCTTGACCTGCCCAAGCAGGTCTGGATCAACCAGCCCGACCAGGAAGATCAGCCTCAACTGCAAGCCGCCTAACTCCCGTTGGCCTCAATCCCTTGACACGTTCCGCCTGACCAACCGGGGCTGGCTCCCCGACGGTTACTACTGGGCGGACGCAAGGGACAGCACCCGTTTCGCTCACTACAACAAGACCTGGGGCAGCACGGTCGTTCGCGGGTGGGTTTGGGAGCTCGGCTCGAAGAAGTGCGCGGGCGGTAGCACCACCAGGACGGAGCTGTTCATCCACTCTCAGGGGACCTCCGGATGGTCAGACTCCAACTATCGCTCCGAAGGGTGCATAAAGATCAACCAGACCGACCGCACCCATACGCACAACAGGTACCAGTCCGCATACGGCAGGTCCAACGCTTTCCTCCAAATCTACGTCTGACCAGAAGGACTGCCGTCATGAATAACGTGAAACGCCGTAATCATGCGCTGCTCACGGTGGCTGCACTCATTGCAGCGACGATAGGCGCCTCGATTCTTCTCCAACCAGCCGCGCACGGTGAGAAGCCGAGCTCCCTACGTGACCAGGTGCTCCGCCACCAACGGCTGGTTGCAGACTGCATGGAAAGCCGCGGATTTGACTACTCAGTCGGTGTTGCGCGCGACCTGATCGTCGAAGAGGCGCGCGCTGCGGCGGAGGCCAAGGGAGGCGACGTCAAGGCCGCGGTAATCGAAGCTACCGAGGCATCACGGAATCACGCTTCTGACCCGAACGAGCTGATCGTGTCCCAGTTGCCACCCGAGCGGCAGCGCGCCTGGGGTGACGCACTGTGGGGCACCGATGAGTCCGCAGGCTGTTTCGACAGCACACTTCAAGCAGCCGCCAGGGTGGACCTGGACGCCGGGCTCAAGCGCGCGGAGACCATTTTCGCCCAAGCTAAGTCTGACCCGTCCGTGCGGACGGCCGAAAACGAGTATCTCGCGTGCATGGCAGCGCACCGACACCAGATCAGGTCGATCGACTCATTCTATGAGTACGTGGGTCTCCAGGCCGAGAAGCTGAGCACGGAGGCGGGCCACGAGCTGTCGGACGCGGCGTACGCGCACCATGCCGACTGCTCGAAGCCGTACAACGAGAGGTTCAACGACGTCCATCGGAAGCTTCTCGGCGGCAAGTAAGTTCCTGCATCTCGGGTAAGGCCTTATTGAGGGTCTGTCAAGTTAACGGCTGATCTTGGTTGTTGAGGTGGTCAGTCGTTGGCCGGGGTGAGTCGGCCCTCGAAGGCGACCTGGAAGGCGTTCAGGGGTGCCTTCCAGCGCATGGTCCATC
>NZ_JAASAD010000052.1 GCF_012726175.1 Micromonospora sp. HNM0581
CCAGCATCGCAATCAACTGCTCATCCGTGACCGCACCCACCGGCTCCACGGCCGGCTCTCCCACGGTGGTCTCGGTCGTCATCTGGCGTCTCTCCCTTGATCGGTCGATCAGCCGTTATTTCCAGTGTCACTCTTGATCGGTCCGACGGGCTCGCTCTGCCGTTAGATGCCCCCGTGGCTGGTGTAAATATTGCGGCCCGCCGGACGCCAAGGACCGGCCGGCATGGCTTGAGAGGAGCGTGCCAGCGCCCGACTGGGATATGCCCACCGACCGGTCCCGCGCCCCCTCGGTCAAGGAGACACGACTCCCATGGTGGTCATCGGCATCGACGCACACAAGCGCACCCACACCGCCGTCATCATCGACGGCAACGGGCGGAAACTCGCCACGAAGACCTGCGAGACGACGAGCAAGGATCACCTGTCGCTGCTGCGCTGGGCAGCCGGGCATGGCGAAGAGCGCGTCTGGGCGGTTGAGGACTGCCGCAACATGACCCGCCGTCTGGAACGCGACCTGCTCGCCGCTGGCGAGCGCATCGTACGGGTGCCACCCAAGCTCATGGCCCACGCCCGCGACGCCGCCCGCACCTACGGCAAGTCAGACCCGATCGACGCCCTGGCCGTCGCCCGCGCCGCACTCCGCGAGGACGACCTGCCCACCGCCCACCTCGACGGCCCCGACCGCGACCTGCGTCTGCTGGTCGACCACCGCGAGGACCTAATCGCCGAACGCACCCGGGCGGTCAACCGGCTCCGCTGGCACCTGCACGAACTCGACCCCGAATGGGATCCACCAGCGCGATCTCTCGACCGCGTCAGCAACCTGGACCACGTCCTGCACCGGCTGACGCAGCTGCCAGGCGTCGTCGCCCACCTCGCCACCATGATCGTCCAGCGGTGCAGGAACCTCACCGAAGAGATCAACGCGATCGAGGTCGAGATCCGCCAGCTGGCCGAGAAGCTCGCGCCAGCACTCACCGCTGTGCCCGGCTGCGGCGCCCTGACCGCCGCGAAGATCCTCGGCGAGACCGCCGGCGTCACCCGGTTCCATTCCGCGGCCGCCTACGCACGGCATAACGGCACCGCACCCCTACCGGTGTGGTCATCCAACCGAGCCCGCCACCGACTCAGCCGCACCGGCAACCGTCAGCTCAACGCTGCCCTACACCGCATTGCGATGACCCAGGCCCGCTGTCACCAGCCCGCCAAAGACCTCATCGCCCGCCGCAGAACCGCCGGCGACGGTGGCCTCGAAGCCCTACGCGTACTGAAACGACGCCTGTCCGATGTCGTCTACCAGGCCCTGCGCACCGACTGCATACCCAAGGCTTGACAGAGGAGCTATGTACAGTCCCAGTATTTGCGGTGGTCGGTAAGGGGTTCCGGCTGTTGCGTCGGAGGGCTTTCGCGATGGTGGTGATGCCGGCGAGTCGGAGCAGGCTGATCGCGGTGTTGCGCAGGGTGGCCATGGCCCGGGGTGCGTTGCCGGAGCGGAGGCGGCTGGTGTCTTCGGCGTAGGTGGTGTCGCGGACGTGGTGCAAGATCTCGATGGCCCAGTGTCCGCGCAGCGCATCGGCGAGGTCGGCGGGGCTGGCCTGGGCGGCGGTCAGGTTGGTGATGGCGTAGACGGTGACGGTGGACCAGCGGCCGGTGGCCAGGTTGAGTCGTCTGCGCCGGATCCGAAGGGCCTGCGTTGCGTGCGGGAAGTCCAGGGCGAGTGCGCCGCTGCAGGTGACTGCTTGCATGCGGCGGATGTCGTAGCGGCCGTGGCCGCGGGCGCCGGTCTCGTCCTGGACCGGGATCTTCGCCCAGGGCAGGGCCTTGAGCTGCCGATACAGGCGCGGCTGATTCTTCTTTACCGTGAACACGTAACCGGCCTGCTTGTCCTCGGTCAGCCAGCGGGCGTGCTCGCGCTGGGTGTGCAGCGCGTCGGCCGTGACGATCACCCCGGTCAGGTCGAGCGGGGCCAGCAGCGGCCGGAACCGGGTCAGCTCGTTGGTCTTGCCGTCCACGTCGATCTGGCCGAGGACGGTGCCGGTGTGCTGGTCCAGCACGGCGAGCAGATGTA
>NZ_JAASAD010000054.1 GCF_012726175.1 Micromonospora sp. HNM0581
GGGTCGATCGGTCGGTGGTCTGTTCAGCCCGTGTGTTGACGGCTCGTTGGTTGGCGTGAAGGGGGTAGTCGCTGGGCTGGCTGATCGGTGGTTCGGCGGGCGGCTGTGGGGCTGAGGGGCTGTTGCTGGGCTGGATGAGGCCTGGTCGGGGTCTCTGCTGGTGGTCAGGCGGGGGTCGGGCTGGGGTGGCTGCTGCCGGTGAGGTTGAGGGTGGCGAGGCGGGCCAGGTTGGTGGCGGCGGCTAGGAGTTTGAAGTCGGCGGCGATGCGGTGCAGGCCGCGCATGCGGGCGCGGCGGCCGCCGTGGCGGCGGCGCATGAGGTGGGCGATTTTGCGTTCGACTTTGGGGCGGGTGGCGCGGTAGTCGGCCCGCCAGGCCGGGTCGGTCTGGCGGGTCCGGGCGGCTGTGAGGTGGGTTTCCCAGCGGCTGATGGTGATATGTCGGCCGGTCTTCGACTCAGTGCACTGCGTGCGGAGCGGGCAGTCGGTGCAGGCGCGGCCGAAGTCGGCTTTCCCGGCGTGACGGTCGTGACCGGTGATCGGGCGGATAGCGATGGTGGCCTGGTTCGGGCAGGTGACCGTGCCGGCGGCGAGGTCAATGGTGAACCGGTCCTTGGTGAACTTGCCACGCGGCGCGACCGGTGGCTGGACCTTGGTCTTGGCGTCGATCCCGGCAGTATGCAGGCATTCGAGTACTTCGCCGGCGCCGTAGGCCGAATCGCCGTAGACCGCCGCGTCGGCTGCGGGTGTGTCTTGATCGTTGGCCGGGGTGGTGAGGTCGACGATCAGGTCGGCGGCCGGGCCGGCATCGCCGGTGTTACCGGCAGTGACCTCGGTGGCGGTGATGATCTCGCTGTCCGGATCGACGGCGATATGCCCTTTGTAGCCGTCGAAGCCGCGGTGGCTGGTCTTGTGTCCGTGCCGGGCCTGCGGGTCGACGGTGGAGATCACTCGGTCCGCGGCGACTTTGCGTGCGATCCGCAGCACCCCGTCGTCGCCGGTTTCCAGGTCCTGGCCCAGCACCGTGGCCAGCAGCCGCATCGCCTCGGTGACCGCCTCGGGCAGCTTCTTACTGCCGTCGAGGGCGGCGAGCAGGGCATACCCGTCCCGGGCCCTTGAGTCGATCAATGCTTCCCGGGCGGTCTTGTCGTCCCAGTCCACGACCGGTTTCGCCGTGTTGACGTAGTCGTCGCCGCTGGTCAACACGGCCCGCAGGTCGATGGCCAGGTCGCGGCCGGCCGCGGTGAGCAGCCCGCGGACCGCCGAGCGGATCAGCGTGATCGTGTCCATCGTGGCGACCGCGTCATACAAGGGGGTCGAGTCAAGCACCCGGCGCCGTCCCAGCAGCCCGGCCTCCCGCGCCGCCGCGAGGGCAACCTCGAAAATCCGGTCCGGGTTCGCCGAGCGGCGTAGCCGTTCGCGCATGTCAACCAGGACCGTGTGGGCGAACCCGGCCCGCGAAGCGCCGTCCCAACCACCGGCCCCGGCCGCGTACCGCCAGCGGACATCGAACGCGAACCGGTCGACGGCCTCGCGGTCCGACAGTCCTTCCAAACGCTGCAGCACCATCACCGTCGCGACCACCGACGGCGGCACCGACCGCCGCCCGACCTGCGCGAACAAATCAGCGAACAAGCTGTCCGGGAACAACCGGTCGCGGTGATCGTGCAGGAAAGCGTAGACCGAGTTCGCCGCAAGGGTCTCAGCGCAGAACCGGCTGACCGGATCGAAGAGGTCCAGCTGCTGCGACGCTATGCCCAACGTCATCCCAGCAAACTACCCGAAATAGATTCAAAACGATGGCCGCCACGCCGATGGCAGCCATCGTTTAACACCAGTCACCTAG
>NZ_JAASAD010000055.1 GCF_012726175.1 Micromonospora sp. HNM0581
CAGCGGGGGCGGCACGGTGAGCGCGACGCTGTTCCCGCTCGGGCACACCATCCGGAGTCACCGCGGCGGTCGCGGACCGGGCCAGCGCGGCCAGGTGCCCGCACCCGACGCCGGTCAGCACTGACCTTGACCGTGGGTACGGAGGTCGCGGACGTGGGCTGCGGCACTGGGCGGCTTCTTCCGTACCTCGCGGGCCGGGGCCTGTCGCCGCGCGGGGTGGATCTGTCGCCAGGGATGGTCGAGGTGGCGCGGCGGGAGCATCCGGGTTTCGGCTACGAGGTCGCCGATCTGCGGGAGCTGCCGTTCCGGGACGCGTCGCTGGCCGGGGTGGTGTGCTGGTATTCGTTGATCTTCTTAGCACCGGACGCCCGGCTACGGGCGTTCGCCGAGTTGGCCCGGGTCGTGCGGCCGGGCGGCTACCTGGTGGCGGCGTTCAAGCACGGCGATGGGACCGGGCATCGTAACGGTCCCGGTAGCCGCGTCGGCAGTCTTGGCATCGACTTCGATCGGTACTGGCTCTCAGCCCGCGAGATGGAGGACCGCTTCACCGCTGCGGGGTTCGCCCTGACTTTCCAGGGCAGCACCCCGCCCGAAGAGGCAGAGCCCCCGCACGGGTACATGCTGGTCCGCAAGACCGGATCCGCGAACGGGTAGTGCGCGGATTTGCCGCTCCCCGTGTATCGCGCTGCGGCTGGAATATGGCATGGAGGTTCCTGGCCGGGTCGGGCACGATGCGGGGTGTGATGCTGCTGGTTCCTGCGGATCCACTGCGACCGCGTCGTCCCGACGAGCACTTCAAGACGGAGGCGGTGGCTGCTCGTGAGGCCGGACTTGACGTGGCGGTGGTCGATCACGACGCGCTGACCAGGCCGGGTCGTGTGGATCAGGCGGTGGCGTTGGTGCCCGCCGGCGGTGAGGCGGTCTACCGGGGCTGGATGCTGCGCAGCGAGCAGTACGCGGCCTTCGCTGAGGCGCTGTCCCGACGCGGCGTGACCCTGCGAACCTCGCCCGAGCAGTACCGGCAGGCCCACGAACTGCCCGGCTGGTACGCCGCGCTGGCGGCGTTGACCCCTCCGTCGGTGTGGACCAGGGGCGACCTGCGCGCCGATTTCGATCGGGTATGCATCGAGTTGGGCACCGGTCCGGCAGTCCTACGTGACTACACCAAGTCGATGAAGCACCACTGGCACGAGGCGGCGTTCATCCCCGACCTCGCCGACAGCGAGACGGCCTGGAAGGTGGCAAGCCGCCTGCGGCATCTGCGTGAAGACGACTTCGTCGGCGGGTTCGTGCTCCGCCGCTATGAGCGGTTCACCTCCGCCGAGGCGCGTACCTGGTGGGTCAACGGCGTCTGCGCCCTGGTCAGCGCGCATCCAGACACCCCGGACGATGTTCCGCCCCACAACGTGGACCTGGACGCGGTCATACCGCTCATCGCCGCACTCGGCCTGCCGTTCATCACGGTCGACTTCGCCCTGCGCGCCGACGGAGTCTGGCGAATCATCGAGATCGGCGACGGCCAGGTCAGCGACCGCCCAACCACCACCGAGCCCAGCACACTGATCACCGCGCTGCTCGCCGGCACCAGCTGACTGTCGTATGTGCATCCCAGATCGGGGCATCCTGAATCTGCAGGACTGTACAAATAACGGCTGATCGACCGATCAAGGGAGAGACGCCAGATGACGACCGAGACCACCGTGGGAGAGCCGGCCGTGGAGCCGGTGGGTGCGGTCACGGATGAGCAGTTGATTG
>NZ_JAASAD010000056.1 GCF_012726175.1 Micromonospora sp. HNM0581
CAATGCCACGTAGCCTAAGTTGATCTTGGCGGTGGCTGGACCCGGTAGATGTGGATGGTCGGTGGCCGGTCGTGGCGGATGCTGGCCGGTTCGTCGGGTTTCTTGACCCGGTACTGGTTGTGGCGGGCTCGTTTGACCGCTCGGGGGCAGGTGCGTTCCCTGCGTTCGGGAATCAGGAGATCGGCGATCCGGGTCAGGTGGACCGGTAGCTGGTCAGTCCAGTCCTGAGGGGGGAATGTCCGCCGTACCGGTGGCGGTGCGGCGGATCAGGCGCAGGACCCTGGTGAACGAGACCCGGTCGGGGTCGATGTCGGCGGCGGCTGACGCCTCGGCGATCAGCGCGGTGATCGCGTGGTGGACGATCAGGTAGGCCCGGATCTCCTGATGGACCAGGTCCGGCAGGCGGGAACGCAGCACCCGGCCGGGGCCACGGAGGTGGGTCTTGAGCTGGTCGTTGCCGGTTTCCTCCTCCCAGCGCTCGTGGTACGCGGCGGCGAGTTCGTCGGCGCGGGCGTCGTGGGGGTCGACGATGCTGGTGATCAGGGTGACGACCTCGCCGGCGCCGTTACCGACCCGGTCGGGCACGGTGTACTCGACCACCCTGGCGAGGTGGACGACCGGCAGGCCCTGCTTGTCGAACGCGTCGGGAACGGTGTCGACGTCGGTCAGGTCGGCCCCGGCGCGGGCGGCCGCGAGGAGCCGATCCCGCCGGGCACCCCGGACCGTCGGCCTGATCAGGACGGTGATCCAGGTGCCGTCGGGCAGTACCCGCGCGACCGGCAGGTCGAGCTGGGTCGGTGCCCGCCACACCAGCGCCGCACCGGACGCGACGGCGGTGTCCCACGCCTGCCAGGAGTGGAACCCCCGGTCCGCGACGAGCAGCTCGTCACCGCGTAACCGCGGGTACAGCCGCTGCGCGAGGGTCTTCTCACCCACCGTGTAGGCGTCGATCTCGGCGGCGACGAAGGCGTGGGTGCCGCACTCCGCGAGGGCCACGACCCGTGCCTTCGGGTACGCCGACCGGTTCTCCCCGGACCCGGCGTAGCCGAACTCGGCCGCGTTCGCGGCGCTGTCGGGCACGTCGACGGTGAACCCGTCGATCGCCAGCAGCCGCCACCGGCGCAGGAACGACCCCCGCGCGGTGCCCAACGCGGCCACCGACGCGGTCGGGCCCGACCCGCCCGCGACCGGCCCGCACGTGCGCGCGAACACCTCGTCGAACACCCGACGGCCCAACCGTTTCCGCGCCTGGGTGATCGCGCTCGACGTCGGCACGCTCCACCCCGCGTCCCAACACCCGAACCGGTCCAACGACCCCGTGACCCGGGCCGCCACCTCGGTGTAGTCATCATCGGGGAACAACGCCAGCCCCAACGTCAGATACACGGCCACATGCGCCGGCAACTTCCCGTCCGACCGCCGCTCCCGCACCCCACACACCTCGACCGCGGCGTCGACCTCCTCCCGCGACACCCGCGAGATCAACACCCCGAGCGTGACCTGGTCCGGCCGCACCACCGCATCCACCGACATGACCCGGAATCAGAACAGCCAACCCCGTCGGCCCGCAGCCCGCCACGCCGCACCACCCGACAGCATCCACACAACCGCAGACCACACCCCA
>NZ_JAASAD010000057.1 GCF_012726175.1 Micromonospora sp. HNM0581
GGCGGCGTGGATATTCGTATTCCGGATGAGTTGAACAACCTTCTCGAGGTGGTGATCGGGGAGCGTTGGCCGACGGGTAGTGAGTCTGGGATGTGGGAGCATGCCGATAGGTGGGCTGATCTGGTGGCGGCGTTGGATGCCGCGATCGATGGGTTGGTGAAGGAGAAGGGGAAGGTCGCGGATGTCGCGTCGGGGGCGTTCGCGGATGGGCTGCGGGATAATCTGCAGATTTTCGTCGATAACCTGCGGTTGATGCGGGATGCGGCCGACGGGGTGCGGGTCGCGACGAAGAACGGTGGGGCTGAGCTTCAAGAGACGAAGATCATGCTGGGTGTGCAGTTGGCGTTGCTGCTGATCCAGTTGGCGTGGTTGTTCGCGTCGTTGTTCGGGGCGTTGGCGGTGCCGGTGGTGGTGGCCGGGTTCCGGGTGATCATCTGGGCGATCCTGCGGCAGATTTTCATCGAGGTGGCGCAGGAGTTGGCGGAGGAGCCGCTGCTGAAGCTGCTGATCCAGGTCGGGCAGAACGGGTCGGGTAAGCGGGAGGGCATCGACTGGGAAGGCATCGCGAAAGCGGCGATCGTGTCGTCGGTCGCGGCTGCTTTCAGTGGTTTCGCGAACTTCGGTGTTGACATGTTCGCCCGGTGGGCGGCGCGGAAGTGGGCGCGTATCGACCGGGTGGGGTTGGACGGCACCGTGTTCATCACGGACTGGAAGTTCCGCGCCCCAACGATGATCGGTAAGGGCCTCGGACAGGGCGGCGCCGAGGTACCCGGCGAAATGTTGGGACAACTAGCCGCCGGCCTGCCGGTGAACGCGAACCCGTTCACGTTCACCAGCGGATTCATCGGCGGCCTCTACGAAAACAACGCCGCCGGCAAGGACGACCTCCTCAGCGGCCTCAACCGGCCATCACTCAACGGCTTCGACCAAGCCATACCACTGACCAGCAACGACCCGACGAACCACCAACACCACAACACCGACAAAACCCACAACACCGACACCGACACCGACGCCAAGCCCTCCCACGACCACACCGACACCCTCTCCGACACCGACACCCTCATCGGCGACGACGACACCACCACCACCCACACCAGCAACACCGACAACAACCCAGACAACTGGGACACCGAAACCCTCACCGACCAACCCACCCACCACACCGCCCCACAACCCGACACCACCACCGCCGACACCACCAACCACCCCGACACCGCCGCCAACACCAACACCAACCGCACCGCGAACAACGCCAGCAACACCACCAGCACCGCCAGCGACACGGACAACGCCACCAACACCACCGACAACACCGCGA
>NZ_JAASAD010000058.1 GCF_012726175.1 Micromonospora sp. HNM0581
CCCTGGGGTTGACCCGGTTTGACGGACAGGGTCGGTAAGTTGATCTCACGCTACCTTGCTCGTTGGCCTGCGGGAATAGGCCGTCGCCTCATACTCGGCCGGGCTCATGTAGTCCAGGGTGGAATGGCGGCGGCGGGTGTTGTACCACCCCTCGATCCACTCGAAGATCGCCGCACGGGCGGCGGCCCGGGTCGGCCACGCCCTCCGGTCGAGCAGTTCGGTCTTGATCGTGGCGAAGAACGACTCCGCGACGGCGTTGTCCCAGCACTGACCCCGCCCACCGACCGACAACCGCACCCCGTTGCGGTCGGCCAGCCGGGCGTACTGCGCACTCGTGTACTGGCAACCCCGGTCGCTGTGGAAGATCACCGGCCCGGTCGGGCGTCGGACGGCGATCGCGTTGGACAACGCCTGAGCGGGCAGATCGGTCCGTAGGTGGTCGGCGGTCGCCCAGCCCACAACCCGGCGTGAGGCGATGTCGATGACGGTGGCGAGGTACAGCCAGCCCTCCCACGTGTGGATGTAGGTGATGTCGCCGCACCAGCGGGTGTCGACCCGGCCGGCGGCGACGTCGAAGTCCCGGCGGATCAGGTCCGCCGACAACGCCGCCCCCGGGTCGGGCACGGTCGTGGTGCGCCACCGCTTCGGCGTGCGGCCGCACAACCCGGCGCCCCGCATCAGCCGGGCGACCCGCTTGCCGGAGTGCCGCCGCCCCTGGGCGGCGAGTTCGGCGCGGACCCGGGGTGCGCCGTAGGTGCCGGCCGAGTCGGCGTGGATCTGCGCGATGCGGGCGGCGAGGTCTGCGTCGTCGCGTTCCCGCCGCGACGGCCCGGCACGGTGCTGGTAGTAGGCGGACCGGGAGACCTCCAGCAGCTCACAGGAACGCTTCACGTTCCCGTCGGGCCGCGCCTTCTCCGCCTCGATGAACGGGTACACGTTCACCGGGTCTCCCTCACGAAGAAAGCCGTGGCCCGTTTCAGGATGTCGACGTCCTCGCGGAGCCGGCGGTTCTCCCGCCGCAGCCGCGCCAGCTCGTCGCGCTCGTCGCTGGTCAACCCGTCGCTGCGGGTGCCGGCGTCGATGTCGGCCTGCCTGACCCACTCACGGACCGCGGTCTCGGTCAGGTCGAAGTCCCTCGCGACCTGCGCCACCGATCGGTCACCCCGCCGGCACACCTCGACGATCTCCGCCTTGAACTCCGGCGTGAACGCTCTGCGCGGCCGGCGTGGTTTCTTGCCCATGCCTTCCATGATGAACATCCTCCCGAGGAGCACACAGCCCCTCTGACCTGGGATGTCCGTCAAACCGGGTCAGGCCCA
>NZ_JAASAD010000059.1 GCF_012726175.1 Micromonospora sp. HNM0581
TGCCCTTCCCCTCGTAGCGTGGAGGCCAGAACTTGAGGGATGGAGGTTCATGGCTGAAACGAGACGCCGGTTCGATCCGGAGTTCCGCGCGGGCGCGGTCCGGATCGTGCGGGAAACCGGGAAGTCGATCGCGCAGGTAGCGCGTGATCTGGGGATCAACAGTGGCACCCTGGCTAACTGGGTGCAGCAGGAACGTGCCGCTCGCGGCGAAGCCGCTGCCGGGCAGGTGTCCGAGGACGAGCGGGCCGAGCTGGCGCGGTTGCGGCGGGAGAATGCCGAGCTGGCGATGGAGCGTGATGTCCTCAAGCGATCCGTGGTCCTGTGGGTCAAGGAAGCGACGGGCCGGTGAGCGTGGCCGCCTTTATCGCTTCCCAGAGGACCGAGCATGCTGTGCCGCACGCGGTGGCCTGCCGGGCACTCGGGGTGTCCGAGTCATGGTTCTACAAGTGGCGGGAGCGTCCGCCGACACCCCGCCAGGACCGTAGGACCAGGCTGGCGGACGCGGTCCGGCGTGTCTTCGACGCCTCGGGTGGCACCTACGGCAGTCCTCGCGTCGGCGACGAGTTACGCGAACAGGGCTGGCGGGTGTCGGACAACACGGTCGCCGAGCTCATGGCCGAGCTGGGCCTGGTCGCCAGAGCGAAGCGGCGCCGGCGTGGGCTGACCCGGCAGGGCAAGCGGCCAGCCGCCCCGGACCTGGTCAAGCGCCGGTTCACCGCGTCCGCGCCTGACGTGGCCTGGTGCGGCGACATGACGGAGATCGTCACCGGTGAGGGCAAGCTCTACCTCGCCACCGTCATCGACCTGTACTCCCGACGCATCCTCGGCTACGCCATGGGCGAGCACCACGACGCCGGCCTGGTCGTCGCCGCGCTGAACATGGCCGCGGTCACCCGCGGTGGCGATGTTGCCGGAGTGATCTTCCACAGCGACAGGGGTAGCGAATACTGCTCGGCCGACTTCGCCAGGGCGTGCGCCCGCTGGAAGGTACGTCAGTCGATGGGCCGGGTCGGCTCGTGCTACGACAACGCCGTGGCCGAGGCCACCTTCTCCACCCTCAAGGTCGAGTACGTCCACCGCCACCAGTTCCGCACCCGCACCGAGGCCCGGCTCAAGATCGCCACCTGGATCACCGACTTCTACAACCGTCGTCGCCGCCATTCCGTCTGCGGCGGACGCTCACCGATCGACTACGAGCGATCGGCTATCCGTGTCCTGGAGGACCAGGCCGCATAACCGAACCCTCCACGATTCCAGGGGATTGACA
>NZ_JAASAD010000006.1 GCF_012726175.1 Micromonospora sp. HNM0581
ACCGGCCGGGTCGGCGACCGGGTCCGGCGCGACGCGGCGACCGCCACCCGGCGGCGTCGGGTCCACGGGAGCGGGTGAGGAGGGTCCTGCCGGAGCCTCGGCGGGCCGGGCCCGGCCCGGCCCGGCGACCCGGCCGGACGGCCCGGGGGCTCCCGGTTGCGGCGGCCAACCGGCCGGCGAAGTGTTCGGTGCGCCGGGACCGGGACGGTCGACGCCCTGCGGTGGGCTGGTGAACGGCGCGGTGTCCAGCTGCCGTTCCCTACCCGCCGGAGGGGGGCCTGCGGGAGGCGGGCCGGCGGGCGGGCGGGCCGGCGGCCGGGCGGGCGGGTTGCCCGGCCAGGGGCCGTCGACCGGACGCGCCCGTGCGGAGTCGGCCGGGCCACGGCCGGACGATGGTGGGAAAGGTCCGTCCGGCCCCCGGCGGCTGACCGGCGCGGCGCCGGGCCGTACGGGCGGCTCCTGACCTGGCCGCTCCGGCACGCTACGGACAACGGTGGGCGGCTCGACAGCGACGCCGTCGGGGCCCAGCTCGGCGCGCTGCTGCTTGGCCGACCGCAGATCGTCGATCCAGCCGAGATCCTCGCCACCGGCTCGTTCCTCCGGGGCGGCCTCAGATTTTCCCCGCCCCCACCGCCGGCCCTTGCCGCGCCGCGCGTCCGGGCCCTCGTCCGGCCGGTCCGACGATTTCACTGTCTACCCCTCCCGTCGGCGCTCGCGCCGACCTCTTCAGCCACCTGGGCTGCCGTAGCCGGACGCCGGTCGTCATCGTCGCCTCCGGACGACGTCGGCCGGTCCGGCTGACCACCCTTCGTCGGCTCGTCCGGGCGGGCGGGGGTGGGCAGCCCGCGGACGATCCGGCGCAGCAACGGTAGCCGGCCGGCCACCGATCGTTCTGCGCCGTGCTGGCTCGGCCGGTAGTAGTCGGCGCCGACCAGGTCGTCGGGAACATACTGCTGGGTGACCACACCCCGCTGGTCGTCGTGCGGGTAGCGGTAGCCGAGTCCGTGTCCGAGACCCCGGGCACCGGAGTAGTGGGCGTCGCGCAGCCCCCGGGGCACCGGCCCGCCCCGACCGGCTCGTACGTCGGCGATGGCCGCCCCGATCGCGGTGGTCACCGAATTGGACTTGGGCGCGGTGGCCAGGTGGATCACGGCCTGGGCGAGATTGAGCTGTGCCTCGGGCAGACCGACGTACTCCACCGCGTGGGCGGCGGCGGTCGCCAGACCGATTGCCGTCGGGTCGGCCATGCCGACGTCCTCGCTGGCGAAGATGACCAACCGCCGCGCGATGAACCGGGCATCTTCCCCGGCGACAAGCATCCGGGCCAACCAGTGCAGCGCCGCGTCCACGTCGGATCCACGCAGGCTCTTGATGAAGGCGCTCGTCACGTCGTAGTGGGCGTCCCCCGCCCGGTCGTAGCGGACGGCGGCGGTGTCCACCGCGCGCTCGGCGGTGGCCAGGTCGATCTGGTCGTTGCCCAGCGCGGTGGTGGCGGCGGCCGCCGCCTCCAACGCCGTGAGCGCCTTGCGGACGTCCCCGCCGGCCAGCCGGACCAGGTGAGCCTCCGCCTCGGGAACGAGCGTGAGCGCCCCACCCAAACCTCGCTCGTCGATCACCGCACGACGCAGCAGCCCGCGTACCGCCTCGTCGCCGAGGGGCCGCAGGGTGAGCAGGACACACCGGGACAGCAGCGGGGAGATGACCGAGAAGTACGGATTCTCGGTAGTGGCCGCCAACAGCGTTACCGTCCGGTCCTCGACCGCAGCGAGCAGCGAGTCCTGCTGGGTCTTGCTGAACCTGTGCACCTCGTCGATGAAGAGCACCGTCGGCGGGCCCCCCGTACGCCGCTGCCGTCGGGCCGTGTCGATCACGGCACGGACGTCCCGCACCCCAGCGGTCAGGGCCGACATGGCGACGAACCGCCGGTCCGAGGCAGCGGCGACCAGATGGGCGATCGTGGTCTTGCCACTCCCCGGTGGCCCCCAGAGGATCACCGACATCGGTGCACTGCCGGCGACGAGTTGCCGCAGGGGCGCACCGGGACTGAGCAGGTGCTCCTGACCGACCAGTTCGTCCAGATCAGCTGGGCGCATCCGGACCGGCAGCGGCGCGTCCGGGCCCGTCGGGATGAAGCCACCGGCACTCGCCTGCGCACCGGGAGCGGTGGCAGGTTCACCGAGCGTGAAAAGGGCGTCGGACTCCATCACGGGAACAGTACCGGGCTCGGCCGACAACGCCGGAATCGCGCCGTCAGCCGAGCCCAAGATGATCGTTTTCGGTCAGCCGCGGCCCGGGCGGCGGCCCCGGTACCAGCGGCCGCCGCCGCCCGAGCCCCGGCCGACACCGGCGAGGTAGAGCGAAAGCAGCAGCAGACCGATGAGCACCAGAGTGTTCCAATTGAGCAGATCCGGTGCGCCCAGTTTGGTGTCGAGCAGGTCGAGCAACAGGGCGAAGCCGAAGACGACGGCCGCGGCGACGGCGAGCATGACGTTCCTCCGGTGGGGGTTGCCAGTAGGTCGGCGCGGGATGTACCCGATCGGTCGGCTCGTCAATCTCCACGGTGGATCACGCGGTCCCCGCTCGTGTCGCCCCGGTGCATGACCGGGGCTACGGGCGCGGCTGCCCGCCAGGCAGGCAGGTACAGCGGCGCGGCCACCGCCAGGGCGACCGCACCGACAAGCATCGCCGTACTCACCCCGGCCCGGTCACCGATGAAGCCGAGCAGCACACCACCGAGGGCAGCAGCCGGCATGGCCACCATCGAGTTCACCGAGATCACGCTGGTCCGGTACGGGCCGTCGACCTGCCGGTGCAGCAGTCCCATGTGCAGCGGGTTCGACGCACCGTGCACGGCGTGACAGACGAAGAAGGCGATCAGCACACCGACCGGTCCGGCGAGCAACGCCATCGCGACCACGGTGAGGCCCTGCACGATCCGCAGCAGCGCGGCACCGGCCGCAGCCCCGAACCGACGGATGAGCAGCGGGGTGCTCGCCGCGCCGGCCGCAGAGGCCAGCCAGGCCACGGTGCTCGCCGGGCCGAGCAGTGCCGCGGCCCGGTCGGCGTCGCCGATCACCTCGGCCAACCGGATCGGTAGCAGGCTCTCGAAGGTGACCATCCCGAAGCCCCAGAACAGCTCGACCGCGACCAGTGCGAGCAGCACCCGGGAACGGCGCAACAGGCTGAACGCCTCACCGACCATCCGTGGCGCGGCCCGCACCGACGCCCGCACCGTACCGGGCCCGTCCACCGGACGCCGTTCCACGAGCAGGATCAGCAACGCCAGCAGCGAACCCGCCTGGAGGCCGGCGGCAGCCAGCACCGGCACGGTCAGGGCGCTGACCGGGCCCAGCGGGCCGAGCGCGACCAAACCCCCGCTGATCAGCGCACCGGCTGCGATGCTCAGGCCGAGCACAGTGCCACCCTGACCGAGCCCTTTCTCGTACTCGGCATCCGGATCCACCGCAAGGATGCTGTCCACGTACCAGGACTCCAGTGGGCCACTGTCCAGGGCTCGAAACACACCCTGCAACGCCCAGACCACCGCGAGCAGGGCGAACGAGTCCGCCAGCACCAGCAGGCCCAGCGAGACCAGACCGACCGAGTTGGCTGCCACCAGGACGGGCTTACGACCGAGGGCGTCGGCGAGCCCACCCGTCGGCAGTTCCAGGGCGAGCACCACCGCCCCCTGGGCGGCGGCGGCCAGACCGATCTGGGTCAGGGTCAGACCCCGCTCCTGCATCAACAGGACCACCACCGGGATCAGCAGGCCGGTCGGCAGCCAGCGCAGCCCGTGCAGGACGAGAAAACGGCGCCGGATCCGGGGAACGGAGAGTTGGTTCACTCCTTCCTCCCGAGCAGCGTCGGAAGGACAGCGAGAAAGATCTGCACCTGCTCGGCACCGGGCTCGCCGGGGTCGGCCTCGGCCCGGTAGCGCTCCAGGATCCGCCACATCTCCGCCTGAAGCTGCTGCAGGCGGTCCACCGAGATGGCCAGGAAGAGGTCCCCCATACCGAAGGCGTCGCGCCACTGCGGCGACCAGTCGTCCCGGGAGGCGAACCATCTTCCGGTGTGCTCGACGAAGTGGCGTACCTGCTCGGCCTGGATCCACTCGATCGCGGCCCGAGCGTCCGGGTCGTCGTCGAAGTCGGTGTTCTCCCAGCTGGTCCTCTCATGTGCGGCACACCACCAACGCTGTCGGCCCCGGCCCCGGTCGGGCTCCTCCACCACCAGGCCGACCGCGGCCAGCTGACGCAGGTGGTAACTGGTGGCGCCGGTGTTGCTGTCGAGCAGCTTGGCGAGCGTGGTCGCGGTGGCAGAGCCCCCGACCCGTAGCGCGCCGAGAAGCCTGGCCCGCAGCGGATGCGCCAACACCCGAACCTGCTGGTGATCGATCCGGACCTGCCGTGGCGGCGGACGATGCTCGGTGCCCATCCGCACACACTAGCTGTGCACAACTTCTATGCACAATTATTGTGCATAGGCTGGAGCCTGCCGCCCCACAGCGACGTCACCGCGTTCGCGGAGATGATCGTGCAGCGGAAGAAGAGCCAGGCCCGGAGGCGCCGGACCACGCCGACAGCGCCCCCGGATCTCGTCGACAACGCGCTCGAATCAGCGCTCCGGCTGATGCGACACCCAACCTCAGCCAGGGACGAGCAGCTCCGAGACGCCGCGTAGCCGGGTACGGAGCAAGCCGCAGGCTCGGGACGAGTCGAGGCGCACCGTGCTGGGGCGCACCACCCCGGCAGCGGTGCCGGTGGTGGTCTTCAGACCGGCCGGGTCGAGACCCTCCCGGCGGGCCACCAGCCGGCCCAGCTCCGCCCGGCTGACCGCTTCCGGGCCAGCGACGTTCAGCGGACCCGCCACATCGGCCACCACCAGTTCCAGCACAGCAGAAGCGAGGTCACCGACGTCGACCGGACAGCGCAGCTCGTCACTGAACAGGGCCGTCCGCCCGGCCAGCGCGTCCCGGCAGAGCTGGATCTGTCTGCTCCCCTCCCCCAGGATCAACGAGGTACGCACCAGCACGGCCTGTGGGTCGATCGCCCGCACCGCCGTCTCCGCGGCAGCCTTCGCCGCCCCGTACGGGAAGATCGGCGTGGGCAGGTCGTCGTCGGCGTACGCCCGCATCCGGCCGGCGTGCAACGCGTCGCTGGAGAGGTGCACCAGCCGCGCCCCCACCCGCGCGGCAGCGTACGCCACGTGCGCCGCGCCGTCGGCGGTGACCGCCCAGTCGCCGTACCGGTAGGGGGTGGCGACGACAGCATCCGGGCGTACCGCCGCGACAAGCGCGACCACGGCGGCCCGGTCGGTCACGTCAAGTCGGCGCACCTCGGCACCGGCCACCCCGATCTCACCGGAGAGTCGCGTCCCCACCACCGACCACCCGGCGGCGACCCCCTGCCGACACAGCTCCCGTCCCAGAAAACCACTTCCACCCACCACCAGCACCCGCATGGCCGCCTCCTCCCGCCATCCGCCGTGCGGAAGGCGCCGTTCCTCCTGAGGCATCAGGAAGGCGCCCTTCCTTGCAGACCCCGGGGTCAGGTGGGGTCGGCGACGGGGGCGGCCGGGCCGGCGGTACCGGCATGCGCCGGGGGCTTGGGCTTGGCGTCGATGCCGGCCTCGGTGCGCTGTTGGGCGGTGATCGGGGTGGGTGCGCCGGTCAGCGGGTCGAACCCGCCGCGGGTCTTCGGGAAGGCGATCACCTCACGGATCGAGTCGGCCCCGGCGAGCAGCATGCAGACCCGGTCCCAGCCGAACGCGATACCACCGTGCGGGGGCGGGCCGTAGCTGAACGCCTCCAGCAGGAAGCCGAACTTGTCCTGCGCCTCCTCGGGCGTGATGCCGAGCAGGTCGAACACCCGCTGCTGAACGTCGCGGCGGTGGATACGGATCGAGCCACCGCCGATCTCGTTGCCGTTGCAGACGATGTCGTACGCGTACGCAAGCGCCCGGTCGGGCGCTTGCTCGAACCGGTCCACCCACTCGGAGTTCGGGGAGGTGAACGGGTGGTGCACGGCGGTCCAACCACCTGCTCCGCCACTGTCCTGATCGGCGACCGGTTCGAACATCGGCGCGTCGACCACCCAACAGAACGCCCAGGCGCTCTCGTCGACCAGGCCAGCCCGCCTGGCGATCTCGATCCGGGCCGCACCGAGCAACTCCTGGGCCTCGCGGACGTTCCCGCTGGCAGCGAAGAAGATCGCGTCGCCGGGCTTGGCGCCGACCGCGTCGGCCAGGCCGGCGAGGTGCTCGGCCGACAGGTTCTTCGCCACCGGTCCACGTGCCTCGCCGGTCTCGGCGTCGAGCACCACGTACGCGAGCCCCTTGGCGCCGCGCGCCTTGGCCCAGTCCTGCCAGCCGTCGAGTTCCTTGCGGCTCTGGCCGGCACCACCCGGCATCACCACTGCGCCGACGTAACCGCCCGCGTCGATCGCCGCCGCGAAGACCCGGAACTGGGTGCCACGCAGGTAGTCGGTCAGCTCGGTCAGCTCGACTCCGTAACGCAGGTCGGGTTTGTCCGAGCCGTACCGTGCCATGGCGTCGTGCCAGCTGATGCGCGGGATGGGGCGCGGGATCTCGTGGTTGGCGAGCTTTGACCAGAGGGTGGCGACGATCGCCTCACCGAGGTCGATCACGTCATCCTCGGTGACGAACGACATCTCGATGTCGAGCTGCGTGAATTCCGGCTGCCGGTCGGCCCGGAAGTCCTCGTCGCGGTAGCAGCGGGCGATCTGGTAGTAGCGCTCCATCCCACCGACCATCAGCAGCTGCTTGAACAGCTGCGGCGACTGGGGCAGCGCGTACCAGCTGCCCGGTTGCAGGCGCACCGGGACCAGGAAGTCGCGGGCACCTTCCGGGGTGGACCGGGTGAGCGTCGGCGTCTCGATCTCCAGGAAGTCCCGCTCGTGCAGCACCGACCGGGCCAGCTGGTTGGCCCGGGACCGCAACCGCATCGCCCGAGCCGGGCCGCCCCGCCGCAGGTCGAGGTAGCGGTACTTGAGCCGCACGTCGTCGCCGGCCACCACCTGGTCGTCCACGGGCAGCGGCAGCGGCGCGGCCTCGGAGAGCACCTCCAGCTCGGTGACCGTCACCTCGACCTCGCCGGTGGGCAGTTCCGGGTTGTCGTTGCCCTCGGGCCGCCGGGTCACCTCACCGACGACCTTGACGCAGTACTCGTTGCGCAGCGCGTGCGCGTCCTCCTCGCGGAGAACCACCTGCACCACGCCCGAACCGTCGCGTAGATCGACGAAGACGACACCGCCGTGGTCGCGCCGGCGGGCCACCCACCCGGCGAGCGTCACCGTGGTGCCGGCGTCCGTTGCGCGCAGGCTGCCGGCGTCATGGGTACGGATCACGACGTGCGTCTCCCTCGTCTTGCCATTTGTCCACTCCCCGGCATTCTGCCCGTCCCCCTTCACCGGGTGTGCGGAAGGGTCCCTTGTTAACGCCTGCGGTAGGGCACGGGCACTGCCGCACACCCCGCACAGTGGTGCGGGCCACCGGAGGAGGAATCCGGTGGCCCGCTGGCGGAGGAGGAATCCGCTGATAGTTGGTCAGAAGATGCTCACGCCGTAGCGGCTCAGCGCTTCGGTGACCGGCTGGAAGTAGGTCGTGCCGCCGAAGCTGCAGTTTCCGCTGCCGCCGGAGGTCAGACCGAGGGCGATGCTGCCGCTGAACAGCGAGCCGCCGCTGTCGCCGGGCTGGGCGCAGACGTTGGTACGGATCAGGCCGGAGACCGATCCTTCGGCGTAGTTCACGGTCGCGTTGAGGGCGGTCACCGAGCCGCTACGCAGACCGGTGGTGCTACCGGAGCGCTGCACCGACTGCCCGACGTACGCGTTGCCGGCGCTGGTGATGTCCCGGTAGCTGCCGTTGTAGAGGTAGACGTTACCGGCGGCGTTGGCGGAGTTGCTGTGCCGGACGATGCCGTAGTCGTTGCCCGGGAAGCTGGTGCCCGCGCGGGTGCCCAGCAGGGAGGTCTGGCCGGAGTTGCTGTACCAGCTCGACGAGATGTTGGTGCAGTGCCCGGCGGTGAGGAAGTAGTAGGTGTTGCCGCTGCGCACGTTGAAGCCGAGCGAGCAACGTCCGCCGCCACCGGCGTAGATCGCCTGGCCGCCGGAGATGAGGGTGCTCAGCGGGGTGGCCTCGGCTTCGATGCGAACCGCACCGTTGGTGCGTGCGGCGGCGGCCTTGACCTGCTCCAGCTTCGCGCCGGTGACGGTGCTGTCGACGGAGATGACGACCTGGTTCGTCACCGGGTCGGTCCACCATGCGGTGCCGGGGATCTTGGCAGAGCGCTCCAGCACGGCGGTGGCACGGTTCAGCTCCGCGGCGCCGCGCTCGACGACCTTGGGGGTGCCACCGGCGGCGGCCACCTGGCGGGCGGCGACGGTGTCGGTGACGGCGACGACCATCTTGCCGCTGGCGTCGGCGTAGGCACCGGCGGCGCGGTCGCCGAGCCGCTCGGCGAGGGCGGTGGCGGCGTCGGGCGAGACGCTTCCGGGTGCCGCGTGGGCGGGGGTGCCGGCCAGTACACCGGCGACCAGGGTTCCGGCCGCAGCGACGGTGACGACACGACGCAGCATTGACCTCGTGGGTCGCATGTAACAGCCTCCCGATAAGGGGGATGGGGCCCTGTCACGTCGACAGGGACGGGGGCAGCTCGACCACCTGGGGAAATGGCCAAGCGAAGGAAAGTATTCACATATTTAAGATCATAAGCAAGATCTGGCTTTGCCCGAATTCACCCATTGGCAATCCGTAACACACCGGACACAGACGAACGCAGGGGTGTCACACGGCAAGTTGACCTCCGTATGACACCCCTGAGCAGGAAAGCGATAACAGCGGTAACGCTGCCGCCGGCTCAGCTCACCAACGGCCTGAGATCCGCGCGCGGCGGCGTCCACTCCCCTGACGCGGCAGCCATCTGCTCACCGGACCGGATGTCCTTGACCTCGTCGGGTGCGCCGCCCACACCCGGGAACCAGACGTACGGGATGCCCCGCCGCTGCGCGTACCGGATCTGCTTACCGAACTTCGCCGCGCTCGGTGACACCTCGGTCGGGATGCCCCGCGACCGCAGCGCCACGGCGACGGAGTCACTCGCCGCGCGCAGCTCCTCGTTGGCCACCGCGACCAGCACGCAGGTCGGCACCTCCCGGGACACCGACAACGCACCGGCGCCGAAGAGCAACCCCAACAGCCGGGTCACCCCGATGGAGATACCGACCCCGGGAAAGCGGACGCTGCCCGCGCTCGCCAGGTTGTCGTACCGGCCACCGGAGCAGATCGAGCCGAACCGCTCGTACCCGAGCAGCTGCGTCTCGTAGACGGTGCCGGTGTAGTAGTCCAGACCCCGGGCGATGCGCAGGTCCGCCACACAGAGACCGGGCGCGTACGCGGCGGCGGTCTCCACCACCCGGACCAGTTCCTCGACCCCCTCGTCGAGCAGCGGGTCGTTCACGCCCAGCGCCCGCACCGCGTCGGCGAACGAGGCGTCCGGCGCGGAGATCTCCGCCAGCGCCAGGCACGCCTTGGCCTGCCCCTCGCTCGCCCCCGCCGAGTCAGCCAACAGCTGCGCCACCCCGGCTGGCCCGATCTTGTCGAGCTTGTCGACCGCGCGCAGCACCGCCTCCGGGTCGGTGAGCCCGACACCCCGGTAGAACCCCTCACAGATCTTGCGGTTGTTGACCTGGACACGCACCGGCGGGATCGGTAGCGACCGCAGCGCGTCCCCGACGACCAGCGGCATCTCCGCCTCGTGGTGGGTGGCGAGATCATCCCGGTCGACGATGTCGATGTCAGCCTGGACGAACTCCCGGTAACGCCCCTCCTGCGGGCGCTCGCCACGCCACACCTTCTGGATCTGGTAGCGACGGAACGGGAAGCTCAACCGACCGGCGTTCTCCAGCACGTACCGGGCGAACGGTACGGTCAGGTCGAAGTGCAGGCCGAGTGCATCGTCGCCGGTCGGGCCCTCCGGGTCGCCCTGCAGCCGCCGGATCACATAGACCTCCTTGGAGGTCTCCCCCTTGCGCAACAACTGGTCCAGCGGCTCCACCGCCCGGGTCTCCAGCGGCGCGAAGCCGTACACCTCGAAGGTCGACCGGATCCGATCCAGCACGAACTGCTCGATCATCCGCTGGGCGGGCGTCCACTCCGGGAACCCGGAGATGGGCGTGGGCTTACTCATGACGTACTCCCTCGGCAGCCGCGCGCTGCGCGGCAGAGTCTGCTGGCGATCCCGCGCGATCCACGCGGTGCGGTCTCGACGCGACCGTTACAGGCCGCGGGTGGGTGCCGCCGGTCGCGCGCCGCCCCGCTCCGCCACCTCGGCGAGGTACGGGTTGGTGGCTCGTTCCCGGCCGATGGTGGTCGCGGGGCCGTGGCCGGGCAGGACGACGGTGTCGTCGGCCAGCGGGAGGATCTTGTCCCGCAGGCTGGTGAGCATCGTCGGCATGCTGCCCCCCGGCAGGTCGGTGCGGCCGATCGAGCCGGCGAAGAGCACGTCACCGGAGAGGCAGACCTGGTCCGCCTCCCAGGGCGAGCCGTCACCGGGCAGCCGGAAGAGCACCGACCCGCCGGTATGGCCGGGCGCATGGTCGACGGTGATCTCCAGCCCGGCGAGGGCGAGCATCGTGCCGTCGGTCAACTCGGCCACGTCCTCCGGCTCGGCGTACGGCAGCCGCCCACCGAACAGCTGCGTGAGGTCCATCGACAGTGCCTTCGCCGGATCGGCGAGCAGCTCCCGGTCGTCCGGATGGACGTACGCGGTGATTCCGCGGGCGTCGCAGACCGGCGCGACGGAGAAGGTGTGATCGAGGTGGCCGTGGGTGAGCAGCACCGCGGCCGGGTGCAGACGATGCTCGGCGAGCAGCGCGTCGAGCCGGTCGATCACCCCGATGCCGGGATCGACCACCACGCACTGTTCCCCCGGCCCGGTGGCGACCACGTAGCAGTTGGTGCCGAAGGCGTCCGCGGGAAAGCCGGCCACGAGCACGTCCGCTCCCCTTTCCGTCGAGTCGTCCTCATCCGGCAGCCTACCGGCGCGGCCACCCGACCGGTCCGACCCGCCGGAGACACTGACCGATCACGATGAAGATGGGCAGCGACCTCGTACACCACTTTCACAGCCGGTACCCGTACACTCTGGCGGGCGTGTGGCGTGGCACACCTGCCGCCCGACAGGTACACGACCACCGGGTGACGACAAGGGTAGAGGAAGGGGAGCACGGGTGGCTTCCAGCAGGGACCGGCAGCGCAAACTGGCGCGGGCCAAGCTCGACCGGCAACTGGCCCGCCGGGCCACCGCCGCCAGACGTCGCCGACGTATCCAGGCCGGTGCCGGCGCCGCCCTCATCCTGGTGCTGGTCGTCGCCGGCTCGGCGTGGGCGCTCGGCGCGTTCGACCGGGAACCGACCGAGGACACCGCCGCCGACGAGGTCTGCCTCTGGACCCCGCAGAACACCGACGGCAACAGCAGCCTCAGGAACGTCGGCGAGCCACCGACCACCGGCCTGCCGGTCACCGGCACCCGCCCGATGACCATCGTCACCAACCAGGGTGCGCCGATCTCCGTCGAGCTGGATCTCGCGAGTGCCCCGTGCGCCGCAGCCAGCATCGCCCACCTGGCCAGCCAGTCGTTCTACGACAACACCAAGTGCCACGAGATCACCGCCGACGGTGCGGTGCGCTGCGGCGACCCCAGCGGCACCGGGCTGGGCGGCCCGGCCTACTCGTTCTTCAGCGAGAACGTGCCGACCGCCCCGGAGGCGAGCCCGGCACCGGAGGAGCCACCGACGTATCCCAAGGGCACCGTCGCGATGATCTCGAACCCGCCCGGAGCCAACGGCAGCCAGTTCCTGATCTTCTTCAAGGACCACACCCCGGCCGAGGAGCCGCAGTACCCGATCATCGGCCGGGTCACCGAGGGTCTCGACGTGGTCGAGAAGATCGGCGCCCTGCCGACGGTGGACAATGGGGCCGGGGAGAAGGTCAAGCCGGAGAACGACGACGTGGTCGTCCAGAGCCTGACCGTCGGCGAGCCCGTGCTGGACCCGACGTCGCCCGCCGATCCGGCCCCCTCGGGTGCGCCGGAGGCCTCCGGCGCACCCGAGGCCAGCGCCAGCGCCGGCTGACCACCGGGCGATCCGGGCCCACCCCACCGCAGCGGCATCCACATACAGTCCAGGAGGATCGAGGCGTGACGTCCACCAGAGAGCGGCAGCGCGCGGCGGCCCGCGCCCGGCTCGAGAAGGAGATGGCCGAACGGGCCGCTCGGGCCCGTAAGCGCCGCCAGACGCAGGCGGTCGTCGGGGCCGGTGTGGTCCTGCTGCTTGTGGTCGCCGGCACGGCCTGGCTGGCCAGCAACGTGCTCGGCGACGACAGCGACACCGACAGCGCGGCACAGGACGGGAACACCGTTCAGTGCGACTGGGTCGAGTTGGCCGAGGGCGAGCGCACCCCGCAGGTCAAGGACGTCGGGTTGCCGGACACCCAGCAGAGCCTGGCGGGTGTCCAGACCATGACGATCACCACGAACCTCGGACCGATCACCGCCCGGATCGACCGGTCCGCCGTGCCCTGCACCGCCGGCAGCTTCACCCACCTGGCGGAACAGAACTTCTTCGACAACAGCAAGTGCCACCGGCTGGTGACCGAGGGCATCAAGGTGCTCCAGTGCGGCGACCCGAGCGCCACCGGCGACGGCTGGCGGGACACCGACGGCACCGGCGGCCCGAGCTACCGGATGGCGGAGGAGAACCTGCCGACCGACAAGCGTCCGCCGTACCCGGCGGGCGTCATCGCGATGGCCAACTCAGGCCAGCCGTCCAGCAGCGGCAGCCAGTTCTTCATCGTCTACGGGGACTCACCGCTGGACCCGAACTACACCGTCCTCGGCACCATCACCGGCGGCATGGACATCGTCGAGGATGTCGCGGCAGCCGGCGACGACGGCGCGTTCGCAGAGCAGGCCGGCGGCGGTCACCCCAAGAAGGAGGTCGTCATCACCGACCTCACCATGAGCGACGCCTGACATCGACACACCGAAGCGCCCGTCGGCACGACAGCCGGCGGGCGCTTCTTCGCGCGGGCTCAGGCGCCGGAGGTCACCCGGTAGGCGTCGAAGACACCGTCGACCTTGCGGACCGCGGCCAGCAGGTGACCCAGATGCTTCGGGTCGGCCATCTCGAAGCTGAACCGGCTCACCGCCACCCGGTCCCGGGTGGTGGTGACGGTGGCGGAGAGAATGTTGACCCGTTCCTCGGAGAGCACCCGGGTGACGTCCGCGAGCAACTTGTGCCGGTCGAGCGCCTCCACCTGGATCGCCACCAGGAACGTCGAGGCGGAGGTGAGTTTCCAGTTCACCTCGACGACCCGCTCGCCCTGGGCGCGCAGGTCCTGCGCGTTGGCGCAGTCGTCGCGGTGCACACTGACGCCGCCGGAGCGGGTCACGAAACCGAAAACCGTGTCCGGCGGGACGGGGGTGCAGCAGCGGGCCAGCTTGATCCACACGTCGCTGACACCACGGACCACCACACCCGGATCGTGGCTGGAGGAACGGCTGCGTGGCGGCCGGGTCGCCACGGCGGTCTCGGCGATGTCCTCGGCGGCGCCCTCCTCGCCGCCGTAGGAGGCCATCAACTTCTGCACCACCGACTGGGCGGAGACCTGACTGTCGCCGACCGCCGCGTACAGCGACGCCACGTCGGCCAGGTGCAGGTCCCGGGCGATCGCCATCAGGTTGTCGGAGGTGAGCATCCGCTGCAACGGCATGCCCTGCTTGCGCATCGCCTTGACGATCGCGTCCTTGCCCTCCTCGATCGCCTCCTCGCGCCGCTCCTTGTTGAAGTACTGCCGGATCTTCGTCCGCGCCCGGGGGCTCTTGACGAAGCCCAACCAGTCCTGCGTCGGGCCGGCCGTGTCGGACTTCGAGGTGAAGATCTCGATCACGTCACCGTTGGACAGCGTCGACTCCAACGGCACCAACTTGCCGTTGACCCGTGCCCCGATGCACTTGTGCCCCACCTCGGTGTGCACCGCGTACGCGAAGTCCACCGGCGTCGACCCCGTCGGCAGCGGGATCACGTCGCCCTTCGGGGTGAAGACGTACACCTCCTGGCTGGACAGGTCGAACCGCAGCGCATCCAGGAACTCGCTCGGGTCGGCGGCCTCCCGCTGCCAGTCCAGCAGCTGCCGAAGCCAGGTCATCTCGTCGATGTGGGCCGGCGGGCCGACGATCTGGGTGCCCTTGTGCTCCTTGTACTTCCAGTGCGCCGCGATGCCGAACTCCGCCGTCCGGTGCATCGCGTACGTGCGGATCTGCATCTCCACCGGCTTACCGGTCGGCCCGATCACCGTGGTGTGCAACGACTGGTACATGTTGAACTTCGGCATGGCGATGTAGTCCTTGAACCGGCCCGGCACCGGCTGCCAGTTCGCGTGGATCACCCCCAGTGCCGCGTAGCAGTCCCGCACCGTGTCGACCAGGATCCGCACACCCACCAGGTCGTAGATGTCGTTGAAGTCCCGCCCTCGCACGATCATCTTCTGGTAGATCGAGTAAAGGTGCTTCGGCCGACCCGTCGTCTCCGCCTTGATCTTCGCGGCTTTCAGGTCGGTCTGCACCTTCTGCGTCACCTGCCGCAGCAACGCCTCCCGCTGCGGCTGGTGCTCCCCGATCAGCCGGTTGATCTCCTCGAACCGCTTCGGGAACAACGTCCCGAACGCCAGATCCTCCAGCTCCCACTTGATCGTGTTCATACCGAGCCGGTGGGCCAGCGGGGCGAGGATCTCCAGCGTCTCCTTCGCCTTCTGCTCCTGCTTGGGGCGGGGCAGGAAGGTGAGCGTCCGCATGTTGTGCAGCCGGTCGGCCAGCTTGATCACCAGGACGCGTGGATCCTTGGCCATGGCGACGACCATCTTGCGGATCGTCTCGGCCTTCGCCGCGTCACCGAGCTTGACCTTGTCGAGCTTGGTGACCCCGTCGACCAGCAGGGCCACCTCACCACCGAAGTCGGACCGCATCTGGTCGAGGGAGTATTCCGTGTCCTCGATGGTGTCGTGCAGCAACGCCGCCACCAGGGTGGTGGTGTCCATGCCCAGGTTCGCCAGGATGGTCGCCACCGCGAGCGGGTGGGTGATGTAGGGGTCGCCGGACTTACGGTACTGACCGGAGTGCCAACGCGCCGCCGTGTCGAAGGCCCGCTGCAACAGTCTCGCGTCAGCCTTGGGGTGATTTTCCCGGTGTGACGCGATCAGCGGCTCCAGGACCTCGCTGACCTGCGACGACTGCCACGGCGCGTTGAACCTGGCGAGCCGCGCCCGCACCCGGCGCCCGGTGGGCGCGTGGGACAGACCAAATCCACCGGCCGCCGAGGAATCAGCGTCCCCGGCGCCGACGGCCACCCGATCCGTGTCACCGGACTGCGATGCCGCGCCCGACCCGCCACCCGACGCCGGTACGGCGCCGTTACGGTCGGTAAGCGAACCCTCCGCGTCACCTGTCGGATGCACCGTGCCCTCCACCGGAGGAACGACCTCGTGGGACACCGGCCTCCTCACCCCTCGCCGGGACGACACCGACCGTGCGCCGGCCGGTCTGGTCTAGCGCCGCTCAGGCGGTAACCGCCCGGTCAGCAATGGGCAATGCTACCCCCACCGGGGGTACCGCGCCGCTCCCCCGGACGGACCGTGCCCGGCCCGTCCGGAGCGGACGTCGTCTCAAACGGTCAACAGGGCATGTACGGAACGGGGGGCCAGTCGCTCCCGCCCGCCGAGGAACGACAACTCCAGCAGCACCGTGAAACCCGCGACGGTGCCACCCGCCCGCTCCACCAGATCCAGCGTGGCCGCCGCCGTACCACCGGTGGCCAGCACGTCGTCGACCACCAGCACCCGGTGCCCGGCGGTGAAGGCGTCCTGGTGCACCTCGAGCGTGGCCTCGCCGTACTCCAGCTCGTACGAGGCGGCATAGGCCGGTCGAGGCAACTTGCCGGCCTTCCGCACCGGCACCACTCCGACACCCGTCGCGTACGCGATCGCGGCGGCCACCACGAACCCCCGCGCCTCGATACCGACCACCGCGTCGAACGACTCCCGACCGTGGTACGCGACGATCCCGTCGATCACGTCCCGGAAGGAGTCACCGTCGGCGAACAACGGCATCAGGTCCTTGAACATGACACCGGGCTTGGGAAAGTTGGGCACGTCGAGCACCCGGCTGGCCACCAGCCGGGCCATCTGCGGCCCGCTGTCCCCGCGTACTCCGGCGCTGTGGGTCTCCGTCACGGCAGTTCTGCATCCCTTCCACACGACAGCGGCGTCCCGCACGCTGCTCGCACAGCATGCAGGACACCGCCGTCGACTGTTCCTACCGGGTCGCCCCAGGCGTCCTCAGCGCCGCTTCCCGCCGCCCGGACGGTTACCGCCACCGGGACGACCGCCCCGGGCACCGCCGGAACGCTTGCCGGTCGGCCGGGCGCCCACCTTCGGCGCGGCGGCACCGGCGAGGGCACCGGCCTCCACGTCCACCGGTTCGTCGTCCCGCTCGGCCGGTCCCGACGCACCACCGGCCCGGGCCGGGGTGTCGCCGCGGCTGGCCGTGCTCCGCCGGGCCAGCACCCGCTTGTTGTGTGCCTGGATCCGTGGTTCGCGGTTCTTCAACACCACCAGCAGCGGGGTGGCCAGCGTGATCGAGGTGAGGAAGGCCATCGCCATACCGACGAACAGCACCAGGCCGAGGTCCTTCAGGGTGCCCGCGCCGAGCAGGCCGGCACCGATGAACAGGATGCCGCCGACCGGGAGCAGGGCGACCACCGAGGTGTTGATCGACCGCATCAGGCTCTGGTTCACGGCCAGGTTCGCCGCCTCGCCGTACGTCTGGTTGTTGTTTGCGGTGATCCCTCTGGTGTTCTCCTGCACCTTGTCGAAGACCACCACCACGTCGTAGAGGGCGAAGCCCAGGATGGTGAGGAAACCGATGATCGTCGACGGGGTGACCTCGAACCCGACGATCGAGTAGAGCCCGGCGGTGAGGACCAGGTTCATCACCAGGGCGGAGATCGCCCCGACCGCCATCTGCCACTCGAACCGCAGCACCAGGTAGACCGTCACCAGCGCCAGGAAGATCACCAGACCGAGCAACGCCCGGTTGGTCACCTGGCTGCCCCACGCCTCGCTGACCCGGTTGCTGGCGATCTCCGCCGGGTCGATGTCGAACACCTGCCCCAACTCGACCCGGACCGCCTCGGCCTGCTCGGCGTCGAGCTCCGTGGTGCGCAGCTCGTAGAACTCGCCGCCACCCCCGCCGACCTGCTGGGTGGTCACCACCCGGCCACCCTGACCGGTCAGGACCTCGCCGGCCCGCTGCTCCACCTGCTCCAGGGTGCCGACGCTCGTCGGCACCTGGAAGGAATTGCCGCCCGCGAACTCGATACCGAGGCTGAAGCCCCGGAAGATGACACTTCCGAGCGCGATCACCACCAGTACGGTGGCGACGGTGAACCACATCTTGCGCCGGCCGACGATGTCGAGGCCGGCCTCGCCCCGGTAGAGGCGGGCTGCCAGACCAGTCTGAGCCATCTCAGGCCTCCTTGGCACGCGGGTTGCGGGACGGGGCAGCCTGCTCCGACCTGGCCGGCAGTGCCCGGCCCAGGCCGCTGACCCGTGGGGACAGGAACGCCTTCGTGCGGGCGAACATCGTCATGATCGGGTGCCGGAAGAGGAAGACCACCAGCAGGTCCAGCACGGTGGCCAGCCCGAGGGCGAAGGCGAAGCCCTTCACCGTACCGACCGAGACGATGTAGAGCACCAGGGCCGACATGATCGTGATCGCGTTCGCGGAGATGATCGTCCGGCGGGCCCGGATCCAGGCCCGGGGCACCGCGCTACGCGGGCTACGCCCTTCCCGGATCTCGTCCTTGAGCCGTTCGAAGTAGATGACGAAGGAGTCCGCCGCCACACCGAGCGAGACGATGATGCCGGCGATGCCGGCGAGGGTGAGCGTGAAGCCGATCTGCCGGCCGAGCACCACCAGGGCACCGAAGAGCAGCAGCGCCGACAGGATCAGGCTCAGGAAGATCACCGAGCCGAGCAGGCGGTAGTAGAAGAACGAGTAGATGATGACCAGCAGCATGCCGATGCCGGCCGCCAGCAGACCGGCCCGCAGGTGGCTGGCGCCCAGGGTGGCGGTGACGTTCTGCTGCTCCTGCGCCTCGAAGGTCACCGGCAGGGCACCGTAGCTGAGGTAGCCGGCCAGCTCACTTGCCTCGGCGTTGCTGAAGTTGCCGGTGATCTGGGAGTTGCCCGTCAGCACGCCCTGAATCTGCGGCGACGAGATGATCTCATTGTCGAGCACCACGGCGACCCGGCACTTGCCCTCGTCACCGAGCGCGGACGCGTCGCACGCCTGCCCCTCGTTGTTGAACGCCTCGCGGGTCAACGCCGTCCACTTGTCCTGGCCCGAACCGGTGAAGTTGAGGCTGACCACCCACTGGCTGGTCTGGTCACGCACCGCGTTGGCGTCGGAGACGTCGGTGCCGAGCACCTTCGCCACGTCCAGCAGGTTCTTGGCGTACCCGCCCTCACAGGCGACGACCTGCTGCTCGGGGTCGGAGATGGACGCCGGCGGCCGGTCGTCGAGCTGGACGCAACTGATCGTCGGCACGTTGAACTGCAGCTGCGCCGGCAGTACCGCGACCTCGCGGCCGTCCAGCTCAGCGAACGGCTTGAGCTTGTCGGCGAGCGTCGGGTCGGCGCTCAGGTCCGCCGGAGCCTGCAACCCGCTCGCGGCGGCCCACGCCTCGGCGCCGACCTTCTGCTCGACGGCCCGGCGCTGCTCCTCGATGCTCTGCGGGACCTCTTCGTCCGCCGTCGGCGCCGGCGTGGGCGTCGGGGTCGCCGACGGGGTCGGGGCGCCACCCCCCTGACCGCCAGCCTCGGGCGAGGCGGAAGCTGCGGCGTCCGGGGTGGGGCTCGCAGTGCCCGACGGGGTGACCCCGGGGCTCGTGGAGCCGGACGGGGTCGCCGACGGGCTCTCGCTCGGCGCCGGCGACGGGATAGCGCCACTGCCGTCGGCGATCTGCAGCACCTTGCGGAAACGAAGTTCGGCGGCGCTGCCGACCTCGTTCAGCTCGCGGTTCTCGCCGGGCAGGGAGACGACGATGTTGCGGTCGCCCTCGGTGACCACCTCAGCCTCGGCCACGCCGTAAGCGTTGACCCGGCTCTCGATGATCTGGCGGGCCCGCTCCAGGTTCTCTGCGGTCGGGGCGCGGCCGTCAAGGGTGTTCGTGGCCTCCAGCGTGAGCCGCGTGCCGCCGACCAGGTCAAGACCGAGGCGGGGTTCGAGCCGGTCCTTCCAGCCACCGCTGGCGCCGCCCGAGAAGAACACCAGAAGATAGAGGACGACGAAGATCGCCCCGAGTACGGCCAACTGCCGTCCCGGGCGCATCTGTCCCTGAGGTGGTGCCACGGCTGTCCTGTCTCCCTGTGGTCACGCCGCCGCGGGCGCGACGGCGGGTCGGCCGACCCCGGCCGACGGTCTGCCTTTCGCCGACGCTCAGGGGAACGCCGCCGCCTCGGCGGTCGACGCGCCGCGTGGACCGGGTACGAGCCGGCGCGCCGGCTCCCGGCGTCGGCCTGCTATTCAATTGTCTCAATGCACAGTGCGCGGGATGATACCCGCTCGGGACACATCCGGACGCCCCGGCCGGGTTGTCAGGCGACCGGTGTTGCGCCCCGGACTCGACGTCAGTCCTTGACGGAGTCGGACTCCTCGGTAGACGACTCGACCGGGCGCTCGACCGGGGTGACCACCCGGGCGATCGCCGGCCGGGCGTAACGGGTCTGCACTCCGGGAGCGACCTCCAGCAGGACACTGTCGTCCTCGACACCGGTGACCGTGCCGTAGAGCCCGCCGATCGTGACCACCTCGTCGCCCACCGAGAGGTTGGCCTGCATCGATTCGGCCTCGCGGCGGCGCTTCTGCTGCGGACGGATCATCATGAAGTACATGACGCCGAAGAGCAGTGCGATCATGAGGATCGGCGTGAAGCCTCCCGCTCCGCCGCCTTCTGCTGCGTAGTGCACGGTTGTCGACCTTCCCATTGGCCGCCACAACGGCGCGTCGGCGCCGCAACGGAGGCGGATTCTAACGTCCTGTACAGACCGCGGCGAGTCTAGTCGCTCTGTCTGGGAACGCCGAATGCGGCACAGATCACGAACGGATCACGGCTCGCCGCCGTCCAGCGAGAACAGATCGGGCGCGGGAGGAGCTTCCGTGGCAAATGTACCATTCGGTGGCGTACGTCCCAGATGGCGCCAAGCGGCCCCGGTCGCCACCCGCCCCCGGGGCGTACGCGCCAACAACCCGGCCCGCACCAGGAACGGCTCGCAGACCTCCTCCACCGTGTCCGGCTGCTCCCCCACCGCAACGGCAAGCGTCGACAGGCCCACCGGCCCACCCCGGAACAAATCCACCAGGGCGGTCAGCACCGCCCGGTCGAGCCGGTCCAACCCGAGCGCATCCACGTCGTACACGGTCAACGCCGCCCGCGCGGTGTCGACGGTGACGACACCGTCGGCGCGTACCTCGGCGTAGTCCCTCACCCGACGCAACAGGCGGTTGGCGATCCGCGGCGTACCCCGGGACCGGCCGGCGATCTCCGTCGCCCCGTCGTCGGTGATCGGCACCCCGAGAATGCGCGCCGAGCGACGCAGCAGCTTCTCCAGATCCTCCGGCGAGTAGAAATCGAGATGGGCCACGAAACCGAACCGGTCCCGCATCGGACCGGTGAGCAGACCCGACCGGGTGGTCGCGCCGACCAGGGTGAAAGGCTCCACATCGAGCGGAATGGCGGTGGCGCCCGGACCCTTGCCCACCACCACGTCGACCCGGAAGTCCTCCATCGCGCTGTAGAGCAGTTCCTCCGCCGGCTTGGCGATCCGGTGAATCTCGTCGATGAAGAGCACGTCGCTCTCGGCCAGACTGGTCAGGATCGCCGCCAGATCCCCGGAACGTTCGATCGCCGGCCCGCTCGTAACCCGGATGCCGGCCCCCAACTCGGCGGCGACGATGTTGGCCAGGGTGGTCTTACCCAGGCCGGGCGGCCCGGACAGCAGAATGTGATCAGGTGGCGAGCCGCGCCGCATCGCACCCTGCAGCAGCAGGTCGAGCTGGTCCCGGACCCGGTGCTGGGCGATGAACTCGTCCAGCCGCTTCGGCCGGACGCTGACCTCCGCGTCCCGCTCCGCGTCGTCGACGTACGCCGAGACCAGGTTCTCGCTGCTCATCGGCTACGACCCAGCAGCCGGATGGCCTGCTTCAACAACACCGGCACCGGCGGGGTGGGGCCGTCGACCGTCTCGGCGACAGCCGCTACCGCCTGATCGGCCTGACCGGCCGTCCAGCCGAGCCCGACCAACGCCTGACGGACCTGGTCCGACCAGCTGCCACCGGTCGACCCGGCCGCACCGTCGGCGCCCACCGACACCGGGCCGATGCGGTCGCGCAACTCCAGCACCAGCCGCTCCGCACCCTTCTTCCCGATACCGGGCACCCGGGTCAGTGCCGCCGTGTCGGCGTTGGCGATGGCCTTGCGTACCGCGTCGGGGGTGTGCACGGCGAGCACCGCCTGCGCCAGCCGCGGACCGACCCCGCTGGCGGTCTGCAACAACTCGAACAGTGCCTTGGCGTCGTCGTCGGCGAAGCCGTAGAGGGTCAGCGAGTCCTCCCGGACGACCAGACTGGTGGCCAGCCGCGCCGGCTGACCGACCCGCAGGTCGGCGAGGGTGCCGGGGGCGCACTGCACGGCCAAACCGACCCCGCCGACCTCGACCACCGCGTGATCCGGCCCGGTGGCGGTCACCACGCCACGCACACTGGCGATCATCTCGCTCCTCCTCGTCTGACCCGGTCCGCCGCGGCGGCCAGTTTCGACCGGGTGCCGCCGCGCCACACGTGGCAGATGGCAAGCGCGAGGGCGTCCGCCGCGTCCGCCGGCCGGGGTGGTTCGGGCAGCCGCAGCAGGCGGGTCACCATCGCGGTCATCTGGGCCTTGTCCGCCTGGCCGGAGCCGGTCACCGCCGCCTTCACCTCGCTCGGGGTGTACGTCTGCACCGGCAGCCCGGCGCGTGCGCCGGCCAGCACCGCGACCCCGCTGGCCTGGGCGGTGCCCATCACCGTACGCACGTTGTGCTGGCTGAACACCCGCTCCACGGCCACACTGTCCGGTCGGTGTTCGGCGACCAGCTCGGTCAGTGAACGATCCAGGTGCAGCAGGCGGGTGGGCAGCTCGTCGGCCGGGTCGGTGTAGACGACGTAGTAGGCGACGAGCCGGCAAGGTCGTCCAGGCACCCCCTCGACCACGCCGACGCCGCAGCGGGTCAGCCCCGGGTCGACGCCGAGCACCCGCACCCCGCCCCCTTCCACCGCCAGCCAGTACGTGTGTTCGACACCCTACCGATGCTCCCGCCGGACCACGCCACAGGACACGCCGCCGCGGGACACGCCGATACGTCGGCACGTCGGCACGGTGTGCCGCGCGGCGACCCGCCCGGCGGGGTGCACCCGTCGGGATGTAGCTGACACCCACCCGGTCCGATGGGAGTATGTGCTGCCATCCCATGTGCGCTCGACCACACAGCTCGTAACTTCATGCGCCATGACGGCAGAACCGGTGGCGGTCCCCCACGTCGTGAACGTCGACCTGACCGGTCGTACCGCCCTCGTGACGGGCGGAGGCGGCGGCATCGGCCGAGCCTGCGCCCTGCGGTTGGCCGCAGCCGGCGCCATCGTCGTGGTGGTGGACCGCGACGTCGAGGCGGCCAAGCTGGTGGCCGCCGAGGCCGGCGGCCGGGCCGAGGGCATGGATCTCGCCGATCCGGCGGCGGTGGACGCGCTGGACGCCGACGTCGACATCGTGGTCAACAATGCCGGGCTGCAACACGTGGCACCGGTGCAGGAGTTTCCCGTCGAACGGTTCGATCACCTCCAGCGCGTGATGGTGCAGGCACCGTTCCTGCTGATCCGGCGGGCGCTACCGCACATGTACGCGCGCGGCTGGGGCCGGATCGTCAACATCTCCTCGGTGCACGGGCTCCGCGCGTCGCCGTACAAGGCGGCCTACGTCTCCGCCAAGCACGCCCTCGAAGGGCTGTCGAAGGTGGTGGCGCTGGAAGGGGCGGCGCACGGGGTGACGGCCAACTGCATCAACCCGGCGTACGTGCGTACCGCGCTGGTGGAGAGCCAGATCGCCGACCAGTCGAGCGCCCACGGCATCCCCGAGTCCGAGGTCATCGAAAAGATCATGCTGGCTCGCGCGGCGGTCAAGCGGCTGATCGAGCCCGAGGAGGTGGCAGAGCTGCTGGCGTACCTCTGTTCGCCGCCGGCCGGGTTCCTCACCGGCGCCTCGATCGCCCTCGACGGGGGTTGGACGGCGAACTGACGCCGACCACCAGCAGAATGTCGGTCATGTCGTCGCCGGTGGAGTTCCTGGAACTACTCGCCCGGGAGGCTGCCGCGGTCGAGTTCGAGGGGCCGCTGGTCGCCGCCCGGTCCGCCGGATCGTCCGCCGAACACCTCGCCGAGTTGGAGCAGGCCAAGACGGTGGCGTTGCGGGTACGGGCACTGCTGGAACGCCGTCGCCGCCGGGAGAGCGAACTGTCCGGCCTGTACGACACGGTGAGCGACCTGGCCGGGCTGCGCGACCTGGACGAGGTGTTGCGGGCGATCGTGCACCGGGCCCGGCACCTGCTCGGCGCGGACGTCGCCTACATGACGCTCGACGACGCCGAGCGCGGTGACACCTACATGCGGGTGACCGACGGCTCGGTCTCGGCCCGGTTCCAACGGCTGCGGCTGCCCATGGGTGCCGGGCTCGGCGGCCTGGTGGCCCAGTCCGGCGCCCCGTACGTCACCGCGAACTACCCGGAGGACGAGCGTTTCCACCACACCCGGGAGATCGACGCCGGGGTGGGCGAGGAAGGGCTGGTGGCGATCCTCGGGGTACCGCTGCGGCTCGGTCCGACCAGCATCGGCGTGCTCTACGCGGCCAACCGCTCGGCCCGACCGTTCGCCCGCGAGGAGGTGGCGCTGCTGCTCTCGCTGGCGGCCCACGCCGCGGTGGCGATCGACACCGCGCGGCTGCTGGCCGAGACCCGCTCGGCGCTTGCGGAGCTGTCTTCGGCGAACACCACCATCCGGGCACACAGCAGTTCGGTGGAACGGGCCGCTGCGGCGCACGACCGGATGACCGCGCTGGTGCTGCGCGGCGGCGGGGTGGAGGACGTGGCCGCGGCGGTCACCGACGTGCTCGGTGGCGCGCTGCTGGCGCTGGACGCCGAAGGGCGACGGCTGGCCCAGGTCGGTGAGATGGACGAGCCGGAGCGGACGGAGATCGGGGAGGCGGTCGCGGCGTCGCGAACCGAGCAACGCAGCGTACGCCGCGGCAGGTTGTGGTACGCCGCGGTGGTGGCGGGCGCGGAGAATCTGGGCGTGCTGGTGCTGCGTCCCGATGGTGAGCCGACCGACGCCGACCAGCGGATCCTGGAACGGGCGGCGCTGGCGACCGCCCTGCTGCTGCTCTTCCGGCGTACCGTCGCCGAGGCGGAGGGACGGGTCCGGGGCGAGCTGCTCGACGATCTGATCGCCCGGCCCCTGCGCGACACCGACGCGCTGCGGGTCCGGGCGCGGCGGCTGGGCGTGGACCTGGACGCCCCGCACGTGCTGGTGGCCGTCGGGGACGACGCCATCGCCGCGACCGGCTCCGCCCGGCAGCGGGTGCTCTCCTGGGCCACCACGTACGCCTCGACCCGGGGCGGGCTGGCCGCGGCCCGGGACGGCCGGGTGGCGCTGATGCTGCCCGGTCAGGACGCGGGTGGCAGCGCCCGGGCGGTGGCCCGGGACCTGGCCCGCATCACCGGTCGACCGGTCACCGCCGGGGCGAGCGGCCCGGCGACCGACCCGGCGTCGCTGGCCGCCGCCTTCCGGGAGGCGGACCGTTGCCTCACCGCGCTCGGCGCGCTGGGCCGGGCCGGGCAGGGGGCGAGCAGCGCCGAGCTGGGCTTCGTCGGGCTGCTGCTGGGGGCCGTCGACAACGGTGGAGATGACACCGACGTGACCCGGTTCCTCACCGCGACCATCGGGCCGGTGATCGAGTACGACGCCCGGCGGGGCACCGCGTTGGTGCGGACCCTGGAGGCGTACTTCGGGGTGGGTGGCGGCCTGGCCCGGGCCGCCGAACAGCTGCACGTACACGTCAACACGGTCACGCAGCGTTTGGAACGAGTCGGACAGTTGCTCGGTGCCGACTGGCAGCGACCCGAACGGGCCCTCGAGGTGCAGTTGGCCCTGCGTCTGCACCGGCTGCGCGCCCCTGGCGGCTGACCGGACAGACCGCTCCGCTCAGCCGCTGGGGTGGAGGCTTCACAGCTGCGCGAGGGCGGCCGACAGCGTGCTGAGCCGGGTCACGGGTCGGGTCAGCGGCTCGACCCAGCCGGGCCCGGCGCCGTACACCCGGATCGTCGGGAAGTCGCGGGCGAAGCGGCCGATGCGGTACGACCGACCGGTGACCGGTGACTGGGACCAGATCACGACGGTGTGCGGCCGGGCCCGGTGAACGGCGCTGGTCAACGCCGGCCACGGCAGTGCCGGCCCGACCAGCAGACAGTCCCGGCCGCGCTCACGCAACGCGGCAGCGAGGGCATGCAGTCCGAGGCAGTGTTCCTCCCGCTCGGCTCCGGCCAGCAGCACCCCGCCGTCGGCGGGCAGGCCGACACCCGGCAACCGGCGGAACACGTCGAGACCGACCTGGACGCCTCCGGACAGGGTGTGCTCGACGGCGATCCCGACAGGGGTGGGCCCGTACGACGCCGTGAGTACCGGCACGCAGACGTCGTCCCAGGCTCGTGCCACTCCCCACTCCCCAGCCAGTTCGAGAACCAGCGCGGTGATCCGGCTGCCGTCGAGTTCCTCGGCCGCGGCGGTCAGGCGTTTGCGTGCGACCTGCACGACCTCAGCCGGCATCGGTATCCCAGACACCAGATTTCCTCCCAGTGGACAGGTCTCCACCGGGAATTCGTCGTCGAGCCCCGCCACGGATGCGCTCGTCACGACCCTTGACCCGGACCGCTACGTTGATGATCAACTCAGCGAGGTCGTTTCTCGGAAAGGTAACGCCATGCCCTTCGGCTTCATCCTGGCCATCGTCGCCGCGATCGTCGCGGTCGTCGCCGTCGCCATCACCCTGTTCAGTCCCCAACGTCAGATACGCCAGATCGGCGTGCTGACGGCGGTCGGCGCCCTGGCCGGAACAGCGATCCTCACCGTCGCGTCGAGCGCCCACTCGGTACCGATCCGTTCAGTGGGCATCGTCACCAGCTTCGGCAAACCGACAGGTGAGGTCACCGGCTCCGGCCTCAAATGGGTCACCCCGTGGCAGCGGGTCGGCGAGTGGGACGCCGGGCGGCAGAAATACGACCACATCGGCAACCAGCACTGCGTACGGGTGCGTACCGGCACCCTCGCGGACGCGTGCGTGGAGGTGCTCGTCGAATGGCAGGTACGGCCCGAGAACGCCCCGCAGCAGTTCATGGACTACAAAGGTGACTTCGAGAGCTTCCGGGGACAACGGGTAGGCGTCCAACTCGACAGCGCGGTCAACGACGCCTTCGCCACCTACAACCCGCTGGAGCGCATCGACTCGAAGACCGGCAACCTGAACGTCGACCTCAAGCCCTTCTCGGCGAGCATCAAGTCGAACGCCGAGGGACGGCTGACCGACGACGTCGAGATCCTCTCGGTCACCATCACCCGGGTCAACCACGACGACAAGACCGAGGGGAACATCAAGGCGTTCCAGGACAAGCTCGCGCAGACCCGCAATCTCGAACAGGACCGCCTCAACGCAGAGATCCAGAAACAGGTCACCGAGACCAACGCGACGGTGGACAAGGTGACCCGCTGCCTGGAGATCGCGGACAAGCACGGCAGTTCGCCGGGACTGTGCATCAACCCGGGCATCGTCACCGGCAAGTAGTCGCCGGGCGGCGCGGTCAGGAGGTGAGTGCGTCGAGGGCCAGGTCCACGTCCTCGGTGGTGGAGTAGAGGTGGAACGAGGCCCGCACCCGACCGGCCCGCACCGCCGCGCGTACCCCGGCGCGTTCCAGCTTCTCCTGGGCACCGGGCACCTCGACGGTGACGATCGCGCTGTGCCCGGAAGGCTGCCCCAGGCCGGCGAGGAACCGGTTGGCAAGCGCCACGTCGTGTGCCCGCACCTGCTCGACGCCGACATCCAACAGCAGTTCCAGCGCGGGGGCGGCGCCCACCCAGCTGAACCAGGCAGGTGAGAGGTCGAACCGGCGGGCGTCGTCGGCCAGCCGCAGCGGCGGTCCGTAGTAGGAGGCGTGCGGATCGCGACCCGCGTACCAGCCGGCGGCGTCGGGACGCAGCCGGCCCCGCAGCTCGGGCGCCAGGTAGGCGAAGGCGGTGCCCCGGGGCGCCATCAGCCACTTGTAGCCGCCGGTCACCACGACGTCCGCGCGGGACCCGTCGAACGGCAGCCAGCCGCACGCCTGAGTGGCGTCCACCACGACGAGCGCACCGTGCGTCCGGGCCGCCGCGACGATCTCGTCGTACGCGGCGACCGCGCCGTCGGCGGACTGCACCAGACTGAACGCCACCACATCGGTGTCAGCGTCGATCGCGACGACCAACTCGTCCTGCGGTACGGTGCGCACCTCGACGCCCCGTTCGGTCTGCACCAGCCAGGGAAACAGGTTCGAGGTGAACTCGGCCTCCGGCACCAGCACTCTGGCCCCGGTGGGTAGCGCGGCGGCCACCGGCGCCAGCAACTGGGAGACGGTGGCACCGACCGTCACGTCGGCGACCGGCACCTCGACAAGGTGGGCGAAGGCCGCCCGGCACCTGTCGGTCGAGGCGCTCCAGTCCTCCCACGCGCCCCGCCCCACCCGCCACGCGGCCAGCGCGTCCTGCAACGCGTCCCAGGCCGGGTCGGGCGGCAACCCGTAACTGGCGGTGTTCAGCCAGCCCGGCTGCGGTTGCCACAACTTCTGCGCCTGTTCCAGATCCACACGCCGACGCTAGCCGTCCCACCACCAACCCGTCAGTGCCACTCCCGCCCTGGTGGCCCCCGCTCGTCGCCCCGCCCTCCTCGCCGATCATGCAGTTGCAGCCCTGCACGGAGCCGACTCTCGGGGGCACAGCAACCACCACGACTGCATGATCGACGCGAGAGGGGTGGGGTGTCAGGTGACGTTGGCGGGCCCCAGGACGGTTTTCAGGTCGGCCATGAGGGCAGTGGTGGCGGCCACCCGGACCGGGCTCAGGCGGAGGGTGGTGGTGCGGGTGCCGTTGAGGAGTTTGACGTGCACTTCGGCGTCGCCGGGGTGCAGCACCAGGGTCTCCTTGAGGCGTTCCACCAGTGGCGGGGTGCAGCGGGTCACCGGGATGGTGAGGGTGACCGGCTTGTTCGCCGTGCTGGTGCTGACATCCGGCAGGGACATGTCCATCGCCATGATGCGCGGAGTGTCGTCACGTCGGTCCACCCGGCCCTTGACCACCACGATCGCGTCTTCGGCGATGTACTGCCCGATCACCTCGTAGGTGTTCGGGAAGAACAGCGTCTCCACCCCGCCGGCCAGGTCCTCCAGGGTGGCCGAGGCCCACGCCCGACCCTGCTTGGTGACCCGACGCTGCACGCCGGAGAGGATGCCGGCGAGGGTGACCACCGCACCGTCGGCGACGGTGCCCTCCTCGGACAGGGCGGCGATGGTGGTGTCGGCCGCCGCGCTGAGGATGTGCTCCAGACCGAACAGCGGATGGTCGGAGACATACAGGCCGAGCATCTCACGTTCGAAGGCGAGCTTGTCCCGTTTGTCCCACTCCCCGTCGCTGATCGTCGGCATGACCGTGGTGTTCGTCGCCACTTCGGCGTCGCCGAAGCCCGCACCGAACAGGTCGTACTGCCCCACCGCCTCCTTACGTTTGACGTCGGCGTACGCGTCGATAGCGTCGGCGTGCACGGCGAGCAGCCCCTTGCGGGGGTGCTTCAACGAGTCGAACGCCCCCGCCTTGATCAAGGATTCGATGGTCTTCTTGTTGCAGACCACCGCGTCCACCTTGGACAGGAAATCGTAGAAGTCGGCGTAGTCGCCCTTCTCCTCGCGGCAGCGCATGATCGCGGAGACCACGTTCGCGCCGACGTTACGGATCGCACCGAGGCCGAAGCGAATCTCCCGGCCGACCGGGGTGAACGGGCCGGCCGAGGTGTTCACGTCCGGCGGCAGCACCTGGATGCCCATCCGCCGGCACTCCGACAGGTACATGGCCATCTTGTCCTTGTCGTCACCGACCGAGGTCAGCAACGCCGCCATGTACTCGGCCGGATAGTTGGCCTTGAGATAACCCGTCCAGTAGGACACCAGGCCGTAGCCGGCGGTGTGCGCCTTGTTGAAGGCGTAGTCGGCGAACGGGACGAGGATGTCCCACAGGGTCTTGATGGCCTCGTCGGAGTAGCCGTTGCTCTTCATCCCGTCGCGGAACGGAATGAACTCCTTGTCGAGGACCTCCTTCTTCTTCTTGCCCATCGCCCGCCGCAGCAGGTCGGCCTTGCCGAGGCTGTACCCGGCGAGGACCTGGGCGGCGCGCTGCACCTGCTCCTGGTAGACGATCAGACCGTAGGTCGGGCCGAGGATCTCCTCCAGCGGCTCCGCCAGCTCCGGGTGGATCGGGGTGATCTCCTGGAGACCGTTTTTGCGCAGCGCGTAGTTGGTGTGCGAGTTGGCACCCATCGGACCTGGCCGGTAAAGCGCCAGGACGGCGGAGATGTCCTCGAAGTTGTCCGGCTTCATCAGCCGCAGCAGCGACCGCATCGGGCCACCGTCGAGCTGGAACACCCCGAGAGTGTCGCCCCGGGCCAGCAGCTCGTACGTCGGCTTGTCGTCCAGCGGCAGCTTGAGCAGGTCCACGTTGCGGCCGTGGTTGAGCTCGATGTTCTTCAACGCGTCGTCGATGATGGTCAGGTTGCGCAGACCGAGGAAGTCCATCTTCAACAGCCCGAGCGACTCACACGTCGGGTAGTCGAACTGGGTGATGATCGCCCCGTCGGCGTCGCGCCGCATCAGCGGGATGTGCTCGATGATCGGCTCGGCGGACATGATGACCCCGGCGGCGTGCACCCCGGTCTGCCGGATCAGCCCCTCGATGCCCTTGGCGGTGTCGATCACCTTCCGGACGTCCGGGTCTGACTCGTACAGCCCCCGGATCTCGCCGGCCTCGGCGTAGCGCGGATGCTTCGGATCGAAGATGCCGGTGAGCGGGATGTCCTTGCCCATCACCGCCGGTGGCATCGCCTTGGTGATCCGGTCACCCACCGCGTACGGGTAGCCGAGCACCCGGGCCGAGTCCTTGATCGCAGCCTTCGCCTTGATGGTGCCGAAGGTGGCGATCTGCGCGACCTTGTCCTCACCCCACTTGTCGGTGACGTACTTGATCACCTCACCGCGCCGACGCTCGTCGAAGTCGATGTCGACGTCCGGCATGGAGACCCGCTCGGGATTGAGGAACCGCTCGAAGATCAGCCCGTGCGGAATCGGGTCCAGGTCGGTGATGCCCAGCGCGTAGGCGACGAGGGAGCCGGCTGCGGAACCACGGCCCGGACCGACGGCGATGCCCTGCGCCTTCGCCCACTGGATGAAGTCGGCGACCACGAGGAAGTACGACGGGAAGCCCATCTGGATGATGACACCCAGCTCGTACTCGGCCTGCACGACGTGCCCCTCGGGGATGCCCTCCGGGTAGCGCCGGGCCAGGCCGGCGAAGGTCTCCTTGCGGAACCAGGACTCCTCGGTCTCCCCCTCCGGTACCGGGAAACGCGGCATCAGGTTGTGGAACTCGAACATTCCGGTCGGGTCGACCCGCTCCGCCACCAGCAGGGTGTTACGGCAACCCTCCAACCAGGGATCGGAGTGGTCCACGCCGCGCATCTCCTCGGCGGACTTGATGTAGTAGCCGCTGCCGCCGAACTTGAACCTGTTCGGGTCGGCCACGTTACTGCCGGTCTGCACGCAGAGCAGCACGTCGTGTGCCTCCGACTGCGCTTCGTGCGTGTAGTGCGAGTCGTTGGTGACCACCGGCGGGATGTTCAGCTTGCGGCCGATCTCCAACAGCCCGTCGCGGACCCGCTTCTCGATGTCCAGCCCGTGGTCCATCAACTCCAGGAAGTAGTTCTCCCGGCCGAAGATCTCCTGGTACTTCGCGGCGGCTTCGAGGGCCTGAGCGTCGTGCCCGAGCCGTAGCCGGGTCTGCACCTCCCCGGACGGGCAGCCGGTGGTGGCCATCAGACCGTCGGCGTACTCGGCGAGAAGTTCGGTGTCCATCCGCGGCCACTTGACGAAGTAGCCCTCGGTGTACGACCGCGACGTGAGTGCGAACAGATTGTGCAGGCCGGTCTTGTTACGCGCCCAGATCGTCTTGTGGGTGTATCCACCGCTACCCGAGACGTCGTCGCTCTTCTGCTCCGGGCGGCCCCAGCGCACCCGAGACTTGTGGAACCGCGACTCCGGCGCCACGTACGCCTCGATGCCCAGAATCGGGGTCACCCCGGCGGCCATCGCCTGCTTGTAGAAGTCGTTCGCGCCGTGCATGTTGCCGTGGTCGGTCATCGCCACCGCCGGCATCCCCTGCCGCTTGACCTCGGCGAAAAGGTCCTTCAGCCGGGCCGCCCCGTCGAGCATCGAGTACTCCGTGTGCACGTGCAGATGCGCGAACGATTCGCCCATACGGGGCCCCCGAGTCAAATGATCGAATTGGTCGGCGACAACCCTAACCCCGCCGTCGCCGGCCACTCCAGCGCGCCGCGCGGGGCACTCGACACGCGTCGGCGAGACACCCGGACCGCGGCTTCGGTCGACACGGTGAGCGGGAGCGGGCCCGGACCAGCGAACGTACGATGATCAGCGGAAGTACCAACACACACCGAGGGAGCGGCCGTGGAATTGATCATCGGACTGGTGTGCCTGGTGTTGATCGTCGTGGCGTTCCTCGGCTTCGGCGTGTCGATCTACAACGGGCTGGTCCGGGCCCGCAACGCGTACCGCAACGCCTTCGCCCAGATCGACGTGCAACTCGTCCGGCGGCACGACCTGATCCCCAACCTGGTCGAAACCGCCAAGGGCTACCTCAAACACGAGAGGGAAACCCTCGAAGCGGTGATCAACGCCCGCAACGTCGCCGTCAACGCGCAGGCCACCGCCGCCGCGACCCCCGGCGATCCGGCTGCGATGCAGCAGCTCAGCGGCGCGGAGAACGCACTGACCGCGAGCCTGGGCCGGCTGTTCGCACTCTCCGAGGCGTACCCGGACCTCAAAGCCAACCAGAACATGATGCAACTGTCGGAAGAGTTGACCTCCACGGAGAACCGGGTGGCCTTCGCCCGCCAGGCGTACAACGACGCGGTGATGGCCTACAACAACAAGCGCGAGGTCTTCCCCGCCAGCATGGTCGCGGGAACGTTCTCGTTCGGCCCGGCGGAGCTGTTCCAGCCGGACGACCCGCAGCAGCGCCAGGCGCCGCAGGTCTCGTTCTGAGCAGGCGCCGATGAACTTCTTCGAACGGCAGCGCCAGGTGCGCCGACTGTCGACCCGGCTGGTGCTGCTGTTCGTACTGGCCGTCGCCGGCATCGTGGTGGTGGTGAACCTCGCAGCCTTGTTCGCCTTCAACGCCACCGCCGACGATCCCGGCCAGCTCGGCGGGTTCGTCGCCGTGGTCACCGTCGCCACCCTCACCGCGATCGGGCTGGCCGCCCTGGTCCGTACGCTCGCGTTACGCGGCGGCGGTGGGAAGGTGGCCCGCGAGCTGGGCGGGGTGCCCGTGCCAGCGAACACCACCGATCCGGAGCTGCGCCGGCTACGCAACGTCGTCGAGGAGATGGCACTGGCCTCCGGCGTACCCGTTCCCGAGGTGTACGTGCTGCCGGAGGAGACGGCGATCAACGCTTTCGCCGCCGGATGGACCCCGTCTGACGCCGCCGTCGCCGTCACCCGGGGCGCGTTGCAGCGACTCAACCGCGACGAACTCCAAGGGGTCATCGCCCACGAGTTCAGCCACGTCGTCAACGGCGACATGCGGCTCAACATCCGGCTGATGGGCCTGCTGTTCGGCATCCTCTTCCTGACCGTGATCGGCCGCGGGCTGGCCCGCGCCGGAGTCATCGGTGGCGGCCGGTCACGCGGTGACAACAGCGGCGGCAGCGCTGCCCCGCTGGCGCTCGTGGGCCTGGCCCTGCTGGTTGCCGGCTACGTCGGAGTTCTCGCCGGGCGGCTGATCCAGGCATCGGTTTCCCGGCAGCGGGAGTTCCTCGCCGACGCCTCAGCGGTGCAGTACACCCGCCAGACCCGCGGCATCGCCGGCGCGCTGAAGAAGATCGGGGGTCTCACCGACGGCTCCGAACTACGATCGGCCAAACGCGACGAAGTGGGGCACATGCTCTTCGGCGAGGCCGCCCGCACCTCGTGGTTCGCCACCCATCCCCCGCTGGCCGACCGGATCAAGGCACTGGAGCCGTCGTTCGACCCGACCGAGCTGCACCAGCTGTCCCGCAAGTGGGCGGCGGCCCCACCGTCAGGCCGGCAGGAGGACATCGCCCTCGGCCTGGCCCCGGCCCGGTCGACGGGCCGCGCGGGCCCGACGAACCAACCGGACGTGGCGGGCCGGACGGATCGGGCAGGCCGGGATCCGCAGGCTCGACACGGGTCAGCGGCACGCGGCGAGCAGGTGCGCGTCGCGCCTGACGACGTGTTGGCTCAAGTCGCCGCCCCCACGGCGAGCGCCTACGCCCACGCCGCCGCGATCCTCGACCGGATTCCGGACCCGCTCCTCGAACAGGCCCGTAGTCGAGAGGCGGCCGTACCGCTGCTCCTCGGGCTGCTGCTCAGCGCCGAGCCGGAGGCCCGGCAACACCAGTACGCCGCAGTGGCCCAGCGGCATGGCCAGCAACTGGCCGACAGCGCGCGGCGCGCAGCCGAAGACCTGGGTGATCTCACCGCCGAGCTGCGGTTGCCCCTGGCCGAACTGGCCTTCCCGGCGCTCCGTGAGCGTCCGGACACCGAGCTGGAAGCACTGCTGGCAGCGGTCTTCACATTGATCCGAGCCGACGGCGCGATCAACGTGACCGAGTACTGCCTGTCCCGACTGCTGCTCGCCGGGCTGGAGGAGTCACTACGGCCGGACTCACGCTGGCGTACCGACCGGCGCAGACTCACCGACGCGCGCTCTGCCGCCGCCGCGTTGCTGGCTGTCCTCGCCTCGGTCGGGCACCCTGACCACACCGAGGCGGAACGGGCTTACCGGTCCGGCGTCGACACGCTGCTACCGGGGACACCTCTGCCGTACGCACCTCCGGAGAACGGTGTGCTCGCCCTGGAGACCGCCTGGCCGGTCCTCGACGGGTTACGGCCGACCGACAAGGAACAGCTGGTGGCGGCCACGGTCGCGGTGATCAGCCACGACGGGATGATGACCGTGGCCGAGATCGAGTTGCTGCGGACGATCTGCGGACTCCTGCACTGCCCGCTGCCGCCCATGGTCGGCCACGGCACCCACTGACCGACCGGGCGGCGGACTGCACGGGGGGTGCATGCTGCCCAGGGTGAGCACCGAGACCTCCACCAGCCGATGGGCGGTCGCGCGCTTCTTGTCAGCCGACGACGGCCATGACCTCGTCCGACACGTCGAAGTTCGCGTAGACGTTCTGCACGTCGTCGCTGTCCTCCAGCACGTCGATCAGCTTGAAGATCTTGCGCGCACCCTCCTCGTCGAGCGGCACGGTGACGCTCGGCACCAGGGAGGACTCGGCCGACTCGTACTCGATGCCGGCGTCCTGCAAGGCGGCCCGCACGGCCACCAGGTCACCCGGCTCGGAGACCACCTCGAACGCCTCGCCCAGGTCGTTGACCTCCTCGGCACCGGCGTCGAGGACAGCGAGCATCACGTCGTCCTCGGTGGTGCCGGCCTTCGGCACGATCACGACGCCCTTGCGGGAGAACATGTACGACACCGAGCCGGCGTCGGCGAAGGAACCGCCGTTACGGGTCAGGGCGGTGCGTACCTCGGTGGCGGCGCGGTTTCGGTTGTCGGTCAGGCACTCGATGAGCAACGCGACACCGTTCGGGCCGTACCCCTCGTACATGATCGTCTGGTAGTCCGCGCCTCCGGCCTCCAGACCCGAGCCGCGCTTGACCGCCCGGTCGATGTTGTCGTTGGGGACCGAGTTCTTCTTGGCCTTCTGGATCGCGTCGAACAGGGTCGGGTTACCGGCCGGATCACCGCCGCCGGTACGCGCCGCGACCTCCACGTTCTTGATCAGCTTGGCGAACATCTTGCCCCGCTTGGCGTCGATGACCGCCTTCTTGTGCTTGGTCGTCGCCCACTTTGAGTGGCCGGACATCTGTTACCTCCGTTGCTACCCGCCGTCTGCATCGACCGCACCGAGCGCCCCGCTCCGCACCGGCGCACACGGTGGTGCCGGTCAGCTCTGGTGGAAGCTGAGGCGGCCAGATGGCCCTGCCCGAATCTCGACAATCCTACCGGCGTGCGGCAGCTGGTCGTCACCCGCCGCACGTCACCCGTCGACACGCCTTCCCGATGCCCACAAAACGGACGAATTCCCTGGTGCGGGTCAGAGCGGAGGTACGGCCCGCACATCGCCGGTCACCTGGCGGCACGGGCCAGATCCACGAAGTAGGCGTGCAGCCGAGGATCGCCGGTTAGTTCCGGGTGGAAGGAGGTGGCCAGCAGGTTGCGCTGCCGTACGGCGACGATCCGGCCGGTAGCCGGTCCATCGGAAACCCTACCGAGGACCTCCACGTCCTCGCCGACCGACTCGACCCAGGGCGCACGGATGAAGACCGCGTGCAGCGGCCCACCGGGGATGTCGGAGATCTCCACCAACGCCTCGAACGAGTCGACCTGCCGGCCGAACGCGTTGCGGCGGACGGTCATCGCGATGCCGTCGAAGCCACGCTGGTCCGGTCGACCGCCGAGCACCTCCGCAGCCAGCATGATCATCCCGGCGCAGGAACCGTAGACCGGCATCCCGTCCGCGATCCGCTTGTCGATCGGGCCACGCAGCTCGAAAATGTCGACGAGCTTGCTGATCGTGGTGGACTCCCCACCCGGGATGACCAGGCCGTCGACCGCGTCCAGCTCGGCCGGACGGCGTACCGGACGGGCCTGTGCGCCCACCGCGGTCAGGGCCGTGACGTGCTCACGGACGTCACCCTGCAGGGCGAGGACACCGATCACAGGTGCTGGCACGTGCGCTCCTCACCCCTCCTGCTCGCACCTCACCAGCCGCGGTCGGCGAGGCGGTGCGGAACGGGAATGTCGTCGACGTTGATGCCGACCATCGCCTCGCCGAGGCCCCGGGACACCTCGGCCAGCACATCCGGGTCGTCGTGGAAGGTGGTCGCCTTGACGATCGCGGCGGCCCGCTGGGCGGGATTGCCGGATTTGAAGATGCCGGAGCCGACGAAGACGCCCTCGGCGCCGAGCTGCATCATCATCGCCGCGTCGGCCGGGGTGGCGATGCCACCGGCGGTGAAGAGCACCACAGGCAGCTTGCCGGTCTCGGCGATCTCCTTGACCAGTTCGTACGGTGCCTGCAACTCCTTCGCCGCGACGAACAACTCGTCGACGGGCAGGGACGTCAGCCGGCGGATCTCCTGACGGATCTTCCGCATGTGGGTGGTGGCGTTGGAGACGTCGCCGGTACCAGCCTCACCCTTGGAACGGATCATCGCGGCGCCCTCGGTGATCCGGCGCAGCGCCTCGCCCAGGTTCGTCGCACCACAGACGAACGGCACCGTGAACGCCCACTTGTCGATGTGGTTGGCGTAGTCGGCCGGGGTGAGAACCTCGGACTCGTCGACATAGTCGACACCGAGGGACTGAAGGATCCGCGCCTCGACGAAGTGGCCGATGCGGGCCTTGGCCATCACCGGGATGGAGACCGCGTCGATGATGCCGTCGATCATGTCGGGGTCGCTCATCCGGGACACCCCGCCCTGAGCTCGGATGTCCGCGGGCACCCGTTCCAACGCCATCACCGCGACCGCACCGGCATCCTCGGCGATCTTGGCCTGCTCGGGGGTGACCACGTCCATGATCACCCCGCCCTTGAGCATCTCGGCCATGCCGCGCTTCACGCGCGCAGTGCCGACGACCTGGGCGGCACCGGCGTTCGGGGAAGTCGTCTCGGACACGTCGTCGCTCCTCAGGCGTCCTCGGGAGGTGGCAGCGCAGATGCTACGCCCGCCCCCGACGCCACTCCGACAGCCAATCAGCCCCGTGGTGGCCTGCTCTGTGGCCGCCGTCACCCGCGCGACCCGCTGGCGAACTCAGCGACTGGGCACGTCCGCGGCGGGAACGGTGAGGGTGGGGTCGTCGATGTCGAAGTAGCGCGGCCACGTGTGCCCACGCCCCATCCGCAACAACCGCACCAGCGGCCGGCCGCGCGCCGACCGGGCATCACGGACCAGATCGGTGTGCACCTGGCGGGCCAGCGCCAACCGCCGGCTGGCGGCGACGATCGCCTCGCAGTCAGCGTCGCTGGGATCGAGCCGAACCGCCCGCAGCTGCCGGGTCAGGTCGTTCTCGGCTGCCTCGCGCTCCTCCGGCCCCGCGTCGAGGGCGATGCGGGCCGCCGCGTACAGCTCGACGCCCTCGCGGCGCTCGGCCAACACCGCCGCCGCGGCGGCCCGGCGCAACAGGTGGGCGTCCAGTGCGCGGGCAGCGAGCTGAGCGCGGTCCTGGAGCCGCTCGACCCGCCCTGCCGTCCAGACCAGGTACACCGCGACCAGGGCGACGACCACCGTCGCGCCCACCACCCACCACATGCCCGGCATCGTAGTGCTGCTCCCGTTTACCCGATCAGGTCAACCCCACCCACTCCTGGTCGATCACCCGCCCGTCGGTGGCCTCGATCGCCGCTGCGTATACCTCCAGAACCCGCCGGGCAACCACGGGCCAGTCGAAATTCGCCACCACCTGATCACCGCAGGCGGTCAGCTCCGCCCGCTGGACCGGGTCGTCCAACAACTGCGACAGCGTCGCGTGCAGGGTCGCCGCGTCCCCGGTCGGAAACAACCGACCGGCCCGGCCCCCGTCCAGCACCCGCCGGAAGGCGTCCAGGTCACTGGCCACGACGGTGGTGCCGGCGGCCAGCGCCTCGGTGAGGATCATGCCGAACGACTCACCGCCGGTGTTAGGCGCGACGTAGAGGTGCACACTGCGCAGCATCCGCGCCTTCTCAGGCTCGGAGACCAGGCCGAGGAAGGTGACCCGGTCCCGCAGGTCGGGCGGGAACCGGGCGAACAGGTCGTCCGGGTCGCCGGGACCGGCGACCAGCAGACGCAGGCCGGTACGCTGCCGGGCCAGCTCCACGAAAGCGTCCCGCAGGATCGGGAAACCTTTGCGGGGCTCGGTGAAGCGGCCCAGGAAACCGAGAGTGCCGCCGGTGCCCGGCCCGCACTCCCCCGGCCAACCGGGTAACGGCTCGATCCCGGCGAACTTGGCCACCGCCACCCCGTTGGGAACCTCCACCGCCCCGCCGTCGAGGTGCTCGACCTGCACCTTGCGGGCCAGGGCACTCACCGCGATCCGCGCGGTGATCCGCTCCAGCACGATCTGAAGCACCCCCTGGGCGGCGGCGAGCATCCGGGATCGGGTCATCGCGGTGTGGAAGGTGGCCACCACCGGCCCCCGGGCAGAGAGCACAGCCAGCATCGACAGGCTCAGGGCGAGCGGCTCGTGCACGTGCAGCACGTCGAAGTCGCCCCGGGTGATCCAACGGCGCACCCGTGCGGTGGAGACCGGCCCGAAGGCGATCCTGGCCACCGAGCCGTTGTACGGCAGCGGCACCGACCTGCCCGCCGACACCACGTACGGCGGCAGAGGCGAGTCCTCGTCCGCCGGGGCGAGCACACTCACCTCGTGGCCCAGCCCGATCAACGCCTCGGCCAGGTCCATGACGTGGTTCTGCACTCCGCCGGGTACGTCGAAGGAGTACGGGCAGACGATGCCGATCCGCATTGCGCCCGTCCCCTCAGTCCAGCCACATCCGTTGCAGCATGTGCCAGTCTTCCGGATGGCGGGCGATGCCCGCCGCGAGACCGTCTGCGATCAGCTGGGTCAGCGACCTGACCCGAACGTCGAGCGTGCCCACCTCGGGCCCCGGCACCGGCAGCGGACCCACAAGCGAGGCGCACGCCGCATCCGGTTCGTACCACATCGACGCCACGTACAGCGGCGCGCCGGTACGCAACGCCAGCAGCGCCGGCCCGGGCGGCATCCGGGTCCGACCGCCGAAGAAGTCCACCGCCACGCCCCGGGCGGAGAGGTCCCGGTCGGCCAGCAGCGGAATCACCGCCCCAGCGGCCACCCGGTCGGTGAGCACGTCCAGCGGCGGCCGGACCCCACCCGTGGTGGGCAGAATCTCCATCCCCAACCGTTCCCGGAACGCGGTGAACCGCTGATAGACGCCCTCCGGCTTGAGTCGTTCCATGACGGTGGACAACGGCCAACCGTTCGCCACCACCCACGCGCCGGCCATGTCCCAGTTGCCGGCATGCGGCAACGCCACCACCGCACCCCGGCCGGCGGCCACGTCGGCGGCAAGCAACTCGGTGCCGTCCAGTCGGAATCCGGCAAGAACCTGGCCACGGCTCAGCGACGGCAGGCGGAACGCCTCCATCCAGTAGCGGGCGTACGACCGCAGGCCCCGGCGGACCAGGTCGTCGAGTTCGGCCTCGGGCAGTTCCGGACCGACGACGCGGCGGAGGTTGGCGCGTAGCCGGGTGGCCCCAGCCCCCCGGCGGCGGTGGGCGCGGTCGGCCACGGCGCTGAACGCGGCGGCGGCGACCGGTCGAGGTAGCGCGCGGACCAGCCGCCAGCCGGCGACGAAACCGAACTCGGTGAGGTTCACCGGTCACTCCGCCCGGCTGTGCCGATCACCCGTGGCCGCCCGGCACGTCGACCTGCTGGGCCTGCCGGTACACGTGTCGCATCCGCTGTCCGACGGTGAACAGGGACACCGCCGCGAGCAGCCACAGCGCGATCGGCAGCGCCACCGGATGGACCAGCTCGGCGAGCAGACCACCGACACCGACGATCAGCAGCCGCTCCGTACGCTCGGCTATTCCGACGTTGCAGGTCATCCCGAGCCCCTCGGCGCGGGCCTTGACGTACGACACGAGCCCGCCCGCGGCCAGGCAGATCAGCGCGGCGGCCAACCCCGCGCGGTCGCCCTCCGTGGCCAGGTAGAAGGCGACCGCGCCGAACACCGCACTGTCGGCCACCCGGTCCATGCTGGAGTCGAGGAACGCGCCGAACCGGGTCGAACCACCGCTCATCCGGGCCATCGTCCCGTCGAGCAGGTCGGTGAGCGCGAAGACCGTCACGATCAGCGCACCGGCGACCAGGTGACCTCGGGCGCCGAAGCCTAACGCGCCGACGAGCACCCCGAGGGTGCCCGCGACGGTGACCGCGTTGGGGGACACGCCCGCCTGCAGCAGGCTACGGGCGATCGGCTCGACGACACGGGTCATCCCCGCGCGGACCGACACTTGGAAGATCTTCGCCATGGCGGTCCCACGATAACGGTCGGCGTTCCACCCCGGCGACACCGGCCATCTGACCAGCCATGCTCGGCTGGCGCGTGGCTCGCCGCGAGGGGTTGTGCGGGCCCGTCGTCGGGTGTGAATCCACCCAGAATGGTGACCCGGCTCACCCTGCCGCCTGTTGACTGCCCGGTTCCTCGTTGGCCCCCGGAGGATATCGCCGCGGCACCCCGCTCGGGCCGCATTCCCGTCGCGTGCGGCGGTCACCACCCACCAACGCTGAGGGAGGTGCGCCCCGGTGGCGCAGAGAAGTCAGGACAAGGGTGCCATCGGTGTACCGGCGGTGACCGAACCCGCCAGAATCCGCAACGTGGTGCTCGTCGGGCACTCGGGGGCGGGGAAGACGACGCTCGTCGAGGCGCTGCTGGCGGCCTCCGGCACGATCCCCCGGGCCGGCTCGGTCCCCGACGGCACCACCGTCTGCGATCACGATCCGGCCGCCGTACGCCAGCAACGGTCGGTGGCCCTGGCCTGCGCGCCACTCCTGCACGACGGAATCAAGGTGAACCTGCTCGACACGCCCGGGTACGCCGACTTCGTCGGTGAGCTGCGCGCCGGGCTGCGGGCCGCCGACGCCGCATTGTTCGTGGTCTCCGCCGTCGACGGGATGGACGCGGCGACCGCGGCGCTGTGGGAGGAGTGCGCGGCAGTGGACATGCCCCGGGCCGTCGCGGTGGCCCGGCTGGATCATCCCCGGGCCGACTTCGACGAGGCGGTGGCGTTGTGCCAGCGGGTCTTCGGGGACAATGTGCTCCCGCTCTACCTGCCGATGCTCGGCGACGACGGGGAGTCTACAGTCGGTCTACTGGGGCTGATCACACGGCGGGTCCTCGACTACACCGCAGGGCTGCCGCCGCAGGTACGTGAACCCGACCCGGAGCACCTGCCGGCCATCGTCGAGTCCCGTGACGAACTGATCGAGGGGATCATCGCCGAGAGCGAAGACGACACCCTGATGGACCGGTACCTCGACGGCGAGGAAATCGACCCCGGCATCCTGGTGGAGGAGCTGGAGAAGGCAGTCGCCCGGGGCCACTTCTACCCGGTGGTACCGGTCTGCGCGGCGACCGGAGTCGGCCTGGACACGCTGCTGGAGTTGCTCACCGCCGGTTTCCCGGCCCCACCGGAGCATGCCCTGCCCGCGGTGTCCGGGGTGGACGGCTCCCCAAGACCACCACTCACCTGCGACCCGGACGGCCCGCTGGTCGCCGAGGTGGTGCGGACCACGATCGACCGGCACGTCGGACGGGTCTGCGTGGTCCGGGTCTTCTCCGGCACACTCCGCCCGGAGCAGATCGTGCACGTGTCCGGGCACGGTCTGGTCGAACGCGGTCACCCCGACCACGACGCCGACGAGCGGATCTCCCGGCTCTACAGCCCACTCGGTGCCACCCTGCGAGAGGTGGGGGTGGCGGTGGCCGGCGACATCTGCGCGATCACTGAGTCCGGCAGCGCGGAGACCGGTGACACCATCTCCGCCCGGGAGAACCCGCTGCTGATCGCACCGTGGGAGATGCCGGAGCCGCTGCTTCCGGTGGCGGTCGTGGCGAAGTCCCGGTCCGACGAGGACGCCCTGGCCCGCAACCTCGGTCGGCTGGTGGCCGGTGACCCGACGTTGCGACTGGAGCGCAACCCGGAGACCCACCAACTGGTGCTGTGGTGCATGGGTGAGGCGCACGCCGACGTGGTCCTCGACCGACTACGGGCGGGCGGTGGGGAGCATCGGGCTGGGCCAGTAGGGGCGGTCGGCCTCCCGTAGCGCGGCGGCCCGCAGGGCGGCGAGTTGCCGCTCCACCTCGACGAAGTGGTCCCGGGTGAGTGGGCCCAGGGCCAGCGCGGCGGCGTTCTCCTCCACCTGGGCGACAGTACGGCAACCCGGAATCGGAACGGCCCGGTCGCTGCGCGCCCAGATCCAGCCCAGAGCCCCCTGGGCCAGGGTGCGTCCGTCGGCGGTCAACGTCGCCCTGACCGCCTGAACCCGGCGCAACCACTCCGGGGCCGGCCGTCCACCGCGGAACCACTCCAACCAGCCCGAGGTCATCCCCCGCACGTCGTCGCGGGGCAGCACCGACCCGGGACGGTACTTGCCGGTGAGCAGCCCCATGCCGAGCGGACCACGGTTGATGCTGGCCAGGTCGTACTTCTCGCAAACGGTGAGCAGTTCAGGTGCGTCCCGCAACACCGAAAGGCTGTGCTGCACGGCGGCGGCGTGCGGGGCGTCGTGGCCGAAGGCAGCCGCCCGGTCGGCCCGGTCGGTGCTCCAGCCGTACGCGCGGATCAGTCCGTCGGACACCAGGTCCTCCAGCGCACCGATCAGCTCATGGGCCCGGGGCACCGGCAGGTCGGCCAGGTGCAGCTGGTAGAGGTCGATCCGGTCGGTGCCGAGGCGTCGCAGTGAATCCCACACGGCCCGCCGCAGGTACCCCGGTGAGGCGTCAGGCCCGATCGCCTGCCGGGTCCGCTCGTCGAACGTGTACCCCCACTTGGTGGCGATCACCGCGTCGTCGCGACGGCCGGTCAGGGCCCGCCCGAGGATTCGCTCGCCGTGCCCGGCTCCGTGACTGTCGGCGGTGTCGAAGAGGTTCACGCCGAGGTCGAGTGCCCGGCGGATCGCCCGCACCGACTCCTCGTCGTCGACGGCCCCCCAGCCCAACGGCATACGCCCCTGAGCCCACGGGCCGGCGATCGCCCAACAGCCCATACCCAGGGCGCTGACCTGGATGCCGCTGCGGCCCAGTGTCCGCGTCGACTCGGCCACCGGCGCATCGTGCCATCTTTCGGACAGACGTTGACGAAGTTCCAGCACGATCATCCGTACGGGCACCGGTGTCCGTACGGATCACCCGGACGGGGTGCAACCGGTGCGGTTTCCTCCGGCTTCCAGGTCGTATCGCTAGCGACCTGGGCCGCAGTGTGGAAGCCGTTCTGCTGTGCGGCACCTGTGCTCTGCTCACCGACACGCATCGACTTCACTGGGTGACCATCGGAGCGGGATCAAGCAGAGCGACGGTGGGTCGTCGCAGCGCCGGACCGCCTCGACGAGCCACCGGCGGCTCACAGGGGCTGCTGCCGCCACCGGCGGCTCATGTAGGGCTGCCGCCACCGGCGGCTCATGTAGGGCTGCCGCCACCGGCAACGGGCAGCGACGCGCGGACGCGAAGCGCCGCGGCGGGCACCCGGTCAGGAGGGCCAGGCTCGGGCGAGCAGGTCCCGGGTGTCGCCGAGTAGCTGCGGCAGCACCTTCGTACGCCCGATCACCGGCATGAAGTTGGCGTCGCCACCCCACCGGGGCACCACGTGCTGGTGCAGATGGGCGGCGATGCCGGCGCCGGCCACCCCACCCTGGTTCATTCCCAGGTTGAAGCCGTGCGCGCTGCTGACCTGACGGACCACCCGCATGGCGGTCTGGGTGAACGACGCAAGCTCGGCGGTCTCCGGCCCGTCCAGGTCGGTGTAGTCGGCCACGTGCCGGTACGGACAGACGAGCAGATGCCCTGGGTTGTACGGGTACAGGTTGAGCACCACGAACACGTGCCCGCCACGCGCCACGACCAGAGTTTCCTCGGCTGGCCGGGCCGGGGCCAGGCAGAACGGGCAACCGGAGGGCTGCTCGTAGCCGCCCTCCGGTCGATCCGCACCGGAGATGTACGTCATCCGGTGGGGCGTCCAGAGCCGGTCCATCCCGTCGGCCATGCCCTTGTCGGTGTGCTCCTCCGCCCCAGTCACACCGGCGATCCTACGGGCCAGGCCCGGCACCACCGACGTACGGCCCGACGTGCCCGCCGACGGTTGGGAAGGGAGGCCTTCCTGACCGGGCAGGCGTCGACAGGTGCCCTCGCCTACATCTCCGCGGAGGGGCCGGTGTTGGTACGGGAGTTGACCACGTCGAGGACGTGGTTGACCGCCTCGGCCAGGGGCACCCCGTTGCGCTGTGAGCCGTCTCGGTAGCGGAACGACACCGTACCCGCGGCCACGTCGTCGTCACCGGCGATGACCATGAACGGGATCTTTTGTTGCTGGGCGGTGCGGATCTTCTTCTGCATCCGCTCGTCGCCCGCGTCGACCTGGGCGCGGATGCCCTCGGCACGTAGCGCGGCGACGAAGCCGTGCAGATGGTCGGCGTGCTCGGCACGGATCGGGATTCCGACCACCTGCACCGGGGCCAGCCAGGCCGGGAAGGCACCCGCGTAGTGCTCGGTGAGGACGCCGAAGAACCGTTCGATCGAGCCGAACAGCGCCCGGTGGATCATGACGGGGCGTTGCCGGGTGCCGTCCGCCGCCTGGTATTCCAGGCCGAACCGCTCCGGCAGGTTGAAGTCGACCTGGATCGTGGACATCTGCCAGGTCCGACCGATGGCGTCCTTGGCCTGCACGGAGATCTTCGGCCCGTAGAAGGCCGCGCCACCCGGGTCGGGCACGAGGGCCAGTCCGGATTCCTCGGCAGCCGAGCGCAGCGCCTCGGTGGCCCGCCCCCAGTTCTCGTCGGTGCCGACGGACTTGTCCGGGTTGCGGGTCGACAGTTCCAGGTAGAAGTCGTCCAGGCCGTAGTCGCGTAGTAGTTCGAGCACGAAGGCGAGCAGCGACTTCAGCTCGCCCGCCATCTGTTCCTCGGTGCAGAAGATGTGCGCGTCGTCCTGGGTCATGCCGCGTACCCGGGTCAGGCCGTGCACCACACCGGACTTCTCGTACCGGTAGACGGTGCCGAACTCGAACATCCGCAGCGGCAGTTCGCGGTAGGAACGGCCCCGGGAGCGGAAGATCAGGTCGTGCATCGGGCAGTTCATCGGCTTGAGGTAGTACCGGGCTCCCTCCATCTCCATGGGGGGGAACATCCCGTCCGCGTACCAGTCCAGGTGTCCGGACACCTCGTACAGGTGGCCCTTGGTGATGTGCGGGGTGTTGACGAACTCGTACCCGGCCTGTTCGTGTTTGAGCCGCGAGTAGTTCTCCATCTCGCGGCGGATGATGCCGCCCTTGGGGTGGAACACCGCCAGGCCGGAGCCCAGTTCGTCGGGGAAGCTGAACAGGTCGAGGTCCGCGCCGAGTTTGCGGTGGTCGCGCCGGGCGGCCTCCTCGAGCAGTTTCAGGTACGCCTTCAGCGCGTCGCGGGTCGGCCAGGCGGTGCCGTACACCCGCTGCAGCTGCGGGTTCTTCTCCGATCCACGCCAGTACGCGGCGGCCGAGCGCATCAGTTTGAACGCGCCGATCAACCGGGTCGTCGGCAGGTGGGGGCCCCGGCACAGATCCGACCAGCAGACCTTGTCCTCGTCGGCGGCGAGGTTGTCGTAGATGGTCAGCTCGCCCCCACCGACCTCCATCACCTCGGAGGAGTCCAGTCCCTCGCCCTTGACGTCGATCAGCTCCAGCTTGAACGGCTCGGCCGCCAACTCGCCCTTTGCCTCGTCCAGGCTGGCGAAGCGGCGACGCCGGAACCGCTGACCCGATTTGATGATCTCCTGCATCCGCTTTTCGAGCTTGGCCAGGTCGTCGGGCTGGAACGGCTTGTCGACCGCGAAGTCGTAGTAGAAGCCGTTGTCGATCGGCGGGCCGATGCCGAGCTTCGCCTGCGGGAAGATGTCCTGCACAGCCTGGGCCAGCACGTGGGCGGTGGAGTGGCGCAGCACGTCGAGCCCGTCCGGCGATTCCAGCGTGACCGGTTCGACGACGGTCTCCTCCGCCGGCCGCCAGTCCAGGTCGCGCAGCACCCCGTGCGGGTCGCGAACCACCACGATCGCCCGGGGTCCGTTGCTGGGCAGTCCGGCCGCGGTCACCGCGTCGGCCGCCGTCGTCCCGGCGGCGACGACGACAGGGTCGGCCACGGCGGGGGTACGGGGTGCGGACACGGATGACTCCTCGCAGCAGTTGTGACGGATGGTGCCGATGCCGGCCAACTGATGCTATCGGTCGCCCGGGACTGACCGTCGTCGACACCGGCGGCAGACGATCGTCATCACCGTTGAACCTTTCCCGCCCGGGATCCGAACTACCAGGTGTGGCCGGAGCCGGTTCCGGCCGCGTGGACACGGATGGGAACCAGATGGCGATGACGCACGGCGGGAGCCGTCGACGCCGGGGCGTGCTGCTGGCCGCCCTGGCCACGGTAGGGATGCTGCTCTGGCCCGCCGCCGCATGGGCCGACGGGGTGACCTTCTCGCCGGCCGAGGCGCAGCAGGGCAACGCGGTCAAGCTCGAGTTCGTGGTGCCCGACGAACGGCCCGGTGTCCGTACCGAGAAGGTCGAGATCAAGATTCCGGAGGACCCGCCGATCGCCGAGGTGTACCCGTTGTCGGTGGACGGTTGGGCGCCGACGATCACCACTCGCCGGCTGGACCGGCCGGTGGCGGGCATGCACGGGCCGGCCACCGACGTGGTGACCGCTTCGCTGATCTGGACCCGGGCCGACGGCCAGGCCGGTGACGGCCCGGCCCGGCTGGTGTTCTCGATGGCGCCGCTGCCGCTGTCTGAGCGGATGTACTTCGAAGTGGTGCAGACGTACGCCGACGGCCTTGAGGTCAACTGGGGCAACGGTGCCGGTAAGCGTCCGCTACCGGCGCTGACGCTGTTGCCGGGCGACCCGGCGTACCCGGGCGCGCACGGCGGGCACGGCGCGCACGGCGGGGCTCCCGGCGGTGCCGCACCGGCCCAAACCCCACCGACCACCGCCACGTCCGACGGCGGACCGAACGCCAACAGTCTGCTCGCTGCCGGGCTGGTCGCCGGCCTCGGTGGCGGCGCCGTGGTGGGTTGGCTGATCAGCCGTCGACGCCGCTCCACGGCAGAGGAGATCGACAGGTCGGTGCTCGATGAGGAGCCGTCCGTCGAGCAGCCGGCAGTCGGCCCTGAGCCGGCGGGATCCGGCGGAGGCGAGACGGGCGGCACGAACGCACCTGAGGTGGCCCCGGCCGCAACGACCAGCGGGGCCGAGGACTGTGGTGCGGCGTCGCGGAGCGCCGACTCCGAGGTGGCCGAGGCGGGCGCGCGGCGGTGACCGGTGGGTGCGGCGCATCCGCCTGGGCCGGCCCGGAGAGCTGAACGTCACCGTCACGTCGGCTCGGGCGGTACCCGGGTGGGCCGCGATTGCGCCACTTGCCGCTCCGAGTACCGTGCTTGGGTGGCCACCGTCCTCCTGGTCGAAGACGATCACGTCGTACGCGGCGCGATGCTTCGCTCCCTCACCGACCGGGGTCACGCCGTACACGCGGTGGGCACCGCCCTGGACGCGTTGCGCCGGGTAGCCGCCGAGACACCGGATCTGGTGGTGCTCGACCTCGGCCTGCCGGATCTGGACGGCTCGGACGCGTTGCGGATGCTCCGGGGCATCACCGACGTGCCGATCATCATCGCCACCGCCCGGGACGACGAGCAGTCGGTGGTCAAGCTGTTGCGGGCAGGCGCCGACGACTACATGATCAAGCCGTTCACCGGAGCGCACCTGGACGCCCGGATCACCACCGTGTTGCGTCGCGCGGGCCGGGCGAGTCGCTCAGCCCAACCGGCCGTGCACTGCGTGGGTGGGCTGCGGGTGGATGTCGGCGAACGCAGTGCCCACCTCGACGGTGCGGCGCTGGCACTGACCCGCAAGGAATTCGACCTGCTGGCGTATCTCGCCGCCCGTCCTGGCCGGGTAGTGTCCCGGCGGGAACTTTTGGAGGAGGTATGGCGGCAGCCATCGGTCGGCGAGGATCAGACCATCGACGTTCATCTGTACTGGCTACGGCGCAAAATGGGCGAGTCCGCGGCGAAGCCGCGCTACCTGCGCACCGTGCGGGGGGTGGGCTTCCGGCTGGTGGCACCGGACTGAGAACCGCGCTGGCCCTGTTGACGGCCGGCATGGGCACCCTGTTGACCCTGGCCTTCCTCGTACCGCTCGGGCTGACCCTGGGCGGGCAGGCACGGGAGGAGGCGATCGCCGACGCGGCCCGGCGCAGCGCGTTGGTGACCGGGGCCTTGGCGATCAGCACCGAGTCGGAGGTGGTGACCCGGGCGATCGAGGCCAGCGGCGGCGACCCGGTCAGTCGACCCGTCGTGCACGGGCTCGACGTGGACTCCGCCGCTGGACGGGCCGACTCTGCCCACCTGGAGCAGGCCCGGGAGCAGGGCCGGTCACTTGTCGTCGACGTCGACGGCGGGGTGCTGCGGCTGGATCCGGTGGTGGTGGGCGACCGGACCGCAGTGGTGGAGGTCTTCGTCCCGGACACCGCGCTCGACGCCGGTGGCGGCGGCCGGTGGTTGCTGCTGGCCGGGGTTGCCGTCGCGCTCGTGGGCGCCGCGATGCTCGTGGTGGACCGGCTCGCCGCCCGGGCGGTGGAGGCGAGCCGGGGTCTGGTCAAGGCGGCGCTCGCGATCGGCGACGGCGACCTGGGGGTACGCGTCGAGCCGCACGGTCCGCGCGAGCTGGTCGAGGCCGGCCACGCCTTCAACCGGATGGCACAACGGTTGGTGGCGGCGCGCACCGAGGAGCGGGAGCTGGTGGCGGATCTGTCCCACCGGCTGCGCACCCCGCTCACCGTGCTGCGGCTGGACGCCGAGGCACTGGAGTCCGACGACACGAGTATCGGTTCGTTCAGTCAGGCCGAGTTGGACTACCGGCGGGGCATCCGGCGGATCCGACAGGCGATCGTCACCCTGGAGGGTGAGATCGACGTACTGATCAAAACGACCCGGAAGGCGGTGACGACCGAGGCCACGCCACCCCCGGCGATGTGCGACGTGAGCGAGGTGGTCCGAGACCGGATGGTCTTCTGGGCGGCTCTCGCCGGTGACCAGAACCGCCCGCACCGGGTATCCGGTGCCCAGTTGCGCATTCCCGCGCCGGTCCCTCGGGCCGAGCTGGCCGCTGCCCTGGACGCCGTGATCGGCAACGTGTTCCGTTACACCCCACAGGGCACCGCGTTCGAGGTGGCGGTGTCGCGGCGGGACGGCTATGTGGCCCTGCGCATCGATGACGCCGGACCCGGAATCGCCAACCCGGATCGGGCCCTGCGACGCGGCGCCAGTGACCAGGGCTCCACCGGGCTGGGGCTGGACATCGCCAAGCGGGTGGCGTTGCAGGCCAACGGTTCGGTGAGCATCGACCGGGCACGGCTGGGCGGGGCGAGCGTCGTGATGCTGCTGACCGACCCGGAGGCGACCCCGCGTCAGGTCAGCCGGTTCGGCCTGGTGGGTCGGATGGCACGCGAGGGCCGGGAACCGAAGACCGGTGGACGCCGCTGGCCCCGGCAGCGCGCGACAGACAACTGAGCACCGGGGTGGGCCCGCACCTCGGGTTGTGCGCCGGCACAAGTCTTCCTTAGATCCGAATTAACCGCGTTCCACCCGACAAATCCGGGCTGACAGTATGGCTGCGAACCCAGTAGTTCCTCCGGCCTTCCCTCCCAGCGCATCCGGCCGGTGGAGCCGTGCGCGCGGCGGGAGACACGGTCCCCCCACACCTCTCTCCCGTCGCGCGCCACGTGGCCGGAGCCGACCGAGCTGACGTCGCGCGGGCTGCGTACCCGCTCGATCGGTTCGCCCGTAGGCGACGTCGTCAGGCGTGGTGACCGGCGAGGTAGATGCCGATCTCCGCGAGTATCCGCTGTTTGCCGCTCTCGTCGAGGAAGGACGCGGTCACCGCGTTGCGGGCCAGTTCGGCCACCTCGTCCGGGCCGGCTCCGAGCAGCCGGGCAGCGACGGCGTACTCGTCGGCGAGGGTGGTGCCGAACATGGGCGGATCGTCGGAGTTGATGGTGACCAGCAGTCCCGCGTCGACGAGCCGGCGCAGCGGATGCCCGTCGATGTCGGCCACGGCTCGGGTGCGCACGTTCGACGTCGGGCAGACTTCCAGGGCGATCTGCCGCTCGGCCAGGTACGCCAGCAGTTCCCGATCCTGTACGGCGGAGATGCCGTGGCCGATGCGCTCCGCACCCAGCTCGTACAGCGCGTCCCAGATCGTCTGTGGGCCGGTGGTCTCCCCGGCGTGTGGCACCGACCGCAGGCCGGCGGCCCGTGCTCTGTCGAAGTAGGGCTTGAACTGTGGCCTCGGCACGCCGATCTCCGGGCCACCGAGACCGAAGCTGATCAGCCCGTCGGGGCGTTCGTCGAGCGCGATCCGCAGCGTCTCCTCGGCTGCCGGCAGGCCCGCCTCGCCGGGGATGTCGAAGCACCAGCGTAGCTCGATGCCGAAGTCGGCGGCGGCCCGTGTGCGGGCGTCCTCGATCGCCTCGCAGAACGCCGGTGCCGCGATGCCGCGTCGCACGTGGGAGTAGGGGGTGATGGTCAGCTCGGCGTAGCGGACCTGCTGGCGGGCGAGTTCCCGCGCCACCTCGTGGGTGAGGACCCAGACGTCGTCGGGGTCGCGGATCAGGTCCACCACGCTCAGGTACAGCTCGATGAAGTGGGCGAAATCGCGGAAGACGAAATAGTCGGCCAGCAGCTGCGGGTCCGCCGGGACGGGGCTGCGTCCCTCGTGCCGGGCGGCCAACTCGGCCACGATGCGGGGCGAGGCGGAGCCGACGTGGTGCACGTGCAGCTCCACCTTGGGCAGCCCGGCAATGAAGGTACGCAAGTCGGTCATGGTCACGAGTTCTCCCGCAGCTTGTGCACGTACGTAGTCTCTCAGGCGGTAACGGTGCCGCCGCCAGCGACCAGCGAACGGGGGTGGTCGACCGGGTCGACGCCGGCAGTCAGGCGCAGCGGTTGGGACCGGGATCGCCCCGCCGCGGTGGACGTCGACCACGATCCCGAAAGCCGTACGTACGTCTTGTTGCGGTACGGCCCGGCGACCGTCGTGACGAGCCGGGTCACTAGGCTCACGGTATGGAGCAACGCATGTTCCCTCGGCTGGATCGCCAGGTCGGCGTCGTAGGGCTCGGTGCCTGGCAACTCGGCGCCGACTGGGGCACGGTGACCGAGGACGACGCGATGGCGGTGCTGACCGCCGCAGTCGACGCTGGGGTCACCTTCCTGGACACCGCCGACGTCTACGGTGACGGGCGCAGCGAGCAGCTGATCGGACGCTTCCTGGCGGCCCGCCCCGACGCCGGCCTGACCGTGGCGACCAAGATGGGCCGGCGGGTGACACAGACCCCCGAGGCGTACACCCTGGACAACTTCCGCCGATGGACCGACCGGTCCCGGAAGAACCTGGGCGTGGAGACCCTGGACCTGGTGCAGCTACACTGCCCGCCGACGGCCGTCTTCGGCACCGACGAGGTCTTCGACGCGCTCGACACCCTGGTGACGGAGAAGCGGATCGCCGGGTACGGCGTCAGCGTGGAGACCTGCGACGAGGCGCTCACCGCGATCGCCCGGCCCGGGGTGGCCAGTGTGCAGATCATCCTGAACGCGTTGCGTCACAAGCCACTCGAACGCGTGCTTCCGGCCGCCTCGGCCGCCGGGGTCGGCATCATCGCCCGGGTTCCGCTGGCCAGCGGCCTGCTCTCCGGCCGCTACGACGAGAACACCACCTTCGCCGCCGACGATCACCGCACCTACAACCGGCACGGCGAGGCGTTCGACGTCGGCGAAACCTTCTCCGGGGTGGACTTCACCACCGGCCTGGCCGCCGTGCGACGAATCGTTCCGCTGGTGGGCGAGGGCCGCACGATGGCACAGTTCGCGCTGCGCTGGGTGCTCGATCAGCCCGGTGTCACCGTGGTCATTCCGGGAGCGCGCGACGCCACCCAGGCCCGCGGCAATGCCGCCGTGGCCGCCCAGCCCGCGCTGTCCCGTGAGGAACTGGCCGAGGTGACGGCGGTCTACGACGACCTGATCCGTCCCCAGGTGCACCACCGATGGTGAGTGACGGGCGAGCCGGAGCGTCCGGCGACGCGCAGCCAGGTGACGGTCCGCAGGAGAACGGGACACCACTGGACGGTTGGCTGCGACTCACGCTCGGCCTGCTGGCCGTGGTCGTCGGTGCGGTGTGGACGGTGCAGGGGCTCGGTTACGTCGACGGCAGCGTGCTGACCGGCCAACGGATCTGGGCGATACTCGGACCGCTGCTGATACTTGTCGGGTTGGCTCTGCTCTGGCTCGGTACGCGCGCCCGCAGCCGCCGTTGAGGCAGCCGCGAACGACGACGCGGAAAGCCCCGCGCCCGTGGGGGCGCGGGGCTTCGCACTGATTCGGGGACTGCCTCGCCACTGGCCGACGGTCGCCGACCGGTGCCTCAGAGGGGGCGGACCTGCTCGGCCTGCGGACCCTTCTGGCCCTGGGCGATCTCGAACTCCACCCGCTGGTTCTCCTCCAGCGTGCGGTAGCCGCTGGTCTGAATGGCCGAGAAGTGGACGAACACGTCAGCACCCCCGCCGTCGACGGTGATGAAGCCGAAGCCCTTGTCAGCGTTGAACCACTTCACGGTTCCCTGCGCCATGTGTATCTCCTTCTAAAACTGGCGGCCGAGCACACCGTGCGGCCGGTTGGCCGTTATCGAGCAGCGGTGCCTGAGGCGGCCCCCAGTGCAGGAGACTTCTCTCAACCCACGCCATCTCTCAACAGCGTGGAACAGCTTAACCACGTACGCAGAAACTGTGCACAGCCTACCCGACGAAATTCTCCGACATGTGACCTGACGGATGCGTGGGATCTGTCGGGTGGCGACGATCGATAAGGCGAAAGGCCCCCTCACCGTCAACTGGTGAGAGGGCCTTGACACGAGTGTTTTCAGTCCGGCCAGTTGCCGGTCAGCCGACGGACGCCGACGGCACCGCCTCGGTCCACGGCAGCCCGAACGACCGAGAAGATGGCTCCCTGCAGGGCCGCCGCCGCGAGGATCTCACCCCAGCGGCGGTCCTCGTCGGTCGGGTTGGGAGCCTCACCGTCACCGGAGGTCATCTTCCATACCTGGCGAAAGACCGCGCCCGCGATCGCGCCGGCGGCGAAGCCCATCAGCACGCCGACCGGCTTGTAGGCGGCCCTGCCGATTCCCTTGCTCACGCACGCCTCCCTCTAATGATCATCAACACCACGGCGGCGGCCACGGCACCGGCCGCGAGCGCGATGAACGGAGCAGGCCCCTGGCGCCCCGGTCCCTGCTGGTGGTTGATGCCCGCCTGGGCGCGTACCCGGGCGACGGTCACCGCTGCCTGCTCGCGTACCCGACCGCGGGCCTGATCCGCCGAGGACTTCAGCCGCTTCTTGACATCGGCCTTGGCGGCCAACGCCTCCATCGTCTCGCCCAGTTCGACGCGGGTACGCCGGATCTCCTCCCGCAGCGCCTCCGTGTCACCCGTACCGTTGCCCGTCATGCCCGTCCCCTGTCCTTCACCGCAGCGCTGACCACGTCGACGTCGGCCCGCAGGCTGCGCACGGTCGCCTCCGGCACCGGTGGAACCGCGCGGCTTACCCTCCGCTTGCCGACAAGCGCGAGCACTCCGGCGACCACGAACAGGGCCGCCGCCACGACCAGGGCGGCTGCCCACGCCGGCAGCACCAGGGCCAGCAGGAGGATCGCGGCGGCGACCAGGACTCCCAGGCCGAAGAAGGCGAGGGCTCCGGCACCGGCGAACAGGCCGACACCGATGCCTGCCTGTTTGCCCTTCTCGGTCAGCTCAGCCCGGGCCAGTGTGAGTTCGTCCCGGACCAGGCGCGAGACCTGCTCTGTTGCCCGCTGAACCAGTTCGGCGGTAGACGGCTCCGTCCCGTTGTGGGACGTACGCCCGTTGTGGGATATTTGGGCATTCGCCACGTCAGCCATGCTGTCCCCCTCTCGTCATCTCCGCGCTGTATGCCCGGAGCCGCCGCTCGTCAATCCTGTTCCCGAAAAAAGGGGACGTCGTGCAGCACGTCCCCGCCGAAAGCCGCGCCAAACCTCCACGTCCGAGTGGACAACGAGACGGTCAACGGCGGGGTTCGGCGGGCTCCCGGGCTTCGACGGTCTCGTCAGGACCGACGAAGGCCTCGTTGCGAGCCTGACCGTCGTCACTGCCGCCGAAGAGACGGGCGTCGTCGGGCACGTCGGTGCCGGTGCCGCGTCGTGTCGAGTGCCGAGGCTGGACCCACTGCCACGGCAGGTCGCTCCCACCGTCACCCACCTCGGTACGCAGTCGGGGCATCGCGGTGGGGCGGTGGTCGCGTACCCACTCCACCAGGTGTTCCCGCACGCGGCAGCGCAGGTCCCACAGCGCGCCCGCGTTGGCGGCACTCACCAGCGCCCGTACCTTGATCGTCCCGCCGGTCGCGTCGGTGACCTGGAGGACACACACCCGGCCGTCCCACAGCTCGGTGCACTCGACCAGTCGGCGTAGCTCCTCCCGCATGGCCTGGACCGGAATCGACCAGTCGACGTCGAACTCGGCGGTGCCCAGGACCTTCGCCTCGGTGCGGGTCCAGTTCTGGAAGGGTTTGCTGGTGAAATAGGAGGTGGGCAGGATCAGTCGCCGGTCGTCCCAGATCTGGACCACCACGTAGCTGAGGGTCAGCTCCTCGATCCGGCCCCACTCCCCCTCGACCACCACCACGTCGTCGAGACGTACCGCGTCGCTGAAGGCGAGTTGCAGGCCGGCGAAGACGTTGCCCAGCAGACTCTGCGCGGCCAGGGCGGCGACGATGCCGACCACACCGGCGCTTGTCAGCACGCCGGCACCGATTCCCCGTACGGCGGGGAAGGTCATCAGCATCACACCGACGGTCAGTACCACGATCACCACGACCGTCACCCGGCGCAGCATCACCACCTGGGTTCGCACCCGTCGGGCGTGCCGGTTGTCCGGCACGTCCACCCGGAACTGGGCGAGCGCGGTGTCCTCCACCACCACCAGCAGCGCGGCGACCAACCAGGCCGCGGCGGCGATCACGGCCAGCACCAGCAGGTGCAGCAACGCCTGGCGCCAGCCGGTGCCGATCGCGTACCCGGTGCTGAACCGGACGGCGAGCTGCACGGCGAGCACCGTGGCGGCGACCTGGAAGGGACGGTGCGCGTGCTCGGTCAGCTCGGTCAGCAGCAGTGAGCGCCGGCCCCAGCGGCGGGTGAGGCGGTGCACCACCTCCACCACGGCAAGAGCGATCGCCGCCGCGGCGAGCGCGGCGACGACCGTCACGAGGTAGCTGTGCACGTGTTGCTTCTCCTTCCGACCCGACAGCGATATCCGGTGGTGGTGTCCGGCGTGCGGGCATTCAAGATCCGGCAAAGGGGCAATGGTGCCCTGAATCGCCGGTCCCGGCCACCGCGGGGGTCGCCGGGGAGGAGAAGGTCATACCTTGCGGTAGCGGGACTGGAGAAAGCAGTAGACGCCGAACGCCGCGATGCCCAGCGCGATGAGCGTGAGCAGAATGGTGCCGAACGACTGGTCACGCAGGGTACGCAGGGCGGCGTCCAGACCACGGGCCTTCTCGGGGTCGTAGTTCACCGCAGCCAGTATGACCAGCAGACCGGTGACGGAGAAGGCGACACCCCGGGAGGCGTAACCGGCCATGCCGAGCCGTCGGGCGAGCTGGGTGGTCCTGGCGTTCATCTCACCGGTCTTCAGGCGCTTCATGAACTTCTTCTTGAGGCCGTAGATCGTCATGCCGACGCCGACGCCTGCGAGCACCAGACCCGCGAGGCCGACCAGCCAGCGACCACCGGTGGACTCCATCAACCGGGCCGACAGGTCCTCCTGCTGGGAGGCGCTGTCGGAGTTGGCGTCCGAGAAGACCTTCCAGGCGGTCCAGGCCAGCCAGAGGTAGATCAGGGTGCGGGCGGCGGAGACGACCCGTTCCTTGAGCCGGTCGTTGCCCCGCTCGGCCCGGTGTCCGACGACCGCCTCCAGCGCCTGCCAGATCGCCATGGCGAGCATGCCCACGGCGATGGCGATGACCAGGAACTGGCCCATGGGTTGCGCGGCCAGGGTCCGCAGCGCCCCGGACTGGTCGCCGTCGTCCGACGAGTTGCCGAACGCGATCTGCAGCGCCAACCAGCCGAACAGCAGATGCACGATCCCGTAGCCGACGAAACCGGCCCGGGCGAGGAGTTCCAGCCACCGGCTGTCTGCCGTACGGGCGGCGGTGGCTTCGGCGTTCCGGGAAAGAGACATGGCGCCTCAATCTCCGAAGGTGAAGATTCCCAAACGTGCTGGCCCGCCGCCCTCGGTCCGGTCAACCCGGGTTGCGGGCGATGCGGACCCTCACCTCCGAATCGGTGACGCTGTCCAGGGTGACCGCGAGGCCTCCGACATCGGCCGCCTGCTGACCGACGGTGAGCGACAGTTGTTCGCCACCGACCTCGATGGTCACCACGTCGTCCTGCGCCTCGACCAGACGGGCCTCGACGCCGAGGATGCTCGCCCGGGCGTCCACGCCCCGGTCGAAGGTGACCGTGCAGGCGTCCAGCCCGCAGTCGGTGCTGGCCCCTTCCGAGCTACAACCGGCCAGCACGGCCGCACCGAGGGCGAGGCCGGTCAGCAGTCCGGCCAGCCGGACGGAGGCGCGGCGGGGGGTGGAGGGGCGCGGAGCGCTACGGGCGGGGGGTCGATTCGTCACGCGGTCAAGCGTACGAGACCCCGGCGAACCGACCGCCGGTGGACAATGCAGAGGTGAGCATGCTTGTCGAGGACAACCCCGCCAGACACCGCTACGAGATCCTGGTCGACGACGCGCTCGCCGGCTTCACCGCTTACCTGGACCGCGCACAGGTGCTGATCTTCACGCACACCGAGGTGGACGCGGCCTTCCAGAACATGGGCGTCGGCGCGGCACTGATGCGCGGCACCCTTGATCAGGTCCGCGGGCACGGGCAGCGGGTGGTGCCCCGTTGCCCGTTCATGGCCGCCTTCATCGATCGTCACCCGGAGTACACCGACCTGGTCACCAACCCGGACTGACCACACCACCGGCGAGCAGTTCGGCTGCCGCGCGGCCGGCGGCCCGTGTCGCGCCGTGGGTGGCCACGTGGACCGCACCGGTGACCCGGGCGGGCACACCGAGTTCGACGACCACCGCGTCGGGGCGAGTCGCCAACGCCCGGTCGACCGCGTCCCCCATCCAGGCGTGCCGGTGCAGGTCGCGGACCACCAGCACCAGCGGCCGACCGGCGGCGTCCGCGGCCGGATCGCTCGGCACCGAGTTCTCGGCGTACCTGACGCTCGTGGTACCCGGAACGAGGGCGGCCAACGGCACCGCCACTCCCCAGGGAGTCTCCGATCCGATCGCTACGTGGTGCGGCGGCTGGAACTCCACGACGTGCGCCGGGCGGGTCAGCGGCAACGAGGGGGCGGCGTCGCCGGTGGTGACCCGGACGGCACGTCGCGCCGCGACGAGTCCGACGGCCGAGCCGCCGGCCGCGGCGCCAGGGGTGCCCGGCGGGTACGTCCGGCAGGTGCGGGCGGTCGCCGTCCAGTCGGCGAGTTGACCGACCCGCTTGGCCGCCTCGGTGAGCCGCTCCTCGGGCAGCTCGCCGTCGACGACCGCGTCGACGATGGCGTCGCGCAGCTGGCGGGCCGTCTCCTCGTCGGCGTGCTCGCCGCCCACGCAGATCGCGTCCGCACCGGCGGCCAGGGCACGCACCGCCGCACCGGCGAGACCGTAGCGGCCGGCTACCGCGCCCATCTCGACCGCGTCGGTCACCACCACCCCGTCGAAGCCCATCTCCTCCCGCAGCAGCCCACCCAGGACCCGACCGCTCAGGGTGGCCGGCAAATCGGGATCAAGGGCCGGTACCAGCAGGTGTCCGGTCATCACCGCCTGGACGCCCGCCGCCACGGCGGCCCGGAACGGGGCCAGTTCGACGGTGTGCAGCCGGACGCGGTCGGCGTCGATGCGGGGCAGGTCGTGGTGCGAGTCGACTCGGGTGTCACCGTGGCCTGGGAAGTGTTTCGCACAGGCGGCGACACCTGCCGACTGCAGGCCACGTACCCAGGCGGTGGCGTGCCGCGCGACGAGCGACGGGTCGGCGCCGAAGGACCGGACTCCGATGATCGGGTTGTCCGGGTTGGAGTTGACGTCGACGTCCGGCGCGTAGTTGAGGGTGACTCCGGCAGCGGCGAGTTCCACGCCGAGGTCCCGGGCCACCTCCTCGGTGAGCACGGGGTCGTCGATCGCGCCGAGTGCCAGGTTGCCCGGACGGGAACTACCCCGCCCCGACTCGATGCGGGTGACGTCGCCGGCCTCCTCGTCAATGGCGACGATCACGTCCGACCGCTCGGCGCGCAGCGCGGCGGTCAGCGCGGCGACCTGCCCGGGGTCGACGACGTTACGACCGAACAGCACCACCGAGCCGAGCCCGTCACCGAGCCAGCGGCAGATCCAGGCGGGTGGGACGGTGCCGACGAAACCGGGCTGCAGGACCGCGGTCGCCAGGGCCGCCAGGTTGCCGTTGCGCACGATTCGATCGCTCATTCGGCGCTGTACCCCCGCGTGTTCCGCCGTGGACTCCCGCCGGCTGGCGGTGCAGACATGGTCACACCGCGCCACTCAATAGTCAATAAACCTTACAGTTGCCGTGGGGCGCCACCCCCGCGACAGTGCGGGTATGGACCCCATGCTGCTGGCCGACGCGACAAGCCCGGCCGACATTCCCGGCGTACGTCTACTCGGCCTGGTCGTGGGGGGCATACTCATGCTGATCGCCATCCGCGCGATGTTCCGCCGCTGAACCTCCGGTCGACGGGCACCGGGGGCGAGGGCGGGGCGGGCACGGCCGCCCGGTGACGCCGATCCCCCGGGGTTTCGGTGCGGAACCTGCCGGGTACCTGCGGCCTTCGATGAAGCTGACCACACACTCGACGTCGCTGCGCCGCGCCGCGCGCAGCCTGTTCGGTTGGACCGCTCTACGGCCCAACCAGTTGGCCGCGATGCGGGCCGTGATGCGCCGCCGCGACGCGCTTGTCGTGCTACCCACCGGCGCCGGCAAGTCCGCGATCTACCAGATCCCGGCCAGCCTGATCCCCGGCCCGACCGTGGTGATCTCACCACTGCTGGCGCTCCAGCAGGACCAGATCGCCGCGCTCAACGAACGACAGCGCTCGGAACTGCGGGCGGTCCGCATCAGCTCGGACGAAACGGCGGCCCAGCAGGCCGAGGCGATCGCCGAGATCCGTGACGGGCGGGCCGAGTTCCTCTTCATCACCCCGGAACAGTTGGCCAACCCCGACCGGCTGGCCGAGGTCCGGGACCTCAAGCCGGCCCTGGTGGCGATCGACGAGGCGCACTGCATATCCGCCTGGGGTCACGACTTCCGCCCGGACTACCTGGCGCTGGGGCAGCTCATCGAAGGCATCGGCCGACCACCGGTGGTCGCGCTCACCGCAACCGCCTCGCCACCGGTACGCGACGACATCGTCGACCGGCTACGACTACGCGAGCCCGAGATCGTGGTCTCCGGCCTGGACCGGCCCAACCTGTTCCTCGAGGTCGCCCACTGCCCTACCGAAGACTACCGGTGGCGGCGGCTGATCGCCCTGCTGCGCGAGGACGAGCGACCCGGCATCATCTACGTGCCCACCCGCCGCGCCGCTGAGGACCTCGCCGACCGGCTGACCGGGGCAGGCTTCCCCGCGCAGTACTACCACGGCGGGATGGCGGCCAACGCCCGTGCCCGGCTGCACGAGGCATTCCTCGCCGACCAGGTACCGATCATGGTCGCGACCTCGGCCTTCGGCATGGGCATCGACAAGCCCAACATCGCCTGGGTGGTGCACATGGCGCTGCCCGACTCGCCGGACAGCTACTTCCAGGAGATCGGCCGGGCCGGCCGCGACGGCCAACCGGCCCGGGTGCTGCTGCTGTGGCAGGCCGAGGACGTAGGTCTACAACGCTTCTTCAGCGGCGGCCTGCCCGATACCACCGAGCTGCGTGACCTGGCCGCGTTGCTGCGCCGGGCACCCACCACCCGCAAGGAACTACGCGAGGTGACCAGGCTCGGCCCACGCAAACTCGGGCAGCATCTCGCCCTGCTGGAACAGGTGGGCGCCGCGCAACAGGCCGCCGGCCAGCGCGTCAGCGCACCCCGCTACGCCCCCGCCCCGGTCGACGCGGCGGCAGCCGCGCTTGCCGAGGCGGAACGGCAGCAGAGCCTGACCCGGTCGCGTACCGACATGATGCGCGCCTTCGCGGAGACCAGCGCCTGCCGGGGGCAGACACTGCTCGCCTACTTCGGTGAACAGATGACCGACATCTGCGGGCACTGCGACAACTGCCACGCCGGCACCAGCATGCCCGACGACGGTTCGGTGGGCCCGTTCCCGGTGCACAGCCAGGTACGGCACGCCGAGTGGGGCTCCGGCCTGGTGCTCAGCTACGAGGAGGACCGTATGACGGTTCTGTTTGACGAGGTCGGGTACAAGACGCTGTCGGTGAGCGTGGTGTCCGAACAGGGCCTACTCACCCTGGACTAACCTGAGCCGGCCGCACTGGCGGTGCGGCTGACGAGGACGTGCACGACGAGCGGGAGGGGCGGGTCGTGATCGAAGAGCCGGCGTACACCGGTTTCGGTTTCTCCGACGAGGAGTGGGGGCTGCTGGTCGGCCTGCCACAGTCGGTGCTCACCGCAGCGAGCGCCGCCGAGTCCGACGGCACCAGGGCGACGATGGCCGAGGGCGCCGCCGGACTTGAGACCATCTCCGGCGGGCGGGAGTCGGCCAGCCCGCTGGTGGCCGCCGTGGCCGGTGAGATCGTCACCCGGGTCGGCGACCCGGAGGCCGGTGAGGAGATGCCGGTCATCGAGCCGCCGGACCCGCGCGGCTACGCCGAGGACGTGCTGGGCCGGGCCAAGGAGGCGTCGGCGCTGTTGGCGGCCAAGGTGGACGAGGGAGAGGCTGGCGCGTACCGGCACTGGCTGGTGGAGATCGCCGAGCAGGTCGTCGGCGCGGCCAGCTCCGGCGGTGTGCTCGGCCTCGGCGGTACCGAGGTCAGTCCCTCCGAGCGCCGCTTCCGTGACCGCCTCTCCCAGGTCCTCAACGACTGACCCGAAAGTCAGGCGATTCGGCGGCGGAAGAGTCGGGCGGTGAGGAGCACGGCGAGAGCGAGCAGGGTCCGGGCAGGATGCGCTCGCCGTCGGGCCGCCCGGTCAGGTCCGCGCCAGCAGGTTCAGCACCGCCTGCTCGGCCTGCTCCGGAGAGGTCGCCTCGGTCACCGCGACGACCACACCGTCATGGAACAGATCCACCACCCGCGGATCCACGTACGAGGCACGGGCCACCGTGGGAGTGTTCCCGAGCAGCTCCGCCACCTGCCGCATCACCGCCGCCACCGCCCGGCGGCGAGCCGTGACCGACCGGACGGAGGCCACCGAGGCAAGCTCCGTCGCCGCCCGAACCGTCGCATGCCAGGTACGGAAGTCCTTAGCGGTCATCTCACCACCGCTGACCTCACGCAGGTAGTCGTTCACCTCGTCGGCGCGTACGTCCCGCCACTGCCGGCCGTCCCAGTAACCGAACAACCGGTCGGTCGCCCGTCGCCGCCGACGCAGATCGGTGAGTACCCGACACAACTGCGGATCGGAGATCAGCCGTACCTGTTGGATGCCGCCCTTGGCCGGGAACTCGAACAGCACACAACCACGCCGGAGCCGAGCGTGTTCGGGACGCAGGGTCGCCACCCCGAAGGTCGGGTCCTCGCCCGAGGCGTACTGGTCGCTGCCCACCCGGAAGGCGCCCATGTCGAGCAGTCTGGCCACCGTCGCCAGCACCCGCTCCCGGCGCAGCCCGCGTGCTCTCAGGTCGTTGCCGACCCGCTCACGCAGCAGCGGCAGCCGGCCCGCCACCTCCAACACATGGTCGAACTTGGCCTCGTCCTGCCGCTGCCGCCACAGCGGGTGGTAGAGGTACTGCTTACGCCCGGCCGCGTCGACACCGATGGCCTGGATGTGCCCATTGGCGTGCGGTGAGATCCACACATCCCGCCAGGCCGGCGGGATGACAAGGGCGCGCAGCCGGGCCAGTTCGTCGGGGTCGTGTACCGGCTCGCCGTGCGGGTCCACGAACGACCAGCCCCGGCCCCGCCGACGTCGCCGGTAACCCGGCCGACCCGGATCGCTACGCCGCAACCGCACGATCCACCCGCACCGCCCGCTCCACCTCGTCGACCGCGGTCAGAACCTCGTCCACACCGAGGGCGACCATCGTGGGATGGTGACCTGCCCCGTTCCACTCCGACCAGGCCCGCGCGCCGACCCAGAGTGCCCGGTGCCGCCGACGCTCCGGCGGCGGGCCCCACCGCGCCGGCGGAACCGGGCCGAACAGCACCACCGACGGGGTGCGGTAGCCGGTGGCCAGATGCGCCACCCCGGTGTCCCCGCTGACCACCAGACGCGCACCGGCGATCAGAGCGGCGAGTTGGGCCAGGTCCGTGCGGCCGGCCAGCACCGCAGCGGCAGGCAACCCGGCCTGGTACGCGATGCGAGCCACCACGGCCCGCTCCGCGGCGCTGCCGGTCAACACCACCCGGTGCCCCCGTACGGTCAGCTCCCGGGCCAGGGTCACGTACCGGCCGGCCGGCCAGCGCTTGGCCGGCTCCTTCGAACCGGCATGCAGCACCGTGACCCCGCTGGCCGCCGCCACCGGGCCCGGTCGCCGCAGGTCCAGGTCGGCCGGGTCGGCCGGAATCCCGTACCCGCGCAGCAGCCGGCACCAGCGCGACACCTCGTGCTCGTCGTCGTCCCACTCCGGCCCGTCGGCGTGCGACGCCTCGACGTTGGCGAAGGCGAGCATCCGGCCAGGTCGGACGGCGGCCAGCAGCCGGTGCGACCGAGGGCCCCGGCCGTGCAGGTTGACCGCCACCTCCACCCGCCCGGCGGGCCGGTCCAGCCGGTCCAGGCCGGCGGTGGGCAGTACCCGGTCCACCCCGCCGACCAGCTCGACCAGTGGCCCCAGCCAGGCCGGCGCGGCGAGCACCAACTGCTGGTCCGGGTAGGCCGCGCGCAACGCCCGCAACGCCGGGACCGCCGTGGCGAGATCACCGACGCCGAGGGCGCGCAGCGCCAGGATCACGGGTACGACGTCTCCTGATCGGCGCAGACGACCATCTCGCGGATCGCGCAACCGGCCGGCTGGGACAGGGCGAACATGATCGCGGCGGCGGTGTCGGCCGGATCGTTGAGGATCGCGTCCGCTCCCGGCCGGTACTGCGGGTCACGCTCGTCGAAGAAGGCCGTCCGCATCCCGCCCGGGATGAGCAGCGTGACACCGACCGTGCCGGCCAGTTCGGCGGCGAGCGCCCGGGTGAAGCCGACCACCCCGAACTTCGCCGCGCAGTACGCCGTCGCGTCGCTTACCGCCTTGATGCCGAGGGTGGAGGCCACCGTCACAACGGTGCCCCGGGACTCGGTCAGGAACGGCAGCGCGGCCCGGATCACCGCGGCGGTCGCCAGCAGGTCGACGGCGACGATCCGGTCCCAGGTCGCACCGGGCACGTCGGCGAGCCGACCGGGTACGTCGATGCCGGCGGCGGTGACCACCGCGTCCAGCCCGCCCACGCGTCCGGCCAACTCGCGGGTGGCCGCCTCGGCGCTGCGGGTGTCGGCCAGGTCGCACTCCGCCCAGGGCACCCCGTCGGCCGGCGCCTGCCGATCCAGCACCAGCGGCCGACCACCGGCGGCAGCCACCGCCGCCACCACCGCCGCGCCCAGTCCGCTGGAGCCGCCGGTGACCAGCACCGTCCGTCCGGTGGCCGGCGCGCTCACCGGACAACCCTCGTTCGCGACTGCGGGGCTCGCAACACCGGCTCACTCCTAACGCTCACCGGACGACCTCCGGCCGGGTGACCGTCGCGGCGATCATCTCGGTGGTTGAGCGCCCGTCCAGGTAGGGCACCACCACCGTGTGACCGCCCCACCGGCGCAGGATCTCCGCCTCCGGCAGGTCGTCGCCGTCACGACCGCCGGTGGCGTAGTCCCCGCCCTTAACCCAGACGTCCGGGCGCAGCCAGGACAGCGCCGCTTCCGGTGCCGGCTCGTCGAAGATCATTACCGCGTCGACGCAGCTCAACGCGGCCAACAGACGACTTCGGTCGTCCTGGCGCATCACCGGCCGGTCCGGTCCCTTTAGGCCGGTGACACTGGCATCGGAGTTGAGGCACACGATCAGGCAGTCGCCGAGCTGCCGGGCAGCCTGCAACGTCGCCACATGGCCGGCGTGCAGCAGGTCGAAACAGCCACCGGTGGCGACGACCGTACCCCCGGCAGCGCGGACCCGGGCGACCACGGCTGCCGACGCGGCAACCCCGACCCGATCACCGGCAACCGCGGCGTGCACCGCCTGCGGGGCGCGCCGCACCGGCACCGGCAGCGCCGTCGCCACACCACCGTCCGCCACGTACGCCGATGCCTCCGCCACCGCCTCCTGCACCGCCTCGGAGACCAGCGCGCCACGGGCCAGAGCGAGGCCGGCAGCGACGGCGAACCGATCGCCCGCGCCACACGTGTCCCCCTCGGCAGCCACCGGAGCGGGCACCATCAACGGCGTCGCCCCGGAGTGGCTGAGCAGCGCACCATCGGCACCGAGCGTCACCGCGACCGCCCCGGCCCGCCACCGCTGCCGAAGCTGCTGCGCCCCCTCGGCTGCGGTGGCCAACCGGGTCACGCCGACCGGCGCCTCCGTCAGCTCCCGCACCTCCGCCTCGTTCGGGGTGACCAGGTTCGCCCCGGGTACCGCGGCGGGACCCCGGGGATGGGGATCCCAGACCAGCGGGGCCCGGATCGAGGCCAGGGCCGCCCGCAGCGCCGGCTGCCGCGCCACCGCCCGACCGTAGTCACTGACCAGCACCACAGCTGCCCGCTCCAGCACACGCAGCACCGCCTCGGCCGGCTCCCCCAGCTCCCCCACACCCCCGCCCCGGTCATGCCGCAGCAGCACCCGCCCGGCGGACCTCAGCCGGATCTTCTCCGCAGTCGCGCCGGTCAGTCGCAGCGGATACACCTGCACCCCGGCGGCGGCGAGCAGCACACCCAGCCGAGCGCCACCGGCATCGTCGGCCAACGCGGTCACCAACACCACCTCGGCCCCCTGTGCGGCGGCGAAGACGGCGGCGAGCCCCGCACCGCCGGGCCGATCCAGGTTCGCGATCTCGTCGAGAACCGGAACCGGCGAGTCCGGACAGAGCCGGTTGACCACACCCTCGACGTCCCGGTCGAGCAGGGTGTCGCCGACCACCACCACGGGTCCCGTCACGCTTGCCTCCTCACGCCTGCACCGGCCGGACGGCACCGCCGTCCAGCACCACCTCGACACCCGCCCGCACCGCACCGGTCACCGGCGTCAGCTGATCCGCCATCGTCTGCTCCACGTACTCACACAGCAGATGGCTGGCGACGAGGTGCAGCTCCTGGACCACCTGGCTGTCCGAGGAGTCCACCGCGAGCGCCTCGTGACACGCCTCGGCGAGCAGGTTGGGCAACGGTCCGGTGAAGGCCCAGCAACACAGGCCAGCGTCCCGGCCAGCCTGCGCGGCGGCGAGCAGGTTGCCGCTGGCGCCGCTCGTGGACAGCAGCAACAGCACGTCGTCGGGGCGGCCGTGCGCGCGTACCTGCCGGGCGAACACCTCCTCGTAGCCGTAGTCGTTGCCGATCGCGGTCAACGCCGAAGTCTCGGCGTGCAGCGCGATGGCCGACAGTGGCCGACGGTCGTCGTGGAGCTTGCCGACCAGCTCGGCGGTCAGGTGTTGCGCCTCGGCGGCACTGCCACCGTTACCAGCCACGAGCAGCCGACCGCCGGCGGTCAGCCGTCCGGCCAGCGCCACGCCCCAGCGGGCGAGCAGCGGCTCCCAGCGCCGGAACGAGGGCAGCGCCTCGGTCAGGTGGGCCAGGTGCGTGTCGAGCAGACTCATCAGGCCACCACCCGGGTCGGTCGGTGCACCGTGGCCACCTCGTCGTAGACCTCGACGAGGCGCTGGGCGGTGACCGCCCACGAGTAGTGCCGACGCGCCCGGGCCCGCGCCGCGCCCGCGTACGCGAACCGGCGGATGCGATCGTCGAGCAGCGCCCGCAGCGCAGCACCCAACGCACGCGGATCCCGCGCCGGCACCAGGTCCCCGGTCACACCGTCGACCACCGTGTCCCGCAGACCGCCGACAGCCGTGGCCACCACCGGCACCCCGCACGCCATCGCCTCCAGCGGGGTCAGCCCGAACGGCTCGTACCAGGGCGCGGCGACCAGGACGTCCGCCGAGCGGTACCAGCGGCCCATCTCCTCCCGGGGCACCGCACCGACCAGCCGGACCCGCTCGGCGACGCCGCAGCTGCCGGCGAGCGCCCGCAGCCGCCGCGCGTACGGGTCGGTCTCCAACAGACCGGCCGGTGGACCACCGACCACCACACACTCGGCCTCCGGTACGTGCTCCATCGCACGTACCACCGTCTGGAAACCCTTGCGCTCCACCAGTCGACCCACCGTGAGGATGCGGGTTCGCCCGGGCTCGCGTTCGGTGGCCAGCCCCAGCGGAGCGAAGGTCTCCAGGTTGACCCCGGACGGGACGACCGTCATCGCCGACCGGGGCACCCCCATCCGGACCAGCTCGCCCACCTCGTCGCGGCACTGCGCGATCACCCGGTCCACCGAACGTCCCAGGTGACGCTCGTAGGCGATCCGCCGGGCCGGACTGGTGTCCTGCACCCCCTGGTGCCGACGCTTCACCGTGCCGAGCGCGTGGTACGTCTGCACCACCGGCACCCCGGTCTCCCGGCCGGCGTCCAGCGCGGCCAACCCGCTCATCCAAAAGTGTGCGTGGACCACCTCGGGAGCCCAGTCACCTCCCCGCCACCGGTCGATCAGCCAGGCGCCGAACGGGCCCATGTGCGGCAGCAGACCGTCCTTGGCCACCGGCTCGGCCGGCCCCGCCGGCACGTGCACCACGTCGTAGCCGTCCGGGCTGCGTACCGTCACCGGCAGGTCCACCGCGTCGCGGCGGGTGTAGACCCGAACGTCGTGCCCGGCGGCGACCAGCGCGGCGGAGAGTTCCGCGACGTGCGTGTTCTGGCCGCCGGCGTCCGCACCGCCCAGGATGGCGAGCGGGCTGGCATGCTCCGAGATCATCGCTATCCGCATACTTCCTCCTCCAGCAGCCGGTCCCAGTCGGTGAGGAAACGGTCGAGGCCGTAGCGTTCGGCAGCGGCCGTGCGGGCCTCGACGCCGGCCGTGCGGGCCCGCAGCGGGTCGGCGACGAAGCGGGCGGCGGCCTCCAGCAGGGTGTCGACCCGGGTGGAGAGTGCACCGGCACCCGGTGGTACCGCCGTCACCGCTTCAGTGGTGGCCAACGCCACCACCGGCATGCCCATGGCCATCGCCTCGATCAGACTCAACCCGAGTGACGTCCACCGGCACAGGTGCAGGTACGCCCGACGACGCGCCAACTCGGCGTGCATCCGGTGCTGGGGCACGTCGTCGTGGCTGGTCAACCGGTCGGTCGGCAGACCGAGGTGCTCGGCCAGCCCGGCCACCTTCATGCCGAAGACGTCGAGTGGGGCGATCTCGGCGAACCTGGGGAGCAAGTCGGTGCCGGTGACCCGCCACCGGCGTACCGGTTCGTTGATCACGACGGCCAGTCGGCTCAGTTCACCGGTCCAGGTCGGCGTCGGCGCCACGATGCCGTGGTCGACGACCGTGGTGCGGGTCGTACCGGTGTCCCAGAACAGCTCGTTGAACGCGGTCACATGGGCGACGAGGAGATCGTCCCGGTCGGCCATCGGATGCCGGCTGTCGGGGACCTGACCGTCCTTCGGCGTGTTGTGTTCCACATAGACGGCCGGTAGGTCCCGGCCGGGCCGGCGACCCAGCCACTGCTCGGCCAGGTCGAGTTCCTCCGGGCGTTGCAGGATCACCACGTCGACGTCGGCGGTGCGCAGCTGCTCCGGGTCGACTTCCGCAGCGCTGTCCGGCCAGGTGTACGTCCGGGCGCGACCCAGCCCGTACGGTCCCCGATCCGGGGTGGTCGGGATCAGGTAACGGTGCCTACCGTGCACGAACGAGGTGGTCCAGGACCCGTGCACGTGCCAGAGCAGGATGTTCATCGGCCACCTCCACCGCCGGCGGTGACCACCTCGGATGAGCACCCAGGCCCGGTCGGAGCGCCCGGTGCCCGGTCCGGCGGTACACCCAGCAGCCGCAACGCGTCGAGGACGGCAGTTGGCTCGATGTCGCTGAGACAGGGGTGGCCGGGCACCGGACACCGCGCGGCCCGGGTGTCCCGGCAGGCCGCGGTCGCGTCACCGAGACGTACCGTGGGCACCCGCCACGGCCCCCACTGACCGAAGGGGACGGTGGGAGCGAAGAGACTCACCACCGGCACGCCGTACGCGGCGGCCAGGTGCGCCGGTCCGGTGTTGCCGACCACCACCGCGCCGGCTCCGGCCACGATCGCGGCCAGCCCGACCAGGCCGGTCCGACCTCCGAGGTCCCGGCAGTGCCGTCCGGCGACCCGTGCGGTGAGGTCCCGTTCGAGCGGGCCGCCGGTGACCACCACCCGGTATCCGGTGGCGCTCAGCGCGGCGGCGATCCGCTCGGCCAGCTCTGGCGGGCAACCCCGGGCCGGTGCCGCCGAGCCGGGATGCAGCACCACGTACCCCGGTTCACCGGCTTCGGGCGGGGGTGGCGGGACGGGGCGTAGCCGCAGGTCCGGTTCGTCGCCCGCACCGAGCACGTAGCCGGCGGCGGCGGCCAGGGAGAGGGCCCGCTCGGCTTCCGGCACACCTGTCGGCACCCGGTGCCGCACGTCCAGCAGGCTGCCCGGGTAGTCGTCGCTGATCGCCGCGATCCGGGTGACCCCGGCCATCCGCAGCAGCAGCGCCAGGGGCAGCGGCGACTGGTGGAAGGAGGTGAAGATGACGGCCTCGTCAGCGGCCACCGCCGACAGTCGGGTGGTCAGGAGGGACATTTCCCGCGGGTCTACCGGCGCCGGGGCCGGATCGATCCAGGGCAGCCGGTGCTCGATCACCTCGTCGACGCCGGGCAGCAGGTCGGCGGCGGCTCGGCCCCGCGGACCGCAGAGCAGCACCACCCGGTCAGCACCTGCGGCGACCGCCCGGATTCCCGGTCCGGTCACCAGCACGTCCCCCGCCGAATCCGACCGTGCCACGAGCACCGTGCGGGCGCCATCGCGACGTCGCGCGCCGGTTCGCCGGGCAGCCGACCGATGCGCCGCCCCCGACGTCGGGCTCAGCGCCGTCTGGCGTCGAAGGATCTCCGCGACCGCCGAGGACAGGTCGGCGGCCACCCACGGGGCCGCCGCCACCTCCTCGGCGCGGGTCACCGGGGTCGGGACCAGGATGCCGGTAGCACCGGCGGCCAGCGCCGCCGTGACGTCGCGACCGATGTCACCGATCAGGGCGCAGCGGGCCGGCACGGTGCCGAGGCTCCGGGCGGCGGCGTGCACCAGACCCGGCCGTGGCTTGCGGCACCCGCAGTGGTCCCCGTCGTCGTGCGGACACACCTGCCAGCAGTCGAACGGGCCGAGCAGGACCTCGATCCGGTGGTTGACCAGGTGCAGTTGCCGTGCGGTGATGAGCCCCCGCGCCAGTCCGGACTGGTTGGTCACCACGGCGAGTTTCAGTCCGGCCGCCCGCAACCGGTCCAACGCCGTACGGGCACCAGGCATCGGACGCACCTTGTCGGGATCCGGGTTGTACGGCACGTCCTCGATCAGGGTGCCGTCGCGGTCGAGCAGGACCGCGTCGAACAGGGACGGGCGACACAAGGGCCCGCCGGCGTCGGCCAGCGCCCCTGCTGACCTGCACTGTTCCGGCTTCCCAGGGTCCTGTCGCACGGGCGGCGGGTTCCCGGCGCCCCGGTGCGTAAACGTCACCCACCACGCGGCTGGACGCCTGCACCGCGGCAGCCGCACGCCACCCGGGTCTGGCGTTACCCGCCGTGCCGGAGAAGCTAACCCGAGCGCCTCGTCGGCCGAGACCGCCGGTGAGGTACCGAACGGTGGGCAGGCGGGCAGAAAGCGATCAGGGTACGACGCCGGGGAGCCATTTCACCTCGGAAGGGACAAGTAGCTACGCTCACAGGTAAGCTGTCCGCATACCGAGGATGTCCCCCATGATCGAACCCGTCCAGTTGCCCTCGCCGTGGCGGGACGTCCGCCTGACCGTCGTGGTACCGACCTACAACGAGGCGGGCAACCTGCCGCTGCTGGTGGAGCGTCTCCTCGCGCTGCCACTGGCCGGGCTGAAGGTACTGGTCGCCGACGACAACTCGCCCGACGGTACCGGTGAGGTCGCGGACAAGCTCGCGATCGAGCATCCGGAGAGGGTGCAGGTCGTGCACCGGCCGGGCAAGGAGGGCCTGGGCCGGGCGTACGTGGACGGGATCGGCCGGGCCCTCGACGGCGGGGCCGAGTACGTGGCGCAGATGGACGCCGACCTGTCCCACCCGCCGGAGGCGTTGCCGGGCATGCTCGGTGCGCTGTTGTCCACTCAGGCCGGCGTGGTCATCGGGTCGCGATACGTGCCCGGCGGCGAACTCGACGAGAACTGGCCGCTCTACCGCAGGGCGCTCAGCGGCTGGGCGAACCTGTACGTGCACACGCTGCTGCGCGTACGGATCCGTGACCTCACCGCCGGTTTCAAAATCTGGCGGGCGGACGCGCTGCGCGACATCGGGTTGGAACGGGTGCAGTCCAACGGCTACAGCTTCCAGGTCGAGATGCACTACCTGGCCACCAGGTTGGGGCACACCATCCTGGAGGTGCCGATCCGTTTCGAGGAGCGACGCGACGGCGACTCGAAGATGACCACCGCCACCAAGATCGAGAGCGCTCTGATGCCCTTCAAGCTTCGCACCCGGCACCGCAACATCGAGCCCTGACCGCGGCCGCTACCCCGGGACGGGTCGACGAAACGTTTGCCGGGCCCGGACCCGGGCATCCAGCGCGCCATGTACACGGTCACGCAGCTCATCGGTGGGGTCTGGGGTGCCGGCGGAGAGGCCGGCGAGTTGACGGTGCGCGATCCGGCTGACGGCCGCCCGGTGACAAGTGCTCCGGTGGCCACGGCCGACGAGGTCGACAAGGCGGTGGCGGCGGCGCGGGGGGCGGCGTCCGAGTGGGCCGCGACAGCCCCGGCGGAGCGGGCCGCGACGCTGCACCGGATCGCCGACGCGGTCACCGGGGCCGCCGATGACCTGGCGCACGCGACGACCGCGGAGATGGGCAAGCCACTCGCGGACGCCCGGGGTGGCGTCGAGGCGGGTGTCGCCACCCTGCGGCAGTACGCCGAACTCGCGCCGGCCCGGGGCGGCCGTACCCTGCACGGCGATCCCGCCGCGATCGACTTCATGACCCCGCAGCCACGCGGCGTGGTGGCCGCAATAACACCGTGGAACGACCCGGTCGCCGTGGCGTGCGGGCTGCTCGGCGCCGCCCTGGTCACCGGGAACGTGGTGCTGCACAAGCCCAGCGAGCGCACCCCGGCGACCGGATGGCTGTTGGCCCGAGCGTTCGACACCGCCCTACCCGCAGGGGTGCTGTCGCTGCTCAGCGGCGACCAGACCACCGGGGCGGCGCTGGCCGCCGCCGAGGTGGACATGGTGGCGCACGTGGGGTCCAGCGCCGCCGGCCGGGCGATCTCCACGGCAGCGGCCGGTACCGGAGCGAAGGTCCTCCTGGAGAACGGAGGCAGCGACGCGTTGATCGTCGACGCCGACGTCGACCCGGTCTGGGCCGCCGGTGAGGCCGCCCTGGGCGCTTTCGCCAACGCGGGTCAGATCTGCGTCGCGGTGGAGCGGATCTACGCCCACCGGGACGTCGCCGAGGACTTCGTGGCCGCACTCGTCGAGCGGGCCGCCGCGCTGCGCGTCGGACCGGGACGGGATCCGGAGACCGATCTCGGACCGCTCGTCGACCGACGCCACCGCGATCAGGTCCACGGGCAGGTGATCGCGGCGGTGGCCGACGGCGCCCGGCTGCGCGTCGGCGGAACCCTGCCGGAGGGACCGGGTGCCTTCTACCCGGCGACCGTGATCGACCACTGCCGGCACGACTCGGCGTTGATCCGCGAGGAGACCTTCGGCCCGGTCGCCGCCGTGGTCGTGGTCGACTCGTTCTCCGAGGCGCTGCGGTGTGCGGCCGACTCACCGTACGGGCTGGCGGCGACCGTGCTGACCGGGTCGATGAGCCACGCCCAACGGGCCTGGCGGGAGCTGCCGGTGGGCACGGTGAAGGTGAACGCGGTTTTCGGTGGCGCGCCGGCCGGCGCCGCGCACCCACGCCGGGGCAGTGGCCAGGGCTTCGGCTACGGCCCGGAACTGCTCGACGAGTTCACCGCCACCAAGGCGGTGCACATCCAGGCGCCCGGTGGCGGCCACTGGTGAACCGGCGCACGGACCGCGCGTCCTTTCGCGGCCCGGTCCGCACGCCGGTCACGTACCCCATCGGGACGGCGTCAGCCGCCCCGGGCCTTGCGGGTCTGTCGGTCGTTCGCCTTCTGGATGGCCGTGACCAGTTCCGACTTGGTCATGCCTGACCGTCCCGGCACGTCCAGTTCGCGGGCCACCCGCATGAGGTGCTCCTTCGTGGCGTTCGCGTCCACTCCGCCGGCGGTCGGCGCCCGCCGGGCCGGTCCACCGCCGGCGGCCTGCTCGTCACTGGGGCCCTTGCGACCCTTCGGCTCCCAGTGGTCACCGACCTTCTCGAAATCGTGTTTGACGGCGGCGAACGCGGTGCGGTGTGCCCGTTCACCCTCGCCGTAGGTCTCGACCGCGGAGTCGTGCGTCTTCTCCCAGGTACGCTGGGCCTTCTTCGGGGAGCGCCGCAGCGTGCTGGGCAGTACCTCGCGCCCGGGCATGTCGATCCTCCTCCGTGTGCGAGCTATTCGGACCGGTGTACCCGGACAGCGCCACCGCAAACACTGCGGAGTTTGCCGCCGGACCGTGTCGGGTACGGCGGGGCCATCCACGAGCCGCACCTGCCCGCAGAGCCTCAGGGAGCGTGATGACGACGACCGACCCCGACGCCCCGTCGACCGAACCGCCGGTGGCGCAGCTGCCGGGCATCCGTCAGCTGCGCTGGCGGACCTGGCGTGGCGTTCTGGTCCGGGCCGGACGCAACTATCTGCGGGACAACTGCACCGACTGGGCCGCCGCCCTCACCTACTACGGGGTGCTGGCGCTGTTCCCCTCCACCGTCGTCGTGGTGGCCCTCGTCGGTCTCGTCTCCGACGGCGAACGCACCGTCGACACGGTGCTCGACCTGGCCCGCGACGTGGGTGCCGGCGCGGTGGTGGCCAACGAGGGTTTCGTCGGCGTCGTCCGCGAGGTGGTGGACCAGAACAGTTCCGCAGGAGTGCTGCTCAGCTTCGGTCTGCTCGGTGCGCTCTGGTCGGCCTCGAACTTCATCGCCTCGTTCACCCGGGCCTCGAACGCGATCTACGGCGTGGTCGAGGGGCGGCCGGTGTGGCAGTTGCGCCCGACACAGATCGGACTGGCTGCCCTGTCGCTGGTGCTGCTCGCCACGGTGGCCGCCGGCCTGATCGTCAGCGGTCCGGTCGCCGACGCGGTCGGTGACCTGGTGGGTGCGGGCGGCGCCGCCCGTACCGCGTGGGCCGTGGCCAAGTGGCCGGCGCTGGCGTTGATCGCGATGCTGTTGATGTCCCTGCTGTTCTGGGTCGCACCGAACGTGCGCCAGCCACGTTTCCGCTGGCTCACCCCGGGCGGGGTGACGGCTCTGGTCACCTGGGCGCTCGGCTCCTTCGGTTTCGGGCTGTACGTGGCGAACTTCGGCTCCTACAACACGACGTACGGCAGCCTCGGTGCGGTGATCGCATTCCTGGTGTGGCTCTACCTGTCGAACTCCGCGCTGATGCTCGGTGTGCAGATCAACGCCGAACTGCAACGGGGACGGCTGCTGCAGTCCGGCCACGAGGACACGGACGAGCCGGTGCTGCCGCCCCGGTCGCCGGCGGGTGCGTGACCGCTCACCGGTTTACCCCCCGTCCCCCCGGGTAGCGCAGAAGGCATGGATCGCGGCAGCAGCAAGCACTCACCGAGGGTCGACGAGCAGATGAGCCAGGAGGTCAGCGGTCTCGTGCAGGGGCCGGGGGCCGGCGGCTCGCGGGTCGACGAGTTCCGTGTCCCGGAGCCCGCGGGAGAGGACCAGCCGGAGCCGACCACGGCACCGGCCGGTGACCTGCGCAGCGGTACTCCCCAGGGCATGACCTCCGAGGATGTCGAGGCCCGCAGCCGGCTGGGACGGTTCATCTCGATGAACGCCCTACCCGGTGACCGGGCCGCACTGCTCGCGGACGCACAGGCGAACGAGGCCCCCGACGACGTGGTGGCCGCGTTGGAACGCCTACCTGAGAGCACCCGGTACCAGACGGTGTCCGAGGTGTGGGCGGCGCTCGGCCATCCGAACGAGACGACGCGCTGGTAGCCGGACCGACCGGTCCGCACACCCCCTACAGGTGCAGGGAAGGAAATCTGATGAGTGGCGTAACGGAGCATGTCGACGTGGCCGTACCGGTTCGGACGGCGTACGACCAGTGGACCCAGTTCGAGGAGTTTCCGCAGTTCATGGAGGGTGTGCAGGAGATTCGTCAGCTCTCCGACACGATGACCCACTGGACCGTCGAGATCGCCGGGGTCAAGCGTGAGTTCGACGCGGAGATCACCGAGCAGCTGCCCGACGAGCGGGTGGCGTGGCGGTCGACCGGCGGCACCCAGCACTCCGGGGTGGTCACCTTCCACCGGCTGGACGAGAACAGCAGCCGGGTCAGCCTACAGCTGGAGTTCGACCCGCACGGGGTGATCGAGCAGGCCGGCGACAAGCTCGGCGTGGTCGACCGTCGGGCCAAGGGTGACCTGCAACGGTTCAAGACGTTCATCGAGCGACGCGGCCAGGAGACCGGCGCGTGGCGCGGTAAGGTCGACCGCCCGCAACCCTGATACCTCGCGACGTGACCGTCTGCGGGCCTCCGAGGTGCACCTCGGAGGCCCGCAGACGTCTTCCCCGGTTCCGGCCCGGCGCCACGGCCGACCCGAACCTGTCGTTTGCGACGACGGGGCGGGGGTACCGCGATGCCATGACCGACGACAGGGTGTGGCGCGACGAGGAGAAGATCCCACTCGAGGAGCTGGATCGGGCGGTGGCCCGGTCCACCCTCGACGGGCAGGCCGACGACGTGACAGGCAACGACGCCGGAGAGGAAGCCGCCTTCGGGCACGGCCCCGAGGCGGCTGACCGGGGTGGCGAGATGCCCGGCACCGGCCGTGGAGCCACCGACCCGGACCGCGCCTACCGCCCCTCCACGACGGGACGTACCGGCCCGGACACACTCTGACGTCACCGACGGGTGCGGGTTGGGCCACCGCCACGGTCCGCCGTACCCGCCGGTGCACGTCGGATGTCAGCCGAACGGGCGGCGAATTCGGACAGCTCAGGCAGAATCGGCCGTTCGGCTGACGGCAACGGCCTTGTCGCGCGCAAGACTTTCGGAATGCATCAGGGCTTCCTCTCCACCCGTCAGCGTCGCCTGGCGTGGCTCGGTTTTCTCCTCGCCGCCGTGCAGGCACCCGTCTCCGCGAGGCTCGTCGACGACAGCTCGTGGCTGTTCAGCCTCTGCGTCGCGCTGATGGTGGCGACCGTGATCATCGCAGACGACTCCGCGCGACGACGCCCGGCGAACGCGTCCTCCGAGTAGCGCCGCGCCCGACTCGATCCTCGCGGACACCCGACCGGCAGCCGTCGGGGTGCCGGGACCATCCGGGCGACCGAGGTCTCGGCGGTGCCGGTTGGCTACATTCGTTCTCCATGCGCGTGCCGTCGAACCGGGTCCTCTCCCCCACCGCCGTCGACCGGGCGCGGTCCAGTCTGGTGACGCTAGCCAACGCCGTGGGGCTCGACGGACTCGCCGCAGCCGCCGCCCGGCCGGGGCTGCTCGCTGCCGTCGACCAGCACGCCGCGGCGGTGCGGGACAGCCTGGGCGCGGATCGACGGCCGTTGAGCGAGGCAGCCCTCGCCGGCTACGCCGACGGCATGTGTGCCGCCGCCGAGGACCACGGTTGGCGAGTGGCCCCCGCCCCGATCGACTGGACGGAGGCGGACTGGGTGACGCTGCGCCTGCTCGCGGTCTGCGCCCTGACGGCCGCGCTGGACACGCCGACCCCGCAGCCTGCGTCCTGGTGAGGGGGAACGGGTGCCCGCCGTCCGGCGGACACCCGTTTCCGGCAACGCGGCCGGGCAGTCGTCACGGACGAAACTGCTGGGTCTCGTCGCTGACGCTGCCGGACTGGTGGGTACCCCGACCGCCCGCCATCGACGACTCCGGTCCCCGGGAGGCCGGCTGCGTGGCACCGGTCCGGTCGGCCATCTGCCGCTGCATGTCCCCACGGCCGGCCTCGGCTCCCTGCCGCTGCTCACGGATGGCCCGTGACTCCTCGGCCGCTCTGGTGAGCCAGCCTTCCCAGCGGTTCTGCATCGGCCGCACCAGGCCACCACCGACGCCGACGACCAGGATGCCGGCCACCGTGGCCAGCACCGCGATCAGCACGGGCTGGGTGACCGTGGTGGCGATGCCCACCTGGTTGAGCGCCGCGATGACACCGAGGGCGAGGATGAAGATCGCCGTCACGTCGGCGAGGAACCGCCCGTAGGACAGCCCGCCGAGTGCCCCGGTGACGATGTCCCGCACCGCGTTGGCGATGGCGGCGGCCACCACCACGATGACGATCGCGATGAACGCGCGGGGCAACCACGCCACCACGCCGGCGATCAGGTCGCTGATCGCGTTCGGTCCCCAGACGCCGAAGGCGAACTGGAGGGTGAACAGCAGCACCGCGTAGTACGCGAGCCGCGCCAGGATGTCGCTGGCGTCGTACCGCGTCCGCTCCAGGGCACGTTTGATGCCGCCCCGTTCGACCGCACGGTCGAATCCCACCCGTTCCAGGGCCGTGTCGACGACCTTGAGCACGGCTCTGGCGATGAGCCATCCGACCACGAGGATCGCGATGAACGCGATGGCCCGGGGCACGAACAGCAGCACCGACCTCCACATGTCGGCCGCGGCGTCACCGATGTTGACCTGCCCGGCCGCGAGGGTTTCCGGCATGACGTCCCTCCTGTCGCATGGATTGCCCGGCGCGCTTACCCCTTCCCCTGGCCGGCACGCCGCTCCGAACGCCCCCATTTTTGGGACAGATCCCATCGGATCGGCTCTGACCTGCTCTGACATCCCGGTCCTGCGCACCGCGCCGATGATCGGGAACGCGGGTCGAGCGGGCGGACTAGGCTGCGGTCATGCCAGGAACGGTCGGGCGAGTCCCCACGCCAGCAGGCCCTCTGGCGGGCCCGGCCGTGCCGGGCCCGCCAGCCGTCGCCAGCCATCCCCGATGGGGTGACACGGCGCTCGGCCCGTACGAGTCGTGGGATGCCGCCGTCCGCGCGACAGTCGAGGTCGTGCTCGCCTCCCCGGCGCCGATGGCCCTGCACCTCGGGACGGACCTGCTGCTGCTCTACAACGACGCGTACGCCGACCTCATCGGCGACCGGCATCCCGACGCCATGGGACGGCCCCCCGCCGAGGTCTTCGCCGAGGTGTGGCAGCGCCCCGGTGTCGGTGACATCGTCGAACAGACCTACCGCACCGGTGTACCCGCCCTGGACCGGGAGATCCCGCTCCCGTTGCACCCGCCCTCCGGCTCGCTCGACCAGCCCGTCTACACCCGTGCCTGCTCGCCCGTTCGGGACAGCCACGGCCGGATCGTCGGTGTGCTGTCCGTGGTGGCCGAGACCAGCCCGGCGACCCGGCAGCTGCAGGGCCTCAGCGACTTCGCCGCAGCGCTTTCCGGCACCCTCACCCTGGACGACGTGGCCCGGGTCGCGCTGCGTTATGCGATCACCTCGTTCGACGCCGATCGGGTCTCTTTCGCGGTGGACGACGGGGGCGGCGCAACCGGATGGCGGATGGTCCGGCGGGTTCGGGGCGAGTTGGTGGACGAGGCGGACGAACGGCTCCCTCCGTTGTGGCGACGCGGCCCGGCGGGCTGGTCCGCCCCGGCCGTGGTCAGCGCCCGCACCGGCCAGGCCACCTTCACCGACGACGGCCAGCCGCTGCACGAGATCGCAGCCGACCGGCACGACCAGAAGATCCGCGCCCTGGCCGCGGTGCCGCTGCGGGCCTCGGTGGTCCGGGGAGCGCTGACGGTCGGCTACCGCTCGGCGCATCAGTGGTCGGCCGCGGAGCGTGCCCTGCTGGCAGCCTCGGCCGAGTTGATCGGGCAGGCCACCGAGCGGGCCCGACGGTTCGAGACCCAACACGGCACCGCCCAACTGCTGCAACGAAGCATGCTGCCGGAAAACCTGCCGGTCCTGCCTCGCCTGCGGATCGCCGCGCGCTACGACCCGGGGGTCGACGGCAACGCCGCGGGCGGCGACTTCTACGACGCGTTCGTGCTGCCCACCGGGGACCTGGGCGTGGTCCTCGGCGATGTGGCCGGGCACGATGTGCAGGCCGCCGCGCGGATGGGCCAGGTGCGCGCTGCGCTGCGGGCGCTGGCGCTCAACGATCCCCGCCCGGACCAGGTGCTCGCCGGGCTCGACCGCCTGGTGGGCAGCCTGGGCGCCGAGGCCGGCACGTTCGAGCTGTTCGTCACCGTGACGTTCGGCGTCATCGACGTCGGTCGGGCGGAGCTGAAGCTGGCGAGCGCCGGTCATCCCGCGCCACTGGTCCGGCGCTGTTCGCCGACCGGTGAGCCGAAGGCCGAGTACGTCGACGTGCCCTCGGGGGCCCCGCTGGGGGTCGGCTACCGGGCGGCGACGCGCACCGTCGCGTTCGTCCCCGGCGACACGCTGTTGCTGTTCAGCGACGGTGTGGTGGAGCGACGTCGGCACGGCCTGTCGGACGGGCTGGCCCGCCTGGCGGAGTCGGTGGCCGGTGCACCGAGCGGCGACCCGAGGGCGTTGTGCGCGGTGGCTTCGGCGGCTGTTCCCGGGGCGACGGACGACGACGTGGCCGTGCTCGCCGTCGAGTACGCGGTGCGTCCGAGCCGGTCGGCCCGGATGGAGGTGCCCGCCGAGCCGACCGCTCCGAGCCGGGTCCGGCACTGGATGACCGCCCAACTCACCGAGTGGGAGGTGACGGATTCGGTGGTCGGCGCGGCGGTGCTCTGCACGAGCGAGCTGACCACGAACGCGCTGCTGCATGCGGGTACCGCAGCTCGGGTGGAGATCGACCTCAGCCCCGAGCGTCTGCTCGTGTCGGTGGCCGACTCGGGCTCGCGGGGCACGGTGACCCGGGCCCGCACGGAGACCCTCAGCAGCCGGGGGCGCGGGTTGGGGTTGATCGAGGAGCTGAGCGACGCCTGGGGTACCGACCCTACGGTGCGTGGCTCGACCGTCTGGTTCGAGATCCTGCTCCCCCCGGCCTGAGCGTCCGGCCGGGCGCCGCTACCGCTGGCGGTCGGGTTCCGGCCGACCTGCCGTCACGTGGTGGCGGATTACTGCGATTAGCGGCACCCCAGCCGGGGCACGTTGTGCGCCACCTGTCCGCGTGCTGCGGGCGTGGCGAGAGGCGGTGCGGTGGAGACGATCGACGTTGCGTTCGCGGTGCTGGGTGTGGCGGCACTGCTCGCCGGCATCCTGCCTCGTCTGGTGGAGCAGCGGCCGCTGTCCATGCCGCTGGCCTTCCTCGGGCTCGGCATGCTGATCTACGTGCTACCCACCGACCTACCCGTGCCGGACCCCCTCACACATCGGGACCTTGCCACCCATCTCACCGAGATCTGCGTGATCGTCGCGTTGATGGGGGCCGGTTTGAAGATCGATCGACCGTTGAGTTGGGCACGTTGGTCGTCGACGTGGCGGCTGCTCGCCGTGGCCATGCCGCTGTGTATCGCCGCTGTCGCTCTGCTCGGGTGGTGGTGGGCGGGCCTGGTGCCGGCCACCGCGTTGCTGCTCGCCGCGGCGCTCGCGCCGACCGATCCGGTACTCGCCTCCGATGTCCAGGTCGGTGAGCCCTCCGCCGAGTCGGACTCCGAGGACGAGGTGCGCTTCGCGCTCACCTCGGAGGCGGGGTTGAACGACGGTCTGGCGTTCCCGTTCGTCTACGCGGCGGTCGCGATCGCGGGCTCCGGACTCGCCCCCGGCGACTGGCTGGCCCGCTGGGTCACCGTCGAGCTGTTCTACAAGCTGGCGGTCGGGCTGGCCGGTGGGCTCCTGATCGGTTGGCTGCTCGGCAAACTCTTCTTCCGGGCGCCGAGCGAGCTGCGGCTGGCCCGGCACGCCGAGGGGTTCCTGGCGTTGGCCGCCACCTTCCTGACGTACGGGCTGGTGGAGGTGGCCGGCGGCTACGGTTTCCTGGCGGTCTTCGTGGCTGCCCGCACGATTCGGGCAGCGGAGCGTAACCACAAGTATCACGCGGTGCTGCACGATTTCGCCGAGCAGGTGGAACGGCTGCTCACCGTGCTGATGTTGCTGTTGCTCGGCGGTGCGGTGATCGGTGGGCTGCTGGCTCCGTTGACCTGGCCCGCCGCGCTCGTCGGCCTGGCCCTGGTTTTCGTGGTCCGGCCGCTGGCCGGGTGGCTGGCGTTACGCGGCGCACCCGGACGTCCCGCGGAGCACTGGGTGATCGCGGCCTTCGGCATCCGGGGTATCGGCTCGTTCTACTACCTGGCGTACGCCACCACGAAGGCGGATTTCCCGCAGGCGGATCTCGTCTGGGCCACCACCGCCCTGGTGGTGATCGTCTCCGTGGTGGTGCACGGCGTCGCGGCGACCCCGGTCATGCGGATGCTGGACGGCTCCGGCGAGCGCACCCGGGCAGCGGGCTCGCCGACACGTTCCCCGGCCGTCGTCGGCTGAGCTTCCTGTCGGACGGGCGTGGTGGTGCCTGTCTGGCGTCAGGCAAGTCGGCGGGCGAGGGCCCGGCCGAGATCGCGGCCGGATCGCCAGGCCGTCTGCACCCGGGGTTCCCCGAACGCGTCCCCGGCCAGCCCGATCCCGTCGGCGTCGAGGTGGAAGCTGGTCACCGGGGTGTCGCCCCCGGCCGGCTTGGCGTACGTCCAACGGTGGACGTGGACGTGCTCCGCGCGGTCCGGCAGGGCGAGCAGGTCGCGTACGGCCGCCTCGATCTCCGGCCCGGCTGCGGTGGGTCGGGCCAGGTGCCGGGCCGCGTACGCGTCGGTGGTGTGCGCGACCAGGACCGCGGCGCGGTCACCACGCCGGTCGCCGTCGTCACAGACCAGACTGAGCAGCGGGTGGGAGTTGACGAACGCGCCCCGAAAGTCGGTCCATCGTCGGCTCGGGAACCGCAGCATCGCCGCCAGTGTCGGCGACCAGCGTTGCTGTTCGACGGATTCGGTGGCCGCGACGAGTTCCGGGTGGAGCAGCGACGCGGCCTGCGGCCCGGGCATCGCCAGCACCACAGCCGCGTACGCTTCGCCGTCCACTGTCGGTCCCGGCCCGACGCCGCCGACCGCACGGTCGGTCTCCACGGGCAGGTCCCGACCGAGCTGCTCCGCCAGGGAACGCAGCCCACGTGGTGCCGCCCACCGCATCGGCCCCGGGATCTCGCGGCAGGACTCGCCGTCGTACGCGACGAAGGTGTCGGTCCATTCCCGGGCCAGTCCGGCCGCCTGCCAGCCGCGCACCACCTCGGCGAACTCGGGATCGCTGACTGTCAGGTAGGCCGCGCCGAGGTCGGCGGGTCGTCCGTCGAACCGCCGGCTGGCCATCCGGCCGCCGACCACCCGCCCGCGCTCCCGGACCTGGACCGGTATGCCGGCGCTCGACAGTTCCCGGGCGCATGCCACACCGGCGATGCCGGCGCCGACCACGACCACACCATCCCGCATCCCATGATCGTAAACGGCGAGATCGCTCGCCGGCCATCGTCACGCGGTGGCGTCGCCGCTTTCTTCGCGGAAGGACTTCACAAGTCGGCAACGGGCCCGTACCTTGTCGGACATGTGGGAGCGCTTCCACGCACTTTCTTCGATGGGTACGAGGAGCAGACCATGAGACAACGAAGCACGTTCGCTCTGGTCGGCGCCGTGGCGACGGCACTGACCGTCGCCGGCAGCATCGGCGTGGGCGCGCTGCGCCCCACGTCCGCCGCAGCCGCCGACTCCGCCTTCTACGTCGACCCCGCCACGGCCGCCGCCCGCTGGGTCGCGGCGAACCCCGGCGACTCCCGGGCGGCGGTGATCCGTGACCGGATCGCCAACGTCCCGCAGGGCCGCTGGTTCACCACCACCAACACCTCGTCGGTACGCTCCGAGGTCAGCGCCCTGGTCACGGCCGCTGCCGCCGCCGGCAAGATCCCGATCCTGGTGGTCTACAACATCCCCAACCGCGACTGCAGCAACCACAGTGGCGGGGGCGCACCCGACCACGCCACCTACCGACAGTGGGTGGACCAGGTCGCCGCCGGTCTCGGTGGTCGCCCGGCGACCATCATCCTGGAGCCCGATGTGCTCCCCATCATGACCAACTGCATGAGTGCCAGCCAGCAGGCCGAGGTGCGAGCCTCGATGGCGTACGCCGGCAAGGCGCTCAAGGCCGGCTCGTCCGCGGCGAGGGTCTACTTCGACATCGGCCACGGCGGATGGCTGGCCCCCGGCGAGGCCGCTGCCCGGTTGACCGCCTCAGGCATCGCCACCAGCGCCGACGGCATCTCGGTGAACGTGTCGAACTACCGGCGTACCGCCGACGAGGTTTCGTACGCCAAGTCGGTGATCGCTGCCACCGGCATCTCCCGGCTCAAGGCCGTCGTCGACACCAGCCGCAACGGCAACGGCCCCGCTGGCGCCGAGTGGTGCGACCCGCCGGGGCGTGCGATCGGCACTCCGAGCACCACCTCCACCGGCGATTCCGCCATCGACGCTTTCCTCTGGGTGAAGCTGCCGGGCGAGGCGGACGGTTGCATCGCGGCGGCGGGACAGTTCGTGCCCCAGCGGGCGTACGACCTGGCCGTTGCCGCTGGTCCGGTACCGACCACCACCCCACCGACCACCACCCCACCGACCACCACGCCACCGACCACCACTCCGCCCACCACCACTCCACCGACGAGCAACCCGCCCGGCGGTGGCTGCTCGGTGACGTTCGCCCCGAACACGTGGACCGGCGGTTTCACCGCCGAGATCCGGGTGACCAACCGTGGCGCGGCACTCGACGGCTGGACCCTCACCTTCACGGTCGCCTCCGGTGTTCGGCTGAGCAACGGGTGGAATGGCGACTGGAGCCAGACCGGCAACCAGGTCACCGTCCGCAGTGCGGCCTGGAACGGCAGCCTGCCCAGCGGCGGTACGCTGAGCGTCGGTTTCCAGGGCACCTACACCGGCGGCAGCCTGCCCGCACCGACCGGTTACCGCCTGAACGGCACCGCCTGCGCCTGATAACCCGTCCAAACCACGGACCCGCGGTCACGCCGTACCGGCGTGACCGCGGGTCCGTCCCTGTCCCGCCTCAGACCGCTGCCAGCGCCATGCCCGTGGCGTCGGCCGGTGAGCCGGACGCCACCGGGGTGTTACCGCCCCGCCGAGGTGGGGTAGGCGACCGACGACGAAGGAGGCGACCATGACCACACAGTCGAACCCCTCGGCCTGGCAGCCAGGAGTGACCGGCGGCGGCACCCTCCCATCGGGCCCAGGCGGCCGTACCGCCGCGCCCAGTGGGGACGGCCACGGCCCACCGGCCGGCCCGCCGACGGTGACGATCGGCGCATTCGCCGACTATCCGACCGCCCAGCGGGTGGTGGACCACCTCGCCGACAACCGGTTCCCGGTGGAACGCGCCGCTATCGTCGGTACCGACCTGACCCTGGTGGAGACCGTGCTGGGTCGGATGACCACCGCCCGTGCGGCGCTTGTCGGGGCCGGCACCGGAGCCTGGATCGGTTTGTTCATCGGTCTGCTGTTCGGCATCTTCACCGTCGGGAACTGGGTGGCGGTGATTCTCGCCGGCCTTGTCATCGGTGCGCTCTGGGGTGCCGTCTTCGGCGCCGTGGCGCACGCGATGACCGGCGGGCAGCGTGACTTCACGTCCGCGAGTTCCCTGCGGGCGAACCGGTACGCGGTGACCGTGGAGGCAGACGTCGCCGACCAGGCCCGTCAGCTGCTGGCCCGACTGAACCTGGGCGGCCGGGCACCACGCACTGCGGGCTGACCTCGCCGGTGACCGGGCGGTCCCGCCGCCGATGGGCCGCCCGGTCAGGTCCACCCGCTGAGCCGTACGACAGCCGCCGTGGCGACCCCGCGACCACGGGCGGCAGAGCCCCGATGCCCGCCATCACCGTCGAGAACGTCCTCGTCCTGCCCCGGCTCGACGAGTCCACCGGCTTCCGGCCGGTCCGCCTGCTCACCACCGCGCCCAGCGGGCTCGAGGGCGAGGGGAGCCGCGCCCGTACAGCTCACGAGACGGCGAAGATGCCGGCCACGCCGAGCAGGACCATGACCAGTACCGTCAACAGCGCCCCCCGCTCGCCCTCCACCGCCTGCTCGCGGTGCTCGGTCGTGGAGTTCGTCGGCTCGCCGGACATCCTTCGGCTCCTCGCTGCTCGGGGTGGGGTCGGTCGCCGACAGCCGGAGCCCACCGGCGTGCGAGCCCGACCACGGGTTCGTAAAGTGAGGGCGTGAACGACCTCTCCGAGGGCGGGAGCATGCCGCTGCAGGACTGGTTCCTCACCGCACCGGAACGCGCCAACCCGGTCTCTGAGTTGCCGGTCTGGACCAGCGGAAACCTCGCCGAGCCGCTGATTCACGGTGCCGCGTACTTCGACCGCCTGGTCACCGAGGTCGAGCAGCTCGGCGACGGTGATCACCTCTTTTTCGCCGACTGGCGGGGCGACCCGGACGAACGCCTCCGTCCGGACGGCCCGACGATCGCCCAGCTCTTCGCCAGCGCCGCGCAGCGTGGTGTGGTGGTCAAGGGGTTGATCTGGCGCTCGCACCTCGACGTGCTGTCCTACAGCCACCAGGAGAACCGCAACCTCAGCGAGGCGATCTCGGCCGCCGGTGGCGAGGTGCTGCTCGACCAACGGGTCCGGCGAGGTGGATCACACCACCAGAAGCTCGTGGTGCTGCGCCGCCCGGCGACCCCCGAGCAGGACATCGCCTTCGTCGGCGGAATCGACCTGTGTCACAGCCGTCGCGACGACGACGCGCACCACGGTGACCCGCAGGCGGTACGGATGGCCGCCCCGTACGGTGACCATCCGCCCTGGCACGACGTGCAGGTCGCGTTGCGCGGGCCGGTGGTGGGTGCGCTGGACACCACGTTCCGCGAGCGGTGGACCGACCCGATGCCGCTGGACTCGGAGAACCCGCTGGCCTATCTGCGCGACCGGCTGCGCGGGGCGGACCTCACTCCCGGGCCGCTGCCGGACAAGCCGGCTGATCCGCCGCCCTGCGGTCCGCACCACGTCCAGGTGTTGCGCACCTACCCGGCGGTCCGGCCCCGGTACGCGTTCGCCCCCGACGGCGAACGCACCGTGGCCCGCGGCTACACCAAGGCGGTACGCCGCGCCCGCCGGCTGATCTACCTGGAGGACCAGTACCTCTGGTCCACCGAGGTGGCCGAGTTGTTCGCGGCGGCGTTACGCGACAATCCCGAGCTACACCTCGTCGCGGTGGTGCCGCGCCACCCCGACGTGGACGGGCGGTTGGCGCTGCCACCGAACACGGTCGGTCGCGAGCAGGCACTGGCCCTGTGCGAGCAGGCCGCGGCGGGTCGGGTACACGTCTTCGACGCGGAGAACCACGCCGGCACTCCGGTTTACGTGCACGCGAAGGTGTGCGTGGTCGATGACGTGTGGGCCTGCGTCGGCAGCGACAACTTCAACCGACGGTCCTGGACGCACGACAGCGAGCTGTCCTGCGCGGTGCTGGACGGCTCCGCCGACGAACGACACCCGCGTGATCCGGCCGGGCGGGGTGACGGGGCACGACGGTTCGCCCGGGAGCTGCGGCTACGCCTGCTCCGCGAGCACCTGGACCGTGACCCTGCCGGCGCCGACGACGCCGACCTGATCGATCCTGACGACGCGGTCGCCGCGATCACCGCCACCGCCGAGGCGTTGCAACGCTGGTACGACAGCGGACAGGTGGGTCCCCGCCCACCCGGTCGGCTGCGACCGCACCGCGCCCGACGTCTGCCCTGGTGGACCCGGGCCTGGGCGCTGCCCGCGTACCGCCTGGTCTACGACCCTGACGGCAGACCGTTGCGGGCCCGACGGTCGGGCACCTGGTAGCTCGGTTCCAGTTCGCCGAGCACCGTCAACCCACCGGGGTACGCGAACGAGGCACGCGGCGAGTAGTAACCCCAGGCGATGGTGAGCGGGTTCTCCGGGCGCAACGCGTACACCGGGTGGACCGGATCGAGGAACTCGACCGACTCGATCTCGAACGAGCTGGTCGGCTCCGCGATCACCGGGTAGACGCTGCTCACCAGTTGTCCACGCAACTCGGTCAGGTAGCGGTGGTGGCCGTTGTGCACGACGTGACCGGTGTCGCCGACCCGCACCCGAGCCCGGATCACCTGGTGGCCGTCGATGCTCGTCTCGGTGACGAGCGTACCCACACGCTCCGTGATGCTGGTGTGGCCGGGCAGTGCCGGTGCACCCCTGTCCCGGGCGTAGCCGCGTACCTGTTCGTTGCAGGTGACGTAGTGGGTCCACCAGCCGCCCGGGGTCACGCCGTCCGGGGCTTCCATGCCGACGAGTGTGACGCCCAGGTAGGTCAGGGAGTAGGAACCGAAGCCGGAGGTCTGGCTCTCGTCGTCCACCACGTACTGGTTCATGAAGACCTCGCGGTCCGGGTGGGGCCGCAGCCCCGCGGGGACCAGCGCCGCCACCGCGTCCGGGTCTGCCGGTAGCCAGCTGAAGTACAGCGTCCGGCTGTCGACGACGAGGTGAGGAACGGCAAGGTCGAACACGGTGCCTCCGGGTCGGGGATCTACCCGTGACGCTAGGTCCAGCGTCGTCCACAGGACAACGACGGATAAGTGACACTCCTCTTGTCGCTGGCAGCGCACCTCGTACGTTCGTCGGCTGCCGACCCCGTCCAGCCCTGGCGGCAGGTACGGACGGGCATCCGCGATCCATCTGATCGGCTACCCCGGACCGTGATCGAAACCTCTTCGACCCACTCCACCCACACACGGTGTCCGTTTTCGTCGCCTTCATGGTTGAAATTCGCATAAGTACATCGTCCTTTCGGCTAGATTTTCTGGAGACGATCGGGCTAAGGTGACTCCCGAACGTACAAACGGCTTCAACCAAAGCGTCACGTCTATATCCGCGGACGAGGTGCAGGGAGGACCACCATGACCGCGTCAACGATCACCGAATCGGCGACCACCCCGGCGACCACGACCCCGAAGCTCGACCCGCGGGCGCTCACCGACAGCGCCGCCGAGCTGTTGAACGCCATGGCCGCACTGCCGGCCGGGCACCCCTCCCGGGCCGCACTGCGCGACCGGGCGATCGAAGCCTGGCTGCCGCTCGCCAACCACCTCGCCCACCGTTACAGCGGTCGCGGCGAGCCCACCGACGATCTCGCGCAGACCGCGGCCGTCGGGCTCATCAAGGCCATCGACAAGTTCGACCCCTCCCGTGGGGTGGACTTCGCCGGCTACGCGATCCCCACCATCATCGGCGAGCTGAAGCGGCACTTCCGCGACCGGACGTGGGACATCCGGGTGCCCCGCCGGTTGCAGGAGCTGCGGCTGGCCATCTCCGACGCCAACAGCTCCCTGTTGCAGTCCCTGGGCCGCTCCCCGACCGTCGCCGACATCGCCGCGCACCTCAAGCTCACCGAGGAAGAGGTGCTGGAGGGCCTGGAAGGCGCCCGTGCGTACAACGCGGTGTCGCTGTCCACCCCGACCGGTGACGGTGACCGCGCGACCGAACTGGGCGACATGCTCGGCGGCGAGGACAACGAGTTCGAACTGGCTGAGCTGCGGGTGGCGTTGGGTCCGGCGCTAGCCACGCTCGACGAACGCGAGCAGAAGATCCTGACGCTGCGGTTCTACGGCAACCTGACCCAGTCACAGATCGCGGATCAGATCGGCGTGTCGCAGATGCACGTGTCCCGGCTGCTGGCCCGGGCACTGACGAAGCTGCGGGGGCAGCTCGACGGGACGTACTAGAGGGGGTGACGATGGTGGCCGGGTCCGTCGGACCCGGCCACCATCGTCGTCGCGTCACCTCAGGCGACGACTGGTTCCCGCCACATCGGCCAGAACGGCGTGCCGTCGGGCAGCCGGAACGGCTCTGCGACCCGGTAGCCGTGCCGCGCGTACAGGTCACGGCTGGTTTCGCTGCTCGCTTCCAGGTACGCCGGTACGCCGTTGGCGTCCAGCCAGGTGTGATGGTGACGCAGCAGCGCCGTGCCGACACCCCGGCCCTGCCGATCCGGACGCACGGCCAGGAGCGCCAGGTGGTGATGATCGGCGTGCGGATGATTGGCGGCGAACAACTCGTCCAAGTGGACGAATTTCGGGGTCCACTCCCCGCACGCCGAGGCCAGCCGCGTGTCGTAGTCCTCCGGCGGCGGCAGTGGTTCACCGATCGACGGAAGCCAGACGGCCACCCCGACGCGGTCCTCGGTGCCGAACACCAGCCCGTGGCGGGTGGCGTGGTCAACGATGATTTCGAAGTTTGCGGTCAGCACCGTCTCCCGCTTGGCCTCGTCCGGCACCAGCCAGCGGGGCTGGTCCAGCACCATGAACGCCTCGGCGATCCGTGCGGCGACCCAGCTGACGTCGCCGACGCCGAGTCGACCGACCGCTGGCCGGCTCATCGCCGCGCCTTTGCCGTCGGAGCCGGCGCGGTGACCGACGACGGGGCGGCCACGACGACCGCGGCGCTCTCCGCGCCCAGACCGATCCGGACGTACGTGTCGGGACGCCGCCGCCGCAGCGACAGTCCCCACAAGCCGCCGAGAAGAGCTGCCACCGGATAGGCAGCCGGGATCACCCAGCGTAACGGCGAGTCCGACTCCACCCCGAGCAGGTCGGCGAAGTTCTGCACCGCCAGGACGATGATCGCGACCAGCGCGACTGCGGCCACGCCCGGCGCGATCAACCGCCGCCACAACGTCTCCTGCTCGCCATTCCGAGCGAAGTACGCGATGATCGCCACCGCGGTGGTGGCGATCATCAAGAGCACGCCGAAACCACCACTGGTACCGAGCCAGAAGAACAGCTGTAGAACCGGATCCCAGCCGTTCACCGCGTAGAGGATGATCACCAGCAGGCCGAGCACGCTCTGCGCGAGCGAGGCGGCCTGGGGTGCACCGGTGACCGGCGACGTGCGGCCGAACGCCGCGGGCAGCACCCGCTCCCGACCCAAGGCGAAGGTGTAGCGCGCGGTGGTGTTGTGGAACGAGATCATCGCCGCCAGAACCGAGGTCAGGAAGAGTGCCTGTCCGATCGTCAGGACGGTGTCGCCCAGGTGCGAACCGGCCAGGTTGAAGATCAGTTCGATGCTCTGGGTGCCCGCCTCCTCGACGATCCGGTCCGGTCCGACCGCCACCGTCATGCTCCACGAGGAGAGCGCGTAGACCACCGCGATGATCGCCACGGACAGGTAGGTCGCCAACGGCACCGTACGCTTCGGGTCCTTGCTCTCCTCGCTGAAGACCACCGCCGCCTCGAAGCCGACGAAGCCGAGGATCGCCAGCACCAGCACCGCGCCGAGCCCCGGCACGAAGAAGTTCTCCGGCGCGAACGCGGCGAAACTCACGTCCCCCCCGGCTGGGTTACCCAGCTGACCCAGATCGAACAGCACGATGATGGCGATCTCGGCGCAGAGCAGCGCGGCCAGCACCATACCGTTGATGTCCACCCGGAGCAGCCCGAGCATGCCCACCAGCGCCCACGCCACCAGAGCGACGATCCACCACTGTGGCGTGATGCCGAACAGCCGGTCCAACACCGGTGCCGCCGCCGCGCCGATGGTGCCGTAGAGCCCGATCTGGAGGGCGTTGTAGGCGATGAGCGCCACCCAGGCCGTCCCCACACCGGCCGGGCGCCCCAGCCCACGGGCCACGTACGCGTAGAAGGCCCCGGCGTTGGCCATCCGACGGGCCATCGCCACGTAGCCGACGGAGAACACGGCGAGTACTGCTGCCACCACCAGGAAGGCCAGCGGGATACCGAGCACGCCGATGACGCCATAGCCGGTGGTGACCACACCGGCGACCACGGTCAGCGGTGCCGCCGCCGAGAGAACGAAGAAGATCACTGAGGGGACACCGAGCCGACCACGAGCGAGCGCCTCGGAGACGTTGCTCGGTCGTTCGGTTGTCGCTGTCGAGGACATGTACCGCTCCGGTGTGAAGGGAAGGGGTGTACCGGGTCAGGGGGCGCCGCGCAGCACTGCCGCGCCTACGGCTGCCTCGGTGTGCGCCACGAGTTCCTTGAGCGGATCCGGCAGGGCCGGGATGATCAGACTGAGCCGGTGGTGTGCGCGCGGACCGGCGCTCCACAGCACCTCCCGGGTCAGGCCGGCGGCGGCGACCAGCCCGAGCAGCGTCGCGTCGGGCACGCTGGGTGGCTCGACCCGCTCCAGCAGTGCCCGTAGGCGGGTGGCTGGCCAGGCCACGGTGTTGAGATCGATCGGCTGGTAGGTCACGCTGGTCCGCAGCAGCCGTCGGCTCTCCTGCCGGCGCAGCACACCTGCCCGGGACAGTCGCTCACCCACCGCGGTCACCGCCGTCTGGGCGAGAAAGCTGAGCCAGGTACGCACCGACTGGTGCTGCGCCTCCCCCACCAGTTGGTCCAGCACGGTGTGCGCCAACGCGTCAGCCGGTGGCCGACGGTCCAGCACACCGACCTGACCGGCGGACACCGTGATGTGTCCATGCAGGATCAACTCGCCGAGCAGCCCGCCGGCCAGGCCGAGGCCGGTCGCCGCGGGGTGCAGCTTCGCCCGGCCCCGGGTGTCGTTGTGCGCGATCAGAAAGAACTCGTCGGCGGTGAGCACACGTCCTCCCGGGCCGGCTGTCCACAGTGATCGCTAACCGGCACATGATGCACCGGCCTCGACGGCGATGCAACTCCCGTTTTCGCCAGTTGCACTCCGTGGTGAAGCGACCTGCACCTTTTCGCGTGACAGACTCGGAGGGTGACCGTGAGCCCCACCGTTCGACGCCGCCGCATCGCCCGGGAACTACGCCACCTGCGCGAACGCGCCGGAATGACCTTGGATGTCGCCGCCCGGCAGCTGGACATGTCAAAGAGCAACCTGTCGCGCATCGAAAACGCGCAGATCGGCATCAAGCCGCGTGATGTCCGGGCAGCCCTCGCGCTGTACCAGGTCACCGGCAGCGACGCCGAAGCGCTCATCGAGATCGCCCGGGGCGCCCAGCAACGGGGCTGGTGGCAGCACTACAGCGACGTCCTCCCGGAATGGTTCGAGTTCTACGTCGGGCTGGAAGCCGAGGCCGCCACGCTGCGCACGTACGAGGCCGAAGCCGTACCCGGCCTGCTGCAGACCGAGGCGTACGCCCGCGAGGTCTACCGGCTGACCGCCGGCGAGGAAGACCTGGACCGCAAGGTGGCTGCCCGGCTACGGCGACAGGAGGTACTGCGCGGGGACTCACCGGTGGAGCTGTCGGTGGTAATCAACGAGGCGATACTGTTACGCCCTGTCAGCAATCGCGCCGTCATGGCAGGCCAGACGGACCACCTGGAAGCCCTGGCTCAACTACCCAACGTAACAATCCAGGTGCTGCCTTTCGAAGCCGGCGGACACCCTGCGATGAACTCACCGTACGTGATCCTCACGTTCGCCGACGCGGCCGACGCGGCCGTCGTCTACCTGGACAATCTCTCGATAGGGCTGGCACTGGAAGAGGTCGACCAGGTGCGCTCGTATAGCCTTGTGCACGAGAGGCTGTGCACTCTGGCACTCGATCCAGCGGCGTCCCTGATCCGCCTGAAGGAAGCTTCTCGTTACTTTACGTGACCGCCGCATCGCGGTCACTGTCGGTATCGACGAAGGGATCGCGATGACCGCGCTCGACCTGCCCCGACAGCAGTGGCGTACCAGCACACGCAGCGTGGGCAACGGTAACTGCGTCGAGGTGGCCACCGTCGGACGCGGAGTGGCGATCCGGGACAGCAAGGACCGCCACGGGCCAGTGCTGACCTTCGAGTCGTCCGCCTGGTGCGCCTTCGTCGCGAGCGTGCACACCGTCTGACCCACCCCAGCGCACCCCGCCCCCCGACTACGATCACCGCCCGGCCGGACCCGGCAGCGTCGTTCGCCCTGAGAGACTGAACCGTGCTCTCCGAGGTGTCAGTCGACCTGCCGGTACGGCCGGTGCTGCCGGAGCTGGTGGCGGCGCTGGGCTCGACCGGCAGCGCGGTCCTGGTCGCCCCGCCGGGCACCGGAAAGACCAGCCTCGCCCCACTCGCCGTGGCCGGTGCGGTGGCCGGGCGAGTGATCGTCGCCCAGCCGCGTCGAGTGGCCGCCCGCGCCGCCGCCCGTCGGATGGCGGCGCTGCTCGGCGAGCCGGTAGGCGACCGGGTCGGCTATGCGGTCCGCGGTGAACGGCGGGCCGGACCACGTACCCGGGTGGAGGTGGTCACCACCGGGTTACTGGTCCGCCGATTGCACCACGACCCCGAGCTGGCCGGTGTCGACGCGGTGCTGCTCGACGAGATCCACGAGCGCCAACTCGACGCCGACCTGGCGCTCGCCTTCAGCATCGAGTCCCGGGCGACCCTACGGCCGGAGCTGTGGCTGCTGGCGATGTCGGCGACCCCGGAGGCGGACCGCTTCGCCGCTCTGCTCGGCGGCAGCGGGCCGGCTCCTGTGGTCCGGGCCGCGTCGGCGCTGCATCCGGTGACCCGCATCTGGGCGCCGCCGCCCCGGCCCGTGGCGCCGCCCGGTGCGGGGCCGGTGGACCGGGCACTGCTCGACCACGTGTCGAACACCGTACGGAGGGCCCTTCACGAGCAGGAAGGCGATCTGCTGGTGTTCCTGCCCGGCGTGGGCGAGATCGCCGCTGTGGCCGGGCGGCTCAGCGACCTGCGCGGCAACGTCGACGTGCTACGCCTGCACGGCAGTCAGAGCGGCATCGAGCAGGACGCCGCCCTGCGGGCGGGAGACCGCCGGCGGGTGGTGTTGGCCACGGCGGTGGCGGAGAGCAGCCTGACCGTGCCCGGCGTGCGAACCGTGGTGGACTCGGGCCTGTCCCGGGTCGCCCGGCTGGACCTGGCCCGAGGGCTGGGCGCCCTGGTCACCGTGCCGGTGTCCCGCGCGGCGGCGACCCAACGCGCCGGCCGGGCCGGTCGTCAGGCGCCCGGCCAGGTCTACCGTTGCTGGTCGTCGGGGATGCACGAACGGTTGCCCGCGCAGCCGGAACCGGAGATCGCCACCGCCGACCTGACCGGGTTCGCCCTCGAACTGGCCGCCTGGGGCACGCCCGGCGGAACCGGGCTCGCGCTACCCGACCAGCCTCCGGCGGCGGCGATGGCGGTTGCCCGTGAGACGCTGACCGCGCTCGGTGCGATCGACCCGAACGGACGGATCACCGAGCGAGGTCGGGCCGTCGCCGCCGTCGGCGCTCATCCCCGGCTGGCCCGGGCACTGCTCGACGGGGCCGACCGGGTCGGCGCCGACCGTGCCGCGCAGGTGGTGGCGCTGCTCGCCGAGCCGACCGTCTTCGGTCCCGGCGACGACCTCGGCGCCACGTGGCGTCGGTTACGCGCCGGCACCGACCGGGCCGTCACCGCCCGCTGGCGTGCGGAGGTACGCCGGCTACGTGCCGCCCTGCCACCCGCGGCGCCGGACCGGGCGTGTGCGAACCGGACTGCCGGCAGCGACACGCACGACCGAGCGGACAGCGGGGCGGTGGGCCAGGCAGACGCCGAGCGGGCAGGGCACGGCGGGGTGGCGGATACGCGGTCGGGATGGTTACCCGACGAGCTCGCCGCCGGGCTGCTGGTCGGGTTGGCGTACCCGGAACGGTTGGCACAGGTGAGGCGGCCGGGTGGTTCGGCGTACCTGATGAGCGGTGGGACCGCGGCGGAGCTGGCACCCGGGTCGGGGCTGGTAGGCGTCGACTGGTTGGCCGTCGCGGTGGCCGACCGTGCTCCCGGCGCACCGTCCGCCCGGGTCCGGCTGGCTGCCGTCCTCGACGAGGCGACCGCCCGTGCGGCGGCTGGCCCGCTGCTGCGTACCGAACGGGAGGTCGGCTGGTCGGATGGGGACGTGGTGGCCAGGGAGGTGCTGCGGTTGGGCGCCATCGGGCTGGTCGACCGTCCCGTGACCCGGCCCGACCGGGACGAGGTGACCGCCGCCCTGCTGACCGGACTACGCGAGACCGGACTGGACATGTTGACCTGGACGGCGGCGGCCAGGTCACTGCGCGAACGGCTGGCGTTCTGCCGGTACGCGCTGGACGGCGACTGGCCTGACGTCTCCGACGAGGCGCTGCTGGCCGACGCACCGCACTGGCTCGGGCCGGAGCTGGCAGACGCCCGCCGCCGGGCCGACCTGACCCGCATCGAGGTGGTCGGCGCGTTACGCCGGCTGCTGCCCTGGCCGCTCGCGGGACGGCTGGACGAACTGGCGCCGGAGCGGATCGCGGTGCCCAGTGGTTCGCGGATCCGGGTCGACTACGCCGACCCGGCCGCGCCGGTCCTCGCGGTGCGGATCCAGGAGACCTTCGGTTGGTCCACGGCGCCCCAGATCGGTGGCGGTCGGGTGCCGGTACTGCTGCACCTGCTCTCCCCCGCCGGTCGGCCGGTGGCGGTCACCACCGACCTCCCGTCGTTCTGGGCCTCCGGCTACCGCCAGGTCCGCGCCGAACTACGCGGACGCTATCCGCGCCATCACTGGCCGGAGGACCCGAACGCGGCCACGCCGACCCGGCGGACCGGGCGGAGCGGCTGAACACTCACGGTTCGTCGACCACGTCGGCGATCACGACGGTGATGTTGTCCGGCCCGCCGCCCTGCAACGCTAGGTCGATGAGCTGCCGCGTGCAGGCGTCGCGTTCCGGCTGGCTGGCCAGCACCTCGGCCAGGGTGTCGGCGGGTACCACGTTCGACAGCCCGTCGCTGCACAGCAGCCAGCGGTCGCCGGCCCGGGGCACCATCGTCGCGTACGCCGGGGAGACCTCCTCGCCCTGCAACGCCTGGGTCACCACGGCACGGCGGGGGTGACTGCCGGCCTGGTCGGCGGTGATCAGGCCCTGGTCGACGAGCATCTGCACGAAGGTGTCGTCCCGGGTGATCTGCTTGAGCACACCGTCGCGGAACAGGTACGCCCGGGAGTCACCCACGTGGGCCAGCGCCAGGCAGCTGCCGGTACGCGCGAACAGCAGCGCGGTCAGCGTGGTGCCCATCCCCTGCCGTTGGGGATCCTCTGCGACCGCCTGACGGATCCGGTCGGTGGCCAGTTGAATGCCGTTCTGCAACGCGGCGACCAGGACGTCCTCCGGCGTCTCCACATCCAGTGGTGCGATCGCCCCGACGGCGATGGCGCTGGCCAGGTCTCCGGCAGCCATGCCGCCCATGCCGTCCGCGACGGCGACCAGCCAGGTGCCGGAGTGCAACGCGTCCTGGTTTCCGCTGCGGATCAGCCCACGGTCGCTCGTCCCGGCGGAACGCAGCTTCAGGGTCATGGCACGCAGCCTGCCAGGAGTAGGGCTCGGTTGTCTCTAGGAGATCAGGGCCGCTCGGCGTGGCGCGGCAAATCTCACGGACGGTGAACACCAAAATGCATCGGATGCGATCGATTGACATGTCCTGCCTGTCCTGGAAACATGCCCGATACCTGGGAGCGCTCCCAGGTCACACCCACCCCGCCCGTTCCGTCCCGCTCGTCGGAAGGACTCCCCCGTGACGCCATCCCGACGTCGTCTCGCGGTGCTCGCCGCAGCGACCGCCGTGGCGCTTGTCGGCGTCAGCGCCGGCACCGCTTTCGCCGACCCTCCGGCCGACGCACCCGAACAGATCCGCAACGGCGACTTCAGCGACGGATCGTCGCCCTGGTTCTCCTACGGCACCAACACCCTCGGCGTGGTCGACGGCCAGCTCTGCGCCGCCGTGGCCGGTGGCCTGGCCAACCCGTGGGACGCCGGGATCGGCCACGACGCGCTCCCGCTGGTTGCCGGCGCCGAGTACACCCTCGCCTTCGACGTCAGCTCCGCTCCCGGTCACCCGGTCGCCGCGGTGCTGCAACTCGGCAGCGAGCCGTACACCGGCTACTACTCGGTCACCGCTGCCGCGACGCCCACCCAACAGCGCGTCGAGCGCACCTTCGTCGCCCCGAACGACGACAGTCGCGCCCAGCTGATCTTCCAGATCGGCGGCAGTGCCGAGGCACGCACCGTCTGCCTGGACAACGTGTCGCTGCGCGGCGGCGAACCACCCGAGCCGTACGAACCGGACACCGGCCCGAGGGTCCGGGTGAACCAGGTCGGCTACCTGCCGGGCGGCCCGAAGAACGCCACCGTGGTCACCGAGGCCACCGAAGCACTGCCCTGGCAGTTGCACTCCGCCTCCGGAGCCGTGTTGGCCAGCGGCAGCACCACTGTCCGCGGGGTCGACCAGGCGTCGGCGCAACACGTGCACTCGGTCGACTTCTCGTCGTACCGCACCCCGGGTCAGGGGCTGACGCTCGCCGTGGACGGCGAGGTGAGCCACCCGTTCGACATCTCCGGCACGCTCTACGACCAGCTCCGGTCAGACGCGCTGCAGTTCTTCTACATCCAGCGCAGCGGTATCGCCATCGACGGTGACCTCGTCGGCGAGGAGTACGCCCGCCCCGCCGGTCATCTCGACGTCGCCCCCAACCAGGGCGACACCAGCGTGCCCTGCGCCGCCGAAGCCTGCGACTACCGTCTCGACGTACGCGGTGGCTGGTACGACGCGGGTGACCACGGCAAGTACGTGGTCAACGGTGGTATCGCCACCTACCAGCTGCTGAGCGCCTTCGAACGGACCAAGAACGCCGCCACCGCCGGTTTCGGCGCCGAACTCGCAGACGGCACGCTGCGGCTGCCCGAGCGGGACAACGGGGTGCCGGACATCCTCGACGAAGCCCGCTGGGAGCTGGAGTTCCTGCTGCGGATGCAGGTGCCGGCCGGTAAGCCACTCGCCGGGATGGCCCACCACAAGATCCACGACCGGAACTGGACCGGCCTGCCGATGCGGCCGGAGGACGACCCGGAGCCGCGCGAGCTGCACCCGCCGTCCACCGCCGCGACCCTGAACCTGGCCGCCGTCGCCGCCCAGTGCGCCCGACTGTTCGCCCCGTACGACAGGGCGTTCGCACAGCGCTGCGGCGGTGCGGCGAAAACCGCGTACACGGCGGCCAAGGCCAACCCGGCCCGGTACGCCCCGTCGACCGGTAACGGCGGTGGCCCGTACGACGACACCAACGTCACCGACGAGTTCTACTGGGCAGCCGCCGAGCTGTACCTGACCACCGGCGAACGCACCTACCTGACCGACCTGACCGCCTCACCGCACCACACCGGCGACGTCTTCGACGCCCGTGGCTTCGGCTGGCAGAGCGTGGCCGCACTGGGTCGCCTCGATCTGGCCACCGTGCCGAACGGACTTCCAGCCGCCGAACGGGCCCGGATCCGTGACTCCGTGGTGATCGCCGCCGACAGCTACCTCACCGAGATCGGCCGGCAGGCGTACGGGCTGCCCATGCCCGGCGACCCGAACAGCTACTTCTGGGGCGGCAACGGTGCCATCATCAACAACGCGGTGGTGCTGGCCACCGCGTTCGACCTGACCGGGGCGGCGAAGTACCGCGACGGCGCGGTACAGACGATGGACTACATCCTCGGCCGCAACGCGTTGAACGTCTCGTACGTGACCGGATGGGGCGAGCACACCGCGCAGAACCAGCACAGCCGAATATTCGGCTTCCAACTCGACCCGACGATGCCGAAGCCGCCCGCCGGTTCGATCGCCGGGGGGCCGAACGCCGCGCTCCAAAATCCGTTCGTGGAGCAGCTGCTCGCCGGCTGCGCGCCGATGTTCTGCTACGTCGACGACATCGCCTCGTACTCCACCAACGAGGTCGCGATCAACTGGAACTCGGCGCTGGCCTGGATCGCCTCGTTCCTGGCCGACCAGGGCGACGCCGGTGCGCTCCCGCCACCGACCTGCACCGTCTCGTACACCAACTACGGCTCGTGGCAGGGCGGCACCGGCTTCACCGCCCAGGTGGACATCCGCAACACCGGCACCACCACGGTCAACGGTTGGACCGCCAGGTTCGCCTTCACCGGCGACGCCAAGGTACGCGAGGCGTGGATGGCCAAGGTGACGCAGTCCGGCGCCACGGTGACCGCGAAGAGCGACTCGTACAACTCGCGGATCGACCCGGGCGCCTCGGTGATGTTCGGATTCAACGCCACCACCGGCGGCGGCGCGAACCCCTCGCCCGGTCTGGTCACGGTCAACGGCACGGCCTGCACCGTGTCCTGAAGCCCGGGTGGGGTGCCGTCGGCGACCGGCACCCCACCCGGCCGGCACGAACACAGACCGGTCCGGCCCGGATCCGACAGACCTCCGGGCCGGACCGTCCTGCCGCTTCGGGCCTGGCCACTACCAGCCGGCATGTTGCAGCATGAGCCGGTGAGCGATGACGACGTGGTGCTACGCGCCGGTGGGCCGATGGACGCCGCTGAGGTTCTGCGACTGCTCGACGACGCGACCGCCTGGCTGGCCGCGCGGGGCCGGACCGGACAGTGGGGCACCCGACCGGCCTCGACGGACGCCCGTCGCATCACCCAGGCCGACGCGTGGGCCACCAGCGGTGGGCTGTGGCTGGCCCAGATCGGTGACTGCCCGGTCGGCGCGTTGGTGGTGGGTACGGCCACCGAGTACGTCCCGCCCCCGACCGAACCGGAGCTGTACGTCAACCTGCTGGTCACCGACCGGGCGTACGCCGGCCGTGGCCTCGGCGGCCAGCTGCTGACACACGCTGCCGACCTGGCACGGGAACGCGGCGTCGGGCTGCTACGGGTGGACTGCTACGCCGGTGACGATGGCGCTCTGGTGCGCTACTACCAGCGTCAGGGCTTCACCCCCACCGACCCGTTCACGGTCAACCTCCCTGACCGTCCCCCCTGGCCCGGCCAACTCTTGACCCGCCCCGTCCGACCCACCCTGTCCACGTCGACATGAGATGCCGGCAACGTGACAATCGACTGCTGTCGCCGACTGCTGGTCTACACGAGCCGATGGGGTGGGTCGGTCAGGGGCGCAGTTTCGGGAGGACCTGGTCGGCGAAGGTGTCCAGGAAGGGGCGTTGGTCCTGGCCCACGTGGTGGAGCGCGATCTGGTCGAAGCCAAGGTCGACGTACTCCTCCAACCAGCCGACGTGCTGCCCGAGGTCGGCAGAGATGTTGACCACCTCCGCGAGCCGACTCATCGGCACGTCGGCGGAGACCACGTCGAAATGCTCCGGTGTGGCCAGGTCCCAACAGACCGGCGGGGCGAAGATGTTGCTGCGCCACTGGTCGTAGGCGGTCGCCTCGGCCTCGTCCTGGGTGGGCGCCCAGCTCAGATGCACCTGGAGGTGCACCGGCCCGCGCCCCCCGGCCTCCCGATACGCGTCGATCATGCGACGCAGGTGGTCGGTTGGCGCGTTCACCGTGATCAGGCCGTCCGCCCACTCGGCGCACCAGCGGGCGGTGGCGACGCTCACCGCGGCGCCGACGAGTGCCGGCTGCTGCTCGGGGCGGCTCCACAGCTTCGCCCGGTCCACCCGGACCAGACCGTCGTAGCTGACCTCCTCGCCGGCCAGCAGGGCCCGGATGACGTCGACGCACTCACGAAGCCGGGCGTTGCGGATCTCCTTGCGTGGCCACACATCGCCGGTGATGTGCTCGTTGGCGGCCTCACCGGAGCCGAGCGCCGCCCAGAACCGGCCGGGATACATGGCGGCGAGAGTCCCGATCGCCTGCGCGACGATCGCCGGGTGGTAACGCTGCCCGGGAGCGTTCACCACCCCGAACGACAGATCGGTGGCCTGCAACGCCGACCCGAGCCAGGACCAGGCGAAGCCGGAGTGGCCCTGGCGTTCGCTCCAGGGTGCGAAGTGGTCCGAGCACATGGCGGCATCGAAACCGACCTGCTCGGCGTGGATCACCGCCGCCAGCAGCTCACGCGGGTGGATCTGCTCATGGGAAGCGTGAAACGCGATCGCCGTCATGCCGCGCTTCACTACCCACCGGGCCACAGCTGTAAGCAAGGAGACTCTTCCTTGCCCGGCCACGCGCCGACTCTGCCGGGACTACTCGGAGTGGGCGCCGGCACCGACGCCGGCCGTACCCTCACCGACCCAGACCGTCTTGATGTTGCAGAACTCGCGCATGCCCTGGGCGGAGAGTTCCCGGCCGTAGCCGGAGTTCTTCACCCCGCCGAACGGCAGCTCGGGGTAGGACGTGGTCATCCCGTTGACGAAGACCGCCCCGGCGTCCAGGTCGGCGGCGAACCGCTGCTGTTCCTCCGGGTCGCGGGTCCAGGCGTTGGAGCCGAGCCCGAAGGCGGTCCCGTTGGCCAACTCGATCGCCTCCTCGTACGACGCGGCCCGGTACAACCCGGCCACCGGGCCGAACACCTCCTCCGACCACATGCGCATGCCCGGGTCGAGGTCCGTCACCACCGTCGGTGGGTAGAACCAGCCTGCCCCGGTCGGCTTCTCCCCGCCGCAGAGCACGGTGGCCCCCTTGTCGACCGCGTCACGCACCTGCGCGTCGATCTCGTTGCGGCCCCGCTCGGAGGCCAGCGGTCCGACGTCGGTGTCGTCGTCCATCGGGTCGCCGAGCCGCAGGGCCGCCATCCGGTGTGCGAACGCCTCGGCGAAGGCGTCGTAGACGTCGTTGTGCACGATGAAACGCTTGGCCGCGATGCAGGACTGGCCGTTGTTCTGGCAGCGGGCCGTGGCGGCCACCTGGGCCGCCAGTTCCACATCGGCGGAAGGCATCACCACGAACGGGTCACTGCCGCCCAGTTCCAGCACGGTCTTCTTCAACTCCCGACCGGCGATCTGCGCGATCGAGCGGCCAGCGACCTCACTACCGGTCAACGTGGCGGCTCGTACCCGGGGGTCGCTCAGGATCCGGTCCACCGCCTCGGAGCCGACCAGCAACGTGGTGAAGGCGCCCTCGGGGAAGCCGGCTCGCCGGAACAGGCCCTCGAGCAGCAGCGCGGTCTGCGGAACGTTGGACGCGTGCTTGAGCAGGCCGGTGTTGCCGGCCATCAGGGCCGGTGCGGCGAAGCGCAGCACCTGCCAGAGGGGAAAGTTCCACGGCATGACCGCCAGCACCGGCCCGATCGGTTGGTAGCGGACGAACGCCCGGGTCGCCGCGACCGCTGCGGCGTCGGCCGGCTCGTCGGCGAGGAACCCGGCCGCCCGGTCGGCGTAGAAGCGGCAGGCGGTGGCGCACTTGGTGACCTCGGCCTTGGCGGCGGCGAGCGTCTTGCCCATCTCGGTGGTCATCAACCGGGCCGTCTCGTCCCGCTCCGCCTCCAGCAGGTCGGCCGCCGCGGTCAGCCACCGCCCACGCTGCTCGATCGTGGTGCCGCGCAGCTGCCGGTACGCCAGGTGGGTCCGCTCGATCGCATCGTCGACCTGTTCGTCGGACATCGCCTCGTACGTCTTGAGCACCTGGCCGTTGACCGGATTGGTGGTGGCGATGGTCATCATGGCTTCTCCCGTCACTCGAAGAGTGAGTGCCGCGCTCCGGGTTCCTCCCGGCGGCGGGCGGCGCGACGACGTTGGATGATGATCAGGTCGACGACGGCGATCAACGCGAGGACGGCGCAGACGACGCCCAACCAGGCCACGTCGGCACGAAACGCCAACACCGCGAAAACGGTCATGGTGACGAGCCCGAAGCTGGCCAGCGCCAGCCGCAGGTTCAACGCGCTGTACGCGTGACCGACCGTGCCGCGGGCGCGCCGGGGTTGTGATCTCGTCATCACCTCCACCTACCCCGCCCCGCCAGAGGTAAGCGTCACCCGGATGCTTTCCCCGCCCCGCCCGACCCACGTGCCCGACCAAACGGGACCCGGACCGTCGCCGAAGCTCCTGACGGCCACGTCGTCGCAGCGTGCGTTGCGTTACACCGGCCCGGCCGGACCCTGCCTTTCCCGGTGGCGGCGGGGACCATGGACGTATGACCGTGAGCCAGGCCGAGCCGGTGACCGTCGCCGTCGCCCGACGCACCGACCCTGCCCGTACCGACGAGATGGTGGCGTGGATGCGGGCCGGAACGGCGCTCGCCGAGGTGTTTCCGGGTTTCCTGGGCGCGGGTTGGGTTCGCCGTGCCCCCGGATCCGGTGAATGGCACATGCTCTACCGTTTCGCCGACCCGGACACTTTGCGTCGCTGGGAGGAATCGCCGCAGCGGCACTGGTGGTTGACGTCGGCGCAGGGCATCGTCGAGCACACCCATGTCGAGCGGCGGACCGGAATCGAGGGGTGGTTCGACCCACCGCGAGCGACGAGCGTCGAGCCGCTCGACGCCGAGCCGGCCGTGTCACCGTCGCCGCCACGCTGGAAGCAGGCGGTGACGATCTGGCTGGCGTTCTTCCCGCTCAGTCTGACCGCCACGCTGCTGACCGGCCAGTTCCTGCCGGGGCTGCCGACTGCGGCGCGGGTGCTGGTCATGACGTTGACCCTGACCCCGCTGATGACCTATCTGGTCCTCCCCCGGATCACCGGGGCGTTGCACTGGTGGCTGCACGGCCGGCCAGCCCCGTGGCGTACGCAGCACGCGCCCCGACGGCCGCGTTCTTAGCACGATGTCCGGAGAGTCGACAGGGCACTGCCGCATCCCCGACAGCGCGTGACCTGCCGACCTCACCCGCGTAGAGTCACCGTGCTGTCGCTCTGCGCTGTGAGGCTAGGACATCATGCCTGGACGCTGGACCACCGCCGCCGTATGCCTGCTCGCACTCGTCGCGTTGGCCTGTGAAGCGGGTGGGGACGCGGCACCGCGCCCTTCGGGTGGCACGACCCAGCCCGGGTCACCCCGCGTCGTCGCCGCCCTCGGCGACTCGATCACCACGGGCTTCGGTTCCTGTCTTTTCCTCAACTCGTGCCAGCGCAACTCCTGGTCCACGGGGGACGGGCTGCGGGTCGACAGCCACTACCGGCGGCTGCTCGACCGGAACCCGGGGCTGCGCGGGAAGGCGCACAACCACGCGCGGGCGGGGGCCCGTGCCACGGCGCTGGCCGGTCAGGCGGAAGCGGCGGTACGCGACCGCGCCGACTATGTGACGGTGCTGGTGGGCGCCAACGACGCCTGCCGCGCAACGATCGACGCGATGACCCCGGTGGCCGACTTCCGGGCCGAGGTCAACCGAGGGTTGCGGGTGCTGCGGGAGGGGCGGCCGAAAGCCCGGGTTCTGGTCGTCAGCATCCCTGACCTGTACCGGCTCTGGGAGGTCGGCCACGACGAGCCCCGGGCGGTGCGCGCCTGGCGGCGGGGTGTGTGTCCGGCGCTGCTGGCCGATGCCACGTCGACCGCTCCGGCCGACCGTAGCCGCCGCGCGGCTTTCCGGGAGCGCATCACCGCCTACAACAGTCAGCTGAGAGCGGCCTGCCGGGCCTACGGTTCCCGCTGCCGCTACGACGGCGGCGCCGCGCACCAGGTCCGCTTCGATCTGGATCTGGTCAACCGGCTGGACTACTTCCACCCCAACACCGCCGGTCAGTCCCGCCTTGCCGAAGTGACCTGGCGCTCCGCCGGCTACGCCGACTGACCACCCATGTCGTCGGGGCGACGGGGCGACGGGATCCGGGGGGTGGCGTGCTTCCGGTAGAGCACCCGGGAACGCTCGGCCAGCTTCTTGGTAGCCGACGAGTTCGCCCAGGTGCCGAGGATGATCGCCGCTGCGGGGACCGCTTTGGCGAAGAGCCGTTTCGCCGCGCGTACCCCGGCCATCTGGGCCAGCCTGACCCCGAGGTGCAGCATCACCCGGCCCAGCTGTCCCTGCCCACCACCGCCGAACAGCGCGCCCGCCCGCTCGCGTCCGGCCGCCACCCCCAGCGCCACTCGGGCGCTCGCCGCGACCTTGTGCACCCTCTGCAGCACCAGCAGGTCGGTGGCGCGGTCGGGATGCGTCGGGTCGGCACCGTAGGCGGCGGCGACGTGCAGGACCATACGGGACTGGGTCCAGGCCAGCACGCCGACGTCGATCACCGCACCGGGCAGTCCGGCGACACCGGAGACCGCGCCGGAGAGCCGAGCCTGATTGACGAACCGGCGTACCGCCTGCTCCGCGAGGGTCTCGGCGCTGATCCCGGGTTGCTCGGCCCGGACCCGCTGCGCCCACTGCGCCGCCTCGGGGCCGAGCCGACGCACCGCCTCGAGCGCAAGGTGTTCGGGAGCGTACTGCGGGTCCTGGCGCATCCGGTCCCAGAGGGTGGCCGGCGGCGCCTCGACGACCCGGCCGCCCGGCGGCGGGACGGGGGCGACGGGTCGGCCCTCTGCGGGTACGGGGTCACTCATCACCTCTCCTTTCGGTGGCGCCCATCCATGTGTACCCCGCGGCAGCAACGGGGTACCGCCGGGCGTCGGGACGGTGACGCCGGGCCGGGCGGACCGACGCGACAGGAATGCACAAGGATGGCGGGTACGTTCTGGCGATCGGGGTGCCGTCAATCCGGTGGCCCGCTACGCACCTGCAGGGAGGCCGCACCGGTGCTCGACCCACACGAGCTCTACGAACTCACCGACGATCTGCCCGACCTCGGTCAGCCGGTACTGATCCAGACGCTCACCGGCTTCGTCGACGCCGGCAACGCGAGCCGACTCGCCCGCGAGCAGCTGCTGACATCGCTGGAGTCCCGCCCGATCGCCCGGTTCGACCTGGACCAGCTCTTCGACTACCGTTCCCGCCGCCCGATGATGACCTTCGTCGAGGACCACTGGGAGAGTTACGACGCCCCGGAGTTGGGGCTGCACCTGCTCCACGACGACGACGAGACACCCTTCCTCCTGCTCACCGGGCCGGAGCCCGACCTGCAGTGGGAACGGTTCACCGCCGCTGTCACCGGGCTGGCCGCCCGGCTGGACGTACGGCTCACCGTCGGGCTCAACGCGATCCCGATGGCCGTGCCGCACACCCGGCCGACCGGCGTGACCGCGCACGCCACCCGGCGTGAGCTGATCGCCGGCTACGAACCGTGGTTGCAGCGGGTGCAGGTGCCCGGCAACGTTGGTCACCTGTTGGAGTTCCGCCTCGGCGAGGCCGGCCGCGACGCGCTGGGCTTCGCCGCGCACGTGCCGCACTACGTGGCACAGGCCGAGTACCCGGCTGCCGCCGAGGTGCTGCTGGCGTCGGTGTCCCGCAGCACCGGGCTGCTCCTGCCCCGCGACGGGCTGCGTTCCGCCGCCGAAGTGGTACGGGTGGAGATCGACCGGCAGGTCGCCCAGAGCGATGAGGCCACCACCCTGGTCCAGGCCCTCGAGGAACAGTTCGACGCGTACGCCCGGGGCCGGGGGGAGAAGAACCTGCTCGCCACGGAGAACGGTCCGCTGCCCACGGCCGAGGAGCTCGGCGCCGAGTTGGAACGGTTCCTCGCCGAGCAGTCCCGCCCGAACAACGACACTCCCTGATCCGCGGGAAGGGCGGCGTTCGGCCCGGCACCGGTTCACTGGCCGCTGACGGGCAGCGTGCCTACCGCGCGGGTCGATGCCGGATGGGGCAGGCTGGCATCATGCGCCTGGCGACGTGGAACGTGAACTCGGTGAAGGCCCGCCTGCCCCGGCTGCTCGACTGGCTGGCCGGCACCGAGCCGGACGTGGTCTGCCTGCAGGAGACCAAGTGTCCAGACGGCGCCTTTCCGGCCGCGGAAGTGGGCGAGCTGGGTTACACGGTGGCCAGTCACAGCGACGGCCGGTGGAACGGGGTCGCCATTCTGTCCCGGGCCGGGCTCGCCGACGTCACCGTCGGGTTCCCCGGCGAGCCCGGCTTCCCCGCACCGGAGGCCCGGGCGATCTCGGCCACCTGCGGCGGGCTGCGGGTCTGGTCGGTGTACGTACCGAACGGCCGCGCGCCCGACGACCCCCACTATGCGTACAAGTTGGCCTGGTTGGCGGCGCTGCGGGACGTGCTCGACGCCGAACTGGCCAACCCGACGCCGCTCGCTGTCTGTGGGGACTTCAACGTGGCACCCGCCGACGACGACGTGTGGGATCCGACGCTGTTCGTCAACTCCACCCACGTCACGCCGCCCGAACGGGCCGCACTTGCGGCACTGCGCGATCTCGGTCTCACCGATGTGGTGCCCACGGCGATGAAGGGGCCGCACCCGTTCACCTACTGGGACTACCGGGCTGGCATGTTCCACCAGAACAAGGGCATGCGCATCGACCTGGTGTACGCTTCGGCCCCGCTGGCCCGCGCTGTCCGGTCGGCGTACGTGGACCGGGAGGCCCGCAAGGGTAAGGGCCCCTCCGACCACGCTCCCGTCGTCGTCGACTTCGAACCGCGGCCCGCGCCCGCTCCCACCCGGCTAGGGTGAGGCCATGCCAGTCGTGAAGATCAACGCGATCGAGGTTCCGCCCGGTGGCGGCGAGGAGTTGGAGAAGCGGTTCGCCGCCCGGGCCCGGGCGGTGGAGAATTCCCCCGGCTTCCTCGGCTTCGAACTGCTGCGCCCGGTGGCCGGCGACGACCGCTACTTCGTCTACACCCGGTGGGAGACCGAGCAGGCGTACCAGGACTGGGCCGCCGGTCCGGCCCGCGCCGCGCACGCCGCCCCGCCCGGCGCCGAGCAGCGGCCACCGGTCGCCACGGGTGCGACCCTCCTGGAGTTCGAGGTCGTACAGCGGGTCCCCTGACGGGCTACCCGGTCACCACCTCACCGCCGTGTACGGCGCATCGGTCACGGGGGTGCCGGTGACTCCGGTCGGGCCGAGGTCCGTGCGGCCCGACCGGCATCCGCCTCAACGACCGGTCCGTCAGGAAGGGCGGGTCGTGGTGAGGCTGGCGAAGACGATGACGTTGTCGGCGTAGCCGGTGCCACCACCGAGCCACTCGCCACCGCAGGTGATCAGCCGCAGGCCCCTTGGTCCCTCGTGGCCGTAGACCCGGTCGGCCGGCAGGCGCTCCTTCGGGAAGTGTTCCACCGAGTCGACGGTGAAGACGGCCACCGAGTCGTCATCCCGAGCAACCTCGACGGTGTCGCCCACCTTCATTTTCCCCAGGTGGTAGAAGACCGACGGGCCACTCCTGGTGTCCACGTGCCCGACAATGACCGCCGGCCCCGGGTCTCCCGGCACCGGACCACGGTCGTACCACCCGGTTTCCTCGTGGCGGCTCAGCGGTGGCACGGCGATCGAGCCGTCGGGTGCGTCGCCGACCGGCCGTACCGACGCCGACACGTCGATCGACGGGATGGACAGGCTCACCGGCCTCGCCGCGGTACGTCCGGCGGGCACCGGCGCTCCGGTGGTGCGTTCACCACCGGCGACGGCGGTCCAGTCGAGTGGCCCGCCGACGGTGTGCCCGAGCCCGGCACCGGTGGCGAACACGCCGGCCAGTACGAGCAGCACCGCGAGCGGCAACGACCACGGGCTGCGCCCGGAGCGCACCGTTCGGGCTGCTCTTCCGGTGTTCCTGGGTGCGCGCCGCCGATCGGTGGACAGTGGCAGCGGGCCGGAGCGGCCGGCCGGCGGCACGAACAGGTCGGATTGGTGGCCGGGCCGGGGTGAGTTACCGGTCGGGCCGGGTGGGCGGGCGATCGTCATGGCCGGCTCACCGTGGGCTGCCGCGACGGCGGGTCGCGGTGATCCAGAGGACCATGCCGGTGACGGTCAGCGCCAGACCGCCGGGAAGCAGCAGATTGGCGGTGATGTCGCGGGCGCCGCCACCGAAGCCGGTTGCCGGCCCACGGCTGGGCTTCACCTGGCGTACCACCTGGATCATGGTGGAGGCGGTCTCGCCGCCCCGGCACTCCAGCTTGGCCCGGTAGTTGCCGGGAAGCACCCGTTCTTTGATCATGGCCGTACCGGTCAGCAACCCGCGCTGCGGCTGCACGGCGACCCGGCCGAACGCGTCCGAGACGACGATGGCGCCCACCGAGTTGTCGTGGCAGCTGGCCCGGAGCCCGACCAGGTGGCCCGGTTCCACCATGCTCGGCGATACCTCCACGAACACGGTCGGGCCCGGCTGCGACGAGGTATCCGGTGCGCCGGGCTGCCCCGTCGGTTGCCTGGCGAAGACCGGCGCGACGGCGCTCCGAACGGGTGACGCCCCGGCCGGCACCGCCGTCAGCGACAGGGTGAACAGGGCGAACACGAACAGCGGCGCGACGGTGCGCAGAGCAGCGGCGAATCGCGCCGCACGAGTGGCGGTCACTGTTGACACGCTGCCCCCTCCCGGTACGCCGGGCGGTCGCCGGGCACCCGGTACTGCCGTCTCCCGATGATGGTCCCACCACCGGGCGTACATCACATCCGGTCCGGCGGGGTGCTCGCGTAGGCTCGGTGAGTTGTGACCCCCACCGACCCGACTCCCGCCGTCGCCGCACCACGTGCGGCGCGGGCGATCCGTACCTACCACCCGCGTCGCGGCCGGATGAGCGGCCGGCAGGTGACGGCGCTCGAAGAACTCTGGCCGCGGTACGGGCTGCGCCTCGCCGACGTCGACCCGTTCGACCACGTCGCCCTGTTCGGCCGACGGGCACCCCTGGTGATCGAGATCGGATCCGGCATGGGCGACACGACCGCTCACATGGCCGCCGCCGACCCGGATCGAGATTATCTGGCGGTCGACGTGCACACCCCGGGAATCGCGAACCTGCTGGACCTGGTCCACCTTCGTGGGCTGGGCAATGTCCGGATCGTCGAGGGGGACGCGGTGGAGCTGATGGAACTGCTGCCGCCCGCGTCGCTGGACGCCGTGCATGTCTTCTTCCCGGATCCGTGGCCGAAGTCCCGTCACCACAAGCGACGGCTGATCCAGCCGACGCACGTGGCCAGGTTACGTTCCCGGTTGGCGGCCGGCGGCACGTTGCACTGCGCCACCGACTGGGCGGAGTACGCCGTGTCGATGCGAGCGACCCTGGACGCCGACCCGGGCCTGGTCAACGCGTACGACGGCTACGCGCCCCGGCCCGATCACCGGCCGGTGACCCGGTTCGAGCGGCGGGCGTTGCGTGCCGGCCGCCCGATCGCCGACCTGATCTACCGCCGCCGCTGAGCGGTAAGAAGGGCACCTCGCTGACACCTGGTGTGTGAAGGGCACTTCCCAACAGCTGAGCCCAGCGTCCGATCCGGCCGCCCGGTTGGCGTGCGGGCAGTTCGTCCAGGCACCATGGACCGGCCATGACACTCACCGCCGCGCTGCCGAAGACCGCTGACCCCGACACCCTCTACGACGCGTTCGCCAGTTGGGCGTCCGAGCGCGGCCTGAACCTCTATCCCCATCAGGACGAGGCGGTCATCGAGATCGTCTCCGGGGCCAACGTGATCATGAATACGCCGACCGGCTCGGGCAAGAGCCTGGTCGCCGTCGCCGCGCACTTCGCCGCGCTGGCCGACGACCGGACGACCTTCTACACCGCGCCGATCAAGGCGCTGGTGTCGGAGAAGTTCTTTGCGCTCTGCGAGGTCTTCGGCGCCGAGAACGTCGGCATGCTCACCGGCGACGCCAGCGTCAACGCCGACGCCCCGATCATCTGCTGCACCGCCGAGATCCTGGCCAACCTGGCGTTACGTGAGGGCGGCCGGGCCGACGTCGGCCAAGTGATCATGGATGAGTTCCACTTCTACGCCGAACCGGATCGGGGCTGGGCCTGGCAGGTGCCGCTGATCGAACTACCGCAGGCGCAGTTCGTGCTGATGTCAGCCACCCTCGGCGACACCACCCGGTTCGTCGACGACCTGACTCGACGTACCGGCCGGGCGACCGCCGTCGTCCGCTCGGCGGAGCGGCCGGTCCCGCTGCTCTTCTCGTACGCGACGACGCCGCTGCACGAGACCCTCGAAGAACTGCTGGAGACCAGGCAGGCCCCGGTGTACGTGGTGCACTTCACTCAGGCCGCCGCCCTGGAGCGCGCCCAGGCGCTGATGAGCGTGAACGTCTGCACCCGGGCCGAGAAGGACGCGATCGCGACTGCGATCGGCGGGTTCCGGTTCACCTCAGGTTTCGGCAGGACCCTGTCCCGGCTGGTCCGGCACGGCATCGGTGTACACCACGCCGGGATGCTGCCCAAGTACCGCCGGCTGGTGGAGACCCTCGCCCAGGCCGGACTGCTGAAGGTCATCTGTGGCACCGACACCCTCGGCGTCGGCATCAACGTGCCCATCCGCACGGTGCTGTTCACCGGGCTGTCCAAGTACGACGGCGTACGTACCCGACTGCTCAAGGCGCGGGAGTTCCACCAGATCGCCGGTCGGGCCGGACGCGCTGGTTTCGACACGATCGGCCGGGTCGTCGTGCAGGCACCCGAACACGTCATCGACAACGAGAAGGCCCTCGCCAAGGCCGGTGACGACCCGAAGAAGCGACGCAAGGTGGTACGCAAGAAGCCACCGGAGGGCTCCATCGGCTGGGGCAAGCCCACCTTCGACCGGCTGGTGGAGGCCGAACCGGAGCCGCTCACCTCCAGCTTCCAGGTCAGCCACTCGATGCTGCTCAACGTCATCGGCCGCCCCGGGGACGCGTTCGCGGCCATGCGGCACCTGCTGACCGACAACCACGAGGACGCCGCCGCTCAGCGCCGGCACATCCGCCGGGCTATCGCGATCTACCGGGCGTTGCGGGCCGGCGGGGTGGTCGAGGAGCTGCCCGAGCCGGACGAGACCGGGCGGCGGGTCCGCCTCACCGTCGACCTGCAACTCGACTTCGCGCTCAACCAGCCGCTGTCACCTCTGGCGCTGGCCACTATCGAGTTGCTGGACCGCGAGTCCCCGGCGTATGCCCTGGACGTGTTGTCGGTGATCGAGTCGATCCTCGACGACCCCCGCCAGGTGCTCTCCGCCCAGCAGTTCAAGGCCCGCGGCGAGGCGGTCGCCGCGATGAAGGCCGAGGGCATCGAGTACGAGGCCCGGCTGGAACTGCTCGACGAGGTGACCTGGCCCAAGCCCCTGGCCGAACTGCTCGACGACGCCTACGAGATGTACCGGCGGGGGCATCCCTGGGTGGTCGACCACCAGCTCTCCCCCAAGTCCGTGGTGCGGGACATGTACGAGCGGGCGATGACCTTCACGGAGTACGTGCAGTTCTACGGACTGTCCCGCTCGGAGGGACTGGTGCTGCGCTATCTCGCCGACGCGTACAAGACGTTGCGGCAGACAGTGCCGGAGGAGGCCAAGACCGAGGAACTGGTCGACCTCATCGAGTGGCTGGGTGAGTTGGTCCGCCAGGTCGACTCCAGCCTCATCGACGAGTGGGAACGGCTGCGCAACCCGACGGACCTGCCCGAAGTGGCCGCCGCTCTGGACGACCGGCCGGCTGCGGTGACCCGCAACCCGCGGGCGTTGCGGGTACTCGTGCGCAACGCCCTGTTCCGGCGGGTCGAGTTGGCCGCACTGCGGCAGTGGCACACGCTGGGCGAGTTGGACGCGGACTCCGGTTGGCCGGCCGACGCGTGGGCCGAGGCGCTGGAGCCCTACTTCGAGTCGTACGACGGCATCGGCACCGGCCCGGACGCCCGCGGCCCGGCGCTGCTGATGATCGAGCAGGGTCGGGAACGTTGGACGGTGCGGCAGATCCTGGACGATCCGGAGGGCGACCACGACTGGGGCATCAGCGCCGAGGTCGACCTGGCCGCCTCCGACGAGGCGGGCACTGCCGTCGTACGGGTCACCGACGTCGGTCAGCTCTGAAATTTCGTCGGAAGGGGCCGTCCGAGATGCCCCGGGCGGCCCTGTCGCGTCCAGTTCCAGGTTGCGGATGATCAAGGCACCGACCTGCGACTCGCAGAGTAGGTCCGGACGGCGTCGGGCGAGAGTGTCCGGGGCTACTTTGTGGTTCTGGTGCTTGGCAGTGTTTGCGGGGCTCTGCCGGGGTCGGACGTTCTGCTGGTGAGGATGTAGTGGCGCAGCTTGACGGGCCTGCCGTCGGGGTTGGTCCAGTCCGCGTCCGTGGTGTGGGTGTGCTGCCAGCCGGTGGCTTCGTAGAAGGCGACAGCTGCCGAGCGGTGTTCGTCCGTGACGTTCAGCGTGAGGTCGTATCCATGCTTAGCGGCCCAGGTTCGGACGTGGTCGATGAGTGCGCTGGCGAGTGAACGGCGGCGGGCGGCCGGGGCGACGAAGAGCCGGGAAAGTTCGACGTGGCGAGGGGGCATTTCGCTGTGTGGGCGTTGGACCGCGACGTGACCGTCGACGCCGCCCTGAGCCCCTTCGGCGATCCATGCTTGGAGCAACCGTGGTGGCTTGAGCCAGTTGTGCGGGTCTGCCGGCCAGTTCAGGGGGTATGCATCGGTTTCGTGTACTGCTTGCAAAGCTTGAATGCACTGGTCCAGGTCCGTTACTCGCCGGATCCTGATGGTTGGCCGTGACATCAGGGCATTATTCGCTGTCGTGGTCGGATGTCCGCCGGGTGTGTCGTGATCGGAGAGGGGTTGGCTGGTCATGCCGGTTGCGATGCGTGGAGGAGGATTTCGACGGCGTCCGCGACAGTCGCGACGGTGTTGTCGGGTGCTGGTTGGTCCTCCGGCCACAACGTCGACTCGCGTTGCAGCCAGATGGTGCGCAACCCGGCGAGGCGCCCGCCGGCGATGTCGAGGATCGGGTCGTCGCCGATCATCCAGCCGCCTTGCGCCAGTGATGTTCCGCAGCGCTGCGCGATGATGTCGAAGATCGCCGGTTCGGGTTTGCGGATGCCGACTTCGTCGGAGATGCACCAGCCGTCGACCAGCGTGTGAAGGCCAGCGCGGTGGATCTTGCCGTGTTGGTTGTCGGTCATGCCGTTGGTGACGATCCCGATCCGCCAGCCGGCGGCGCGCAGCAGGCGTAGCGCTTCCAGATCGTGTGAGCGGCAGGCAACCAGTTCCGGCATGCGTTGGCGGTACTGCTGCCAGAGTTCGTCGGCAGCTTGTTCGAGGCGAAAAGCCTCGCGGACGGCGTGGAAGAAGGGGCCTTTCGTGCCGGAGGTTCGGGCGTCGGTTTCCAGGAGCCAGGTCAAGGCGGCGTCGTCGAGGCGGTGGGTGATGACGAACTCCTGGGCCCATGCGCGGAAGGCCGCGCTGCGGTTGACGAGCGTGTTGTCCAGATCGAAGAGCGCCAGCCGCTGCATGTCGAGATCGTATGCGGTGGCAGGTTGCCCGAGATTAGCGTCCTGGTGTGGTGAAAATCTTGCGTTCGTGTCCGAGCAGCGGTCGTCCTCCGCGTGGTCCTGGTGGTGACTCGCGGGTGGGCCAGGGAACGGGGTTGACGGCGGTGTCGAGGTAGTCGGATCTCACTGCCGTGGGTCTTTGGTAGTCGGCAATGACAGGTTCGGTGGCGTCGCCGACGATGGTGGCGGCCGGGGTGTCGGAGAAGGTGGTTGCTTCAGCGCTGGCTGCGACGGTGCCGATGAACAGATCCATTTGACGTGCCCAGTCGCGGGCGAGGACGGGGCCGATGTGGCGGTGGTAGAGGATTCCGCGTCCGCCTCGCCGGTTGCGGGCGAACCATCGGGCGCTGCGCCTGTGCCGGTCGATGCTGTGCTGGTGGGCCTTGGGGATGGTGTGGCCGCCGAAACCGCGTTGGGTGCGGTAGGTGGTTCGCGGCAGGCTGGGTGGCCGCCAGCAGTCGTCGTCGATCCAGTGGGCGATCGGATCGTGGACGACTTTGGGCCGGTAGTCGGGTTGGCCGAGCCGGCGGCCGATCTCGGCAGCGAAGCGGTGTTGCCCGGCGGGGTCGTTTGCGGCGAGGCGGCGCCAGTGCAGCGAGCCGACGAGGGCAGCGATCTTGACGGCTTCGGGGTAGGTCGCGGCGAACAGTCGGGAGGTGCTGAAGGTGGTTTCCTCGGTGCCGTGCGGGATGAGTTCGGCGGCGCGTTCGCCCCAGTCAAGGCGGGCGTCGTCGGGGTGGTGGGCGTCTTGGTCCCACCGGTGGCCGCAGATGAGGAAGCCGGTGAGGACGGCGTCGTAGGTGGCGGCCGGGCCGAGGCGGCGTAGGAGCCGCAGGTGCGCGCGTTGCGCGGCAACGATCTCGGGTAACTCGTCGAGGGTGGGATAGGGCTGGTCGATCACGTCCGGCGGGCCGATCCAGATGCGGTGCCGGGTGCAGACGTAGCGGTGGTGCGGCAGGAGTTGACGGACGGTGCCGCCGGGGTGCCGGGCGGTGCAGCGGGGACATCCGTGTTGCGGTTCGTGACGGAAGGCGAGCCAGTCGGGTTCGGGTCGGCGGATCTCGATGACGGCGCGGGCCAGGAGGTTCTCGGGTATGCCGGTGACGGCGGCGAGCAGGTCAGCGGCGATGAGCCGAGCGCCGCCGCCTGCGGCGCCGGGCCGGCTGACCTGCTGCCAAAGCTCGGGAAACGGGATGCCATGCAGGTTCGCAAGCCGGCTGATGTAAGACGCGGCGGTTTCGTGGTGGGCGGGCGCGACGGCGATGGGCAGGCGTGGGGACATCAGGCGCTCGTGGCGGCGGTCTCGGCCGACCGGCGGGCGCGCGGGCGTGGCGGGGATGTTCGGGTGGCTTTCTCGGCGGCGAAGTCGACCGGGACCAGGTCGAGCAGGTCGCGGGTGATCTGTTCGGTGCCGTCCTCGATAGCCAGGATCGCGGCGCCGCGGATGAGCTGGGAGAGGCTGCCGATCATGCCGGAGGTGCGGCGGTAGAGGTGTTCATCGAGACCGACGAGGGTTCCAGGGGTGTGTCGGTGCAGCCGCAGCATGGCTTCGAGAGTGGCGATCAGTGACCGCCAGGCGGTGCGCTGCTCGGTGGTGCCGTAGGCGAACGGGGTGGACGCGATCAGGGTGAACCGGCCGGCAATCTGGCGTCCGCGGACGCCGGCGAACAGCCCTTCGGCTTCGACGTCGATGCCGGCGTAAACGAAGGTGGCCGGCAGCCTTTCGGCGAAGTACTTGAGCTGGTCGGACACCTCGGCGCCGGCTCGGGTGGCGAGGTTGAGGTTGTGGATCTCGTCGACCAGAACAAGCTCGATACCAGTGTTGGCGGCTGTGGCGCAGACCGCGTTGACGATGTCGGGCATGTTGGCCCGGGCGGAGAACTCCAGACCGTAGAAGCGGGCGAACTCGACGGCGAGCATTTTGGCGGTCGCGGCCGGTGGGACGGTGACGTAGGCGACTGGCAGCCGGTGCCGGCTGTCAGGGTGCCGCTTGCGGACGGCGCGTTCGTGGGTGCGGCCGAGCTGGGTCAGCGCGGTGGTCTTGCCGGTGCCGGATGCGCCGGACAGGATCAGGCCGCGCCGGGCGGAGACCTGCCGTCGGTTGAGCTGGACCAGCAGCCGACCGGTGCCCAGCATCTGCCGGATGATCGGTGTGTTCACCAGCGGCAGTTCGGCGTGGTATTCGCGGCGGGCTTCGTCGTGCGCGGCCCGCCGCGACCGGGTCAGCGCGAGGAGTTGCTCGGCGCTGAGCGCGGCCGGTGGTTCGGGCTGGTAGTCCACGAACCGGCGCCAGCCTTCCTTGGTGGTCGGCGGTTCCTCCGGCATGATCACGTCGTCGTCGGCGACGGTGGTCATATCCACCTCTCTGCTTCGGCGTCAGCGTCAAAGACCCCGAACGGGATGACCTCAGCGGCCGGCGCGGTGGACTCGTCGATGGCCAAGGGTGGGGCAGGCTCGGGCAGTTGAGGCCGGTGGGTGGCTTGACCGCCGCGGGTGCGGGCGGTGATGCGGGCGCTCGCCTTGTCCGGTCCGTGCTCGGCACGGGTGAGCAGGTCGTCGAGAACCCGGGCGATCTCGGCCTCGGTGGCTCCCCTGCCGGCCAGGCGACGAGCGTGACGCCAGGTGAAGTCGGCGAACGGCGCGGACACCATCGGCAGGTGCGTCCAGGGGACAGTGATCCAGCCGTCCGGGGTGCGCAGGTGGACCTGGGAGACGTCGTAGGGGTCGTAGTGCACCTCCCACCGGTCCCGTTGCGCGACCATTCCGGACCGCTGGTGCCGGTAGGGGCCGAGAGCGGCGGCGTTGTAGGTGCGGTTATCGATCTGGATGCCCTCGGCGGTAATCCGCCGCCACTTGACTGGCAGCAACTCCAGGTAATTCTCGCCGGTCAGGGTCAGCGGCAGGTAACCGGCGACAGCGACCAGCACGGCGTACTTCTCGTTCGGAGTGAGCACCCGCCGAGGCTGGTGCGGGTCACGCAGCGCCTCGTGCGGGCGGTGCTGCCAGCCAACGATGAGCCATTCGTCAAGCAGGTCCTGCAACTCGCCGATCGTCCACTCCCCGGCGACGTCACGGCCGCGCATCATCGGGTTGCCGCCCGTGTAGCCGGCGACGTGCTGCGCGAACAAGGTCTTGACCGCAGCGTTCGTGGCCTCGACCACACCCTTGTCGGTCGGGGTGCCCTTGCGGGCCGGCTGGACGGAGATCCCGAGCCGGTTGCAGGCCCGCTCGAAGGTCTCCGACACGAACACCCGGCCGTGGTCGATGACGATCTGATCCGGGACGATCACCGGCCTGGCCGCCGCCTCCCGCATGCGAATGTCGATGTCGACCAACCGGGCATACGGCATCCGCGACGCCGACAGCCGAAGCGCGTTGGCCCAGCCCGGCCGCATCGGCTCCGGGACCAACATCTTGGCCAGCAGCAACGCCGCGTCGACGGCCTTGGTGCCGACCGGGCGCAACACCGCGGCGCAGATCGTGCGGGTGGCGACGTCAACGGCGATCGTCAGGTCGGCCCGGACCGGCAAACCGTCGTCGAGAACCACCATCACGTCAATTGGGGTGGAGTCGATCTGCACCTGCTCACCGGGGCGGGAGGCGAACGTCGGAGTGAACACGCCGGTAGGCCGGTTGGCCATCTGTCGGCGGGTGACCGCTGAGCCGAAGGTGTGCTTGCCGGCGGCGAGCCGGTCGACCAGCTCGTAGAAGGCGCTGCGACCGGGCAGCGGCACCACCCCCGGCCCGTGGATCTCTTCGACCCGCTTGATCACCTGGCGGATCAGGCGGGATCGGGTGCCGGTCGAGGCGTCGGTCTGCGCCGCGATGACCTCCCGGGCAACCTCGACCAGCCGAGCATCGGCCCGGCCGGCGACCTCCCAGGTCCGCACCGCCCGCTGGTCGACCAGCCCCCACAGCCCCTGAGCGGTGTAGCGCAGCCGCCGGTTTTCGATCGTGCGGTAGCTGACGCCCAGCTCCGCGCCTTTGGCGCGCTGCCGCTCGGCCAGGCTGTGCTTCGCCGGGTCGTACTCGGGTCTCGGCGTCGCGTCGAGCGGTGCGTGCGGCGGCAGCCCGGTCTCGACCTCCACGATGTGGCGTTCCCACTGCTTGGCCGCGGCGAGCACGTCCTCGGACAACGCGTCGAGCAGCCCGACTGGCTCCACCTGTGGTGCCGGGCGCCCGTCAATGACCGTGAAGTCGGGCGACGCCATCAGGTGCCCGGCCAGCACCACCTGGTCGGCGCCGCCGACCTCCGAGCGCAGCCGCACCGACGCTCCGGCCAGTCCCACCACTTGGTGCTCACCGCCGTCGAAGTGCACCCAGTCACCCGGGCGCAGCACCGACCGCGGCGTCACCCTGCCACCGCCGCGGTGACGACGGTGTCCGGGTGCAGCGGCGTGGACAGGTCCGCGTGCAGCATGTGGCGCCAGAGCAGGTGGAACAGCACCGGCAGCACCGCGATCGGATCACCGACCGCCTCCGCGCCGGCCAGCAGCGCACCAGGCTCGGCGAATACCTGCCGCAGCGTGGCCGCCACCGCCGGCAGGTCGTGACGGGGGTGCCGGTAGCCGGCCAGCCAACGCACGTTGCGGACCAGGATCGCATCCAGTGCGCCGACCACCCGGTAGTCCCAGCCGAGCTGCTCGCAGGCCGTCCGAGTCTGGGCGAACTTCACGGCGTCTTTCGGTTTGATCCGCTGGAGCGGGCGGCAGTCGACCACACGGGCGCCGCCGTCGGCCAGCCGGGCGAAGTAGTCCGGGGCGTGCGAGCGGATCTTGCCCTGCTCGTTGGCCCAGAACAGCCAGAACGGTTGAGAGGCCACTGCGACCACGGCCGGGTCGAAGTCCAGCAGCATCAGGTGGTCGCGTTCCAGCCACGACTCGTAGCCGACGTGATGGCCCATCGTCGCCGTCCACCACCGACCGGGGAAGTGCTTCTGCCCCTTGTACTGGGGAAACCGCCGCGCCGGGCGGCACCGCTCGAATCGCGCCGACCAGGCGTCTGCCAGTGGAATGCGGTGCTCGATGCCGTCGAGGCCGACGTAGCCGACCTCGAACCCGCCCAGCGGGTCACCGCTCACCCCGCCCGACACCGGCCGCAGCGTCACCTCACCCATGCCCGACCCCCGACACGGCCGGCGTCCGGATACCCGGGCGCAGCCCGAGGCGTTCCTCGAACTCCCGGGCCACGCTCTGGCAGCGGCGGTAATCGTTGCGCGGCCACACGGTGCGCCCGTCCTGGCGTACCAGCGTGGCGACCAAGTGAACGTGGTCTACGCCGTGACGCACCGCCACCCATCGCACCGCGGCCAGATCCCCCACGGGGGCCAACCCGACCCCATCAAGAACCGCGGCCGCGACCAGCGCCCACTGCTCGTCGGACAGCACCGGATCGTCCGAGTGGTTGTGCACCGAGCAATGCCACACCGGCTTGGCCGGCGGGTTGACCCCGGCAAGAACCGGCTGTTCCAGCAGACCAGCCAGCCGGCCTGCTGCGCCGGGGGACGACGCCGACGGCAGACCTGCCACCCCGCCGACGGCGGCCGCCGCCCACGCTGCCACCAACCGCTGATCCCGGTGCTCGCCGTACTCACCGGGCCCCAGCAAATACCGCAGCACCTCGCGCACATCCGCGCCACGCGGCCGGACCCGCGGAATCACGCCGCGACCCGTCGAAGTAGCCCGTGCAGCCGCTCGGCCACCGCGTCCAGCCGCGCCACCACCGCAGAACAAGCCGCGACGCCACTCCCGGCCGACGGAGCCCGCCCGGCGTCGAGCGCATCGGCGGCACAGACCAGCGCCGTGCGGGCGGCGAGCAGATCCCGCTGCACCCGCGCCAGCTCAGCCCGGCTCGGACCGGTCGCCGCCGTCTCGACGCCGCCGCGGGCAGCAGCGACCGCGACCTCTCCGGTGTACCCGGTCGGCGTCAGCCCCGCCCGCGCCGCAGCCGCCGCCACATCGCGCAGTTCCTCAGCGGTCAGCCGGACGTGCACCCTGTACGACCGCCCAGCCGGCACCCGTACCCGGTTGCGAGCCGGCGCCGCCGCCGGCTCGCCCGGAAGATCGACATTCATGCCGATGGATTATGCACCATCGTCGATTCCTGCTCTTGTGCGCCCCACAAGGTAAATCCGGACCCCACAAGATCATCCACAACATAGACCCGGACTCCACAAGGTTCGCGCGGACGCGACAGGCCCCTTTCGCACGCTGGGCAATGTCAGGACCGTCGATTAGAATGTGTGTACTAATCGAGTTCCTGAGCTGGGAGGATGCTCGTGACCACGCCTACCTCCGCCCCCCTCACGCCGTACGCCACCCTCCTCGGTTTCACCCGGTACGTCGACCGCACGGGCCCGACCAAGGCCAGCTTCGTCGGTGGCCTGCGCCGGCAGCGGGCGAGCCGCTCCGGGTTCAATCCGCACGGCCAGTTCGTCAAGGCGCTCAAGGCTGACGTCGCCTTCCACACCGGCGGCACCCACCTGGCCCAGGTGGTCGACGTGGTCAAGCCCCGCTGGCGCCCGCTCTACCAGGCGCTCACGCCCGGCGCGACGGCGTGGCTGCGCTCCCTCGGCGATCCCGCCGGTGTCGACCTGGCCCAGACCCGCGACGCACTGGCCATGCTCGGCGACCTCCCCATCAAGATCAACCCGCATTTCGGTATTCGATACGCCGACGGCCACGCCGAGGCGGTACGCCTGCACTTCGACGAGAACCCGCCCAGCGAGGAGGCGACGCTGGCGGCACTACACCTGACCGCCCGGCACATGGACGCCGTTCTACCGCACGCCGAGCCGGTCCTGGTCGACGTGCGCCGGAGCATCACCCACCGGATGCCCGACCGCGCCAACACCGACGAGATCGAACGCTGGCTCGCCGGCGAGGCCGCCGCTTTCCGGGCCATCTGGTCCGCCGCTGCCTGACCCGACCCGCGCCACGTCATCCGTTGGGGAGCTTGGTCACAGGGGTCACCAGGGGGGTTTCGGGCGAGCCGACGATGATCCGTAACGTCGGGAAATGGTCGGCCAGCAGTTCGCGGCAGGCCGGGCAGGGAGCGACGAGGGATCGGCCGCGGTCGCCGACCGTGACGATTGTCTCCAACTCTCCCACCCCCTGGGTGGCGGCGGTGGCGAGCGCGACCCGCTCGGGGCACGTTCCGCCCGCCGCGTGCACCACGTTCACTGCGGACACCACTCGGCCTTCGGCGGTGCGGGCCGCCGTGGCGAGGGTGTGGGCGGCACTGCGACAGCGCAGCTTCGCCACCGCACTGGCGGCCTGCACCAGGGCCCGGTCGGTGTCGCGCATCGTCATCGGCGTCCCCGTGTTCACCTAGATCCGAAGGTCAAACGATAGACCTGAACCGCAGACGCACACCGCCTCGCCCCCTGGCAGGTGTCGGGTGCCGGCCATGGGGGCGGATCACATCGGACGGGACGGGTAACCGGGAGGCGGACCACAAGCCGGCTGCCTATTCTTGGCCACGCCATGCAGAATCCAACCTCACCCGCCGCGACCGATCCCGTCCGCGAGTTGCAGCGTCGCCTGTCGCCGTTGATGTTCCGCGACCAGCGGCACCTGCGACGTCGGCTCGACGGGTTGCGAAAGCTGCGTGACCCCCGGCGACGTGAGGCGGTACTGGCTGAGATCGTTGCCGAGACGGTCGCGGCGGAGGGCCGGCTGGAGCAGCGGAAAGCCACGGTTCCGACGGTCACCTTCCCGGCTGGTCTGCCGGTCAGCGAACGTAAGGACGACATCGCCGCGGCGATCCGCGAACACCAGGTGGTGATCGTGGCGGGCGAGACCGGCTCGGGCAAGACCACCCAGCTGCCGAAGATCTGCCTGGAGTTGGGGCGTGGGGTGCACGGGCTGATCGGCCACACCCAGCCGCGCCGGCTGGCCGCGCGTACGGTGGCTGACCGGATCGCCGAGGAGTTGGGCACCGAGCTCGGCGCGGTGGTCGGCTACAAGGTCCGCTTCACCGATCAGGTGGGCGAGCACAGCCTGGTCAAGCTGATGACCGACGGTATCCTGCTGGCCGAGTTGCAGACCGACCGGATGCTGCGCCAGTACGACACGTTGATCATCGACGAGGCACACGAACGTAGCCTCAACATCGACTTCATTCTCGGGTACCTCCGGCAACTCCTGCCCCGCCGCCCCGACCTCAAGGTGATCATCACCTCGGCGACCATCGAAACCGGCCGCTTCGCGCGACACTTCGCCGGCCCACCGACCGCCGAGAATCCCGACGGTGAGCCGGCACCGGTGGTGGAGGTCTCCGGCCGGACCTACCCGGTCGAGGTCCGCTACCGGCCACTGGTCGAGGTCGCCGAAGGCGACGAGGGAGGCACCGACGAGGACAACGTCCGAGACCAGATCCAGGCCATCGGTGAGGCCGTCGAGGAACTGGCCGCCGAAGGGCCAGGCGACGTCCTGGTCTTCCTCAGCGGTGAGCGGGAGATCCGGGACACCGCGGAGGCACTTGGCAGGCTGGTACAGAACCGGCGGGCCCTGCAGGACACCGAGATCCTGCCGCTGTACGCCCGCCTCAGCGTCGCCGAGCAGCACCGGGTCTTCGCCCCGCACGGCGGACGTCGGGTCGTGCTGGCCACGAACGTCGCGGAGACCTCGCTGACCGTGCCCGGCATCAAGTACGTGGTGGACCCAGGCACGGCCAGGATCTCCCGCTACTCGCAACGGCTCAAGGTGCAACGGCTGCCGATCGAACCGATCTCCCAGGCCAGCGCCAACCAGCGCAAGGGCCGCTGTGGGCGTACGTCGGACGGCATCTGCATCCGGCTCTACGACGAGCAGGACTTCCACTCCCGTCCCCAGTTCACCGATCCGGAGATCCTGCGGACCAGTCTGGCCTCGGTCATCCTCCAGATGACCGCCATCGGACTCGGTGACATCACCGCGTTCCCGTTCATCGACCCGCCGGACCGGCGCAACATCATCGACGGGGTGAACCTGCTGCACGAGCTGGGCGCGATCGACCCGGCCGAGACCGAGCTGACCAGACGGCTCACCACCGTCGGTCGACGGTTGGCCCAGTTGCCGGTCGACCCCCGGCTGGCCCGGATGGTCCTGGAGGGTGAACGCAACGGTTGCGCCACCGAGGTGACGGTGATCGCCGCAGCCCTGTCGATCCAGGATCCGCGGGAACGGCCGACGGAGAAGAAGGCCCAGGCCGACCAGGCACACGCACGGTTCGCCGACGCCGAATCCGACTTCGTGGCGTACCTCAATCTGTGGCGTCACCTGCGTGAGCAGCAGCGGGCGTTGTCGTCGAGCGCGTTCCGCCGGATGTGCCGGGCCGAATACCTCAACTACCTGCGGGTCCGGGAGTGGCAGGACATCGTCAGCCAGTTGCGGCAGGTGCTGCGTACCCCTGACGACCGGAGTCGGGGACGGCGCCGGCGAGGCGACGCGGACGGCGCACCCGACGGTGGTGGACGACGCCTGATCGGCGCGGACCTACCGGCGGAAATCGACACGCCGAAGGTGCACCAGTCGCTGCTGCCGGGTCTGCTCTCGCACATCGGCCTCAAGGACGCCCAGAAACACGAGTACCTTGGCGCTCGCGGGGCCAGGTTCGCCCTGTTTCCGGGCTCGGCGCTGTTCCGCAAGCCGCCGCGCTGGGTGATGGCCGCCGAACTGGTGGAGACCTCCCGGCTCTGGGGGCGGGTGAACGGACGGATCGAACCGGAGTGGGTCGAGCCGCTGGCTGCGCACCTGGTCAAGCGCAGTTACAGCGAACCGCACTGGGAGAAGAAGCAGGCGGCGGTGATGGCGTACGAGAAGGTCACCCTCTTCGGCGTCCCGCTGGTCACCTCACGCAAGGTCAACTTCGGCCGGATCGATCCGGTGTCGAGCCGGGAGTTGTTCATCCGACACGCACTGGTCGAGGGCGACTGGACCACCCATCACCAGTTCTGGCAGGACAACCAGAAGCTACTGACCGAGATCGAGGAGTTGGAGAACCGGGCCCGGCGGCGCGACATCCTCGTCGACGACGAGACGATCTTCCAGTTCTACGACGAGCGGATCCCGGCCGAGGTGGTTTCCGGGCGGCACTTCGACAGCTGGTGGAAGAAGGCACGTCGGGAGCGGCCCGACTTGTTGACCTTCACCCGGGCACTGCTGGTCAACGCGGGCCGGGGCAGCCTGGACGAGGCCGACTACCCCGACCAGTGGCGGAGCGACGGGGTGGCCCTGCCGCTCACCTACACGTTCGACCCGGGTACCCCGACCGACGGCGTGACGGTGGACATCCCACTGCCGTTGCTCAACCAGATCCCCGCCGAGAGCTTCGACTGGCAGGTGCCGGGGCTTCGTGAGGAACTGGTCGTCGCGCTGATCCGATCGCTGCCGAAGCCGGTACGGCGCAACTTCGTGCCGGTGCCCGACTACGCCCGCGCCGCGCTTGCCGCGATCACCCCGGGCACGGAGCCGCTGCTTGACGCGCTGACCCGGCAACTACGACGGATGACCGGGGTGACCGTGCCCCGCGACGCGTGGGAGGTGGACAAGCTGCCGCCACATCTGCGGGTCACCTTCCGGGTGCTCGGTGACGACGACGAGCCGGTCGCCGAGGGCAAGGACCTGCCGGCCCTGCAACGTCGGCTCACGGCGGAGGTACGCCAGGTGGTGGCCGCCGCAGCGCCGGAGCTGGCCGGCACCGGGCTGACCGGCTGGGAGTTCGGTGCGCTGCCGCGCACCATCGAGCAGGTACGGGCCGGGTACGCGGTGACCGCCTACCCGGCGCTGGTGGACGAGGGTGCCACGGTCGGCGTGAAGGTGTTCGACTCCCCGGCGGAGCAGGAGGCGGCGCACTGGGCGGGTACCCGTCGACTGCTGCGGCTGACCGTGCCGTCGCCGGCGAAGTTCCTTCAGGGGCGGCTCAGTAACGAGGCGAAGCTGGCGTTGTCCCGTAACCCGCACGGCGGGGTGCAGGCGTTGATCGAGGATGCGGCCGGCGCGGCGATCGACAAACTGATCGCTGAGGCGGGTGGGCCGGCTTGGGACGAGGCGGGTTTCGCCGCGCTGCGCGACAAGGTCCGTGCCGAGTTGGTCGACACGGTAGTGGAGGTGATGGACCGGGTACGGGCGGTGCTCGCCGCCGCGTACGCGGTGCAGCAGCGACTCGGCGCGACGAGGAACTTGGCCGTGGTGGCCGCCCTGGCCGATATCCGCAACCAGGTCACCGGCCTGGTGCACCCCGGGTTCGTCACCGAGGCCGGGTACGCCCGGCTGCCGGACCTGCTGCGCTATCTGACCGCGATCGAGCGTCGGCTGGATCGGCTGCCGGGTAGTCCCGCACGGGACAGGTCTCAGCAGGACCGGGTGGCGTCGGTGCAGCGGGAGTACGACGAGATGCTGGCCGCGCTGCCCCTGGCGCGACGCTCGTCGGAGGCGGTGCGACGGATCCGTTGGATGATCGAGGAGTTGCGGGTGAGCGTCTTCGCCCAGGCCCTCGGCACCCCCTATCCCGTCTCCGAGCAGCGCATCTACCGCGCCATGGACGACGCCGAGAGCGGTTAGCGCAGAGGTTCGACGCCGGGTGGGAGTTGCGCGGTGGCGGTGGCGGTGTGCACGTAGTCGAGAAGGATGCGGCGTAGCTCGCGGCCGGCGTGGGTGGGCACGGCGTCGCGACGGCGGGCTACGGCGATGGTGCGTCGTACTCCCGGCGGAGCGAGTCGGGTGACCCGGATGCCGGCCCGGCGGGCCACCACCATGCCGGGTACCACGGCGATGCCCAGCCCGGCCTCGACGAAGCTGAGCACCGCGTCCATTTCCCCGCCGTCGACTGACAGGGCCGGTTCGAAGCCGGCGTCGCGGCACGCCTGAAGGGTGGCGTCGCGCAGGTCGTAACCCTCGCGGAACATCACCATCGGCTGGTCCCGCAGGTCGGTGATGCGCAGGTCGGCACTGGGCGTGGCGGTGGGCACCGGGTCGACCGAGGCGACCACCAGGCTCTCGGTGAGTATCGGATCGGCTCGCAGGCCGGGGTCTGTCCCCTGGGCAGGCATTATGATCAACGCGAGGTCGAGATCGCCCCTGAGCAGGTCACGAACAAGGTCCTGCGAGCCACCCTCCTCCATCCGCAGGTCCACGGTGGGGTGGGCGTCGCGGAACCGGCGGAGGACCGGCGGGGCGAGCGAGGTGGCGAGGCTGGGGGTGGCGCCGAGGCGTACCCGGCCGCGCCGTAGCCCGACCAGTTCCTGTACCTCCCGGGTGGCGGTCTCGACGTCGGCCAGGATCCGGGTGGCCAGTGGCAGCAGCACCTCCCCTGCCGCGGTGAGCGTTATGTTGCCCCTTACCCGTTCGAACAGGGGCGCCCCGAGGGCGTCCTCCAGGGCGTGAATTTGCTTACTCAACGAGGGTTGGGTGATGCCCACGAGATCCGCGGCTTGGGTGAAATGTCGTACTTCGGCCACCGCAACGAAGTACTTCAGCTGATGGAGCTGCATCTAGATAGCCTACGGCTATCAAGACTGCGGCGTCGATGCATTGGACGACTGATCCAACTACTCCTAGCGTCGATCAGGTGGTAGTCACGACGAGAACCCGGTCGCCCATCCGGTCTAATGTCGGCCTGAAGGCCGTCATGGCGGTGACAGGCATCCTGCTGGTGCTGTTCCTCATCGCCCATATGCTCGGCAACCTGAAGATCTTCACGGGTGCGACATCGTTCGACCACTACGCACACTGGTTGCGTGAACTCGGTGCCCCACTGCTGCCCAGCGCCGGGTTCCTCTGGATCCAGCGGGTCGGGCTGCTGACCGCGGTGCTCCTGCACATCGGGGCCGCCACGATCCTGGCGATGCGCGCCCGAGCCGCCCGCCCGGTGCGCTACGCCCACCGTAAGAAGGTCCGGGGCAGCTACGCGGCCCGGACCATGCGCTGGGGTGGCGTGATCATCCTGCTCTTCGTGATTTACCACATCCTCGACCTGACCACCGGCACGCTGAACCCGGTCGGCGACCCGTCCCGGCCATACGCCAACGTGGTCGCCGACTTCGCCCCGGAACGCTGGTACGTCACGGCCTTCTACACCCTGGCGGTCGTCGCGCTCGGCTTCCACCTGCGGCACGGCGTGTTCAGCGCGCTGCGCAGCCTCGGCCAGCAGACCCCCGGCGGCGAACAGCGGGCCCGGTTGGTGGCTCTCGTCTTCGCCGTCGTGCTCTGCGCCGGCTACCTCCTGGTCCCGTTCGCCGTACTCACCGGATTGGTGTCCTGACCGTGGAACTGTTCTCCCAGGGCGACCCGATCGCCGACACCAGAGCCCCCGACGGCCCCATCGAGACCCGCTGGGATCGTCGCCGCTTCGAGGCGAAGCTGGTGAACCCGGCCAACCGCCGCAAGATGACCGTGATCGTGGTCGGCACCGGCCTGGCCGGCGGCTCCGCCGCCGCGACGCTCGCCGAACAGGGCTACCGGGTCAGGTCGTACTGCTACCAGGACAGCCCCCGCCGGGCCCACTCGATCGCCGCGCAGGGCGGCATCAACGCCGCCAAGAACTACCGCAACGACGGCGACTCGGTGCACCGGTTGTTCTACGACACCGTCAAGGGCGGCGACTTCCGCTCCCGCGAGTCGAACGTGCACCGGCTGGCCGAGGTCTCGGTGAACATCATCGACCAGTGCGTCGCCCAGGGGGTGCCGTTCGCCCGCGAGTACGGCGGGTTGCTCGACACCCGCTCGTTCGGCGGTGCACAGGTGCAGCGCACCTTCTACGCCCGGGGGCAGACCGGCCAGCAGCTGCTGCTCGGCGCCTACCAGGCGTTGGAGCGGCAGATCGGCCTGGGCAACGTGGAGATGAACGCCCGGCACGAGATGCTGGAGCTGATCGTCGTCGACGGCAAGGCCCGGGGCATCGTGGTCCGCGACATGGTCACCGGCGAGATCACCACGGAGTTCGCCGACGCGGTGGTGCTCGCCTCCGGTGGCTACGGCAACGTCTTCTACCTCTCCACCAACGCCAAGGGCTGCAACGTCACCGCCACCTGGCGGGCCCACCGTAAGGGGGCGTACTTCGCCAACCCCTGCTACACCCAGATCCACCCGACCTGCATCCCGGTCTCCGGCGACCACCAGTCGAAGTTGACCTTGATGAGCGAGTCGCTGCGCAACGACGGCCGGGTGTGGGTACCCAGGGCCAAGGGCGACGACCGGGACCCGCGCGAGATCCCCGAGGACGAGCGGGACTACTACCTGGAGCGCATCTACCCGTCCTTCGGCAACCTGGTACCCCGCGACATCGCCTCCCGCGCCGCGAAGAACGTCTGCGACGAGGGCCGGGGGGTGGGTCCGACGAAGCTCGGCGTCTACCTCGACTTCGCCGACGCCATCAACCGCCTGGGACGCAAGGCCATCGAGGCCAAGTACGGCAACCTCTTCGAGATGTACGAACGGATCACCGGCGAGGATCCGTACGAGGTCCCGATGCGGATCTACCCCGCGGTGCACTACACGATGGGCGGCCTCTGGGTCGACTACGACCTGCAGTCGACGATTCCCGGGCTGTTCGTCATCGGTGAGGCCAACTTCTCCGACCACGGCGCGAACCGGCTCGGCGCCTCGGCGCTGATGCAGGGCCTCGCCGACGGGTACTTCGTGCTACCCAACACGGTCGCCAACTACCTCGCCGCCGGCCCGTTCGAGAAGGTCGACGCGACCCACCCGGCGGCCGTCGAGGCGCGTCGCGACGTCGAGGACCGCATCCAGCGACTACTGGCGATCGACGGCGACCGGACGGTGGACTCGTTCCACCGTGAGCTTGGCCAGCTCATGTGGGAGCACTGCGGCATGGAACGCTCCGAGGCCGGGCTACGCAAGGCCATCGACGAGATCCGCGCCCTGCGGGACCAGTTCTGGCAGCGGGTCCGGGTGCCGGGCAACGGTGAGGGGCTGAACCAGTCGCTGGAGAAGGCGGGCCGGGTAGCCGACTTCTTCGAGCTGGCTGAGTTGATGTGCATCGACGCCCTGCACCGCGAGGAGTCGTGCGGCGGCCACTTCCGCGCCGAGCACCAGACCCCGGAGGGTGAGGCCCAGCGCGACGACGAACGGTTCGCGTACGTCGCGGCCTGGGAGTTCACCGCCGCGGGTGAGCCGTCGGTACTGCACAAGGAAGATCTGAACTTCGAATACGTCCACCCCACGCAGCGGAGCTACAAGTGAACCTGACCCTGCGCATCTGGCGCCAGTCCGGCCCCCAGGACAAGGGTCGGATGATCAAGTACCAGGTCGACGACGTCTCTCCGGACATGTCGTTCCTGGAGATGCTCGACGTGCTCAACGAGCGGTTGATCCTCGGCGGCGAGGAGCCGATCGCCTTCGACCACGACTGTCGCGAAGGCATCTGCGGAATGTGCGGCCTCATGATCAACGGGGACGCGCACGGTCCACAGCGCGGTACCACCGCCTGTCAGCTGCACATGCGGCAGTTCAAGGACGGCGACACCATCGACATCGAGCCGTGGCGGGCCCGGGCCTTCCCGGTCATCAAGGACCTGGTCGTCAACCGCAACGCCTTCGACACGATCATCGCTGCCGGCGGGTACGTCACCGCCCCCACCGGCAGCGCCCCGGAGGCGCACTCCGTGCCGGTGGCCAAGGCCGACGCGGACGCCGCCTTCGAATCCGCCGCCTGCATCGGCTGCGGTGCCTGCGTAGCGGCGTGCCCGAACGGCTCGGGGATGCTGTTCACCGCCGCGAAGGTCACCCAGTTGTCGCTGCTGCCGCAGGGCCAGCCCGAGCGCTACACCCGGGTCGTCGACATGGTCGACGCGCACGACGAGGCCGGCTTCGGTGGCTGCACCAACGCCGGTGAGTGCACCGTGGTCTGCCCGAAGGGAATCCCGTTGACCACGATCGGCCGCCTCAACCGCGACTACCTGGCAGCGACCACCCGACACGCCGACACCCCCGGCACCTGACCGCCGCAGCCGGCACACGGACCGGCCGCCGTACCGATGCCGGTACGGCGGCCGGTCCGTTTGTCTTGCGGGCGGCCCCGCCGACCGCCGGGATCACACTGCCGAGAACACTCGGGCACGTGTGCCCGGGAGGACCGCCGTCGAGTGGTCCACTGCCGGTTCGAGACCCCGCCGCCGGTTCAACCAGCCCCGGACGGGTAGCAGTCCGGTCAGACGTACAGCGGCGAGGAGGGGTCGGCATGCGGGCACTGACCTGGCAGGGCAAACGGGACGTACGGGTCGAGGAGGTCCCCGACCCGACGATCGAGGAACCAACCGACGCTATCGTGCGGATCACCTCCACCGCCATCTGCGGCTCCGATCTGCACCTGTACGAGGTCCTCGGGCCGTACCTCAAGGCCGGCGACATCCTCGGACACGAACCCATGGGCATCGTCGAGGAGGTCGGGCCCGGGGTGACCCGGCTCAAACCTGGCGACCGGGTGGTGGTGCCGTTCAACATCTCCTGCGGCTTTTGCTGGATGTGCCAGCGTCAGCTCTACGCCCAGTGCGAGACCACCCAGGTCACCGCCGAGGGTAAGGGCGCCGCCCTGTTCGGCTACACCTCCCTCTACGGTGCGGTGCCCGGCGGGCAGGCCCAGTTCCTCCGCGTCCCGTACGCCGAGTTCGGCCCGATCAAGGTGCCGGCGGACGGCCCCGACGAGCGGTGGCTCTATCTCTCCGACATTCTCCCGACCGCGTGGCAGGCGGTGCGGTACGCCGACACACCTCCCGGCGGCACCCTCGCCGTCTTCGGGCTGGGGCCGGTGGGACAGCTCTGCGCCCGCATCGGCCGCCATCTCGGCGCCGACCGGGTGATCGGCCTCGACCTGGTGCCGGAGCGGTTGGAGATGGCCCGCCGGCACGGTGTGGAGGTGCTCGACGTGTCCCAACTCGACGACGTCCCCGGCACACTCGTCGACCTGGTGGACGGGCGTGGGCCGGACGCGGTGATCGACGCGGTCGGCATGGAATCGCACGGTGCACCGTTGGGCAAACTGGGTCAGGCCGCCGCCGGTCTGCTGCCCGACAAGCTGGCCCAGCCGATGATCGACAAGATGGGCATCGACCGGCTCGTCGCGCTCAAGGCCGCGCTCAAGGCCGTCCGACGCGGCGGCACCGTCTCCATCTCCGGGGTGTACGGCGGCGAGATCGACCCGCTGCCGCTGATGGAGATGTTCGACCGGGGCATCCAGGTGCGGATGGGACAGTGTCACGTCCGGCGGTGGATCGACGAGATCATGCCGCTGCTCACCGACGACGACCCGCTCGGCGTGACCGACCTGCGTACCCACCGGGTGTCGCTGGAGCAGGCACCGCAGGCGTACGAGATGTTCCAGCAGAAGCAGGACGGCTGCGTCAAGGTCGTCCTCGCCCCGTGAACCCATCGACGGGCGCACGTACGATTCTCCCTGCCGAGTGACCATCGCGGTTCGACGGCACCGGCGCCGCAAACCGTGGGCACACGTACCGCCCCCACAACGGCGGCTGCACCGCCGACGGCGGCTACCGTGGACTTCGGGATCAACCGAGGGGGGGACCATGCGGGCGCCGAACGAGTCTACTGGACGTACCACCGGTCGGCGGATCACCGGGGCTGCGGCGAGTCTGGCCGCGTTGGCCGGGCTCGCCGGCGCGGCATGGTCCGTACGGAACGTGCCGGCCGCCATCGGCGGACGGCTGGCCGGGGTCCGCGCCGAACGGGCGGCCCGGTCACCACAGTTCCGGGACGGCACCTTCCACAACCGGTCGGACACCCGCACGACCGTGCCGGTCTCCGACCGCAGCCTCGTCCGTGAGTTGCTCTTCGGCAAGCAGAAGCGCCGGCCGGCGGCACCCGTGCCACTGCTGCGGCCGGCCGCCGAGACGAACATCGACCCGGCGCGGGAACTGAACGTCATCTGGTACGGCCACGCCTCCGCGCTGATCGAGATCGAGGGTCGACGGGTGCTGCTGGACCCGGTGTGGAGCGACAGATGCTCCCCCTCGACCGCGGTCGGCCCGCGCCGGCTGCACGAACCGCCGGTACGCCTCGACGAACTGCCCCGGCTCGACGCGATCCTGATCTCACACGACCACTACGACCATCTCGACATGGGCACGGTGCGGGAACTGACCGACCGGCAGGCGGCACCGTTCCTGGTACCGCTCGGCGTCGGTGCCCACCTCGACCGCTGGGGCGTACCACCGGAACGGATCATCGAGCTGGACTGGTCGCAGACCCACCAGGTAGCCGAGTTGGAGATCACTTGTACCGGCGCCCAACACTTCTCCGGTCGGGGTCTGCGCCGCAACGGCACCCTCTGGGGTTCCTGGGTGGTGGCCGGGCGGCAACGCCGCGCCTACTACACCGGCGACTCCGGCTACTTCGGCGGGTACGCGGAGATCGGTGCCGCTCACGGGCCGTTCGACGTCACGCTCATGCAGATCGGCGCGTACGACCGGGCCTGGCCCGGTATCCACATGTTCCCCGAGGAGGCGGTCGACGCCCACCTCGACCTGCGTGGTGGGCTGTTCCTGCCGGTGCACTGGGCCACGTTCAACCTCGCCCTGCACGACTGGTCCGAGCCGGTGGACCGGGTCTGGGCCGAGGCGAAGGCGCGCGACGTGCGGCTGGCCGTGCCACGACCGGGCGAGCGGGTGGTGGTCGACGACCCACCTGCGGTCGACGGCTGGTGGCAGGCCATCGCCTGATCCGGTGCCCTTCTGTTCACAGCACGAAGGCGTCGGTCCAGAGGGCGCCGGAGCGGCCGGAGATGGCGTCCAGCATCGCCACCGCCTGGCTGTCGGTGAGCTGAGCAACGAAGTCGACGATGGCCCGGCCCCGTGCCTTACCGATCCGGTCCTGGGTGCGCGGGTGCAGTTCCGCCTCCGCCAGTTCCACCAGGTCGTGCAGTCTCCGGGGCAGCCGGGACTCCTCCTCCGGATCCAGCAGCCACTCTCGTAGCGCCTCGACCAGGGTGTCGAGCAGCCGAGCCTGACCACGCTGGTGCAACGCAAGGTCCGGACGGGCCAGCACGAACCGGTGGTGGACGAACTTGAGCACCTGCACCTCGTGCCACTGTGCCGGGGCGAGCAGCACGTGCCCGGAGCGCACAGCGGGCTGCGGGACCACGGCGATCGCGTCCACGAGACGGGTGGTCCACCTGGCGGAGAAGCGGGCGACGTACTGTTCCGCCTCGATCGAGCCGTCGAAGGGCAACGCCAGCAGCCCTTCGACGAGTTCCTCGCGGACGTGTTCGACGGCGGCGGCGAACGCCTCGTCGTCGGCGATCCAGGCGTCCTTCTGGTGCAGTTGGCGGCGTAGCCGCTCGATCGACGAGCCGGGCCGCCGGGCGGAGGTGACCAGTGCGGAGTCGGTGATGGCCCGCAGGTGACCGCTCTCGCGTTGCCAGGCCATCAACTCGGCGGCGACCGTACCCTGCTGGAGCACCCCGACCCGGTAGAAGTCCTCCACGTCGTGGATGGCGTAGGCGATGTCGTCGGCGGTGTCCATCACCGACGCTTCGACGGTCTGCTGCCAGTCGGCGATCCGCCCGACGAACGGTGCCCGGGCCTGCCGCAGGTCCTCCAGCTCGGTCAGGTAGGCCCCGAACTTCGCCGATCCGCTGTCCGGGTCGTCTGGCGGCGGGGTCGCGCCACGCGGCGGCGGATCCATCAGGCGCGGGTGCGGGTCGGGGTGGTCCAGCCGGGTCCACGGGTACTTCAGCATCGCCGCCCGCACCGCCGCGGTCAGGTCCAGGCCGGTGGTCGCCGCGCCCCGGATCTCGGTCGAGGTGACGATCCGGTACGACTGGGCGTTGCCCTCGAATCCGTCGGTCAGGCCGAGCCGGTGCCGGGCCAGCCGGTCCAGCACCCGCTCTCCCAGGTGGCCGAAGGGCGGATGGCCGAGGTCATGGGCGAGCGCGGCGGCTTCCACCACGTCCGGGTCGCAGCCGCCCAGTTTCTCCACCAGATCGCGTTGGTGTGCGTCGGCGGTGAGCCGCTCGGCTATGGAGCGGGCCACCTGGGCGACCTTCAGACTGTGGGTGAGCCGGTTGTGCACCAGCAGCCCGGTGCCGCCGGGGCTGACCACCTGGGTGACGCCGCCGAGCCGGGTGAAGAACGGCGAGCCGACGATGCGGTCCCGGTCGGCCCGGAACGGGCTGGTCGCCAGGTCGCCGAGGGCCCGCGCGCTGCCGCCGAAGAGCCGGCGCGCCCGAGGGTCCACAGGTGGTTCCATGATCGCCACGGTAGCCCGGCAGAATGCACCACGGAACCCACACCCGAAGGCGGAGCGACATCGTGACCCTCTCTGTTCATCAACGGATCGCCGAGGAACTCGGCGTCGCCGAGCGCCAGGTACGCGCGGCCGTGGAACTGCTCGACGGTGGTGCCACCGTGCCGTTCATCGCGAGGTACCGGAAAGAGGCCACCGGCCTGCTCGACGACACCCAGCTGCGTACCCTGGAGGAACGGCTGCGGTACCTGCGCGAGCTGGACGAGCGGCGCACCGCGGTGCTGGAGTCCATCCGTTCCCAGGGCAAGCTCGACGAGGCTCTGGAAGCGCAGATCAGGGCGGCCGACTCGAAGTCCCGCCTGGAGGACATCTACCTGCCGTACAAGCCGAAGCGGCGGACCCGGGCGCAGCTCGCGCGGGAGGCCGGCCTGGAGCCCCTCGCCGACACCCTGCTCGATGACCCGTCCCAGGATCCGCGTGGGACCGCCGCCGCCTACGTCGACGCGGACCGGGGCGTGGCGGACGACGCCGCCGCGCTCGACGGGGCGCGGGCCATCCTGATCGAACGGTTCGCCGAGGACGCCGACCTGATCGGCACGCTGCGCGAGCAGATGTGGTCGCGGGGCCGCCTGGTGTCCCGGGTACGCGAGGGGCAGGAGAGCGCCGGGGCGAAGTTCGCCGACTATTTCGACTTCGCCGAGCCGTACCCGAAGCTGCCCTCGCACCGCATCCTGGCCATGTTCCGGGGCGAGAAGGAGGGCGTACTCGACCTGACCATGGCCCCGGAGGCCGAGGGTGACGACGACGAGGTGGTGACCGGACCGACCCGGTACGAGGCCGCCATCGCCGGCCGGTTCGGGGTCAGCGACCAGGGACGTCCCGCCGACCGTTGGCTCGCCGACACGGTGCGCTGGGCGTGGCGTACCCGCATTCTCATCCACCTCGGGGCGGACCTGCGGATGCGGCTGTGGCAGGCCGCTGAGGAGGAGGCTGTCCGGGTCTTCGCCACGAATCTGCGTGACCTGCTGTTGGCCGCGCCGGCCGGTGCCCGGCCGACGATGGGGTTGGATCCGGGCCTGCGTACCGGGGTGAAGGTGGCGGTGGTGGACGCCACCGGCAAGGTGGTCGCCACCGACACGATCTATCCGCACGAGCCGCGCCGGCAGTGGGACGCGTCCCTGCACACCCTCGCCACGCTGGCCGCGGCCCACGGGGTGGAACTGGTGGCCATCGGCAACGGCACCGCCAGTCGGGAGACCGACAAGCTGGCCGGTGACCTGATCAGGCGGCATCCGGAGTTGAAGTTGACGAAGGTGGTGGTCTCCGAGGCCGGTGCGTCGGTCTACTCTGCCTCCGCGTACGCCGCGCAGGAGTTGCCCGGTCTGGACGTGTCGCTGCGTGGCGCGGTCTCGATCGCCCGCCGGTTGCAGGATCCGCTCGCCGAGCTGGTGAAGATCGATCCTCGGTCCATCGGTGTCGGGCAATACCAGCACGACCTGTCCGAGGTGAAGCTTTCCCGGTCGTTGGACGCGGTGGTGGAGGACTGCGTCAACGGTGTCGGTGTCGATGTCAACACCGCCTCCGCGCCGCTGTTGACCCGGGTCTCCGGCATCGGTGCCGGGCTGGCTGAGAACATCGTGCTGCACCGCGACGCCAACGGACCGTTCCGTACCCGAGCCGAGCTGAGGAAGGTGGCCCGGCTCGGGCCGAAGGCGTTCGAGCAGTGCGCCGGCTTCCTGCGCATCCCCGGCGGTGACGACCCGCTGGATTCCTCGAGCGTGCACCCCGAGGCGTACCCGGTGGTGCGGCGGATCCTGGCCAGCACGGGTCAGGATCTGCGGTCGGTCATCGGCAGGTCGACGATCCTGCGCGGCCTGCGCGCGACCGACTTCGTCGACGACACGTTCGGCCTGCCCACCGTCACCGACATCCTCGCCGAGTTGGAGAAGCCGGGCCGCGACCCCCGACCGGAGTTCAGGACGGCGACCTTCGTCGATGGCGTCGAGAAGATCGGCGACCTGACGCCGGGGATGGTGCTGGAGGGTGTGGTCACCAACGTGGCCGCGTTCGGCGCGTTCGTCGACGTGGGGGTGCACCAGGACGGTCTGGTGCATGTCTCGGCGATGTCCCGCACCTTCGTCAAGGATCCGCGCGACGTGGTCAAGTCCGGTGACGTGGTGAAGGTTAAGGTGCTGGACGTGGACGTTCCGCGCAAGCGGATCTCGCTGACCCTGCGTCTGGAGGACGAGACGGACCCGGCCGCCGGCCGGGGTGCTCGGGGCGACAGTGGCAGCGATCAGCAGGGGCGGGGCCGGCGCAACGGCCAGGGACGCAACGGCCAGGGACGTGGCGGGCAGGGACGTGGCGGGCAGGGCGGGCAGGTCCGCCAGGGACGCGGCGGCTCGGCGGCTCCCGCCGACGGCGCGATGGCCGACGCGCTGCGCCGGGCCGGGCTGCTCTGAGGAGGCCCTCAGCCGCCGGGTAGGTCGAGGTGAACTGGTCGGTGGCGTACCGTCGGGGCGTGGCGAGTGACGGCGACCCGGACTGGCGGGAGACGCGGCAGCGGGCGGTGCGGGCGCACGCGGCTGCCGCGCAGCGCCGCCGGGAGGCCGAGCAGGCGGAGGCCGCGTCGCTGGTCGGCGCGTTCGTCGAGGAGGCTCGGCGGCGCGGCCTGGCCACCAGTCGACTTGTTGCCCGGTCCCATGACGGGCGGGCCCGATACCGGACCGGTCTGTACGGCTGGTACATCGACCGGGCCCACAGCCGGGCGGTCGACGTGGACGGTCGGTTTCACCTGCTGACTGTGCCGCGTTCGCTGCGCGCCCGGTTTCTCGGCGCCGATCCGCAACCCGACCCGCCCCCGCTGATCATCGGCGAGGGTGCCCGGGACGGCGAGTCGCTACCGCTGCGGACCATGTTGCAGCGGCGGCTCGACGCACTCGAATCAGAACTCTGACCAGCTCCGACCCGACACACCCGAGCTGACGCGACGCGCCGGGACGCGTGTCCTTTGCGTGTCCCGGCGGGTTGACCTGTCGGGATCCGTGTCGACTGTCGCTATTTTCCGGTGCACCGGAACAACAGTCTGATACAACCCGTTTGTCTGCTATGACCGGTTGACGTACGGAGGTCAGAACGGTGCCCGTATCCTCGGTGACCGCACCGGCGCGCCCGACCCGGCCCACACGGCCCAACGATCCAGTCAAACGGCTGTTCGACGTGGTCGTCGCGATCGTTCTGTTGCTGCTGACCGTGCCGGTGATGGCGGTGGTCGCGGCGGCGGTCGCGTTGGGCCTGGGCCGACCGGTGCTGTTCCGGCAGTGCCGTATCGGGCGGGACGACCAACCGTTCGAGTTGATCAAATTCCGCACGATGCGGTCCCCCGACCCGGCCCGGGGGCTGTTGACCGACGCCGACCGACTCACCCCACTCGGCCGGTGGTTACGGGCCACGAGTCTGGACGAACTACCGACTCTCTGGTGCGTGCTCCGCGGCGACATGAGCGTCGTCGGCCCCCGCCCCCTGCTTCCCGAATATCTCAGCAGGTACTCCCCCACCCAGGCGCGACGGCACGAGGTCCGCCCGGGCATCACCGGGCTGGCACAGGTACGCGGTCGCAACAGCCTCGACTGGGACGCCAAGCTCTCGCTCGACGTGGCGTACGTGACCAACCGCAGCCTGCGCCTCGACCTGTCGATCCTGACCGCCACCGTCGGCACCGTGCTGCGCCGGGACGGCATCTCGGCAGACGGCAGCGCCACCATGCCCGAGTTCCTCGGGAGCCGGCGATGACGGGCACCATCCACCTGTCCGCGCCGGACATCGGGCCGTTGGAGGAGTCGTACCTGATCGCGGCGCTTCGGTCCGGCTGGGTGGCACCGGTCGGCCCCGATCTCGACGCCTTCGAGCGGGAGGTTGCCGCCCGGGTCGGTACCCGGGGGGCGGTTGCGGTCAGTTCCGGCACCGCAGCGCTGCACCTGGCGCTGCTCGGGCTGGGCGTCGGTCCGGGGGACGCGGTGCTGGTACCCACACTGACGTTCGTCGCCACCGCCAACGCGGTCCGCTACACCGGGGCCAGACCCGTACTGGTCGACTGCGATCCCCGGACCGGCAACATCGACGTCGCGCTCGTCGCCGAGCTGCTCCAGGAGCTGCGTTCGCGTGGCGCGCGGGTCGGCGCGGTGATCCCGGTCGACATGTTCGGCAGTTGCGCCGACTACACCGCGCTGCTGCCGATCTGCGCCGCCGCTGACGTTCCGGTCGTGGAGGACGCCGCGGAGGCGCTCGGCGCCACCCATCTCGGCCGGCCGGCGGCTTCCTTCGGTCGGGTGGGCGCTCTCTCCTTCAACGGAAACAAGATCATGACCACCTCCGGCGGCGGTATGCTCGTCGGCGACGACGTGGCGCTGCTCGACCGGGCGCGGCATCTGTCCACCCAGGCGCGTGAGCCGGTTCGGCACTACGAGCACCGGGAGACCGGCTACAACTACCGGTTGAGCAACCTGCTCGCGGCGCTGGGCCGGGCGCAGCTCGTCCGGTTGGATGGGATGATCGACCGTCGGCGTCGGCTGCGGGACCGCTACGCCAAGCTCTTCGCCCCGGTCCCGGGGGTCGACCTGATCGGCGCCGAGGACGCCGACTCGAACTGCTGGCTCACCAGCGTGCGGGTCGACCCGCACCGGTGCGGCTGGACCGCGGCGGATCTCGCCGACCACCTGTCCGCCCGCGACATCGAGACCCGTCCGGTGTGGAAGCCGATGCACCTGCAACCGGCGTACGCGGACGCGGAGAGCCGGCTCACCGGTGCCGCCGAGCAGCTCTACGCGCAGGGGTTGACCCTGCCCAGCGGCAGCGCTCTCACCGAGCCGCAGGTCACCGCCGTGCTCTCGGCGATCGAGGGATTCCTGGCCACCCGGAGCGGGGTCCCAGCGGCGTGACGGTACCGCTGGTGATCGTCGGCTGCGGCGGGCACGGTCGAGAGGTCTTGACCATCGCCCACGCCATGAACGTCGCTGCCCTCCTACCCCGCTGGCAGGTGCTGGGTTTCGTCGACGACCGTCCGGACGAGGCGCATCTCAAGCGGGTGCAGCGGCTCGATGTGCCCTACCTCGGTGGGGTGTCCTGGTTCTCCGAGGCACCCGCCGACACCCACCACGTCATCGGCATCGGCGACCCACGGGTCCGACGGTCGGTCGCCGAACGGATCGACCGGTACGGCATACCAGCTGCCAGTCTGGTGCACCCCGACGCCACGCTCGGCGTGGATCTGCGGTACGGCCCCGGCCTGGTGGCCTTCGCCGGGGCCCGGGTCACCACGAACGTGACTCTCGGGCGGCACGTGCATCTCAACCAGAACTGCACCGTCGGGCACGACTGCGAGCTGGCAGACCACGTGTCGGTGAATCCGCTGGCCGCGGTCTCCGGGGAGTGCCGGCTGGCGGAGGGCGTGCTCGTTGGTACCACCGCCGCCGTGTTGCAGGGGCTGCGGGTGGGTCGGGACAGCACCGTCGCCGCGGGCGCCTGTGTGGTTCGTGACGTGCCCGCCGGTGTCGTGGTCAAGGGCGTGCCGGCCCGCTGATCCGACCGGCAGCCGGGCCCGACGGATCGGTTGGCCACCCGAATCGAGCGATCCGCTATCAATCGCCTAAAAGGCTACTAAGCACTCAAACAGCATGTAACAAGGACAAGAGCGTATCGCTCCTTCCGTTCCCCCCGGGCGGAAGTGGTCGACAGCACAGGAGCCGCACATGCGGGACACACAGCTCAGCCGGCGCCCGGAGCCGAAGGTTCGCCGGACCTGGATCCGGTGGCGTACCTCGGCGTTCCTCGCCGCCGATGCCACGGCCTGGGTCGGCGGATTCATCGCCGCCGCCTGGACCCGCTACGAGTTCGCCCTGACCACCACCCAGCTGACCCGCGCCGCCGGCTGTGGGCTGATCGCCGCCGGGCTGCACGTGGCGGTGGCCGGGGCACGCCGGGTGCGCTCGGGGCGTCACCCGCTCGGCAGCCTCCAGGAGGTTCGCGGGCTGGCCGGAACCGCCCTCACCACCGTTGCGATCGTCCTGCTCGGTGTCCTGCCGGTGCCCGAACGTCCGGTGCCGGCGAGCACCCCGCTGGTCGGCGGCGCGCTCGCCCTGCTGTCCATGCTCGCCGTCCGTTTCGCCTACCGGCACCGGCGCGACCTGGCCCTACGCCCGGACGTCCGTTCGTCGGTCCCGGTACTGCTGTTCGGCATGGGCGACGCCGGCCAGGGACTGCTCCGCGCGCTCCTGACCGACCCGCGTAGCCGCTACCGACCGGTCGGAGCCCTCGACGACGACCCGGACAAGCGCGATCTCTGCGTCGACGGCATCCGGGTACTCGGTGGGCGTGGTGACGTCGCCGAGGCGGTACGCCGCACCGGCGCCACCACCGTCATCTTCTCGGTCGCCAACGCCGACGCCGCGCTGATCCGGCAGATCCGGGAGGCCACCCTGACCACCGGTACGGCGTTCAAGGTGCTCCCGCCGGTTCGCGATCTGGTCGACCACCGGATCACCGTGACCGACGTACGCGACGTGCGGATCAGCGACCTGCTCGGTCGCCGGCAGGTGGTCACCGAGATGGCGGTACGAACCAACGGCCTCACCGGTCGGCGGATCCTGGTCACCGGCGCGGGCGGCTCGATCGGCTCCGAACTGTGCCGGCAGGTGATGAAGGCCGACCCGGGTGAGCTGATGATGCTCGACCGCGACGAGTCGGCGCTGCACGCCCTGCAGATGTCGCTCGACGGCCGGGCGATGCTGGACGGACCCGAGCTGATCCTGGCGGACCTGCGTGACGACGAGGCGATCCGGCGCATCATCCGGGAACGCCGCCCGGAGATCATTTTCCATGCCGCCGCGCTCAAGCACCTCACCCTGCTCGAACGGCACCCAGGTGAGGCGGTTAAGACGAACGTGTGGGGCACCCTGTCGGTGCTGGACGCCTGCGAGGACGTGGCGAAGTTCGTGAACATCTCCACCGACAAGGCCGCCGACCCGATAAGCGTCCTGGGCTACTCCAAGCGGATCACCGAACGGCTGACCGCGCACGCCGCCTCACGCTTTCCAGGCACGTTCCTCAGTGTCCGCTTCGGCAACGTGCTGAGCAGCCGCGGCTCGGTGGTCACCGCCTTCCAACGGCAGATCGAGGCGGGTAACCCGCTCACCGTCACCCATCCCGAGGTGACCCGGTACCTGATGACCATGCAGGAGGCGGTGCACCTGGTCCTCCAGGCCGCCGAGATCGGGCGTGACGGTGAGGCACTGGTGCTCGACATGGGCGAGCCGGTGCGCATCGTCGACCTGGCCCGGCAGATGGCCGAGCAGGCCGGCAGCGACGTACCGATCGTCTACACCGGGCTGCGTCCGGGCGAGAAGCTGCACGAGGACCTGCTGGGTACCGGCGAGCCCGATGCCCGTCCGCTGCACCCGCTGGTGTCGCACGTCGTGGTGCCTCCGCTCGACCCGATGGAGATCAGCAGCCTCGACCCGTTCGACGATCCGGAGAAGGTCGTCGCCGAACTGGCCCGGCTCAGTGCCGAGCCGACCGGTCGGCTCGGCCACACGGCCCTGGGCGGCCTGCCGCTGCCCCGGTGACGACCGCCGCACCGCCGAGGGCTGGTGACCGGTTCCGGTCACCAGCCCTCGGGCGTGTCGTTCAGCGGCGGATGCCCGCCCAGTCGTGGTGCCGTCGCACCGTCGACAGGATGAAGTTCACCACCAACCGGGAGGTGTCGCAGACCTGGTAGTCGGCCGGGCAGGGTACACCGGCCACCGCCACCTGGTCGATCGCCACCCGGACGGCCTCGACGACCCCGTCGCGGTCGAGGCCGGTCATGATGATGCCCCCGGCGTCCAGCGCCTCCGGACGCTCCATGGACTCGCGCAGCGTCACCGCGGGGAAGTTGAGAATCGCGGCCTCCTCGCTGATCGTGCCGCTGTCGGACAGGACACACCGGGCCTGGGTCTGCAGGCGTACGTAGTCGAAGAAGCCGAACGGCTCGTGGAAGGCGATGCCGTCGAGGTCTGTGCCGTCGTCGGTGAGCGACTCCAACCGCTTACGGGTACGTGGGTGGGTGGACACCAGCACGGGTAGGCCCCACTCGACGCGTACGAGCCGGAGACAGTCGAGCAGCCGGCGCAGCCGGGCCGGATCGTCGACGTTCTCCTCGCGGTGGGCGCTGACCACGAAGTAGCCCCCGGGTTCGAGCTCCAGCTGACGCAGGACGGTCGACGCCTCGATCTCGGGCCGGTAGTGGTCGAGCACCTCCCGCATCGGTGAGCCGGTGTGCAGGATCCTCCGGGGGTGCAGGCCCTCGGCGAGCAGGTTGCGCCGCGCATGCTCGCTGTAGACCAGGTTGAAGTCGGCGACGTGATCGACGAGGCGACGGTTGGTCTCCTCCGGCACGTTCAGGTCGAAACACCTGTTGCCCGCCTCCATGTGGTAGACCGGCACCCGCATCCGTCGAGCCATCACGGCCGCGATGGCGCTGTTGGTGTCGCCGAGCACGAGCAGCGCGTCCGGTCGTAGCTCACGGATCGTCTCCTCCACGCCGACGAGGACACCACCGAGCACCCGCCCGAGCGAGGACGTGTCCACCCGGAGGAAGCGGTCAGGTTCCCGGATCCGCATCTCCGCGAAGAAGACGTCCGACAGCGACCTGTCCCAGTTCTGTCCGGTGTGTACGAGCAGGTGGTCGACTGTCCGGTCCAACCGCTCCATGACGCGGGACAACCGGATGATCTCCGGTCGTGTGCCGACCACGGTCATGACTCTCGTCATCGCCCCACCCTTCGCACGGCCGGCTCCGGAATGGCGCCGGCAACGGACCGGAGTTCAACGATCAGCGGCATCCACAAGTAACGCCCACAAAGGTACGAAGAATTGTCACGTCGACGGTTCGACGACCCGTCGTCGAATTGCCGCTCCGTTGCCACCAGCGAGTTGTATCGTCCAATCCGATGCGAATAGTCAGCCCTACGGGGCTGCAGCAGAAAGACGGAGGAAATGTGAACTCCTCACTTTCGGGCCGCCATTTTCTGATCACCGGCGGCACCGGCTCGTTCGGGCAGACGATGGTCTCCCGACTGCTCGACGCCGGCGCTGCCGAGGTACGCGTCCTCAGCCGCGACGAGTCCAAGCAGGACGCCATGCGACACCGGCTGGGCGACGATCGGGTGCGCTACTACGTCGGCGACGTCCGGGACTCCGACAGCGTGCACAAGGCTGCCCGCGGCGTCGACTTCGTGTTCCATGCCGCCGCCCTCAAACAGGTCCCGTCCTGCGAGTTCTTCCCGTTGGAGGCGGTTCGAACCAACGTGCTCGGCAGTGCCAACGTGGTCGACGCCTGCGAGCGCAACGGCATCGAGACGCTGGTGCTGCTCAGCACCGACAAGGCCGTCTACCCGGTCAACGCCATGGGCATGACCAAGGCGCTGATGGAGAAGGTCGCCCAGGCACATGCCCGCAACAACCCCGGCGCTCGGACCCGGGTCTGCTGCGTCCGCTACGGCAACGTCATGTGTTCGAGGGGCTCGGTCATCCCACTGTTCGTCGAGCAGATCCGAAACGGTGTGGCGCCGACGGTGACCGAGCCGTCGATGACACGGTTCCTGATGTCTCTGGGCCAGTCCGTCGAACTGGTCGAGCACGCCTTCCGGCACGGTCAGCCCGGCGACATCTTCATTCGCAAGGCCGACGCGTGCACCATCGCGGACCTCGCCACCGCGCTGTGCAACCTGTTCGGCGCACCGGCGAAGTTCGACGTCCTCGGCATCCGCCACGGCGAGAAGCTGTACGAGACCCTCGCCAGCCGGGAGGACCTGGCCCGGGCCGAGGACTTCGGCAACTTTCTGCGGGTGCCGGTGGACAGCCGCGACCTGAACTACGCCCTCTACTTCGACGAGGGCGACACCCGCGACGAGCACCTCGCCGACTACCACTCGCACAACGCCCGACGGTTGGCCGTACCGGAGATCATGTCGCTGCTGCTGACCCTGCCGGAGATCCGCACGCAGCTCGACGAGGTCGGGCGACCGACCGACGTCGACAGCGTGTGACCGGGTCCGAGATGGCCGACCCGACGGCCACCCGTGTCGCGTTGATCAGCCAGTTCTTTCCACCGGAGCCGGTACCGATCCCCCTGGGACTCAGTCGTTCCCTCCGCGGGCTCGGTTTCGAGGTGGACGTGCTGACCGGGGTGCCGAACTACCCGACAGGCGTCGTGCACCCCGACTATCCGCGCCGACGGCGCATCGCCGACCGGGTGGACGGGCTGCGGGTGCTGCGTACCCCGCTGCACCCGAGCCACGACCGGTCCGCCGTCGGCCGTGCCGCGAACTACCTGACCTGGGCGGCGTCGTCGACGCTGCTGGGTACGCCGCTGCTGCGCACCGCCGATGTGGCGCTCGTGTACTCGTCGCCGGCGACGGCGGCGGCCTCGGCTCTCGCTGCCCGGTTACGGTGGGGAACCCCGTACCTGCTGATGGTCATGGACCTGTGGCCCGACTCGGTGTTCGCCACCGGGTTTCTCACCCGCGGTCTGACGCGTCGGGTCACCGAGGGGACCCTCAGCAGCTTCACCGCCCTGACGTACCGCTGGGCCGAGCACGTCACCGTCGCCTCTCCCGGTTCGCGGGACATCCTCATCGAACGTGGTGTCCCCGCGGACAAGGTGTCGGTCGTCTACAACTGGGCCGACGAGAAACTCATGCAGCCCACCGAGCCCGACCCGGACCTGCGAGCCCGGCTCGGGCTCTCACCCGACGACTTCGTGATTCTCTACGGCGGCAACCACGGGCCGGCGCAGGATCTCCGGGTCGCGATCGAGGCGATGGGCCGGCTCCGCGACCTCACCGACGTCCATCTCGTCCTGGTCGGCGACGGAGTGAGCAAACCGGCCCTACGCGGCAGGGCCGAGGAACTCGGCCTCCACAGGGTCCACTTCGTCGCCCCCGTCGCAGCGGAGCGGATGGCAGCCGTGATGGCCGCCGCCGACATCCAGCTCGTCTGTCTCGCGGACGAGCCGCTGTTCCGGATCACCATGCCCAGCAAGGTGCAGACCATCCTGGCCTGCGGCCTGCCGATACTGGCCTGCGCGCCAGGCGATGCCGCCCGGGTGGTACGCGAGGCCGGCGCCGGTTTCACCACCGTGCCCGGTGACGCCGAGCAGCTGGCCCGAACCATCCGACTCGCCCGCGGGACCCCCCGTCCCCACCTGCGGAACCTGGGACGAGCCGGCCTCGACCACTACCGGCTGCACATGAGCGAGGCCACCAACTCGCAGTTCCTCGCCGGACTGCTGACGGCTGCCGCCACCAACCGCGGCTGCTCCGACCGAAAGCGAGGGCGACGATGAGCCGACGCCTACTGGTCCTGGGCGCCACCGGCATGCTCGGACACACCCTCATGCAGGAACTGCTCGACTCCCCCGACATCGAGGTTCGCGGCGCCGCGCGCGGGACCGTCGGCCTTCCCCCGGCAGTCGCCGAGCGGGTAACCAGCGGGGTGGACATCCTCGCCGAGGGGCGGATCGGCCGGCTGCTCGACGACGTCCGCCCGGACGTCGTGGTCAATTGCGTGGGCGTGATCAAACAACGGCCCGAGGTCCAGAACGCCGTGCACACCGTCACGGTCAACGCGCTGTTCCCGCACCAGTTGGCGCAGGAGTGCACACGGCGCGACGCTCGGCTGGTGCACGTCAGCACGGACTGTGTCTTCTCCGGTGACCGGGGTGGCTACGTGGAGACCGACGTCCCCGACCCGCCGGACCTGTACGGGCGGTCGAAGCTGCTCGGTGAGGTCGACCGTGCACCGGCGCTGACGCTGCGCACGTCGATCGTCGGGCACGAGCTGAACGGCAATCGGTCCCTGATCGACTGGTTCCTCTCCCAGAACTCCGTCGTGTCCGGCTACACCAAGGCGATCTACAGTGGCATCACGACTGTCGAGTTCGCCCGGCTACTGCGGTCGGTGGTGCTTCCGCAGGAGGATCTCACCGGTCTGTACCACGTCGCGGCGCTACCGATCTCGAAGTACGAGCTGCTGCGCCTGGTCGCGGAGACATACCGCTGGCCTGGTGACGTCGTGCCGCACGACACGTTCGTCTGTGACCGGTCACTGAACGCGGACGCGTTGGCGCAGAGGTGCAGCTACCGACCTCCGCCCTGGCAACAGATGCTCACCGACCTGCGTGCCGCGCGGCAACGGTGGATCCCGCGACAGACGTGGACCGCGCACCGTGCGGCCCCTCACCGACGAGTGCAGTCGAACAGGACGGGGTGAATGGCCCATCGTTGGCTTGCCGTGGCGGCCTACGTCATCCTCTCCACGACCTTCGTCGCCAGCCGGGCGTACGGTGCTTCCGGCGCAGCACGACGACCGTCATGTTCCTCGTCTCGAGTCACGGGCCAGCGTCAGGACGTGAACATCGGGAGTGGCACGTCGCCAAGCAAGGTACGCCTCGCCTGCCCGCAACCGCGCCCGTAACCGCGCCTCCGACGACGTCCGGGCCAGCTGCCCGATGCGGGTGGCGAGTTCCCGCTCGGTGAGTGATCGGATCACCACACCCCCGCCAGCCTCGATGAGGTCGCTCCACGGGGTGCGGTCGGAGCAGATCACCGGGCAGGAGGCAGCGAGACTCTCCAGGATCACATGACCGAAGTTCTCCCCAAGGGTGGGCAGAAGAGACGCATCATAGCCATTAAAGGTAGGCCGAACCTGGTCAGGAGCCAACTCGCCACGGTAGCCGACCTCCACATTCGCCGGCATCGTGTTGATCATGCTTTGGCAGCGCGCCCAGTACTGCCGATCCTCGATCGGACCGTAGATGTCGAGCGACACCGCCTCCGTGACCTGACGTACCGCCGTAAGCGCCAGTAGCAGGTTCTTCATCGGCGAGATGCGGCTGATGAAGACCAGCCGCAACCGGGTTTCCGGCGCGTCCCGGTCGGTGGCCCGCATCGGCATGCTCGGCAGGGAGGCGCCGTTGCTGCCGAGCAACACCTCGGCTGCCGGAAATGCGTCGAGGATGTGTTTCCGCTCCAGGTCGCTGCACGCTTGCCAACGCACCTGCAGACGGCGCAGCATCGGCCGCCACACCCTGAGGAAGATCTTCTTCTTACCGCCTTTCAGGCGTAGGGCACCGGGCGACAACTCTCCCCTGGGTGCGATCAGCACCTGTCGCGCAGACACCAGTCCGAGGGCGCTGGCCACGATCGGGAACACGGAGAAAGGCGACCACAAACTGTTGACATACAGAAGGTCGAAGGTGGTTTTCCGCAGCTTCCGACTCAGCGTCGACCAGGAACGCAAGCTCCGGGTCGAGAGGTAGAAGACGGTCGCCCGCTCGTTGCGTCGCACCCACCGGCTGGACAAGCCGGGGTAGGGCGTCACCGAACCGAGGTCCCGGTCACCGGTGACCAGTGTGAGTTCGACTCCGTCGGGCAGGGTGTCCACAATCGCGGCGAGCGACCGCACCGGACCGCCGCCACGGTAGCCGGGCTCGAACACATCACAGGTCGCCAGGACGCGGTAGGGGTTCGGCTCCGGGGATCTCGCCGACGGCACACGGCCGGAAGGTCGCACGTTGGCTCCTACTCTTGCTTGATGTCGCAGCACGCCTGTCGATCGTCGGAACCGAGCCGTCCTGGACGACACGACCAGCCTCCGATAACCGCCCTGACACCACACCGACGACTCCGCAGCCGGAAACACCGCAGCCGGCGCCGCACGCCAGAGGGCGATCCGTGGCCGCGACGATCAGGTGACTTCGGGACTCCCGGACACTGGTCATTTCTACCGCAGCTCTTCTCCTCCCACGAACGACCCGCCCCGCGGGTCGACACGATTCTCGTTTCCGCGCGACGCAAGCCCATCGGCCAACCGAAAGAATCTGAAAGGTCGCGCCCCACCCGTAACACACGTCTACTGAAAATCGTTCACCCGACATACGGCCAGGGTGAGCACAGCCGGAATCGCCGGCTGGCGGAGGATGAGGCACCATATTGTTTCGGTTCCATTCCGTGAAGAACAGGCACGGCACCTCGTCGGACGACAGTGGGACCGGTCCGCACCTGCCCGCCCGGGACACACCGCCCACCGCACCGAAACTACGTGCGCAGACGCTCATGGCATCGGCTGCCCCGCTGGTCAGTGGCCTCCTGAACGCCGTGATGCTGGCGCTGAGCGCGCGTCGCGGCGAAACCGACGAGATCGCCGCGTACACGGTGATGACCGCAGCGCTGATCGTGGTCTCCATGCTTCTCGCGGGTGGCACCACGCTGCTGTACACCGCCGGAAGCGAACAGGAACGCTCGGCAGTGCGTAGCCTCCGCGTCCTCATCGCCGCACCGGTGCTGCTGGTCGTTGCCGGCGGTGTCACCGCCTTCTACTCGGCGCAGGGGTATCTGCCGACTGCCCTCGCCGTATCGGCCATCTGGATGGTCGGCAACAATCTGTCCGAGCTGCAATTCGCCGACCTGACCCGTCAACTGCGATTCGTCGCGATGTCCCTGGTGATCACCCTGAGCCGGGTGGCCGCATTGGCGATCCTGCTCGCCGGGGCACCGCTCACCGCGGCGCTGGCCATCGGATCACTGCTTCAGCTCGCGGCGTGCGAACTACTCGTGTGCCGTGGACACGCCGCACGCCCACCCTTCTGGCAGGGCCTCTCCTGGCGTTCCGGAGCGTCCGCGTTGGGCAGCAACCGGCAACTGCTCGGCTACAGCGCGGCGGAGGCTGCCGGCACCCGGGCCGGGAGTCTGGCCCTGTCCATGGTGGCCACGCCACAGATCGTCGGTAGCTACGGAGTCGTGATCGCCGTGTACCAGGCATTCACCTCCGTCCTCTACAGCGGGCTACGCGTGCCGATGGCCGTCCGGGTACGGCGTCGGCATCAACTGGCCACCGAGGACGCGGCACCGCGAGAAAGCGAAATTCTGATCATGGCCATCGCCGTGGCAGGGTCGTGCGCCGGAGTGTTCCTGGCCCCGTGGGTCACCGGCGATCTGCTCCGGCTACCGATCGCCGAAGCGGACGTCTGGCTGCAACTGCTCGCACTCGCCCTCCCGCTCCTCACGCTTCGCTGGGCCGTCTGCCTCTACCTGATCAGTGACGGCAACTATCGTGCTGCCACCCGGCTCACCGTGTTTACCGCCGGCGTACTCGCGATCGGTCTGGCAGCTCAGCTGCCTGGTCTCGGCCCGGGTGGCGCCACCGCGGCGGTGCTCGGCGCCGAAGCGGCCGGTGTGCTGGCCATCGGTCTCGTCGCCGTCGTACGGCGGGGCCGCGGCCGGTCACGGTCGGGCCGGAACGACCACCGGACGCGCGATGGCGCCGGTGCCACGCCACCAGCCCCGGTGGACCCGGCCACCAGTCACACCGGCGACGGCAGCCCAGCGAAATCAGGACGGTGACGTCCGCTGCAAGGCCGCACGCCCGACCGGGACGGTAGTCGCCGTGGAAGTGGATGGCCGGATCATCAGGAACGGCGCGACCTCGGGTGCGGTTGCCATCAGCTACCGCACCGACGCCGCGCCGTCCGCCTCGACCCCCGCCACTACGCCGCCAACACCTCCGCGACCAAGTCCTGAGCCTCCTGCTGCACCCGGGCAAGGTGGTCGGGGCCCTGGAACGACTCGGCGTAAATCTTGTAGACGTCCTCGGTGCCGGAGGGACGGGCAGCGAACCAGCCACTCTCCGTCGTCACCTTCAGACCACCGATCGGCGCGCCGTTACCGGGGGCCGTGGTGAGCGTGGCGGTGATCGCTTCCCCGGCCAACTCGGTCGCTTTGACCTGCTCCGGAGAAAGCCTGCCGAGCACGGCCTTCTGCTCCCGAGTGGCAGGTGCGTCGATACGGGCGTACGCGGGGGCACCGAAGCGGTCAGCCAGCTCGGCCCAGTGCTCACTCGGCGTGCGCCCGGTACTACCGATGATCTCGGCCGCGAGCAGGCAGAGCAGGATCCCGTCCTTGTCGGTGGTCCAGGTGCCACCATCGTGGCGCAGGAAAGACGCCCCGGCACTCTCCTCGCCACCGAAGCCGACCGCACCGTCGAGCAACCCGGGCACGAACCACTTGAAGCCGACCGGCACCTCCAACAGCGGACGGCCGAGGTCGGCGGCGACCCGATCGATCATCGAAGATGAGACCAGGGTCTTGCCGACCGCCGCGTCCCGGCCCCACCGCTGCCGGGTACGGAACAGGTGCGCGATGGCGACGGCAAGATAGCGGTTGGGATTCATCAACCCGGCGTCGGGCGTGACGATGCCGTGCCGGTCGGCGTCGGCGTCGTTGCCGGTGGCCACCTGAAAATCGGCACGCCTGGCGATCAGCGACGCCATCGCGTTCGGTGACGAACAGTCCATCCGGATCTTGCCGTCGCCGTCGAGGGTCATGAACCGCCAGGTCGGGTCCACCGTCGGATTGACCACGGTCAGGTCGAGTCGGTGCCGGTCGGCGATCTCACCCCAGTAGTCGACGCTGGCACCACCGAGCGGATCCGCGCCGATGCGGACCCCTGCGGCGCGGACCGCATCCACGTCGAGCACCGCAGGCAGGTCGTCGACGTAGCGGCCGAGAAAATCGTACGTTCCGGTGGTGTCGACGGCGCGGGCCCGCGCGTACGGCACGCGGCGTACCCCCCGGAGCCCGGCGGCGAGGAAAGCATTCGCCCGGTCCTGGATCCACTTCGTGACGTCGGAATCGGCGGGACCGCCGTGGGTGGGGTTGTACTTGAAACCGCCGTCGTCCGGTGGGTTGTGCGACGGGGTGATCACCACGCCGTCAGCGAGACCGGTCGTCCGACCCCGGTTGTACGTGAGGATGGCGTGTGACACCGCCGGAGTGGGCGTGTAACCGTCCCGGCTGTCCAGCAGCACGGAAACCTCGTTGGCGGCCAGCACCTCCAGGGCGTCCACGGCCGCCGGTGCGGACAGCGCGTGGGTGTCCCGACCGAGGAAAAGTGGACCATCGACCCCCTGCTCCCGACGGTAGTCGCAGAGCGCCTGGGTGACGGCGAGAATGTGATCGGAGTTGAAGGCGTTACGCAGACTCGACCCGCGGTGCCCGGAAGTGCCGAAGGAAACCTGCTGCGCCGGGTCGGCCGGGTCGGGATGCTCCGCGTAGTAGGCCGTCACCAGCCGCGGTACGTCGACCAGGTCGGCGGACTCGGCCGGTTGCCCGGCACGCGCGTGAACACTCATGAAGCCAGCCTTCCGTTCGTGACTGCGGGGCTCGCAAGCTCACTCCTCGCACTCACCGAACTCCCCTTCCGTTCGTGACTGCGGGGCTCGCAAGCTCACTCCTCGCACTCACGGTTCCACCTTCTGTCCTTTGCCGATGACCACCACGCCGTTGTCCGAGACGGTGTAGCGTTGCCGGTCACGTTCCAGGTCGACACCGATCTCGGTGCCCTCGGGTACGTAGACGTTCTTGTCGAGGATGGCCCGGCGGACCACCGCATGCCGGCCGATCTCGACACCTTCCATCAGGACCGATCCGTCCACATGGGCCCAGGAGTGGACCTTCACCTTCGGTGAGACGACCGAGTTCTCCACGAGCGAACCGGAGATCACCGCGCCGGGGGAGACCATCGAGGCGACCGCCCGACCGACCCGCTCCCCCCACTGGTGCACGAACTTGGCCGGCGGGAACGGCGGCTGTTCGGTGTAGATCGGCCAGTCGAAGTTGTAGAGGTTGAACACCGGATGGACGTTGATCAGGTCCATGTGCGCATCGTAGAACGAGTCGAGCGTCCCCACGTCACGCCAGTAGCCGCGGTCCCGGTCGGTGCTGCCGGGCACCTCGTTGTCACGGAAGTCGTAGACGTTCGCCTCGCCGCGCTCGACGAGCATCGGGATGATGCTGCCGCCCATGTCGTGCTTGCTCGTCTTGTCGTCGGCGTCCTGTTCGACCGCGTCGACGAGCGCCCGGGTGGTGAAGACGTAGTTGCCCATCGAGGCGTAGATCTCGTCGGGCGCATCGGGCAGGCCGACGGCGTCGGTGGGCTTCTCCCGGAAGGCGCGGATCCGACGGCCGTCCTCGCCGACCTCGATGACACCGAACTGGTCGGCCGTCGACAACGGCTGCCGGATGCCCGCGACGGTCACCCCGGCACCGGAGGCGATGTGGTCCTCCACCATCTGCCGGGGGTCCATCCGGTAGATGTGGTCGGCACCGAAGACGATCACGTAGTCGGGCTGTTCGTCGTGGATGAGGTTGAAACTCTGGTAAATCGCGTCGGCTGAGCCGGCGAACCACCAGGGGCCACGGCGCTGCTGCGCGGGCACCGGGGTGACGTAGTTGCCGAGCAGGGTCGACATCCGCCAGGTCTTCGTGATGTGCCGATCGAGGGAGTGTGATTTGTACTGGGTCAACACGACGATCTTCAGATAGCCGGCGTTGGCCAGGTTGGAGAGGACGAAGTCGACCATGCGGTACATCCCGCCGAACGGGACGGCCGGCTTGGCCCGGTCCGTGGTCAGCGGCATCAGGCGCTTACCTTCTCCGCCGGCCAGGACGATCGCGAGCACCTTGGCAGCCATGAACAGACGCTATCCATACCGCTGCCGGTTCACCACTCGTACGGCACAGTTGTGCAGCCGGGTGCGGTGGCGGATTCTGCACTAGGGTGCCGGACATGACGGACTCCGCACGGCTGCGCGTGGACCTGCTGACCCGGGAGTATCCGCCGGAGGTCTACGGCGGCGCGGGAGTACACGTCGAGTACCTGGCCCGGGAGCTACGCCGGATCACCGAGGTGCGGGTGCGCTGCTTCGGCGCGCCGCGCACCGAGCCGGGAGTGCGGGCGTACGCCGAGCCGGCGGGCCTGACCGGTGCGAACGCCGCGCTGCGGACCATGGGGGTGGACCTGGAAATGGCCGCCGGATGTGCCGGTGCGGACGTGGTGCACAGCCACACCTGGTACGCGAACCTGGCCGGGCACACCGCGAAGCTGCTGTACGGGGTGCCGCACGTGGTGACCGCGCACAGCCTGGAGCCGCTTCGCCCGTGGAAGGCCGAGCAGCTCGGCGGCGGCTACGCGCTCTCCTCGTGGTGCGAACGCACCGCCTACGAGTCGGCCGACGCGATCGTGGCGGTCAGTGCGGGGATGCGCCGGGACGTGCTGGCCGCGTACCCGACGGTCGATCCGGACCGGGTGCACGTCATTTACAACGGCATCGACACCGCGCAGTACGCCCCGGATCCGGACACCGACGTGCTGGCGCGACTCGGCATCGACCCGGCCCTGCCCAGCGTGGTCTACGTCGGGCGGATCACCCGGCAGAAGGGCCTACCGCACCTGCTGCGGGCCGCCCGGGAGCTGCCGGCGGACACCCAGCTGGTGCTGCTGGCCGGCGCGCCGGACACGCCGGAGATCGCCGCCGAGGTGGAGGGACTGGTGGCCGAGCTGCGGGCGAGCCGCTCCGGGGTGGTCTGGGTGGCCGAGATGCTGCCCAAGTCCGAGGTGGTCCAGGTGCTCACCCACGCCACCGTCTTCGTCTGCCCCTCGGTGTACGAGCCGATGGGCATCGTCAACCTGGAGGCGATGGCCTGCGAGACGGCCGTCGTGGCGACCGCCACCGGCGGTATTCCCGAGGTCGTCGCCGACGGCGAGACCGGCCTGCTGGTTCCGATCGAGCAGGCTGGCCTCGACGGCGCGCCTGTCGACCCGGCACGTTTCGAGGCCGACCTGGCCGCCCGCCTGTACGAGCTGCTGGCCGACCCGGAACGGGCCGCCGCACTCGGCCGGGCCGGGCGGCACCGCGCCGTCGAACACTTCTCCTGGGACGCTGTCGCCGCCCGTACCCTCGACCTTTACCGCTCCTGCACGTAGCGCGATTCCTGCACGTTGCGCGATCAACCGACCGGGGTGATCGGAGCAACTACGGTCAGCCGCGCGCGAGGCGATCTCGGGCAGTAGGTTGGGGCGGTGAGCGGACGGTTCCCGATCGAAGACGTCTCCCCTGTCGTCTCCTGCGGTCGCTACCCGGCCCGTGCGGTGGTCGGCGAGGCGGTGCCGGTGTCGGCGCGTGCCTACCGCGAGGGGCACGACGCGCTCGGCTGCAACGTGGTGTGGCTCGGCCCGGACGGGACGGCCCGGCCGTTCACCCGGATGCGTCCGGGTGAACCCGGCCAGGACCGGTGGCACGCCACGATCGTGCCGGATGCGGTGGGCGGGTGGATGTTCACCGTAGAGGCGTTCAGCGACCCCTACCTGACCTGGCACAACGCGGTCACCAAGAAGATCGCCGCCGGTCAGGGGGCAGCTGAGTTGGCCAACGACCTGGCCGAGGGTGTACGCGTCCTGACCGCCGCCGCCGCGCTGGTACCGAAGGCCGAGCAGGCCCGCCTGAAGAAGGCCGCGAAGGCTCTGGGCGCGGCCGACCGGCCGCTGCCACAGCGGGTGAGTCCGGCGCTGGATCTGGCCGACCTGCTCTGGGAGCACCCGGTGCGGGAGCTGGTCACCACCGGCGAGGAGTACCGGATCTGGGTGGACCGCGAGCGGGCACTCTTCTCCGCCTGGTACGAGTTCTTCCCCCGCTCGGAGGGGGCCATCCCGGCGACGGTGGACGCCCCGGCCCGCTCCGGCACGTTCGTCACCGCCATGGAGCGGTTACCCGGCGTGGCGGCGATGGGTTTCGACGTGCTCTACCTGCCACCGATCCACCCGATCGGCCGGGTCAACCGCAAGGGCCCGAACAACAGCCTGGTCGCTGGTCCGGACGACGTGGGTTCGCCGTGGGCGATCGGCGCCGCCGAGGGCGGACACGACGCCATCCACCCCGACCTGGGTACGCCGGCAGACTTCCGGGACTTCGTCGCCGCCGCTGCCGGGCACGGCCTGGAGGTGGCGATGGACCTGGCGTTGCAGTGCGCGCCGGACCACCCGTGGGTGACCGCGCACCCGGAGTGGTTCACCACCCGGGCCGACGGCAGCATCGCGTACGCGGAGAACCCGCCGAAGAAATACCAGGACATCTACCCGCTGAACTTCGACAACGACTACGAGGGCATCCGCGCCGAGGTGCTGCGGGTGGTGCTGCACTGGGTCGGCGAGGGTGTGAAGATCTTCCGGGTGGACAACCCGCACACCAAGCCGGTGCACTTCTGGGAGTGGTTGATCACCGAAGTCAAGAAGGTCGACCCGGATGTGCTGTTCCTGGCAGAGGCGTTCACCCGGCCGGCGATGATGCACGGGCTGGCCAAGGTCGGCTTCACCCAGTCGTACACGTACTTCACCTGGCGGACGTCGGCCGCCGAGATGCGCGAGTACTGCGCGGAGCTGGTGGCGGCGGCCGACTACATGCGGCCGAACTTCTGGCCCAACACACCGGACATCCTGCACGCCTCGTTGCAGCACGGCGGACCGCCGATGTTCAAGATCCGGGCGGTGCTGGCCGCGCTGCTCTCCCCCTCCTGGGGCATGTACGCCGGCTACGAGCTGTTCGAGCATGTCGCGCGCCCCGGCGCGGAGGAGTACCTGGACAACGAGAAGTACCAGCTGCGACCCCGGGACTGGGCCGGCGCCGAGGCGCGGGGTCGCTCGTTGGCGCCGTTCATCACCATCCTCAACCGGGTGCGGCGGGAGAATCCGGCCCTGCGCCGGCTACGTAACCTGGTCTTCCACGACATCGACAACCCGGCCCTGCTGTGCTGGTCCAAGCATGATCCGGAGACCGGCAACACGGTGCTGGTGGTCTGTTCGTTCGACTCACACACCGTGCAGTGGGGCAACATCATCCTCGACATGCCGGCGCTGGGTCTGGACTGGCACGACCGGTTCGCCGTGCATGACGAGTTGACCGGCGCCCGCTACGACTGGGGGCAACGCAACGCGGTCCGACTCGACCCGTACCTGCAACCCGCGCACGTGCTCACCCTGACCGTCCAGGACGTACCGACCGACCTGTCCGGCACCGCACCTACCGCTCCTGCCCAGAAGGACGACACCCGATGGACCAGCTGATCTCCGGGGAGATCCACGACCCGCACGCCGTGCTCGGCGCGCACCCGGCCGACGGGCGTACGGTGATCCGCGCCCTGCGCCGGGGCGCGGGCGACGTCGGTGTGCTCGTCGGCGAGGAGCGGCACCCGATGAAACGGGTGCACGACGTCGGCGTTTTCGAGGCCACCGTTCCCGGTGAGGTACTCGACTACCGGCTGGACGTCGACGGGGTGGGGCAGGACGACCCGTACCGTTTTCCGCCGACCCTCGGCGAGCTGGATCTGCACCTGATCGGTGAGGGCCGGCACGAGCGGCTGTGGGAGGCGTTGGGCGCCCGGGTCATCGACGGCGGGGTGGCCTTCGCGGTGTGGGCCCCGAACGCTCGGGGGGTGCGGCTGGTCGGCGACCTCACCGGCTGGGCGCCCGACGACGGCTGGCCGATGCGCTCGCTCGGCTCGACCGGGGTGTGGGAGATCTTCGTGCCCGGCGCGACGTCGGGCAGCCGTTACAAGTACCGGGTGCTGGGCGCGGACGGGTACTGGCGGGACAAGGCCGATCCGCTGGCCGGGTACGCGGAGGTGCCGCCGGCCACCGCATCGGTGGTGCACCGGTCGACGTACAGGTGGTCGGACGCACAGTGGTTGGACCGACGGGCGCGGCGGCAGCCGCACCAGGACCCGATGAGTGTGTACGAGGTGCACCTGGGTTCGTGGCGGCCCGGCCTGGGTTACCGGGAGTTGGCCGAGCAGTTGGTCGCGTACGTGGTGGAGTTGGGCTTCACCCATGTGGAGTTCCTTCCGGTGATGGAGCACCCGTTCGGTGGTTCCTGGGGTTACCAGGTGACCGGCTACTACGCGCCGACGGCCCGGTTCGGCGACCCGGACGACTTCCGGTACCTGGTGGATCGGCTGCACACCGCCGGGATCGGAGTGATCCTGGACTGGGTGCCGGCGCACTTCCCCAAGGACGAGTGGGCGCTGGCCCGCTTCGACGGCACCCCGCTCTACGAGCACCCGGACCCGCGCCGGGGCGAGCACCCCGACTGGGGCACCTACGTCTTCGACTTCGGCCGTCGGGAGGTGCGTAACTTCCTGGTCGCCAACGCGCTCTACTGGCTCGACGAGTTCCACGTCGACGGGTTGCGGGTGGACGCGGTCGCCTCGATGCTCTACCTGGACTACTCCCGGCAGGACGGGCAGTGGACGCCCAACGTGCACGGCGGCCGGGAGAACCTGGAGGCCATCGCGTTCATGCAGGAGGTCAACGCGACGGTCTACAAGCACCACGCCGGAGTGGTGATGATCGCTGAGGAGTCGACCGCCTGGCCGGGGGTGACCCGGGCGACGAGCGACGGTGGGCTGGGGTTCGGGTTCAAGTGGAACATGGGCTGGATGCACGACACCCTGCTCTACACGTCGAAGGACCCGATCTACCGGCAGCATCACCACCACCAGCTCACCTTCTCCCTGGCGTACGCCTGGAGCGAGAACTACACGCTGCCGATCAGCCACGACGAGGTGGTGCACGGCAAGGGCTCGCTGGTGGCGAAGATGCCCGGTGACACGTGGCAGCGGTTGGCGAACGTGCGCGCACTGCTGGCGTACATGTGGGCGCACCCGGGCAAGCAGTTGTTGTTCATGGGCTGTGAGTTGGCCGACGACCGGGAGTGGAGCGAGGAACGCGGTCTCGACTGGTATCTGCTGCACGATCCGGCCCGGGCCGGTGTGCAACGTCTGGTGGGTGACCTGAACCGGGTCTATCGGGACACTGCGGCCCTGTGGTCGCAGGACACCTCTCCGGCCGGTTTCCGCTGGCTCGCCGGTGACGACGTCGCCAACAACACCATCTCGTTCGTCCGGATCGCGCCCGACGGGGCGACCCTGGTCTGTGTGGCGAACTTCTCCGCGTTACCGCTTGAGGGCTACCGGGTCGGTCTTCCGGCTGCCGGTTCCTGGGCGGAGGTGGTCAACACCGACGCGCACCACTACGGCGGCTCCGGTGTCGGCAACCTGGGTGTCGTGCACGCCGAGAACCTCCCCTGGCACGGTCAACCCGCTTCGGTGGCGCTGCGGGTACCCCCGCTGGGTGTCCTGTGGCTGCGGCCGGGGTGACCGCGGACCACGTCCTGCCCCTATTGGGGGCTTAAGCACTATCTGCGTAACTGGACGCTGATCGTCGCGTTGTTCCGGTTGTCGGGCCGGAGGGGCGGGGTGAGTCATGGTGCGGACACGGCACACGCCGCCCTGCGCCGCACCCACTCGGGCTGACCGGTGAGCGCCGGGCCGACCTCCCGACGCGGTCACCAACCACCCGGGGTAGCCGGGCACGCCCTCGTGGAGCGCGGGTCACCGTCGCGGTCAGTCACCGACGCGACAGGTCGGACCGTCGGGTCCTCGTCCCGCGGCCCGCACCCCCCGGCGGTCGCCTCCTGGGTCGTCACCGCCGTGATCGGACGCGCGGTGAGCGCCGTCGTGCCGCTGGCGTTGATCCCGGTGACGCTGTCGTACCTCGGCCCTGACCTCTACGGCCTGTGGATGGCAGTGATCGCCCTGACCGGCATGGCGGCCTTCGCCGACCTGGGACTCGGCAACGGCCTGCTCACCCGACTGGCACCGTGCTGCGCCAGCGGTGACAGCCGGCTGGCCCGCCGCTACGTCACCAGCGCGTACGCCATGGTGACGGGCATCGCCCTGGCCGGCTGCGCGCTGCTCTGGCTCGCCTCGGGTCTGGTCCCGTGGCGGACCGTCTTCAACGCACCAGATTCCATCTCCTCAGGTGACGCCCGCGCGCTGACCCTGGCCTGCCTGACCGCGTTCCTGCTGAACATGCCCCTGTCCCTGGTCAACCGGGTCCAGTTCGCGTACCGGATGGGGGCACGCAGCAACCTGTGGCAGGCCGCCGGGGCTGCCTCGTCACTGCCGCTGGCACTCGCAGCGGTGCACGCCGACCTCGACGCCGTGGTGGTGGTCACCGCCGCCGTCGCCGGCCCGGTACTGGTCAACGTCGTCAACACCGGCTGGACCTTCCGCCGGACCCTGCCCGATCTCGCGCCGGCGTGGCGGGCGCTGGACCCGGCCACCGGCCGGCAACTCCTGCGGATCAGCGGTCTGTTCGGTGTCGTCACCGTCCTGATGACCGTCGCCGACAACGCCGACAGTCTGATCATCGCGCACACCAGAGGTCTCGCCGAGGTGACCGCGTACGCGGTCCCGGCCAGATTGTTCATCCAGCTCGGCGTGATCGTGATGCTGGTGAACCAGCCGTTCTGGCCGGCGCACGGCGAAGCGCTCGCCGCCGGGCGGGTGACCTGGGTCCGTCGGACCGCCCGGCGGATGACCGTCGTGTCCACGGTCATCGTGCTGCTGCCGGCCACCGCCCTGGTCCTGTCGGGTGAGTGGCTGTTCGCCACCTGGCTGTCCGTACCGCTGCTCGGCGACCGTTGGCTGCTGCCGGGCCTGGCCCTGTGGTGGCTGGTCGTGGCGGCCACCTCGCCGGTGTTCATGGTGCAGAACGCCGCCGGGGTCGTCCGCCCGCAACTGATCGGCTACGCCGCCTATCTCGGCCTGTCACTCGTCGCCAAGTGGTACGGCGCGAAGTGGTGGGGCATCTCCGCCGTGCCGTACGTCGGCGCGGTCTGCTACCTGCTCACGGTCGTACCGGCGGCGGTGCACGGCTACCGCCGTGCCTTGACCCGTCCGGGTACTGCCCGAACACTCGAGAGGGTGATCCGCGATGACACATCCGCGTGACGCTGCGCCGCGCACGGCGCAGTTTCCCAAGGTGCTGGTGGTCGGGCACATGCCGTTCGACCGTTCCACCGGTACCACGATCACGTTGTCGAACCTTTTCCACGGCTGGCCGAAGGACCGGCTGGCGCAGGTGTACACCTCCCCTTCCGAACCGTCGACGGAGGTGTGTACGGAGTTCCTGCACTTTCCGCCGCGCGAGCACTATCCCCGTCCGCAGTACCTCGCGCTACGGATGCTGGGCTGGAACGGCACCGGGCCGGTGCAGAGCATGCCGGCGCTGACCGCCGTCCGCGACGCCGCCGACCGGCGGTCGACCGTGGCGGCCTGGTACACGCACCTCGTCGCGCTCGGTGACCTCAGCCCGCTGCACCTGCCCTCTCGGGTCACCAACTGGATGCGGCAGTACCGGCCCGACGTGGTCTACTCGATGCTCGGAAGCGTCCGGTTGACCCGGCTGGCAGCCCACGCCGCCCGGCACTGCCGGGTACCGGTGGTCCCGCACTTCACCGACGACTGGCCGGCGACCCTGTACGGCCGCCGTGAACTGGGTGGCTTCGCGGCGTCCCGGCTGCACGCCGCGGTCCGTGACCTCGTCGGGCTCGCCCCGTGCGGCATGGCGATCAGCGGACCGATGGCCGAGGAGTACCAGCGCCGGTACGGCATCCCGTTCGACGTCTTCACCAATTCGGTGGATGCGGACTTCTTCGCCGCGCCGCCGCCTCCGGTCACACCGGCACGCGACCGACCGGCGAACCTCGTCTACGTCGGGGCGCTGCACCTGGGCCGCTGGCGGTCCTTGCGCACCATCGCCGCCGGCGCGGCGGCGATCAGCACCGCAGCCACCCCGGTGCGGCTCACCGTGCACTGCCCGACCGAGGACGCCGAGCGCTACGGTCGGGAGTTCGCCGGGATTCCCGGCGTGCACTTCGGGCGGTCGCTGGCCAGCCACGAGGTGCCTGCCGTGCTCGCCGAGGCGGACATCCTGGTGCACGTCGAGAGCTTCGCCGAGGACACCCGGCGCTACACGCACTACTCGGTGTCCACGAAGATTCCTCAGTACCTCGCCGCCGGCCGGCCCATCTTCGGGCACGGCCCCGCCGAACTCGCCTCGATGGCGTACGTCCGGTCGGCCGGCGCCGGGATCGTGGTCGGGACGCCCGAGGAGGACGTGGTCACCGAACAGCTGTGGAAACTGTGTCTCGACTCGTCCTCCTGGCACGAGTTCGGGCGCAACGGTCGGGCCCACGCGGAACGCCACCACCGGCGGGAACGGGTGGCGACCCGGTTCGCCGAGGTGCTCCGCCAGGCCGCGGGTACCGGTGCTCCACGGCTGGCCGACGCGCGGGAGCCGGCGTGAAGCGTTCCGGAGAGTGGATCGCCTGTGTCGGCCCGTTCCTGTTCCCGTGGGGCGAAGCCAGTTCGCGGCGGGTCTTCGGGCTCGTCGGCTCGTTGGCGGCCGGCGGCCGGCACGTGGTGGTGGCCAGCGGTGACCCGCAGCCGCGTGTCCCGACGCCGCTGTCCGGCTTCGACGGGCCAGGAACGGTCTGCCACGTGGGCCTCGGCGAGGCACCGCCGGCCGGGTCGGGCCTGCTGCACGCGTCGGTGCGGACCTTCGTGACCTGGGGCCGACGCACGGTGCGGTGGCTGGAGGAGCAGCCGACGAGACCCTCGCACGTGATCCTGCACGGGGGACAGGAACGGTACGCCCACCAACTCCGCCGCTGGTGTACCCGACATCGGGTGCCGTTGGTGGCCGACGTGGTGGACTGGTACGACGGGCGGTACGTCAGGGGTGGCACGTACGGTCCGCTGAACGCCAGTATGAAACTGGCGCTGCGGTACCACTACCCGCGCTGCGACGGCATCATCGCCATCAGTTCCCTGCTCACCGATTACTACGCCGCCCGCACCGGTGCCGTCGTCCGCGTGCCGTCGACCGTGGACGTCCAGAACCTTCCGCTGCTGGCGCCTCCGGCGCGGCGGGGACCGGCACTGGTCGTCGCGTACGCGGGAAATCCCGGCCGGAACAACAAGGATCTGCTCTCCGACGTGGTGCTGGCCGTGCGGCGGGCGCACCACGCGGCGGCGCCGGTGGAGTTGCGCGTCCTCGGCCCGTCCCGGGCGGAGGTGGCGGCGCTGGCCGGTGGGGCGCTGCCGGACAACGTGCACGTGCTGGGGCGGTTGTCGCAGCAGCAGGTCCCGCTTGTGGTGCAGCAGGCGGACTTCACGGTGTTGCTCCGCCGGCCGGAGCGGGCCGCGAACGCGGGATTCTCCACGAAATTCTGTGAGAGCCTCGCCAACGGCGTACCGGTGATCGCCAATCTGACCGGCGACATGGGCGACTATCTCCACCACGGGGTGGAGGGGCTGGTCTGCCCAGATCACTCGGTGGAGAGCCTGGTGCAGACGATCCGGCTGGCGACCAGGCTCAGCGAACAGGACCGGAACCGGCTTCGGGTGGCGGCGCGGGAGCGGGCACTGAAGTCTCTCGACTACCGCGTCCACGCCGTCGCCCTCGGTGTGTTCCTCGACGAGCTACGCCGCTGACAGCCGTTCCCGGTCACGGACGAGTCGGGCCGGGCGGGCTGCGTTCACGCCACTGCCCGAGCGTCCACGAACGTGGCCTACGACGGGTTCTCGGCCAGCCAGTGGTCGACTTCGTCGTTTTTGACCGCCTGGTACAGGCCGGCGGCGGCAGCCCGGTCCGGCAGGATGACGCTCTGGTCGCCGATCATGCCGACTCCGGCCGACGGGCTGGTCACCGTGGTCACCCGGTCGGCCCGGATCCGTCGCAGCCGCCACGCGGTGTCGGCGATGGACAGATCGTCGTCGACCTGGACGGCACCGGCGAGGTTTCGCAGGAAGCCGTCGAGCCGTGCCGGTTCGGCCAGGATGCCCTTGCGGGTCACCTCCTGCAGCACGGCGACGAATATCGCCTGCTGGTGGCGGATCCGGCTGAAGTCTCCGTCGGCGAACTGGTGACGTTCGCGGGCGTATTCCAGGGCGACCGCGCTGTTCATCCGGTGGGTACCGGGGGGTAGGACGGCGCCGCCGGCGGCGAAGGAGGTGAACGGTGCGTCGACGGCGACCTCGACCCCGCCCAACGTGTCGATGATGCGGCCGAAGCCGGCGAAGTCGACGATCACGACGTGGTCGATCCGGACGCCGGTGAACTCCTCCACGGTCTGGACGAGCAGCGGCGCCCCACCCCAGGCGTACGCGGCATTGATCTTCGCGGATCGCCGTTGCTCTTCCGGGCGGACGGTGGGGACGTTCACCCAGGTGTCGCGGGGGATGGAGATGAGGTGCGCCCGGTCCTGGCTGTGCGGGACGTGCACCAGGATGATGTTGTCGCTGCGCTGCGGCCCACCCGGCTGTTCGGCCTGGTCCGTGCCGACGACGAGGAAGTTGAGCGCCTCGTCTGGCACGGGCCGCTGCTCGGCGGGAATGTCGCGGAAGGCGTCGACCCGCGTCACCTTCGAGTCGAGTGAGCGGAGATAGAGCCAGCCCCCTGCGCCGACGCCGACCACCAGCACAGCCAGGACGGCGACGAGCGCGACCGCGCGCGTCCACCGGTTGCGCAACGAACCGGGTATCCGCAGTCTCATCGTCGACCTCATCTCCGACGCCGGAAGCCCGCCCACCCGTGTCGCCGGCACACGGTGGACAGCATGTGGTCGAGCACGTCCATCCGGCGGGTCACTGCCCGGCCTCCTCGGGCGGATCCTGCTGATCAGCCGTCGGCGCGTGGTCGCAGCCCCCCGGCGTACCGTCGCTTCCGGTGGTCCGCGCCGGGGGTTGGCACACCCGCTCCGGATAGGTGTCGGGACGGCCCGGGTCGAACAGATCATTCGTCCAGAACAGCGTCAGCAGCTCCTCGGTCCCGGTGTTGGTGATCTCGTGTGCCCACATCGTCGGCATGTCCACCACCACCGGGGACTCCCCGCTGACCGGGAAGCGGACAACCTCCTGGTACCCGACCCGGCGGAGCCGGATCTCGGCGGCACCGCGCACGACGGCGAAGCGTTCGACCTTCGCCAGGTGGAAGTGGTCTCCCCGGGTGATGCCGGGCCGGGTGGTCGACATGAAGAACTGCCCACCACCGCCCTGGGCCCGGACGACCTCCGTCAGGCTTCCCCTTCCGTCAGTCCGTCCGGTCAGCGGCAGGGGCATGTGCTCCGGGAAGCAGTGTGACCGGTAGGTGTTGAACATGCGCACGGCGTGCCGGTCGGACAACGACGGGAACTCCCCGGACCGGTAGACGATCGACAGGTCGGTCAGCCACTCGGCGAGACGGGGCACGTCGATCCGTACCGCCGGCATGGTCGGGTCCCAGGTGTGCCCGGCGTCCAGCCCGACGAGCCGGGCCACGGCGTCCTGTACGTGCACCAGCTCCAGTTCCTGATCCCCCCGGACGTCCGGCCGGCCGCCGTCGGCGAGTATCCGGCAGAAGGTGGCTACCACCGAGTTGTAGAAGGGGCGCCCGTGTTCGCCGTAGAGGTTGGGCAACAGGACGTCGTCGAAGTCGTAGCCGACTCCGGCGGACGCGGCGAGTGTGCTGGCCGCCGCCGCCTTGCTGTCGCCGTACGGCGTCGCGTTGCCGGCCTGCACCGAGTTGGCGAACACCACCCGTTTCGGCGGGTTGGGGCACCGTTGCAGGGCGTCGACGAGCGACTGTGCCGAACCCACGTTGCCGGCGACCACTCCGGCCGGGCTACCCCGGTTGACGCCTGCGAGGTGCAGGAGCAGATCCGTGCCGGCGATCCGGTCGGCGGCGACCGCCGGGTCGGCCAACTCCGTCCGGGTCAGCACCGTCGGTTCGGGCCAGCCCACCGCCCGGAGCAGTACCCGCACGTGCCAGCCGAGGAATCCGCCGGCTCCGGTCAGCGCGACCTTCATGACACCAGGGCCGGTTCGCGTACGGCCAGTTCTGCCCGGATCTCCGGAAGGCCGAGCAGCACCTCCCTAATCTCCGACACGTCCAGGCGCAACGCGTTCGCCGAGTTGAGTTCCTGCACGACGGCCGTTCCGGAGATGGCGAGACTGGGTGGCAGGGAGTGCACCGTAGGGCCGTCCATCGGCACCCGCAGGAAGTCACCGAAATCGTCGGCCCGCGCCACCTCTTCCGCGCTGGCCAGGCACTCGTGCAGCTTCTCACCGAGCCGTGCGCCCACCGTGTCGTACTTCTCCGGTGCGTCGAACAGCTGGCACATGGCCAGCGCCAGTTCCCCGACCCGGCAGGCGCTGGCTTTGTGGATGAAGACGTCTCCGGGGTGCGCGTGCGCGAACGCGTGTTCGACCAGTTGCACCGAGTCCGCGAGTGACATCAGGAAGCGGGTCATGTCGGGATCGGTGACTGTCGGTGCCCGCCCGGTCCGGATCTGCTTGACGAACAACGGAATGACCGAGCCGCGTGAGTACATCACGTTGCCGTAGCGCACACAGGACACCGTGGTGTCGCTGTCGGGGTGGTTGCGGGCGTGCGCCTGGGCCAGCTTCTCCATGATCGCCTTGGTCATTCCCATCGTGTTGACCGGCTGGACCGCCTTGTCGGTGCTCAGCAGGACGACGGAGCGGACACCCTGACGCTCTGCCGCCTCCACCACGTTGGCGCTGCCCGACACGTTGGTCCGGACTGCCTCGATCGGGAAGAACTCACAGGCCGGGACCTGTTTGAGCGCGGCGGCGTGGAAGATGTGGTCGACGTCGCGGGTGGCACGCAGCACGGTTTCGAAATCCCGGACGTCACCGAGGTGATATCGCACCCGGTCGTCCGCGAGCGCGTGCCGCATCGCATCCTGTTTGGCCTCGTCCCGGCTGAGGACTCGTATCTCGGCCACGCCCCTGTCGAGCAGTCGACGAACCATCGTCTGGCCGAACGAGCCGGTGCCGCCGGTGACGAGGACCGTCGCCTCGGGCTCAAAAGGTGTCATCGAGATCCCTTCATAGCTGTCGCTTCTGCCAGGAGCGGAGGCCGATGCCCCCTAGACGAGGTCTACCGGATGCATCACCACCAAAAGGACAAACAGCCGAAAATGGGTGTTAAGCCACGATTATTCTCTTACCGGGTGGATTGGCACGGCAGCGAGCCCTGATCCGGTAGCGCGGTGGTGATCCGCCCTGACCAGCCGCGCACGACCCGTGCAGCGGAGGCGAGCCCGACCGGAAGGTGCTGTAGGTGGCATCCGTAGATGCGGAACGCGACTGGGAACTGCGACCACATCCAGACGGCCGGGTCGCTACGGCCTCGCCAGCCGCAGGGCAGGAGTCCGACACGTGGGAGCCGCCCAGCCAGCGATCGATCTGGCTTCCGCTACTGCTCGCCCTGTCCTGGATGCTCGGCACCTTCGCTGTCTTCTGGCTCAGCGAACTGGACGAGCAGGTGCAGAACGGGACGCAACTGTGTGTCTTCGTGTTCGGCGCCACCGCTCTGTTCGCCCTCGGATACACCGTCCACATGTGGCATTGCCCACCCGCCAGGTTCCGCCGCGTCACACCGACCCGATACACCACGGTCCGGAAACTTCTCGTCGTCGCAGCCGGCTACCACGTTGTCGCGAGCGCCGCCGCACTGGCCACGCTGGGCGCGACAGGGCCGACGGGCATATGGTCCAACGTGCGCGACCCAGCCGACGCCTACCTGCACAAACTGGACGCGTACGCGCAGGGCGCCGGCCAGGGCAACGGAATCCTGACGCTGCTCGCACTATTCGGTGTCTGCGGCACCATGCTGGCACCGCTCCTGGTGGTGTACTGGCGCCGGCTGTCCTGGCCGATCCGGGCGTTCGGCCTGCTCGGCCTCGCCTTCCACGTGACGTACTACCTTTTCGTCGGCACGCTCAAGGGCCTCGGCGACGTCTCGGTCATGCTGGGGGCGGGACTGCTCGTCGTCGCGGTGACAACCCGCCGCCGGATGGGAAGGCGACGCGGCAGACTTCTCGCGCTCGGTGCCACGATCGTCGTCGCCTTCACGGTCTACATGGTCTTCAGCCAGGCGGCGCGCAGCACCGTCTTCGGCACGAGCGACATGGTCAAGGCCAACCCCGCCGTGGTCGACGTGACCGGCCCCCACGTGGCGCACGGCATCGCCGCCGTGCTGTTCTACCCGACCCACGGCTACCTGGGACTGGCACACAACCTACAGGTGCCGTTCGAATGGTCCAACGGCCTGGGCAACGCACCCGCCGCGACCCTCCTCGCCGAACAGCAGCTCGGTGTGGACGCGTCGGACAACCCGAGCTACCCGGAGCGTACGGAGAACGCCACCGGCTGGCCCGCCCAGTTGTACTGGGCGACGATCTACCCCTGGCTCGCCTCCGACCTCACCTTCCCCGGCGCCGCGCTGTTCATGGGGCTGGTCGGGTGGTTCTTCGCCCGGGTGTGGTCGGAGGCTTTCGTCGCCAGACGCGTACTACCGCTACTGATCTTCGCTCAACTCTGGATCCTCATCGCCTATCTGCCGGCCAACAACCAGCTCGGCATGTCCCCGGAATCCGTCACCGGAATGATCACCCTGTTGGCGCTCTACCTGTGCCGCCCACGGCGACGGACACCCGAACACCTCGGGCCCGCACCTCGGCGCCCATCGGCGGGGACAGACCCACGACCGGCAGCTACCTGACCCGCCACGCTCACCGTGCGCAGCCGAAACAGCCGGTGGGGACGGCAGACTCAGACCAGACCCGCCCCGCGCAGCAGGGTCCACAGGCCGGCGCCGTCGGGGGCGGAGAGCCACTTCTGCCCCACCGGCCCCTCGGTGGGACTGTCGTGCGGGACGGGCAGGCTACCGGCCAGAACCGCCTGGGTGGGAGACAGCCGACGGATCGCCACCCCGGCGATGCTGTCCGGGTGGGCGACCGCGAACTCGCGGTAGATTTCCTGGTCGTGCTGACCGTCGTCGCCGACGAGCAGCCAGCGTACGTCGGGGAACTCCTTGGCCAGCCGGGCCAGGGTGGCCCGCTTGTGTTCCCGGCCGCTGCGGAACCAGCGGTCCTGGGTCGGTCCCCAGTCGGTCAGCAGCAGCGGCCCGGCCGGGTAGAGGTGCCGCGACAGGAACCGGGTCAACGTCGGCGCGACGTTCCACGCGCCGGTGGACAGATAGAACACCGGCGCGCCGGGGTGAGCGGTGACCAACCGCTCGTAGAGCACCGCCATGCCGGGCACCGCCGCGCGAGCGTGTTCGTCGAGGACGAACGTGTTCCACGCGGCGAGCAGTGGCCGGGGCAGCGCCGTCACCATGACCGTGTCGTCGATGTCGGAGAGGATGCCGAAGCGCACCTCCGGGTCGAGGATGCGCACCGGAGCCTCGACCGGATCGGCGTCGGGCACGCCCAGCCGCACCGTACCCCAACCAGGTGGCAGGCCCGCCGCGACCACGGTGTCGACGAAGCCGCTGCGGTCGGCCTGCGCCTCGTGCACCACCCCACCGGTCTCGATGGTCACGGTCACGTGCTTGGCCGGCAGGGTGGTGAAGCTGCGCCACCCCCGGACCTTCTCCAGCCGGCCGCGCTGGCGGGTGTCCGGCCGCCCCAGCAGCACCCGGCACATCACCCGCACCCAACCGGGCCCCCCGTAACCGGTGTACGCGATGATGTTCATCCGCCAGCCGGTCCGCCGCAGCCGGCGTTCCACCAGGCCGTGCACGGCGTCCTCGATCCGCGCGGCCCGGTGCAGGTTCGGTACGGCCAGTCGGCCTGCGGGAGTCGGTGACACGCAAGCAACCCTGCCACAGACCAGTCTCCTCGGCCACGTGAGCTGAGCCGAACCGCCACGCCCGACGTCGTCGCCGTGACACACTCCGGTCGGACGGCGACGGGGGCGAGGTCGTGCCACAGGCAGCGGCGGAACCAGGGCGACGGCAACGGCTCGACCGGCCGGCGTCGGTCGCCCTGCTGTTCGGGATCGTCGGAGTCGGCTACCGGCTGGCTCTGGTGCTGACCACCGTGCCCGTCTCCAACAGCGACGAGGCGACCTTCGGGTTGGCCGCGCTGCACATCGCACAGGGCCGCGAGCAGCCGATCTTCCTGTACGGACAGCGGTACATGGGCATGCTGGAGTCGTACCTGGCCGCGCCGCTGCTCGCGGTGTCCGGCCCGAGCTGGCCGGTGCTCCGACTGCCGGTGCTCGCCCTCTACGCGCTGTTCCTCTGGCTGATCCACCGGTTGACCAGGCAGATCGGCTCACCCTGGTTCGCCACCGTGATCGTCGGGCTGCTGGCGCTCGGCTCCGAGCGGGTCGTCCGGGACCAGGTGACCGCGGTCGGCGGGCGACCGGAGGTCAAGGTGGCGGTGCTGGCGATGCTGCTGGTCGTGGTGGCGCTGGCCCGGGGAACGGTGCGGCACCGGGCGCTGACCGTAGGCGGCTTCGGTCTGCTCGCCGGGGTGGCACTGTGGTCGGACTGGCTGATCGTGCCGTACCTGGCGATGGTCGGCCTGGCGCTCGTGTGGACCCTGCGCCGGGAACTGCTCGGCCGGGCGGGGCTGCTGCTCGTCGTCGGCTTCACCGTCGGACTCGCCCCGATGATCCGCGACAACCTGGTGGCACCACCCGGGCAGGACTCCCTGTCGGTGCTGCGTGGCATCAGCGGTGGAAACGGGCCGGTGCCACCGTGGTCGCGACGGCTCGACGGTGGACTGCTGGAGGGCGTGCCGCTGGCTTCCGGCCTCTGCCCGGTCGACGGCTGCGCCCGTTGGCAGAACTGGTTCGGTCTGCTCTACCCTCTGCTGCTGGTGGCGGCGGCGACGCTCGCCGGGCTCGCCTACCGGCGGGCCAGCGGACGCGACGACCGGGTCGGTCCGGTCGTGCACCTCACGCTGCTCGCAGGCGCCGCGTTGACCCTGCTGGCGTACGTGCGCAGTCCGCTGGCGGCAGCGGAGCCACTGGGCAACGCCCGCTACCTGTCGGTGCTGCAACTGTCAATGCCAGCGGTGCTCTGGCCGTTGTGGGTGTCGGCGGTCGCCGCCCGACGGGGCATCACCGGCGTGGCGGGCCGGGTGGTCGGTGCGACGGCCACCGCCGTACTGGTTGCCCTGGCGGCCGGCTCGCTGGCGACGACAGTGCTGTTCGCCACCACCGGCGCGGCTCCGGGGCGCACCGAGGAACGACAGGCCCGCCAGTTGGCCGAGATGGTGCGCACCGCCGGCCTTCGCGAGGTGTACGGCGAATACTGGACCTGCAACCGCCTGGTCTTCAACACCGACGAGGAGGTGATCTGCGCCGTGGTGGACGACGGGCTGCGACCCGGACAGAACCGGTACCCGGCGTACTGGTGGCGGCTGGCCCGAGCGCAGCGGCCCGGGTACGTGCTGGCCGCCGATGCCCCGGCGGACCGGCGGCTGCGGGAGATGCTCGGTGACCGGGTCGGCAAGGCACTGCTCGCCGAGGTGGGCGGCTTCCGGGTGTACCATCCGCCGGAGCCGCTGCGACCCTGGCGTTAGAGTCACCCATGCTCATCCTGCTGCCGCCCTCGGAGGGCAAAGCCGAGTCCGGCTCTGGACGCCGACTGGACCTGGATCGGCTGTCCCTGCCGGAGCTGAACCCGGTACGGGAGACGTTGTTGTCCGCACTCGTCGACCTCAGCGCCGGGTCTGCGGAGACGGCGCTCGCCGCACTCGGACTCAACCCCGGGCAGCACGGCGAGTTGCGGCGCAACGCCCGGCTGCGGCAGGCCGCCACCGCCCCTGCCGGCCGGATCTACACCGGAGTGCTCTACGAGGCTCTCGACCTGGCCAGCCTTCCCCCGTCGGCGCAGCGCGCGGCCGGGCGGCAGGTGCTGGTCAGCTCCGGGCTGTGGGGAGCGGTGCGGCTTGCCGACCGCATCCCGCCGTACCGCTGCCCGATCGGGGCCCGGCTGCCCGGCATCGGCTCGTTGCCGGCGCTGTGGCGCCGGGACCTGGGGGCCGCGCTGACCGCGGCGGCCGGTCGCGGCCCGGTGCTGGACCTGCGTTCCGGGGCGTACGCGGCGGCCTGGACGCCCCGCGGTGAGCTGGCCGAGCGCACCCTCACCGTCCGGGTGCTGCACGAGCGGGAGGTCGACGGGGTGCCGGTGCGCTCGGTGGTGAGCCACTTCAACAAGGCCACCAAGGGACGGCTGGTGCGGGACCTGCTGCTCGCCGGCGCCCGGCCACGTTCGGTGGGGGCACTGGTGACGACCCTGCGGGACCTGAAGTACACGGTGTGTGAACAGTCCGGTGTGCCCGGTCGACCGGGTCAGGTCGACGTGATCGTTTCGGAGCTGTAACCAGACGCAAGATTTCCTCAAGGCTGGACCGGATCGGTACCGCCGATCCGTGTCCCGGGTCACCGTATGAGGACCCGACGCGACGAGGAGGCCCTCCCGGTGCTTGCCGAACCGATCCTGCTCGACCGGTCCCGCCCCGCGACGGCCCACCCATCCACACCGTCGGCCCGGCCTGCGCCGGCACCGTTGGACTGGATGACCCTGGCCGACGCCTTCGAGACGGCCTGCCTGCTGCGCTGCATGCCACCGCCCGCCATGCCCGGGAACCGGCTCGCCGCGCAGCAACCCGTCCAGCCGGTGACCATCGAGTTCAACCGGGAGGAGGCGGCGCGGCGTACCGGGCAGCTCCTCGATCGACTCGACATCCCGGTCCGGCACGAGTTGGCCGTCGGTGGGCTGCGCCGCCGATACGAGTTGCACCGGTTGCACGTCGAGCGGGAGCACCGGCCGACGTACGCGGCGATCGTGGAGAACGGCTGGCGACGGGGCCGGCGTGAGATGCTCGGCGGCTCGGTGCCGGGTGCCTCGACGGCCCGCCGGTTGTGGCGCACCCGGCTGGCCGCCGCCGCCTGGCGGGCCGCGCTGCTGGCCGGCGGTAGACACGTCCGGCGGCACATCCTCGGGGTGCGGATCACCGACCGGGAGCTCGGCGCGGTCCTGGTGCGCGGCGCAGCGCTACTGGACGTGCCGGCGCTGCTGCGGCCGAGTACCGGTTGTTTCCTGGTCAGCGTGGCCCACGGCCGCGACCGGGACCAGATCCTGCGGTACGCGGCGGAGGAGGCGGTGCAGCGGCCGGTGGCCTGACCCGGCGGCCGACGCCCGGCCGTACCGTGCTACGTCGTCCCGGGGTTGCGCCATCCGGGTCCGGCGGCGCACAGTGCTGCCCGTGACCCGTACCCGGTACCCCGTGCGAGCCCGGCGGTGGCGAGGCGCCCGCGTGACGTTGGCGCTAGCCGTGCTGCTGGCCCTGCCCAGCCTCGGCGGCTGCCGCGACGATCCGGGTGCACCGGTGGTCATCCGGATAGCCACCGGCAGCCCCACCGCCGTCTACCATGCCTTCGGCGAATCGCTGGCGGCCATCCTCAACCGGGAACTACCCCGGGTGCGGGCGGAGGTGCTGGTCACCGCGGCCTCGGCGGAGAACGTGCAGCTACTCAACGCCGGGGAGGCCGAACTCGGCTTCACCCAGGCCGACGTGCTGCAGGCCGACCCGGGTCCGGATCCACCGGTGGTGGCGGTCGCCCGGGTCTACGACGACCTGCTGCACCTGGTCACCACCGCTGGCAGCCCGGTGCGGACCCTGACCGACCTGCGCGGCCGACGGGTCTCGGTGGGCGCGGCCGGCTCGGGTACGAAGATCACAGTTGATCGGCTGCTGGCCGCGGCCGGTCTCGACGGGACTCAGGTACGACAGGAACACCTCGGACTCGACGATTCGGTGGCCGCGTTGCGCGCCGGTCGGATCGACGCCTTCTTCTTCTCCGGTGGGCTGCCGGTACGCGCGGTCGCCCAGTTCGCCGAGGACACCCGCACCCGTATCGTCGATCTCGGCGAGTGGACGGCGCCACTACGCCGGGGCAACCCCGAGGTGTACGTACCACGGGACATCCCCCGCTCGGTGTACGGCGTCGACCCGGTCACCACCGTGGCCAACCCGAACTATCTGGTGGTGCGGGCCGACCTGCCGGCGTCGCTGGTCCGCGAGGTGACCCGGTTGCTCATGGAACGCCGTTCCGAGCTGGCTGCCGCGCACCCGGCGGCCGGCCGGATGAGCCCCCGCTCGGCCATCGCCACCTCCCCGTTGCCACTGCACCCGGGCGCTGTCGCCTACTACCGGTCCAGCAAACCCTGACCACGCTGATCAGACGGACCGTGTGCCGGGGCTCCCGGTGCTGGCCGGGGTTCCCTGCCCAGCCGTTTCCGTCGGGCGGCGCTACGCTCCGGCCACCGCGGACGACGCCGGTTCGGTGGATACCGACCATCCAGCCGCGCCGACCGGATCGGAAGAGTCGGGCAGCTCCGCCGGCTGCGGGAACCACAGCGCGGCGACCAGCCCGCGCGGTGAGTTCGGGTGCATCGTCAGCCGGCCGTCGGAGGCGTCGACCAGCACCGCTGCGATGGTCAGACCCAGCCCGGCACCGTCGACGTTCTGCACCTCCGGCGCCCGCCAGAACCGTTCGGTGGCCCGGCCGAGCTGGCTGCGGGTCATCCCCGGGCCGGTGTCGCGTACCTCCAGGGTCGTCCCGCCATCGCGGGCCGCCACCGTGACCGTCACCTCACCACCGGCGCCGCTGAACTTCACCGCGTTGTCGATCAGGGCGTCGAGGGCCTGGTCGATGGCGGTCGGCACGGTCCGGGCGTACACCGGGCCGGGTTCGACGGCAAGCTTCAGGGTGACCGACCGGTGGCGGGCCAGCGGCTCCCAGGCCGCGACCCGGGACCCGGCCACCGCCGTCGCGTCCACGACGACCCGCTGGTTCTCGCGGCGCTCCGCGCGGGCGAGGGTGAGCAACGCGTCGAGCAGCAGGGCGAGCCGGTCGGTCTCCTCCAACGCCAACCGGTGCTCGGTGCGCCCCTGCTCGTCGGTGACGCTCGGCCCCAGTTCCTCCACCCGCAGCCGCAACGCGGTCAACGGGTTGCGGAGCTGGTGACTGGCGTGCGCGACGAAGGCACGCTGGCGGTCCATCACGTCGGAGACCACGTCCGCCATGTGGTTGAAACTCGTCGCGAGGCGGCGCAGTTCCGGTGGCCCCAGCCGATGCTGCACCCGGGCACCGCGATCGCCCTCGGCGATCTCGTGGGTGACCGCGTCCAGCTCGGTGACCGGACGCAACACCCAGCCGGCCAGCCCGAAAGCGGTGAGCACGCAGGCCAGCACCGCGAGTAGGCCCAGCGCGGCGACAAGCGTCCACCAGGTGGCGACGGTACGCCGGACCCCGTCGGCCGGGGTGGCGGTGACCACCGCGCCGAGCACCTCGCCACCGTCGTTGATCGGCACCGCCACCACGATCGGCCCGTCCACCCACGGCCAGACCGAGTCGGGTCCGCTGGTCTGCTGGCCGGAAAGCGCGACATCCAACGCTTCCCGGGTACCCGGGGCCGCTCGCCAGCTCGCCGAGGCCACCACCTCCCGCCGGTCCCGGTCCACCACTGCCGCGCCTATGCCGTAAAGCTCGTCGTAGCTAGCCAGTTCGTGGTCGAGTGGACCGGGCGTGCCATCGCGCAGAGCCGGCCCGGCCAGCGACGCGAAGCGGGTGGCGTCGGCCAGCCGGTCGGCGCGTACCCGATCGGTCTCCCGGGTGGTGAGCGTCATCGCCAGCGGTGTGCCCAGCGCCACCACCACGAGCACCATCAGCAGCAGATAGCTGATCACCAACCGCCGTCGCACGCCGGCTCCTCACTCGCCCCGAAGCCGGTAGCCGACGCCGCGGACGGTCTCCACCAGCCGCGGGTCGCCGAGCTTGCCGCGCAGCGACCCGACGTGCACCTCGACGGTGTGCCGATCGGCGAACGTGGTGCCCCAGGCGTCGAGCAGGATCCGGTCGCGGGCCACTGCGACCCCGGGTTGCCGGGCCAACGAGAGCAGGACGTCGAACTCCTTGCGGGTCAGTGACACCGACCGCCCGGCCACCGCAACGGTACGGGCCGCCACGTCGATGTACACCGACCCGACCTCGATCAGATTGCGCTCCGGCGCCGCGTGCGCGGCCCGCCGCAACACCGCCTCGATGCGGGCCTGGAGCTCCACCATCGAGAAAGGCTTGACCACGTAGTCGTCCGCGCCGATCCGTAGGCCGAGCACCCGGTCGCGTTCCTCGCCGCGGGCCGTCACGGCGATGATGCCGAGTTGGTTGCTGCGCCGCCGCAGCTGCCGGCACACGTCGGTGCCGTCGCCATCGGGCAGGGTGAGGTCGAGCAGCACCAGGTCACAGGGGGCGGCGGAGAGCGCGGCGGCGACGGTGGCGGCGTGCTCCACCTCGTATCCGCGTCGGGTCAGGGCCGACAACAGTGCGGCGGCCACCCGTCGGTCGTCCTCGACCAGCAGGATGCGCACCCGGCCTCCCCGTTCGGTTTGCTCGACTATCTGCGACCAGATGGTTGCAGACGAGCGGCCCGGTGCACAGGCCCGGGGCGGCCAAGGTACGTACCGCAGGTGCTCCGGCGGCGTGTCGGGGTCGTCGGCCCGGTCGGTGCCGCCGGGCACCGGACGGTGAGGTCGTGGTCCTCGATCGACGCTATCCGGCGGACGATGGAGGTCAGCGGCAGAGCCGACCGACCTCCTCGGCGAGCCGGTCCAACGGGTTGGCGTCGGCCGGGCCGAGCAGGTAGGTCTTCAGCTCCCGGCGGGCCCCGGTCATCGGATCGTCACCGGCCCGCGTCACCGCGACGATTTCCTTCAGCTCCGCACAGTCCGCGGCCAGCAGGTACGCCGCCCGGGAGGTCGGGAAGGAACGTCGGAACTCGTCCTCGGGTAGCCCACCGGGGTTTGCCACCACGTACGGTCGCTGGCTCTGCACGAAGTCCGACACCACGCTCGACACGTCGCTGACCAGCAGGTCGGTCTGGTTGAAGCAGTCGAAGAGTGCCGGCACAGCACCGGTGACGACCCGGTGGGCCGGCCCGTCCAGGTTGCTCGCGTCGACGTCGCCACCGGCGGCCCGGATGCGCTGCACGATCCGCTCGTGTGCCGCCCGGACCCGCCCCGACCGACTTCCGGTGAGCGGATGCGGCTTGTAGATCAGCCGGACCTCCGGCCGGATCGACAGCAGTTCGGCGACGATCCGCTCCCCCATCGACAGCACCGAGGTGTGGAAGGGGTCGTTGGCGAGCCAACCTTCCCAGGTGGGTGCGTAGAGCACGGTGAAGGTGCGTTCGGCGGACCCGGCGGCGGTACGCAGACCGGCCAGTTGCGGCCGACCGATCTCCACCACGTTCACGTCCCGTACACCGGTCCCGGCGCGGGCGAAACGTTCCCGGCCGGCCGGGCCGGCGACCCAGACCTCGTCGTAGACCTTGCAGAACGGATTGACGCTGGCGGCTTTGTCGCTGTCGCCGTGACCGACGAAGACGTGCCGCACACCGGGCTCCCGCAGCATGTGGATGTTCTCCCCGGCGTTGGCGGGATACAGGGCCACCCGGATGCTCGTCTTGCCGAGATTCATGAAATCCGCACCGGGCGGCACGCAGACCACCGGCAGCCGGGTGTCGGCCAGCTCCGCCAGGGCCGCCCGGTTACGGAGGAAGACCACCGTCGGCCGGTCCACCGCCTCGATCGGTGCGAGCCACATGTTGGCCTGGTAGATGTCCTTCCCGGGCCCGGCGAAGTAGAGGGCGACCTCCGGACGGTAGCTGTCGAGCCACCGCTGCACCGCCGACAACCGGTGGCCGTGCCCGGTGCCCCGGCCCTGCAGCCAGATCCAGGCGAGCATCGCGCCGACCACGGCGGCCGACCCGACGGCGATCACGCCGGCCAGGTGGACGGGCGTCACCGTGCCGGCAAGGGCGGCGGCCACCGCCGCCGGCACGAGCAGCGCGTTCACCCATGGCAGCCGGTCGCCGCTGAGCGCCACGGCCCACCGGGGCAGCTGCGGCCCCCCACCGAGCCGCCCCAGGTCGATGTTGCGCACCATCGAACCGCCAGGACTACGCCGGTCGATGATCCGCTCGAACGCTCCCGCGAAGACAGCGATCACCCACACCAGGGTGGGCAACAGGAGCAGCAGGGTCAGTGCGCCGCCGGTCGGCGTGACCTGGGCGACGACCAGCAGCACGACGGACACGTCGCGGGCCAGCTGGCGGTAGCCCAGACCGAGGCCCGCCTTCCCCAGCAGCGTCGCGGTGGCCGGTGACCACCGCTGCACGGCGAACTCCCCGAGTACCGCCGCCAGGGCGGCGACCACGAACGCGGCGACCTGGCCGAGCGCGCCGGTGACGAGCAGGAGGAGGTACGCCCCCACCAGTAGGGCCCCGCGCGCCGCCACTCCGACGCGCACAGTCAACATGCCGAACAAGGGGTGGCTCTCCCTATCGAGATCGACGGCCGGCCGCGTCCCGGCAGCAGCGCAGCAGCGCAGCAGCGACCTTAACGCGAGACATCGACGTGGTGACGCCCGGGTGTCGGCTCACCCGCGACGAAGGCAGGTGACGGCGTTCGGGTGCACGGGCGGATCCGCCCTCCGACTGGCGAACGTGGTGTAGCCGAACTCTTCACCGGTCTGCCGGGCGTAACGGTTCTGGCTGTACACGCAGATCGTGCCCACGTCCAGCCGCTTCAGCGCGGCGCCCACCTCCTCGGCGGCGGGCCGCTGGGCGGCCGGGCCCCCGTTGGCGAACCGGGTCACCAGCAACCGGTCCTGGGAGAACTGCGAATCGAGGTCGTACTCGATCAGGAAGAAGTCACGCGGCAGGACCACCCGGGTCCGGGTCGTCAGCAGCGGGATGGTCCGCATGATGCTCGCCGGGGCCAACACCAGGCCGTCCGGTCGGTCGAGACCCACGACGAACCTCGCGATGGCCAGCTGTTTCGTGCGGATCTTCCAGGTCGGCCCGTCGTGTACCAGCACCCCGCTGCGCTCGTCCCACATCGGCACCGCGTAGGCGGCGAACGAGGCCACCATCGCGCCGGCCAGCACCACACCGGTCAGCGCCCGCACCGCCGACAGCCGGGTCGGCAACCAGACCGTGCACAGCAGACCGATGAGCGCCGGCAGGGCGAACAACCACGACACCCGCCACAGCACCACGGAGATGCCGGTGAGCGCGCTGAGCCACTCCAGCACCCCGGGCACCAGCAGCACGCTCAGCGTGACGGTGCCGCCGGCCGCCAGTAACGCCGGACTGCCGCGGCGGGCCAGCAGCGGCCCGCACCACAGCGCGAGTCCACCGATCACGCCGACGATGCCGACCTCGAACGTCCGACGGTACGTGTGCGCGGCGTCGTAGAAGTTGACGTCGGCGGCGGCCTCGTTGGCCGAGCCGAGAGTCAGCTGCGTGACCACCACCGCGCCGATCGGGTAGGTGAGCGCGGCGGCACCGACGGCGAGCGCCGATCTCCATCGACCCACCAGCAGCATCATCAGCCCCGCCCCGCCCACCAGCAGCGGCAGGACGATCGCCGCCGTGGTGGTGAGCCCGGTAGCGGTGATCGACAGCGCGGTGATCAACAGCAGTCCCCACCGGGACCGGTCGTCGAACCAGCGGGTGAGGTAGAGCCACATCAACGGCACGACCGCGGAGACGAACATGCCCTTGCCCTGGTACAGCCGGGGTAGGTGAAAGTTGCCCAGGGCGGCGTCGGGGCCGCAGACCAACGCGAGGAAGGCGATGGCGACGGTGAAGGCGAGCACCGGACGCCGCGGCGCCCAGCGCTGGACCAGCCGCCAGAGAGCCAGCACGGCGAGCACCGCCATGACCGGCAGCAGCAGGTACCAGGTCGCCGAGGCAGCGGAGATGCCGAGGAAACGGGCCAACGCGCCGGCCAGTACCTCGATGCTCGCGATCGGCGGTTGGGACGCCATCGCCGGCAGCACGTTCTCGCTGAACAGGAAGTCGTTGAGCGGGACGTCGTCGCGTTCGGCGACCCACACCGATCGCCCCACGTAGTAGATGTCGTCCGGGGTGCTACGCGCCAGGATGAGCGAGGCGGCGGCAGCACCCCCGGCGGTCAGCAGCGCGTACGCCGACTGCCAGCCGGTCGTTCCCGGCGGCCGGATCGCCGCAGTTTCCCGTCGGGTCCGCCAGGCCAGCAGAACCAGACCTGTAGCCGCCGTCGTTCCGGCCGAGGCCGGCACCCACCAGGTCAGGTCGGCACCGGTCGGCGTACCGGCCAGCCCGGCGGTGACCGCCGCGATGGTGCCGAAGACCAGGACCAGTACCGTCAACGTACGCCGGGCGACCGCTGTCCGGCCGGTACGTGCCGCCGCCGGATCGGCGCCGGACGCCGGACCCGAGCCTGTCGCATCCGGCGCTGCGTCCATCGTGTCCGGTGCGCCGACCGGGTCTGCTGGCACACCACGTCGGTGGCGCCACCGGATCAGCGGGACGAGCAGAGCCGACACCAGGCTGGTCACCAACCAGACCCGGAACGTCCACGACGGGGCGAGGCCGAGCGGGAGTGCGGCGTGGTACAGCAGCGTCCAGAGCGCGAACACCAGGACGGCCCCGTCGGTCAGCGCTGCGGGCAGCCCGGCGACGACCGCACCGAGCCGGCCGACGACGGGCCAAGACCGGCCGAAAGCGGAGGGTTCGTCGATCGCCGCCGGGGAGGTGGCAACCTGGTCGGTCATCGACACGGGACGTCCTTGTCGTCGTACGGGCGGGTCCAGTTCGGCGCGTACCCTGCGCGTGCGCTGCTGATGGTGCCGGCGGATCGGCAAGCAGCGTAAACGGATTCGGGCACGATCCCGGTCGTCACCGGCCCGGTATGCTGCGCCGAGTTCCGCCAGACCGTGCACACCCGATGGGACCTGAAGTTGACTGACACGAACCCGCCCTCCGTCTTCGTCCATCCCACCGCCGACGTCGAGCCCGGAGCCACGGTCGGCGACGGCACCAAGGTGTGGCATCTGGCCCACATCCGATCGTCGGCCCGGGTCGGCGCCGGCTGCGTCATCGGCCGTAACGTCTATGTCGACGCGGGCGTGACGGTCGGCGATCTCGTCAAGATCCAGAACAACGTCTCCGTCTACCAGGGGGTGCTCCTGGAGGACGAGGTGTTCGTCGGCCCGTGCGCGGTCTTCACCAATGACCTGCGGCCCCGTGCCCAGAACCCGGACTGGAAGATCACTCCCACGGTGGTACGCCGTGGTGCCTCGATCGGCGCGAACGCCACCCTGGTCTGTGGCGTCGAGGTCGGCGAGTACGCGATGATCGCGGCCGGTTCGGTGGTCACCCGGGACGTTGCGCCCTACCAACTGGTCGCGGGCAACCCGGCCCGGCCGAAGGGCTGGGTCGACGAGCGAGGCGAGATCGTCTCGCGGGACCCGGACAACCCGCCCCGGCAGGGTCGCTGACCTGGGTAGGGCCGGGGCCCGGGCGGTAGCCGCCGGGCCCCGGTACGGCTGCCTCAGCCGCCGATGACCACCCGACGGACATTCGGCCACCTGGATGGTTCAGTGACCCGGCGTCCGTCGACCAGCACCGTCACACCGGGCAGATCAGCGGAGCCGAGCGTCCGGTACTCGGCGTGGTCGGCCTGGACGACGGCGGCACTGACCGGCTCACCGTGGTAGCCCGGCAGACCGTGCGCCACCAGTTCCTCGTTCGTGTACATCGGGTCGCTGACGTACGGCTTCGCGCCTCGCCGGTGTAGCGCCTGCACCGTCGGGAAGACACCGGAGAATGCGGTCTCCTTGACACCGCCCCGGTAGGCAGCCCCGAGCACCAGCACACCGACGCCGGTCAGGTCGCCGTAGGCGGCGGCCAGCAGATCGACGGCGTACTCCGGCATGGCGACGTTGGCTTCCCGGGCCGAGCGCACCACGGTGGCCGTCGGGTCGTTCCACAGGTACATGCGTGGATAGACCGGGATGCAGTGCCCGCCGACAGCGATGCCCGGAGAGTGGATGTGGCTGTACGGCTGGGTGTTGCACGCCTCGATCACCTTCATGACGTCGACGCCCACCGTGTCGGCGAACCGGGCGAACTGGTTCGCCAGGCCGATGTTGACGTCCCGGTACGTCGTCTCCGCCAGCTTCGCCAGCTCGGACGCCTCGGCCGAGCCCAGGTCCCAGACACCGTTCGGGCGGGTCAGGTCGGGCCGCTCGTCGAAGTCCAGCACCGCCTCGTAGAAGCGCACACCGTGCTCGCCGGACGCCTCGTCGAGGCCACCGACCAGCTTCGGATACCGGCGCAGGTCGGCGAAGACCCGGCCGGTGAGCACCCGCTCCGGACTGAAGACCAGGTGGAAGTCCGTACCGGCGGTGAGCCCGGAACCCTCCGCCAGCATCGGCGCCCAGCGGCCCCTGGTCGTACCGACCGGCAGCGTGGTCTCGTAGCTGACGAGGGTGCCCGGCTTCAGACCTGCGGCGATGGCCCGGGTGGCATCGTCCATCCAACCGAAGTCCGGTACGCCGTCAGCGTCGACGAAGAGCGGCACGACCACCACGACCGCCTCGGCACCAGCCACCGCTGCGGTGGTGTCGGTGGTCGCCGACAGCAGACCGGCGGCCACCACCTCCTTCAGCCTGACGTCCAGGTCCGCCTCGCCCGGAAACGGTACGGCCCCGTCGTTGACCAGCTCGACGACCCGCTCGGAGACGTCGGCGCCGACCACCCGGTGTCCCTTGGCGGCGAACTGCACGGCCAACGGCAAGCCGATCTTCCCGAGGGCGACGACGCAGATGTTCATGGGACTACTTTCCTCTCGACGACCACTTGGTGGCCAAACGGGCGACTGTCCGGCGCGGCGTGACAGACGTGATCATCAACTTGATCCGGTGTTTGCTGTCCGTGTAGGGCGTGACCAGGCACAAGCGGAATCCGTGCCATGCCGCCCGGCGAGGCACTGCGAGGCGTCCCTCCGCCCGCAGCGACGTGGTGGCCGCCCCACCCAGCACGCTGAGCTTGACCTCGACCTTGCGCGGCTCTCCACCCGGTACACCGAGGGTGAGCAACTGGTTCAGTGGCCATTGCGCCCGTACGACGGTACCGGGCCCGCCCGGACGCAGCGTGACGACGGCCGGCAGCTCGCCGATGCTGACCTCCACCGCCTCCGGCGTGAACCCGGCCAGGTGTGCCCCGTGGCTGTGCGCCGTGACCACGAACGTCTTTGCACCGGTTTCGTCGCGTCCCCAGGCCAGGTCGGTGACGCTGAGCTTGACCGCCAGCTTGGCAGCCCGCTCGGTGACGTCGTACCACTCGTCCGGAAAGCCCAGTTCCGGGTCACGGAAGCCGAAGTAGTGGGCGTAGCAGCGGTCACCGACGATGGTCAGCTCGGGTAGTGACTTGTCCCTCTGCTGGCTGATCAACTGACGAAGGTGGTGCAGGTCGCCGTGTCGGGCGGCCAGCAGGCGTAACCGGACAGCGGCCGCGAGGCGGTGCCGGATGCCGTCGGTCAGGTAGCTCACGAGCAGCCGACGGATTCGTTGGTGGGCCTGCTCCTGCAGAACCGGTTCGAGTTCGAGGAACTCTGCCCGGAGCAGCTTGGCCACCTCCCAGCTGAAGTTCCGTAGCAGGATCGCGTCGCGTCGGGGCCCGGGCTCGATCAGCCCGACGACGAAGTCGATCAGCTCCTCGGCGCAGCGCAGCCGCTCCTCGAACCGACTCGCATAGGTGATGTTCTGCGCGTTGTCCCGTTTGACTGCGTAGTAGTAGACGTAGTCGGCCAGGACCGAGATTCGCCCGGCGCGTACGCACGCCTCCAGGGTGAAGGGCTGGTCGCTGCCCATCCGCATGTCCTCGCGGAACCGCAGGCCGTGCCGCTCGATCAGGTCTCGCCGGAACAGCTTGGTGTTCGACAGCGACCAAGGCAGGTCGCTGTCGAACAGGTCGACCTGCTCCTCGGTGCTGGCGTAGATGGCCTGGTGCACGTAGCGGTTGTTGGTGCCGACCATCCGGCCGAGCACCACGTCCGAACCCCACCGGTCGGCGGCGTCCACCAGTCGTTCCAACGCCTCCGGTCCCAGGTGGTCATCCGAGCCGATGAAGAAGACGTAACGCCCCTGCGCGACCTCCAAGGCCCGGTTGCTCGGCCCCGCCGGGCCTCCCGAGTTGGGCTGGTGCAGCACGGTGACAGTGCCCGGGTACCGCTTGGCGTAGCTATCCAGTTCCTCACCACTGCCGTCGGTCGAGCCGTCGTCCACCGCGACCACTTCGAGCCGCTCCAGGCCGATGCTCTGCCCGACCAGCGACTCCAGGCAGTCCGTGAGGTACGGCATGGTGTTGTAGACGGCGACGACGACGGTCACGTCTGGCTGGTTCACCCGGGCGCTCCGACCGAGAGTGAGGTCGCCTCGACGGTCAGATCCGCGTCCGGGGTCGACGCGAGCCGATCGGGCAGCAGGCGGGAGTACAACCTGTCCAGCACCTGCGCCTGCGCCTCCCACGTCCACTGCTCCAGGAGGCCGGGCCGGTCGTAGGCGGCGCGGTAGCGCGCCGGGTCGGCCAACACTGCGCGAACCGCGCGCACGAAGTCGGCTACGTCCTCAGCGGTGAACACCTCGCCCTGGCCTGTCTCCCGAACTTTCGCGGCCATGGTCCGTACGTCGGAAACGACCATCGGCAGCCGGGCATGCGAGTACTCGAAGAACTTCGTGATCAGGGCGATTTCGTGATTCGGCCAGTGATGGATCGGGATCACCCCCACAGTGGCCGCCGCGAGGAAGGAGACCACCTGGTGGTGCGGCACATACGGCAGCACATGCAGCCGGTCGGCCACGCCGAGCTCTTCAGCCCGGGCGACCAGACCCCGCGTGTAACGGCCGGACGGCGAGTTGACCACGAAAGCGGCGTGGACCTCGCCGAGTTGCGGCAACGCCTCGACCACGGTCCCCATGCCCCGCTGCTCGGCCGCCGCGCCACTGTAAACCAGCAATGGGGTGGCCCCGTCGATGCCGCACAACTGGCGCAGATCGGGCGTCGACTCATCGGCGTCGACCAGGCTGTCGAGCTTGCCGGGCGCGTTGAGAACCACCTCTGGTCGCTCCGCAAGGCCGTGCTGCTCCTGAAGCAGTTCGGCAAGACCGTCCGACACAGTCATCACCGCATCTGCGTACACGGCGTACTCACGTTCGTGTGCACAGTGCGCGGGCATCCATCGTGCATCGTCTCGACGGGGCCGAATGCCAGGCAGAAACTCGTGCGCATCCCAGACCAGCTTCACGGTACGGCCGGCAGAGCGGGCGCGCAGTACGCTACGGGCACCGACACCGATCATCCGAAAGTCGTGGGCGTGGATCAGGTCCGGCTTGAGCCGGTCGACGACCTTCCCGAAGGCGAGTTCCCAGTCCCACAGTGCCGGTTCCAGTCGACGCCAGGAGTGGTCACCTCTGACGGACTGCCAGAAGCGGGTGTAGAGCCGATCCCACGGGCCGTCGAGCCGCTGGCGAGCCTCCCGGGCACGCTGCGACTGGTTGCGGCGGAGCCGGACCCACCGTTCGAGCACCTTGGCGGTGAGCAGCTCGGCGCGAAGCACCTGCCGCCGGAGTCCTGTCGGCGTGCCCGACGCGGCGGCGAGGTCCAGTTCGGCCCGGCGGACCCGCAGGTCCGCCTGCCACGCTTTCATCTGCTGTACGCGGTTGGCCGCCACGCCGTTGGGCGGGTAGCCGAGTGGACCCCGAATCCAGCTACGACGGAACTGGTGACGTCGGGTGCTGAGCGGGCTCGACATCGGCAGCAGTCGAACCTCTGCCTGCCCCAGCTGCCAGGTGTGCACGTCTTTGTCCGGGGATCGGCCGAGCAGTGTCACCTCCCAGCCTGCTTCCGCTGCCGAGCGCGCAATCTTCTGCACCCGGGAGTCCCCGTTGACGGCATTATCAACAAGCATGACGACCCGCCCGCGGGTGCCCGGCTGCCTTGCCGCGTCCAGCTCCATCTTTCGACTCTCTGCCTCTCTGTTGCCTTCGGCCGGTCGATGCCCTGCCGCTGTCAGAACGACTGTGCGATGTACCGTCGGACCATTCGCTGCACTACGAACGTGGGCGGGGCTCAGCTCGCCGCCTGCGCGGACCAGCGGGTTTCCGCCGTCTCATCGACGGACTCCTTCCGCAGCGAAGGACCTGTCGGGCCCGGCACCAATTCGCGGTAGACGCGATCGAGTACGGACGCCTGGGAGCGCCAAGTCCACTCGTCCAGCATGCCCGGAGTCTCGTAGGCGGCCCGGTATCGGTGTGGATCCGCCAGGACCGCACGTACCGCACGAACGTAGTCGTCCACGTCCTTGGCCCGGAACACCTCGCCCTGCCCGCTTCTCCGGGTCGCCTCCGCCATCGTCCGGACATCGCTCACGACCAGCGGCAGCCGGGCGTGGGAATACTCGAAGAACTTCGTGATCAGGGAAATCTCGTGGTTGAGCCAACGGTGGATCGGAATCACGCCGACATCGGCCGACGTCAGGAACGACACCACCTGCCAGTGCGGCACATAGGGCAGCACATGTATCCGTTCCCGGACCCCCATTGCCGCCGCTCTGGACAGCTGTGCCGTCAGATAGGCCGCCGAGGGATCCAGCACCACCAGGGCCAGGTGCACGTCGCTCATCGCGACCAAACCCTTGATCATGGTTGCGATCCCTCGCTGTTCGGCTACGGCGCCGCTGTAGACGAGCAGCGGCACCTCAGGTGCCAGGCCGCATTGCTGCCGAACATCCGATGCCGCCCCGCCGTCCGCATCGGCCGGCTGACTCAGCTCCGGTGCATTGAGTAACACGTACGGCTGACGTGACAGCCGGTGGCGTCGCTTCAGCAGGTCGGCAAGTGTGTCGGAGACGGTTATCACCGCGTCGGCGTACCGGGAGTACTCCCTCTCGTGCGCCATGTTGGCCAGCCGCCAGTGCGCGTCGGCGGATCGCGGCTTCAAGCCCGGCAAGTACTCCCGCGCCTCCCAGACCAGCTTCACGACACGCCCCTCGCCACGAGCCCGCAACGCGGCCCGTGCGCCGACGCCGAGCATCCGAAAGTCGTTGGCGTGGATGAGTTCCGGCTCGAGCCGGTCCAGCGGCTCAGCGAACGCGAGCTCGTAGTCCCAGAGCAGCGGCTCCAAACGGCGCCAGCACCGGTCGCCGCGCACCGTCCGCCACACGTACGCGTGAATTCGGTCGAGCCGGCCGTCGAGGACCCGCCGCCCCTGCTGAGCGGCCTTCGTCTGCCGGGACCGCAGACCGACCACACGCTCGGTCAGTCCGATGCCCAGCACGGAAGCTGCCAGCCGGAACCGCTCGACGATCCCCGCACCGGTTCCATGAGAACCGGACCGCAACGCGATCCGCCGTACCCGGACGTCGGCCCGCCAGGCGGCGAGCCGCTGCGCCCGGTCACTCGCGGTCTTTGTCTTGGGGTACGCGAGTGGCCAGCGGAGCAGGGATCTGCGGAGTTCGTGGCGCTCCCGATGCAACGGAGTCGGCACGGGCACGAGGTACACCGGAGCTCCTTCGCACTCGGCCGTCTGCGGCTGGCCGTCGGGCGACCGGCCGAGCACGATGACCTCCCAGCCAGCCTCACGCATCGAGCGCACAGTCTTCGCGGACCGGGAATCACCTCGCACGGAGCTGTCTACCAGCATCACGACCCGCCCATTGCCGTGATCATTCGGTTGGTGGTCGAACTCCATGGACTGTCCTGTCCCGATGGGCTCCGGAGAGCGCGAACTATCCAAGGGAGGCGTCCGAGCGCTACGCGCCGACGGGAGACGGAAGAGAGCGAGTGTCGCCGTTGCGCGCCGACTCCAGTGCCATTCCGGCAACTTCGACGGTGCGCAGTCCCTGCCGGAGGGTGACAATGTCGCTTTCCTTGCCCTCGACCGCATCCCGGAAGCGCTCGTGTTCGACCAGCAGCGGCTCGCGCTTCGGGATGGCGTAGCGGATCATGTCCCCCTCGGCGACGCCGCGGAAGGCCCGTAGCGCCTCCCACTCGGTGCCGATCGCGCCGTTGGCGTAGAAGGTCAGGTCGGCGGTGAGGGTGTCGGCGACGAAGCAGCCCCGCTCACCGGTGATGACCGTGGACCGCTCCTTGAGCGGGCTGAGCCAGTTGACCAGGTGGTTGACCATCGTGCCGTCGGAGAGCTGACCGACGACCGCGACCATGTCCTCGTGCAGTCGGCCGCTGCGGGAGACCGTCCTGGCCGACACCGAGACGTACTCCCGGCCGGTCACCCAGCTGGTCAGGTCGATGTCGTGGGTGGCGAGGTCCATCACCACGCCGACGTCGGCGATGCGGTGCGGGAACGGGCCCTGCCGTCGGGTCACCACCTGGTAGACCTCGCCCAGCTCACCCGCCTCCAGGCGATTCCGCAGGCTCTGCAGGGCGGGGTTGTACCGCTCGATGTGGCCGACCCCGGCCACCAGCCCACGGCTCTCGAACGCCTCGACCAGGCGGGTCGCCGCCTCGACCGACTGCGCGATCGGTTTCTCGATCAGCGCGGGCACCCCGTGTGCGGCGAGTTCGAGGCCGACCTGCTCGTGCAGTGCGGTCGGGCAGGCGATCACCGCGTAGTCGATGCCCAGGGCCAGCAGTTCGCCGAGGTCGGGCAGCACCGGTGCCCGGAACAGGCCGCCCTGGTCACCCGCCGGTTCGACGATCCCGACCAGCTCCACCCCGTCCAGCCCGGAGAGTACGCGGGCGTGGTTGCGGCCCATCGCGCCGAGGCCGATCAGGCCGGCGCGCAGTCTGCCGCCGTGTCGCGGGTTCACCGGGCACCACCGGCGAGGTTCGCGGCCTCTACGATCCGATCGAGGTCGTCGGCGCTCAGCGTGGGGTGCACCGGCAGTGAGATCACCTCGGCAGCGGCCCGCTCGGTCTCCGGCAGTTCCCAGGGGCCGGGCTGGCCGTCCTCGTCCAGGTACGGTTTGAGCCGGTGGATCGGGGTCGGGTAGTAGACGGCATTGCCGATGCCCAGCTCCTGCAGGCGGGTCTGGGCGGCGTCCCGGTCGCCCCGGACCCGGACGGTGTACTGGTGGTAGACGTGCCGGGCGGCGTCGGCCACCGGCGGCGTGATCATGCCGGTGATGTTCGAGTCGAGGTACTTGGCGTTCGCGCGGCGCTGCTCGGTCCATTCGGCGAGCTGGGTCAGCTGTACCCGGCCGATCGCCGCGGCCACGTCGGTCATCCGCATGTTGGCCCCGACGATCTCGTTCGCGTACCGCTGCTCCATGCCCTGGTTGCGTAGCAGCCGCAGGGTGCGGGCCAGCCCGGCGTCCGCAGTGCTGATCATGCCTCCTTCCAGGGAGTGCATGTTCTTGGTGGGATAGAAGCTGAAGCAACCGGCGGTGCCGAATGCGCCGACCGGGGTGCCGTTCAGGCTGGCACCGTGGGCCTGGGCGGCGTCCTCCACGACGGCCAGGTCGTGCCGCTGCGCCACCGCCATGATCCGGTCCATCGCGGCGGGGTGACCGTACAGGTGGACCGGCACGATGGCGACGGTCCGCGGGGTGACCGCGGCGGCGACCGCCTCCGGGTCGAGGCAGAAGCTGCCCGACTCGATGTCCACGAAGATCGGCGCAGCGCCGACCAGTCGCACCGCGTTGGCGCTGGCCGCGAAGGAGAACGACGGCACGATGACCTCGTCGCCCGGGCCGACGCCGAGCGCCAGCAGGGTCAGCTGGAGGGCGGAGGTGCCGGAGTTGACGGCGACACAGTGTCGGTCGGCCACGAGTTCGCCGAACTCCTGCTCGAACGCGGCGACCTCGGGACCCTGTACCACCTTGCCGCTGCGCAACACCCTGACAGCCGCCTCGATCTCGGCTTCGCCGATGATCGGGCGGGCTGGCGGTATGAAGGCCGGGTGCTGCCCCGTCATGTAGTCCTCCCAATCGCAAGACTGTTTCGCGAGTTCGGGATGTGATACTAGCCGGCCGTTAACGGGGGACAGAAAGAGCGTTCACGGTGCGTCCGTCTGCCGTTCAGGAATCACTGGTCGGGCGCGCACCGGTGCAGGTCCAGGCGGTGATCCGGCACGGTGGGGCTTCGGTCCGGACACACCACACCGGCATCCGGACCGATTTCCCGCCACTGTCGGTCATCGGCGGGGCACGCCGCAGCCGCTGCGAGGTTTCGGGACGGCCTCAGACGCGATCGTCGCTCGGCACGGCGCAGGCCACTCTCAGTGCAGCCACGGCGGCCCGTGCCATCCGGTCCAGCTCGGGTGGGTCCAGTGGTAACCGGGCGATGGCCATCCGCCAGTAGATCGGCCCGACTATCAGGTCCGCCACGGTCCGCGGGTCGGCGCCGCCGGGTAGCTCGCCGCGCTCCACCGCGCGCCCGATGACGATGTTGCCGATGCGGTCCTGGTAGTCCTTCAACGCGCCCTGCAGAGTCCCGGCGATCTGCGGGTTACGCGCCGCCTCGGCGAGCAGGTCGGGGATGATCTGCGATGCCACCGGATGGCCCAGTGCCCCGCTGACGACCAGCAGGAGCAGCCGGACGTCGCCGTCGAGGGTGCCGGTGTCGAGCATCGGCAGCTTCCGGCTCGCGGCAGTCGAGACCACGTCCAGCACCAGGTCGAGCTTCGAGTTCCAGCGGCGGTAGATCGCGGTCTTGCCGACCCCGGCCCGGCGGGCCACCGCCTCGATGGAGAGCCGGCCGTATCCGACTGCGGCGAGTTCCTGCATGAGGGCGCGACGGATGGCCGAGGTGATCTCATCGCGGAGCACCGCCGCACCGGCCGGGGCGCGCCTCTTTTCGGCCGTCACCTGGGACTCTTCTCGACTGTCACCGGGACAGCTTAGCGCAACGACGCTACGGTTGCGTCCCGACGTATTTCGGACTACTGTCCAGCCAGCGACCGGGGGCGGCGCTCCACACACCGACCCGCGCTAGATTCACTCACCGCGAGACATAACGCCGGCACGACAGATCGGAGCGCCCATCCCCATGGCCAACCTGCTGGCCGACCCCGACTCCGGCCTCACCCCAGCCCAACTGGCCGCCCGACACGGGCTACGGGTGGCCGGCGAGCGGCCCTCGTTCGGTCGTTACAGCGGCCAACTGTGGCGCTACCGGCACTTCATCTCCGAGTACTCCCACGCCAAGCTAACCGCCTCGTTCAGCAACGCCCGCCTCGGGCAACTGTGGCAGGTGCTCACTCCGCTGACCAACGCGGCGGTCTACTTCCTGATCTTCGGTCTGGTGCTCGAACAGACCCGGGGCATGGACAACTTCATCGCCTACCTGACCACCGGGTTGTTCATCTTCAACTTCACCCAAACCAGCCTGATGCACGGCACCCAGGCGATCAGCGGCAACCTCGGCCTGATCCGCGCCCTGCACTTCCCCCGGGCGTCCCTGCCGCTGGCCATCACCGCCACCCAGTTCCAGCAGATGCTCGGCTCGATGGTGGTGCTGATCGGCATCGTGGTCGTCACCGGTGAGCCGATCACCCTGAGCTGGCTGATGCTGGTGCCGGCGTTGCTGGTCCAGACGGTCTTCACCGCCGGGCTCACCATGGTGATGGCCCGGCTGGGCGCGAAGGCAACCGATCTGAAACAGGTCATGCCCTTCGTCCTACGGGCCTGGATGTACGGCTCCGGCGTGCTCTACAGCGTCGACCTGTTCGCCGAGAACCTGCCGGGCTGGGCCACCACCGTCGTGCAGTTCAACCCCATGCTGGTCTACATCGAGCTGGCCCGGATCTCCCTGCTGGAGAACACTCACCTGCTCACCGACTCGCTGCTCCTGACCTGGCTGATCGCGCTCGGCTGGGCGCTCGTCGCAGGCGTCGGCGGATACCTCTACTTCTGGCGTGGCGAACAGGAGTACGGCCGTGGTTAACCTTGAAATGTCCAATGATGTGACGATGACCCTCCCCCAGATCCAGGAACGGATCCCCACCGTGGTCGTGGACGACGCGCACGTCGTCTACCGGGTGCACGGGGGCAGCGGCAACAACCTCAGCGCGGTCGCCGCCTTGAAGCGGATGGTCAGCCGCAACTCCGCGCCCAACGTCCGAGAGGTGCACGCGGTTCGCGGGGTCTCGTTCACCGCGTACCGGGGCGAGGCCATCGGGCTGATCGGCACCAACGGCTCCGGCAAGTCGACCCTGCTGCGGGCCATCGCCGGACTGCTGCCGGTGGAGCGGGGGGCCATATACACCCAGGGGCAGCCCTCGCTGCTGGGCGTGAACGCCGCCCTGCTCAACGACCTGCCGGGCGAACGCAACGTCACGCTCGGCTGCCTGGCCATGGGCATGCCACCGGACGAGGTACGACGCAAGGTGCCGGAGATCATCGAGTTCTCCGGGATCAATCAGCGGGGCGACTTCGCCTCGCTGCCGATGCGCACCTACTCCTCCGGCATGTCGGCCCGGCTGCGTTTCTCCATCGCCGCCGCGAAACAGCACGACGTGCTGCTGATCGACGAGGCGCTCGCCACCGGGGACAAGGCGTTCCGCAAGCGCAGCGAGCAACGGGTGCGCGAGCTGCGGGAGAGCGCCGGCACGGTCTTCCTGGTCAGTCACCAGCTCTCCTCCGTACGGGACACCTGCGAACGAACCATCTGGCTGGAATCCGGCGAAGTTCGGATGGACGGCCCGACCTCCGAGGTACTGGCGGCCTACGAGGCGTTCACGAACGGCAAGTAGAGTTTGGGTGAACGAGCGGCGCTGTGGGCCGCGTTGTCCCGTTGGGGCAACGCGGCCCACGCGTTATGGTTCACTCTGTCGCCGTGTCGGCGGAACCTTCCGTTCATGTAACGCACGACAGTCATGCACCCCGAGAGCGAGGACCGCAATGACGCAGGACCAGACCACCGATCCGGGTCCCACGCCGCAGGACCGAGCGCCGTGGCGACCCACACGGACGGTGGCGGTGGTGCTGGCCGGCGGCACCGGCACCCGGCTGGGTCTGGGCATCCCCAAGCAGCTACTCAAGATCGCCGGAAAGCCGATCATCGAGCACACGCTTGCAGTCTTCGAGGCCGCGCCCGAGATCGACGAGATCATCGTGCTGATGGCCGCCGGGCACGTGGCCGAGGCGCAGAAGATCGTCGACAAGGCCGGCTTCCGCAAGGTCACCAAAGTGATCGAGGGTGGTGACACCCGCAACGCCACCACCCGGGTCGCACTGGACGCGGTCGGTGGGGGCGACTGCAACATCCTCTTCCACGACGCGGTGCGCCCGCTGCTCAGCGGCCGGATCGTCCGGGAATGCGTGAACGCGCTGTGGACCTACGCGGCCGTCGACGTGGCCATCCCGTCGGCCGACACGATCATCCAGGTCGACGCCAACGAGTGCATCACCGACATCCCGGTGCGGGCCACGCTACGTCGGGGGCAGACCCCGCAGGCGTTCCGCTCCGGCACCATCCGGGAGGCGTACCGCCGGGCCGAGGGCGACCCGAACTTCGCCGCCACCGACGACTGCGGCGTGGTGCTGCGCTACCTCCCCGAGACCCCGATCAAGGTGATCGACGGCTCGGACGAGAACATCAAGGTCACCCACCCGGTCGACGTGCACCTGGCGGACAAACTGTTCCAACTGGCCGCCGCCAAGGTGCCCCGGCTGACCGACCACCGCGCCTACAGCGAGGAGGTCTCCGGCCGCACGATCGTCGTCTTCGGCGGCAGCTACGGCATCGGTCACGACCTCACCGATCTGGCCCGCCGCTACGGCGCCCAGGTCTTCCCGTTCAGCCGCTCCAGCACCGGCACCCACGTGGAACGCCCCGAGGACGTCGAGGCCGCGCTACGGACCGCCTTCGAGGCCACCGGCCGCATCGACCACGTCGTGGTCACCGCCGGAATCCTCGAGAAGGGCGCGCTCGCCGAGATGGACCAGGAGACCATCGACCGGGTACTCCAGGTCAACTTCGTCGGCCCGGTCACCGTCGCCCGACAGGCCCTGCCCTACCTCCAGCAGACCAAGGGCCAACTGCTGCTATACACCTCCAGCTCGTACACCCGTGGTCGGGCCGACTACGCGCTCTACTCCGCGACCAAGGCCGCCCTGGTCAACCTCACCCAGGCGCTCGCTGACGAGTGGGCGGAGTCCGGCGTACGGGTCAACATCATCAACCCGGAGCGGACCGCCACCCCGATGCGGACGAAGGCGTTCGGCGCCGAACCCGAGCACACGCTGCTCGCCGCCGAGACGGTTGCCCAGTCGTCGCTCGACGTCCTGATCTCGGACCTGACCGGTCAGGTGATCGACGTCCGCAGGCCGCCGGGCGAGGCACCCGTCGCCGTCGCCGTACCCGCCCAGACCGACCGGTCAGCCGACGTCGCTGCCGTCGGCTGACCGTCCCGCCACCCGACCGCGAAAGCGACACCGACATGCGTGGTGACCTGGTCCGGAAGTTGGCCGCACGCAGCCTGGCCACCGGTGGGGCGATCCTGAGCTTCCTGGTGGTCGCACTCACCGGCGCCACCGTCTGGGGGCTCTGCCTGGCCGTGACGGCGCTTGCCGCCACGGTCTGGGAACGCCGGGTGCGGCCCGCAGCCGACAACGTCGCGGAGACCACGCTGATCGCCGCTGCGGTGCTCGTCGGCTACGCCCGGCAGCTCGACGCCGGCTTCGATCCGGCCCTGGCCGGGACCGCCGTGGTACTGCTGGGTCTGGTGCTGCTCGCCGCTCCGCTGCGCCAAGCCGGGAACCTGGAGATCCGCGCCGCCAACCTGCCGGTACGCACCTGGGTGGCGCAGGTCGCGGTGGTGCTCGGGGATGCCGTGGCGACACTGCTCGCCCTGCTGGCCCTGACCGCGCTGGTGGCGTCACCCGCGACCGTCGGACTGTCGGTGACGCTGCTGGTGGGCGTCGCGATCGGGGCGGTCGCCCTCGACCTGGCCCGGCGGCGGTTCCGGCCGCCGCGCGACGGGTCGGTGGTCGCCCGGGCGCTACGCCGGCACCAACCCGAGTTCGTCCTGCACTTCTCCGCCCCAACCGGCTCCGAGTACCAGGTCACCATGTGGCTGCCGTACCTGGAACGGATCGGTCGCCCTTTCGTGGTGATGGTGCGGGAATCGGAGTTCCTGGCCCCGCTGGCGGCGGCCACCACCGCCCCGGTGGTGTACTGCCCCACCACCCGCAGTATGGACGAGGTCCTGGTACCGAGCCTGCGGGTCGCGTTCTACGTCAACCACGGAGCCAAGAACAGCCACTGCATCAGGTTCACCCAACTCACCCACGTGCAGTTGCATCACGGTGACAGTGACAAGGCCCCCAGCGCCAACCCGGTCTCGGCGGTCTTCGATCGGATCTTCGTCGCCGGCGAGGCGGCCATCGAGCGGTACGCCCGCGCCGGAGTCGACATCCCCGCCGAGAAGTTCGTGGTGGTCGGCCGCCCCCAGGTCGAGGCGATCGAGGTGTGCTCACGACCGGCGCCGCCCCGGAACCCGACAGTGCTCTACACCCCCACGTGGACCGGGCACAACGCCGACGCCGACTACTGCTCGCTGCCGGTGGCGGAGCCGCTGCTGCGACGCCTGCTGGACCGGGGGGCCACGGTCGTGTTACGTGCCCACCCCTACACCGCGCAGAACCCGACCTCGGCCCGGCAGCTGGCACGACTGCACGACCTGCTCGCCGCCGACCGGGCCCGGTCCGGCCGGGTGCATGTCTACGGTGCCGCAGCGAGCCGGCTCACCCTGGCGGACTGTGTCAACCGTGCGGACGCGTTGGTCTCCGATGTCTCCGGGGTGGTCTCCGACTGGCTCTACTCGGGCAAGCCGTACGCGGTGACCGACATGGGCACCGACGGCGACCGGTTCGTCGAACGTTTTCCGCTGGCCGCCGCCGGCTACGTGCTGCGCCGGGACCTGACCGGTCTCGACGACGTCCTGACCCGGCTGCTCGACACCGACCCGGCTGCGGAGGCCCGTTGGGCCACCCGTCGCCGCTACCTGGGCGACTTCCCCGCCGACTCGTACGCCGAGGTCTTCCTCGCTGCGGTCCGGCGCGAGCTGGATTGCCGCTGGACCGCTGTCCGGCGAGACCGCGACATCGGCGGTGCCCCGACGGCAGCAGCGGGTAATCAACCGACGCCGAGTCGCCCGACGGCGGGTGCGGATGCAAGACCTGATCCGCACCCGCCGCCTGCGGTGGGACCGGCGTGATCAGGCCGAGTATCCGCGGGTGGCGGCCCAGTTGGCCAGGTCGGTGGTGCTGAGCCAGTACGACGGGTACGAAACGTCGGCCGAGTCAGCGATCTTCACCATCCGGCCAGAGTCCTCGTAGCCGACCACCGCGACGTAGTGGCCGCCGGGGAAAGAGTGCCAGCGGCCGTTCGTGTCGGTCACACTGCCGGCGACGTTGACCACGACGCCTCGCTCGTCGGCGATGGCCGCGACCACGTCCGCCTGGAGCTGGTCCATCTGAGCCGGCGTGGCGGCACCGCCACGGATCATCGTGGTCTCGTACGGGTCGCCGTCGACGACAGCGTTGAGGACGCGGGTGGTGTCCTCGGCCGAGTTGGTGCCGGCGTACGTGGTGCCGAGTTGGGTGGCGAGTGCGTCCTGTCCCCGCTCGATGCTCGCGGCACTCAACGCGTTTCGTACGGCGGCCGGGCCGCAGTAGTAGCCCGTGGTCTGTGCCTGGTGGTCGTACTCGAGGATCTTCGAGGCAGGCGGAGCCGGCGCCGGCTCCTTGCTGGCCACGTCAGGGTCCGCAGTCGTCGGGCTGGGCTTCGGCGACGGCGAGGCGCTGGCCGGTGCCGCGCTGGCCGGCACGGCACTTCTCGGTACGGCAGTCTTCGCGGCGGCCTGGGGCGAGGCGACCTCAGCCCGGATCGCCTCCGGTGTCACCGCGGTGTCGGCGAGCAGCTCTGCGGCAGCGGTGGTGGTACGGGTGGGGGCCGGGGCGGTCCCGGTGCCGGCGATGGCCGCGCCGGTGCCGGTGGCCAGCACGAGTGCCGCGGCGGAGCCGGCGACGATCTGGTAGGGACGTTCGGTGACCAGCCGACGAAGCCGGCGGGAAAGGGTGCGCTTCATGGTTCCTCCACTGGCTGAGGGGAGAACGGCATGCCGGCTCCGGCGGTCGGGTCGGCGTCTGGACGCCGACGACCGCCCGGATGAGCGGGAGGGGCCGTTCAGGGATGCACCCGGCAAGAACCGGGCGGTGGCGATGACCGGGGTCAGCTCGCGGCGCTCAGGCCGGCAAGCACGGGCACCGCGGTGCCGTGGAGGCAGGGAAACGGGGGAATCACATCGGACTGCACGAGGGCTGGTTCTCCTTCCATCACCGCCGACCGGGTTAGCTGACGGATTCGGGCGGGAAGACGCCCTACCGCGGGCCGAGACTCGCGGATTCACCCCAGTGGTGCAGTGGGTCCCCGGTTCGTGAGATCACGATTGAGCGGGTCGGTACGGCGTCGCTTTCTGCGATCGGTTACCGCACCGGACGTGCTGACACTACTGGCCGGTCACCTCCCGGCCAACCCGCTCTGACCTGCATAAACATGATCCAGCTCAGCAATTTTCGGATACCTGGGAGCGGGCGGAGCGGAATGGGACCGACGGCGTACCGGTCGCCTCGGGGTAACAACCGGACGACTTACGGACAACGCACCCGGCGATAGCTACGCCAATCGAATCACCTACGAAGAGTGACCGAGTTCTCGAGGAACGTGACCCAGCTCACGGAATTCCGACCAAGCCGTGCCGGGTCCCACCGTCGGAGCAGGTCGGCAGGTGCGACGCTGGCCCGGCTCCGGACCGGCAGCCGCTCCAATCGGAGCCGATCGGCCGCCGCGTACGCCTCGGCGGAGAGGGCATGCGCCGCCTCAGCGGCCAGTTCCGCCTCCCGCCACCGGACACGCTCCCGCTCGACGGCCGACCGGTAGGCGGCCAGCCGGTTGTCGCGTACCACTCGGGCGAGGACAACCTCCTGCGCGGCCGGGTGACGCCGGGCATCCCAGCCCGACCGGTGCGCCAGCACGTCGCTGAGCTGCCGGGCGGTCAGGTCGCCGCGCCAGTAGGCCGCCATCGCGGCTCGGTGCAGCCAGCGCTCCCGGGCCGCATACTCGGCGGGGGTACGCGGGGTACGCGGGGTCGGCAGTGCGGCGCCCCCGGCCAGCCGGCGGGCGGCGGCCTCCGCCTCGTCGTAACTGGCCCAGGCGCGGTCGAGTTCCGCCTGGGCAACCCGCCAGGCCGTACGTCGTCGCTCGGCGTTCTGCCCGGCGCCGACTGCCGCGACCGCCACCTCCCCGGCGTACCGGCGCTTGTCGGCCTCGTCGGTCGCGGAACGGGCCGCGTCCCGGTCGGCGGCTCGGTCCACCGGCGCGACCGGCTCGGGGCGGACGACCAACGCGGTGAGTACGCCCAACGCGATCACGAGCAGGACCGACCAGATGGCGGCGGCGCGTGGCACCTCGATCAGGAACTGGTAGAGAACTGCCTTCTCCATGACGGCACCTCGGAGATGTCGGTACGGCGTCGGTGGCCGTACCGGGAGCGGATCGAAAGGCGAGCGTCGGTGCCGCCACGGGCTGCGACCGGGCCGATGCTACGGCGCGTGCGTGACGCCGCGGTGACTCTCCGCGCTCGTGGCAGGGTCCGGGTCACCGCCGGACACCCGCTGTCGGGGCAGCCCGTGCGCACCGGGTTCAGCCGACGCCGACGGTGCCGCGCCGCTTCGCCGGCCGGAACGTGGCGAGGCCAGGCGGCGCATCATCGGCTGTTCCACGTACCGGTGCAGCAGAGCGGCCAGTCCCAGGGTGAGCAGCAGGAAGCCGATCACCGAGAGCGGGCCCCACCAGCCGGGCAGGCCGGTGCCCCAGTCCCCGGTCAGCCGCAGGATCGTCATGATCACGAAGACGTGCACCAGGTAGAAGGCGAAGGAGACCTCGCCGAGCCAGACCATCGTGCGGGAGCGCAGCGGCGAGCGCCGACCGTGCACGTCCGCGTCCGCTGCCGCGGCGATCACCAGGACGTACGCCGCGGACAGCAGCGCTGCCCAGAGTTCCGCCCGGATCCACTGGGAGGCCGCCACCCAGGTCAGCACGAAGATCAGACTTGCCATTGGTAGCCGTGGCCCCCGCCAGCGCCCACGCAGCATGAGCTCGGCCGCGGCCACGCCCATCCAGAACTCCAGCGATCGGACCAGCGGGAAGACCTGGGTGAACCACCAGCGATCCGACTCCGGTACCAGTGCCTGCCCGGGCCAGAGTGCCAGGATCAGCAGCGGCACCGCGACCACCACGGCCCACAGCAGCCACGGGCGGGCCCGCCGCACCGTCGGCAGCACCAACGGTAGGCACAGGTAGAAGAACAGCTCGCAGGAGAGCGACCAGCTGACGTTGTTGATGCTGTAGAAGTGGCCCGGCCGGGGATCCCAGGCCTGCACCAGGAGAAGGTTCTCCAGTGCCGCCACCGGGTCGATCGGATCAGCGAACCAGAGCATCGCCAGCATGGCGAGCGCCCACAGCACCAGATGGTTGGGATAGATCTTGGCGAATCGCCGTCGCCAGAACCGACGCCGGGAGGCGCCGGGACGCGCGGACCAGACCAGCACGAAGCCACTGAGGATGAAGAAGAACTGCACCCCGGACAGGCCCAGGGTGAAGATCTCTCCCACTACCGCCTGCGGGCCGGGATCGGCGATGATGCGCATGGTGCCGGCGTGGAAGCCGAAGACCAGCAGCGCGGCTATCCACCGCAGACCGGTCAGCGACGGCAGACGGTCGGCGTCCGTACGCTCGCGTGAGGTGGTCGCCGACGCCGCAAGGGACGTACTCGTCATGCCCACCATCCGGTTCTCGACCACATCACTCGCATGCCCATCTCCTCCCGGCCACCCCGACGGCTGCCGGATGCTCCCGCGGTAGCCGGGCTGGTGTGACCCGCCGGCACCCTACCCGGGTGGCGGGCACGCCACCGCATGCCTCGTCGACCTTACGAGTCCGCGCACCGTTAACCTGACACTCGTCGGCTGTTCAAAAACTGCACCGCACCCGGCCACGTCAGGTTTCAGGTCCGTCCACCCGGATGCCCGAAAGTTTCCGGGTGGTCACACAGCCGACGCCAACGCCGCTGCTGAGCATCGTCGTGCCGGTCTACGGCGTCGAGGCGTACCTGCGTCAGTGCCTGGACTCGATCCACGCCGACATCCCGTGCGACGAGATGACCGAGGTCGAGGTGGTCGCCGTCGACGACGCCTCACCGGACCGGTGCGGCGAACTGCTGCGTGAGTGTGCCGTCGACCATCCCCGTCTGCGCGTGCTGCACCTCGACCGCAACGTCGGCCTCGGGCTGGCCCGCAACGAGGGTCTGGACGTGGCCACCGGTCGCTACGTCTGGTTCGTCGACAGCGACGACTGGCTGCCCGCCGGGACGATCCCGGCCGTGCTGGAGCGGCTGCGCGTGGACCACCCGGACGTGATGATGATCGATCACCTTCGGGTGCACGAGTGCGGGCGCCAGGAGGTGGACGCGAGCAGTCGGCTGCTGCGCGCGACCCCCGGCGTGGTCCGGCTGACCGATCGACCGCAACTGCTGCGGGTCCAGCACACAGCCTGGAACAAGGTGGTACGTCGGGAGTTCATGGCCGAGTTGGGGTTGCGCTTCCATCCCGGCTGGTACGAGGACATTCCGTTCAGTCATCCACTCCTGATCGGCGCGGAACGCATCAGTGTGCTGAACCGGGTCTGTTACCTCTACCGCCAGGGTCGCCAGGGCGCGATCACCTCGACCCGCAGCGGTCGGCACTTCGACGCCTTCGAGCAGTACGACCGCCTGTTCGCCTGGCTGCGTCACCGCTATCCCGACGGGCGTTGGCAGGCCGAACTGTTCGATCTGATGGTGAGCCACTTCCTGGTGGTGGTGGGCAACGACGACCGGTTGCACCCGCATCTGCGCCGGGACTTCTTCCGGCGGGTCGCCGCGCACTACCGCAGGTACCTGCCCAGCGGCGGCTACCCCCGACCGGGCGGGGTGTCGGGACTCAAACACCGACTGGTCGGCCGGGACAGCTACCTGGCGTACGCTGCGTTGCGCCGGGCCCACCGGCTCGCCGGTCGGGTACGCGGTAACGACGTCGGGAATCCCGCAGGCGGGTCGGACTCGACGCCGGGCGGCACGGCACAGAATCGCACACTGGTACGCACGCACGGGAACGGATCGGAATGACGCTGAAGATCGGGTCGCATCTGGTCGGCACCGGGGAGCGCCCCTTCGTGGTGGCGGAGATGTCCGGCAACCACAACGGTGACCTGGACCGCGCGTTGTCCATCGTGGATGCGGTGGCAGCCAGCGGCGCGCACGCACTGAAGCTGCAGACGTACCGGCCGGACACCATCACCATAGACGTGGACACGCCGGACTTCCGCATCTCCGGCGGGCACGAGCTGTGGGGTGGCCAGAACCTGTACCGGCTCTACGAGAAGGCGCACACCCCGTACGAGTGGCACCGGCCGATCTTCGAGCGAGCCCGTGCCCAGGGGCTGACCGTCTTCTCCTCCCCGTTCGACGCCTCCGCCGTGCGGCTGCTGGAGGAACTCGACGCCCCTGCCTACAAGATCGCCTCATCGGAGCTTGTCGACCTGCCGCTGATCCGGCTGGTCGCGGCCACCGGCAAGCCGATGGTCATCTCGACCGGGATGGCCACCCTGGCTGAGATCGACGCCGCCGTACGCACCGCCAGGGAAGGTGGTGCCGGCGGGATCATCCTGCTGGCCTGCACCGCCTCCTATCCCGCACCGCCGGCTGACAGCAACCTGCGTCGCATCCCGGTGCTGGCCGACACGTTCGGCGTGCCGGTGGGGCTGTCCGACCACACTCCGGGCATCGGGGTGCCGGTCGCCTCGGTGGCGCTCGGCGCCTGCTTCATCGAAAAACACGTGACCCTGGACCGCGCCGACGGCGGGGTGGACTCCGACTTCTCCCTCGACCCCAGCGAGTTGGCCGCCCTGGTGGTCGAGTCTGAGCGGGCGTACGCGGCACTGGGTGGCACGGTGGTCGGGCCGACTCCGGCCGAGCAGGAGGGCCTGCGCTTCCGGCGCTCGCTGTACGTGGTGGCGGACGTGCGCGCGGGCGACGAGGTGACCGTGCACAATGTCCGGTCGATCCGACCGGCCGGTGGTCTCCCCCCGGTGGAGATCGACCGGGTGCTGGGCCGCCGCTTCACCGCCGACGTGGCGCGCGGCACCGCGCTCAGCTGGGATCTCGTCTGACGGGGTCCGGGCGCGTCGTACCGGCTTCTGCCGGGCGAGAGGTATACCTCTGCGTATGACCTTCGTGACGGTTACGGCGGGTCTGGCCCTGATCGCCGTGGTGGTGGTCGACGTTTGGCTCACCGTGCTTCATCCGGACGCGGAGGGAGTTATCGCCCGTACGGTCCGGCGGCTTGTCTGGCGGGCCTCGTCGCTGACCGCCGGCCGACGTCGCACGCCCCGCCGCACGCCGCTGGTGTGGGCGGGACCGATCCTGGTCACCGGCACGTTCCTCGCCTGGCTCGGGCCGCTGATCCTGGGGGTCGCACTCGTCGTCTGGCCGAACCTGCACGGCTATCACCGGATCACCGGCTACGGACCAGCCGGTTTCGTCGACGCCCTCTACTACGCCACCGGGCTGCTGACCGTACTCGGCTTCGGCGACATCACCCCGGACACCGGTGCGCAGAAGCTGTTCGCCGTGACGGCCGGCGCCCTCGGCTTCGGCTTCTTCGCCGCGCTGGCCACCTACCTGATCGAGCTGATCACCGGGCTGACGGTCCGCAACCGGTTCGCACTGACCATCTACGACCAGGTGCGCGGCACCGACGGGGTGGGCCTGCTCACGCGGAGCCTGACCGACGAGGGGGTCGACGTGACCCGGGAGCGGTGCAGGGCCTGGGCCGCGAGCCTGCGGGAGGTCGACGACACCGTCCGCCGGTATCCCCTGGTCGCCCTCACCTACCGGCCCCGCCGTCGCGACTACGACATCGAGCCCGCCCTGGAACAGATGGCCGCTGTCACCGTCGCGGCGCTGCTGGTCGCCAGGTGTGAACCCTGGCGCGGTCTCCGACCCCGGGCGGAGGAGCTGGCGTACGCCCTGCTTCGACTCCAGGACACCATCACCACTCGTTACCTGGGCCGTCATCTGCTCCCGGCGAGCAGCAGGCCGGCGGCGGACAACGCAGCTCACGACGAGGTCCTACGCCGGCTGCACGCCCGGCTGGTCGACAAGCTGGGGGCGCGGTTCGATCGCCCATCGGGCGGCGACGAGTTGGTCCACGAGTTGCTCTCCGAGTCGCTGCCGTTCTTCGTGGCGCTGCGCGGCTGGTCGGTGCTCGGGATCACCGACGACGGCCCACCGATCGGGTTCGCCCAACCGGACGGGTAGACGCGCCCCCGACGCGCGAAAGTGTCTTGGCGTTGGCGGGCGCGGATTCTGCGGGGGTCACCCGACGTTCGAGGCGCCACCGTCGGAACGGGACCGGCCCATCCGGTTGAGGTCGACGCGGTCGGTGAGGTCCGCCGGGGCGAAGGCGACGGTGACGACCAGGTCGGCCAGCGGCAGGGTGCGCCACAGCCACACAGTGCCGGGCGGCACCTCCAGACCATGTCGACGCCACCAGAGGGCCACCGGTACGTCGGCGAGCTTGGCCAGACACTCCACCCGGGTCCACCGGCCCCAGAAATCGGTGGACCCGAACCGGCGGGCCAACGTCACCGGTGGTGCAGCGTCGGTGCACTCGGCGTCGATCGCGACCCGCCAGCCGGGCACCGGCGGGGCGTACCAGCCGGCGCAGCGTCCGTCACCCAGATGGCTACGGGTGACGGCGTCACCCGAGTCGGCTGCCGCCGTCACCCGCAGGTGCCGGGGTGCGGCGGCGAGCATGGCGGACACCCGGTGGCCCGCACCTCCGTGGGTGCGGGCCACCGGCTGCGGCGAATCAGATCGAGGCGGCACCGTCCACCACGATGACCTGGCCGTTGATGTTCGTCTGGTCGCGCAGCAGCAGCCGCACCACCGGCACCACCTCCTCCGGCTCGGTCAGCTGACCGGTCGGCGTACGGCGCACGATCTGGTCGAGTTGGGTCTGGCCGAGCACCGCCGACATCTCCGAGGCGAAGAAGCCCGGCGCGACCGCGTTGACCAGCACCCGCCCACCGAGTTCCCGGGCGAGCGAACGGGTCGCCGCGTCCATCCCGCCCTTGGTCGCGGAGTACGCCACCAAGCCCGGGAAGCCGCGCTGCGCACAGATCGAGGTGATGTTGACGATGCGTCCCCGCCGGCCCTGAGCCAGCATCCGGCGTACGGCCAGCCGGGTGAGCTGCAACGGAGCGGTCAAATTGGTCTCGATGATCCGGGCGATGTCGGCGTTGGCGGTGTGCACGTGCAGCGAGTCCTGCCCGACGGCGGCGTTGTTCACCACACCGTCGATCGGGCCGAGCCGCTCCTCGGCCGCCCGGACGAACGCCTGCGCGGCGGCGAGGTCGGTGACGTCGACCGAGCCGACGTGTGCCCGCTCCGAATGGGCGTCTGCGAGCTTGGCCAGTTCGGGGGTGACGGTACGGGCGAAGGCGGCCACCTTCAGACCCGCTTCGAGCAGGTCGGTGACGATGGCGAGGCCGAGGCCGCGGGAGCCGCCGGAGACCAGCACCACGGAGCTGGGCGGTACGGGTCGGGCGGGGGTGGTGGGGTCAGACATCGCTCTTCAGGGTCTCCTTGACGGGAATCTCGGTCAGTACGCGGATCCGCCGTGGGACCGCGTACTCGGGCAACTGGTCGGCGCACCAGCGCACCAGCGTCGCCTCGTCCACCATCGCCTCGGCAGGCACCGGCCGGGGGTCGGCCACACCTCCCGTCGGTACCACCTCGGCGACGACCATGTGGCCGAGCAGCGGGGCACGTCGACCGGTGACCCGCGCCCAGGCCACCTGCGGGTGGGCGGTCAGCACGTCGCGGACAAGACCCGCCGAGACCTTGCTGCCGCCGACGTTGATCTCGTCGGCGTCGAGCCGGCCGGTGATCAGCACCCGGTCACCGACCAGCTGCGCCCGGTCGCCGGTGCGGACCGGACCGTCGAGCCCGGCACCGTGGTACGGCGAAGTGATCACCAGTTCCCCGTCGCGGACCCCGATGGTGGGACGCCCCGCAACCTCGCGGTCCAGCCAGTCTGCCGGGAACCCGGCCTGTCCGTCGTGCACCACGATGGCCGCGCCCACCTCGGATGAGGCGTAGATCCAGGAGATCCGAGCGGCCGGGAAGACCTCCCGCAGCCGGTCCAGGATCGTCTGGTCCACCGGTTCGCCGCCGAGGGTCAGCTGACGGAGCGGCACCCGGGCCAGCCCGTCCGGGTCACGGTGCAGGGCCCGCCGCCAGAAGGTCGGCGTGCCGGAGGCGGCGTCCACCCCGTGCTCGGCCGCCAGCGCCGGCCAGTCGTCGAGCTGGTCCGGCTCCACCACCACCAGGTGCTGTCCGGGCTGGGTCAGCGACAGCGTGACCACCTGCCACCAGGCGTACGTGCCGGGGGCGTACGGGCACAGCCAGGTCCGTGCGGGCTGCTGCCCCCGGACGGTGGTCAACGATTCGAGGGTGTGACCGACCCGCTTGGGACGGCCGGTGGATCCGGAGGTCAGTAGCCACAACCGGCCACGCTCGGCGGTACGCGTACCCGTGGTCACTGCCTCCCCGGTTGTCTGCGCACCCAGTTCGGTCACCACGAACCCGGTGTCCCGCAGGTCGTCACGCATCGCCGCGTCGACCCGGCTGGCGGTGCTGAGCAGCAGCTCGGTGCCGTGCGCGGCGTGGTGCCGGGCGGCGGCGAGCGCGTACCGGGCGGAGTGGACCAGCACGGCCGCGGGCTCCGGCAGGATCAGCTCCGGCAGGTCACGCCAGGTCAGCGGGGTACCGTCGACGACGACCCGGTTGTCCGCCCCCGCCGGGTGGACGGGAGCCTGCGGGACGGTCTCGACGCTCACTGCCGCTGCAACTCGACGAGGAAGTCGAGCACGTCGCCGACGGTGGTGATCCGACGCAGCCCGGGCGCGTCGAAGTTGAGTTCCTCTCCCGTGGCGTCCTCGACGCGCAGCGCCAACTCGGAGAAGTCAAGCGACCGGAAACCGATCTCGCGTAGGTCGGCGGCGTCGTCGGAGGGCAACGCCTTGCCCTGGTTCTTGAGAACCTCGCCCATGAGGTCGCGGATCTGCGCCCGACTCAATTCCTTCATGCGGCGGAGTGTACAGCCAGGTGAATCGTGATTAGGGTGCCCCGGGACAGGTGAACGAGACGGAAAGCGAGCGGTACGTGTTGCGTGACGCCACCGAGGACGACGTTAACCTGATGTTGTCCTGGCGTAATCAGGAAATCAATCGGCAGGTCAGCAAGACCAGTCACGTCATCACTGCCGAGGAGCACCGGCGGTGGTGGTCGGCGGTTCGCCAGGACCCCACCCGCCAGGTGTTGACCTACCTGCGGGACGGTGTGCCCAGCGGCGCGGTCGCCTTCTTCGACCTACGGTTGTCCGAGCCGCGTACCGGCGGGTGGGGCTTCTACCTGGACGCCGAGGGGTTGGCCGACCGGGGCGAGACGCTGCCCGCCTGGCTGGAGGTGATGCGGGAGGCGGTGGACCACGCGTTCGACGTGCTGGACCTGGAGCGGCTCGACGGTGAGGTGCTCGCCCACAACACGGTGGTGCGTCAGATGAACCGCCGGTTCCGATTCGTCGAGGGAACCGGCCGCCAGGAGACCCATGACGGCCGGGAAATCACGGTGATACCCATTTCCCTGGAGCGCATCAACCGTCGTGTTCGCTGATCAGCGACGTTTCGTCCACTCATTGTTCACGTAGCGGACGAGTGGTGTTTGCCGTCGATTGGGGAATGCCGGGTGTCAGCCGCGCCGCCACCCGGCCCACTTCCGCTGCGGGTCGCCGCCCAGCCGGACGAAGCCGAACCGGGTGCCGTCCCAGTCCCCCGGCTCGCCAGGCGCCCAACGCGCGAAGACCACGTCGGCGTCGACTGGCGGCCGGTCCCCGAACCACGGGACCTCGGTCCAGGTGACCTGATGGCTGAGGTTGAAGCGGAGCTGGTAGGGCACGCCGGTGGAGGCAGCGACCCGCTCAGGTGACCGGATACCCAACTCGGTCACACCAGGTACCGGCGTACCTTCCACCGCCAGCGGGCGAACCAGCCGCTGCATGAGCACCTGCGTGGTCGCCACGTTGACCACGACAAGCGCGGTGAGCATCACCGCCAGCAGTACGGTACGCGTGTTGCGTCGACGGACCGCGAGCACCAGCACGACCAGCAGACAACCGGCGATCCCGATGGCCGAGCCGACCAGGGGACGCATCTGCTGCCACCCGTCGGTCAGGGCCACCAGGTCCGGTGCGCTGAATCCACCCCACCGCAGCGGCACACCCCGGGCCTCGGCGCGGTCCAGGCGTAGGCGGATCAGTGCACCGCCCACCGCGAGCAGCAGCACGGCGACCCCGGCCCGGCGCAGCAACGGACGGTACGCCGTGCCGAACAGCAGTCCGACACCGACAAGCAACCAGAACGAGGCGAACATCTGCACGTAGCGGGCGTAGATGGCGTCCGGCACCCGGTCCGGCACCCCGGCCAGGACGAGCTCCGCACCGAAGGCGACCCCGACGGTGACCAGCAGGGCCACACCGAACGTCCACCTGGTGGCCGCACCGCCCCGACGGAACACCCTAATCACCGCCTCGGCACCGGCCAGACCGGCCAGTCCGAAAGTGACGACCGTCAGATACCAGAGCTGCGTGCCGACCGACGCCAGCACCTGCGAGAGCCCCCGCACCGAGGTGAGCGCCCGCGCGGCATTGCCATCTGCCGGCTTGCCGAGCAGCTGCACCGACTCACCGAGCAGTCGTATCCCCACCTCGTTGGTCAGCACTGCGGCCAGCACCGCAATGACCGCCGCCAGCAGCGCGGCCGGACCCAGCCGACGGCGGACGAACAGGACCAAAGCCAGCAGCGCGTACCCGGCAACGATCACCACGCCGCGCGAATGCATCAGATGACAGGCGCCCGCGAACGCGCCGCACATCGTCGCGGTGGCCAGACCCGGCCGGTCGACGAGCCGGTGCACGGCGAGCAACCAGGCCAGCAGCAGTGGTCCGAGCACCGCGTCGGTCATCGCCACCGTGGTGTGGAAGACCACCGCCGGTAGCGTCGCCGCGGCGAGGGCCGCCACGAAGGCGGGAACGGGCCGTAGCGCCAGCAGCCGCCGGCCGAGCAGGTACGCCAGCGGCAGGACCGTCGCGTTGAGCGCCGCGTTGATCACCCGTACGAGCAGGTAGGTGTCGGAGAACTCCCGGCCGAGGAGGAAGGCCGGTGCGATCAGCAGCGGGTAGCCGATCCGGCGTAGCGTCTCGTTCTCGCTGCTGAAGCCGCCCGGGCCACCGGCCAGGGCGCGTGCGGTGTTGAGGTAGCTGTCCTCGTCGGTGTGCGCGAACGGCATACCGGCGTGCCGGGCCAGCCAGATCCGCCAGGCGGTCGCCAGCAACCAGCCACCCACCATGAGCAGGGGCAGCAACAGGCGTCGGCGGTGGTCCGGCGCCCACCCGCGTGGATCCGGCGACCCGTGCTCGGCGCGTGCCGCTTCGATCTCGACGGTCATCGTCCCTCCCACGACGCGACCGGGCGGGTGGCGGCCGTCCGCGCCCCGGTTCCCGGTCGGGTCGAGACCCTAGCGGTCAGGTCGACGCGAGTCGGTGGGCACGCCGCGACGACGACAGGTGTTCGCCAGCTGGGTGCCCGCCATTCACCGTTGTACGTCATGCGGTTAACCGCGGGGCATGGGCCCGTTAACCCGCCGCGTCTAGCGTTCCCACCCGGCCGGCCGAGGCCGACCGCGAATCCGACACACACGGGAGCACCAGTTGAGCGAGCTGAACGGATCGTCCATCCTCGTCACAGGGGGAACGGGTTCCTTCGGCAGGACCTTCCTGCGGCACCTACTCGCCGAGACGGATCCGGCCCGGGTGGTTGTCTTCTCCCGCGACGAACTCAAGCAGTACGAACTGCGTCAGCAGCTGGGCGACGACCCGCGGCTGCGCTGGTTCATCGGCGACGTCCGGGACCGGCACCGGTTGACCCGGGCCATGCACGGTGTGGACCATGTCGTGCACGCCGCCGCCCTCAAGCAGGTCGACACCGCGGAGTACAACCCGTCGGAGTTCATCGCCACGAACATCACCGGTTCGCAGCACGTCGTCGACGCGGCCATCGAGGCCGGCGTACAGAAGGTGGTGGCCCTCTCCACCGACAAGGCGTCCAGCCCCATCAACCTGTACGGTGCGACGAAGCTGGTCGGCGACAAGCTGTTCATCTCCGCCAACCACTACGCGGCGCAGCACCCGACCCGCTTCGCGGTGGTTCGCTACGGCAACGTGGTCGGCAGCCGTGGTTCGGTGGTCCCGTTGTTCCGGCGGCTCGCGGCCGAGGGCAAGAGCCTGCCGATCACCGACAAGCGGATGACCCGCTTCTGGATCACCCTGGACCAGGCTGTGCAGTTCGTCATCGACTCGTTCGACCAGATGCAGGGCGGTGAACTCTTCGTGCCCCGCATCCCCAGCATGCGCATCCTCGACCTGGTCGAGGCTGTCGCCCCGGCGGCCACCACCCACGAGATCGGTATCCGCCCCGGCGAGAAGCTGCACGAGGAGATGATCGCCCCGGACGACAGCCGCCGGACGCTGATCGCCAAGGACCGGTTCATCGTGCAGCCGACGATCGCCACCTGGGGCTACCAGCCCCCGTTCGGGTGCGAGCCGGTAGCGGACGGCTTCGCGTACCAGTCGGACACCAACGACCAGTGGCTCACCGTGCCCCAGCTACGCGAGATGCTCGGCATCGCGGCATGACCTCTTCTTTTCTTCCGTACGGACGCCAGTCGGTGACCGACGACGACGTCGCCGCCGTGGTAGCCGCCCTGCGCAGCGACTGGCTGACCACCGGCCCGGAGGTGGCCGCCTTCGAAGCGGACATCTCCGCGTGGGCCGGTGGCGCCGGGGTCGCGACGGTCTCCAACGGCACCGCCGCACTGCACGTGGCGTACGCGGCGGCCGGTGTCGGCCCCGGCGACGAGGTGATCGTGCCGCCGATGACGTTCGTGGCCACCGCCAGCAGTGCGGTCGCCCTCGGCGCTCGGGTCGTCTTCGCCGACGTGGAAGAGGAGACGTTCACCCTGGACCCGGCAGCGGTGGCCGCAGCGACCACCGAACGGACGAAGGTCGTCGCCGCGGTGGACTACGCCGGGCACCCGGCCGACTACGATGCCCTGCGCACCGCGCTCGACGGCACCGACGCGTTGCTGCTCGCCGACGCGGCCCACTCGATCGGAGCCACCTACCGGGGCCGGCCGGTGGGATCGCTGGCCGACCTGACCACGTTCTCGTTCTTCCCCACCAAGAACCTGACCACGGCCGAGGGCGGCGCCGTGGCCACCACCGATCCGGAACTACTCAAGCGGGCCCGCCGGTTCCGCAACATCGGCCTGGTCCGTGAACCCGACGAGCTGCGGTGGCCGGACGAAGGCGGCTGGCACCAGGAGGTGCACGAGTTCGGCCTCAACTACCGGCTACCGGACGTGTTGTGCGCACTCGGCCGCAGCCAGCTACGCCGCCTCGGTGCCTTCCTCGCCCGCCGCGCCGAACTGGTGGCCCGCTACGACGCGGCCCTCGCGGAGCTGCCCGGCGTAATCGTCCCCGGCCGGCGCGACTGGGCCGCACCGGCCTGGCACCTGTATCCGATCCGGGTGCTCGACGGACGTCGCCGCGAACTCTACGAACGGATGCGCGCCGCCGGCATCGGCGTCCAGGTCAACTACATTCCCGCGCACTGGCACCCGGCCTTCGCCGATCTCGGCTACCGACGTGGCAGCTGCCCCGTGTCGGAGTCCTTCTACGCCCAGCAGTTGTCGCTGCCGCTCTACCCTGGACTGCGCGATGCCGACCAGGACCGCGTCATCGACGCGTTGGCCGCGGCCCTGCGCGGCGTATCGCTCCGGCCCGCCGCCTGAGGGAATGCCCGATGCACCACGCGAACCACTTCTACGGTCACGCCCACGTGCTGGCCCGCTACGCGGGGCTGGGTGACGGCCATCCACCCCGCATCAACGGGTACGTCCAGCACGGCTGGAACATCGGCGACGGCCTCGCCCCCGGCCACCCGTACGCCGAACGCACGCCGAGTCTGCTCTGGTCGGAGCAGACCCGGCGGCGGGCCTGGTCGGTCGGGCGGCGCAACGTCACGGTGATCGGGGCACCGTTCGTCTACCTGCTGGCCATGCAGGCTGCCGAGGAACCGCAGCCACCCCGCGAGGGCACCATCTGGTACCCGTTCCACGGCTGGGAGGGCCAGCACGTCAAGGGCGACCACAAGGAGCTGATATCACGGATCCGGGACACCGAACCCGGCCCGGTGACGGTCTGCCTGTACTGGCACGAGCACCGGATGAGACGGGTCCGCCGGCTCTACGAGAACGCCGGCTTCCGGGTGATCTGCCACGGCTACCGCGGGCACTGGTGGAAGGACACCGACCCCCGGTTCCTGGACAATCAGCTCGTCGAGCTGCGCCGGCACCGCCGGGTCGCCTCCAACCGGCTGACGAGCGCCATCTTCTACGGCATAGCGGCCGGCTGCGAACCAGCCGTGTACGGCGACCCGATGGTGCTCGCCGACGAGGACCCGACCTTCGGCGGCACCGCCCGCATCCGCCGGCAGTGGCCACAACTACACGGCGAGCAGGTGCACCTGCCGACCGCCGTGGACATCGCCCACGCAGAGTTGGGCACCGAGCACCGCCACCCGCCTGCCGCGCTGCGGGAGCTGCTGGGGTGGGCGTACCCGCAGGAGGAGACGACGTGACAACCGAGACCACGTCAGCGGTGACGCTGCCCGGTGGCGAGATGCTCACCTGGTCCGACCGGGTCGAAGCGGCCGACGACGGCCCCCTCGCCGCGCTGGCCGCCCACCTGGTGCCGGCCGGCGCTCGGGTGCTGCTGGCCGGGCCGCACAGCCCGGCGCTGCTCGACGCGCTGGCCCACGCCCGGCTCACCTGCCTGCTGCGCGGCTACCCGGATGCGGCGGCGGTGGCCGGACGGGTGGACCGGGTGCTGGTCGCCGGACCCTACGGCCTGCCCGCCGGCGAGGAGTACGACGTGGTGATCGCCGGTGCCGGGTTGGACGCGGTCGAGTCGGTCGAGGGTGAGCGGCTCGGTTGGGGCGGGCTGCTGGCCCGCCTGGTGGCGGCTGTCCGTCCCGGCGGCGACCTGCTGCTACGTCTGGACAATCCTCTCGGCGTACATCGGCTGGTCGCCGCCGGGAGCTGGTACGCCGGCCGGAACGATGCCGACTGGACCGTGGGCGGGGTGCTCGACGCCGGCCGGCCGGGCAGCCTGGAGCAGGTACGTCAGCGGTTGGACGATGCCGGGATGCTCCCCGGCACCTGCTATGCCGGCTATCCGCGTCCCGACCTGACCACCGCGCTGCTGACCGTCGACGAGTTGGCTCGGCGTACCACGAGCGGGCTGTTCGACGCGGTGCTGCACACCGCCTGCACCGCCGGGTACACCGGTCAGTTCGTCCTGGCCGATCCGGCCCGGTTGGCCGTGGACGCCCTGCACGCGGGACGCGCCGCCGAACTGGCCCCGTCCTGGCTGGTCCTCGCCCGCCGGCCAACCGGTCCCGGGCACGACCCCGAGCCGGCCGACACCGGCGACGCGGCTCACCGGCTACGGCGCGTCGACCGGTCGGACAACCCGCCACCCGGGTCCGAGGGGGCCGACCGGCTGCCGGTGGCGTTCGTCGCCGACGCGGTGGGCGGCACCGTCGTCGAGGTGCGGGACGGGCCGCAGGGCTGGCACTGGCACCCCAGCGGCATCACCGTGCCCTGCACCTCACCCGACGCGGTGCATTCCGGTTCGGAGTCGGCCCACCGCGACCCGGCCGCAGCGGAGGGTCCGGTGCCGGACGGACGTCTGCTGCGCAGCCTGCTGCTCGACGGGTGCCTGCGCCGGGACACGGCACTGCTGCGTCGGCTGCTGCGCGGGTACGCCGACTGGCTCGACGGCCAGGCCGAGCAGGGGCTCGTCGCCGGAGCGGCAGCCGTGGCCCGGGCGGACAACCTGGTCGTCGACGGTGATCGCTGGGCGGTACTCGACCGGGGTTGGACGGCCGACACCCCGCTGACCGTCGACGTGGTGCTGGCCCGGACGTTGAGACACTTCGCCGCCGACCTGCTCACCGGCGGGTACGCCCACCCGTGGACGTCCACACTGGACGTGGCAGGGCTGACCGTGGTGCTCGGTGGGGTCGCCGGACGCGACTTCGACCGGGCCGTCGTCGAGGCCGCGACGCAGCCGGAGGTGACAGCCACGCCCAGCCCGACCGACCCGCCGCCGGGCCCCCGCAGCTACCAGCAGCTCCGTGAGGCGTGGCTGCGTCAGCAGGAGGAGAACACCCGGCTGGCCGCGTTGCTGAAGTGGACCGAGGACCTGCTCACCTCTCGGGAGCGGGCACTCCGCCGGGCCGAAGCGAAGATCAACCTGCTGAGCGGCTCGCTCAGCTACAAGGTCGGACGGCTGGCCATCACCCCGGCCCGGATGGCCAAGCGCGGTGCACGCGCCGCCAAACGCCGGGCCCGTGCCGCCATCGCCACGAAGCAGGGAGGACAGCAGTGACCGACCGGATCGTCGGCATCGTACAGGCGCGGATGGGCTCGTCCCGGCTGCCCGGTAAGGTGCTGCGCCCGTTGGCCGGACGCACCGTACTGGGCCGGGTGGTGCGGGCCGCCCAGGACAGCGGCGTGCTCGCCGAAATTGTCGTGGCGACCAGCAGCGACAGCAGTGACGACGCGGTCGTCGCCGAGTGCGACCGGCTCGGTGTCGCCTGGCACCGGGGGCCGGTCGACGACGTACTCACCCGCTTCGTCGGCGCCCTGGACGCTCACCCCGCCGACGCGGTCATGCGGTTCACCGCCGACTGTCCACTGCTGGACCCGGAGATCGTCAGTCTGGTCGCCGCAGTGTACCGGGCCGTGCCGGGGCTGGACTACGCCAGCACGTCGATCGCACGCACCCTCCCCCGGGGGCTGGACGTGGAGATCATCAGGGCGGACGCGCTGCGAACCGTCGACCGGCTCGCCACGGAACACCATCGCGTGCACGTGACCTCATACGCGTACGCGCATCCGGAGGTGTTCCGGGTGCTCGGGGTCACCCTCACCCCGGCCCGCTCGAATCTGCGCCTCACCCTCGACACCGACCGCGACTGGGAGTTGGTCCGGGCGGTGGTCGACCACTTCGGTGACGTCAGTGTGCCACTGGCCAAGCTCGCCGACTGGCTCGACGGTCAGCCGGCCCTGCGCACGCTCAACGCCGATGTCCGTCAGAAGCGGTTGGAGGAACGCTGAGCACGGTACGCGTCGGGCTGCGCTGCGATGCCGGACCGCTACGCGGTGTCGGGCACCTGGTCCGTTGTCTCGCCCTCGGTGAGGAGTTCCAGGCCCGGGGTGCCACCGTCGAGGTCTTCGGCACGGTCGACGGCGTCGGTTGGGCGGCCGACCAGCTCACCGTCCGGGGTATCGCGTTGCGACCCGGCCCGGACACCCCGGACGGTCTGGTCGCCATGGCCCGCCGGCACGACCTCGACGTGCTGGTCCTCGACTCGTACGAGCTGGATCCGGCCGGTGCGGGCGCGCTGCGGGCCGCCGGGGTGCTGACCCTGGCCATCGTCGACGGGGACACCCGCGGCCAGGACGCCGACCTCTATCTCGACCAGAACTTCGCCACCGACCTGGCGGTACCGGCGGGCCGGCTGCTGGCCGGCAGCGGGTACGCCCTGCTGCGCGAGGGTGTGCTGGCCGCCCGGCCAGCGGCCCCGCGCCCGGCGGTGACCGTGGATCCCCCCTCGGTGCTGGCCTTCTTCGGCGGCACCGACGCGGCCGGCGCGGCACCGACGCTGACCGAGATGCTGCTGTCGACCGGCCAACCGATGGAACTCACCGTCGTCGTCGGCCGGCCCGAACTGGCGGCGCGGATGGCCCGACTGACGCCGGGGCCCGGGCAGTCGCTGCTGCCGGTGCCGCCCACCGGTACGCTGCCCGCCCTGATCGCCGCGGCGGACCTGGTGGTCAGCGCCGCTGGTACCTCCACCTGGGAACTCTGCTGCCTCGGGGCGCCGTCGGCGCTGGTCTGTGTGGTGGACAACCAGCGTGAGTCGTACCACCGGGTGGTGCAGGCGGGTCTGGTCGCCGGGCTCGGTGAGCTGCCCGCGCTGGCCAGCGGCGGTCCGGCGACCCGCGCCGCCGTCGCTACCCTCGCGGCACTACTCGACGACGGGGCACGCCGGGCGGAGCTGTCAGCCCGCGCCTGGGCGGCCGTGGACGGACGCGGACGACAACGGGTGGTCGACGCGGTGATCGACGCACTACGGCACCAGCGAGTCGCAGAGGCGCACTGAAGCTCTGCTGCGGTCGCCCACTGCTGGCCTCGCCCACCGGGTCGAGGTTTCCTCACTTGCCTAACAGTCTGGAGCGGGCCGGGCTGCCGGATGCGCGCGGCCGAGGTCGGTGTGCCGGGACAGCAGCACGCCTCACTCACGGTCGATCTGGTGGCCGACCACGGCCGGGCCGAGCATGACCGCGAAGCCGGAGCCGTCGCGGCGCGGATCGGCCGCCGGCAGCTCCACCGCATCGCCGTTGGCCGTCGAGCCCACCGGCCGGGGGCCGACCCAGCCGACCACCACGTCGGTCTCGCCCTTGAGGAACCGGTGGGCACGCACCCCGCCGGTCGCCCGCCCCTTCGCCGGGTACGCCGACAGGGGCGTCACCTTGACCGTCGCGCCGGTCGAGGTGACCACCATCGGCTCACCGTGCTCCGCGTCGTCGGTGCGGACCGCGCCGAAGAACACCACCCGCGCACCGGACGGCACGGCGACGCCAGCCATCCCGCCGCCCTTGAGCCCCTGCGGCCGAATCGTCCCAGCAGGGAACCGCAGCAATGCAGCCGCACTGGTCAGGAAGGCGAGCGTCTCGGCGCCGTCGGTCAGCCAGGTAGCCCCGACCACTGCGTCTCCGTCGCGCAGCCCGATCACCTCGAACTCGTCGGAGCGCACCGGCCAGTCTGGGGCACACACCTTCACCACGCCGTGCCGGGTGCCGAGTGCCAGGCCAGGTGAGCCCTCGGCCAAGGCACCGAGCGGGGCCAGACCGACCACGGTCTCGCCCGGCTCCAACGACACCAGCTCGGCGGCGGACATACCGCCGCGCAACGACACGGTGCCGGCCTGCTCCGGCAGCACCGGTAGCGGCAACACGTCCACCTTGAACGCGCGGCCGGCGCTCGTCACCAACAACACCCGTCCCCGGGCCGTGGTGTGTACCACGGCGCGTACCGCGTCGTGCTTGACCCGACCGTGCCGGCGACGCCCCTCGGCGGACTCCTCCGACTCGGCCGCGGTGCGGGCCACCAGCCCGGTGGCCGACAGGATCACCTGACAGGGATCGTCGGCAACCTCCAACGGCCCGGCCGGCACGGACGCGGCCAGCACCTCCTTGAGGTCACCGTCGACGAGCGTCGTCCGCCGGGGTGCGGCGAACTGCTTGACCACGGCCGCCAACTCGTCCGAGACGACCTTCTTCAGCACGTTATCGTCGTCCAGGATCGTCGACAGCTCGGCGATCTCGGCACGCAGCTTCTGCTGCTCGGCCTCCAGTTCCAGCCGGTCGTACTTGGTCAGCCGGCGCAGCGGAGTGTCCAGGATGTAGTTGGCCTGAGTCTCGGAGAGCCCGAACTGGCGCATCAGGCCGCTACGGGCCGCCTGGGCGTCCTCGCTGCCCCGGATCAGCTTGACAACCTTGTCGATGTCGAGCAGAGCGACGAGCAGACCGTCGACGAGGTGCAGCCGCTCCTCCCGCCGGCGCTTGCGGTACGCGCTGCGCCGGGTCACCACCTCGTAGCGGTGGGCCAGGAACACCTCGAGCAGTTCCTTGAGCCCCAGGGTGCGCGGCTGACCGTCGACGAGCACCAGATTGTTGACGCCGAAGGACTGCTCCAGCGGGGTCAACCGGTAGAGGTCGGCCAGCAGTGCCTGCGGGTTGACACCGACCTTGCACTCGATCACCAGGCGGGTGCCGCTCTCCCGGTCGGTGAGGTCCTTGACGTCGGCGATCCCGGTGAGCCGCTTGGTCTTGGTCACCTCGTTCGTGATGGCCGCGATGACCTTCTCCGCGCCGACACCGTAGGGCAACTCGACAACCGTGATGGCCTGCCGGCCCCGGCTGCCCTCCAGTGGCCCGATCTCCACCTTGCCGCGCATCCGCACCACGCCCCGACCGGTCTCGTACGCCCGACGTACCTCGTCGAGGCCGAGCAGCATGCCGCCGGTGGGCAGGTCGGGACCGGGCACGAACTCCATCAGCTTGTCGAGGGTGGCGTTCGGGTGCCGGATCAGCCACCGGGCCGCCGCGACGACCTCACCCAGGTTGTGTGGGATCATGTTCGTCGCCATCCCGACGGCGATCCCGGCGGCACCGTTGACGAGCAGGTTCGGGAAGGCGGCCGGCAGCACGGTGGGCTGGGTCAGCGAGCCGTCGTAGTTGGGCTCGACGTCGACGGTGTCCTCGCCCAGCTCACCGACGAGCAGCATGGCCTCGCGTGACATCCGGGCCTCGGTGTACCTCGCCGCCGCTGGCCCGTCGTCAGGGGAGCCGAAGTTTCCGTGCCCGTCGATGAGTGGCACGTTGAGTGAGAAGTCCTGTGCCAGCCGGACCATCGCGTCGTAGATCGCGGTGTCGCCGTGCGGATGGTACTTACCCATCGCGTCGCCGACGATCCGGGCGGATTTCACGTGCGCCCGGTCCGGGCGGTGACCCTGCTCGTACATCGACCAGAGGATGCGTCGATGCACCGGCTTGAGGCCGTCGCGCGCGTCGGGTAGCGCCCGGGAGTGGATGACCGAGAAGGCGTACTCCAGGTAGGAGTCGGACACCTCGGTGGTGAGCGGGTTGTCGATGACCCGCGCGCCGGCCCGGTCGAACGCGGAATGGTCGACCTTCGTCTCCTTGCGGCGTGCCATGGCTCAGCTTTCCTTCCGACAGACGCGATGGTCAGGCGTCGATGGCGTCACGGTCGACCCGGTCGGCGGAGTCGATCAACCAGTTGCGCCGCGGCTCGACCTTCTCCCCCATGAGCAGTTCGAGGATCCGCTCGGCGGCGTCGACGTCGTCGAGGGTGATCCGGCGTACGGCGCGGGTGGCGGGGTTCATGGTGGTGTCCCACAGCTCGTCGGCGTCCATCTCACCGAGACCCTTGAACCGGGGCACCGGGGTGACGATCTGCTTGCCGGCCTTCTCGAACCGGCGCACCGTCGCCTCCATCTCCGCCTGGGTGTAGGTGTAGACGGTCTCCGGGTTACGCCCTCTGGTGGTGATCTTGTGCAGGGGCGGCATCGCGGCGTAGAGCCGGCCCGCCTCGATCAACGGTCGCATGTACCGGGCGAAGAGGGTGATGAGCAGCGTCCGGATGTGCGCCCCGTCGACATCGGCGTCGGCCATGATGAGCACCCGACCGTAGCGCAGCGCCGACAGGTCGAAGGTGCGCCCGGAACCGGCACCGAGCACCTGCACGATCGCCGCGCACTCGGCGTTGTCGAGCACCTGCTGCAGATTGGCCTTCTGCACGTTGAGGATCTTGCCGCGGATCGGCAGCAGCGCCTGGTACTCGGCGGAGCGGGCGAGCCTACCGGTGCCCAGGGCGCTGTCCCCCTCCACGATGAACAGCTCGCTCCTGTCGATGCCCGAGGCTCTGCAGTCGACGAGTTTCGCGGGCATCGCCGCACCTTCGAGGGCGGTCTTGCGCCGGGCCGCGTCCTTCTGCTGCTTCTGGGTGAGGCGTACCCGGGACGCGTCGACGATCTTCTGGAGGACCGTACGCGCCTCGGTACGCGTCCTACGGTCGTCGAGCCAGGACTTGACGTGCTGCTCGACCAGGCCCTGCACGACCTTCGTGATCCCGGCGGTGGATAGCTCGTCCTTGGTCTGCGAGGTGAACTGCGGCTCGGGCACCCGGACGTGCACCACCGCCGTCATGCCCTCCAGCACGTCGTCGAGCGTGGGCGCGTCCTCCTTGGCCTTGAGCAGACCCCGGGCGGTGCGCACGGCATCAGCCAGGGTGCGCGCCAACGCACGCTCGAAGCCTTTCCGGTGGGTGCCGCCGTGGGCGTTGCGAATGGTGTTGGTGAAGCACTCGACGGTGCGTTCGTATCCGGTGCCCCAGCGGAAAGCGATCTCGACCTCGGCCCGGCGCTGCACGTTGGACTGCATGACCCCGTTGGCGTCGGCGGCGTTCTCCCGGTACGTCCCCTCGCCGGTGACGAGCAGGGTGCCGGAGACCGGCCGATCGCCGGCCGGGGCGAGGAACTCCACCATGTCGGTGAGGCCGTCGGGATAGTGGAAGCGCTCCTCGGTGGGTTCCTCCGTGGTGCGGTCGCGCAGGGTGTAGCCGACGCCGGGGACCAGGAAGGCGGTGTTGCGCAGCTTGGCCCGCACGGCGTCGTGGTCGAGGGTGGCACCGGTCTCGAAGTAGCGGGGGTCGTGCCAGTAGCGGATCGAGGTGCCGGTGCGGCTGCCGCGCTTCATGGCGCCGACGACCTGGAGCCCTGGGCCGGCGGTGAAGGGCGCCTCGGGACCGTCGCCGTCGAAGATGCCCGGCACCCCGTGCCGGAACGACATGGTGTGCACCTTGCCGCCCCGACGCACGGTGACGTCGAAGCGGCGGGACAGGGCGTTCACCGCCGAGGCCCCCACGCCGTGCAGGCCGCCGGAGGTCTTGTAGCCGGAGCCACCGAACTTGCCACCGGCGTGCAGGCGGGTGAGCACCAGCTCGACGCCGGAGATGCCAGAGCGGGCGTGCACGTCGGTGGGGATGCCGCGGCCGTCGTCGTCGACCTGCACCGAGCCGTCGGCGTGCAGGACGACCTCGATGGCGGTGGCGTGGCCAGCGACGCCCTCGTCGGTCGAGTTGTCGAGGATCTCGTTGACGAGGTGACCCACGCCACGGCTGTCGGTCGAGCCGATGTACATGCCGGGCCGCTTGCGGACGGCGTCCAGCCCCTCGAGGTGGGTGAGGTCGTCGGCCCCATACAGGGTGTCAGGCTCTGCGGTCAACTGGTCGTACTCCCCGGTCTCGGCGATGTGCTCCCCCGCGTCGTCGGCGGTCGGCCCGGCGCGGACACGCCGCAGCGAGCGTAGCCGTACGCCCCGACAGCCGGTGCGGACACCCGCCCGGCACGCCGCGGACGCTGCTGCCGGACCTGCTCTGGGCAACACCCCGACCGCCGGCTTTTATGCCCGTCGTCGGCGGCAGGAGCTGGCCGGTGGCCGCCTCCTACCACTCCGAGCCCGACCCCGTCGAAGCGCCACGGACCACCGGCAGACGCCATCGCAGGGCGGCACGCCACCACTGCCTACCAGCCAGTAACATGTGGCCGTGGACACGCGGGAGTACCAGCAGGAGTTCGTTCAGGTCGACGGCGCACGTCTCGGCGTGCAGGTCTACCCGGAGCCGGAGGGGGTGACCGACGCCCCGGTGGTTCTGGTCGTGCCGGCGATGGGGGTGCCGGCCCGCTACTACCGGCACTTCGCCGTCGAGATGCGTGCCGTCGGTCTGGCCGTGGCCGTGGCGGACCTCCGCGGCACCGGCGAGAGCACCCCCCGCCCGAGCCGTTCCTGCCGGTACGGCTACGCCGAACTGGCCACCGACATCGGGACGGTGCTGACGGCGCTCAAACCCCGGCTCGCTGGCCGCCGAAGCCTGCTACTCGGTCACTCCCTCGGCGGTCAGGCCGCTGTGCTGCACCTGGCCCTGCACCGCGAACACGAGGTCGACGGGCTGGCCCTCGTCGCGGTCGGCATCCCCTACTGGCGTGACTTCACCGGTCTGCGGCGCTACGGCGTACTGCCCTATGCCCGTGGCATCGCCGCCACCACCCGACTGCTCGGAGTCTGGCCAGGTTGGGGTTTCGGCGGCCGGCAGGCACGCGGGGTGATCCGTGACTGGGCACACACCGCCCGCACCGGCTGCTTCCCACCCATCGACGGGTTGGACGCCGAGGCGGCGGTGGGTCGGATCCGCACCCCCGTGTTGGCGATCAGCGTCGACGGCGACCAGTACACGCCGCACCCGACCCTTGATCGACTCTGCGCGAAGCTGACCTCGGCCCGCGTCGAGCGGGAGCGGTTCTCCCCACCACCCGGCACCACGGTGGACCACTTCACCTGGGCTCGTGCCGCCGATCCGTTCGCCGCACGGGTCGCCAGCTTCGCCGCCGACCTCCCCACGGGCTGACTGTCCACAGCTGACGGTTTCGTCCCGCCTCTCCATGATCCCGGAGTCCCCACACAACTTCCCCTATCGAAGGTGGACCCTCGAGGACTCGTCCCTGGCAATCCTCGTCGGCGCCACGGCGACCTTCGTCGGCGCGGTCGCGTTCCTTGTGACGGTGGGCGACGGCAACCGCCGACGGGCCGTCGTGGCGGCGGTGGAGGCGACCGGAGCTGCCACAGCGGTCTTCCTGCTGCTGGTCTTTGTCGCGACGGTCGCGCTACCGGCGTCGGTGGCGCTTGTCGCGCTGATCACCGGCGCCGCCGCCCACCTCGCCTTCCGGCGCGACCTCGGCCGGCGGCGGGCCGTGCTGCGGCCCTGACGTTCTGGTTCAGCCTGACGTACGTTATGTAATCGACTCGCGGCACAGCGGACCGGTATCCGTCGACGAATCAGAAGGTATCTGCGCCGACACCCATGGTCGTAGGTATCGTCGCACCGGCCGCACACGTCAGCGGGGATTGACTTTAATAGGACGGTCGGGGATATTCCTAGCGTCACGTCGTCGTACGGTGCGGAGAAGGCGAAGCCTGACGGGTTCTGGCTGACCCGAGCCCCGACGAACAAGCATCGGACCCCTTCGTCCCGCAGGCACGGATAAGGTTAGAGCGATGATCAATCGAACTCTTGACTTCGCCAAGCAACACGCACCCAACTCGGTGCGTGTCGTGGTGCGACGCGCACAGCTTGAGGCCCACAACGCCAGGCTGCGACTCACAGTTCCGGTGGTTGCTCGTTGCGAATACGACAACATCTATCACTGCACGGTGCACAAGACGGGTAGCCAATGGGTGAAGGCACTCTTCAGTGACCCTATCGTGTACCGCAATTCCGGGCTCCTCCCCTACGACCCGCGCTTTTACAAAGGACGCCTGAACGACATCCCGCCGGGGCGTGCGGCACTCGCGGTCTTTCGCGGCTACGGACGGTTCCGAACCATATCCAAATCCGACAACCATCGCGCATTCTTCGTGATCCGGGATCCCCGCGACATCGTCGTCTCCAGCTACTTCTCCCTGCGGAACTCACATGCGCCGATGGGTGACATCCTGCAGGCTCGGAGCATTCTGCAGGAGAGGCCGATGAAGGAGGGGATGCTGCATGTGATCGACCGCCTCGTCGAACGAAAGCTCTTCAAGAGCCTCCGGTCGTGGGCGATCGCCAAGCCAACGGACAAGTTCCGCCTGTTCCGGTACGAAGCCCTCACCGGCGAGTCACAGTTCGACGAGGTGGATCAACTCATGCGGCACTGCGGGATCGTCCTGCCGCCGTCCGAGTTGACGGAACTCCTCGACCGCTACAGCTTCTCCAGGATGCGGAAGGAGCAGGAGGACTCGGGCCGCATCTCCCATTACCGCAAGGGCAAGGCTGGAGACTGGCGCAATCACTTCGATGACGAGATCTACGACGCTTTCACCGCAGCCACCGGCGACCTCGTCGAGATCCTCGGCTACCCCGCGCGCGACCGAGCCACCGGCGCCTGAGGGGGAAGGGGCCCGCGGCGGCTCGCCCGCCTCGCCCGGTCGCGCGATTAGCGGTCCCCAACCTGGGTAAGCCGCTGCGCCCGACACGGTGGAAGGGGACCCAGATGTCTGACAGCCACACCGCACTGCGTTCGATGCACGACCTGGGCCTGGCGGCCTGGTTCGGCGGCTCTCTGATGGGCGCCTTCGGCGTCAACGGTGCCGCGGCCCGGATCGGTGACTCGACCCAACGGCTCCCGATGGCGTCGACCGGTTGGAACCGGTGGACACCGGTCAACGCTGCGGCGATCGGTGCCCACCTCGCCGGAGCGGTAGGCGAGCTGGTGACCGAAAGTCCGCGCATGGCCGTTCAGGCCGGCGTCGGCCGGGCGAGCACGGTGAAGACCGCACTCACCGTCAGTGCCCTGGCGGTGACCGGGTACAGCCGGCTGCTCGGTATGCGAATGTCCAGGGCCGGTCAGCCTTCGGTCGAGGGAGTCACCGAGCCGAACCAGCAGACACCGTCGAACGTGGCCTCCTGCCAACGCCAGATGAAGGCGCTGCAGTGGGCGATCCCGGCGCTGACCGGCGCCCTGATCGTCGTCACCGCCTACATGGGTGAGCAACAGAAGCCCGGGCAGGTGCTGCGCGGCATGCTCGGCCGTGCGGGCGGCCTCGGGCACGCGTCGCGGACGATGGGCAAAGGTGCCGGCGGGATGGCGACGGCCAGGGCGATCCGGCAGATGACGATGGCCGGTCGCTGACGACGGTGCCGCCGACGGTGGTCTCCGGACGACGCGCTGACGGAGGCCACCGGGAGGGACGCCCACCTTGATGACACCAAACACCTGCCGAGGGGTTTGGGTCGGGACCTGCCGGGGAGCCGGAGAGAGGTGTCACCGACCGACAGGAGACTGGGATGCGTGCACTACGGCTACCCGCTTGGAAGACGGAGCCGGAGCTGGTCGAGGTCGACGAGCCGACACCCGGCCCGGGTGAGGTGGTGGTGCGGATCGGCGCCGCCGGTGCCTGCCACTCGGACCTGCATCTCATGCACGACTTCGAGGCCGGCGGCCTGCCCTGGGATCCGCCGTTCACACTCGGGCACGAGAACGCGGGTTGGGTCCACCGACTCGGCTCCGGCGTGACCGGGTTGGAGGTGGGGCAGCCGGTCGCGGTCTACGGTCCCTGGGGCTGCGGTCGCTGCGCCCGCTGCCGGGTCGGCGTCGACAACTACTGTGAGAATCCGGTCGCCGCGCCGGTGCCGGGGGGCGGTGGCGGACTGGGGCTGGACGGCGGCATGACCGAGTACGAGTTGGTGCCGGACGCCCGGCACGTGCTGCCGCTGCCCGAGGGGCTCGAACCGGTCGACGCCGCGCCGCTCACCGACGCTGGTCTCACCCCGTACCACGCGATCCGCCGGTCCTGGCCGAAGTTGACGCCCGCCAGCACGGCGGTGGTGATCGGCGTCGGTGGGCTCGGGCACGTCGGCGTGCAGATCCTCAAAGCCACCACCGCCGCTCGGGTCATCGCGGTGGACACCCGCGACGAGGCGTTGCGTCTCGCCGAGGATTGCGGTGCCGATGTGACGTTGCGTTCGGCCGACAGCACCGCCGACGAGATCCGCAGGATCACCGGCGGTCGGGGGGCCGACGTGGTGCTCGACTTCGTCGGTGCCGACGCCACCCTGAAGCTGGGCGTCGCTGTCGCCCGGACCGTGGGTGACCTGACCATCGTGGGGATCGGCGGTGGCTCGCTGTCGGTCGGCTTCTTCTCCGTGCCGTACGAGGTCAGCATCCAGACCACCTACTGGGGTAGCCGTCCGGAGCTGCTGGAGGTGCTGGAGCTCGGCGCACGCGGATTGGTGCGCCCGAAGACGACCACGTTCAGTCTGGACGACGCGATGAGCGCCTACCGGATGATGTTGGACGGCACGCTGGAGGGCCGGGCCGTCATCGTGCCGTGAGCAGCGCCCACCCGTCGATCATGAGGTTGACGGCGGCACCGATCTTCCCGAATGCCGACAACCTCATGATCGACATTGGTCAGGAGGGGTCGGCGCGACCTTCGCGCCAGTAACCCATGAAGGCCACGGCGCGACGGTCCAAGCCGCGTTCGTCGACCAGATGCCGACGGAGGGTGCGGATCACTCCGGCCTCACCCGCCAACCAGGCGTAGAGCGGTGCCGACGGGGGTGCGTCGGGAACCTCCCACAGAATTTCCCGATCCACGTCCACATCGTTCACCGGTTGCGGGACCGGCACACTCCTGCTGGTCGCGGCGCCGGCCAGCAGGTCACCGGCCGCAGCGGTGACGGCGGCTACGAGCCGGCTGCCGTAGCCACCGGAGCCCCGGGGCAGCCAGGTCACCTGGATACCGGGCGGCATGACCAGCGGCAGCGCGTCGCCGGCCGCCGGGACCTCAAGCAGCACCCGACCGCGTGCCTCGTGCGGCAGCCGCTCACAGATGCCGCTGATCGCCGGTACCGCCGTCTCGTCACCAGCCAGCAGAAGGCACCCGGACGACGGGGGCCGGAACTCGACCCCACCGTGGTCACCGTCGTACGCCGAATCCGGGCCCACGACAGCGATCCGGTCGCCGGCACCCACCCGCCGTGCCCACCGGGTCGCCGGCCCGCCGTCACCGTGCAACACCAGGTCGACGTCGACCTCGTTCAGCTCCGGTCGGACCGCGCGCACCGTGTACGTCCGGATCGGGTTGCGTTCCTCGACCGGCAGGGCCCGCCAGCACGCGTACCAGTCCGGCCCCTGTGGCAGGTGCACGCCGACCTGGTCGGGTAGCGGAAACGCCAGTTTTATCCGCTGGTCGTAGCCGTTGTCGGCGAAGCGGTCCAGGTCGGGACCGGTGAAGGTGACCCGGACGAAGGACGGGCTGAGTCGACGTACCGAACGGACCTCGACGGCGAACAGCCGCCACGGTGCGACGGGCAAGGTTTCGATCATGGTTGCCTCTCCGGGTCGGATGCGCTCTACCGGGGCGGCGCTGCGGCGCGGGAACGCCACAGCAGCCAGACGAAGTAGGGAGTGCCGATCATGGCGGTGACCAGACCGGCGGGAATCTGGGCCGGTGCGATCACGGTGCGGCCGAAGGTGTCGGCCAGGCTGACCAACGCCGCGCCGAAGAGCACCGCGACCGGGATCACCCGGGCGTGCCGGCCGCCGACGAGGGCACGGGCCGCGTGCGGCGCGACCAGACCAACGAAGCCGATCACGCCGACGGCGGAGACCGCCGTCGAGGTGAGCAGGGCCGCCGCGCCGAGTGCGACGAGGCGGGTCCGTTCCAACCGGACGCCGAGTACCCGTGGAGTGTCGTCGTCGAGCGTCATCAGGTCCAGCTCACGCCGGGCGGCCACCACTGCGGGAGTGAGCACCAGCAGTGCTATCGCCACCGGCAGCACCTGCGTCGCGGTCCGGCCGTAGGTGGAGCCGGAGAGCCAGGTGAGCGCCTTGCCGGTGTTCCAGGGGTCGTAGGCGACGATCACGAAGGTGATCATCGCCATGCCACCCTGCCACGCACCGAAGCCGATCAGCACCAGCCGGTCGGAGCTGAGACCGCCGCGCCACGCCGCGCCGTACACCAGGGCGAAGGCCAGCATGGCACCGAGCCCGGCGACTCCGGAGACGGCCCAGACACCGGCCAGCGGCACGAAGGTGAGCAGCGAGACCGCACCCAGCCCGGCACCGGCGGTGATGCCGAGGATGCCAGGCTCGGCGAGCGGATTACGGCAGACCGCCTGCACGGTGGTGCCGGCGACGGCCAGGGCCGCACCGGCCAGCAGCGCCGCGCCAACCCGGGGCCACCGTTGGTCGAGCACGAAGGTGTACGCCGGCCCGGTACTGCCGTTGACCCAGTTGACGAGGTCGCCGAGCAGCAGCCAGGTGTCCCCGGCGAGCATGCCGATCAGCACCGCCGCGATGGTGACCACGGTGGCGACCGCCACCACGGTGCGGTGGAAGAACACGGAGCGTACGGCGGCGTGACCGCCGGGCGGGCGACGGGTGGGGCCGGCGTCACGGTGCCGACGGGCCAGCCAGATCAGGATTCCCGCGCCGAACAGGGTGGTCACCACGCCGGTCGGGATGTCGACGCCGGCCTGGGCGCCCATCAGGGCACGCAGCAGCACGTCGGAGCCGAGAACGATGCCGACGCCGGCCATGCCGGACAGCGGCAGCAGGATCCGGTGCCGGTGGACCCCGGGTACCAGCGGGCCCAGCAACCGGACGATCACCGGCGCGCAGAGACCGACGAAGCCGACCGGGCCGGTGAGGGTCACCGCCGCGGCGGACAGCAGCACCGCCAGCACGGTGACGAGCAGCCGGGTCCGGCGTACGTCGATGCCGAGTACGGTGGCCGTGTCGTCGCCGAGGGCGAGGATGTCGAGGCGGTGACCGAACAGCATCAACACCGCAACGGCAGCCACGATCACGGGGGCGAGTTGGGTCAGTGTGTCGAGGTCGCTCTGCACCAGGGAGCCGTTGCCCCAGGCGAACAGACCGATGGTGGCCTGCTCGAACAGCAGGAGCATCAGCGTGGTCACCGAGCTGAGCGCCATCGCGGTGGCCGAGCCGGCGAGGATCAGCCGGGTGGTGCCGGCCTGACCGCCGGAGGACATCGCCATCACCAGGCCGGCGGCGACGAGACCACCGCAGAAGGCCAGGCCACCGGCGGGCAACGCGGGTAGCGCGATACCGAACGCGGCGACCGAGACGATCGCCAGATGCGCACCGGCGTTGACGGCGAGGGTGTCCGGGGAGGCGAGCGGGTTGCGGGCGATCGACTGGAGTGCCGCACCGGCGAAGCCGAGAGCGACCCCGATGGTCAGCCCGGCGAGCAGCCGGGGCACCCGGGAGGCAACGAACACCCGGGCGGTCTCGTCGTCCCCGCCGGTCAGCAGGCGGAGCAGGTCGACCGCCCCCACGGCGGAGGTTCCCTGAGTGAGGTGCACCGCCACGATCACCAACAGCAGCGCGGTGGCTGCGACGAAGACCCCGACGACGCGGGGAGCCGAGGGGCGCTCGTCCGGAGCCGGCTTGACGGCCGGCTCCGGACGCGGGGGCGCGGACAGTGTGGTCACACCGCGTAGGTGTCGACGAACTGGTCGATGTACTGCTTGCCGGACAGCGGCCCACCGAAGGTCCAGACCCCGTCGGGCATCCGGTGCAGGTTGCCCTGCTGGACGAAGGGCAACGACTGCCAGATGGCGTTGCTGCTCAGGCCGTCGGCGAAGACGTCGGTGCCGTCTGAGGCGTTGTAGAAGAAGTGAAGGTCAGGGCTCTTCAGGACGGTCAGGCCCTCGACGTCGGTCTGACCCAGGCCCCACGCCGGGTCGGTCTCGCCGGTCCAGCCGTTGGTGAGGCCGAGCTCGATACCGATCTGGGAGACCAGGGCACCCTCGCCGAACATCCGGATGCTGACCGTGCTGCCCTCCTGCCAGCCGTCGGCGATGGCGAACGGCTTGCCGGCGGCACCGGCGTCGGCGATCTTCTTCCGGCCGTCGGCGATGGCGGCGTCGAAGTCGGCGAGCAGCTTCTCCGCCTCGGCGGTCTTGCCGACCGCGGTGGCGATCATGTTCAGGTCCGCCCGCATCCGGCCGAGGTTGTCCGCAGCGTCACTGCCCTTGGTGACGAGCACCGGAACGTACTTCTCCAGCTGCGTGATCACGTTGGCTCCCCGGTCGTCCTCCATGACGACGAGGTCGGGTTGCAACGCCACGATGGAGTCGATGCTCGGCTCACCGCGCGTACCGACGTCCTTGACGTCCGAATCGAGTGAGGCGGCGCTGACCCAGGTCGCGTACCCCTTGGGATCGGCGACGCCGACCGGCATGACGCCGAGGCTGACGAGCATCTCGACCTCGCCCCACTCGAGGCCGACCACCTTGCTGGCGGGAGCGTCGAGTTTGACCTCCTTGCCCCGGCTGTCGGTGACGGTGACCGGGCCGGTGGCGGCCGAGGTGGCAACGGCCGCTTCGGTGGTGTTCTCGGTGGTGCCGCAGGCGGCCAACAGCACCGCGGTCGCGGCGGCCATCAGGGCGGTTACACGGGTACGGGACATCATGTTCTTTCTCGGAGAGTGGGTGTCGTGTCCGGTCTGGGTTCAGACCGGGATCCGGGCCGGGTGTCGGCCCACGGGGCGGGTCGTCACCAGCCCACTGAGCGGGTCGGTACTGACTTCGATCCGGATGCCGTAGGTCTCGGTCAGGGCGTGTTCGGTGAGGACCTCGGCCGGGGTGCCGGTGGCGCGCACCCGGCCTCCGTGCAGCAGGACCACCTCGTCGGCCACCGCAGCGGCCTGGTTGAGGTCGTGCAGCACGACGCCGACCGCGACACCGTGGTCGTCGGCGAGGTCACGCATCAGGTCGAGGATCTCGACCTGGTACCGCAGGTCGAGGAAGGTGGTGGGTTCGTCCAGCAGGAGGACCGGGGTGTCCTGGGCCAGACAGGTGGCCAGCCAGACCCGCTGTAGTTCGCCGCCGGAGAGTTCGTCCACCGGCCGACCTGCCATCGCACTGACGCCTGTCACCGCCATCGCCCGGGCGATGGCGGCCGGTCCGGCCGGGTCGTCCGCGCGCCACCGGCCCCGGTAGGGGTGTCGGCCGTAGCCGACGACGTCGCGGACGGTGACGCCGTTGGGGATCGGCCGGCTCTGGGCGAGCAGGGTCAGGCGACGCGCGTACTCCTTCGCGGGCAGATCCGAAGCGGCGACGCCGTCGGCGAAGAGCACGCTGCCGCCGTCGAGCGGATGCAGCCGCGCCAACCCCCGCAGCAAAGTGGACTTACCGCTGCCGTTGGGACCCACGAGCGCGGTGACCGCTCCGGGGCGCAGGGTTATCGCCGCGTCGTGTACCACAGTGGTGCCGTGGTAGCCCAGGCAGAGGTCGACACCGCGTAGGCTCTGCTGGGCGTCGTTCGACGTCGGTCCGCTCGACATGCGGTTAGGTTAACCTAACCTAAGTGTCAGTCAAGTCGCGGGCCCGAGTCGGTTTCCGAGCCGTGCCCCGTCCCATCGGTGCTGGTGGACGGGGAGCGATGCGCTGACCCAGTAGCGGACCGGTCGCCGAAGACAACCCAGCGATGACCCACCGGTGCCACGCAACCGGGTCGCCGATGCCGGGTCACCCGCCGGGAGCCTCGGAAACCGTACCGGGGTGGGACGACAGAGCAGTCGGAGCAGCGGTAACGTTGCGCGTCATCCGCCGCCGGCCCACCGGCGGGGCGCTCTTCGATCCTACGGAGGATGGGGCATGTCCATCGGCGAGGAACCGTTCGCAGCCCGCGACGACCTGGCCTCGCGGCCGAACTTCGAGGTCGCCCTGCGTGGGTACGACAAACGCCAGGTGGACCGCTACGTCGAGCAGATCGACGGTCGACTCGCCGCGGTCTCGGCCGAACGGGACCGGGCCGCCGCGCACGTGCGGGAGCTGACCGGGAAGCTCCAGACGGTCCAGAGCGAGATGGCCGATCTGCGGCAGCGACCGGCGCAGGTGGACAAGGCCACCTTCCAGGATGTGGGCCCGATGGTCGGCCAGATCCTGGACCTGGCCGAGAAGCAGGCCGCAGCGATCATCGACACCCACACCCAACGGGCCACGAAACTTCAGGCGGAGGCGGAGAAGACACTCGCCAACGCGCGGGAACGCACGGTCAAGGCGCTGGCCGACCTCGAGGAGGAGCTGGCTGCCCGGCGGGCCGAGCACGAGAAGACGTACGAGGAGTTGCGGTCAGCCGCCGACGCGGAACTGGCCGAGACCCGGGAACGGGCCGACAAGCTGCGCGCCGACGGGGAGGCCGCACACGAACGTGCGCAGCAGGAGGCCCAGCGGATCAGTGAGCAGTGCCGCCAACAGGTCGAGCAGGCCCGGTCGGCGGCAGAGGCGCTCACCACCTCTGCCCGTACCCAGATCCACCAGGAGATCCAGGCGACCCGGTCGAAGAGCCAGCAGGAGCTGGCGCAGTGGCGGGCCAAGGTCGAGGAGGAGCTGGCCGAGCGGCGGGCCACGGCCGAAGAGGACCTGACCGAGCAGCGGGCCGCCACCGAACGTGAGCTGGCCGCCCAGCGGAGCGCCGCCGAGCAGCGGGTCAGCTCGATGATCGCCGACGCCCAGCAGTACGCCGCCGAGATCCGCAAACGGGCCGACGAGCAGGCGGCCGAGGTGCGCCGACTCAGTGATGAGCAGGCGGCGACGGCCGAGGAGCAGCTGCACGCCGTTCAGCTTGAGGTCGGGGAGCAGCGTCAGGCACTCGCCCAGCTGCACGAGCAGCTGGGCGACGCCGAGCAGCAGCTCGACGAGGCCCGCCGCACCAAGCAGGCCACCGAGACCGAGCTGACCCGGCTGCGGCAGTCGCTGGAGGAGACAGGGCGAGAACTCATCGCGGAACGCCGGCGGCTGGACGAGGTGCGCCGGGCGGCTGAGGCCGCCGAGCGGCACGCCAAGGAGACCCGGGCCCGCGTCCAGCGGGAGGCCAAACGGGTCGCCGATCTGGCGGCCGCAGCGGTGATGGCCGCCGCAGCGGGGGGCAGCGAGACCGCCGAGTACCCGATGGTGGTCGCCCGGACCGGCGGCGACCCGGCCCCGGCGGATGATGGTGACGAGGTGGCCTCGACGGCCAGCGGTCAGGTCGAGGGTCCGGCTGTCGCGAAGGTGGATACCGAGCGGGCCGGGCCGCACCCGCAGCGGACGGACACCGACGACGCCGGACCGTCGGGCCGGGACAGCAACGACGCGGTGACCGCCCGGTCGAACCACCCGCCGACGCGTGGCGGTGGACCCGCCGGCGAAGCGGAGCAGGGCGCCCGCCCTGCTGCGGATCCGGTGGCTCGCGCCGCCGCCGCAGTGGCGGCCGGCGGGCCCGGTGGCATCAACTGGTTCGCCGGCCAGCAGTCCGACGGGGACGAGCCACCGGCGCCGGGGACGACAGCGGACGACAGGGCGCCGGAACCCGCAGCCAACTGACACCTACCCCTGACCGACCGTCACCTGCGGATCACCGTCCGCATGATGGCTGGCCCACCTCATCGGTGCCAGAATCGCAGCATGCGGGGTACGCTCGTCGGCCGCGACGGGGTGTTCGATCAAACCTGGCGCGCACTACGCGAGCCGGGCTCGGTGCTCCTGGAGGGCCCGGCTGGGATCGGCAAGACGACCCTCCTCCGGGAACTGCTCACCGAAGCCACTCGGGCCGGCTGGGCGGTGTTGAGCTGCGAACCTACCGAGTGTGAGACCGACCTGCCGTTCGCCGCCCTCGCCGACCTGCTCCGTCCCCTGACGGACCTGGTGGTGGACCTGCCGCATCCACAGCGCGTCGCGGCCGAGATGGTGCTGCTCACCCGGGACGACGGCGAGACCATCGACGAACGGGTGGTCGGTGCCGCCACCCGCTCGCTGCTGGAGGCGGTGCTCACCGCCGGCCGGCCGGTGCTGGTCGCCGTGGACGACTCACCGTGGCTTGACCGGCCGACCGCACGGGCGCTGCGGTTCGCGCTCCGTCGGGTCGGCCCCGGACTGTCCACTTTGGTCACTGCCCGCACCGACAACACACCGATGGTGCGGATCGCACCGCTCGGGCTCGACTCCGGCCCCGCTCAGCTGACCCGGCTGCAGTTGCCTCCGCTGGAAGTGGGTGCCCTGCACCACCTCCTGCGGGAGCGGGTCGGTGCCGCCCTCAGTCGCTCACTGCTCACTCGGATCGCCCGGGAGGCCGCCGGCAATCCCCTCGTCGCCATCGAGGTGGCCCGCGCGGTGCAGCGCCTGCCACGGCCACCGGAGCCGGCACAGGATCTGCCGGTGGCCTCGTCCATGCACCAGCTTCTCGGTGAGGTGTTGGCCCGGCTACCGGCCGGCTGCCGGGACGCGGTACGGCTGGCGAGCCTGCTCGGCGTACCGCTGTTGCGGGATCTGGCCGCGGCGGGGACCTCCCCCGCCGCGTTCGACGCTGCCGAGGAGGCCGGCCTGCTCGTGGTCGGGGCAGCGCGAGTGGAGTTCGCCCATCCGGTTTACGCGGCTGCGGTCCGCGCCGGCATTCCTCCCGGCGTCCGGCGCGGTCTGCACCGGAGGCTGGCCGAGGTGGTGACCGATCCGGACGAGCGGGTCCGGCACCTGGCCCTGTGCACCACCGCGCCGGATCCGGTGGTCGCCGACGCCCTCGCCGCAGCTGCCGCCCGGCACCGTGCGAGGGGAGCGCCGGAGGCTGCCGCGAACCTGTACGAGTCGGCGGCACAGCTCACTCCCGCCGGCGACGTGGCCGGCCGAGGCGATCGACTGCTGGCGGCGGCCCGCTGCCGCTTCGGATGCGGCGACCATTCCGGAGCGCGTGTCGCTGCCGAGGCGGTGTCCACCGGGTTCGACGGCGATGTGCGCGCCGAGGCGCTGCTGCTACGCGCGATCGTGGCCTGGAGTGCCGACGAGTCCGGCGGTACCGCAGTCGAGGCAGCCGGGCGGGCGCTGGCGGCGACCCGTCCGGATTCCCCGCTGGCCGGTCGGATCCACGCCCACCTGGCGCTCTTCGTCGACCTGCCGGACCCGGCACGGGCTCATGCCGAGGCCGCCATCGCTCTGCTCACCGGCCCTGGTGGCGACCGCCCGCTGCTCGCTGCGGCGCTGCTGCACCTGTTTCTCAGCGAGGTACGCGCCGGTGAGCCGCCCCGCGTCGAACTGCTAGACCGGGCGCTGGAGATGGAGGGTACGGAGCCGTCGTGGCTCGCCGGCACGATCCCGGCGATCTGGTGGAAGTCGATCGACGACCCGGCTCGGGCCCGGCGACGGCTGGGCGCAATGCTGGAACTGGCAGGGGCTCGGGGAGACGAACCTTCGCAGTACGAACTGCTCAAGCACCTGGGTGAGACCGAACTGCTCGCGGGGCGGTGGTCGGCCGCCGAGCGGCACATCGCGGCTGCACGCGAACTCGGTGAGCTGTTGGGCACCGAGGCGACCGCGGAGATCTGGCTGGCCGGGCTGCTCGACGCGCTCCGGGGGCGGCTCGACGTGGCCCGGCGGGTGGCCGAGGCGGGGCTCCGGCTGGGCGAGCAGCTCGACGACGACTGGTGCCGGCGGATCCACCTGCAACTGGGAGCGTTCGTGGCGCTGTGCGCCGGACACCTGGCCGACGCTGCGGCCGGCTACGGTCGACTCGCCTCGACGGTCGACCGGATGGGCCTGGCCGAGCCGTTGGCACAGCGCTTCGAACCGGACTGGATCGAGGCCTGTGTGGGTGCCGGTGACCTGGTCACGGCGCACGGCGTCCTGGCCCGGCTGACGGAACGTCACCAGCGACTGCCCCGCCCGTGGACGCTGCTGGGCCTGGCACGCAGCCGTGCCCTGTTGGCCAGCGCCAGCGGCGTCGACCCGTCGACCGCGCTGGACGACCTCGCCGCCGCGCGGGCCGCCGTGTCACCGGAGGTACTGCCATTGGAACGGGCCAGGTGTCTGCTGGTGGAGGGCGTGGTGCACCGCCGGTCCCGACGTAAGCGCCCGGCGCGGGAGGCACTGACGGCTGCGGCAGCGGAGTTCGACGCGCTCGGCGCGACAGCGTTCGCCGCGCGGGCCCGGGCCGAGGCCGCCCGGCTGGGTGGACGTCCGCCCGCACCGTCGGATCTCACAGCTACGGAGGAGCGGGTCGCCCGGCTCGCTGCCCAGGGGCGGACCAGCCGGGCCATCGCCGACGAACTGTTCGTCAGTCCGAAGACCGTCGAGACGAATCTGTCCCGGGTCTACCGCAAACTGGGCATTGCCCGCCGGGCGGAGCTGGGTGCCGCGTTGGCCCGGGTCGATGGACAGGGTGAACGGCCACGCCGGTCGACAGCTGCTAACGGTGCGCCGGCTGGCGCGGCCAAAGGCTAGGGAAACACCGGATTCCGCAACGGCCGTGCGGTCGTAGCCTCGGAACCGCGACTGTCGACGTCAGCAGGCCGAACAACCGACCAGACGGTGCCGGACGTGGTGCTGGTCAGCGGTCCGCCCCGGTGTCGCTACACCCCCCGAGGAGACGACCGTGAGGAATCTGAAGCTCGCCGCGACGGCCGCCGCTGTCGCCCTACTCGGCGCCTGCGGCGGCGGCAACGATCCTGACGCCGCACCACCTCCACCGCCGACCGGGCTGGTGCAACCGACACCGGCAGTCGAGTCGACCGAGCCGTCGACCGAGGCACCGCAGGTCGACGCCTGCGCCCTGGTGCCCAAGGAGGACGCCGAGAAGCTGGCAGGCACTGCCCTGGAGGATGCGGTGCCGGTCCGTGAGACCTGCACCTACAGCGGCCCGGTCTCCGGTCCGTTGGCGCAGGTGGAGGTCTACGTGGGCGACGGCGCCAAGAAGATCCTCGACGTCGACCGCGATCTCGATCACGAGTTCGAGACGCTGTCCGGGATCGGGGACGAGGCGTACCTGGAGGATGGTGCGGTCTTCGTCCACGCCGCCGGGGTGTGGGTGGCTATCCGACTGGTCCGGCTGGACGACCCGGCGAAGTATGACAAGCCGCTCACCGACTTGGCCCGAACGGTGGCCGGGCGGCTCTGAGCCTGGACGGGGCGCTCAGGCCGACTCCCGCTCGGCAGGCGACGTCCTGCCCGCTTACCGTTGCAGTTCGTGACGCCGGTCCTCGAAACGTCGCCGAACCACGGCGACTGCCTCCTCCTCGTCGCGCCCGATGCTGCGCAGCAGGTCGGTGGCGACGGTTCGGATCTGGGCCACCACGACGCTGCCGGAGAAGCCGACCCCCTCGTCGTACGCCTCGGCGGCATAGTCCACCGCCTTGAGGACCAACTGCTCGGATCGTTTCGAGTGCTGCTGACTTTCCGCCTCGACCTGCAACAGCGCCAGAGCGTCCCCGAAGTAGTCCACCGCCGCCGCCAGCCCCGTCGGGATCGGTTCGTCGTCGTGGACCGCGGTGGCAGCCCGGCGCAGCATTTCCTGGCCGCCCCCGACAGCCAGGTCGAGGTAGCGGATGCCACGTTGGTAGTGCTCGAACTCTCGCCGCCGGTGCCAGCGGGCCGGCGACACCGCCACCGCCTCCTGCGCGCCGGTGACGGCATCGTTGAGCAGGGCCAACTGTGAGCTCAGGCCGAACAGCCCGTCCCGGGCCCGGGCTACCTTCGCGGCATCGCCTCTGGACATTCCGTCCGCGGCGTCGTGCAGGTGTTCGATGAGCGCGGCGAACAGCGGGCGAGCGGCCCGCTGGATGATGCGTACCGGGTTGACCGGCAGCACGGCCACCACCAGCACGGCGGAGATCGCGCCGATGACCGCGTCGATGACCCTCGGCACCTCCAGCCCTCCCTGGATCGGTGAGAGGGTGGCGATGAGCACCGCCGTACCTCCGGCCTGGGTGACGACCGATCCACCGCGGCTCATGGTGAGCGCGAACAGGATGGCCAGGGTGACCACGGTGCCGATCTGCCAGGGGCCGGTGCCGATGACCATGATCAGGGCGTCACCCACCAGAAGCCCGGCCAGCACGCCGACGAGCAGTTCGAGGGTACGGCGGGCCCGGCGGCCGATCGCGGCGGCGATCGTACCGACGGCGGCGCTGGGGGCGAAGACCGGTGACGGGTGGCCCAGTAGTTCGTGGGCGAGCGTCCAGGCGACTGCGGCGGCCACCCCGGCCTGCACCGCGAGGATGGCGTACAGCTCCAGGCTCCGGCGTCGTTCCTGCCAGTTGATCCGCCGGCTGACGCCGCCGACCGTGCCGGCGACCCTGGCCTCCACCTGGCTGCCGGCACGACGTGCCCAGCCCTTGTCGTCAGCCCCCTCCGCCACGCCGCCGACTACCCCGCGAGGCCACGCTCATTCGCGGGCGACCGTACCGGTGCCAGCCGCTGCGGGGTGCCGGGTCAACGCCAGTCTCCGGGCCCGCTTCTCGACCGGCGTGCCCTGGCGGATCGACGTGATCACCTATGACACGCCGGTGCTGTCCAACGCCACCGGGTCGACTGTGTCCTTCGCCAACCCGACCCGGTGCAGCGGTGCACGGGTCACCTACCGGGTCACCAAGTCCGGTAGCTCCGTCACCGGCTGACCGGCCCGTGCCACCGGCCGCCCGTCGGGGTGGCTGGTGGCGTCCGGCGGTCATCATGTACTCATGATCCGATTCGTGCTGAACGTGCTCTGGCTCATCTTCGGCGGTGGTCTGGTGCTGGCGGTCGGTTACGGCATCGCCGCCCTGATCTGTTTCGTCCTGGTCGTCACCATTCCGTTCGGCGTCGCCTCGCTGCGGCTGGCGTCGTACTCGCTGTGGCCCTTCGGCCGGACCCTCGTACCCAAACCCGGCGTCGGGGTGGCCTCGGGGCTGGCCAACATCATCTGGGTGCTGCTGGCCGGCTGGTGGCTGGCGCTGACGCACATCGTGGCCGGGGTGAGTCTCTGCCTGACCATCATCGGAATACCGTTCGGTGTGGCCAACTTCAAGTTGGTCCCCGCCGCGATCTGGCCGCTGGGCCAGGAGGTCGTGTCCGCACCATGATCCGGATGCGCGGCGGTGACGAGCGGGAACGTCACCACGCCGGCCGGCAACGGATCGGACCCCTCAGTGCGCGCCGTCGAGGTTGAGTAGCACGACACCGGCGATGACCAGCCCGACACCGCAGCCCTTGACGAGGGTCAGCGGCTCACCCAGGTAAGCCGCGCCGATGGCGACGATGGCGGCGGTACCGAGGCCCGACCACATGGCGTACGCGACACCGACAGGTATCCCTTTGACCGCCTGGGCGAGCAGGGCGAACGCGGCCAGGTAGGCCACGGCCAGTCCCAAGGTCGGCCAGAGCCGGGTGAAGCCCTGCGTCGCCTTGAGCAGGCTCGTACCGGTGACCTCGGCCGCGATCGCCAGCAGCAGGAAGACGTAAGCCACCTGGAACCTCGTTCGCCTCGACCCGCTTCGACACCGGCAGCGTACGCGGGCAACGGCCTCCGGCGCCCCAGCGGTCTCAGCGGGCGCGTCGGTTGGCGCGCAGGGCGCCGAGGATGACCTTCGGTGTGGCCAGCGAACCGGGGTGTCTCCGCATCGAGACGACTTCGTTGAACCGACGGGCGGTAGCCACGTCGGTCACGGTCGCCGCGACGATCTGCCGGCTGATCCAGCTGGAGAGCCGGTACCCGCGCGGGTAGGGGCCGTCGACGTGCGGCAACGCCAGGTCCGCCGAAGTCGATATCGACCAGGCCGCGTCGACCACCACCTTCTGGAGGGCGAAGAAGCGGCGGGCCGGCAGGCCGAGGTCCGGACCCTGCCGCAGGTAGCTCGCCAGGCACGCCGCGTGCAGTGCGGCGGCGGTGATGCCCTGACCGTAGACCGGGTTGAACGAGGCGACCGCATCGCCGACGCTCACCAGCCCGGCCGGCAGCCGGGTCAACGCGTGGAAGTCCCGGCGGCGGCTGTCGGAGTGCCGGTAGGTCTGCACGTCGCCGAGCATCTCGCTGTCGGCGACCACAGCGAACTCCGACGGGAACTGCTCCCGCAGCCGGCGGACGAAATCCTCGGCGCTCCGCCCCGGACGGTGCTCCGCGTAGCCGGCCATCATCGCCATCCACCGACCGTCCTCGATCGCGAAGAACGCGGCGCCGGCGACGTCCCCGGACGTCGCCGGGCTGTGCAGCGCCATCACCACCGCGTGCTCCGGATCTTCTTCGTGGCGCCGGAACAGAGCGGTCGCGTAGTTGAGGTCCACGGTCATCCGGCGCAGCGCCGGCCGCTCCCACCCGGCCTCCGCCAGCCAGTCGGAAAGCCGACTGGCCCGCCCCATCGCGTCCACCACCAGGTCCGCGCGTTCGACCCCTGCCGACCCGCCCACGTCGCACCGGACACCACTGGTCACCTGACCGTCGAAGACCAGCCCGGTGGCCCGCGCGGTGACCGTCTTGACGTTCGGCAGCCGCAGCACCTGCTGCCGGATCAACGACTCCAGCAGCGGTCGGCTGCCGGCCAGGCTGTCGGCGTCGTCGGGGACGACGACCTTCAGCCGACCGTCGAGGTAGCTACGCCGGGCCGAGGGCGCAGCCTCGACCGCACCCTGCGCCAGGGCCTGCTCCCGGAAGCCGGGGAACAGGTGCTCCAACTGGAGGAAACCACCGGGTAGCAGGGCGTGCAGCTGTGTTCCCTGTGGTACGCCCGGCCGTCCACCTGCCGCGTGCAGGTCGTCGCGGTCGATCACCACCACGCTGGCGGCGTGCTCCGAGAGCACCCGGGCGGCCAGCATCCCGGCGATGCTGCCGCCGACCACCACCGCCTTGTCCATGACCGGTGACGGCTGGTCGGGCGCCCGCACCGCGTTGAGCGCGGCGAGGACCCGAGCCGGCGAGAGGGACATCGTGCTCTCCAAACGGGACGAGGTGCGGCGCGCCTCGCCGCCCACCGGCACCTGGTACCCGGGGAGGCCGACGGACATGCCGGCCGGCATGACGCACGACGATCGTTGCACAGCGATGGGATGGCAGCGGCAGTCTGCCCGCCCCTTGGTCCCACCGCGGCACACCGGCGACGGGACCATGGCCCGCCGCCGGCGTCCCCGACAGGTCAGGACGGTCGGGCGGCCTTCGCCAAGCCGCGTTCGACGGCGGCGATGAGCTGCGGGCGCAACTCCTCGGGTCGGATAATGGCGTCCACCGAGCCGACCTCGACCGCCCGCTGGATGCTGTGCACCCGGTCGAACTCGGCGGCCACCTCCGCCAGCTTCTCGGCCCGCACCGACGAACGTACGTCCATCAGCTGCGTGACCAGCGCCGCTCGCTGCCCGCCTGTCGCACCTGCGACGCGGACCTCCAGGTCGGCCACCCGTGGATCCTTCGCCGTACGGGTGTTCACGTCACCGGCGAACACCACGGCCGCGGCCGGCGCGCCGCCGATGACGGAGGCGAACGACCCTTCCACGGCGAGCACCGTCATGTTCGGGTTGAGTGCCTTGGAGAAGACTACGAACGCACCACCGTGGTACCGCGAGATGACGCAGAAGACGATTGGTCCGTCGAAGTTGACGATCGCCCGGCCGATCTCCGCGCCGTACTCCAGTTGGAGCTGTCGCATCGACTCCGGCGAGCCGTCGAAGCCGGACAGGTTGGCCAGCACCACGAGCGGCCGGTTCCCGCTGGCCGCGTTGATCGCTCGGGCGGCCTTCTTCGACGAACGAGGGAAGAGCGTGCCGGCGGTGTAGGTGTCCGGCCCGTCGGTGGGTGGGAACCCGCGCCGGGGCACCGTGCGGGACTCGATGCCGAGTAGGCACACCGGGATCCCGCCGAGGTGCACGTCCTGCACGACCGCCGTCTCGGCGTCGGCCATGCCCGCCCAGCGTTCCAGGATCGCGTGGTCCTGGTCGGCCAGAGCCCGCATCAGCGTACGGATGTCGAACGCCTTCTTGCGGTCGGGGTTGCGTTCCCGGGAGAAGATCTCGCCGACGGTGGTGAAGTCGCTGTCCGGCATCACGTGCGGGTAGTCGGAGATGTCCCGGTCGACCGGGTCGGTGGTGACCGCCCGACGCGGTCGGCTTTCGCCCGGCGCCACGTAGGCGTGGTCGTGGTAGGCCATCAGGACCCGGTGGGCAGCCCGCAGGTCCGGCGCCCAGTACTGGGCCTGACCGTTGGGGCCCATCACCCGGTCGTAGCCGCCGATGCCGAAGTTGTCCTCGGCGGAGACCCCGCCGGAGAAGTCGAGGGACTGCTTACCGGTCAGCACCATCGCCGAGTCGGGCGTCATCACCAGGATGCCCCTGGTGTGCATGAGCATCGTCGCCTCGGCGTTCCAGTACGGCTGGGCGCCCACGGTGATCCCCGCGACGACGATGTTGATCTCACCACCGGCCTGGGTGAACTCGACGATCCGTTTGAGCGCGGCGGCCACCCAGTCCATGTTCTCGGTGCCCGAACTCATCGAGATCCGCGCCCCGGCCGACAACGCGAACCAGTCGACCGGTACCCGCATCCGCTCGGCCAGGTCGAGGGCGGCGATCACCCGTACGCACTCCGGCTCGGCCAGCGCGCCGAGGGCCCGGGTCGGGTCGCCGAGCAGCACCACCCGGGTGACACCCTCCGGATAGCGTTCGGTGGGTGTGCTCGCCACACCGACGACGATGCCCGCCCGGTTGTGCCCCTTCGGCCGCTGTACCGGGACCAGTTCGCCGGAGTCGGCCAGGTCGTACTCGACGAAGCTGCCGGCACGGCCGGCGAGCATCCCGGTCAGCTCGTACGGGTAGGTGGTGCCGCGCCGCCGTGCCGACAGCACCTTCTGCCGGTAGTCGTCGAGCGGCTGGATCAGCTCCGCCGTCGGCTCGGTGACGGCGATGCGCACGCCCTCGGCGTAGGAGATCTGCACCGCGATGTCGGTGAGTTCGCCGTTGTCCTCGTTGCGCTGGCGGCCGAGGAACAGCACCTCCTCCAGCCCGGCGTCCGCCGTGATCGGCAGCACCCGCTGGGCGACGGCGTTCAGGTCCTCGATGCTCAGCTCGTTGGGCGGCCAGACGAAGAGGGTGATCCGGTTGGTGTCGAACCGTTTCTTCGCCGGCCGTTGCGCCTGCACGGTGCGGATCGCGTCGAGGCAGGCGTCGAGTGCGCCCTCGACCGCCGGCAGCGCCAGGATCCGTCCCTCGGTGTCGCGCAGCGGGGTGAGGTCGCGTACCTGGGCCATCGCGGCCAGCCGCTCGTCGGCCGGATTGTCCGGCGCGACGCAGTGGAAGAGGTAGACCTCCTCGTCGGCCGAGGGCAGCCGGGTCAGGTCGAAGTTGCGGAGCCGGGGCAGTTGCAGACGCTGGGCGATGAGCGGGTGTAGACCCCGGATGACCCGGTCCTCGCCGAGGTCGGGCCGGAAGGTGAAGTGGTGGTGCATCTCGGCGCCGTTACGTCCAGCCACCGAGATCGTCACTCGTTGGAGCACGTCCAGCAGCCCGGCCTGGTCGAGTACCTCCCGCAACGTGGCGACCATTGCCTCCGCGTCGGGCTGCTCGGCCCAGGTCAGGTACACGTCAGCGACCGACGGCGCGGGATCGTGACCCGCTGCCGGTGCCGGGTCGACGTCGTCACTCGTGCTGGTGAGCACGGCGACCTTCGTCAGGGTCTCCGGCAGCCCGACGAAGTCCGTGGCCGCGGCGACGAGGCGGAAGCGTTCGTCGTCGCGGTCGTACGCGGCGGTGAAGAACGCCTGCCCCGCCACCTCGACGGCTCGGGCGTCGCTGGCGCCACGGTTGCCGTAGTAGCGGCGGCTGAGCACTTCGAGCATCGGGCCGTGGTCGGCACCTGACCGGCCGATGCGCTGAGCGAGCAGCCGGACCAGCGGCTCCGGTGAGGCGACCATCGTCGCGATGCGCTCGGCCCGGTCGGCCGCGTCGGGGTTGCGGTCCAAGTGGCGCAGGTTGGCCCGGACCTCGGCGTACACCTCGGCCCGCTTGCGCCGCAGCATCGGCTGTGCCGCCCAGCGGAACACCACGCTGCGGGCGAGGTCGCCGACGACCGGGAAGCGCCGTTGGGTGGCGAAGATGAGGTGTTCCAACGCCTGACCGACCAGCTCGCGCAGGCTGTCGGCGGGCGGCGGCTCGGTGAGCCACCGTTGCAGGAAGGTGACGATCACCTTCACGTCGGCCGCCGTCCGCTGCTGCGCCAGGAAGATCCGGAAGACTGCCTCCTCCAGTTCCGGCGTCCGTTCGAAGTCGTCGACGCCGTAGTGGGCGAGCACCCGGGCGAGACGCTGACGGAACGTTTCGGGCAGGGCGGCCCGCTCGACGTCCAGGCACTGAAGGTAGGAGTGGAGGTACTCACGCGGGCTGTGCACGGGGGTGTCGACCCGGGTCTCTTCGCCGGCCGGCCGGTTGCGACTGAGCTCGGACAGGTCGGCGAAGACCTGGAGCAGCTCGACCTCCTCCTCCAGCGGCCGGTGCGGCAGCTCGGCCCGGGCAGCCAGGTATGCGGCGAGGGTGCGACGCTCGTCGCGCGGGTCCAGGTCGTAGCCGAGCAGCAGGCTGCGTAGGTCGGTGATGCCGCGAGCGACGCGATCCCCGGCGGACAGCCCGGTCGGCTCAGGCGGCAACTCCAGGTCGACGGCTGTGGTTTCGGCGGTCTCGCTGGCGACACCGTCGCCTACGGGTTCCAGCCGCAGCAGCGGTGCGCCGGTCTCCACCTGGCTGCCGACGGAAACCAGACACTCGCGCACCTTCGCCGCGAACGGGGCGCGCAGCACGGTCTCCATCTTCATGCTCTCCAGCACCAGCACCGGCGCGCCGGCCTCGACCTCGTCGCCCACCGTGAGTGGCGTCGCGACGACGAGCGCGGGCGACAGGGAGCGCAGTACGCCACCCTCGTCCCGGCTGACCCGGTGCGTGACGCCGTCCACCTCGACCAGGTGGATCGGTCCGTGGGTGTCGGTGATCAGCCGGAATCGCCGGCCGTTGACCAGGATCCGCCCGGTGTGCTCGTCGAAGCGTTCCAGCTCGACGTCCATGGTCGAGGTGTCACCGACGCAGACCCGGAACCGGTGTGGTCCGGTCTGTGCGACGGAGACCCGGTAGGTCGCGCCGCGCAGCTTGAGGTCGATCGGCCGACCGCTGACATGCTGGACCTGTGGACGGCCACCGTGCGCGGTGGAGAGCAGCCGCTGCCGCTCGACGTGCGCCTCGTCCTCGTACGCCTCGATGGCGGCGGCGGCCAGCGCGACCCCGGAGTGTCGGGTGCAGACCAGTCGGCCCTGCGCGCGGACCCGGTCGATCCAGCCGGTGTCGGCGCTGGCGTCGATCACTTCGGGTTGGTCCAGCAGGTCGAGCAGGAAGCTCTTGTTGCTGGCGCCCCCCTCGATGATCACCGTGGTTTCGGCGACGGCGCGGCGTAGCCGGCTCAGTGCCTCGTCGCGGCTGCGGCCGTACGCGATGATCTTGGCGATCATGGAGTCGAAGTCGGCGGGAATGACGTCGCCCTCGCTGACCCCGGTGTCGACCCGCACGCCGGGGCCGCTGGGCAGCACCAGCCGCACGATCCGTCCGGGCGACGGGGCGAAGTCGCGGTCGGGGTCCTCGGCGTTGAGCCGGGCCTCGACGGCGTGCCCGGCCTCGACCGGGATCCGGTCGCCGAGCCGCCCACCTGCGGCCACCTGAATCTGGGCCTTCACCAGGTCGAAATCGGTGGTTGCCTCGGTGATCGGGTGCTCCACCTGCAACCGCGTGTTGACCTCCAGGAAGGCGAACATCCGGTCACCCGGGTGGTAGAGGAACTCCACGGTGCCCGCGCCGCGGTACTCCACGGCCAGCGCGAGCCGCTCGGCTGCCTCCTTCAGCTCGTGGGCCTGCTCGGCGGAGAGCACCGGCGAGGCGGACTCCTCGATCACCTTCTGGTTGCGTCGCTGCACCGAGCAGTCCCGTACGCCCAGCGCCCACGCGGTGCCCTGGCCGTCGGCGATGACCTGCACCTCGACGTGCCGCGCTCCGGTGACCAGCCGTTCCAGGAAGACCACGCCGCTGCCGAATGCGCGTTGGGCCTCCAGGCTGGTGCGCTCGTACGCCTCGGCGAGTTCGGCGTCACTGCGCACCACCCGGATGCCCCGCCCGCCCCCGCCCGCGGTCGCCTTCAGCATCAGCGGGTAGCCGACCTCGGCTGCGGCACGCTGGGCCGCGTCGAGGCTCTCCACCGCGCCTCGGCTCCACGGTGCCACCGGCACGCCGACCTCCTCGGCGATCAGCTTCGCACCGATCTTGTCGCCGAGTTTTCGCATCGCTTCCGGCCCTGGGCCGATGAAGGTGACGCCGTTCTTCTCGCACAGTTCGGCGAAGGCCGGATCCTCAGCCACGAAGCCCCAGCCCACCCAGGCCGCGTCGGCGCCGGTCTCGTGCAGCGCCCGTTCGAGGACCCGGTGGTCGAGGTAGGGTCGCGCCGACGCGGGCCCGAGGCAGTAGCTGTGGTCGGCCTCGCGGACGAAGGTGGCCGTTCGCTCCGCTTCGGTGTAGAGCGCGACGGTCTCGATCGGCGGGGCGTCGGTCTCGGCGTTGAGCTCGCGAACGGCGTGGATCAGCCGCATGGCGGCCTCTCCCCGGTTGACGATGGCGATGCGGCTGAACACCGGGCAGGCCTCCGGAAGATCGTCCCTGACAGGAGGGGACGCTCCCTCGGACAGGGGGTCCCGCTCACCCAACCTTCGTGGCTACCGGCCAGTAAGGAACACGTGGGAACTGCCACCTCCGGACAATGGTTTTTGTCGAGATCCACCAACTCAGCCTCACGTCACGGCTCGAATGCCACCCGGATCACTGCATATGCGCCGGGAGCGGACACGCCTGGTAGAGGCGACAAACACCGTGAGTAGCGCTAACATTTGCCAAGATCATCAACATTTCCCTTGCGGACCTGGTGCTATACGGTCGGTTGGTGAGAGTTGAGCGTCACTGGTGGAACGGCGACCACAGTCCGCGCGGACGTCGCGACGTCTACATCCGCACCGACGGCGAGTCGTGGGAGGTCGAGGCCCGGGCCGGCGGTGGCGCCGGCCGCTCGAAAATCTACCCGTGCCCCGGCCGCAAGTCGGCAGAGATCCTGGCCGGGGCGTGGATGGGCGGCCAGAGCCGCTGGCGGGTCGTGGCGCCCTCCTGACCGCACCGGCGGCCCGCCGACCATCGGTCGGGTAGGCTGACCGTGCGACCCGCCCGACCGCGGGTCCGATTCGATGTCCCAGGCCCCGCGCCTTCGACGCGCCAGGCCCAGGCCGGCACCGCAGCGCCGGGTGGGACGTCCCCTTCGACGTTCGGAGCCCCAATGGCGGCACGCCGCCCACAGCAGCAGATCACCACGCCCGCCCACCCCAGCTTCGCCGACCTGGGCGTGCCCGACACACTCACCCGAGTGCTGACCGCGACCGGGGTGGACCGACCGTTCCCGATCCAGGCCGCCACCCTGCCCGACGCTCTGGCCGGTCGTGACGTGCTCGGTCGGGGCCGCACCGGTTCGGGTAAGACGTACGCATTCGTCCTGGCGGTGCTCACCCGGCTGGCCACCACCGCCACACCGCGCCGACCCGGCCGCCCCCGGGCGCTCATCCTCGCGCCCACCCGGGAGTTGGCCACCCAGATCGACAGCGTGATGGCGCCCCTGGCCCAGGCGCTGTCGCTGCGCACCATGACGGTCTTCGGCGGCGTTGCCGCCCGGCCCCAGATCACCGGGCTACGCGCCGGGGTCGACGTCCTGGTGGCCTGCCCGGGGCGGCTCGCCGACCACGTGCAGGCCGGGCACGCCCATCTGGACGCCGTCGAGATCAGCGTGCTCGACGAGGCCGACCACATGGCTGACCTGGGGTTCCTGCCGACCGTACGCCGACTGCTGGACCTGACCCCGCGTGGCGGGCAACGGTTGCTCTTCTCCGCCACCCTCGATTCCGGCGTCGACGTGCTCGTCAGGCGCTTCCTCACCGATCCGGTGGTACACAGCATCGACTCACCCCGGTCACCTGTCGCCGCGATGACGCACCACGTGCTGCACGTGCACGCCGAGGACCGATTCGCCGTGCTGGTCGACCTGACCGCCGCACCGGGACGGACGGTGGTGTTCACCCGCACCAAACGCGGCGCGAAGACCCTCACTCGCCGGCTCGTCGCGGCCGGGGTGGCCGCGGTGGAGCTGCACGGCAACCTGGCGCAGGGGGCCCGTACCCGGAACCTCAAGGCATTCTCCGACGGCACGGTGCGCACACTCGTGGCCACCGACATCGCGGCCCGGGGCATCCACGTCGACGACGTGGCGCTCGTGGTGCACGCCGACCCACCCGTGGAGCACAAGGCATATCTGCACCGCTCGGGGCGTACCGCCCGGGCCGGTGCCGCCGGAACCGTCGTCACGTTGATGACCGACACGCAGGCCCCGGAGGTTCGGGAACTGACCCGGAAGGCCGGCATCTCGGCAACCACCACCCGACTGCGCCCCGGTGACGCACTGCTTCGTGAACTCGCTCCGGGGGAACGGACGCTCAGCGCACCGCCGGCCGTCCGGCCAGCCCCCGTCCGGCGGGAGGCACCGTCCGCCCCTGCGGGCCGAGGCCGCCGTGGCGGCAAGGCAACTCCGGCCACCTCGACCAGATCCGACTCCACCACGCCGACGCGGTCCTCGTCGGCCGGATCGGCACGGTCCGCCGCGTCCTCGACCGGCCGGTCCGGTGTCGCGCGGTCGGGCGGAACGCAGAGCGGCGCCGCCCGCTCCGGTGCGGCGGCGTTCTCCGCCCGGGCCCGGCCCGGCGGGCGCGGCGGCGGGCGCTGAACGACACCGGTCCCCTCCGACGAATCTGACGATCGCCCCGAACGCCCGCCGGAACGGGACCTCGACGCCCGGTCAGGTCCCGGGGTGGCGGCTGCTCACCCGGTTCCCGCCCGCCCGCTTCGCCACGTACATCGCCCTGTCCGCATGGGCGAAGGTCTCTCTGAGGGTACGCACGCAACCGGCGGCCACCCCGACACTCACCGTCACCCGCCACGCCACCATCGCGGCCACGGCATCGACCGCACGCTGGGCGACCTGCTCCGCGGCACCGGGCTGCGCCCCCGGCAGGATCGCGACGAACTCGTCACCGCCCAGCCGGGCGACGAGATCGTCCCTGCGGACGCTCGCGGCGACCACCTGAGCCACCGCCCGCAGCACGTCGTCGCCGGTGGCGTGCCCCAACGAGTCGTTGACGTCCTTGAAGCGGTCCACATCCACGATCAGCACTGCCACCGGTTCGGCCCCAGCCTCGTCGGAAGCCGCCAACTGCTCCAGGAAGCTGTCCAGACCACGTCGGTTGGCCACGGCCGTGAGCGGGTCGATCCGGGCGGCCCGTTCGACCCGATCGTGCTGCCACCGCAGCAGGTCGTACGACTGCATCGTCACCGCCGCGTGCAGCCAGCGGTGCCGTTGACGCCACAGCAGTTCCGCGAGGGCGTCCCCGTAGGTCAGGCCCGGCACCGCGTCCCGCGTCCCGTTCTTCGCCAGCAGCACCGCGTGCGTGCGGTGCAGTGCCGCGGTGATCAACCAGTCGTTGTCCGGCGACAGCCCGGTCACCGCCTCCTCGATGACCCGCAGCGCCTCCTCCGGTCGCCCGGACCGGCTCAGCGCGACCGCGTGGAACGGTTGGCACAGCAGTTGCTCCTGCTGTCGCTGCTCGACGCCGTGCTCCTGGAGCGACGCCAGGAACCGGGGAATGTCCTCCGCCGCACCGGCCGGGTCTTGACGGTCGGCACGGGCGCACGCCGCGAACAGCGACGCGCAGAGGCGCCACACCTCCGCCTTGGGGCCGGATGCTTCCGTCATCGCCCGCTTGGCGTGCTCCTCGGCCGCGGTCGTGTGCTTCTCCGCCGCAGCTACCCGACCTACCTGGTACAGCTCCAGGGCCCACATGAGGTTGAGTTCCGCCAGGTTGCACAGCCACATCGCCCGGTTGCCGTTGTCCGGATATCCGGCCCGGCAGGTCGTCTCGTACGCCGCCTGGAACTGCGGCGCCGCCAACTCGTAGAGGCGCAGCTTGGCGTATCCGATCGCCAGCCCGGTGCGGGCGTTGCCCTCGATCACCGGGTCGGGTTCCCCGGCCAGCAGGGCCGTCTCCGCGCTGACGAGATCCCGCAGGACGGTCTCGATGTCGTATTCGGCGATGTCCTGGTCGCCGAGGCGCAGTCGCCGGTCAGCGCGCAGAGACAGCGCGCAGGAGCGCCAGCCGGCACTGCTCTCCCGCTCGGCGGCGACAAGCATCAGGTCGGCGGCGGTGATCGCGGCACGCAGGTCGCCGAGCCGGGTCAGCGCCACGACGCGCGCGAAGTGCATCGCCGCCGGACCGTCGCACAGGTCTCCGGTCGGTTCCCGCAGTGCAGCGACCGCCTCCGCCAGCACCTGGGCCGCGCCCCCGGCCTGTGCTTCCTCCAGTAGCCGCAGGGCTCGGAGGGTCACATCGTCCATGCGGTCTCCTCCGCACCCGCCCCGGGAAGAACAGCCCGATGTTACGGTAGTCAGCTCTCTTCGAGAGCCCTCCGACCGGTTGTAACCCTGTGCCAGCGGTCGCCGGACAGCGACAGCCGTCCTCGCCTCGGGGCCTGAACGGTGCCGCGCGCTCCCCACCCACCGGGTATCGCCCGCGAGGCGGGCCCGCCGACCACATCGATCGATTTTCTTGCATGTATCGATCTGATTCGTGTATGAAGACTGAGGAATCGTTAAGGTTCCGCTTCCTGGGAGGAGCGACGATGAAACTTGCCCTGCGACGCCTGCGCACGGTGGCTGTCACACTCGCCGCCGGCACACTCGGACTCAGCCTGCTGTCGGCACCCGCCGCAGCGAACCCGGCGCAACCGCTCACGCCATCCTCCGACCGGGCGGCCGAGTCGGAACAGTTCTCGGCCGAGGGTGTGACGACCGTCGGGGAACTGCGCACCGTCGACGGCTCGTTGTCGCACGCCCGTGACGGCCGGACCCAGATCATCAGTCACCCCGGCGCCACCTACGTCAAGGTGCACTTCAGCTCACTGCGGCTGGCCCCCGGGGAGTACGTCACCGTGGCCAGCCCCGACGGCCGGGAGAGCTACCGGTACGACCGCCACCTGAACCGGGCGACCGGCGCCGACTACACCACCGACGGCCGGTCGGGCTTCTGGGCGATGTCGGTGGAAGGCGACACGGCGGTGGTGACGTTGCACAGCAACCGGTCCTCCCGGCGCAGTGCCGCGACCATCGACCGGTTCTGGCGCGGCTACGACCGTACGGAGATCAGCCAGCACAACTTCTCCACCCAGTCGGTCTGCAGCACCGACGCCCGCCGCGACGTGGTCTGCTACCAGAGCAGCCACCCCACCGAGTTCTCGCGTGGTAACGCCGTGGCCCGACTGCTGATCAGTGGCGGCGGCATGTGCACCACCTGGCGGGTCGGCAACACCAACCGCATGCTCACCAACAAGCACTGCTTCTCGACGCAGGCGGCGGTCAGCGGCAGCGAGATGCAGTTCAACTACCAGTGCGCCACCTGCGGGGGCGCGAACCCGGGGCCCGGCACCAAGGTGAGCGGCGCCACGCTCTACCGGGTCAGCAGCGGCGGTTCCAACCAGTTGGACTACGCCCTGTTCTCGGTCAACAACTTCGCCGCCATCCAGGGCTTCGGCACGCTCTACCTGGCCACGACCGCCACCACCACCGGCACCCAGATGTACATCCCGGGGCACGGCGACGGCAGCCCCAAGCGCCTGTCGATCTTCGAGGACACCCAGAACGGCGCACGCTGCACGGTGCGCAACGCCAACTACAACACCTGGAACATCAGCTACAGCTGCGACACCTCCGGCGGAAACTCGGGCTCACCCGTACTGAACAGCGCCCACCGGGTAATCGCCCTGCACCATCTCGGCGGCTGTCCGTCGAACCAGGGCGCCAAGGCGCACCTGATCTACAACGAGATCGCCAGTCTGATCGACAACGGCTGAACGACGACGACGGTCCGGCGCCCGGTGGCGCTCCCGCCGCCACGCTTCGCCACCGCATACCCGCTCTCCCCACCGGTCACTTGTCCGGCGGGGAGAGCACCATTTTCCCCGCCGGTGCACCTCGGATCAGGTCAGACGGCGATGGTGTCCCGCTTCACCTGCTCGTTGGACGCCGGATCTCTGTTACGGCTCGGTAACCTTGGCCGGGTACGAGCTGTATCCAACCAGCGTCCTGCGAGGTACCCATGACCAGTTCAGCACCCGGCCCCGTCGACCTCGCCCACCTCCAGGAAGTACTCGACGGGCCGTGGGCCGAGGTTCGCAACGCGCACCGCCGGCACCTCGACGAGCGCTTCCTCCCGGTGTACGGCGAGACCGGCGACCAGGCACGCGAGCGGATCACCCGGCTACTCGGCGAGCTGCCCGTCAAGCTGGGGATCGCGTCGGCGTTTCCCACCCAGTACGGCGGCGCGTCCGACGTCGGTGGCTCGATCATCGCCACCGAGATGCTGGCCCAGGTCGACCTGTCGCTGATGGTCAAGGCCGGCGTACAGTGGGGCCTGTTCGGTGGCGCGGTCGCAGCCCTGGGCACCCGACGCCATCACGACGCCTACCTTCGGGACATCATCTCCGGCCGGATCCTCGGCTGCTTCGCGATGACCGAGACCGGACACGGCTCCGACGTCCAGCAGCTGCGCACCACCTGCACCTACGACCCGCAGACGCAGACCTTCGACCTGCACACCCCGCACGAGGCGGCCCGTAAGGACTACATCGGCAACGCGGCCCGGGACGGTCGGATGGCGGTGGTCTTCGCGCAGTTGGTCACCGACGGGCGCCAGCACGGCGTACACGCCTGGCTGGTGCCGATCCGCGACGCACAGGGCAACCCGCTGCCCGGTGTGCGCGTCGGCGACGCCGGGCCCAAGGCCGGCCTGCTCGGCGTGGACAACGGGCGACTCAGCTTCGACCACGTCACGGTGCCCCGGGACATGCTGCTGGACCGGTACGGTCAGGTGGCAGCGGACGGCACCTACTCCAGCCCGATCGAGGACGACTCCCGGCGCTTCTTCACCATGCTCGGCACCCTGGTCCGGGGCCGGGTCAGTGTGGGCGGTGCCGCGTCGGCGGCCACCAAGTCGGCGTTGACCATCGCGGTCCGATACGGCGACATCCGCCGCCAGTTCAGCACCCCTGACGCCGAGCGGGAGGTGCTGCTCAACGACTACCTGGCGCACCAGCGCAAACTGCTACCCGCCCTGGCGACCACGTACGCACTGCACTTCGCCCAGGCCGAACTGGTCGCCGCGCTGCACGAGGTGCAGGGCGGCGACGGCCCGGTCGACGAGCACCGGCAGCGGGAGTTGGAGTCCCGCGCCGCCGGGCTCAAGGCCGCGCAGACGTGGCACGCCGCCCGCACCATCCAGCTGTGCCGCGAGGCGTGCGGTGGTGCCGGTTACCTGGCCGAGAACCGGTTGCCGGGGCTGCGGGCCGACACCGACGTCTTCACCACCTTCGAGGGCGACAACACGGTCCTACTGCAACTGGTCGCCAAGGGCCTGCTCACCGGGTACCGGGACGAGTTCGGCTCGCTCGACGGCTGGGGCCGCGCCTCCTTCGTCGCCGAACAGGTCCGGGAGATGGTCCTCGAACGCACCGCGGCACGGTCGCTGATCCAGCAGCTGATCAGTGCCGTGCCCGGCCGCGACGAGGAGGTGGCAGTCACCGACCGGGGTTGGCAGCTCAAGATTTTCGACGACCGGGAGAAGCACCTGCTCGAAGGGGCGATCCGCCGTCTGCGCAACGGCGCGTCGAGCAAGCAGGACCGTCCTTTCGACATCTTCAACGACGTCCAGGACCACGTCCTCACCGCCGCCGCCGCACACATCGACCGGGTGACCCTCGAGGCGTTCGTCGCCGGCATCGAGGACGCCACCGACCCGGTGGTACGGGCGCTGCTCTCCCGTGTCTGCGACCTGTACGCCCTCAGCGTCATCGAGTCCCACAAGGGGTGGCTGCTGGAGCACGGCCGAATCACGCCGGCCCGCTCGAAGGCGATCACTGCTGTGGTGAACGGCCTGCTCAAGGAGTTACGGCCACAGATGCGTACGCTCGTGGACGGCTTCGCCATCCCGGACAGCTGGCTGCACGCCGCCATCCTGCGCGAGGAGCCCGACCGCCAGGACACCATGGCCGCCCACGACGCCGCCCCGCGCGGGTGAGGGGCTGGTCCGGCTCGCTACGCCGCTGGTCCGTCACCGTCCACGAACTCCGGTGACCGGGCTGCGTCCACCGGAGGTGGCCGGCTCGTCTCGGCGGGCCGGCCACCGTGGTCCCGACGGGTCAGAACAGCCAGGTGGGCAGCCCCGGTTCGCCGCGTAGCGGCACCGGTGGCGCGGTGGGGCCGGGATCCTGGGCCGGCCTGCGGCCACGGGCTGACGTGGTACCGGGCGGCGGTGCCGCAGCGCACCGGGTGCCGTCGGCCGGCACGATCTGGTCGATCAGGTACGCCTCGACCGCCTCGTCCGCGCAGTCGACACGCCCGAACACTATGTGCCCCCACCCCTCGTAGGTGAGCAGTGCGGCGTGGTCACCGAACTGGTCGGCGGCACCGAGCGCCCAGTTGTAACCGGTCGCCGGATCGTGCAGCGAGTTGGTGAACAGCAGCTTCGTCTCGTTCGTCGGGTCGATTCGCTGCTGCGGATTGTTCGCCGGGGTCGGCCAGCCCAGGCACAACGCGCCCACCGACGCCCGGGGCGGGTGTGGCAGGTCCGGCGCGACCTGCTGGGCGTCGTCCTGGATCGACCGCCAGGCGGTGAAGTCGTTCACGGCCAGGTTCCAGTCCTGGCACAGGACCGCCTGGTAGGCGAAGGGAACGACTAGCGCAGGCTGTTCGGCCACGGTCTCTTCGGCGGCAGCTGCCCCCGACGGCCGTCCCGCGTCGACCTGCTCCAACACCTCGGCGATGTAGAGCCAGTACGGCTCGTAGTTCAAGTTGTTCATCACGAAGGTGACCAGATCCCGCTGGGTGATCCGGTAGCTGAGGTCGTCCGGATCCGGTAACTCGCCCCGGATCGCCCGGTCGAGCAGCCGGTGCCAGAACTGACGGATGTCACGGCCGTAGAGGGCGCACTGCGGCAGCCGGGAGCAGCCGGCCACGAACTCGTCGAACGAGTCCTGCCCGGTGGCCGCCTGGGTGACGGCGAAACCACGGGCGTCCTGGCTGTGATCCATCACGCTGTCGGCCACGACGGCGCGTACCCGGTCGGGGAACATCTCCGCGTACTGTTGTGCCATCAGCGTGCCGTACGACATGCCGAGAAAATTGAGCTTCTCGTCACCGACCGCAGCCCTGATCGCGTCGATGTCCTGGACGACCTGAAGCGTATCCACATGGTCGAACAACGGCCCGGTATGCGCTCGACAATCGTCGGCCAGTGCCCGACTCGCCGCTACCATCTGAGCGAAGTTGCTCGCCGTCTTGATATGCCCGGACGGCAATGCCGCGATCCTGTCCAGCGAACACATGATCGGCGAACTGCGCCGAACGCCACGCGGGTCGAAACCGACGATGTCGAAATGCCGATGCAGTTCGTCGCCGTAGTCGGTCCGCAGCACCGAGTCGACGCCGGAACCGCCCGGACCACCCGGATTTACGATGAGCGATCCACGGCGCTCCACCGATCCCGTCGCCGGCCGTTTGGCCAGCGCCAACCCGATCGTCGGCCCGCCCGGATCGGCCCAGTCGACCGGCACCTCAAGGGTGCCGCACAGGACGCTGGCCTCCTGCTCACACGGCATCCACTGCACGTCGTCGGTCCGCGACGCCGAGGCGGACAACGGGGCGAGCGGTGCCAGCACCACCCCTACGGCGACCCCGGCGACTAATCGCCGGATCATCTTTCTGCGCATGCTCCCTCATTCCGAGATCGTTTTCCCGGCTCCCACCGGCCAGCACCGAAAGTAGCGACTCCGTCAGGAACGCGGGTTACTGGGAAATTTCGCTGTCACTACCGTTCGAGATGTGCCCCGACCACACAGATCAGCCATAGCGGGAGCGCTCCCATGACCATCTTCCGGATAGCCAGGTCAATCACGGGCGGCCAGGCCCACGAGCACCGAAAATCCATTCCGGCCAACATTTGTCAACATGGCGGAGTTCACAGGCGCCGCCATCGTCGACACCAACTCCACAGTTACTCCGGTGCAACGCACGGAAAACGGCGTAACTAATAGGAAACCCTCAATTCATGCACCCCCGCACAGTGGAGGTGCGCCATGGACCTTCGGTGTCCCGACACGCCTCGTTCACCACGCGAAGCGCGGCGACGTCGTCACGCCTGTGGAACTGACAGCCGCCATGCGCGAAGATGAGGACATGCTGCCGACGCCGCACGCCCTCCTGTTGGATTTCGGCGGCGTCCTGGCCGACGCGCCACGACAGCCGCCGGCACCCCCGGATCTGGTGCGCCGACTGTCCGACCTGGTGGGAGACACCATGTCGGTCGAGCAGATCGCCGCCGACCTCACCGAAGGTGGCCGGGCATACGCCCGGTGGCGCGACGACATCGGCCGCTCCGACGAACCGGTCGAACTGCCACACACCCGGGTGTGGGCGGACTTCGTGACCCACTCCTGGCCGGCGCAGGCCCGTAAGGCGGTCGAGGAAGCGGCGACCCCCCTGGCGTACGCCTGGACCTGGCGACCGGACTGGCAGGTCCGTCCCGGCATCCCAGCAGCGTTACGAGCCGCGGCGGATGCGGGTCTGCCGATGGCGGTGGTCAGCAACGCGCTCTGCGGGGCAGCGCATCGGGACTTCCTCGCCACCGCCGGACTGTCCAACCTGTTCGTCGCCGAGCACTACAGCGACGAAGCGGGCCTCCGCAAGCCCAACCCCCGGCTGGCCATGGTGGCCGCCGAGGCCGTCGGCGTACCGATCAGACACTGCTGGTTCGTCGGCGACAGCGTGCACCGCGACGTGGCCTGCGCCCGACGGGCCGGTGCCGGTGCCGCGATCCTGATGCGCTCACCACGCACCGACAGCGAAGCCGCCCAACCCGACCTGCAACCGGACGCCCGCATCGAGGACGGCCACGGCCTGCTCACCCTGCTGCGGCAGAGCCGCACCGCTGGCCACCTCACCTAGCCGCCGATCAGCGCGGGCCGAGACGAGCTCGTCCCGGCGGGTGCGTCTTTGTCCGCGACCTCCGATCCATCGACGACGGCGACGGCCGGGTTCGTATGTCAGTCGCCGTGGATCCGGTGCCGAGCACGGCACGGCAGGTCGGCTCCGCACCGGCAGACACGCCGCCACAGTTGCCACGACCACACGGGCCGATGCCGTCGGGCGAACGTCAACGCGGTGGCCGACAGGTACTCATCGTACGAGACGCGCCGCTCCCGCGACATCGACGCATCCTTGCCCGCCGCCGAATGCTGTTGTACGCCTCGCGCCTGGTCCAACAGCCGCCGCCGGGCGGCGTCCTGCTCCATCGTCTGGATGCGCTGGCCGAACCCCGATACCGCCGGTGGTGACGGGAACTACCGGCTAACTATTCGCCGCAGGAGTCCAATAGCCACCGCCATCTGTCTGGCCCTCCCTCCTGAGGGCACGGGGGGCAATCTGCTGATGTGCCTCGATCCGCGCCCGATGTAGAGGTCAAGCCTCACGCCGTGCGTATTGTCGATCCAGAAGGTGACTGTCCGCTAACCAGGTGTGTTGTCCGCTGGTGGTCGGCGTCCCGGCGCGTACTCGAGACACAGGTCACGCAGTGTCGCGGACTCTGGTGCCCCCGACTGCTCCACCTTCGCCAGCAACTCCGCAGCCCGCCACCAGTTCGACGGCACCACCCGCCCGGACGCCACCGCCTGCGCCCCCAGTGCCACCGCCTCATCTGGCTGACCGGCAGCGACCAGGGCAAGACCAAGGTCGAGGCGAGCCGACGCAGACCGGCGGGGCCGCGCTCCCCCATCGCCCTGCGGATCCAGATCCGTCAACACCGCCCGCGCTACCTGCTCGGCAGCAGGGTCACCCGCCCATGCCAGCGTCGTGGCCGTATAGGCGGCGGCCTTCGCCGGGTCGTAGCGATAGTGGTGCTCGGCTCGCTCGGGAACAGGCAGATTCGCCGTCAGCCGTTCAACCCGGTCCAACGCCCGCCGGGTCGCACCGACGTCCCCGATCCGCGCCCACGCACGAGCCTGCTGAGCGGTCGCCTGGATGTGGGCGGAGCTACCTTTCGGGGCGACTCGCTGGGCTTGATCGGAAAGGTCGAGTGCCGTCCGGTAGTCACCTTGAGTCAACACGTCCCAGGCCCGGGTTTCGAGACACCATGCCTGGATCTCGGCGTGCTCGGCATGTTCGGCAAGGTCACGAGCAGCTCGCATGTGAGCAGCCGCAGCAGTCCGCTGCCGCAGGTCGATGTGGACGGTCGCCCGCAAAACCGCCATCCAGCCGCCGGCAACCAACAACCGACGCCGTTGGGCAAGAGTGACCCGTCCATCCAGCAGCCGCCCTACATAGGCGAGGTGCCGCCGTGCCAACGGTAGAAGATCCGCCGGAGCCATCGTCGGATAGGAACTGGCAAGGTCGTCAACGCCCTGCTCGATCCGGTCGAGCACTTCTCTACTCACGTCACTGGCGGCGACTCTCGCAAGCAGCTCGCCGGCCTCGGCGGCGTGGTCGACCGGCGCATCCACCAGGCCAGCAAGCACGCCTCCCGCGTCGAGAATCTGGTCCAAATGGCGCGCTGTGTCCGCTGTCGGAGCCTTCAGCCCTGTCTCCAACTCGTGCAGATGGCTCTTACTCCGATACGCGAGCTGCCCGAGGGATCGAAGCGACAGAGCACGCCGCTCCCGAAACTCACGCAGCGCTACACCGAAGCGCGGATCGACGGCCGTGGCCATAGCGCCGCTCCAAGCTCGAGATGCCAGGCGAACCTGCCCAGCTGCTACCCCATCGACCGTACCCTCAACGTCACCCGCCGTTGACCCTTGATTAGTCGGAACGCGACGCTGGGAGCTGGCGTGCTGCTCGATCCGCTGCGAATACCGGAGGATTCGTGGTCGCACGGCGAGGTGCTGACCGCCCTGGCCGCCCGCGACATCGGCGGCCTGCTCCGCTGGATCACCCGCCTCACGGGGGCGAGTCAGAGCCGGATCGGGGCCCCCGCCGTGCGGCACTTCACCGGCCGCATCGACGCCACCCTCGGCCCACGACGCTGACCTTACAGCTCTCCCCGGGCCTTACGCGCGACCAACTCAAGCACCGCGATCACCGTGCCGGCACCGACGATCTCACCCCGAGACACCAGCTCGTACGCCTCGTCGAGCGGAATCCACGCGACCTGCTCCGCCTCGTTCACGTCCACGGGCGCGCCGATGTGCTCAGCCTGCCGGGCCAGGTAAAGAAGGTTCTCGGCGTCCGCAGTGCCGACCCACGGTTGGAAGGACAACAACGGCTCCACCGCCTGAGGCCGCCAGCCGGTCTCCTCCTCGACCTCACGCACCGCACACTGCGCTGGCTGCTCGTCGTCGACATAGCCGCCGGGCAGCTCCCACACCCACCGGTCGAACACGAACCGGTGCCGCCGCATCAACAGCAGACGCTCCCGATCGTCCAGTACGGCGACCATGGCCGACCGGGGAGCCCGAATCACGTACTGCTCAAAGCGCACCCCGTCCGGCAACTCCACCTCGGCAATGCTCAACCGCGCACGCCGGGTGTCGTCCACCACCCGCTCGCCGTGGATGGTCCACCGGGTCAACTCCGTCGCCTGCATCTCCACCACCTCGCCAGCTCGGCTAGCGATCGAAGTCCCCTGGCAGGACTTCACATCCTTTCGCAGCTACCGGCTAGCACACGATGGATACGGATCATGGGCAGCTCGTCGACAGATGGTCGGCGAGGCATTCGAGCCCCTGCTCCAGCGGCTTTACCGGTTGCAGGAGCAAGTTCCCGCAGGCACCGTGGTGGCACCAGCTCTCAACGCAGCCGCCGGCAAGGCGTGGCACGAGACCAAACTCGTATTCACCACCCGCTATGGCACGCCCATCGAGCCGCGCAACTTTCAACGCTCCTGGCAGACCCGGTGCTAAAAGGCCGCAACGAAGCCGATCACCGTCCACGACGCGCGACGGACCTGCGCCACCCTCCTGGCCGACCTCGACGTCCACCCGCGAGTCGCCATGCAGATCCTCCGGCACGCCCGCTTCTCCGTGACGATGGAGATCTACATGCAGGTCTCGTCCAAGGTGACCCGGGACGCCCTCAAACGCCTCGGCGAATCCCTGACACGATGACGAACTGCTGTACTTCGCTGCTGTACGGGCAGCAGAAAGGCCACCTCCCGGAGCTGGGAAGTGGCCTGAGCTGCGTGGGCGATACTGGGATCGAACCAGTGACCTCTTCGGTGTGAAGCGGGACGCTGCGCCCACTATGACCTGCAGAAACGAGAAACCGGAGGTCATGGGGGGTGCAGTTGAGTGCCGTTCGACGCCGTTGGGCGCGGTTTGTCAACGACGGGCGAAAATTGACCCTCTAGCGGCGGCTGAAATCTGACCCCCTGGTTGGTCATCGGTCGTCTTTGGTTGCTGCGGGGACGCGGCCGAGGTCGCGGTCTTTGAGTCGGTAGCTGTCTCCCTTGAGAGAGATGACTTCGGCGTGGTGGACAAGTCGGTCGATCATGGCGGCGGCCACGATGTCGTCGCCGAAGACCTCGCCCCAGCGGCCGAAGGGCTTGTTCGAGGTGACGATCAGGCTGGCTCGTTCGTAGCGGGCGGAGACGAGTTGGAAGAACAGGTTGGCGGCTTCGGGTTCGAATGGGATGTAGCCGACCTCGTCGACGATGAGTAGCGGGATGCGACCGAGTTTGGTGATCTCGTCTTGTAGTCGGCCGGTGTGGTGGGCTTGGGCGAGTCGGGCGACCCATTCGGCGGCGGTGGCGAACGCGACGCGGTGACCGGCTTGGCAGGCGCGGATGCCGAGGCCGGTAGCGAGGTGGGTTTTGCCGGTGCCGGGTGGGCCGAGGAAGACGACGTTGTCTCGGGCAGCGACGAAGTCGAGGGTGCCCAGGTGGGCGATGAGGTCGCGTTTGAGTGAGCGTTGGTGGTCGTAGTCGAACTCTTCCAGGCTTTTGCGGGCGGGGAAGCGGGCGGCGCGGATGCGGCCCTCACCGCCGTGGGACTCGCGGGCGGCGACCTCGCGTTGCAGGCAGGCGGCCAGGAATTCCTCATGGGTCCAGTTCTCGGCGCGGGCGCGGTCGGCAAGTCGGGTGACGGCATCGCGCAGGGTGGGTGCCTTCAACGCGCGGGTCAGGTAGGCGATCTCGGCGGTGGTGTCCCGGCCGGTGTGCGCCGCGCCAGCGGTGGTGGTCTTGGTGGGCATCAGGCCACCACCTGTTCGGCAACCTGGTCGGCGACGGTCCAGATGTGGACAGGGTGGCCGGCGATGGTGCCGTGGGCTTCGATCCAGGTGTTGGCGCCGCCTCGACGGCGGCGTACTGGTGCCGACACCGCCCGGGCGTAGGCAGCCACCACCTGCGTCCGGGCTGGTTGCCCACCGGTATGGGCGGGGACCTGGATGTCGATGTCGGTGCCGGACACGGTCACCAGCACGCCTGCCGTGGCGGTGGCCTCGACCAACGCGGCGGCGGCCAGCAGAGACGCCGCGCTGGTCAGGGCACCGGTCAACGCCCGCGTGGTAGATGTGGTCGTCGTGGTGTTCATCAGGCCACCTCCGCCAGCTCGTCGGTGCCGAGGATGCGGTCGTAGTCGGTCAGGTCCCGACAGGCCACCTGTTCGTCGACGCGGCCACGGGGCCGGTCCTGATATGCCTGCCGCATCGCCTCGGCCGCTGTGCGGTGCGCGGGGTCGGTGAGGGTCTGCTGCCGGGCCCAGCACCGCTCGTGCTCACCGACCAGAACACCGGAACGGGCGATGCGCACGGTGTGCAGATCGGCGGTGACCTCGACGCGGTGCCCCACCGCGCTCGGGTGCACCGAGTAGTCACACGAGTCCAACCGGACGTAGTGATCGCGTCCGAGTCGCAGCGTGTGTCGCCAGCCGAGCACCGCGGCGTCGACCGGGGGCAGGGCCGTCATGGCGTCCCGGTCCGCGCCGATCCGGTCAGACGGCCTCGCCCCGTCCAGTGCCCGCCGCGGCCGGGTGTTGGCCCGGGCGATCCAGTCGGTCAACTGCGCGTCGAAGTCGGCCATGCTGGCGAACCGGCGCCCGGGCAGGAACGAGGTCTCCAGGTAGCCATTGGCCCGCTCGACGAGACCCTTCGACTCAGGATCCCGGGGGCGCAGGATCCGCACCCTGGTACCGGCCATGCCCCGCAGCACGCTGAACTGCGCCGTCAGCTTCGGCTGCCCACCGCCGTAACGGCCCACCCCGGACTCGTTGTCCCACACCAACTCCCGCGGCACCCCACCCAACTGCCGCAACACCTGCCACTGGCCCAACACCAGGTCCTGCGCAGCCCTGGTCGGGATCATCGTCGCGCACAGCCAGCGGGAGTAACCCGACACCATCACCAACACCGGCGGGGAATCAACCTGCCCGAACCCCAACGGCACCGCCACCGGCGGGAACCACAGATCACACTGGGCCCGTTCACCCGGCCCATACGTCGTACGCGAGGACGGATCCACCGGCGCGTATACCGCCCGCAGTTCACGCACCCGCTCCTTGAGTACCGTCAACGACCGCGACCAGCCAATCCGCTCGGCGATCACCGTCGCCGGCATATCCGGAAACTCCTTCAGCAACGCCCGGATCCGCGGCTCGACCACGTCAACGATCGAACCCCTCGACGCCCGCACGTACTTCGGCGGCTGCACCGACCGCACCGCGTTACGGACCGTGTTACGCGACAGCCCAAGCTTGCGCGCGATCGCCTTGATCGGCATCTGCTCGGCCAGGTAGAGCCGGCGGATCTCCGCCCAGTCCTCCACTTTGATCACCCTCCATGTCTTGTCACAAGATCTCTGAAGGGGGTCAGATTTCACCCGTCGACACGGGGTCATTTTTCACGCGTCGTCGACACGGTTCAGGGCCGTTCAGCGCACCCGGCTGCTCCCACGTTGCTCCCCGGTCCCGCACGCCTCTTCGGCGCTGCCACGCGCGGCGGTGGGACGAGCCTCCGTGAGACGGCAGTCCGTTGGAGCGGCGACCGACTGGTTGCCGCCCCGAGCGGTGCCGCAGACGGGAGTCTCATTGTCGCTCCGTCTCCGCGCGGCTGGCTGCTGACCGCGACCCTCGCGGCCGACCGGCTTCCGAGTGGTAACCAGATCGGCCCCTGGGCACCCGAGGTGTTCCGGCTCAGCGACGAGGTGCTCGGCACCAACTTCGGCAACCTCGCCCCACCCTTCGATTTCGCTACCGCCGGTGCTGGCCGGGACTGCGGACAGGGTTTGAGGGCACGGCTTGGTCCGGTGCGGCCCGGAACGGCAAGCGCAGAGCATTAGTCGCTGACCGCTCAGCTCCGCGAAGGCCGAGGTGTCGGGTCTACTTCCGAGTCAGGAGCGGAAGGCCGGGTGGCACCGGTGACCAACGTCAAGTTGACCGGCGGATCGATCCGCCGGCCGCAATAGGGGTCAGCTCAGGCGGTCGAGTGCGGCCCGTAGGCGAGCCAGGGTTCGCTCACGTCCGAGGGTCTCGATCGACTCGAACAGCGGCAGCCCGACAGTGCGACCGGTCGCCGCAACTCGTACCGGAGCCTGCGCTTTGCCGAGCTTGAGCCCTCGCTCGGCGCCGATCGCCTCCAGCGTCGACTTGAGCGCCTCGGCCTGCCACTCGCACGTCTCGTATGCATCGACCACGGCGGCCAGCAGTGCTGGGGCGTCGGCTTTCATGGCCTTCGCCCACGCGGCCTCATCGGTGGCCGGCTCGTCGAAGAAAAGGAAGTCGACCATCGGCACGATCTCGGAGAGCACTGCGATCCGGGTCTGCGCCAACTCGGCGACAGCTGCGAACGTCTTGGTGTCGTACGCCTCCGGTCGCCACGGCGCGGTCTCACCGGTCAACCATGGCTGGCACGCTTCGACGAACTCCTCGACCGGCAGCGCGCGGATGTAGTCGCCGTTGAAGGCGCGGAGCTTCTTGACGTCGAAGAACGCCGGTGAGGGGTTGACGTCTTCCAGCCGGAACTCCGCCACGATGTCGTCCCAGGGCAGGATCTCGCGGTCGCCGGAGGGTGCCCAGCCGAGCAGCATCAGGTAGTTGCGCATCGCCTCGGCTAGGTAGCCCTCGGCGCGGAAGTCTTCCAGGGCGACCCGGTCGCGGCGCTTGGACAGCTTCTGCCGCTTCTCGTTGACCAAGATCGGCGCGTGCACCCATACCGGCGGCTCCGCCCCGAGCGTCTCCCACAGCAGTTGCTGCTTCGGCGCGTTGGGCAGGTGCTCCTCGGCCCGGATCACATGGGTGATGCCCATGACCATGTCGTCGACCACGTTCGCCAGCAGGAACACCGGCGAGCCGTCGCCACGCGCGATGACGAAGTCCTCGATCAGGGCGTTCTCGAACGTCGGCTTGCCGCGCACCAGGTCGACGATCACAGTTGAGCCCTCGTCGGGGGTACGGAAACGCAGAGCGCAACCGTCCCCGGTGGGCAGGCCACGGTCGCGGCAGTAGCCGTCGTAACCCTTATGCTCGCTGCCCGTACGGGCGACGACCTGATCCCGGGCGCAGTCGCAGTAGTAGGCGAGCCCGGCGGCGAGGAGCCGGTCGATGGCCTCACGGTGATGCTGCACGTAGTCGGACTGGAACAGCGGGCCTTCGTAGTCCTCTGGGCCGACGCCCAGCCACGCCATCGCGTCGATGATGCCCTGCACCCATTCGGGCCGGTTGCGGGCCGCGTCCGTGTCCTCGATCCGCAGAACCATCGTCCCGCCCGACTGTCGGGCCAACACCCAGTTGAACAGCAACGAACGGGCATTGCCGACGTGGAACATCCCAGTCGGCGAGGGGGCGAAACGGACACGAACCGCAGAACTGCTCACGGCCCACAGCCTACCGGCCAGGCGACGATCACCAGCGCTGATATCCGCCCGTCCGCACCCGCCGCCGGGCGCGGCAGCGGATAGACGTGACAACGCCTCCCGGCGCGGGCGTTCCTGAGCTGACAAGCTGCGCGGCGACCGCGAGGGACAGCGGTGTACCTTCGCGGTCGAGCACCTTTGCTAGCTTCGATCGATAGGCGGTCGGATGTCGCACGTTGACAAGATCACTGGTGAGCTGCGTGCCCTGCTGACGGGTGTCGAGCGCGCGCAGGGGCTGGCGGCCGCTGCCGACCGGCAGACTCAGGAAGTGGCCGTACGGGGCTGCAAGGTCTGGCTTCGCCGCTGTGGCGGCGGGTTTGACCCGGGTCCGTTGCGCCGTCACCGCGATCCAGGGCGGTCTGGGTAGCCTTTCCGGTGCGATTGGCGAGGCGACGAAAGCGACCGCGGCAGTTCCGCGCGAAGCCACTCCGCAGGAAACGATCTCCGGGTTGGCGCCTGTTCAGGCTGCGGTTGACAGTGCCCGCGATGCGGCGGCCGGGACCATCAAGCAGGTCGGTGAGGCGCAGCAACTCGTCACCACGGTATTGCAGGGTGGGCAGCCTGGGCCGCTGTTGCAGGCATTGGAGAGCATCAAGCAGGTCTTGGTGCTGGTGGTTCAGCGCACCGGCACCGCGCGGCAGTATGTTGAAGCCGCGGTCGCCGAAGCGCGTCAGCTCGGTTCCTCGGGAAACTGAGCGGGGCTGGCGGTCACGAACCGGCCAGCCCGAACACGTCTATCGCCGGAGAGTCAACCAACCCTGCTCCCCTGCATGCTGGTCGCGATTCCGATGAGCACAACCTGCTCCCGTGGAGCCGGCAGCCCACCGGTGTCCTCGGCGGAAGGCCGAGCGGCCCGCGGACGCGGATTCCGCCACGGGAAGACGCACGGGTGCAGCGTGCACTGGAGTTGGAGAACGCCTGCGCCGACACAGTCGCCGGCAAGGGCTACCGGGTCCACCAGAACCCGACAAGACCGGAGATCGCCGCAGCGCGTCAGAACACCGGCGACATCGGGAAGCCGGACAAGGAACCGGACTATCTGATCGAGGGTCACGTTTTCGACTGCTACTCACCGACACCCGCCAAGGCCGTGCGAGGCGTGTGGACGGAAGTGTCGGAGAAGGTGAACAGTCAGCAGACCCAACGGGTGGTGCTGAACCTGCAGGACTGGCGCGGTGACCTCGGTGCCCTGCAGAAGCAGTTCAACGACTGGCCGATCGGCCACCTCAAGGAACTCACGGCGGTGACCCGCAACGGTGACATCATTCAAATCGTCCGGCGAGACTGAGAAGGCAGGCAACGCGTGGCTATCGAGTACCGATTGACGCTGGCGGGGGACATCCCGCTGGAGCAGGTGGCCGCACTCGCCGCCCCGGACGGCGTCGAGGAGTCGGCCTTGCCGGGCTACCCTCGGCTGCTCGGCGCGGACCTCACACACACCTCCGGGTACTCAGTCAGCGTCTACGGCGGCAGTAACGGCTACTTCGACGCCGAGAACGACGACGGCTCCCAATGGGAATGGGAACCCGGCACCTACGTCAACATCGTCTTCCACATGCCCAAGGACGACCCCGCCGGCAGGGCGGCACCTGACATGGTCGCGGCCGTGGCCCGGGTGCTCGCCGGCCGGCCTGAGGACGCCGCGCTGGTCCTGAACGGCAACTGGCTCCTACTCACCCGCACCGCCGGAACCCTGGCAACGCACCAGCCCGAATGGTGGAACAGCTACGGCGTCAGGGGCCTCCGTCCATAGCCGTTCGTCCCGGAGTAGCCGTATGTGGCATCTGGGAGTCGTGTCGGCTCCCCACTCGGTCCCACCATTCGCGTCGGCGGACCGCTGACGCCGCTGGTGTCGCCGCCTGTGACCGAGGTGTGATGACGCGACGACGCATGCGGCCGGTGGTCGCCAGTCGACGAGGGATCACGCCGCAGCCATCGCGAGCCAACCTGACTCGGTGACCATCCCGCTCTGCTCGGCGGTGGCGCTTACGCGGTGCCGCGTCGCCGGTTGCTGATCTTGCTGGCGACGGCGTCGGGCGGCGTCGCCCCGGTAGACGATGGCCTTGAGACTATGCCCCAATGCCACGTAGCCTAAGTTGATCTTGGCGGTGGCTGGACCCGGTAGATGTGGATGGTCGGTGGCCGGTCGTGGCGGATGCTGGCCGGTTCGTCGGGTTTCTTGACCCGGTACTGGTTGT
>NZ_JAASAD010000060.1 GCF_012726175.1 Micromonospora sp. HNM0581
GAGCCGTCGGTGGTGCTGTGGCCGTTGTCTGCTCGGTCGAGCACGGGTCTGCCTTTTCAGGCGGATCGGCTGCGGAACTTTCTGACCGACGAGCGTCCGGTGGATGTCGGTTTTTCTCTTGGTGTGGGTCGGGCGGCGTTGGAGCACCGGGGTGTGGTCGTGGGTCGGTCGGGTGTGGATCTTGCTGCTGGTTTGGGGGCGGTGGCCGGTGGTGGGGGTGTGTCGGGTCGGGTGGTTTCGGGTCGGACTGCGGTGCTTTTTACGGGTCAGGGTGCGCAGTGGGTGGGGATGGGGCGGGAGTTGGCTGATGGGTTTCCGGTGTTCGGGGCGGCGTTGGGGGAGGTGTGTGCTGTTTTTGGGTCGTTGTTGGGTGGTGATCTTCGGGAGGTGATGTTTACCGATTCGGGTGGTGTGTTGGATCGGACGGGGTGGACGCAGCCGGCGTTGTTTGCGTTTGAGGTGGCGTTGTTCCGGTTGGCGGAGTCGTGGGGTTTGCGGCCGGATTTTGTGGTGGGTCATTCGGTGGGTGAGGTGGTGGCGGCGTATGTGTCTGGGGTGTGGTCGTTGTCGGACGCGTGTCGGGTGGTGGCGGCGCGGGGTGGGTTGATGGAGGCGTTGCCGGTGGGTGGGGTGATGCTCGCTGTGGCCGCGTCGGTGGACGAGGTGGATCTCGGTGGTGTGGATGTGGCTGCGGTGAATGGTCCTCGGTCTGTGGTGGTGTCCGGTACTGAGGAGCAGGTTGCGGTGTTGGAGGCGTCGTTGGGGGTGAAGACGCGTCGGTTGCGGGTGTCTCATGCGTTTCATTCGCGTCTGATGGATCCGATGTTGGTTGATTACGGTCGTGTGTTGGAGCAGGTGGCGGCGAATCCGGCGGGTGTTCCGTTGGTGTCGACGGTGACTGGTGGGGTGGCTTCTGACGAGCAGTTGGGTTCGGTGGCGTACTGGCAGGGGCAGGTGCGGGGTACGGTGCGGTTCGTCGACGCGGTGAGCACTCTGTCCGGGCTGGGGGTGACCCGGTTCGTGGAGATCGGTCCGGACAGTGTGTTGACCGCGATGGTCGCCGAGTGTGTCGACGACACGGTCGCGGTCGCGTTGCAGCGTCGTGACCGTGATCAGGTGGAGGCGTACGCCACTGGGATGGCGCGGGCGTGGATCAGTGGTGTCGACCTGGACTGGGCGGCCATCCATCCGGGCGGGCGGCAGGTCGACCTACCCACCTACGCCTTCCA
>NZ_JAASAD010000061.1 GCF_012726175.1 Micromonospora sp. HNM0581
CTCACTGGACGTTTGTTTCGCGTTCGGATCAGTAACGACGGATTCATGTTCCGGCCTCGGTAGCCATAATGTCCGACCCGACCAGAAATAGACGCATCCCGTCCCGCTGGATCCTGACCGGAATCGGAGCATTTCACCCCGGAATCGTGTCTGGTTCACCTTCGACCCCGCATCGACGGACATGACGTCCGCCGAGTCGAGGCCCCGACACCGTACGCCTGCTGCATGACCGAACGGCGACCCTATCCGTCCGACCTGTCCGACGCCCGATGGGCCCTGATCGCACCCCGCCTGACCGCCTGGCGACAGGCCCGCACCGACGCCGGCGTCAGCGGACGCACCCCCACCCACGACCTACGCGACATCTTCAACGCCATCCTCTACGTCAACCGCACCGGCATCGCCTGGCGCTACCTACCCCACGACTTCCCGCCCCACCCGACGGTCTACGGCTACTTCGCCGCCTGGAGCAAAGAAGGCATCTTCACCGAACTCAACTACCACCTCACCGGCCTCGTCCGCGATCACCACGGCCGCACCACCGCACCCACCGCCTCCATCATGGACAGCCAGAGCGTGAAGACCTCCACCAACGTCCCCCTAACCACACAGGGCACCGACGCCGGGAAGAAGATCGTCGGCCGCAAACGCGGCATCATCACCGACACCCTCGGCCTACTCCTCGCCGTCATCGTCACCGCCGCCAGCGCCAGCGACAACGCCATCGGCATGGACCTACTCGACCAGGCCACCACCACCTACCCCACCCTGACCAAGACCTGGGTCGACGCCGGATTCAAGAACCGCGTCGTCGAACACGGCGCCGCCCTCGGCGTCGACGTCGAGATCGTCACCAAAGACCCACAGATCAAAGGCTTCAGCGTCGTCAAACGGCGATGGGTCGTCGAACGCACCATCGGCTGGCTCATGCACCACCGCCGACTCGTCCGCGACTACGAAACCCGACCCGACAACTCCGCCAGCATGATCACCCTCGCCATGATCGACAACCTCGCCAAACGCCTCACCACCGAAACCACCCCAACCTGGCGAGAACCCCTACAACCACAACACACACAAAATACGTGAATCAGACGTCCTCTCA
>NZ_JAASAD010000062.1 GCF_012726175.1 Micromonospora sp. HNM0581
GATCGACTGGAAGCGGAGAACACTGAGCTGAAACGCCGGTTGGGGTTGAACTCCTCGAACTCGTCGAAGCCTCCCTCGTCGGACGGTCTCAGTCGCCCAGCCCGGCAGCCGGGCAAGGGCAGTGGACGGCGGCGGGGTAAGCAGCCCGGGGCGCCGGGGTGGACCCTTGAGCTGGTCGCGGATCCGGATGAGGTGGTCGAGCACCGGCCGCAGCGGTGTGTCCATCCGGGTTGCGGGTCGCCGTTGAGTGATGGGCGTGAGTACGGGCGACAGCGCCGGCAGGTGATCGAGATGCCCGAGCGGCGGCCGCTGGTCGTCGAGCACCGGCTGATCGCGGTCGAGTGCGGCGGGTGCGGGCAAGTCAGCGAGCCGGCGGTGCCGGCCGGGGTGTCCGGGCGGGTGCAGTACGGCGCCGGTGTCAAGGCCGCCGCCGTCTACACGCGGGCCGCGCATTTCCTGCCGTTCGCCCGAGCCGCCGCTGTGATGGGCGACCTGCTCGGCGTGCGGGTGTCGACCGGGTTCGTGCATCAGGTGGTCGGTGAGGCAGCCCGCAAGCTCGGGCCGTTCGTGTCCCGCACAGGCGCGTTGCTGCACGTCCAGCAGGTGCTGCACGCCGATGAGACCCCGGCCCGCGTCGACGGCGCTTTGAAGTACGTGCACGTGGCCTGCACACCCGAACTGACCTTGTTGCACGTGGGCGGCCGCAGCAAGGCCGACATCGACGCCGGGCAGGTGCTACCCGGGTTCACCGGCATCCTGGTCCGTGACGGCTACGCCGCCTACCGGCACCTCACCGACGCCGAGCACGCCTGGTGCGGAGCCCATCTGATCCGCGACCTGCGCGGTGTGCACGAGTCCGATCCGGCGGGCCAGGGCTGGGCCGAGGTGATGGCGCAAACCCTGCTGATGGCCAAGAAGACGACCGAGCAGGCCGTCACCGCGGGCCGAGACGCGCTGTCAACCGACGAGATCAGTCACATCCGAGCCTGTTACGCCGGCGCGCTGGCCTACGGCCGCGAGCAGAACCCTCCCGATCGTGACGGCAGGCCGTCACGCGCCGGCACGCTGGTCGAACGTTTCACCGCCCACCGCGACATGATCCT
>NZ_JAASAD010000007.1 GCF_012726175.1 Micromonospora sp. HNM0581
TGTCCCTAGTACGAGAGGACCGGGACGGACGAACCTCTGGTGTGCCAGTTGTCCCGCCAGGGGCACGGCTGGTTAGCTACGTTCGGAAGGGATAACCGCTGAAAGCATCTAAGCGGGAAGCCTGCTTCAAGATGAGGTATCCCACCCACTTTTGTGGGGTAAGGCCCCCAGCTAGACGACTGGGTTGATAGGCCGGAAATGTAAGCCCGGTAACGGGTTCAGTTGACCGGTACTAATAGGCCGAGGACTTGACTATCAAAGGTTGCTACGCGTCCACTGTGTAACTCACAACAAACAAACAACATCCCGACAGGTACCAGTAGTGTTGGTGTTGGTGTTGTTTGACATGTTGATAAGGTTACGGCGGTCATGGCGGAGGGGAAACGCCCGGTCTCATTCCGAACCCGGAAGCTAAGCCCTCCAGCGCCGATGGTACTGCACCCGGGAGGGTGTGGGAGAGTAGGACACCGCCGGACATTCTTCCCGTTCAGGGCCACCCGCATGGGTGGCCCTGAACGCGTTCCCGAACAGTCCCCCAACCACCCAGCGATACCTCCACCGCAGGCGGCACAGGCGGCATCTGCGCGAGAACGCGGCCATGACGTCGGGTCAGTGGCGGGTCTGGACGTTCCCGCGAATCTGACGCAGTAGGCCGGCGGACTCGTCGACCGACCGGGCGGGGAACATGGCGAGCACTACGCTGCCGTGGTCGGCCCAGCCACAGACAGCGAAATCACCGCCCTCGCCCCCGGTGCTGCCACACTTCATCACGCCGCCCAGCGGTCCCGGTGACACGCTGCGGAGCCCGGACACTGCCGCGGTTTCGTCGGCCATCAGCTCGAACAAACTCTCCAAATCCCGTTCAGGCTGCCACAACAGAGTCGTCCCGCCGAAGATCAGCACCGATCGTCGGGTGTCGGCCGGATCCTGGTAGACGGCGCCGAAGCTGCTGTCCAGCGAGATGTCGGCGGAAAGCCCGCTGCGTAGGTAGTCGGCCGTGCCGGCAGCTCGATCGCTGCTGTCCAGGCGAAGACCGGCGACCTGTTCGGGGGTGGCGATCCGGGCGTCCTTCTGTTGCGCTATCCGCCAAGCCCAAGTGCCGAGCGTCCCCACCCCGACCAGCGCGACGACCGCCAGCGCGCCCAAGACCAGGCGTCGCCGTCGAAAGCCGGTGCGGGGCGGATCGTCGTCGTCGATCGGCTCGCGATCACCCAACTCGATCGGCTCGTCGGTCAACTCGACCGGCGAGTTGCCCTCGTCGAACCGGCGGGCGCTGAGATGTGCGTCGGACATAGCCGACACCGTACGCGAACGACTGGTGGCGCACGTCGGGTCCGTCGAAGCGCTCCGTAGACTTTCAGAGTGACCGAGAGACTGGATGCCCGACGCCCCGACGCCCCGACCCTCGCCGGCCAATACCAGCCGGGTGAGGTTGAGCAGCGACGGTACGAGCAGTGGGTAGCCGACGGTCGGTTCCAGGCCGCCGCGGACAGCGATCGGCAGCCCTTCACCATCGTCATTCCGCCGCCGAACGTGACCGGCTCGCTGCACATGGGTCATGCGCTCGACCACACCGTGCAGGACGCCCTGGTGCGGCGTAAGCGGATGCAGGGGTACGAGGCGCTCTGGCTGCCGGGCATGGACCACGCCGGTATCGCCACCCAGAACGTGGTGGAGCGGCAACTGGCCGCGCAGGGGCTTTCCCGCCACGACCTGGGCCGCGAGGAGTTCGTCGAGCGGGTGTGGCAGTGGAAGGCGGAGTCCGGGGGCGCGATCCTCGGCCAGATGCGCCGGCTCGGCGACTCAGTCGACTGGGACCGGGAACGCTTCACGATGGACGACGGCCTGTCGCGGGCCGTCCAGACCATGTTCAAGAAGCTGTACGACGACGGACTGATCTACCGGGCGAACCGGATCATCAACTGGTGTCCGCGTTGCCTGACCGCCCTGTCCGACATCGAGGTGGAGCACACCGACGACGACGGCGAACTGGTGTCGATCCGCTACAGCGAGGACGTGGTGGTGGCCACCACCCGGGCGGAGACGATGCTCGGTGACACGGCTGTCGCGGTGAACCCGGACGACGAACGGTACCGTCACCTGATCGGCACCGATGTCGAGCTGCCGTTGACCGGGCGGCGGATTCCCATCGTGGGGGACGCCCACGTCGATCCGTCGTTCGGCACCGGCATGGTGAAGGTGACCCCGGCGCACGATCCGAACGACTTCGAGATCGGGCAGCGGCACGATCTACCCAGCTTGACGATCATGGATGAGCGGGGGGTCATCACCGCGCACGGACCGTTCGAGGGCTTGGACCGGTTCGAGGCCCGTCCGGCGATCGTGGCCGCACTGCAGGCCGAGGGACGCATCGTCGCCGAGAAACGGCCGTACGTGCATGCCGTCGGTCACTGCTCCCGGTGCCGTACCACCGTCGAGCCCCGGCTGTCGCTGCAATGGTTCGTCAACACCTCGCCGTTGGCCAAGGCCGCCGGCGACGCGGTGCGAGACAGCCGGGTGCGCATCGAGCCGGCGGACCTGGCCAAGCGTTACTTCGCCTGGGTCGACAACATGCACGACTGGTGTATCTCCCGGCAGCTCTGGTGGGGCCACCGCATTCCCGTCTGGTACGGCCCGGCCGGCGAGGTGGTCTGCGTCGGCCCCGACGAGCAGCCGCCGACCGGCGAGGGCTGGCACCGGGACGAGGACGTGCTGGACACCTGGTTTTCCAGCGGCCTCTGGCCGTTCTCCACGCTGGGCTGGCCGGAGCACACCCCGGACCTGGCGAAGTTCTACCCGACGAGTGTGCTGGTCACCGGGTACGACATCTTGTTCTTCTGGGTTGCCCGGATGATGATGTTCGGCCTGTACGCGATGGACGGCCAGCCGCCGTTCGACGTGATCGCCCTGCACGGGATGGTTCGCGACGAGCACGGCAAGAAAATGTCCAAGTCGTTCGGCAATGTGGTCGACCCGTTGGATTGGATCGACAGGTATGGTGCCGACGCCACCCGATTCACGCTGGCTCGGGGCGCCAACCCCGGTGGGGACGTGCCGGTCAGCGAGGAGTGGTGCCAGGGTTCGCGCAACTTCTGCAACAAGCTCTGGAACGCCACCCGGTTCGCGCTGATCAACGGTGCGCACACCGAGGGTCCGATGCCGGCCGCCGGGCGGCTGTCCACCGTCGACCGGTGGATTCTGTCCCGGCTCGCCCAGGTCACCGCCGAGGTCGACGAGCAGTTCGAGGCGTACGAGTTCGCCAAGGTGTGTGACCTGCTGTACCACTTTGCCTGGGACGACGTCTGCGACTGGTACGTGGAGCTGAGCAAGCCGGTGCTGGCAGGTGGCGGCGAGCCGGCCGAGATCAGTCGTCGGGTGCTCGGTCATGTGCTGGACCAGTTGCTGCGGTTGCTGCACCCGGTGATCCCGTTCGTCACGGAGGAACTGTGGACGGCGCTGACCGGCGGGGAGACGGTGTTGACCGCGGCGTGGCCCACCGCCGATCGGGCGCTTGTCGACGACGCAGCCGAGACCGAGGTGGTCACCCTCCAGCGGGTGGTGACCGAGGTTCGCCGGTTCCGCTCCGATCAGGGTCTGCGTCCGACCCAGCGGGTCACGGCCCGGCTCGACGGGTTGTCCGGTGCCGGTGTGTCGGCGCACGAGCCACTGATCCGGTCGCTGGCCCGGCTGGAGCCAGCCGGCGCCGACTTCCAGGCCAGTGCGACCCTGGCCATGCCCGGTGGGGTGAGTGTCGCGTTGGACACCCGCGGTTCGATCGACGTTGCCGCCGAGCGGGCCCGATTGACCAAGGACCGCGCGGCGGCCGAGAAGGAGGCGGGGCAGGCCCGGACGAAGCTGGACAATCCAGCGTTCGTCGGGAAGGCCCCCGAACATGTCGTTGCCAAGATCCGCGAACGCTTGGCGGTTGCCGAGGCCGACCTGGCGCGCATCGACGCCGCCCTGGAGGCGCTTTCCTCGTGACTGACCCCGTCGAGCGTACCGATGACGTCCGTGCCGAACGGGCTATCGCCGCCAGCGAATCGACCGACCGTGCCCGTACCGCTGATCGCGCGGGTACGGAGCGCGGTGGGCGGGCGGATCGTGCCGCCTTCGCGCAGGTGGAGGCTGAGCTGGCCGCGCGTGGCTTCACCCGGATGGTCTTCGAGCTGGACCGCATCTCGTCCCTGCTGGATCTGTTGGGTAGCCCGCAGCGGGCGTATCCGTCGATCCACCTGACCGGCACCAACGGCAAGACCTCCACCGCCCGCATGATCGACTCGTTGTTGCGTTCCTTCGGGCTGCACACGGGGCGGTACACCAGCCCGCACCTGGAGACGGTGCGGGAGCGGATCAGCCTGGATGGCGAGCCGGTGGACGAGGCCCGGTTCACCGCTGTCTACCAGGAGGTGAAACCGCTCGCCGGACTGGTCGACGACCGTCACGCCGAGCCGCTCACCTACTTCGACATGACCACCGCGCTGGCCTTCGCGGCCTTCGCCGACGCTCCCGTGGACGTGGCTGTGGTGGAGGTGGGGCTCGGTGGGGCCGAGGACGCCACGAACGTGATCCAGGCGGGAGTGTGTGTCCTGACCCCGATCGGGCTCGACCACACCGAGTGGCTCGGTGACACGCTCCAGGACATCGCGGTGGCCAAGGCCGGCATCATCCATCCCGGTGCCACGGTCGTCTGCGCCGCGCAGGAGGAAGAGGCGGCCCGGCCGATCCTGCAGCGCTGCGCGGAGGTGGGTGCGACAGTGGCCCGGGAGGGCTCGGAGTTCGGCGTACTGCGTCGGGCCGTGGCGGTCGGTGGTCAGGTGCTCACCCTGCAGGGGTTGGGTGGGGTGTACGAGGAGGTGTTCGTCCCGCTGCACGGCGCGCACCAGGCGCAGAACGCGGCGCTGGCGCTGGCGGCTGTCGAGGCTTTCCTCGGTGCGGGTGCCCGCCGGCAGCTCGACGTGGAGACGGTGCGGGAGGGCTTCGCCACCGCCAGCTCCCCGGGGCGGCTGGAGCGGGTACGGACCGCGCCGACGATTCTGCTCGACGGCGCGCACAATCCGCAGGGGATGGCGGCCACGGTCACCGCGGTGCAGGAGGAGTTCGCGTTCAGCAAGCTGGTCGCCGTCGTGGGGACGCTGGCAGACAAGGACGCCACGAGCATGCTGGAACTCCTGGAGCCGGTGGTCGACCAGCTTGTGGTGACCCGGAACAGTTCGCCCCGCGCTCTGCCGGCCAAGGAACTGGCCGCGCTGGCTGCGGAGGTGTTCGGCCCCGACCGGGTCGAGGTGGCCGAGGAGATGCCCGACGCCATCGAGGCGGCGGTGGCGTTGGCCGAGGAGGACGTGCCCGGTGAGCTTTCCGGCGTCGGGGTGCTCATCACCGGCTCCGTGGTGACGGTCGCCGACGCGCGCCGGCTGTTGAAGCGATGACCGGCGACCGCCAGCCCCGCCGGTCGGGTCTGCGCGACCCGCAGCGGGCGGTACGCGGGCTGGGTGCGGCAACCCTCGCCTTGGAGGCGCTGGTGTTGCTGTTGGCGATCCAGCCGATCCGGGCGGTCGGCGCTGACCTCGGTGGTGCCGCCATCGGTGTGGTCGTTTCACTGGCTGTGGTCGCCGCCGTGCTCGCTGGCCTGATGCGCCGTCCCTGGGCCTGGCACGCCGGCACCGTGCTGCAGGGGCTGCTGTTGCTGTCCGGTCTGCTGCACTGGTCGCTGTTCGTGCTGGGCGTGATGTTCGCGCTGGTGTGGGCATACGCGCTGCACGTGCGCCGGGTGATCCTGGGCTGACCACCGCTGCCGACGACGGTCGGGCCCCGGGTGCCCGGGTGGGTGTCACGCCTCGGCGAGTTCGCGCCACTGGGTCAGTGCGATGCCGTGTCCGTCGGGGTCGCGGAACGCCGCCGCCCAGACCTCCAGCTTGCTGCCCCGGTTGACGACCCTGGGTGGGTAGGTGAATCGGACCCCGGAGCCGCGTAGCCGTTCGTACGCCGACTGGATGTCGTCCACGTCGAGGTTGACGTGCACCAGTCGGCGGCTGATCGGTTGCGCACCGGTCATCTCGCGTAGCACCAGGCGGGTCGCCCCCGAGGAGAGGACGGCGTTCGTGGCCCCCCTGTCGACCTCGGTGAAGCCGAGCCGGTCCCGGTAGAACTCCAGGGAGCGGGGCAGCTCGGTCACCAGCAGGGTGATGCCCACTCCGCTGATCGGGGCCACCGGGTCGACGACGTCCGGGTCGAAGCCGAAGATCGCCTCGTCCAGTTCGTCCGCGGCGATGGTCGTCGTCCCGTCGGCGGTCGGACCCGCCTGGTCGTCGGCGTTCGGGTGGCTTGTCGCGCTGGTGTGGTTGGCGGCCGTCGGATGCGTTGCCGGACCGTCGAGCGGTAGGTCGAGCGGGTCCAGGGGATCGGTCAGGTCGGTGGGCGGCTGCCCGGATCGCTCCGTGGGGGTCGGTGGGACCATCGGCGCGGCCGGTTCGTCTCCGGGGGTGGCCACGGCCGGGGCGAGCGGTTCGTCGGTGAACCGTTCCTCGGCCGGCATCCGTTGGGCGGGGGTGGCACGGCGGGGAAGTTGCTGCTGGTCGGAGCGTTCGACGACGGTTCCCTCCAGCACGACCGGGCTGCCCGCACGTTGGCGGACCCGCACCATTTCGTGGTGCTGTTCGACGTGCTTCATCGTCTCTACGGTGTCGTGCGGTCGATCGTCCGAAGGACCGCCGGACGGACCGTCAGGTGGGTCGCCGGCAGGATCGTGGAAGTCGTCCTCCGGAGCGCGACTGGCCCACGGCGGTGCCTCCTGCCCGATCAGTACCTCGTCCGACGGCACCGGGGCGAATTCGGCGGGCAGGTCGGCGGGGCTGCCGGCCTCGGTGTGGGTGAGTACCTCGTCCCAGAGCACCCGGACGTGTCGCGGGTCGTCCAGCGCCACCCGAATCGGTAGGGTCTGCCCGAGTGACGGCCATTTCGACACCGGAACCCGAGGCTCGATGATCTTCTTTGAGCGGGGCGGTAGCCCGGGAGCGTCGATCACCAGTTGAAGTTCGCAGCGCCCGAAGGCGTACTGGGTCGGTGGTTCGGAGGCACTGTGCACGTGGCCGGCGCCGACGACCCAGGTGCGCCCGCCGCCGCGTACGGTGGCCAGCGCGATTGCCAGGGCCAGTAGGGCGGCACCGAGCGCGACGATGGCCCAGCTGGTCATGCCCAGGCCGAAGAGGATCACGAAGGCCGCCACGGTGCCCAGCACCGCGGCGATCAACTTGCGTACCGGTGCGATGGGCCGGTTGACGCCACCATTCGCCACAGTGGACCTCCCGAGGGTCAGGGCCAGGCTAGGCCGGATCAGGGGCCGGGGAAAGGCCGACCACCGCGCCGGCGCCGGGACCGGGTCGCTAGGCTGACCGTACCCAGCCCGACCGGCTTCCGCTCTGAGGAGGAACCCAGCGTGTCCAGCAGCAGCCCGAGCGAGCGTACGCTCGTCCTGATCAAGCCCGACGCGGTCCGCCGAGGGCTGGTGGGCGAGATCGTCACCCGGTTCGAGCGTAAGGGGCTGCGGATCGACGCGATGGCTTCCCGGACGATGGACGCCGCGCTTGCCGACGAGCACTACGCCGAGCACGTCGACAAGCCGTTCTACCCGCCGCTGAAGGCGTTCATGACCGGTGGCCCGTTGGTCGCGCTGGTGCTCTCCGGTGACGAGGTCATCGAGGTGGTGCGCGGTCTGATCGGCGCCACCGACGGGCGCAGGGCCACCGCCGGCACCATCCGCGGCGACCTGTCCCTGTCCAACCGGGAAAACCTGGTGCACGCCTCCGACTCGGCCGACAGCGCCAAGCGTGAGCTGGCGCTCTGGTTCCCCGAGCTGGACTGAGCCAGCTGGGCGGCTCGGACCGCCCAGCTGGCTGATGTCGGTGATCCGACCGGCGGCCGGACCGAGGATGGCCGCGTACGAGTCACCCGTCGCAGTGACCACCACGGCCGCCGGCTGACCGTTGAGTGTGGTGAACGGCCAGCACTTGCTTTGCACGTCGTGCGTGATCCCCGGGGCGGCATGTGACGCCGGTCATGCACCGTTTCGTCGGCGGCCACCCCGGCAGCCGTCGGCGGCCACGTCCGCCCGGTAGACCGAAACGGTCAGTCTCCCCCCATTCAGGAGGAACGATGACCGAACTCGACCGACGTACGTTGCTGCGGGCCGGCCTGGTCGCCGGCGCCGGAGTGGCCGGCGGGGCGCTGCTGGGCGGACCGGGTGCGCTCGCCGGGCCAGTATGGCGTCCGGCCGGGCGGCCGACGCTGACGCACGGCGTGCAGAGCGGCGCAGCCACCGCCGACTCGGCGGTGCTCTGGACCCGGGCCGACCGCCCGGGGCGGATGATGGTTGAGGTGTCCCGCCGGCCCGACCTGCGGGGTGCCCGTCGCATCCGTGGGCCGGTTCTGACCCCGGACACCGACTTCACCGGCAAGGTGCGGCTGCGCGGGCTGCCCGGGGCCGAACGGCTGCACTACCGGGTGCAGGTGGAGAGCCTGGACCGGCCGGGTCTGGTCAGCGCCCCGTCGACCGGCTCGCTCACCACTGCCCCGCTACCGCACCAGCGGCGCGACGTGCGGTTCGTCTGGACCGGGGACATCGCTGGTCAGGGTTGGGGCATCGCACCGGAGTTCGGCGGGATGGAGATCTTCCGGTCGATGCGGGCGTGCCGGCCGCACTTCTTCCTGTGCAGCGGTGACACGGTGTACGCCGACAACCCGCTCGCCGAGACGGTGACACTGCCCGACGGCCGGGTGTGGCGCAATCTGATCGTCCCGGAGAAGCTCAAGGTCGCCGAGTCGCTGGCCGAGTTCCGTGGGCAGTTCGCCTACAACCTGCTCGACGAGCACCTGCGGGCGTTCGTCGCGGAGGTGCCCCAGGTCAACCAGTGGGACGACCATGAAGTGACGAACAACTGGTATCCGGGCGAGGTGCTGACCGACAGCCGCTACACCGAGCGCCGGGTGGACGTACTTGCCGCACGGGCCCGGCGGGCCTTCGACGAGTGGCTGCCCACACCACCGCGCGGACCGCGCTACCGACAGTTGTCGTACGGTCCGTTGCTGGACCTTTTCGTGCTGGACATGCGCACCTACAAGGACCCCAACGACGGCAACACCTACGCTGACCCGAGTCGGGGTCTGCTCGGTGCCGAGCAGCGGGCCTGGCTCATCCGGGAGCTGACCCGTTCCCGGGCCACCTGGAAGGTGATCGCGATCGACCTGCCGCTGGGGCTGGTGGTGCCCGACGGTGCGGGCGCGCAGGAGGGGGTGGCGCAGGGCGACCCGGGTGCGCCGGTCGGGCGGGAGTTGGAGTTCGCGCAGGTGCTCGGTGCGGTGCACCGGGCGGGGGTGACCGGGCTCGTCTTCCTCACCGCGGACGTGCACTACACGGCCGCGCACCACTACGACCCGGCGCGGGCAGCGGTCGCCGACTTCACCCCGTTCTGGGAGTTCGTCTCCGGGCCGGCGCACGCCGGTGCCTTCGGCCCCAACGCGCTGGACGGGACCTTCGGCCCGAAGGCCGTGTTCGTCAACGCCCCGCCGCGGGCGAACACGTCGCCGGCAGAGGGTTTCCAACACTTCGGCGAGGTCCAGATCGACGCCGGGACGAGAGCCCTCACCGTCCACCTCCGCGACCGGGCTGGGCGTTCCCTCTGGACCACCACCCTCCCTGCCCCGTGACCACCCGGCTCCTCCGACTCCGCCGGCCGTGCGGGGGCGGTCGTCCGACTGCACCGACAGGTGTTCCGTCGGGTGCCACCCCTGTGTGGTCGGCGGCTGGCGGGTCCGAATGGTTATCGGGGAGGAGCGGCGGGGGTGGGGTAGGTATCATCGGCGGGCAGGGCGACGATCCGGCTATCACCGGGGAGCTTCCGGAAGAACGGCCGGGCGACCGGCTCAGTAGAACCGGACGGGGCGGCCCGTCATCGCCGACCAATGAGCGGGCGGTCGAACCTTGACCGTCAAGCGGGGTGGTACCGCGGGCCCGGCCCGGCGCGCTGGTGACGGCGTATCGGAGCGGCTCGTCCTCGCAGACCCACAGGACAGTGAGTGTCAGCGAGGAGCTACAGGCGATGGCCTATCCGTTGCACGACCCGACCGCCGGCGGCGTACCGGCGAGCCCGGACCTGCCCGCGGTCGAGCGTCGGGTCCTTGAGCACTGGACGGCCGACAAGACCTTCGAGGCGTCCGTCGATGCCCGCCCGCCCGGTGAGCAGGGGAAGAACGAGTACGTCTTCTACGACGGCCCGCCGTTCGCCAACGGCCTGCCCCACTACGGCCACCTGTTCACCGGGTACGTCAAGGACGTGGTGCCGCGTTACCACACGATGCGCGGCCGGCGGGTGGAGCGGCGCTTCGGCTGGGACTGCCACGGCCTGCCGGCCGAGGTGGTCGCCGAGAAGCAGCTCGGCATCACCAGCAAGGCGGAGATCCTCGACCTCGGGGTGGCCCGCTTCAACGAGGCGTGCCGCGCCTCGGTGCTGGAGTTCACCCACGACTGGGAGCGCTACGTCACCCGCCAGGCCCGCTGGGTCGACTTCGCCAACGACTACAAGACCCTCGACCTGGACTACATGGAGAGCGTGATGTGGGCCTTCAAGACCCTGCACGACAAGGGTCTGGTCTACGAGGGCTTCCGGGTGCTGGCGTACTGCTGGCGGTGCGAGACGCCGCTGTCGAACACCGAGACCCGGATGGACGACGTCTACCGTGACCGGCATGATCCGACACTGTCGGTGTGGTTCGAGTTGAGCGCAGACGGCTCCGCGCCGGAGCTGCTGCGTGGTCCGGTGCGGCTCGGTGTCTGGACCACCACGCCGTGGACCCTGCCGTCGAACCTGGCGCTCGCCGTCGGCCCGGACATCGAGTACGCGGTGCTGGAGCGCGACGGGGACCGCTACCTGGTGGGTGCGGCCCGGCTGGGCGCCTACGCCAAGGAACTCGACGGATACCACCAGGTCGGTACGGTGCGCGGTGCGGACCTGGTGGGACGGCGCTACACCCCGCTGTTCGACTTCCTGGCCGACCGGGCCGGGCCGAACGCATACCAGGTGCTCGGGGCGGAGTTCGTGACCACCGAGGACGGTACCGGGATCGTCCACCTGGCGCCTGCCTTCGGTGAGGACGACCAGAACGTCTGCAACGCGGCCGGTATCCCGACCATCGTCACGGTCGATGACCACACGCGGTTCACCGCGCTCGTGCCGCCGTTCGAGGGCGAGCAGGTCTTCGACGTGAACAAGCCGGTGATCCGCCAGCTCAAGGAGCGGGGGGTGGTGCTCAAGCAGGACACCTACACCCACTCGTACCCGCACTGCTGGCGCTGTGACACGCCGCTCGTCTACAAGGCGGTGTCGTCGTGGTTCGTGGCGGTCAGCAAATTCAAGGACCGGATGGTCGAGCTGAACCAGCAGATCAACTGGACGCCGGGGCACATCAAGGACGGCTCGTTCGGCAAGTGGCTGGCCAACGCCCGGGACTGGTCGATCAGCCGGAACCGGTTCTGGGGCTCGCCCATCCCGGTGTGGAAGTCCGACGACCCGAACTACCCACGGGTCGACGTGTACGGCTCGCTGGCCGAGTTGGAGCGTGACTTCGGCGAGCTTGCGACCCGCAACGGCGTGCTCAGCGGCGGACGGCTGACGGATCTGCACCGGCCGGTGGTGGACGAGCTGGTCCGTCCCAACCCGGACGACCCGACCGGCAGGTCGATGATGCGCCGGGTACCGGAGGTGCTTGACTGCTGGTTCGAGTCCGGTTCGATGCCGTTCGCCCAGGTGCACTACCCGTTCGAGAACCGTGACTGGTTCGAGCACCACTACCCGGGTGACTTCATCGTCGAGTACATCGGGCAGACCCGGGGTTGGTTCTACACCATGCACGTGCTGGCCACCGCGTTGTTCGACCGGCCGGCGTTCCGCAACTGCCTGAGCCACGGCATCCTGCTCGGCTCCGACGGGCGCAAGATGTCCAAGAGTCTGCGCAACTACCCGGACGTCTACCATGTCTTCGACTCGTACGGCTCGGACGCGATGCGCTGGATGCTGATGTCCTCGCCGGTGCTGCGCGGCGGGGACATGCCGGTGACCGAAGCGAGTGTGCGCGACGCCGTCCGGCAGGTGCTGCTGCCGTTGTGGAACGTCTGGTACTTCTTCTCGCTCTACGCGAACGCCGACTCGTACACGGCGAAGCGGAGGACCGGCGCGGTGCCGACCGGTGGTGGCGACGCCGCCGGAGACCTGCTCGACCGGTACGTGCTGGCGAAGACGCACGAGCTGGTGTCGACGGTCGGTGCGCAGATGGACGCGTACGACATCTCGGGTGCCTGCGCCACGGTCCGGTCCTACCTGGACGCGCTCACCAACTGGTATGTGCGTCGTTCCCGGGACCGCTTCTGGGCCGGCGACGCGGATGCGTTCGACACGCTGTGGACCGTGTTGGAGACGCTCTGCCGGGTGGTGGCACCGCTGGCGCCGCTCACCGCGGAGGAGATCTGGCGCGGGCTGACCGGTGGGCGGTCGGTGCACCTGACCGACTGGCCGGTGGCCGAGGAGTTCCCGGTCGACCACGAGCTGGTCGCCGCGATGGACGCGGTACGGGCGGTTGCCTCCGCGACGCTGTCGCTGCGCAAGGCCAAGGGGCTGCGGGTGCGGCTGCCGCTGTCGAAGCTGACCGTGGCCAGCCCGGCGGCCGGGCAGCTGCGGCCATTCGCGGACCTGCTCGCCGACGAGGTGAACGTCAAGGAGGTCGACGTCACCGACGAGGTGTCGGCGTACTGCCGCCAGGTGTTGACGGTGGTGCCTCGGGCGCTCGGGCCCCGGGTCGGCAAGCAGGTGCAGCAGGTGATCAAGGCGGTCAAGGCGGGGGAGTGGGAGCTGGTCGACGGTGCTCCGGTGGCTGCCGGGGTCACCCTCGCCGACGGCGAGTACGAGCTGCGTCTGATCGCCGCGGACGCCGAGCACTCGGCGCCGCTGCCCGGCGGTGAGGGGGTGGTGGTGCTGGACGTCACGGTCACCGCCGAGCTTGCCGCCGAGGGGCTGGCCCGGGACTTCGTCCGGGTCGTACAGCAGGCACGGCGGGACGCCGACCTCGACGTGTCCGACCGGATCGTGGTGACGGCGGCGGGCGGCGACGAGGTCCGGGCGGCGGTGGCCGGGTACCGCGACTTCGTGGCCCGGGAGGTACTGGCCGACAGGGTCGATTTCACCGACGAGGTCGACGGGTTCGGGGGCGAGGTCGGTGAGGGGGTGCCCGTGAGGGTGGTCGTGCGTCGCGTTTGAGCTGTCCGGCGGGGCCCTTCCGACTGGAAGGGCCCCGCTTGCCTGGTGCCCCGTACCCAGTCAGCGGACGGGCCCGACCTCACGCGTGCTGTCGTGCGGCGGTCCGCTACGGTGACACCGCCTCTTACCTCACTCGATCCGCCGGAGGACCAGTGCCGCTGCTCTACACCATCGGCAAGCTCACCGTAGGGCCGGCGATGCGGCTGGCGTTCCGTCCGACGGTGGAGGGGCTGGAGCACATCCCGGACAAGGGCGGAGCGATTTTCGCCGGCAACCATCTGTCGGTGGCCGATGAGCTGTTCCTCGGCACGGTGGTTCCCCGGCACCTGGCCTTCTGGGCCAAGTCCGAGTACTTCACGGGCACCGGACTGAAGGGCCGTTTCTCCAAGTTCGTGCTCACCGGTCTCGGCGCGATCCCGGTGGAGCGGGCTGGTGGCCGTGCCGCGCTGGCCGCGTTCGATGCCGCTGTTCCGGCGCTCAGGGGCGGTGACCTGGTGGTCGTCTACCCGGAAGGCACCCGTTCGCCGGACGGGCGCCTGTACCGTGGGCGTACCGGGGCGGTCCGGCTCGCCATCGCGGCCGGGGTGCCGATCATCCCGGTGGGGATGATCGGCACCGAGAAGGTGCAGCCGATCGGTGCCCGGATGCCGCGCCCCTTCACCGGGAAGATCACCATCAGGTTCGGCAAGCCGCTCGACTTCACCGGCCGGTCGGACGACCGGGTGTCGCTCCGGCACTTGACCGACGAGATGATGGGTGAGATCCAGAAGCTCACCGGCCAGGAGTACGTTCCCCGCTACGCGCCGCCGCGGGCCCAGCCGCAGATCACCGGCGAGGCCGACGGCCGTTGAGCGCCGCCGTCGGCGCGGTCAGCCGTCGCTGGTGACGATCTGATCCCGAAGGGTGCCCAGCAGCCGGGAGCTGTCCGCTACGGAGAGTCCGGTGAAGACACCTGTGGTGATGCTGCCGTGGTCGACCGAGGTGCACACCACCGCACCGACACCGTCGACGCGTCCCACCGCGCAGCGCTCGTGGCGACCCCGGACACCGGTTTCGAGGGTCTGCTTGTCGCTGAGTGCGTACTGCTCGGTGAGGCGATCGATCTCGGCGTCGGCGTCCGCCGACGGGGTGAACCGGAAACCGGTGCCGCCGAAGACGGTGACCCGTTTGCCGTTGCCCGTGTGGTAGATCCCGGCGAAGGTGTCCTCGGCGAGCCAGTGCGACTGGCGCATCTGGGTCTCGAGTAGCTGCGCGTCGCGGGTGCTGGACGGATCTTCCCGTAGGCGTAGGTCGGCCACCTGCTGCGGCAGTGCCGCTTGCGCCGGGTACTGGCTGGCCATCGGCATGCCGTAGTAGGCGGGGCAACCGCAGCAGCAGGCCAGGGTCAGCAGCAGCAGCCACGGCCAGCGGCGACGTTTGCGGACCGGCACCGCGACGTACCCTGCGGGCGGTTGCCAGCCTGGTGGTGGGGCGACCGGTCCGGCTTTCTTTGTGCTCCGTTGGCTGCCGTGCGCCGGTGGTACTGGCGGGCCGGCGGGAATGGGCGGATAGGGACCGGGGGGCGGTGGCTGCTGCGGCGGCGGCGTGGCAGCAGACCTCGGCGCAACGGGCGAGACCGGGGCCGGGGAGATCTGCGGTGACGGGACCCGAGGCCCGTCGTACGGCCGGGTCGGCGGCGGGTTCGGGTAGGACAGTGTCGGCGGGACGGCGGGGAAGTCGGTGGAGGGTAGGTCCCAACCGCTGGTGTCGACGCCGGCCCACGGGTCGACTGGTGTCTGGTGCTCGGGCTGCGCCACCGGTGAGCCGGGCGGTGGGGTGGGCTCGGCCGACTCGCCCCAGCTGCTTGGTTGCGGTGCTGCCGGCGGTACCGGTGCCGAGCCGCTCCAGCGCGGTGTGTCCGGCTCGGGTGTCGACTCGGGTAGCTTCCGGGTGCCTTGTGGGCCGACCTGCGACTCGGCCGGCCCCGATGGCGGCTGGCTGTCGTCGGAGGCGGTCTGGGTGGGCGGCCCGTCGGTGGGTAGTTCGTGGGTGACCGCCGGCTCCCCGTCCCGGTGTTGCTCCGGACGGCTCCCGTCGACCGGCCGGTCGGCTCCCGGCTGCGGCTCCGGCATCGCGGCAATCTCCTCTCGCGCCGGTCCGAGGTTAGTACCGGGGTGCCACCGCGACGGACTCGGGATGGTCGACCGGGTGTGGGCGGCCCGGTGGTGGGCGGGCGCGTACGCTTGGGCATCATGAGCGTCCCGTCCACCTCTGCGCGTCCCGTCGTGGCCAACTCGGTGTGGCCCCGGTTGGAGCCGCTGCTACCCCAGGTGACCAAGCCCATCCAGTACGTCGGCGGCGAGCTGGGCGCGGTGGTCAAGGAGTGGGACGCGGCGACCGTACGGTGGGCGCTGATGTATCCGGACGCGTACGAGGTGGGGCTGCCCAACCAGGGTGTACAGATCCTCTACGAGGTGCTCAACGAGCTGCCGGACGCCCTCGCCGAACGGACGTACGCGGTCTGGCCGGATCTGGAGAGGCTGATGCGTGCCCACGGCGTGCCGCAGTTCACCGTCGATGCGCACCGACCGGTCGGTGACTTCGACCTGTTCGGTGTCTCGTTCGCCACCGAGTTGGGCTACACCAATCTGCTTACCGCCATCGACCTGGCCGGCATTCCGCTACTCGCCGCCGACCGTACCGACGCCGACCCGGTGGTGGTGGCCGGTGGGCATGCCGCGTTCAACCCCGAGCCCATCGCCGACTTCGTCGACGCCGCAGTGCTCGGCGATGGCGAGGAGGCGGTCCTGGAGATCACCGGGATCGTCCGTGAGTGGAAGGTCGAGGGCTGCCCGGGGGGCCGGGACGAACTGTTGCTGCGGCTGGCCCGCACCGAGAGCGTCTACGTGCCGCGCTTCTACGACGTCGACTATCTGCCGGACGGCCGGATCCAGCGGGTCGTGCCGAATCGGGCGGACGTACCGTTCCGGGTGCACAAGCGCACGACGATGGACCTGGACGCCTGGCCGTACCCGAAGAAGCCACTCGTTCCGTTGGCCGAGACGGTGCACGAGCGGTACGCCGTGGAGATTTTTCGGGGTTGCACCCGGGGCTGCCGGTTCTGCCAGGCCGGGATGATCACTCGCCCGGTTCGGGAGCGTTCGATCACCACGGTGGGGCAGATGGTGCAGCAGGGGCTGGAGTTCTCCGGCTTCCACGAGGTGGGCCTGTTGTCGCTCTCGTCGGCCGACCATTCCGAGATCGGTGACATGTGCTCCGGCCTGGCCGAGCAGTACCAGGGCACGAACGTCTCGCTCTCGTTGCCGTCGACGCGGGTGGACGCGTTCAACATCGAGCTGGCACAGGAACTTTCCCGCAACGGCCGCCGGACCGGTCTGACCTTCGCCCCCGAGGGCGGGTCGGAGCGGATCCGTAAGGTGATCAACAAGATGGTGTCGAAGGAAGACCTCATCCGCACCGTGGTCACCGCGTACACGAACGGCTGGCGGCAGGTGAAGCTCTACTTCATGTGCGGTCTGCCCACCGAGACGGATGCCGACGTCCTGGAGATCGCCGACATGGCGCACGAGGTCATCCGCGCCGGTCGGGCGGCCACCGGCTCGAAGGACATCCGGTGCACCGTGTCGATCGGCGGGTTCGTGCCCAAGCCGCACACCCCGTTCCAGTGGGCGGCGATGCAGCGCCCGGAGGTGATCGATCACCGGCTCAAGCTGCTCAAGCAGGCGATCAACGCCGACCGTTCGCTTGGCCGCGCGATCGGTTACCGCTACCACGACGGCGAGCCGTCGCTGGTCGAGGGCCTGTTGTCCCGCGGTGACCGGCGGATCGGTGCGGTGATCCGTCGGGTCTGGGAGAACGGAGGCCGGTTCGATGGTTGGAGCGAGCACTTCTCCTACCAGCGCTGGGTGGAGGCGGCAGCCGAGGTGCTGCCTGGTTTCGGGGTCGACCTCGACTGGTACACCATCCGGGAGCGTGACGAACTGGAGGTCCTGCCCTGGGACCATCTGGACTCGGGCCTGGACAAGGACTGGCTCTGGCAGGACTGGCAGGACGCGCTCGGCGAGTACGAGCAGGACGACTGCCGGTGGACGCCCTGTTTCGACTGCGGCGTCTGCCCGGCGATGGACACCGAGATCCAGATCGGCCCGACCGGCCGGAAGCTACTGCCGTTGACCCCGGTCAACGGGCTGAAGCTGTCCGCCGGTGCCCAGCAGTAGTCAGGGTGCTACGGCTGGGGTACGACATCGAGGAGTACGACGATCAGTAGGAAACCACAGCCTGAGGGCGGCCAGGCGCCGGTCGTCCAGCGCGTCCGGATCCGGTACGCCAAGCGTGGCCCGCTGCGGTTCACCTCGCATCGGGACTTCGCCCGAGCCTTCGAGCGGGCGCTGCGCCGGGCCGGTGTGCCGGTAGCCTTCTCTCAGGGCTTCACCCCGCACCCGAAGATTTCGTACGCCAGCGCGGCGCCGACCGGGGTGGCGAGCGAGGCGGAGTACCTGGAGATCGGTCTACGCGAGCCGGTCGATCCGGAGCAGCTGCGGTTGGCGCTGGACACGGCGCTCTCGCCCGGCCTCGACGTGCTCGACGCGGTGGTGGCCGACGGGGCGAGCCTGCCCGACCGGATCGAGGCGTCCCGCTGGCGGATCGAGTTGCCGCAGGTGGATCCCGATGTGCTGGTCAGGGCGGTGACCGTCTTCGCCGCCGCGGACGAGGTGCTCGTGGAGCGGATGACCAAGCAGGGGCGGCGAACTTTCGACGCGCGTACGGCAGTCATCAGCATCGATGTCGATGTGGTGTCGCCGACGCCTTCCGGGGACTCGGCCGTACCGTGTGCGATACTCGAACTGGTCGTGCGGCAGGTCACCCCGTCCGTACGGCCCGATGACGTCCTTTCCGGCTTGCGCGTGGTGGCCGGCCTGGAACCGCCGGTAGCCCCGAAGGTGATCCGGCTGGCTCAGGGCACGCTGACCGCGCAGGGTGTGATCGTGGATCCGCTGGACGCGGACCGCGACGGGGCAACCATCGGCGGGCGCTGACCGACGGTCGGCGTCCAGGCAGGCAGACTTCGCCGGCGCGCACCTTGTGCGCCCGGGGAAACACCTTTTGCGGCAACCCTGCGTGGCAGCGCTCACCCGCGCCCGGGGACGCCAGAACTGGAGAACGTCCATGCTCGAGAACGAGCCCGAGGGCAGCGAACATGCCGGCAACGAGCCGGCAGTCGAGACCACCGACGACCACACCGCCGAGACGACCGGATCGCCCCCTGCGCAGGTCGCAGTCGGGTCCGGCCTGGTCGCTGATCCGCCACAGGAGATCCCCGGTGCGGTGAGCGGTACCGCCGACCTGGGTGGCGCGTCGGCCGCGGAGGCGACCCCCCGCCGTCGGGCGACCCGCCGCAGAGCCACCCCGGTCAGTCGGCCGGAGCAGACGGACGCGCCGGTTCAGGCGCCCGGTGTCGCGCCTTCGGGCAGTGGGGAGTCACCCCAGGCCGAAGTGTTCGCACCGGTCTCGGGTGACCTCGACCCCGCTGTCAAGACCCCCCGGCGTCGCCGTAAGGCGACGACCGGGCAGAAGGCCGTCGAGGAGCCGTTGACCGTGGCCGAGGCGGAGGCCGTCGACAGCGACGTGGTGCCGCCGGTCAAGGTGACCCGTACCCGTCGCCGAAAGTCCGCCGCTGCCGGGTCGGCGACCGACGCCACGATCGAACCGCCCACCGACACCGAGTCGCCCACCGGCACCGAGTCGCCCACCGGCACCGAGTCGGCCTCGCCCGTGGCCGATGCCGAGGCTACTGCGGCGGCCGGCACCGACTTCGGCTCCGCCGCGTTGCCCGCCGAGGGCGCCGCCGACCCGGTGCAACCGGCCGGGCGCATCGGTTCGGAGAACGCCGAAGCACCGGCGGGGTCGGAGACGGCGCCGACCGGATCCGAGGGCCGATCTCGTCGTCGTAAGGCTGCGCTCACCGCGCCGACGGTGCTGTTCATGGCTCCCGAAGAGATGGTGGCCGCCCGCGCGGCCGCCGCGCAGTCCGCCGAGGAGGGGCCCGCCGAGGAGCCGGGCGAGTCGTCCCGGCGGCGGCGCCGGGGCCGGCGAGAGGTCGAGCCGGTGGTGGCGACCGAGGCCGAGGAGGAGGAGCCGGCCGCAGCGGCTGAGGAGATCGCCGAGGAGGAGGACGACGAGGAGGCTGCGGGCGGCCGGCGTCGTCGCCGTCGCGGCCGCCGGGGCCGGGGCCGGGGCAAGGGCGGCGCCGAAGACGGCGAGGAGACCGAGGAGACCGAGGCAGCGGAGGCTGTCCACGTCGAGGCCGAGGCGGACGAGAGCGAGGCCGAGGCGGAGCCCGAGTCCGACGAGAGCGACGAGGCCGAGGGTGACGGGACGACCCGTCGGCGGCGTCGGCGGCGTCGGCGTGGGGCCGGTGACGCCGCGGACGCCGCCGACGACGGTGTGCCCACCGTGGTGAAGATCAGAGAGCCGCGTCGGACGGTCGACGAGGTGCAGGGCGTCTCCGGCTCGACCCGGTTGGAGGCCAAGCGGCAGCGCCGTCGGGACGGCCGTGAGCAGCGCCGGACCCGCCCGCCGATCCTCAGCGAGTCGGAGTTCCTGGCCCGCCGTGAGGCGGTCGACCGGGTGATGGCTGTGCGTCAACGCGGCGACCGCACCCAGATCGCGGTGCTGGAGGACGGTGTCCTGGTCGAGCACTACGTCACCCGCAGCTCCGCCGGCACGATGGCCGGCAACGTCTACCTCGGCAAGGTACAGAACGTGCTGCCGAGCATGGAGGCCGCGTTCGTCGACATCGGCCGGGGACGCAACGCGGTCCTGTACGCCGGTGAGGTCAACTGGGACACCACCGGCCTGGAGGGAAGGGCGCGTTCGATCGAGCAGGCCCTCAGATCCGGTGATTCGGTGCTGGTGCAGGTCACCAAGGATCCGATCGGGCACAAGGGGGCCCGGTTGACGAGTCACGTCGCACTATCCGGCCGGCATCTGGTCTACGTACCTGGCGGCAACGCCTCAGGGATCAGTCGTAAGCTGCCGGACACCGAACGTAAGCGGCTCCGTGACGTGTTGAAGAAGCTCGTGCCCGACGGTGCCGGGGTGATCGTCCGCACCGCCGCCGAGGGCGCCAGTGAGGACGAGTTGGCCCGGGACGTCAAGCGGCTTCAGGCGCAGTGGGAGGACATTCAGGCGAAGGCCGCCGAGGGCGGAGCGCCGGTACTCCTCTATCAGGAGCCCGACCTCGTGATCCGGGTGGTCCGTGACCTGTTCAACGAGGACTTTCGCGAGTTGGTCATGGAGGGCGACCAGGCGTTCGACATGGTCGAGTCGTACCTGTCGCACGTGTCGCCGGACCTTGTGGCGCGGTTGCGCCGGCACGCGGGCACCACGGACGTCTTCGCCGAGTACCGCATCGACGAGCAGATCCTCAAGGGCCTCGATCGCAAGGTCTTCCTGCCCTCCGGTGGCCATCTGGTGATCGACCGGACCGAGGCGATGACGGTGGTCGACGTGAACACCGGTAAGTACACAGGTGCCGGGGGTAACCTGGAGGAGACGGTCACCCGCAACAACCTGGAGGCAGCCGAGGAGATCGTCCGGCAGTTGCGGCTGCGGGACATCGGCGGGATCGTGGTGATCGACTTCATCGACATGGTGTTGGAGTCGAACCGGGAACTGGTGCTGCGTCGGCTGACCGAGTGCCTGGGCCGGGATCGCACCAAGCACCAGGTCACCGAGATCACCTCGTTGGGTCTGGTGCAGATGACCCGTAAGCGGATCGGTGCCGGGCTGCTGGAGGCCTTCAGCGAGACCTGCGAGTGCTGCAAGGGCCGGGGTCTGGTCATCCACACCGAGCCGGTGCCGGAGAAACCGCGTTCCGGCGGTGGGGAGAAGGTCAAGGCCGTCGCCTCGACGGGTGCCCCGTCGGTCGAGCAGGCCGGCGGCTCGTCTCGGCGACGTGCGCGCAAGGGTGCCGCGGCGGCGGAACGGACCGTGGTGGAGATCACCGAAACCGGAACCGCCGACACCGCCGACGCCGACTTCCATGACACCATGGGTTACGACCTCTCTCGCTACGAGACGGAGATTCCGGCAGCGTCAGCTGCCGCCGACACCCAGCGGAGCGAGTCGGCGCGGCTCGCCGCTCCGGACGACCCGGACGCGCTCGGCGACACCGACGAGGAGGACGGTGGCGACAACGGCGGCCGGCGTCGGTCCCGCCGTTCAGGCACGCGTCGGCGTACCCGGCCGTAGCGGTGTCAGGTTGGTCGAAGGGCCAGTGCGGAACCGTCATCGGATCATTCGGCGGCACGCCGTCGACCGGTCGCGGTAGCGTCCCGACAGCCACTGCGCCCGCTGACCGGCCCGGCCCGGTTTGGGTCCCGGCCCCGGGATGGCGTACGCTAACCTGCGGCGCACTTTGGTGTGCCAATGTTCCCGTGTGCCCGCGCCGCCGTGCTTCTGCTACCCGGCGAGCCGCCGTGGGAACGACCGCCAGCAGCCTCAACGACAGGGAGTCCGCCTCCGATGTACGCGATCGTCAAGACCGGCGGCAAGCAGTACAAGGTCGCCGAAGGCGACGTGATCGAGGTCGAGAAGCTCACCGGTGTCCCCGGTGACGCGGTGAAGCTCGCCGCGGTGCTCCTCGTCGACGGTGACGACCTGGTGACCGACGCGGCGAAGCTTGCTCAGGTCGAGGTGTCCGGTGAGATCGCCGCGCACACCAAGGGCCCGAAGATCCGGATCCACAAGTTCAAGAACAAGACCGGCTACCACAAGCGCCAGGGTCACCGCCAGCCGTTGACCCAGGTCAAGGTGACCGGCATCTCCAGCGGGAAGTAGGTCGTCCTCGAATGGCTCACAAAAAGGGTGCGTCCAGCTCGCGTAACGGTCGCGACTCTGCGGCTCAGCGACTCGGCGTGAAGCGCTTCGGTGGTCAGGTCGTCAGCGCGGGTGAGATCCTCATCCGTCAGCGTGGCACCAAGTTCCACCCCGGTGACCTGGTCGGCCGCGGCGGAGACGACACGCTCTTCGCGCTGGCCGCCGGTGCGGTGCAGTTCGGTACCAGGCGCGGTCGAAAGACCGTCAGCATCGTGCCGCAGCAGTAGCTGTCCGGCGTAAGCGGGCCGTGGACCTGATGTCCCGGCCCGCTTCGCCTTTTCTCGCGCAGGGTCGCCCTGCTGGAAGGATTACGTCGTGACGACGTTCGTTGACCGGGTCGTCCTGCATCTGCAGGCCGGCGACGGTGGGCACGGCTGTGTCTCGATCCACCGGGAGAAGTTCAAGCCGTTCGGCGGCCCGGACGGGGGCAACGGCGGGCACGGCGGCAGCGTCTCCCTGGTGGTCGATCCGCAGGTGCACACGCTGCTCGACTTTCACTTCCGCCCGCACGTGAAGGCGGAGAACGGGCGGGGTGGCGCGGGCTCGAACCGCGACGGCGGCAACGGTAGCGACCTGATACTCAAGGTGCCCGACGGCACGGTGGTGCAGACCAGCGACGGCACCGTGTTGGCCGACATGGTCGGTGCCGGCACCACCTTCGAGGTGGCCCGGGGTGGACGCGGCGGTCGGGGCAACGCGTCGCTCGCCAACTCGCGTCGCAAGGCACCCGGTTTCGCTGAGCTGGGCGAGCCGGGTGAGCAGCTGGACGTGGTGCTGGAACTCAAGAGCGTGGCCGACGTCGGCCTGGTCGGTTTCCCGTCGGCCGGGAAGTCGTCGCTCATCTCGGTCATCTCCGCAGCCAAACCCAAGATCGCCGATTATCCGTTCACCACTCTGGTGCCGAATCTCGGCGTGGTACGGCTCGACAACCACACCTTCACCGTGGCCGACGTACCCGGGCTGATCCCGGGTGCTGCCACTGGCAGGGGGCTGGGGTTGGAGTTCCTCCGACACGTCGAGCGTTGCGCCGTGTTGGTGCACGTCATCGACACCGCCACCCTGGAGCCGGGGCGGGATCCGTTGGCCGACATCGACACCATCGAGGCGGAGCTGACCGAGTACGGCGGGTTGGCGGACCGGCCCCGGCTGGTCGCGCTGAACAAGGTCGACGTGCCGGACGGCCGGGACCTCGCCGAGATCGTCCGCCCCGACCTGGAAGCACGTGGTCTGCGGGTCTTCGAGGTCTCCGCAGCCACCAGGGAAGGGCTGAAGGAACTCACGTACGCGATGGCCGAACTCGTGGAACAGTCGCGGGTGGCGGCACCGCCTGCCGAACCGACGCGGATCGTGATCCGGCCGAAGGCGGTCGACGACGCCGGCTTCACCATCGAGGCCGAGGACGATGGCTCGTACACCGTGCACGGTGTCCGCCCGCAGCGTTGGGTGCGTCAGACGAACTTCGACAACGACGAAGCGGTCGGTTACCTCGCCGATCGGCTGGCCCGTCTCGGCGTCGAGGAGCAACTGGCCAAGGCGGGTGCTCGACCCGGGGACCTGGTTCGCATCGGTGAACGGGAGTTCGACTGGCAACCCACCCTCTACGCCGGGGCCGAGTTCGTTCCGGGTGCCCGGGGCCGGGACGTCCGGTTGGAGGAGAAGCCGACTCGGGCCAGCGCTGCCGAGCGGCTGGCAGCCCGCAAGGCGCGCCGGCAGCGGCCAGTGGACGAGGTCGAGCCGGTGACCGCCGACGGGAATGACGCCGAATAGCTCGACGCGCTCCGAAATAGGGACAACTGTTGGAAACCTGCGCGAAATGCGGTCCCTTTAACGTGGAGTGATGTTGATCGAGTTCCGCCCGCCGGCGGATCCGGAGGTCGCCGCACTGGCTGCGGCCGGGCAGCGTGAGCTGCGTGAGACCACCGGCGGCGCTGCCGGGCGGGATATCGATACGGACAGTGACGCCTGCTGGCTTGCGGTCGTACTCGCCGGCCGGGCGGTGGCGTATGGCGGAATCCGTGTCCGGGACGATGACACCGGCGAGTTGAGGCAGCTGTACGTGCGGCCCGCGTATCGACGCCGCGGTATCGCCCGGCAACTGGTCGCCGCGCTGGAGGAGCTGGCATATCAGCGAGGGCACTCAATGATCCGGGTGGGGACCGGGCCGCACCTGTCGGCGGCGGTGGCCCTCTTCCGGGCCTGCGGTTACGAGCCGACGTCAGGCGACGGAAGCCCCGATGGTGGGCTGTGTCGGACCGGCTTCGTCAAGCGACTGCCGGTGCCGGCCTGAGCCTGCGATCGCGTGCGGTGGCACGGACAGCCGGTTGATGCCACCGGGGATCCTGCGGCGGTACTGTGCGGTCGTCGCAGACCGGCCCTTGCTGGCCCCTCCCAGAGCCGGAGGAGCCTGGTTCCCTGGAACCGGCGGCGGTGTCGACCTGCCGGCGGTCATCCGGCCGCCGCGCCTGACCGGTCGGTTGACGCGTCGTCGGTCAGGGTTCGGCGTGCCACGGGGAGGACGGATGCGGGACAACCGTGCGGCGTACTGGCGACACTGGAAGGTCGGAGCGGATGGCGGGGACGGGCCACCTCTGGTGGCGCCCCCGAGCCGGCCGCCCCGGCCTCATCGTCATTTCACGGTGCACCTCGGCTTCACCGCCGCCGATCTGGCCGCCGCACGTGAGGTGGCCGTCGGGTATGCGGAGGCGTTGAGCGTGCTCCGGCCCGAGCTGGCCCTCGGCGCCTGCGCGTTGTCCCCGGCCGATGCCTGGCAGCGGGCAGAGCGACTGTTCTGTGGTGCCATCGGTCCGGACGCCGAACGTTGTGTCGACGTGGCCGGCCACGCCGGCTTCCACCACGCCCCCGGCCCGGGTGGCCTCGGCTGGGGTGACGGTGACTGCGGCTAGTGCGGTGGCCAGGGAAGACACCGGTCGTCCTCCAACTCGGCGCGACCCGGGACACCGCACCCCGCGCTCAGTCCAGGTCGAACTCGCCGTCCTGGGCGCCCGCGACGAAGGCGTCCCACTCGGCCTGGGTGAACACCAGCACCGGGCCGTCCGGTTCGGCCGAGTTGCGCATGCCGATGAGATCGTCGACGAAGGCGACCTCCACGGCGGCCTCCGAGGTGTCGCCCTCGGCCCGTTGCCAGACCGCCCGGGAGAGGTCGAAGTCACCCTTGGGGTGCGCTGTCATGGTCACGTCCTCCAGTGCCAGGGAAATGGGGGAGCCGGTTCGTTCCCCCATCGGGCAGGATAAGCGGATGCCGAGCCTGAGCCGTGCAGAGGCGACCGCGCGTGGCGCGTCGATCATCGTCGAGTCCTACCAGGTGGACCTCGATCTGACTGGGGAGGGTGAGCGGTTCCGGTCCCACGCCACGATCCGGTTCCGCGCCACCGGCACCGAGACCTTCGTCGAGGTCAAACCGGCGGAACTGCGCGGCGTACGCCTCAACGGCACCGATGTCGATCACACGACACTCGACGACAACCGGCTGCCGCTGGTCGGTCTGGCTGCGCAGAACACGCTCGTCGTCGACGCCGAGATGGCGTACACGAACACCGGCGAGGGGATGCACCGCTTCGTCGACCCCGCCGACGGGGAAACCTACCTCTACGTGATGTCGTTCCTCGACGACGTGCAGCGGGTCTTCGCCGCCTTCGACCAACCCGACCTGAAGGCGCCGGTCACGTTGTCGGTGACGGCGCCGCAGCACTGGACGGTGGCGGCGAACGCGCAGGTCGCCGCCAACCCGGCACCGGGTCGCTGGGAGTTCGCCCCCACCCTGCCGATCGCCACCTATCTCTTCACTCTGATCGCCGGCCCCTGGCACGTGCGTCGGGACGTCCACGACGGAATCCCGCTCGGCGTGTACTGCCGGCGTTCGCTCGCCGAACACCTCGACACCGATGCGGCGGAGATCCTCACCGTCACGAAGCAGTGTCTCGACCGGTTCCATCAGCTGTTCGACGAGCGCTATCCGTTCGGCAAGTACGACCAGGCGTTCGTGCCCGAGTTCAACGCTGGCGCCATGGAGAACCCGGGCCTGGTCACCTTCCGCGACGACTATGTGTTCCGCTCGGCGGTCACCGACAGCGAGCGCGAGTTGCGGGCCACCACCATCGCCCACGAGATGGCGCACATGTGGTTCGGTGACCTGGTCACCATGCGATGGTGGGACGACCTGTGGCTGAACGAGTCGTTCGCGGAGTACCTGGGCACCCGGGTCACCGCCGAGGCCACCCGGTTCGGCGGGGCCTGGACGACGTTCGCGCTGCGCCGGAAGGCGTGGGGATACGCCGCCGACCAACGTCCCTCCACCCATCCGGTGGCGCCCGACCGGGTCACCGACGCAGCCGAGGGGCTGCTCAACTTCGACGGCATCTCGTACGCAAAAGGGGCCAGTGTGCTGCGGCAACTGGTGGCGTGGCTCGGTGACGAGGCGTTCCTGTCCGGTCTCAACGAGCATTTCGCCAGGCACCGCTTCGGCAACGCCACCCTCGCTGACCTGTTGCAGAGCCTGGCCGGCAGCAGCGGTCGGGAACTGACCGACTGGGCGGATTGCTGGCTACGGACCGCACAGGTCAACACCCTGCGGGCCGAGGTGGCGGTGGACGCCGACGGCCGGTACGACGAGGTCGTCATCGCTCAGACCGCGCCGTCGACGCACCCGGTGCTGCGCCCGCACCGCATCGGTGTGGGCCGGTACGCCGTGGACGGCACCGCCCTTAGGGTCGAGGTCGACCTCGACCCTAAGAAGGACGACGGCCGTACCCGGCTCGTCGGGTTGGAGGGTGAACCGGCGGCTGCGGTTCTGCTGCCCAACGACGGCGACCTGACCTTCGCCAAGATCCGTCTCGACGCCGCATCGGCCGACGCAGTGCCGATGCTGCTGCCCCGCCTGACCGACCCGCTGGCTCGGGCCCTGCTCTGGGGTGAGGCGTTGGACGCGGCGACTGACGGGGAACGGCCGATGGCCGGGCTGGTCGACCTGATCGTCGCGGCGCTACCCACCGAGACAGAAGTGATCATCGTCGAGGATGTGCTGGCGATGACGCGTACGCTTGTCGACCGCTACCTCGACCCGCTGGCCCGACGGTCCGCCCTGGTCGGGGTCGCCGATTCCTGCTGGCGGCTGCTGGAGGGCGCGGAGCCGGGCATGTCGTTGCAACTAGCCGCCGCCCGGGGGTTGATCGCCACGAGCGTCGACGTCGAGCTGCTCTCTGGTTGGCTCGCCGGCCGGGCCGTACCCGCGGGACTGGCTGTAGACGCCGAACTGCGGTGGGCGTTGCTCAGCAGATTGGTGGTTCTCGGTGCCGCCGGTGCGGCGGAGATCGCGGACGAATTGGTGGCCGATCCGAGCGCCACCGGTGCCGAACGGGCTGCCCGTTGCCGGGCCGCGCTGCCCGAACCTGCCGCGAAGCGGGCCGCGTGGGAAATCATCGTGTCGAACACGGAGCTGTCGAATCGGCTGGTCGAGGCGACGGCAGCGGGGTTCTGGCAGCCGGAACAGGCCGAGCTGACGAGTGGCTACGTCGGCAGGTACTTCGACGACATGCCTGCTGCCGCGCAGCTACGTACGCCCTGGGTGGCGGACGATGTCGCCAACCTGGCCTTTCCCCGCTACGCGGTGTCCCAGCCGACCAGGCAGGCGGCTGCGGCGTTGCTGGCCCGCGACGACCTCACGCCCGGGCTGCGCCGGGTTGTCACCGATGCCGACGACGACCTGCGTCGAGCCCTGGTGGCGCGTACGGCGGTGGCTGCCACGAGTGCCTGACGACCGTGACCGAGCCGGTTCGGAGGGTGCCCGGCTCAGCCCGTGTTCTATGGGTGACGCCCTAGGATCATGGGGTGGAGGAAGACATCCGGCGGATCGGCATCATGGGCGGGACGTTCGATCCGATCCATCACGGGCATCTGGTGGCGGCGAGCGAGGTGGCAGACCGGTTCAGCCTCGACGAGGTGATCTTCGTGCCGACCGGGCAGCCGTGGCAGAAGGCTGACGTCGCGGTCAGCTCGGCCGAGGACCGTTACCTGATGACCGTGATCGCCACTGCCTCCAACCCTCGCTTCCAGGTCAGTCGGGTCGACATCGACCGAAGCGGGCCCACATATACCGTCGACACCCTGCGTGACCTGCGCTCCCAGTACGGGACGAAGACGCAGCTGTTCTTCATCACCGGTGCGGACGCCCTGGAGAGGATCCTCAGTTGGAAGGACCTGGACGAGATCTTCGAGCTGGCCCACTTCATCGGGGTCACCCGGCCGGGGTTCGCGTTGACCGCCGCGCACCTGCCCGCCGACACGGTCAGCCTGGTGCAGGTGCCGGCCATGGCGATCTCGTCCACCGACTGTCGGACGCGGGTCGCCCGGGGCGAGCCGGTCTGGTATCTGGTGCCGGACGGTGTGGTGCAGTACATCGCGAAACGCCGCCTGTACCGCGAGTGATCTGACCGTTTGATGCCTCTTTCCGGGTGAATCTGACGAGTCGGTGTCCCGAGCCGTGTGAGAGGCTTGAACCATCGCACGGTTGATCGAAGGAGAATGGTGACAGTTTCCGAACGCGCTCACGAGTTGGCGATCGTCGCCGCCCAGGCCGCGGCCGACAAGAAGGCTCAGGACATCGTCATCATCGACGTGGGTGACCAACTCGCCATCACCGACGCGTTCCTGCTCGCCGCAGCCCCGAACGAACGCCAGGTGCTGGCCGTCGTCGACGCAATCGAGGAGGCCCTGCTCGACCTGCCGGAGAAGGCGAAGCCGGTGCGGCGCGAGGGCGAACGTGGCGGCCGTTGGGTACTGCTCGACTACGTCGACGTCGTGGTGCACGTGCAGCACACCGAGGAGCGTGAGTTCTACGCCCTCGACCGGCTCTGGAAGGACTGCCCGACCATCCCCTTCGTCGACCGCGACCTCGCCCGCGCGGAGGCCGGCACCGGATCGGGCGAATGACCAGGCTGATCATCTGGCGGCACGGCAACACCGACTGGAACGCCGCCAGCAGGGTGCAGGGGCAGACCGACGTCCCGTTGAACGATCTCGGCCGGGAACAGGCCCGTACGGCCGCGCCGATACTTGCCGCGCTGCGCCCGGACGTCCTGGTCGCCAGTGACCTGAGCCGCGCGGCGGACACCGCCGCCGCGCTGTCCGCCCTGACCGGACTCCCGGTGCATTCCGACGCCCGTCTACGGGAGCGGCACTTCGGCAGCTGGCAGGGGCTGTTGCTGACCGAGGTGGCGCAGCGGTTCCCCGAAGAGCACGCCCGCTGGCGGGCCGGGGACCCTGACCCGGGAGCGGAAATCGAACCCCTCGACGATCTGGGCAAACGCCTCGGCGCCGCGCTGCAGGAGGCCGCCGACCAGTCGCCGGGGGGCACCGTCGTGATCGCCACGCACGGTGGCGCCGCCCGTCAGGGCTGCGGCCACCTGCTGGGCTGGGAACACGCCGTGCTGCGTACCGTCGGTTCGCTGCGCAACTGCCACTGGACGGAGCTGCGTCACGATGTGGAGCGCGGCTGGCACCTGCGTGCACACAACGTCGGGCCGGTGGACGCCCCGGCTGCCGTGACCGCTGCCCCGGCCTCCGCCGAGCCGGTCTGAGCTGACTCCTGGGGACAGGGTCGGATCGCTGCCCAGCTCGATCCGCTACGGTGCCGGCATGCCAGTCGCGGTCGTCGTCGACTCCACCGCCTACCTTCCGCCCGAGCTGGTACGGGAGCACCGGCTGACCGTGGTGCCGCTGACCGTGGTGCTGGCCGGTGTCGAAGGACTGGAAGGCGTCGAGATTTCCCCGGCGGACGCCATTCGGGCGCTGCGCGCGCGGCGGGTGTCGGTGAGTACCTCCCGCCCGTCGCCGGAGCAGTTCGGCCGGACGTACCGGGAACTGCTCGAAGCCGGTGCGGAAGGTGTCGTGTCGGTGCACCTGTCGGCCGGGCTCTCCGGCACGGTGGAGGCCGCCGGACTGGCCGCCGCCGAGCTGGGTGAGCGGGTCAGCGTGGTCGACAGCCGCTCCTGCGGCATGGGCCTCGGCTTCCCGGCGGTCGCGGCGGCCCGGGCCGCCGCGCTGGGCGCCGACCTGGCCGGTGTACGTGCGGCGGCAGCGGCTGCCATTGACCGCACGAGCATCCACTTCTATGTCGACACGCTCGAGTTCCTGCGCCGGGGCGGGCGGATCAACGCGGCGGAGGCGTTGCTCGGTACCGCGCTGTCGGTCAAGCCCATCCTGCACATGCCCGAAGGGCACATCGTGCTGCGGGACAAGGTCCGCACTGCCAGCCGGGGCATGGCGCGTCTGGCGGACCTGGCCGTCGAGGCGGCCGGCGACACGCCAGTCGACTTGGCCGTACACCATGTCGACGCACCGCGGCGGGCCGAGGAACTCGTCGACACGCTGACAGCCCGGTTCGGCGAACGGCTGCGTGACACGTACGTTTCCGAAGCCGGCGGGGCCATCGCCGTGCATGTCGGGCCCGGCCTCGCCTGCGTGGTGATCCACAGTAGGCCGGATTCCACCGGCTGACCCGCGCACCGCTCGTGGCGTCGGTGAACGGGCAACGACCGGGGTAGGAAGGCAGGCGCGGACGTCAGGTCATAGCAGAACCGCAGCATGATCAGGTGGCTGTCCACAGGGCGTTGCACTGTCCACAGGCCGACCATCTCGGGGCACGTCGCAGTGCCCTGGCGTCCTAACCTCGCGCCGTGTCGAGGGACGAGGACGAGGAGATGGCGGTCCGGCGGCGGCTGTGGCACCTGATGCCCGACGCGGCGGACACGCCGGTGGGCGCCGCCCTGCCACCGGAGCCGGGAGACGACCCGACGTCGTCCTTCGTGGCCCGGCTTCCGTTCGTCGACCGGGCTCCGTCCGCCGGGCTGCCGTCGACCGGCGATCCGCCGCCGTCTGCCGGTGGTCCCGGCACGGCGCCGCCGGTGTCTGACTGGCCGACCATGCTGCTGCCACGCCAGGCCATCGAACGGGTGGGTGACACCGGTCCGGTGCGCGACGGCCGGCCGACCTGGGCCGGTGAGCCGGTTCGTGCCCGTGACGAGGAGCCGGACGATGACCGGCGGGAGCGCGCGGTGGACCAGTCTTCGCCGACACTGCTCCTGCCGGGCCCGGGTGCCTTCGATCCGGGACGGCGGGGAGTACGAGCACTCGCGGCCGTCGCCGTGCTCGTGGTGTTGGTCGCAGGCATCTGGGCCTGGCGCTCTCGTCCTGAGGTGGAACCGGTCGTTGCCGAGACCGCAACCGCGGTGACACCCGATCCCTCGGTCGAGGGCGGCGACCAGCCGGGCAGACCGGAGTCGGAGCCGACCGGCGAGCTGGTGGTCGCCGTCGCCGGCAAGGTCCGACGGCCCGGTCTGGTGCGGCTGGCAGCCGGCGCGCGGGTGGCCGACGCCCTCGACGCCGCAGGAGGGGCATTGCCGGGTGTGGACGTGGCGATGCTCAATCCGGCCCGCCGGATCAGCGACGGTGAGCTGATCCTGGTCGGCGTACCGGCGCCTCCGGGCGTGGCGACGGGTCCAGGAGTCGGTGCCGAGCCGGGATCGGGTGGGCGGGTCAACCTGAACACCGCGACGGCGACGCAACTCGAGACGCTGCCCGGGGTGGGGCCGGTTCTCGCGCAACGGATCGTCGACTATCGCGATGAGCACGGCGGCTTCCGGTCTGTCGGTGACCTACGCCAGGTGACCGGCATCGGCGACATCCGGTACGAGCAGCTCAAGGATCTGGTGACGGTGTGAGGTCTCCGGCATCGTCCGGTCCGGCGACGCAGGCGCACGCAACCACGGGTGCTGGCACCGGCGTGGCCGTACCCGATCTCCGAATGGCGGGGCTTGCCGTCGCGGCCTGGCTCACCGCGCTGGCGGGCCTGCACCTCGACGCCCGGCGGACGCTACTGCTGGCCATCGCCGCGACCGGTTTCGCCGGGGTGGCGACCCTGCACCTGCTGGGCCTCGTCGGTCGACCCGCTCCGGCCGTACGCCGCCACGGCTGGATCGCCGTGGCGATCCTGATCGGAGTGGTCTGCGGTGGGGCAGCCACCTCGGCGCGGCTGGTCGTACGGGACGCGGATCCGCTGCGCGTCCTGGTGGAAGCCCGTGCCCGGGTGAGCGCCGATCTGGTGGTCCGGGACGACCCTCGGCCGGTACGCGGCGGCATCGCGGGCCGTCCGCCGACCTTGCTGGTGGCGGCCAGGCTGGTCACGCTGACCGGGTCCGACGGTCAGCGGATCACCACACCGGCACGGGTGCTGGTGCTCGCGGACGATCCGGCCTGGCGCGGGCTGTTACCCGGGCAGCGGCTCACCGTGGACGGGCGCCTGGCCCAGCCGCGCGGCGGCGACCTCACCGGGGCGGTCCTGATGGCCGTCGGCGCACCGATGCGGCTGGGTTCTCCCTCGGTGCTGCAACGCGCGGCTGGTCGGCTCCGAGCCGGTCTCCAGCGGGCGTGCGCACCCCTACCGGCCGACCCTGGAGGGCTGCTCCCCGGCCTGGTGGTCGGGGACACCAGCCGGCTGCCCGACACGGTGGAGGAGGACTTCCGGGCCACCGGAATGACTCACCTGAATGCTGTCTCCGGATCGAATGTCGCAATCGTGGTGGGTGCGGTGCTGTTGCTGGCCCGCTGGGCCCGCGCTGGGCCCGCGCTGGCTGTCGGGCTGTGCGGGCTGGCCCTGGTGGGCTTCGTCATCCTGGTCCGGCCGTCACCGAGCGTGGTACGCGCGGCCACCATGGGCGCGGTTGGGCTCGCCGCGCTGGCCGCCGGCCGGACCAGGGCGGCGGTGCCCGCGCTGGCCGCCGCCGTGGCGGTGCTGGTCCTCGTCGACCCGGACCTGGCCGGTGATGCCGGGTTCGCCCTGTCCGTGCTGGCCACCGGCGGACTGCTGCTGCTCGCGCCGGGCTGGCGCGATGGTCTACGGCGGCGGGGTGTACCACCGGGGGCGGCCGAGGCGTTAGCGGTGCCGGCCGCCGCGCAACTCGCCTGTTCGCCGGTGATCGCCGGTCTGACGGGAACGGTCAGCCTGGTCGCGGTGCCGGCGAACCTTCTCGCGGTGCCGGCGATCGCTCCCGCGACGGTGCTCGGCGTGGCGGCGGCGGTCGCCTCATCGGTCTGGCCGGACGGCGCTGAGGTGCTCGCCTGGCTGGCCCACTGGCCGGCGTGGTGGCTGGTGCTTGTCGCCCGGTACGGTGCCCGGCTGCCGGCGGGCAACCTGCCCTGGCCCGATGGGGTGTCCGGGGCGTTGCTGCTGTCGGCGCTGACCGTGGCGTTGCTGGTCGCTTCCCGGCGTCCGCTGGTGCGCCGCCTGGTGGCGGTCTGCACCGTCGCGGTCGTGCTGGGTGCCCTGCCGGTGCGGGTGATTGCGCCGGGCTGGCCGCCGGACGGTTGGGTGGTGGTGGCTTGTGCGGTGGGCCAGGGCGACACGGTGCTGCTGCCGGTGGCCGCCGGTCGGGCGGTGGTGGTGGACGCCGGCCCGGACCCGGCGGCGGTGGACGCCTGCCTGCGCCGGCTCGGCGTCCGTCGGGTGTCGCTGCTGGTGATCAGCCACTTCCATGTGGATCACACCGGTGGGGTGTCAGGGGTCTTCCGGGGCAGGCAAGTGGACACCGTACTGGTTCCGCAGTGGCCGGAGCCTGCGGCGGGTCGGGACCTGGTTCGCGCCACCGCTGCGGTACATGGCACGCCGGTGGCGGCAGCACCGACCGGATGGCACTTCCGGGCCGGCTCGGTCGACCTGACTGTGATCGGCCCGCCGTACCCGATGCGCGGCACCCGCTCGGATCCGAACAACAACTCCCTGGTGTTGATCGCCACGGTGGATCGGGTGCGGATCCTGCTGACCGGCGATGCCGAGGTCGAGGAACAGCGGGCGCTGTGGGAGCGGCTGCCACTGGACGGGCTGCGGGCCGATGTGCTGAAGGTCGCCCATCACGGCTCTGCTTACCAGGATGCGGCCTTTCTGGACGCGGTGCGGCCGGCGGTGGCGCTGGTGCCGGTCGGCGCGGGGAACACTTACGGACATCCCAACGAGTCGGTGTTGGCTCGGCTGGCCCGGGGCGGGACACGGGTGCTGCGTACCGATGTTGACGGGGACGTGGCGGTCGTGCGGTCGCCCCGGGGGCTTGCCGTGGTGAGGGCCGGCGTCGACCGGGTTCGTGCACCGTGAGGCTAGCCACCTAAATGCGATTGATGATAATTATGTCTGGATTTGCGCTGAGTGCGGGGTCTGCCGGCAGAGTAGCGACGAGCAGGCTGGACCTACTGGCCGAGCGTGCGAATATGGGCGGCGTGACCGTCGCCTATGCCGCTCCTATTGTGCTCGTCCTCGGCGACGAGGAGCTGCTCGCCACGCGTGCGGTGACCGAAACCGTTGCCGCCGCCCGCGCCGCGGAGCCTGGCGTCGACGTGCGCGAATACCAGGCAGGCCAACTCACCGTCGGCGAGCTCGACGAGATGCTCAGCCCGTCGCTGTTCGGTGGTCGTCGGGTACTGGTGCTCCGGTCCGGTCAGGACGCCCGCAAGGACCTGGTCGCCGCACTGCTGGCGTACGCGAAGCATCCCGATCCGGAGGTGCAGCTCGTGGTGGCGCACCTCGGTGGCGCGAAGGGCAGGGCGTTCGCCGACGGCCTGAAATCGGCAGGCGCCCGGGTCGTGCCCGCTGCCAAGCTCAAGGGACACCGCGACCGGGCGGCCTTCGTCCGCGACGAGATCCGCCGGGCCGGTGGGCGCTGCACGGACGACGCCGCCGAGGCGTTGATCGCCGCGGTCGGCAACGATCTGCGCGAACTCGCGGCGGCCTGCTCGCAGCTGATCGCCGACACCGACGGCCGGATCAGCGCCGACACCGTGGCGCGGTACTACCGGGGCCGGGTGGAGGTGAGCGGCTTCACGGTGGCCGACGCCACGATGGTCGGAGACCTGCCGGGTGCACTGGAGGCGCTGCGCTGGGCGTTGCACGTGGGGGTGGATCCGGTGCCGATCGCGGATGCGCTCGCCGACGGGATCCGTACGGTCGCCCGGGTCGCCTCGGCTGGCCGGGGCAGTCCGTACCAGCTCGCCAGCAGCCTGGGTATGCCGCCCTGGAAGGTCGAACGGGCCCAACGGCAGGCCCGTGGCTGGACGCCCGACGGGCTGGTCCTGGCCATGCGGGCGGCGGCGGAGTGCAATGCGGCAGTCAAGGGTGGCTCCGACGACCGGGCCTACGCACTGGAGAAAGCGGTCTTCTCAGTGGCGGCGGCGCGGCAGGGCGGCGCCAGGTGAGCGGAACCCTCCGTGGCTCGTGGGCCACGATCCCGGCCGACGAGCAGCGGTACCGTCCGTTCTATGCGCGAGCGCTCGGCCTGCGGTTCGTCAACCCGGGCGGGGTGCTCTGCTTCGTCTTCTTCGAGGGCGCGATCGCCTTGGCGGCGCTGCTCGCGCTCGCGGAACTGGTGACCTGGTGGGCGGTGCTCGTGCTGCCTGCCGCGGTGGCCGTGATGGTCAAGCTCAACGATCTGGTGGCCGCCGCGGTGGTGCGCTCTGCCGCAGCCGTACCCGAGCAGGAACGCGACCGGTTCCGCCAGCAGATGGAGCCGGCGGTGGGGCGTGCCAGAGTGGACTTGCTTCGGCACAGTGTGCCCGGCATCGTGGTGCGGTCCGCGTCTGCGGAGGCAGCGCACCCCGCCGCGGCACGGCAACCGTCACCTGCGCCCGGAGTCGTGTCCGCCTGGTCTCTGGACGGCGGGGGCCGGCCCTCGAACAGCACGGGCAGACCATCGGGGGAGGTGGGTCGATCCTCAGATGGTGCGGGCGAGACCGCCGAGGCAACGGGCCGTGGCGGGCCGGCAGCGAGCCGGGACACCGCCGAGCGTCGACCGGGCACCACCGAACCTGGGTCCTGACTGGGGTGGGCTGCCCGACGGCAGTGGACCACAACCGTCGAACGGACATGCGGAAGCCCCGAGGCGACACCTCGGGGCTTCCGCCAGATCTGGACGCTGGCTCAGGCGGCGAGCGACGCGACGCGCTTGGCGATCGCAGACTTGCGGTTCGCGGCCTGGTTGCCGTGAATGACGCCCTTGCTGGCCGCCTTGTCCAACTTGCGCGAGGCGTCCTGCATGAGGGCGGCGGCCTTCTCGACGTCACCAGCCTCAGCGGCCTCGTGGAACTTGCGGATGGCGGTCTTCAGCGACGACTTGACCGACTTGTTACGCAGCCGGCGCTTCTCGTTCTGCCGGTTGCGCTTGATCTGGGACTTGATGTTCGCCACGCGACAGCCTCGTCTTGATAGCTCGGGTTGGTCAGCTTGTGCGCGCGACGAGCATGCGTCATCGCTGCGCGAAGAGCCAGGTTACCAGGTCCGGTTCGGGCGGACCAAAACGGCACCGCGCCGGCCGCCGGGGACCGTCGGTCCGGACCGGGGCGCCGGTCGACGCGGGTGGAGGTGGCGGTCAAATCCAGTCGCGGCGGTGCGAGAGCCAGGCCAGAGCCTGTTCGCCGGTCCACCGTTGGTGCTCCGGCAGGTAGGCCGAGGCGGTCGGTGGGGCCGACGCTGCGGCGGTGAGGTGGTAGCCGGCGAGGGCGGCCAGGGTGACGTCCAGCGCGTCGTCGGGCGCGTCGGCGGCGGCCGGGTGACTGGTGAAGAGCGAGTCGACGTCCAGCCCGGAGGCGTACCCGGAGATCAGCAGGGTGACCAGGTCGAACCAGGCGGGTCCGTGGCACAGCCACGACCAGTCGCAGAGCCAGGCCGCGCCGGCCTTGTCGATCAGCACGTTGTCGACCCGCAGGTCGCCGTGGGTCAGTCCGGTCGCGGTGGCGGCGTACCCTGGCAACCGCGACTCCAGCGCAGTCAGTTCGGCAAGCCGCGTCCGGGCCGGGGCAGGCAGCGGCGGCACGGGTTCCCGGCCGGCGGCGACCTCTACCCACCAGAGGATGTCGTCGCGGGCCAGGTCGGCGAGGTGGGGCAGGCCGAGGCCGGTCAGTTCGGTCGGTGCTTCGGCGAGCGCCTCGGTCACGGCGGTGAAGGCGGCGAGGGCGGCGGTGAGTTCGACCTGGTCCCAGGGCAGCCGAGGGGTGCGACCGTCGACGGCGTCGAGGCACAGGACGTACCAGCCTGCCTCCGTCAGCGTCCAGCGTGGGCGGGGCGCCGGCAGACCGGCCGGCAGCCGGGTGAGGATCGCGGCCTCCCGGGCGTACCAGTCGACCAGATGCGGCTGCTCCGCATGTGGTGCTGCCTTGACGAACGCGCGGTGTCCCTCGGCGGTGCACAACAGCGAGGCGAAGCCGCGAGTGAAGCCGGCGCCGGCGTTACGAGCCCGCACCACCGGGGCGCCGAGTCGCGCGGTCACCGTGGCCCGCAGCTGCGCCGGCAGGGCGAACCAGTCGGGCCGCTGGGCGGTGGCGTGGTACGGCACGGCGGGTAGAGACGGAACGCTCACCCGCCCATGCTGCCCGCTGCCCGGCCGGGTAGCGACGTCCGGCGCGGATCCGGGCGCGCGGGGCGGCGTCTGTCACACTGGCGCCCCATGAAAACCGACGAGGTCTGGCAGTTGATCGACCGCGCCCGGGCCGGCGGGGGAGATCCGGACGCTGTCGCCGCCCGGGCCGTCACGTTGCTCGCCGCCCGAGACCCAGAAGAGATCATCGGGTACGCCGACCATCAGCGCCGGGTTCTCGCCGCGTCCCACCGGGTCGATCTGTGGGGCGCCGCGTACCTGGTCAACGGTGGTGCCTCCGACGACGGGTTCGCGTCCTTCCGGGGTTGGTTGATGACCCGGGGACGGGAGGTCTTCGCCCGGGCGGTCGCTGATCCGGACTCGTTGGCTGAACTGCCGCAGGTCAGGTCTGCTTCGCTCAGCGGCGAGGAGTTCGAGTGCGAGGACATGCTCGCGGTGCCGTGGGACGCGTACCGTGAAGCCACCGCGACCGACCTGCCGGGGGAGCGCCCGGCGGCGGCGCAACCCGACCTCGACGACTTCTGGGACTTCGACGACGAGGAAGAGGCCCGCCGCCGGCTGCCCCGGCTCGCCACCCTTTTCGTCGAGCCGCCGCAGGAGTGACGGACGCCCGGCCGGTGCCCGTGGAAGACATGGGAGCATAGAGCGGGCCGGCGCGTGCCGGCCCGCTCACGTCAGACGACCAGAACGGACCGCTGTGCCACCGACGCTCGATCCCGGCGCGAACGCTCCTGGTGCCACCGACCCGGGGCGGATCAGGAACTTCTGCATCATCGCTCACATCGACCATGGAAAGTCGACCCTGGCCGACCGGATGTTGCAGCTCACCGGCGTGGTTGATCCGCGGCAGATGCGCGCACAGTATCTCGACCGGATGGACATCGAGCGTGAGCGTGGCATCACCATCAAGAGCCAGGCGGTCCGGATGCCATGGACCATCGCCGAGGGCGAACGGGCCGGCGAGCAGGCCGTGCTCAACATGATCGACACGCCTGGTCACGTCGACTTCACCTACGAGGTGTCCCGGTCCTTGGCGGCCTGCGAGGGCGCGATCCTGCTCGTCGACGCGGCTCAGGGCATCGAGGCGCAGACGCTTGCGAACCTCTACCTCGCGCTCGAGAACGACCTGCACATCATCCCGGTACTCAACAAGATCGACCTGCCGGCGGCACAACCGGAGAAGTACGCCGAGGAACTGGCCCATCTGATCGGTGGCGACCCGGCGGACTGCATCAGGGTTTCCGGCAAGACCGGTGAGGGTGTGCCGTACCTGCTCGACGAGATCGTCCGGCAGTTCACCTCGCCGGTCGGTGTCGCCGACGCCCCGGCCCGCGCCATGATCTTCGATTCGGTGTACGACGTCTACCGGGGCGTGGTCACCTACGTGCGGGTGGTCGACGGGCGGATAGGCGCCCGAGACCGGATCAAGATGATGTCCACCGGTGCCACCCACGAACTGCTGGAGATCGGCGTCATCTCGCCGGAAATGGTCAAGGCCGACGCGCTCGGCGTCGGCGAGGTCGGCTACCTGATCACTGGCGTCAAGGATGTCCGGCAGTCCCGGGTCGGTGACACGGTCACCATCAACGGGCGGCCTGCTGCCGAGGCGCTCGGCGGCTACAAGGATCCGAAGCCGATGGTCTACTCCGGTCTGTATCCGATCGACGGGTCGGACTATCCCGCGTTGCGGGACGCGTTGGACAAGCTCAAGCTCAACGACGCCGCGTTGACCTACGAACCGGAGACCTCCGGTGCGCTGGGCTTCGGGTTCCGCTGCGGCTTCCTCGGCCTGCTGCACCTGGAGATCATTCGGGAGCGGTTGGAGCGGGAGTTCAACCTCGACCTCATCTCGACCGCGCCGAACGTGGTCTACCGGGCGATCCAGGAGGACGGCGAGGAGGTTGTGGTCACCAACCCCAGCGAGTACCCGACCGGCAAGATCGCCGAGGTGTACGAGCCGACGGTGCGGGCCACGGTGCTCACCCCCAACGACTACGTGGGTGCGGTGATGGAGCTGTGCCAGGGCCGGCGCGGCAGCCTGCTGGGCATGGACTACCTCTCCGCCGACCGGGTGGAGCTGCGCTACACACTGCCCCTCGCCGAGATCATCTTCGACTTCTTCGATCAGTTGAAGAGCCGGACGAAGGGTTACGCCTCGCTCGACTACGAACCCTCCGGCGAGCAGGCGTCCGACCTGGTCAAGGTCGACATCCTGCTGCACGGCGAGCCGGTGGACGCGTTCAGCGCCATCGTGCACAAGGAAAAGGCGTACGCCTACGGCACCTCGATCGCGGCGAAGCTGCGCAACCTGATCCCGCGGCAACAGTTCGAGGTGCCGATCCAGGCGGCCATCGGCAGCCGGGTGATCGCTCGAGAGACGATCCGCGCCATCCGTAAGGACGTGCTCGCCAAGTGCTACGGCGGTGACATCAGCCGCAAGCGCAAGCTGCTGGAGAAGCAGAAGGAGGGCAAGAAGCGGATGAAGATGGTGGGCCGGGTGGAGGTCCCGCAGGAGGCGTTCATCGCGGCGCTCTCCTCCGACTCCGACGGCGGCAAGGCGAGCGGAAAGAAGTGACCGTGCGGTAGCCGAAGTCGCCGGTGCCGGACCACACGGCGGCTTCGCCGGCCGAAGGCGCACCTGGCCACCCACTGTTTCGCCATCTGCAGCACCCCACATCGCTCAGGCGGGCGCCCGGCCATCCCGGCCGGGCGCCCGCCTGCGTCCGGTCACACTGGCGCGGTCTTTCGGAGCCGTCGTGTCCTCTCGGCCAGAAAAGCCGGTTTGGGATCTTCGCTCGTCGGGCATTAGGAGGTCACGACAGAAACACCACCAAGGTTGAACGTCTTTTTGTGAAGGAGAGCGACCATGGAGCTCACCGTCTGGGGCATCATCACCGCGCTGATCGTTGGTCTGATCGTCGGTGCGCTGGGCCGACTGGTGGTGCCGGGCCGGCAGAACATGCCGATCTGGCTGCACATGCTCATCGGTGTGGGCGCCGCGCTGCTCGGCACGGTGATCGCCCGGGCGTCCGGCTTCGCCGAGACCGCCGGTATCGACTGGCGGGAGCTGATGCTCCAGGTGCTGCTGGCCGCCGTCGCGGTCGCGCTGGTCGCCGGTGTGGGCCGTAACCGTCGGGGTGTCACCCACCGGTAACCGCTGAACCGCGAAAGGCGCCCGACCACCGAGGTCGGGCGCCTTTCTCCGGGTACGTCGTCGCCGTGGCGACCGACCGGACGGGGGTTGCCGTCGGCGCGGGCTCTGGGAAGGACGAAGCGGGTCCCGTAGTATGTGATCATGACAGGCAGGGTCACATCCGTGAATGTCGGCAACGTGACCGAGGCAACGTGGGCCGGTGACGCGAGCGGGCGCAGCGGCATCGACAAGCGGCCCGTCGACGCACCGGTGCTGATCCACGCCGGCGGGGTGACCGGCGACTTCATCGGCGACCGGGCCAACCACGGTGGTCCGGAGAAGGCCGTCTACGCGTACGCGGAGGAGGACACCGCCTGGTGGGCGACCGACCTCGGACGCACCATCCGACCGGGCGGTTTCGGTGAGAACCTCACCACGTACGCGGTGGACGTGACCGGAGCGGTGATCGGCGAGCAGTGGGCCGTCGGCGAGGTGCAGCTCCAGGTGACCATGCCGCGTACGCCATGCACCACCTTCGCCGGCTTCTGGGGCGTGCCGGATCTGGTCAGGCGGTTCACCGTACGCGCGGCTCCCGGCGCGTACCTACGGGTGCTCCGCGAAGGCGCAGTCGGCGCCGGAGATCCGATCGAGATTGTGCACCGGCCGGCACACGGGGTGACCCTCGGCGAGGTGTTCCGGGCGCTCACCCTGGAGCCGGCGCTGCTGCCCCGGTTGCTGACCGCCGACGACCTTCCCGGGCCGGTCCTCGAGAAGGCGCGTCGCCGCCTCGGCCAGGCAACTGGCTGACCGTCGCCGCCGGCACCGACCCGGACCGTGTCCGCTGCTGTCCTCGGCATCTGCCTGAACCGTCGACTACCGGCCGGGGGGGTCAGGAGGGCCCCTCGCACCAAGGGGTGGGCGTGGGGCCCCTACCTTGCGTGGTCAGCGGAGCCAGGGGATGTCGCGGTCGAGTAGACCGCGCTGCTTCAGCTCTCTGCGCAGCGGGATCTCGTCGTCGACGTAGCCGTCCCAGTTGATGCCCCAGTAGTTGGCCGTGTGGGTGCCCTCACCGAGCAGTTGGCGCTGCACCGGCGTGCGGTTGCGGTACCACTGGCCGTCCGTGTCGGGGTGTAGTTCGTCGAGCGGACGGATCCACCGGTAGGTGTAGCCGACGAACAGCATCTTGCGAGTGACGGTCGACAGGTTCGTCGACCGGGAGTGCCACTGGCGGCGGTCGAATATGAAGGCGTCGCCCGGGTTGGCGGTGATTTCCACGGTGCCCTCGGGGTCCGGGTTGTGCACGCTTAGGTCCATCGGGCGCGGCAGCGAGTTCCACAGGTGGCTGCCGGGAATGACCTTCGTTGCTCCCCGTCCCTTTTTCGACAGGTCGGACAGCACATAGGCGACCTTCAGGGAGAACATCGGTCGCGGCAGGAGCGGGTCCATCGTCTCCGGGTCGGAGTTCTGGCGGTATCCGTCCTGGTGCCAACCCCAGTACGGCTTCTCGGGTTCCGATGCCGGTGGCGTCACGTCGAGGTGGTTGTGGTGGGTGTAGATGTTCCATCCGGCCAGTCCCCACATGTAGGGGAACGCGATCGGATGGGTGAGCAGGTCACCGAAGAGCTCGTCGCGCTCGAGGAAGCCCAACAGGTGCAGGGTGCCGTCCTTGGTCGTGTTGCCGTTGGCCTTTTCCTCCTCGTACACCCGGTCGACTGCGGTCTCGAGAGCGGCTCGGTGATCCTCGGTCAGGACGTTGCGCAGCAGGAGAAAGCCCTGCTCGTGAAATTCCTTGCGGTCGACGTCACTGATCGGTTCGTAGCCGGTCTGATCGCCGTAGTCGAATGCCACGTTCGTACCCCTCCCCAAGAGGTGAAAGCATTTCTGGCACAGGCCGCAGATCGTAGCGTGCGTGAAAAGCGTGCGGGGGGCGCCCCGAACTCATTCCACAGGTGCGGGGACTTGATGGCGGGTGACGCTGATACCGCACGTCACTCAACGTTGCGGCAACAGCCCCAACAGGCTTGTTGCCTGATTTTGCGGTGACTGCGGGTAAGGAAATCGGGGTCGTCAGACGTCGGCGTGGACCTCGGCGAGGACTTCCGTGTCACCCCGGTCGCTGTCGGGCAACCGCTTCCAGCCACCGCGCTTGGCGGTCCACTCCCGGCCGTCATAGGTCACCCGTTTCACCCCGTGCTCCTTCGCGTGGGAGACCAGCCAGTGCGTGTAGCGCCAACCGGCCCGGACACCATCGGCGGAAGCCGTCAGGCTGCCGGCGGGGCTCCGCTCGAAGTCGTTGATCTCCACCTTCAGCAGGGTCGGGTTGCCGTCGTTGTCGACGGTGGAGCTGTAGTAGCCCGTGCCGGCCCTCCGGTCGTCGTCGGAGGTGGAGGCCACCAGGCCCCAGTCGAGCGACAGTCCCTCGGTCAGCGCGGCGATGGCGGCGGCGCCGCGCATCGCCGGGTCGCCGTTCACCGCGCAGGCGACCGCCGTGGTGGCGTGACCGAGCAGTGCGCGGGAGAGCACCTGCGACTCGTCGGCCCACTTCTCGTACGCTTCCGGGAAAGCCGAACGCTGAACCTTCTGCGCGGCGTCGGTGACCCGCATGTCCTCCCAGCCGCGCACCTTCTTCAATGCCGCGTAGAACTTTCCGGCCGCGTAACGGGGGTCGCGGATCTGTTCCGGAGTGCCCCAACCCTGGCTCGGTCGCTGCTGGAACAGCCCAACGGAATCGCGGTCGCCCCCGGCCAGGTTACGCAGTCCCGACTCCTGGTAGGCGGTCGCCAGCGCCACCACCACCGCCTGTTCGGGCATCTCCCGCTGCACCCCGATCGCGGCGATCGTCGCCGCGTTGGCCATCTGCTGTGAGTCGAGCGTCACCTCGCCGTCGGCCTGCACCGTGCAGGCCCGGCCAGCCAGTGGTAGCCGTAGTCCCTCGCCCGCCTGTCGCAGCACCACGATCATCCCGATCGCGGCGATCAGGACGAGTACCACGAAGCCCGTCGCAGCAGCCCGAGTTCGCACCCACACCTCCCGTGTCAAGGTCCGCCAAGCGTACGTCCCGCATCGACCTACACGGCACCTCCGACCGGTTACGCCCTACGCGTGACGTACGGTTCCCCGTCGCGACTCTGTCTCACCTGTCGAGTTCCGCCACCCAACGCGGTGCCCGCTTCTCGCGGAACGCGGTGACCCCCTCGATCCCGTCGGCCGACAGGAAGTAGTCGGTGGACAGCGCGGACAATTCGGTCAGTTCGGCGCGCAGGTCGACGGTGGTCGGCCGACGCAGTAGGCGCTTCACGCCGGCCAACGCCGCCGGGGCTCCACGGACCAGCGAGTCGCAGTACCGCCGTACCACGGCATCCAGTTCCTCAGCCGGCACCGCGGCGGTCACCAGGCCGATCTCGGCAGCCCGTCGACCGTCGAAGGGGTCACCGGTCAGGTACAGCTGGGCTGCCGCGCGGCTCGTCAGGCGGGGCAGCACCGTCGCGGAGATCACGGCGGGGATCACCCCGATCCGCACCTCGGTGAAGGCGAACGTCGCATCGACGGCGCAGACCGCCAGGTCGGCCGCCGCGATCAGCCCGAGGCCGCCGGCCCGTGCCGGACCGGCGACCCTCGCCAGAACCGGTTTGGGACACTCCCGTACCGCCACGAGCACGTCACCCAGCATCCCGGCGGGCACCGTGCCGCTGGCGTACGCCGCCGCGGTCTCCTTCAGATCGGCGCCGGAGCAGAAAGTTGGACCGGTGTGGTCGAGCACGATCACCCGGACCGCGTCGTCGGCGACCGCGGCGGCCAGCCCGGCCAGCAGCTCGGTCATCAGCGGCGTGGAGAGTGCGTTGCGGTTGTGCGGGCTGTCCAGGGTGAGCGTGGTCACCCCGTGGGCCGTGGCGACCGGTACGAACGCGTCGGGAGGCGTCATGCCAGGGCACACTAGTGGCCATGCCCGGCGTCCTTCCAGTAGGCGAGCCCGTCCCTGCCGAGGGGTCGCTGCCCGCCTCCGCCCGCGTGTCCGTAGGTGCCAGGGGCTTCGGGGTGTACGTGCACGTGCCCTTCTGTGCGAGCCGCTGCGGCTACTGCGACTTCAACACGTACACCGCCGACGAGCTGGGCGCCGGCGCGAGCCGGGAAGGTTACGTCGACGCCGTGCTGACCGAGCTGACGCTCGCCGCCCGGGTGCTGCGGGACGCACCGCCGCCCCGAGTGGACACGGTTTTCGTCGGCGGTGGCACGCCCACTCTGCTCCCCACCGGCGACCTGGCCCGGATCCTGGACGCGATCGACCGGACCTGGGGGCTGGCCGCCGAGGCAGAGGTGACCACCGAGGCCAACCCGGAGTCGGTGACACCCGCCTCGCTCAAGGAGCTGCGCGCCGCCGGGTACACCCGCATCTCGCTGGGCATGCAGTCGGCCGCGCCCGGGGTACTCGCGGTGCTGGACCGTCGGCACAGCGCAGGCCGGGCAACCGCCGCGGCGTTGGAGGCCCGCGACGCCGGCTTCGACCACGTCAATCTCGACCTGATCTACGGCACCCCGGGAGAGCGGGCGGAGGACTTCGCCGCCTCCCTGGAGCAGGTGGTGGCCGCCGGTGTCGACCATGTCAGTGCGTACGCCCTGATCGTCGAGGACGGCACCAGACTGGCGGCTCGGATGCGCCGGGGCGAGCTGCCGTACCCGGACGAGGACGTGGCCGCGGACCGGTATCTGGCCGCCGAGTCCGTCCTCGACGCGGCCGGCTTCTCCTGGTACGAGGTCTCCAACTGGGCTCGCACGGTAGCCGCCCGCTGCCGGCACAACCTGCTCTACTGGACCGGAGGCGACTGGTGGGGGCTCGGCCCCGGGGCGCACAGCCACGTCGGCGGGGTGCGCTGGTGGAACGTCAGACATCCCGCCACGTACGCGGGGCGCCTCGGCGCCGGTGAGTCTCCCGGGCAGGCCCGGGAGGTGCTCACCGGCACCGAGGCGCACATGGAGGACGTGATGCTCCGCCTGCGGCTGGCCGCTGGCCTGCCGCTGGACGCGTTGACCGACGCCGGTCGCCTGGGCGCGGCGCGGGCGCTGGCCGCCGGGTTGCTCGCCGAATCCGCCCACGCCGCCGGCCGCGCGGTGCTCACCTTGCGCGGCCGGTTGCTCGCCGACGCCGTGGTCCGCGACCTGCTGCCCTGATCCCCGTGATCAGTCCGGCTGGCGCCGTCAGCGCTTCACGAAGGAGTAGCTCATCGGGTAACGGTAGAGCGTCCCGTCGTTGGCCTTGACCCCACCGATGATGCCGAAGATCACCGGCACGACCCAGACGAGCATCGGGACGAAGAACAGGATGCCGCAGGTGATCGCGGTGAGCACCCAGCTCAGTACGCCAACGACAGCCCAGGTGAGCTGGAAGTTCAGTGCGGCCACCGAGTGTGCCCGGGTGACCGGCGACTGCTGCCCGCGGGTCATCATCGCGATGAGCGGTGCCACCCAGCCGAAGAGCCCGCCGCCGATGACGACGCCGAGCGGGCCGCCGAAGTGGGCGATCAGCGTCCAGGTCTTGTCCTCGTTGTTGGCGTAGCCGCCACCGGGAGCGCCATGGCCCCCGGTCGGGTAGCCGACACCGGGGGCTCCCGGTGGCGGCGGGTAACCGCCGGGTGGGGGGTAGCCGGCCGACGGCGGCTGATCACCGGTGGGGGGTGGGTAGCCGCCGGGCGGTGGGTAGCCGCCCTGGCCAGGTGAACCGGACATTGGTGTCGTGGGTTCGTCGCCGGAGTTCGGGGGACGAGGTGGTTCAGTCATGGGGGCCACGGTAGGTGCCGGCGACAACGGCGCACCAGAGCGACACCGGCCAGTGTCAACCCACCGTTCGGTTGGATGGTGGAAGTGCTGACTTGATCATCGCGTCGACAGGGACGCCGACGTAGACTGGCACTCGCTACAGTCGAGTGCCAGAGTGTTCCTCTGGCGGCCGTGACGCCGCGGGCTGACCTGCGACAGGAGGTGGCAAGGATGAGTCTGGACGACCGGAAGCTCGCCGTGCTCCGGGCAATCGTCGAGGACTACGTCGCCACTCAGGAGCCGGTCGGTAGCAGGTCGCTCGTCGAGCGGCACCAGCTCGGGGTCTCGCCGGCCACGGTCCGTAACGACATGGCGGTGCTGGAGGAGGAGGGGTACATCCGCCAGCCGCACACGAGCGCGGGACGGGTACCCACCGATCGTGGCTACCGCCTCTTCGTCGACCGGCTGAGCCGGGTCAAACCGCTGAGCCCGGCCGAGCGTCGGGCGATCGAGCGGTTCCTGGCCGGTGCCGTGGATCTCGACGACGTGGTGCACCGCACAGTGCGGCTGCTGGCGCAGCTGACCCGGCAGGTCGCCGTCGTGCAGTATCCGAGCCTGGCCCGGTCCAGGGTGCGTCACCTGGAACTGGTGCCCATCTCCACCACCCGACTGATGCTTGTGATGATCGCCGACACCGGCCGGGTCGAGCAGCGACTGGTGGAGCTGCCCGCACCGGTCCCCGCCGACGACGTGCTGGATCTGCGCCGGCTGGTGAACGAGAAACTGGTAGGTGTCCGGCTGTCGGAGACCCCGCCGCTGGTACAGGCACTCATCGACGAGTGCGTACCCCACCTGCGACCGGCGATGACCACACTCTCGACGGTGCTGTTGGAAACGCTCGTCGAACGGCACGAGGAGCGGCTCGCTCTGGCCGGCACCGCCAACCTCACCCGAGGTGGCCTGCTCGACTTCCAGGGCTCGTTGCGGCCGATCCTCGAAGCACTTGAGGAGGAGGTCGTACTGCTCAAGCTCATCGGCGAGGTGGAGCCGAGCACACTGCGGGTGCGAATCGGCGACGAGAACGAGATCGACAACCTGCGGGCTGCATCCGTGGTCAGCACCGGGTACGGCCCGGGCGCGACGATCGTCGCGGGCATGGGTGTGCTGGGGCCGACCCGGATGGACTACCCCGGGACCATCGCCACGGTGAGGGCCGTGGCACGCTACGTGGGCGAGCTGCTGGCCCAGAACTGACCAGTCAGGGCCGACGGCAGGCTGCCGCCGCCGAACGGCGTAACTCGAGACGAACACGAGGACACGGAACGCAGTGGCCAGGGACTACTACGGCATTCTCGGCGTGAGCAAGGGTGCCTCCGATGACGAGATCAAGCGCGCCTACCGCAAGCTGGCGCGACAGTTCCATCCGGACGTGAATCCGGATCCGGAGGCACAGGAGAAGTTCAAGGACATCAACGCCGCGTACGAGGTCCTCTCGGACGATCGGAAGCGGCAGATCGTGGACCTGGGCGGGGACCCGCTGGCACCGGGCGGAGGTGGGCCCGGCGGACCGGGCGGCCCCGGCGGAGCCGGACCATTCGTCGGCTTCCAGGACATCATGGATGCGTTCTTCGGTGGTGCCGCCGGTGCCGGACGAGGTCCGCGACCACGTACCCGCCCCGGTGCCGACGCGATCCTGCGACTGGAGTTGGACCTCCAGGAGACGGCCTTCGGTGTCGAGGCGCCGATCACCGTCGACACCGCCGTACTCTGCACCACCTGCTCCGGCGCGGGCACGGCCGCCGGCACACACCTGGCTACCTGCGAGGCGTGTGGCGGCCGGGGCGAGGTGCAGTCGGTGCAGCGGACCTTCCTCGGCCAGGTGGTGTCCGCCCGTCCGTGCACGGTCTGCCAGGGATACGGCACCACCATCCCGCACCCCTGCCCGACCTGCGCCGGTGACGGCCGGGTCCGCACCCGGCGTTCGCTGACCGTCAAGATCCCCGCCGGGGTGGAGGACGGTATGCGGATCAGACTGGCCCAGCAGGGCGAGGTCGGCCCGGGGGGCGGCACCGCAGGTGACCTCTACGTGGAGATCCACGAACGGCCACACGACGTGTTCTCCCGCAAGGGCGACGACCTGCACTGCCGGGTCACCGTGCCGATGACCGCCGCCGCGCTCGGCACCCGGTTGACCATCAAGGCGCTCGACAGTGAGGAGCTGCTCGACGTCAAGGCGGGTACCCAGCCGGGCAGCACGTTGCGCCTGCGCGCCCGTGGTGTACCGCACCTACGCGGAGCCGGGCGGGGCGACCTCTACGTCCATCTGGACGTGCGTACGCCCACCAAGCTCGACGCCGAGCAGGAGCGGATGCTGCGCGAGTTCGCCAAGACCCGTGGCGAGGAGGTCGCCGAGCTGACCAAGCAGGGGGGCTTCTTCTCCCGGATGCGCGACGCCTTCAACGGCCACGCCTGACGTGTCCGCCCCGCTGTTCCTGGTCGAGGCGCTGCCCACCGCGAACTCGATGGTGCTGGACGGTCCGGAGGGACACCACGCCGCTACCGTGCAACGGTTACGCGTCGGCGAGCAGGTGGTGCTCGCCGACGGCCGTGGCGGCACCGCCACCGCGGTGGTCACCGCTGTCGGCCGGGGCACCCTAGACCTCGACGTGATCGACCGTGGGTACGTCGACGCGGCGAACCCCCGGCTGGTGGTCGTCCAGGGCATCGCCAAGGGTGACCGGGGTGAGCTTGCCGTGCAGGCGATGACCGAGGCCGGTGTGGACGAGGTGGTCCCGTGGGCGGCGAGCCGGTCGGTGGTGCAGTGGCGCGGAGACCGGGGCGTACGAGCCCGCGGCAGGTGGGTCGCGACCGCCCGGGAAGCGGCCAAGCAGGCTCGACGGGCGTGGCTCCCGGTGGTGGCAGGCGCCCCGGACGAGGCCACCGCCTCGGTGGCGGGTCGACTTGCCGGCGCGGCGGCCGGCTACGTGCTGTCGGAGGAGGCGACCGACCGACTGACCACCGTCGAACTTCCCGAACGCGGTGAGATCGTGCTGGTGGTGGGGCCGGAGGGGGGCATCTCCCCGACGGAGCTGGCGGCCTTCGAGGAGGTCGGCGCCCGACCGGTGCGGCTGGGTCCGTCGGTGCTGCGCACCTCCACCGCGGGCGTGGCCGCCCTGGCGGTCCTCGCCACCCGGCTGCTGCGCTGGTGAGTCAGGCGCCGGTCAGGTTCGCAGGTACGAAGCGCCGTTCACGGCGCTGATCGCGCGCCGTACGCCGGATTCGCCGGAAACCGAGCCGGTCGGCTGCGTCGTCGACCATCGTCGGCACGGCGTCCGGTGCGGCCAGGTCCGTGCGAACCATCACGTGGCCCGTACCCGGCCCTTCCTTACACTGCCCGGATGGGAAGTGACTGTCTGTTCTGCCGCATCGTCGCCGGTGAGATCCCGGCCACCGTGGTCCGCGAGACGTCCACCACGCTGGCCTTCCGCGACATCGACCCGAAGGCGCCGGTGCACGTGCTCGTGGTGCCGAAGGAGCATTACGTGGACGTGGCCACCCTCGGTCAGGGTGATCCGGTGCTGGCCGGGGAGGTGCTGGCCACGGCCGCCGCGGTGGCCGAGGACGAGGGTCTGCTCGGCGACGGGTTCCGGCTGATGTTCAACACCGGGGCGTACGGCGGCCAGGAGGTCTTCCACGTGCACGCGCATGTGCTCGGCGGTGCCCCTCTCGGCCCGATGTTGACCCGGAGCCTCGGATGAGCTCGGCCGGCGGTCCCACCTCCGCCGCCGGTCGTCAGGAGCGGATGGTACGGCAGGTTCAGGCGCAGGCCGGGGTACCGGCGGCGTACCGTGCCGACCGGCCGCTGTGGACGTGTACCGCAGGCGGCACCGGAAACGACACGACCCTCGACGAGCACACGCGTTTGCGGATCGGCTCGGGTTCGACTTCCGCGGCTGACCGGGTGGTCGGATGGGGTGAAACACCCCGTCGTGTCCGGTGGTGCCCGGGTGTCGAAGCGGTGGAAATGGGAAGCGTGTCCGTGCGGTTGACCCGATACGATGGTGGCAACGTCCGTACGCCGCGCCCCGGGCCCGGCATCGAGATCGAGAGCAGGTGGCGCAGGGCCCACGGGCCCGACCTATGACCGGCACCCCACCTCCCGGCCCGCCCCGGGTGCAGACCAGGATCACGGTTCCCGATCCGAAGATCATGGTCAACCTGCTCGGCGCGGGTGACGAGATCCTGCGACTGGTCGAGCGCTCGGTGAACAGCGACGTGCACGTGCGTGGCAACGAGATCACCATCACCGGCGCTGCCGCTGACAACGCCCTCGCCGAACGTCTTTTCGGTGAGTTGCTCGAACTCATCGAGAAAGGTGAGACCCTGACCACCGATGCCGTCCGGCGTACCGTCGGCATGCTCGAACAGGGTGGCACGGAGCGACCCGCCGAGGTCCTGACCCTCAACATCCTCTCCCGGCGCGGGCGCACCATCCGTCCCAAGACGCTCGGGCAGAAGCGCTACGTCGACGCGATCGACGGGCACACCATCGTCTTCGGCATCGGCCCGGCGGGCACCGGCAAGACCTACCTCGCGATGGCCAAGGCCGTGCAGGCGTTGCAGGCCAAGCAGATCAGCAGGATCATCCTGACCCGGCCGGCGGTCGAGGCCGGTGAGCGACTGGGTTTCCTGCCCGGTACGCTCAACGATAAGATCGATCCCTATCTACGGCCGCTGTACGACGCCCTGCATGACATGCTGGACCCGGAGACCATTCCGAGGCTGATGGCCGCCGGCACGATCGAGGTCGCCCCCCTGGCCTACATGCGAGGTCGGGCGCAGCCGTACGACGCCCGCGTGTTGACGCCGGAAGGCTTCAAGCGGTTCGGCGCACTCCAGGTCGGCGATCTGGTGATCGGCTCGAACGGCGAGCCGACCCCGGTGATCGGCGTCTACCCGCAGGGGCCCAAGCAGGTCTACCGGGTGACCACGCAGGACGGGGCCTCCACCCTGTGCTGCGGTGAGCACCTCTGGACCGTGTCCACTGCCGAGGACGAGCGGCGTGGTCGCCGGCGCACGCTGGAGACCCAGGAGATGATCGGGCAGGAACGGCGTGGTTGCGACCGCCGTTACGAACTGCCGGTGGTCGCTGCGGTCCGGTTGGAGCCGCAGGACGTTCCGCTCGACCCGTACGTCCTCGGCCTGCTGCTCGGTGGCGGGTCGATCTCGTGCGGGACGACGCCGACCCTCACCACGGCGGACCCCGAGATCACCCGGTCGATCGGGGACGACTTCGACGACATCGAGCTGCACCGCACGAGCGAACGTGCCTACGTACTCCGGCACACCGACGGGCACCAGGGTGCAGTGCTCGTCGCGAACCCGGTGACGGTCGCGCTCCGTGAGCTGGGTCTGGCCGGGACGGAGCCGGGCACCGGCTTCGTCCCGGCCCGGTACCTCCAGAACAGCATCGATGTTCGCCTCGCCGTCCTGCAGGGGCTGCTGGACAGCGACGGCGGCTCGGTCGTCGAAACAGGACGCAGCTGCCGGTTGCGGTACTCGACGTCCTCTTCCCGACTGCGTGACGACGTCGTCCACCTGGTCCAGTCACTCGGTGGGGTGGCGACCTGGCGCGTTCGAGAGGCTGAGGGCGGCACGCCGGGCCTGGCCGACGGTCGATTGGACGCGTATCTCGTGGAGATCCGCCTGCCGGAGGACGTAGCACCGTTCCGGCTCGCGGGTAAGCGTCAGCGGTACGAGGAGCGCGGCGGCGCCCGGCCGATGCGTTTCATCGATTCGATCGTCCCGGCGGGTGTCCGGGAGACGATGTGCATCCAGGTCGCGGCGGAGGATTCGCTGTATGTCACCGATGACTTCCTGGTCACGCACAACACGCTGAACGACGCCTTCATCATTCTCGACGAGGCGCAGAACACCACGCCGGAGCAGATGAAGATGTTCCTCACCCGGCTCGGCTTCGGCTCCAAGATCGTGGTGACCGGCGATGTCACCCAGGTCGACCTGCCCGGCGGGACGACCAGCGGGCTGCGGGTGGTCCGGGACATCCTGGGCGGTGTCGACGACGTGCACTTCGCGCAGCTCTCCAGCGCCGATGTGGTTCGTCACCGGTTGGTCGGGAAGATCGTCGACGCGTACGCACGGTGGGACGCCGAGAACCAGCAGGCGCAGGGCGTGCACGCGGTGGCCGGGCGCAGTGCCCAGGGCAACCGCGGCGGCCGGCGCCGCTAGACCGAGGGAAGACAGTTGTCCATCGAGATCGCCAACGAGTCCGGTGCCGAGGTCGACACCGACGCCGTGCTCGCCGTCGCCCGGCACGCGCTCGACGAGATGGGTGTCAACCCGCTCGCCGAGCTGTCCGTGTTGCTGGTGGACGTCGACTACATGACCGAGCTGAACCATCGTTGGATGGGCGGCGACGGTCCGACCGATGTGCTGGCCTTCCCCATGGACGAGGGCAGCGTCGATCATGGGCCGGGCGAGACCGCCGCCGGTGGTGAGCCGGCGCTGCTCGGCGACATCGTGCTCTGCCCGGAGGTGGCGGCCAAGCAGGCCGTGACCGCCGGGCACCGCACCGCCGACGAGTTGCACCTGCTCACCGTGCACGGTGTCCTGCACCTGCTCGGGTACGACCACGCGGAGCCGGAGGAGGAGCGGGAGATGTTCGGATTGCAGGCCAGGCTGCTGGCGAGCTGGCGGTCGGCCCACTCCCGGTGATGGACCCACGATTGGCCGCGACCGCCACCGGCCTTCCCGACCTGCAACTGCTCGTGTTCGCTGCCGGGCTGGTGGTGCTCGCCGGCCTGATCGCGATGACCGAGGCCGCTCTGGCCGCGGTCTCACCGGCCCGTGCGGCGGAACTGTCCCGCGAGGGCCTCCGGGGCGCTCGTACGCTCCAGACAGTCGCCGGCGACGTGGTACGGCACCTCAATCTCCTGCTGCTGTTGCGGCTGCTCGCCGAGCTGACCGCCACCACGCTCGTGGCGTTGGTCGCGGTGGACACCTTCGGTGCGGGCTGGCGTGCGGCGCTTGTCACGGCCGGGGCGATGACCGTGGTCAGCTTCGTCGTGGTCGGCGTCGGTCCGCGCACCCTCGGCCGGCAGCACGCGTACGCGGTGGGTCGGGTGGCCGCACCGCTGGTGCGCTGGTTGGGCCGGGTGCTCAACCCGCTGGCCTCCCTGCTGATCCTGATCGGGAACGCGGTCACCCCGGGCCGTGGTTTCCGGGAGGGGCCGTTCGCCACCCAGGTCGAGCTGCGCGAACTCGTCGATCTGGCCGAGCAGCGCGGTGTGGTGGAGCACGGCGAGCGGCAGATGATCCATTCGGTCTTCGCCCTCGGCGACACCATTGCCCGCGAGGTGATGGTGCCGCGTACCGAGATGGTGTGGATCGAGTCGGGCAAGAACCTCTCCCAGGCACTCGCGCTGTTCCTGCGTTCCGGCTTCTCCCGGATCCCGGTCATCGGTGAGAGCGTCGACGACGTGCTCGGCATCCTCTATCTCAAGGACCTGATCCGGCACACCCAGGGCGGGGCGGCCGAGGATCGCCAGGTGCCGGTGGCCGAGCTGATGCGACCGGCGACCTTCGTACCCGAGTCCAAGCCGGTTGACGATCTGCTGTCGGAGATGCAGGCCGCCCGCAACCATCTGGTCATCGTGGTCGACGAGTACGGCGGCACCGGCGGCCTGGTCACCATCGAGGATATTCTCGAGGAGATCGTCGGCGAGATCACCGACGAGTACGACGTCGAACGTCCACCGGTCGAGCAGCTGCCCGACGGTGCGGTGCGGGTCACCGCCCGGCTGCCGGTGGAGGATCTCGGTGAGCTGTTCGACACCGAGCTGCCGCACGACGAGGTGGAGACCGTGGGTGGTCTGCTCGCCCAGGCCCTGGGGCGGGTGCCGATCCCGGGGGCGCGGGTCGAGGTGGCCGGTCTGCACCTGGTCGCCGAGGGCACCACCGGTCGCCGCAACCGGATCGACACGGTGCTGGTGTGCCGGGTGGAGCCGACAGACACGCAGGACGACCCGGGCGGGTCACCGCCCGTCTCCCGTTCCGACACCGACCGATCCGAGGAGAGGCAACCCGCCGATGTCTGAGTTCCCCGCCGTACCGGCTGCCCGGTCCACCGGCTGCGACCTGAGCGCCGAGGACGCCAAGTTGGTCGTCCTCGCCCGGGGCGCCCGGGGGAGGGTGGGCGCCGTGGAGGGTGCCGCGGTCCGGGACCAGGACGGCCGGACGTACGCGGCGGCCAGTGTGTCGCTGCCCTCGCTGACCATCACCGCGTTGCAGTTGGCGGTCGCTTCGGCGGCGGCGGCGGGCGCGACCCGGCTGGAGGCGGCGGTGGTGGTGACCGAGGCGTCGACGCTGGATGGTGCCGGATTCGCGGCGGTGCGTGACCTGGCTGCCGACGCGCCGGTCCATGTGGCTGGGCCGGACGGCACGGTGCTCGGCACGGTGACCGAATGAGCGAGCGCGAGCGCGCCTACCGGGCGGGATTCGCGTGTTTCGTCGGGCGGCCCAACGCCGGCAAGTCCACGTTGACGAACGCCATCGTCGGGCAAAAGATCGCAATCACGTCGAACAGGCCGCAGACCACCCGGCATGTCATTCGGGCGGTGCTGCACCGACCGGATTCGCAGCTCGTACTGGTGGACACCCCGGGGCTGCACCGTCCCCGCACCCTTCTGGGTGAACGACTCAACGATCTGGTCCGGCAGACCTGGAGCGAGGTCGACGTGATCGGGCTCTGCATTCCGGCCGACGAGCAGGTCGGCCGAGGTGACCGGTTCATCACCGGGGAACTGGCCGAGCTGAAGGCGACGGTGCTGGCCGTGGTCACCAAGACAGACCTGGTCGATCGCAAGCGCCTCGCCGAGCAGCTGCTCGCTGTCAGCGAGTTGGGGGACTTCGCGGAGGTCGTGCCGGTCAGTGCGGTATCGGGGCATCAGGTGGACACCCTGGTCGAAGTGATGACCCGCTATCTTCCCGAGTCGCCGCAGCTGTATCCGGACGACATGCTGACCGAGGATCCGGAACAGGTGCTGGTGGCCGAGCTGGTCCGGGAGGCTGCGCTGGAAGGCGTCCGGGACGAGTTGCCGCACTCCATCGCCGTGGTGGTGGAGGAGATGATCGCGGAGGGTCGGCTGACGAAGATCTACGCCGACGTGTACGTGGAGCGACCCAGCCAGAAGGCGATCGTCATCGGGCACCGGGGTGCTCGGCTGAAGGGTGTCGGCACTGCCGCGCGGCGGCAGATCGAGGAGCTGCTGGGCACGAAGGTCTATCTCGATCTGCACGTCCGGGTGGCCAAGGATTGGCAGCGTGACCCGAAGCAGCTGCGCAAGCTCGGGTTCTGAGCGGGTCTGGCGGATCGGTGAGTTGGGCTTCTGTCACTGGGTCGTCTGATCGGGACCGGTCAGTCTTATGGTCATTTTCACTATTGGAGTGGGTCTCTGGTTGTTTCGACGGCGGGCGATAGAGGGTAGGAGGGCAAGAGTCTCCGCGCCCTCGACATAGATGCAGGCTGATGCGAAACAGATACCTGGACCTGCTGCGCGCTCTGGCCATCGTGCGGGTGGTCGTCTACCACGTCACTGGCTGGGCATCGCTCACGCTGATATTTCCAGCGATGTCGGTGATGTTCGCGCTCGCCGGGTCACTGATGGCCGCGTCCCTGCTGCGTTCCGGACCGGTGGCGGTCGGTCGTCGGCTGCGGCGGCTGCTGCCGTCGCTGTGGGTGCTCGCTGCGATCTTCGTGCCGGCGATGCTGCTCACCGGGCTGCCGCTGACCCCCAAGGTGCTGCTCTGGCTCTTCCCCGTGTCCGACCCGCCGGCGAACTACTGGGGTGCGTTGGCGCTGAGCCCGATCTGGTATCTGCGCGACTACCTGTGGTTCGTGCTCGCCTCTCCGGTCGCGCTGTGGCTGTTCCGCCGCTTCCCGCTGCCCACCCTGCTCGCGCCGTACTGCCTGCTGCTGGTCATCGAGTCGGGCATCTATCAGAACCCGCCGCTCGTGCTGCGCCACTTCGGGCTCTACTTCGGGGCGTGGCTGCTGGGTTTCGCCCACCAGAGCGGAATGCTGCGCCGCCTCAGCGCCTGGGTCCTGGTGCCGACTGCGTTCACGCTCGCAGCGCTGGGCGGTGCCTGGGTGCTGACCCATCAGGGTCCGCGCGGCTACGACCTGAACGACATCCCGCTCGGCAACGCACTCTGGTCGGCCGCGTTCATCCTGGTGGCACTGGGCCGGTCACCGGCGACCGCGGACTGGGTGGACCGCAGCGCCGTGGTCGCTCGGGCGGTCACCGTGCTGAACCGGCGGGCGCTGACGGTCTACCTGTGGCACATGGCGTTCGTGGTCGCACTCACCCCGCTGGTCGACATGGTCGGCTGGTCGCACCAGGACCTGCTGGGCCTGGCGATCCGGGTGACCCTGGTCTTCCTGCTGGTGTGCCTGGTGACCGCGCTTGTGGGCTGGGTCGAGGACATCGCGGCACAGCGCCCGCCCGAACTGATCCCCGGTGGTCGCCGCCCGACGTCGCAGCCCACCCGCCGCCACGCGGAGTCCCGCACCGACGATCCCGATCCGGGACGGGGACGGCCGGCGCGGCGTCGTGCACCGCCGGTCCCGGAGCAGCGTGATCGGGGCGACGAGATCATCGCGAGGTGACGGTGATGTCGCCGCTTCCGGTACGCAGGTCGAGGACCAACGGGGCCGTCGGGTCGTGCGTCACACCCAGCTCGGTGCGACCGGAACCGACGTCCGACCGGACCTGGTACGGGCCGTCCGGCACGGTCAGGTCGACGTTGCCACTCGACGCGTGCGCCCGGACGGCGGCAGGCTCCTCCAGTTCGACAGTGACGTTGCCGGACTTGGTCTGCGCGTCCACGTCGCCGCCGAGGCGGCTGCCCGTCACGTTGCCGGAGGAGGCCCGCATCACGACGGGTGCGGTCACGTCGTACACCTCGATGTTGCCGGAGCCGGTTTCCACCCGGACGCTGTCGGTTGCCGCGGTGACCCGCACGTCGCCGGAGCCGACCTCGACGTCCACCCGGCCGACCCGGCTCAGGTCCACGTTGCCGGAGCCGGTCCCACCCCGCACGCTGACCCCCTCGGCGACCGTCACCTCGTAGGAGACGCTGCACCGGGGGCCGCACGAGGCGTCCAGCACCAGTTCGGCGCCGTTGATCTCGTATGTCGCGTCCGGCTGTTCACCCTGGTAGCGCACCACGCGCTTGACGCGTACCCCGTCGGTTGCGCTGTCGGCCCGGATCACCACGTCGCCGGCACCGGGCAGCACCTGGATGGCGGTGATCCTGGCGGACTCGGTGGTGTCGAAGTCGAGTCGTCGGTACGACAGCTTGTCGCACCCGACGAGGACGATGAGGGCGGCGGCCGCGGCGACCGCGATGCCGGTCCGGCGTGCGGTGCCGCCACGCCGCGAGCTGCTCCCGCACCGCACGGTGGACCGTCGCGTCACGGCGGGCCGATCCGCGGAGGCGGTCCGGGGGTCGGCGCTGATCCGGTGCGAAGCCATGCCGAGCACGCTACGACGGGCACGAGCGGCGCACATCCGGGTTCACCGGCACGACAACCCCGAGCGGACCCTGAATTCCGGCCCGGGGTCGAACCGGACCTTCGGCCGGAGGGGAGAATGGTGTGATGGCCGGGTACCGCCGACAGCTCTACCGCGACGACGCCGTGGTACTGCGTGTGCAGAAACTCGGCGAGTCCGACCGGATCATCACGCTGCTGACCCGGCGACACGGCCGGCTGCGCGCCGTCGCCCGAGGTGTACGCCGGACCACCTCGAAGTTCGGTGCCCGGCTGGAGCCCTTCGGGCACGTCGATCTGCAACTGGCCGGTGATCCCAAGGGGGAGCAGGGCAGTTCGCTGCACAGCGTCAGCCAGGTCGAGGGGATCGACCTGTACGGCAAACGGTTCCTGGGTGACTACCCCCGCTACACCGCGGCCAGCGCGATCGCCGAGACCGCCGAGCGGCTCACCCCGGTCGAACGGGAGCCCTCGTTGCGGCTGTTCCAGCTCACCCTGGGGGCGTTGCGCGCCCTCGCTGACGGCGGCCACGCCACCACCCTCGTGCTCGACGCGTACCTGCTGCGGGGGATGACGCTGGCAGGTTGGGCACCGGCTCTGACCGCCTGCGCGGTCTGTGGCACGCCCGGTCGACACCGGGCCTTCTCGGTACCGGCCGGTGGAGCGGTCTGCCCGGACTGCCGGCCACCCGGGGCCACCCACCCGGCGCCGGCAACGATCGACCTGATGTCGGCACTGACCGTCGGTGACTGGCGGGTTGCCGACGCCACCGAGAACGGGGTACGTCGGGAGTGCAGCGGCCTGGTCGCGGCGCACCTGCAGTGGCACCTGGAACGCGCGCTACGCTCGCTGCCGCTGGTGGACCGGGGCGGGATGCCGTCGGCGCCCGGTGCGCAGCGGCCGACCGGCGACGCCGGCCCGGCGGCTCCGGCCGGAGCAGCGTTGCCGCCCGACCGGGCGTCACAGGATGTGATCAGGGAGATGACCGAGTGATCCGATCGTCCAGGGCGGACCGGCGCGAGCCGATGCCGCCGACCCCGCACCCGTCGGGAGCCCGACCGCCGGCGCTGCCAGCGGGGGCGGTACCCCGCCACGTCGCCGTGGTGATGGACGGCAACGGCCGGTGGGCCAAGGAGCGCGGACTGCCCCGCACGAAGGGCCACGAGGCGGGGGAGTTCTCCCTCTTCGACACCATCGAGGGTGCCATCGAGTTGGGCATCCCGTACCTGTCGGCGTACGCCTTCTCCACGGAGAACTGGCGGCGTTCGCCGGAGGAGGTGCGGTTCCTGATGGGCTTCAACCGGGATGTCATCCGCCGTCGCCGCGACCAGTTGGTCGACCTCGGGGTGCGGGTGCTGTGGTCCGGTCGCGCCGGACGGCTGTGGAAAAGCGTCATCAGCGAGTTGCAGACGGCGGAGGAGATGTCACGCGGCAACTCGACGCTGACCCTGCAGTTCTGTGTGAACTACGGCGGGCATGCCGAGATCGCCGACGCCGCCGCCGCGATCGCCCGGGAGGCTGCCGCCGGCCGACTCGATCCGGCCAAGGTCACCGAGAAGACGGTCGGGCGGTACCTCTACCATCCCGAGGTGCCTGAGGTGGACCTGTTCCTGCGGCCCTCCGGCGAGCAGCGGACCTCGAACTTCATGCTCTGGCAGAGTGCGTACGCCGAGCTGGTCTTCCTGGACACGCTCTGGCCAGATTTCGACCGCCGTCACCTGTGGTACGCCTGTGAGCTGTACGCCAAGCGCGACCGTCGCTTCGGTGGCGCGTTGCCCAACCCTGTTGCCCCGGGGACCTGAGGGCGGCGGTCGGGCCGCCCGAGCGGTGGTGGTGTCGACCACCTGTGCGCATAGCGGGCAGCAACGCTGGGTATGACCGCTGGCAGCAGCCACTGACGGAGGTGAACCCATATGATCCGCAAGCGCATCGGGCAGTGGGCGGTGATGGCCATCGCGGTACCGGTCGCCGCCGCCGGGGCCCGGAAGTTGAGTGGCACCCTGCAGGCCCGACGTGGACCCAACCGGGCCACCCGACTGCTCGACAAGGGTGCCGATCTGATCCGCCCGCAGCAGGCCAAGCGCCGCCGCTTCTTCTGACGGTCACAGCCGCCAGCGTCACGGCATCTCGCGGTATCCGCACTTTCGGATACCGCGAGATGCCGTTGTCGTGCGGTGCGCGGTCATGGCGCGTCCGACCGGGCGGGAACCTGGCTCAGGCCTCGACCTCACTGCGGTCGGGAGTGGCCCAGAGGGTGTGGAACGAACCGTCCCGGTCGACCCGGCGGTAGGTGTGCGCGCCGAAGTTGTCCCGTAGACCCTGGATCAGCGCTGCCGGTAGCCGGTCCGCCCGCAACGCGTCGAAGTACGCCAGCGACGAGGCGAACGCCGGGGCCGGTACGCCCGCCCGGGCCGCCTCGGCCACCACCCGTCGCCAACTCGGCACCCCGTCGCGCACCGTGTCGGCGAACCACGGTGCCACGAGCAGGGTGGGTAGTTCCGGCTGCTCGTCGTACGCCTGCCTGATGCGGTCCAGGAACCGGGCCCGGATGATGCAGCCACCGCGCCAGATCGTCGCCGTGCCGCCCAGGTCGACGCCCCAGTCGTACTCGGCGCTGCCGGCGCGGATCTGGTCGAAGCCCTGCGCGTAGGCGACGATCTTCGAGGCAAGTAGCGCCTGCCGGACGTCCTCGATGAACGCATCGCGGTCACTGACCTGCCATTTCTCGCCGCCCTCCGGGAAGGCCCGCAACGCGGCCTCGCGCTGGCCGACGTGGCCCGACAGTGACCGGGCGAAGGTGGCCTCGGCGATACCGGTGATCGGGATGCCCAGGTCGAGGGCGATCTGGACGGTCCACCGGCCGGTACCCTTCTGCTCGGCCCGATCCTGCACCACGTCCACGAATGCCTGCCCGGTGGCGGCGTCGGTGTGCGCTAGCACGTCGGCAGTGATCTCGATCAGGAACGACTCCAGTTCGCCGGAGTTCCACTCGCGGAAGATCTGCGCGATCTCCGCCGGTTCCGCGCCCAGCCCGGCCCGCAGCAGGTCGTACGCCTCGGCGATGAGCTGCATGTCGGCGTACTCGATGCCGTTGTGGACCATCTTGACGAAGTGCCCGGCACCGTCCGGTCCGACGTGCTGGCAGCAGGGTACGCCCTCGACCTGCGCGGCGATCTTCTCGAAGATCGGCCCGAGCTTGCGGTACGACTCGGCCGAGCCGCCCGGCATGATGCTCGGCCCCCACAGGGCACCCTCCTCGCCACCGGAGACACCGGTACCGACGAAGTGCAGGCCCTGCGCCCGTAGCGCCTCCTCACGACGGCGGGTGTCGGCGAAGTGCGCGTTGCCGCAGTCGATGATGATGTCGCCCGCCTCCAGCAGCGGCACCAACTCGTCGATCACCGCGTCGGTGGGACCACCTGCCTTCACCATGATGATCACCGCGCGTGGGCGCTCCAGCGCGGCGACGAAGTCCGCCAGGGACTCCGTCGGGACGAAGGTCCCCTCGTCGCCGTGTTCCGCCACCAGCGACCGGGTCCGCTCCGGCGAGCGGTTGTGCACCGCCACGGTGAACCCGTTGCGGGCCAGGTTGCGGGCCAGGTTGCGGCCCATCACCGCCAGCCCCGTCACACCGATCTGCGCCGTAGCCCGATCCGCCATCCTCGTCGCCACCTTCCGCCGTCTGCCTGTAGTGCTGCGACGGTATCGCGGCACCCGGTCGCCGTGCGCCGTCCCCCCACCGCTGGTCATCAGGTGGTCGCGCAGCGCACCACGGTCGTCGCGCGATAGGCGACCGTCCGCTCCGTTGATCGTTCCTAATTCGGGTGCGGCGGCCTCGGCCCAGCCGGTAGCGTGCGGGTATGCGCTACTGACGCCCCAGTTCCGAGCCGGGTCCGCCGCTGTCCTGCCGCGGCCCGTGTGCTCCCGGGCGTCCGCGTGTGGCCACCCGCCGTCGGTGTCGGCGTCCTCCGTGGTTGGTCCCGGGCAGCAGTCCCACCGTCCCGTGCCGCCCCTGGTGGCGGTCCGCACGACGCGGTCGATCGACCTCCGCCGGTCGTCGGCCCAACGAGGAGGCACAGATGCCAGCCAAGCGCAGTTCCCGCAAGCCCCGCCCCGACCGTCACTCGGCCGAAATCGCCGCCGTCACACCGGCGAACCTGGACGACGTCGCGGTCGCACCGTCGCCCACCCTGCCGACGGCACGACCAGCAGCGCCGAAGGCGGGACCGCCGGCCACCGGCAGCTCCGGCGTCGGCCGCGGCCAGCGGACCAGCCAGGTCCGTCGTCACGCTTTCCGCCGTAGCTGAGGGGCCGCAAGGGCCGGGCGTGCGTCGGTACGCGCGCCCGGCCCGCTGCCCTGCCACGACGTGCCGGTGCCGGGCGTGTCATGGTCGGAGGTTCACCAGCGTTCAGTGGTCGGCACAACAGGGGGTCGGGTCGGGCACCTCGAACGGAGCCAGGCCGCCCGCATGGTGCGGCATGGTGACCAGGACCAGCTCGCCCGCCTGCCACTGTGGCCGGACGAAGTCCCTGGTGTGCACGGGCGTGTCCGGGGTCACCGATGCTCCGCCCAGCGCGACCACCCGTTCGATCGCCCCGGCGGCGAGCAGTTCGCCGACGGTGAGGATCCCGATCATGTGGTCCGCACCCGGAAAGTGCACCGCACGCCCGGAGCGCCGGGCGGCGTGCTCGCCGGCTGCCCGAGCGGCTGCCGCCCGCAGTTCGGGTGGTGTGACCGCCAGTTCCGCGAGCGGTTCCGCTGCCGTGCCGGCCAGACTGAGCGCCACATGGGGGTAGGGGTCGGTGACCAGGTGGGTGCAGGCGATCAGATCAGACCCCAACCCCGGTACCTGCTCGACGAGCCAGTGGTCGGCCGCCCGCAGGGTGCGGTGCCCCAGGCTGAGGCCGACGATCACCTGGGCTCGATCCAGATGGGGTTCGCGTAGAACCACAGGTCCTCCCACGGGTTGGCGGCACCGACGACGTCCAACGCCGGACCGAACGGGTCGACCGTCGCGCCCATCAGACCGGGCTGGCTGCGCCTGCCGTCGGTGCCTCGGATCCGCAGGTAGAACGGCTGGTCCACCCGGCCGAAGGAGTAGCTGAACGAGACCCGGCCGGTCCGCTTGGTCACCTCGAAGGACTTGACCACCTTCGTCTTCGGCGCGGTGAAGGTGTCCTTGTCGGCGACCGGACCGGTCACCAGTCCGGCGATCACGTCGACGCGGGCGAGTACCGGCACGAACTGCGACCAGTTCGGGATGTCTGCCAGGTCCACGTCGACGGTCACTTCGACGGAGGTGCCGCGCTTGACCCGCAGCACCCCGCCGAGCGGAGTGCCGGAGTTGCTTCGACGGTCACCCGCGACGCGGGCGCGAACGTCGAGGCCCTTGATCAGACCGCCGTGGTCCACCCAGACCCTGCCGGCGCGCAGGCCGTCCATGACGGCTCGGTAGCTGAAACTGCTCGCCCCGACGTGCGTACGGCTGTACTGTCCCGGCCAGTAGTCGCCGACGTCGGTGAGTACCGGGCCGTGTACCGGGTCGTTGTACTTGCCGTTGAGGGCGAAGTCGCTTCCCGGGCCCCGCTGGGAGGTGTCGAGGTAGTTCACGTGCGAGTCGGAGTTGGCGCTGATCCACCAGGCCCGCCCCTCGGCGAGCAGACTGTCCCAGAGCCCGCCGACGGTCGAGGTCATCCAGTCGAACCCGCCCCAGGTGCGGTAGCTCTCCAGCGGGTAGCCGGGGAACGAGTTGGCCGACGGGTTGTTGTCGTAGTAGCCGCGTGCCCGGCCACCGGTGTCCCGGGGGAGGCCGGCGGCCTGGTGGCCCGGTGCGCCCTCCATCCCGACGGCGACGCTGGGGTCGGCGTCGCGCCAGGCCCGGATTTCGTGCGGTGAGTCGATGCCCCTCCGGGCCGGGTGGTTGGCCAGGAAGAGCGCCCCCTCGACGCGGCGCTTGCGGACCGCCTCACCCAGGAACTTGATTCCGGAGATGGCCAGCGCCTCGTTGGTCGGGGTGCTGTCACCGGCCCCGAGGACCGTGCCGTCGAAGGAGTTCTCGAACTCCTTCAACACGGCAACTTCGTGGCGCCCCGGATGCACGAAGACGGTGGCGTGCTCGGCCGCCGGGATGTTCCACTCCAGGCCCTGGTAGATCAGCAGGTCCCTGAGCCGGGAACGGGCGTCCACGATGTCCGGATTCACCTTCTCCACGCCGATCTTCGCGTGGGTGGTGCTGCCGTGGTCGGTGACGACCATCCAGTCCAGACCGTACGCCCGCGCGTGCCGGGCCTGGTCGATCACCCGATACATGGCGTCGGAGCTGTACTGGGTGTGGATGTGGTGATCACCGGCCAGCCAGTGGAAACCGCCGGTTTTTCCGTGGTCACCGCCGGGCCCGTGGTGGTGGCCGTGGTCGTGCCCACCGGCCGTCGCCGGGGTGCCGGCGGCCAGCACGGTGGTGGCCGCGCCGGCCCCGAGCAGGCCGGCGCTGCGCAGGAAACCACGTCGATTGAGGTCGGCCGGCGGCAGTTCACCGTCGGGGACAGCCAGGTCGAGCGCCGGCGGAACGTCGGTGCCGCTGGCGGAGTCGTGGTCGTGGTGGTGCGCGTGGCCATGGCCCATCTAGTGCTCCAGTGTGCTCGATCGAGGAGACGTCGCAGGCCAATGTGGTCGCACTTGGCGAACGTGACGTGTCGCCCACGCAGCGAACATGCAAACATGCGTTTTTGAGCATGTCCTATGCCGATCGGGTCTGTCGTTCACCGGTGCCGTCGCGGCTGGTACCGGCGACTGTCAGCCGATCAGGGGGCGGAACGTGCCGAGCACCACGCTGACCGCCAGTGTCGCCCCGGCCGTCGCCGTGGCGGCGACCATGAGCAGCCAGTCGGCTGCGCTGAACCGCTGCCGCCGAGCGACGGTACGCGGCACACCACTGTCGAAGCCTCGAGCATCCATCGCCACGGCGAGCCGGGTGCCTCGCCGGATCGCACCGACCAGCAGCGCGTACGCCGTCGAGACGAACATCCGCAGGCGGGCGATCGGGTGTCGCCCTGCCTCGACTCCGCGCGCCCGACGGGCCATGGTGATCAGCTGCCATTCCTGGCCGAGCAGTGGCACCAGCCGGAACGCCGCCAACGCGCCGATGGCGAACCTGGCGGGTGCTTTCGCGTTCTGTACCAGCGCGTCGGCCAGGTCCGTCGGGTCGGTGGTGGCGAAGACGATCACGCCGGGAAGCGCCACCGCGAACAGTCGTAGTATCAGGCCGAGCGCAGTGGTCAGCACGCCCGTGGTCACTACGACCGGGCCCGCGTCGAGCAGCACACGGCCCGACCTGTCGGCGGCGAAGAGCACGAGCGTGACCAGGATGCCGCCGGCGGCGGCCAGCAGCGGCCAGGCCCGCCGCGCCAGCAGCCCGGGGTGCACCCCGAACAACGGCAGCACCGCGAGTTCCACGGCGATCGCGATGGCCGGTGCGACCGGGTCCAGCGTGGTCATCAGCGGAAGTACGAACAGCATCGCCGCCGCCACCTTGGCCACCGGATTGCGCCGAGCCAGCGGCGCGCCCGGCCGGGCGATCGGCTCCAAGGTGATCATCGTGCCTCCGGGCTGGTGGCCGGCGGCGCGAGCATCAGCGTGCGGTCGGCCAGAGCGGCCACGAATTCGGCGTCGTGGGTGACGGCGACCATGCCGTTACCGGTGTCGCGCAGGTCGGCGAGGAGGTCCACCAGTTCGCGCCAGGTACGTCGGTCCTGCCCGAAGGTGGGTTCGTCGCAGAGCAGCACGCGGGGCGCGGTGGCGAGGGCGGTCGCCACGCTCAGCCGTCGCGCTTCGCCACCGGAGAGCGTGTACGGGTTGGCGGCGGCGAGCCGGTCCAGCCTCAGCCGGCTCAACAGTTCGCTGACCCGGTCGCGGACCGCCGGTTCGGCCGCCCCGGTCCGTCGCGGTCCCAGGGCCAGTTCGTCGAAGACGGTGCCGGTGACGAACTGGTGCTCGGGATTCTGGAACACCGAGCCGATCCGGCGGGTCAGCGCCGGTGCCCGCCAACGGTGTGGCGCGGTACCCGAGTCTGTTCCGGCCAGCTCGGGGCTCGCCACCAGCCGTCCGGTGCCGGGCCGGAGAAGTCCGCCGAGCAGTAATGCCAGGGTGGACTTCCCGGCGCCGTTCGGGCCGAGCACGGCGAGCGCCTCACCGGCGCGTACGGTGAGGTCGGTGGGGGTGAGTCGGGGCGGCTGACCGAGCCGCTCGGCGGTGAGCAACACTTCGCCGGCCGGGGCGGTGGCGCGGCGTGGCGGGATCGTCCGGCCGGGAACCCAGACTCCCTCGGCGGCGAGGGCGTCGCCGTGCGCGGCGAAGACCGTGTCCGGTGGACCGTCGGCCCGGACCCCGCCCCCGGGTTCGAGCACCACCACCCGGTCGACCAGGGGCAGAGCGTCGGCGACTCGGTGTTCGACCAGGATCAGGGTGGTGTCGGCGTCCACCGCCCGGGCGAGCGCCGCACGGATCAGGGCCGCGCCGGCCGGGTCGAGGTTGGCGGTGGGTTCGTCGAGCAGTAGCAGGCCGGGACGCAGTGCCAGTACGCCGGCCAGGGCGAGGCGTTGTTGTTCGCCTCCGGACAGCGCTGCGGTGGGCCGGTCCCGGTGGTACGGGAAGCCGACCCGGTCCAGTGCCTCGTCCACCCGCTGCCAGATCTGTCCGGTCGGTACGCCCCGGTTCTCCAGCCCGAACGCCACGTCGTCGCCGCTGCGGGACATGACAAGCTGGGACTGCGGGTCCTGGAAGACGATGCCGACCCCCTCGCCGACCGGCCGGCCGTCGATCTCGATGGTGCCCTCGTGCTCCCCGGAGTCCTCGGGCAGCAGACCAGCCAGCGCCGCCAGCAGTGTGCTCTTGCCCGCTCCGGACGGTCCGAGCAGCAGTACCCGCTCACCGCGCTCCACCCGCAGATCGACCCCGCGCACCGCCCAGCCACGCCTTCCGGCGTGCCGCCACCCGAACCCCCGCACCCACACCCCCGCGCCCACTCCTTCACCCTCCTTTCCTTCTCGCTGTCGATCATGAGGTTGACGGTTGCTGCGGAGATCGAAGTTGCCGCTAACCTCATGATCAACGTGATCGGGGGTCCGGGGTCAGACGAGGGGACGTTCGCGGGCGGCGGGGAAGCGGTCGAGGACACCGGTGCGGGTGAGGGCGCGGGTGAGGGCGTGGGCGCCGGCACCGGCGATGACGGTGGCGCTGACGATGGTGAGCAGTGCGTAGGGCAGGCGGTAGGTGGCGATGTCGCGTCCGGCGTTCCAGTAGACGAAGTCGAAGAGCGCCGCACTCAGGCCGGTCGTCGCGCCGGCCAACAGGGCGGTCGGCAGCCGGTACGAGCGGTACCGGAAGGCGGCGAAGGCCAACTCGGCACCGAGGCCCTGCATCAGCCCCTGCAACAGGACGATGGTGCCCCACTGGCTACCCAGCAGGGCCGAAATGATCGCCGCCAGCAGCTCGCAGTACAGCGCGGCACCTGGCTTACGGATGACCAGGCCGCCGAGGACGGCCGGCACCAGCCAGACACCGTAGATCAGGGTCTGTGCCGGCGGGAAGAAACTGAAGGCGCCCTCGGTGGCGCTCCACACCACGCCCCAGGCCCAGAAGATCACGCCGAAGGCGACGGCGATCACCGACGCCACCACGATGTCGATGGTGCGCCAGCGGTTGCGGTGAGTGGTTTGCACTGTTGCGGCTCCCGGTCCGGATGCGAGCCAGGCAAGACGCACGCCCCACCCGGCGGTGCCGGACTGTGGCGGGCTGGAGGTGGACCGAACTCCCTGCGCTGGCATTACCCAGATCAGGTACGGAGGGTCTGCGGGCGGACCCGCACTCTCAGCGCTGTGCGCTCCCCTGTCGGAGGTGTCGTCTGTCCCGCCGACGCTAACACCACATAAGATCCACCGGCAATGTGATCTACCCAGGTCACGAAGGGTGTTCCCGTCCGGGTGTTCACCCGGCGGGAAGTCCTCGTCGGCCGGAAATATGTGACATCCATCGACGTCATCCGTGCCGGACGGTAATCTCAGTCCGCCGATCCGCCACGGCCGAAGGGTGACGGGTGACCACAGACACTGACCGGGCCGTGCCGGGTGAACCAGGAGGCCGTGCCGCGGCCGGGGGCGTCGACGACAGCGTCCACCCTCCGGGTGCGGCCGGAGGCGAGCCGCCCCGGCGCTGGCTCGGCGACCGGATCGGCTCGGTGGAGGTCCTGGCGGCGCTGCTGATCATCCTGATCATCTTCCGCGAGCCGATCGCCGCGACCCTCGACGATCCCCGCATCCAGACCTGGACCACCGTCTTCGTGTCGATCATGGTGCAGGCCGTGCCGTTCCTGGCCTTCGGCGTGCTGCTCTCCGCCGTGATCGCGGTCTTCGTGCCGCGGTCGTTCTGGGCGAAGGCGTTACCCCGACACCCGGCACTGGCGGTGCCGGCCGCCAGTGCGGCCGGGGTGGTGTTGCCCGGCTGCGAATGTGGTTCGGTGCCGATCGCCGGCTCACTGATCCGACGCGGTGTCACGCCGGCCGCCGCGCTGGCCTTCCTGCTCGCCGCCCCGGCGGTCAACCCGATCGTGCTCACCGCCACCGCGGTCGCCTTCCCCAACAACCCGGAGATGGTGCTCGCCCGGGGCGTCGCCAGCCTGATCGTTGCCATGATCATGGGCTGGCTCTGGCTGCGGCTCGGGCGTACCGAGTGGATCCGGATGCCGCGTCGGCCGGAGTTGGACGACACCTCCCGGGGCCGGGCCTTCTGGGCCGCCGTCCGGCACGACGTGACGCACGCCGGTGGTTTCCTGGTGCTCGGCGCGATGGCCGCCGCGAGCATCAACGTGCTGGTGCCGGAGCGGTGGTTGCAGACCCTCGCCGACAACGCGTGGCTGTCGATCCTGGCGCTGGCGTTGCTCGCCGTGCTGCTGTCGCTCTGCAGCGAGGCCGACGCCTTCGTCGCGGCCTCGCTGTCCCAGTTCTCACTCACGTCCCGACTGGTCTTCCTGGTGGTGGGGCCGATGGTCGATCTCAAGCTGATCTCGATGCAGGCAGGCGTGTTCGGTCGCCGTTTCGCCCTCCGGTTCGCGCCGACCACCTTCGTGGTGGCGCTGCTGGTCGCCGCCGGCGCCGGGGCGGTGCTGCTGTGAACCGGCAGGCGCAGGCGGTGATCCTGCTGCTGCTCGGTGGCGCGGTGATCCGCGCCAGCGTCACCGACCTCTACCTGCGCTACGTCAAGGAGGGACTGCGCCCCTTCCTGATCGCCGCTGGGCTGCTGCTCGTCGCCGCCGCGGTGATGACGCTCTGGTACGAGTTGCGCCCGCCGGCCCCCCGCGCGTTGGCCCCGGCCGGTGGTCCCGGCACCGGGCACGACGCGCACGGGCACGCCCATCACGAGCCTCGTGTCGGATGGCTGCTGATCCTGCCGGTGCTCGGCCTGCTGCTGGTCGCACCGCCGGCCCTCGGTTCGTACGCCGCGGGCCAGGCCGGCACCGCCCTGAGCGCTCCGCAGCAGTCCGACTATCCGCCGTTACCCGAGGGCGACCCGGTGCAGGTGAGCGTCCTGGACTACGCCTCCAGGGCGCTTTTCGACCGGGGTGCGTCCATCGGTGATCGGCGGGTGCAGCTCACCGGCTTCATCGCCACCGGCGGGGACGGTCAGGCGATCCTGGCCCGGATGGTGATGTCCTGCTGCGCCGCCGACGGCCGCCCGGTCAAGCTCGGAATGACCGGTGACGTACCCGCCGGGCTGCCCGACGACAGCTGGGTGGAGGTGACCGGCCGCTACACCGACCGGCTCGGCCGCGACCCGGTGAACGATCTGGAGATTCCCTACATCGAGGTCGAGTCCTGGCGGGAGGTTCCCGTCCCCAAACGGCCCTACGACTAGCGCGGTGTCCAGCGAGCTGCGCATCGACGTCCGAGGTGATACGTGGTGGATTCCGGGCGGGTTTCGGGCCGAACCCGTTGGGGCATCAGCGTTTCCGCCGGCGTCAAGGACCGGCGGAGCCCCGGAGGTCCGCGGTGTCGAAGGAAACCGAGAAGCAGCGGTGGCAGCGCAACTTCGCCGACCTGCTACAGGAACTGCGGGTCGCGCAGACCGGCGTGCAGATCCTGTTCGCCTTCCTGCTGACCCTGCCGTTCAGCGCCGGCTTCGGGGACACCACCCAGTTCCAGCGGGACGTCTACATCGTGGCGCTGCTGGCTGCGGCCGGTGCGACCGCAATGATCATTTCTCCGGTGGCCTTCCACCGGGCGCTGTTCCGGCAGGGACGCAAGCCGGAGATGGTGCGCTTCGCCCATCGGATGGCCAGCGGCGGTCTTGGCTTCATGCTCGTCGCGATGGTGAGTTCGGTGCTGCTGATCACCGATTTCGTGCTCGCCCGGCCGGTGGCCTTCCTGCTCAGCGGCGTGGCCGGCCTGTGGTTCCTGACCTTCTGGGTGTTCCTGCCCTTCGCTCGCCGCAACTGGGGTGAGGACGACATCGACGACGAGGAAGACCCGAGTGGACTTGACCGGAGCTGAACCCGCCGCTGGACACGCACCGGGAGGCCAGCTCGGATGCGGCGGGCCAGCTGGCCGAGCGGGAGGCGGATCAGCTCGTCGAGGGGTCGGGTGAGACCCAGCGCGGACAGCCCCAGCCGCTAGGGGCGGTGGGGGTCGTGGAGGCCGAGGCGGCGGAGTTCGAGGGCGGCCAGGGCGTTGACCGTGGTGTCGTCGCCTCGGCGCCACGCTTCGGTGACGTCGGGGCCGATCCGGGTGAGCTTGCCCAACGGCTGACCGGCCAGGGCGCGCAGGGCCAGCAGGTCCCGGCCGGCGGGCGCGGTGGCCAGCAGTACCGCCGAGCCGGCCCGGCGCATCCATCGCAGCCGCAGCGGTAGCCAGCCGAAGACCACGAGGCCGAGCGGAACGATCAGCAGCCCGATGGCAAGCGCCAACGCCAACTGGTCGACGAGCTCCTGCTGGTCGCGGCCGGCCTCGGCAAGTGACCGGGCGGCACCGGCCGCCCGCTCGAAGGGGGCGGTCAGCTCGTCGCCGACCAATGGCACCCGGCCGACCTTGCCGCCGGCCTCGGCCAGGTTGTCGGCCAGCCCGCCACCTGCCCCCTCCAGCTTCTGCCCGGGTACGGCCAGTTGCTGCACCAGGTCGTGCAGCCACAGCGCACCCCGGATCGTCGCGTACACCCAGCCGATGACGAGCAGGTCGGTGAGCAGCTGTCGTAGCGCGTTCGGGAAACGATCAGCGTAGATCTTCACGCCGGACAGCCTGCCACGAACAGCCGGCGTCCGGCACCTGTCAGCGGGCGCAGGTGGGGCAGGTGCCGAAGATTTCCAGGGTGTGGCTGACGTCGGTGAAGCCGTGCTGTGCGGCGACCCGGTCGGCCCAGGTCTCCACCGTCGGGCCGGCGACCTCGACCGTACGACCACAGGCCCGGCAGACCAGGTGATGGTGGTGCCCCTCACTGCACTGGCGGTACAGGTACTCGCCGCCCGGTGGGCGCATCACGTCGATCTCACCCGCGTCGGCCAGCCCCTGCAACGTCCGGTAGACCGTGGTCAACCCGACCCGTTCGCCACGATCACGCAGCATCGCGTGCAGTTCCTGGGCGCTGTGGAAGCCTTCCGTCTCGGCGAGCAGCGCGCTCACCGCCGACCGTTGACGGGTGCTGCGAACCGCCGTACGACTGTGGCTCATGGTTCTTCCGCTCATGTTCCCTCCCCGGCGTGGCTGACCGCGTCGGCCACGATGTGCGCGACGTGCTCGTCGACCAGGGTGTACGCGATCTCCCGCCCCCGCCGGGAACCCCGAACCACGCCCGCTCCACGGAGCACCCTCAGGTGCTGGGAGACCAACGGCTGAGCTACCCCGAGCTTGTCCACCAGCTCGTGTACGCAGCGTTCGCCACTGGCCAGTTCGCTGACGATGGCCAGTCGGATCGGTGCCGAGAGGGCGCGCAGCAACTCGCTGGCACCCTCGTACGCGTCGTAGCCGGATCCGCTGGTCACCCTGCAACGGTAACCAATAGCGGCACACTATCCGTGATCAGGACCCGCCGAGGACCACCTCGTGGGGCTCCGGAGGCGGCGCGGGCTGAGGACGGGACCGCCGGAACCGACGCCACGCACCGGCCAGCAGGGTCACCGCAACGAACGAGGCGATGGCGAGCACCACCACCGAGGCGCCGGGCGCGGTGTCGGCCAGTGCCGCCATCCAGATGCCGGCCCCACCGGCGAACAGGCCCAGCGCCATCGCCGCCGCCATGGTGCTGCGGAATCCTCGGGTGACCTGCTGCGCGGTGGCCACCGGGACGACCATCAGTGCGCTGATCAGCAGTACGCCGACCGCGCGCATGGCGATCGTCACGGTGATCGCCGTGGTGACCGCGAGCAGCAGGTTGAGCGTGCGCACCGGCAGACCGGACACCCGGGCGTACTCCTCGTCGTGGCAGACGGCGAAGAGCGCCGGCCGCAGTCCGATCATCGCGATCAGGATGGCGGTGCCGAGGACCGCGATGGTTGCGACGTCGGTACGGGATGCCGTGCTCAACGCGCCGAACAGGTATGCGTTGAGGTTGGAGCTGGTGCTGTCGGAGAGACCGACAAGGACCACCCCGCCGGCGATGCCGCCGTAGAAAAGCAGCGCGAGGGCCAGGTCACCGGAGGTGCGACCGCGTTCGCGGATCAGCTCGATGACGACGGCCCCGATGGTGGCCACCACCACCGCCATGATCACGGGTGAGGTCTGGAAGAGCAGGCCGGCACCGACGCCGGTCAGTGCGACGTGCCCGATGCCGTCCCCGATCAGCGCCAGCCGCCGCTGCACGAGGTAGATGCCGAGCGCGGGCGCAGTCAGGCCGATGATCAGTGCGCTGGCCAGCGCGAGCTGCATGTACTCGTACCGGAAGAGGCTCATGGCGTGCTCCACAACCCGGCGGGCTCCTCGGGACCGTGCGGATGCACGTGGTCGTGGTCCGGTGCCGCGTGGTCGCCGGCCGGCTCCGGCACGGCGCCGTCGTGCACCACGAAACCCTGGTGGACGACGATCGCCCGGCCGATCACCGAGCGCAGCGGACCCAGTTCGTGGGCGACGAGCAGCACCGTGCCTCCGCCGCTGGTGAAGTCGCGTAGCGCACCGGCGAACGCCTCCTGGCTGGCCGCGTCCACGCCGGCTGTCGGCTCGTCGAGGATCAGCAGTTCGGGTCGTCCGGCAAGGGCCCGCGCGATCAACGTGCGCTGCTGCTGCCCGCCGGAGAGGGTGGCGACCGGGTCCTTCGCCCGGTCGGCCAGGCCGACGGCGTCGAGGGCCTCGGCGACGGCCGCCCGGTCGACCCGCCCGGGTGGGCGCAGGATTCCCCGGCGGGCCAACCGGCCGGCGGCGACCACCTCGCCGACGGTGGCCGGTACGCCACCTCCGGCCCCCAGGCGCTGGGGTACGTATCCGACGCGCTGCCACTGCCGGAACCGGCGGACCGGACGACCGAAGAGGGTCACCGCTCCGGCGCTCAACGGGACCAGCCCGAGAATGGCGCGGATCAGGGTGGACTTGCCGGAGCCGTTGGCACCGAGGACCGCGACCACCTCACCGGCGGTCACCGTCAGCGTGACGTCACGAAGCACGGGGCGGTCGCCGTAGCCGACCACCCCGTGCGTGACGGTGATGACCTCAGGTGTCACGAGCAGCTCAACGCCGTCCTCAGGGCTTCCAGGTTGGCGCGCATCACCGAGAGGTAGTCCCCGTCGTCCTCGGCCGACAGACCCTCGAGCGGGTCCAGTACCGCGGTTTGAGCGCCGACCTCACGGGCGATGGTCTCGGCCACCTTCGGGCTGACGAGCGTCTCGAAGAAGATCGTGGTGGCCTGGTGCTCGCGGGCCTCCTCGGTCACCTCCGCCAGCCGCTGCGGGGACGGCTCGTCCTCCGGGGTGAGCCCGGTGATGCCGATCTGCTCCAGTTCGTACTTCTCCGCCAGGTAGCCGAACGCGGCGTGGCTCACCACGATCTCCCGGCGCTGGCAGGTCTTAAGCCCTTCGGTGAACTCGGTGTCCAACGTCTCCAGTTCGGTGCGCAGGGTGGTGGCCCGCTCGGTGTACTCGCCGGCCCGGTCCGGGTCGACGGTGCCGAGCCGTTCGGCGAGCTTGTCACCGATGGTGGCCAGCCGGGTCGGGTCGAGCCAGACGTGTGGGTCCTTGGCGCCCTCGGCCGGCTCGTCGGCGTGCTCTTCCTCCTCGGGGTGTTCCTCTTCCTCGGCGTGCTCGTCCTCGCCCTCGTGGTCGTGCTCGTCGCCGTGCTCGTCGCCGTGCTCGTCGCCGTGCTCGTGGTCGTGGCCACCGGCGGCGGCGTCCAGGAGGGGCTCCACGGTCGCCACGTCGAAGGCGTGGTCCTTGGCCGTCTGCTCGACCGCCTCGTCGACGGCGGGCTGGAAGCCGTCGAGGAAGACGACCAGCTCCGCCTCGCTGATCTGGCCGATCTGACTCGGGGTCAGCTCCAGGTCGTGTGCGTCGGCGCCGGGCCGGGCCAGGTTGGTCACGGCGACCGCGTCGCCGCCGATCCGTTCGGCCACGAACTGCAAGGGGTAGAAGCCGGCCACCACGTCGACCCGCTGCGGGTCGGCGCCGGCCTGGCTGTCGTCGTTGGAACAGGCGGTGACACCGGTCATGGCGAGCACGGTGGCCGTGGCGGTGGCCAGCACGCGCGGAGCTGGGCGGAAGGTCATGTCACCGACTTTCCGCGACAACGAGAATGATTGTCAACAACGCATGGATCGCATGTCAGAGCAGCTTCACCAGGCCGGCGGTGACCAGCAGGGTCAGTACGATGAGACGAATTGCCCGGGTCTGAGGCGTTTGTACCGACCAGGTGGTCACCAGCAGGGTCGCCAACGCGCCGGCCAGCAGCAACGTCAGCAGGCCGCCGACCACGCCCGGGGCAAAGAACGCGACCAGCGCGAGCAGGAGGGTGACCAGGAACACCGTCGTCGGGTTGGTCCGGGCCAGTCGGGCGGCGATCCCACGCTGCGTACGCTGCATCCCACAGACTCTACGAGGAGGAGAAGCCGGTGCTGGTGACCAACCGGTTCGTGGTCGACGAAGACGTCGCGGAGACGTTCACCGCCCGAGCCCACGCGGCCCTCGCGGCGCTCGCCGCCCGACCCGGCTACCAGCGTGGACAGCTGGTCCGGGCACTGGACGACCCTCGTCACTGGTGCCTGGTCACCGAGTGGGAGTCGGTGGGTGCCTACCGCCGTGCCCTGGGCGGATTCGACGTGAAGATCACGGCGGTGCCGTTGCTCGCCGAGAGCCTCGACGAACCGTCCGCGTACGAGCCGTTGGCGACCGCCGTGCCGGGCGGGGACGTGGTCACGGGCGTCAGCGACCGGGCTGCGGGTCCCTACCGCTGAGTCGCCGGGCACTACGCTGGCTCACATGACCGCTCCCGGACCGGCAGCCCCACCACCAGATCCCTCGCCGCCCGGCCAGCAGGGACCACAGGCGGTGGGCGGAACCGGCCTGTCGGAGCCGCCGCCCGGGCCCGGGGTGGCACCGCCGTTCGCGGCACCACCGACCGAGGGAGGTCGGACCCGGCTCTGGCTCGGTCTCGGCGCGGGAGCGCTGGCCCTGCTGCTCTGCTGCGGTGGCGGCGGAACGGCGGTGGTCGGCCTGCTGATCAGCGGGGTGCAGGCGATCGAGGAGCAGGGGCGAACGGTCTCCGGCGACTACTACCGGGCCCTCTCCGACGGTGACTACGGTCGGGCGTACGACCAGCTCTGCGAGGACGCCCGGCGGCGTGAGTCCCGGCAGGAGTTCGAACGACGCTCCGCCGCCGAGCCGCAGATCTCCTCCTACCGGGTCGGCGAGGTCGACACCACCACACTCACCGTGCCGGTGGAGGTGACCTACCGCGGCGGTGGACAGGAACGCCAGCAGGTGGTGCTCGCGCAGGATGCGCAGACCGGTGGGATGGAGGTCTGCGGAGTCAACTGACCGCCCGCAGGTAATGTGCTGGGTTCGGGCCCGCACCGGTCGTACCGTGGTTCCGAACCGTCCCACCAACCACCACGTCTCCGCCGACCGCCAGTCGGCGTAGGAGGAAAACATGCCAGCTGACCGAATCGACGCCGTCGTCAGCCTCGCCAAACGTCGGGGCTTCGTCTTCCCCTCAAGCGAGATCTACGGGGGCACCCGGTCGGCATGGGACTACGGTCCGCTCGGTGTGGAACTCAAGGAGAACGTGCGCCGGCAGTGGTGGAAGACGATGGTCCAGCAGCGCGACGACGTGGTGGGCCTGGATTCCGCGGTGATCCTCTCCCGGGACGTGTGGGCCGCCTCAGGGCACCTGGAGGCATTCGTCGACCCGCTGACCGAGTGCCAGTCCTGCCACAAGCGGTTCCGCGCCGACCATCTCGAGGAGGCGTACGAGGCCAAGCACGGCCGGCCACCGACCTCGCTGGTCGAACTGAACTGCCCCAACTGTGGCAACAAGGGCACCTTCACCGAGCCGCGGATGTTCAACGGCCTGATGAAGACGTACCTCGGCCCGGTGGAGAGTGACGAAGGGCTGCACTACCTGCGGCCGGAGACCGCCCAGGGCATCTTCGTCAACTACAAGAACGTGGAGACCGTCGCCCGGAAGAAGCCGCCGTTCGGCATCGCGCAGACCGGTAAGTCGTTCCGAAACGAGATCACCCCAGGCAACTTCATCTTCCGGACGCGTGAGTTCGAGCAGATGGAGATGGAGTTCTTCGTCGAGCCGGGGACCGACGAGCAGTGGCACGAATACTGGCTTCAGCAGCGCTGGGACTGGTACCTCGACCTCGGTCTGTCAGAGAGCAACCTGCGCTTCCACGAGCACCCCAAGGAGAAGCTCTCGCACTACTCGAAGCGCACCGTCGACATCGAGTACCGGTTCCGGTTCGGCGGCACCGAGTTCGCCGAGTTGGAGGGCATCGCCAACCGCACCGATTTCGACCTGTCCACGCACAGCAAGCATTCCGGCGTCGACCTGTCGTACTTCGACCAGTCCAAGGGCGAGCGGTGGATCCCGTACGTGATCGAGCCGGCTGCCGGGCTCACCCGCGCGGTGCTGGCCTTCCTGCTGGAGGCGTACGACGAGGACGAGGCCCCGAACACCAAGGGCGGCGTCGACAAGCGCACCGTCATGCGCTTCGACCCGCGACTGTCCCCGGTCAAGGTGGCGGTGCTGCCGCTGTCCCGTAACGAGGCGCTCTCACCGAAGGCGAAGGGTCTCGCCGCGCAGCTGCGTAGGCGCTGGGTGGTCGAGTTCGACGACTCACAGGCCATCGGTCGCCGTTACCGCCGGCAGGACGAGATCGGCACCCCGTTCTGCGTCACCGTCGACTTCGACACCCTCGACGACAACGCGGTCACCGTACGGAACCGGGACACCATGACCCAGGAACGGATCGCCCTGGACCAGGTCGAGCGCTACCTGATCGACCACCTCCCCGGCTGCTGACGAGTAAGGAAGGGCACCCTCCTGACGCGTGCGGACGGGAGGGTGCCCTTCCTTACACTCGGACGGTGACTGGTGAACGTCGTCCGCTGATCGTCGGGCCGCACAGGGTGTGGCCGCCGGTGGTGCTCGCCCCGATGGCCGGCATCACGAATGTCGGCTTCCGGCAGCTCTGCCGGGAGCAGGGCGGCGGCATCTACGTCTGCGAGATGATCACGACTGTCGCGCTCGTCGAGCGGAACCCGAAGACGTTGCGGATGATCGCGTTCGGGGCGGACGAGCGCCCCCGCAGCCTCCAGCTGTACGGCACCGACCCGGAAACCACGGCCGCCGCCGTCCGGATCGTGGTCGAGCGGGACCTCGCCGATCACATCGACCTGAACTTCGGCTGCCCGGTGCCGAAGGTGACCCGTCGCGGTGGAGGTGCGGCGCTGCCCTGGCGACGACGGCTCTTCGCCCGCCTGGTGAAGGCCGCCGTGGACGCTGCGGCACCGGCCGGGGTGCCGGTGACCGTCAAGATGCGCAAGGGCATCGACGACGACCATCTGACCTACGTCGAGGCGGGGTCGGCCGCCCAGGACGCCGGTGTCGCGGCGGTCGCCCTGCACGGCCGTACGGCCGCCCAGCGGTATTCGGGTACGGCGGACTGGGACGCCATCGCCACCCTGAAGCAGGCCCTCGACGTGCCGGTGCTCGGCAACGGTGACATCTGGGAGGCCGACGACGCGCTACGGATGGTGGCGCACACCGGCGTCGACGGGGTGGTGATCGGGCGCGGCTGCCTCGGGCGGCCCTGGCTCTTCGCCGACCTGGAGGCGGCGTTCGACGGCTCGGCGCAGCGCCGGTTGCCGACCCTCGGCGAGGTGGCGACGACCATGCGCCGGCACGCCGAGTTGCTTGTCGAGCAGTTCACCGCCGGTGCCCGCAACCCGGCCCGAGGTGAGCGGGACGGCTGTACCGACTTCCGTAAGCACGTCGCCTGGTATCTCAAGGGTTTCCCGGTGGGCAGTGAACTGCGCCGTGCCCTGGCGATGATCGACAGTCTGGCGCAGCTGGACGACCTGCTCGGCAAGGTGGAACCGACGGTGCCCTTTCCGGTGGAGACGCTCGGTCAGCCGCGTGGCCGGACCAACTCGCCGGGGAAGGTCTTCCTGCCGGACGGCTGGTTGGCCAGCCGCGACGACGACGCCGTGCCCGAGGGCGCCGAACTGGACGCCTCCGGCGGCTGAGCCCGCCGGCTGGCGGCTGCGCCGTCCGGTGGTGTGCTGCGTGGGTGGTTGGCTCAGCGTCGGGACAGCAGGGAGGTCACCCGCATCCGCTCGCTGTGGATCCACACGTCGGAGTATTCGACGGGCCGGCCGTCGTCGAGGTAGGTGATCTGTTCCAGGTAGAGCAGCGGGAAGTTCTCCGGCACGTCGAGTGCCTCGGCGGTTCGACCGCTGGCGGCGGTCGCTGTGAACGTCCGCCGACCGGTGCTGATCTTCAGCCCGTATTCGTTCTCCAGCAGCCCGAACAGGGAGCGGTCGGTCAGGTCGGCCTGTGCGAGGCCGGGAGCCAGGTCCATGCGTACGTAGTTGACCAGCCAGGCGACGGGGCCGGCGGTGATGCAGCGGAGCCGTTCCAGCCGGAGGACCGACTGGCCGGGCCGTAGGTCGAGCAGGGCGGCCACCGGCGACGGGGCGGGACTGACCTCGTGGGAGATGACCTGGGTGGTGACGGTGACGCCCTGCCGGGCGAAGTCTTCGGACAGGGTGGTCAGCTTCTGGGCGATGGAGGGTTCGATCGCGGTGGAGGTGACGAAGGTGCCACGTCCGCGTACCTGCACGAGCAGGCCGTCGCGGATCAGCGTGGACAGTGCTCGGCGCAGGGTGCCCCGGGAGATGCCGAGATCGGTGGCCAGCTCCGGTTCGCTGCGTAGCCGGTAGTGCGGTGGCCATTCGGCGGACAGGATCCGTGCCCGGATCTGTTCCGACACCTGGGCGTGCAGGGGTACCGGCGCGTCCCGGTCGAGCTGCTCGGACGCTCCGGCCGCATGCAACTGGTCGGACATGTCACCTTCCACGCTGGGGCCGTCGCCCCTCGACGCCGACCGTGGTGCGGTCGCTCGGGCCGAGGGGCGACGGCGGCTCAGTAGCTCGTCGTCTGATCGTCGGTCGCGTCGGTGACGATAGCCACCCCGGCGCTGGTGCCGAGCAGCACGGCACCCGCCCGCAACAGGCCGACCGCCTGATCGAACGACTTGATGGAGCCGGACGCCTTGACCGTCACGCCCTGCGGTGCCCGCGCCACCAGGTAGGCGATGCTCTCCGGGTTGGCCACCTCGACAGCGCCGCTGCTGGCGTTCTTGAGCACGGCAGCTCCGGCCTCCACGGCCAGGTCCACGGCGATGTCGCGTTCGGCCGGGGTCAGCAACGGTAGTTCGAGCATCACCTTGATCGGTACTCCGGCGGCGCGGACCACGCCAGCGATGTCGTCGCGGAACGCGTCGTACCGGCCGCTTTTCAGCCAGCCGATCTGCACCCCGATGTCGATCTGGGTGGCGCCGGCCCGTACCAGGCTTTCCGCCTCGGCGGCCTTGCCGGCGCTGGTGGTTACGCCGACGGACGGGAAGTCGAGCGCCGACGCGACCTCGATGTCGGTGCCGCGCAGCACCTGGGCGACCTCCGGTACCCAGGAGCCGGGCACCATGGCGGCGTTGAAGCCGTATCGGGCGGCCTCCTCCGCGTGGGCCACGATCCGGTCGTGGGTCGTCCCGACCTCGATCAGGGTGTGCTGGATGTAGGGGGCCAACGCGGCTCGCGTGACGGTGTCGGCCAGGATGGCAGTGCTCACGTTCATCTCCAATGCGGTGTGTCGTGGCGCGGGACGCGCCGCTACATCCGGTCCCGGTAGTAGTCGGGGACGATGACTCCGGGCTCGTCGAACCAGCGCGGTACGTCCACGCCACAGACCAGCCCGACGTTGCCCCACGGGTTGAAGGCGCCGGTACGGACGATTGCCTTCGCCTGGCCGGCCAGCTCACCGAGCATGTCGGAGTGCGGGCGGGTGGTCAGCGGCGCGTCTGGAAAGCGTTGCCCCAACCAGTTGGCGAGCGGTGTGTTGTGGGTGGTGACATCCTCGGCGACGACCAGCCCTTCCACGATGATCTCGTTGGCGATCAGGTCGAGCACGGTGGTCAGCGACGGTAGGTCCTCAGCGAGGGCCAGGTCGATGCGGTGGGCGTCGCGTGGGATCGGAAATCCGGCGTCCACCACCAGCAGCAGGTCGGTGTGACCGAGAGTGGCCAGCACCCCGGACAGTTCGGCGTTGAGCACGCCCGTACGTTTCATGCTTTCTCCTTGATGGTGTTCGCGCCGGTGGCCAGGGCCATGACCTTCTCCTCGGTCGCCTCGGCGGCGGGGATGACGCCGACCACCCGCCCGGCGGCCATGACCGCGATCCGGTCGCTGACGGTCAGCAGCTCGGGCAGGTCCGAGGAGGAGACGAGGATGGTCACACCGTCGCCGGCAAGCGTCCGGAAGAGCCGGTAGATTTCCGCCTTGGCACCGACGTCGACGCCTCGGGTCGGTTCGTCGAGCAGCATCAGCCGAGGCTCGATCGACAACCAGCGGGCCAGCAGGGCCTTCTGCTGGTTACCGCCGGACAGTTGGGTGATGCCCTGCGTCACGGTCGACGTCTTGACCCGCAGGTCCCCGGAGCGCGACTGGGCGTCGCCGCGCAGGGCCCGGCGTCGCAGCAGACCGAAGCGTTGACGGCGGTGCAGCGTCAGGGCGTTGATGTTGTCGGCGACGCTCATCGTCGGCAGGATCCCCTGTTGACGTCGCTCGCCGGGCAGGTACGCCACCTGGGCGTCGATGGCGTCGCGGGGTGACCTGGCGACGAATGGTTCCCCGTCCAGCGTCAGCTCGCCACCGTCGACCGGGTCGGCGCCGAAGATCCCCCGCAGCAGCTCCACCCGGCCGCTGTCGGGCAGCCCGGCCACGCCGACCACCTCGCCGGGTGCGAGGTCGAGGTCGATCCCGGTGTAGCCGGTGCCGCAGACTCCACGCAGCCGTAGCCGTGGGGTGCCGGAGGCGGTGGGTGCCGGTGGTTCGTGCCGGCTGAACTCGCCGGCCAGTTCCCGGCCCACCATCGCTGCCACCACCTGGTCCGGGGTGACGTCGGCGGTGGGCCAGTGGGCCACGTGCCGCCCGTCGCGCAGCACGTGGATGTGTTGGGACAGCGCGAACACCTCGGGCATCCGGTGCGAGACGTAGAGCATCGTCACGCCGTCTGCCCGCAGTGCGGCGATCACCTCGAACAGCCGCTCGGATTCGGCGGGGGACAGGATCGAGGTCGGCTCGTCGAGGATGACCAGCCGGGCCTGGCGGGCGAGCGACCGGGCGACGACCACCAGCTGTTGGGTGGCGGCGTCGAGCTGGTTGACGCTGCGACGAGGATCCACCCGTACGCCGAGGCGCGTCAGCAGGGCGGCGGCCTGTTCGTCCATCCGGCGGCGGTTCGGGAAGGACCGGGAGCCGGGCTCGACGCCGAGCATGATGTTCTCGGCGACTGTCCGGTCCTGCGCGAGGGCGAGTTCCTGCGGTACCAGCGCCACGCGGTGCCGGCTGAGCAGGGTGGCCGGATCGAATCGGCGGACGTCGTCGCCGTCGACGCGTACGGTGCCGTCGGTGGGGCTGTCCAGCCCGGCCAGGATCTTCATCAGCGTCGACTTGCCGGCGCCGTTCTCACCCATGACGGCGGTGAGGCTGCCGGCCGGCACGCTCAGGGAGACATCCTGCAGGGCGCGGACGGGGCCGAAGTGCCGCGACAGGCCGGTCACTTCGACGGCGGGGGTCGGCGGGGCGGTGATCGTGGCCGGGCTGGTCATGGGTCAGCCCTCCACCGGCACCGAGGCCACGTTCTCCGGGGTGACCACGAGCGCGCCGGTGTCCACGTCGGCGATCTCGGTGCCGTTCTTCAGGTAGTCCACCAGCAGCTTGACGGCCTGGTAGCCCTGCTCGGCCGGGCCCTGGCTGATGGTCAGGTCGACCACGCCGGCTTCGAGGTACTCGACGGTCTGCGGCTGCACGTCGAAGCCGACAGAGCGGATCTTGCCGTCGTTGCCGGACTGCTCGAGCCACTTGGCCCCGGCGGTGAAACTGCAACAGTCGAGCGAGACCAGGGCGATCGCGTCGCCCTGCGCCGCCATGGTCGACTCGATCGTGTTGTACGCGGCGCTCGGCTCGTTGCCGGTGTTGACCGGGCCGACGATTTCCAGGCCGGAGTCCTTGAGCCCGGTCTGGAAACCGCTGAAGCGGTCGTTGGACCAGCCGGCACCGGAGTCGACGGAGACCACCACGACCTTGCCGGTCTCACCGCCGAGCACGCCGAGCAGTTCCTTGGCCAGCGACTCGCCGGAGGCGACCAGGTCCTGCCCGACGAAGCCCATCTGCTTGGATTCCGGGTTGTTCGTGTTGAACGAGATGATCGGAATTCCGGCGTCGTACGCCTGGGCGATGACCGGCTTCAGCGCGTCGTTGCTGGCTGAGGAGACCGCGAGGCCGTGGATCTGCTGCTGGTTGATCAGGGTCTGCAACTCGGCTACCTGGTCGGCGGCGCTACCGCCGGTGGGGCCGATCATCTGCGCTTCGACGCCAAGTTCTGCGGCTGCGCGTTCCATGCCTTCCCGGATCGGGACGGCGAAGGCGAGCGACGGGTCGTGGTAGCTGAGCCGGATCTTGAGTGGGTCGCCGTTCTCGACGGCTTCGGAGATGTAGTCGGCGAGTTGGAATTCGCCGCTGGCGTCGGCGTCGTCGTTGGCGGAGGTGACCGCGCCGCAGGCCGAGCCGGCCAGCAGGGTCAGGCCCAGGGTCGCGGCGACCGCGGCCCGGCGGGCGAGGGTGATTCTCATCGGGGTGACTCCTTTGAGGTGGGGTTGGAGGGTGCGGTGCGTGTCCGGGTTACCGGACGGACGCCGGGTCAGCGCCGCCCGGAGCGTTTACGCAGCCAGGTGTCGGCCGCCACGGCGAGGATGATCACCGCGCCGGTCGCGACGGTCTGCCAGAAGGAGGAGATGCCGCGCAGGTTGAGGATGTTCTGGAGGATGCCGATGAACGCGACGCCGATGACGGTTCCGAGCATGGTGCCGGACCCGCCGAACAGGGCCGCGCCGCCGATGATCACCGCTGAGATGGCCACCAGTTCCATCCCGGTGCCGGTGACGCCCTGCACGTACGACAGGAAGGACAGACCCAGTACGCCCGCGAGGCCGGCGAGGGTGCCGGAGAGCGTGAAAGCAGCGATCTTGACCCGGCCGGTGTCGATGCCGCAGAGCCGGGCCGCTTCGGCGCTGCCGCCGACGGCGTAGGTGTTGAAGCCGTAGCGCGAGCGCGACAGCACGATCGCGCCGAGCACCGCGACCAGCGCGAAGATGACCAATTGCATCGGCAGGAGGCCGAAGAGTTTGCCCTGGCCGAGCAGGTTGAATTCGGCCACGTTGGGGTCGTTGCCGGACAGTGAGATCGGTGCACCGCCACTCAGTAGCAGCGTGACGCCCCGGTAGACGCTCAGCGTGCCGAGGGTGACGATGAACGACGGGATTCCGAAGCCCACCGTCATCATGCCGTTGATCAGGCCGGCGAGCGCTCCGGCGGCGACTCCACCCAGGGCAGCGAGGGGCCAGGCGATGTCGGAGGTCATCAGCAGGCCGGTTACCACGGCTCCGAGGCCGTAGATCGAGCCGACGGAAAGGTCGATCTCCGCGTTGATGATGACGAAGGTGACCCCGATCGCCATGATGCCGATCTGGGCGATCTGCTGTCCGACGGTGAGGAAGTTGTTGGTTCCGAGGAAGCCGGGGGCGAGCAGCGTGCCCAGGGCGAACAGCACCACCAGGGCGAGGAAGGTGCTGGCCTCGCGAGCGTGCAGGAAACGTTGCAACGGGGAGGGGGTGCGCGGGGCGGGGGCCACCGGCGGCGGCGCCGCCTGCGCGGTCATCTGGGCCATCTGTCTCATCTCCTCAGCAGGGCGGCGACGTCGTCCGGGCCGGGCAGTGCGGGTATGACCTCGGCGACTCCGACGGCGTGGGCGCCGGCTGCGGCGGCGTACCGGACCGCTTCGATGAGGTCGTCGCCTCGGGTCAGGGCGACGGCGAGCGCCCCGGTGAAGGCGTCGCCGGCACCTGTGGTGTCGACGACGCGTGGTGCGGCCACCGGCGCTACGCGGGTCTGCTGTCCGCCGCCGTCCACGAGGACGCCGTCGGCGCCGAGGGTCAGTACGACGGTGCCGGTGTAGCGGGTCCGCAGTCGCTGCACCACCTGTTCGGCGTCGGCCGGGTCGGCCGGACCGAGGCCGGTGAGGACCCGTGCCTCGCTGGCGTTGGGGGTGAGTACGTCGATCCAGTCCCACGCCTCGTCGGGCAGGGCGACGGCCGGAGCGGGGTTGAGCAGCGTACGGACACCGTGCTGGTGGGCGGTGCGCAGCGCGGCGAGGGCGACTGGCAGTGGAATCTCCAGGCTGACGACGACCAGGTCGGCTTCGGCGATGCGGTCGGCGAACCGGTCGACGTCGGCCGGGGTCAGTTCGTCGAGGGCGCCGGGGGCGATGACGATGCGGTTCTCGCCCTCGTCGTCGACGAGGATGAAGCCGACCATGGTGGCGGCGTCGGCGGTACGGACCGCGCTGGCGTCCACCCGCTCGTCGGCCCACAGGCCACGGGCCGTGTCGCCGAACTGGTCCCGACCGACCGCGGTCAGGAGGCTGACCTCGGCGCCGAGCCGTGCCGCGGCCACGGCCTGGTTTGATCCCTTTCCGCCGTGCCCGGAGGCGTACCGGCCGCCGGAGAGGGTTTCGCCCGCGACCGGGGCCCGGGGGATCCGCATCGTGAGCCCGGCACCGTAGCTGCCTACCACCGCAATCTTCATGCCTGCCTCTTGTCTATGGACAACCATGTACAACTGACGGCGACGCTACGTCGGGTCGCCTTCAGGTGTCAACACTTCGAGAGCCTCTGCCGGTAACGAAACTGAAACCGGGCAGACGTCTGACCTGCGTCTACGTCCCATTACGGTGGGATTGACCAGTCAGCGACGACTGGGTGGGCCGGCCGCAACGGCAACGGCCGGCCATGGCGCAGGAGCGGCTACGACGCAGGGCCAGCCCCGGGCGGGGCCGGCCCTGCACAGTCGTCAGGAGGTAGCGCTGTAACCGCGGGTGGCGATCCAGTCAGCGAGCGCGTCGATGCTCATCCGGTAGGAGGCCTGGGCCGGGTCGGCGGAGTCGGCGATGGTGACCGTGTCGCCGCCGTCACGGTAGCCCACGACGCTGATGTAGTGGCCACCCTCGAAGCTGTGCACGGTGCCGTCGGTGTCGGTGGCCGTGCCGGCGATGTTGGCGACCACGGCGCGACCGTCGTCGACGGTACGGACGATGTCGTCGCGCAGCTTGTCGGTCTGCTTGTCGTCGGCCATGGCGCCGGAGATCTCGACGGAGGTGTAGACATCCTCACCGGTCTCCCGGTTCAGCACCGGAGTGATGTCGTTGATCGAGTCGGTGCCGGCCTCGGTGGTGCGCATCTCCCTGGCAATGGTGTCGACGTCGATGTCCTTGCCCTGCACGCTCAGAGCGTTACGGGCGGCCGCGGGGCCGCAGTAGTAGAAGTTCGGCTGGGCCTCGTAGTGGACGCCGAGTTCGCGCTCGCCACTGGGCTCGCGGTCGGCCTGCACGACGCTCGCCTGCGCACCCGGGGTGGCCTGGGCGGCGACGGCGGGGCCGGCGATGCCACCGGCGGTGGCGGCGGCTGCGGCGATGGTCAGGGCGGTCTTACGCAGGATGGTGGTAGCCATGGTTGTTCGCACCTTTCGGTCGGGGGTGCACACGGCTGGGCCCGCGGAAAGGGGATGCGGATGGAGCCGACGGGGCCGCAGCCATTCCGGGTGGCGCTGGGCGGCTGTGCTCCTGCACCGTCCCGGGGAGGTAACGCCCGGCGGAGGGGGGTCATTCCGACCGGCCCGGGGGCGGCGCGGAGGCGCTCGCGGTCACGCCGTCTACAACCACCGGAACGGCCCCACGATTCCGCCGGCCGGGTGACCGCCGTCATCGTCGACTCGGACGATCGGCGCACCGTGGCCGATCCCACCAGCGCCCTGCCGGCCCGGGTCGACAGCCCGGCACGGGCGACGCAGACCCGAACTCACCGGGCGTACGCCATGATTCGCCCGAATGCCTTGTCCGGTCGTCAACCCGACGTCGATCCGCGCGGCGCCGGGACCGTCTGCGGCCAGGGCAGACCAGGGCAGCGGTGGTACGCGATCCCCGCCCTCGCCCAGCGTGGGCCGTGCCCTGCCAGCCGCTCGCGGAACGTGTCCCAGTCGTGCCGCTTCCGGGGTGACCAGCCCCGCTCGGCGATAGCGGGCAGCCGGGGGAACAGCATGAATTCGATCTCGGCGAGGGTGGTCACCGACTCGGTCCAGAGCGGCGCCTCGACCCCGAGCACCGCCTCGGCCGGTACGCCGACCAGATGGCTGGCCGGATCCCACTCGTAGGCCCGGCGTACGTCGATCAGGCCAGCCCAGTCGTGCCCGATCGGGGTGTCCGACGTGTACTTCATGTCGAGGTAGGCGTGATTGCCGGGGGAGAGGATCAGCCGGGCTCCCCGCCGGACCGCCTCGGCGGTGACCGGATCCGCCCCGGTGGTGCCCCACCACTGCAGGATCCGCCCGTCGACGTGGGCTGCGGGAGCGATCTGGTGCCAGCCGATCACGTCCCGGCCGAGCCCGGCGACGATGCGCTGCACCCGGTCGACGAAGCCGGCGTACACCTCGGCGGGTACCTTGAACGCCTCGTCGCCACCGATGTGCAGCCACCGCCCGGGGGTGAGCGCGGCGAGCTCGCCGAGCACGTCGGCGACGAAGTCGTAACTGCGCTCGTTCGACGGGTCGACGTAGCTGAAGCCGACCTCGGTGCCCGTGTACGGCCGCGGTGCGATCCCGTCGGGTGCCAGCTCGCCGTACGCGGTCAACGCCGCGTGGGTGTGACCGGGCAGGTCGACCTCGGGGATCACGGTGACGTACCGGTCGGCGGCGTACGCCATGATGCGCTGGTAGTCGGCCTGGGTGTAGTAGCCGCCGGGGGCGTCGCCGACCGCACCGGCCCCACCCACGGCGGCCAGCCGGGGCCAGGAGTCGATGGCGATCCGCCAGCCCTGGTCGTCGGTGAGGTGCAGGTGCAGCCGGTTGAGTTTGTACCGGCCCAGGTGGTCGATCACCCGCAGCACATCGGTGACGCCGAAGAAGTGCCGGGCCACGTCGAGCATCACGCCCCGGTGCGGATAGCGGGGCCGGTCGAGGATCGACCCGCCGGGCAGCACCCAACGTTCAGTGGTCGGGGTGGCGCTCTCGACGGTGGGCGGCAGTAGCTGTCGCAGGGTCTGCACCCCGTGGAGGAGGCCGGCGGCGGTGCCGGCGGCGACGCGTACGCCGTCGGGTCTGATGTCGAGCCGGTAGCCCTCGGCGCCCAGGGCGGTCTCGTCGGTGAGGACGAGGGCGATGCCGCCCGCCGGTACCGGTGCGGCGGTGTCGGTGACCGGTAGCGGGTAGCCGGTGGGCGGGCGCAGCAGCGCCGCGAGCTGCCCGGCGACGGCCACGGCAGCCGGATCGGCGCTGACCCGGATCACCGCGTCGGCGGCCAGCAGGTAGTCGGCGGTCCCGTCCGGTTCGACCTGTTCCGGCGCGGGGACCACATCGCCGAGCCGGGTCGGCGGTGCGAGCAGTGACGCGGCCGTGCGCTCGGCCGTCCTGGCCAGCTCTGCGGCGCTCCGCTCGGCGGCCGGGACGGCGTCGCCGGCCGGCACGGCGGTTTCCGCCCAGGTGGCCGGCGCACGCCCGACCATCCCGGGCCCGCTGGTGGCGGTCCGGTCCGCTGTCGTTCTGCGGGTTGGCTGTGCCGGCGTGGCAGCGAGGTCACCTGGTTCCGGTGTGGTGCCGGGTGGGGTGGACACGGGGACTCCCGAGGGGGTGTGTTTGCGGCGGTGGCGGCAACGGGGCGCGAGGTGGTGACAGAGCGTGCCGTCCAGCGTACGAGGGGGTTCGACGATTGCGTGAAAGTGCGCATGGAATCGCTCCCAAAAGCCGTCACGAACGTCGGGAGTCGCTATTGCTGTGCCGATTGTCACCGAATGGTCCCGGCGGGTGCGCTGGTCGCTTAACCTTCGCCCACCGATCGGCACGACTCTTCGGATGACCAGCCGATGGATTCGGGGCCAGAAAACTGAACCTTCGTCAAGTGTCAATCCGGCGCGTGGGAGGCTCTGGTGGCAGCGCAAGAGACGGTAGAGCACAAGTACGTCTACGACTTCGCCGAGGGTAACAAGGACCTGAAGGACCTCCTCGGCGGCAAGGGAGCGAACCTGGCCGAGATGACGAATCTCGGCCTGCCGGTGCCGCCCGGCTTCACCATCACCACCGAGGCGTGCAAGGCGTACCTCGACACCGGCGCGGAGCCGGCCGAGCTGGCCGCCCAGATCACCGCCCACCTGACCGCGTTGGAACGCGAAATGGGTCGGCGTCTCGGTGACCCCGACGACCCGCTGCTGGTCTCCGTGCGCTCCGGCGCAAAGTACTCGATGCCCGGAATGATGGAGACCGTACTCAACGTCGGTCTCAACGACCGCAGCGTCGAGGGGCTGGCCCGGCAGGCCGGGGCCTCGACCGACCGGACCGCCTCCAGCGGCGCGGAACGGTTCGCGTGGGACTCCTACCGGCGGCTCATCCAGATGTTCGGCAAGACCGTCTGCGACGTGCCGGGCGACGAGTTCGAGCACGCGCTCGACGCGGCCAAGCGCGCCAACGGCACCGACCTCGACCTGGACCTGGACGCGGACGACCTGCGCGGGCTCGTGGACGCGTACAAGAAGATCTTCACCAAACACACCGGGCGGGAGTTCCCGCAGGAGCCGCGCGAACAGCTCGATCTGGCCGTACGTGCTGTGTTCGACTCGTGGAACGCCGATCGGGCGGTGGTCTACCGCCGGCAGGAGCGCATCCCCGCCGACCTCGGCACCGCCGTCAACGTCGTCGCGATGGTCTTCGGCAACCTCGGCTCCGACTCCGGCACCGGTGTCGCCTTCACCCGCGACCCGGCCAGCGGTGCCCAGGGAATCTACGGCGACTACCTGGCCAACGCCCAGGGGGAGGACGTCGTCGCCGGAATCCGCAACACCGTGCCGTTGCAGGAACTGGAACGGATCGACAAGGACTCCTACGACGAACTGCTGGACTACATGGCCCGGCTGGAGCGGCACTACCGGGACCTGTGCGACATCGAGTTCACCATCGAGCGCGGCAAGCTGTGGATGCTCCAGACCCGGGTCGGCAAGCGCACTGCCGCCGCCGCGTTCGTCATCGCCGGTCAGTTGGTCGACGAGGGTCTGATCGACCTGGACGAGGCGCTGCACCGGGTCAACGGCGCGCAACTGGCCCAGTTGATGTTCCCACGCTTCCAACTGGACCACGAGTTCGAGCCGGTCGCCACCGGCATCGGTGCCTCGCCAGGTGCGGCGGTCGGCAAGGTGGTGTTCACCTCGGCCCGCGCGGTTGAACTGGCAGCCGAAGGCGAGGCGGTCATCCTGGTCCGCCGGGAGACCAACCCGGACGATCTGAACGGGATGATCGCCGCGAGGGGCATCCTCACCTCCCGGGGCGGAAAGACCAGCCACGCCGCGGTGGTGGCCCGAGGGATGGGCAAGACCTGCGTCTCCGGTGCCGACGAACTGGACATCGACATACCGAAGCGGCGCTTCGCCGTGGCCGGACACACGGTCACCGAGGGCGACGTGGTCTCCATCGACGGCACCACCGGCAAGGTGTACCTGGGCGAGGTGCCGGTCAGTCCGTCGGAGGTGGTGCGGTATTTCGAGGGCGAACTTGACCCGGTGAGCACGGAAGACGCCCTGGTCGGAGCCGTGCATCGGATCATGTCGCACGCCGACGCGAACCGCCGGCTGGCGGTGCGCACCAACGCCGACACCGGTACGGACGCGGCGCGGGCCCGGCGCTTCGGCGCGGAGGGCATCGGGTTGTGCCGCACCGAGCACATGTTCCTCGGTGACCGTCGAGAGCTGGTGGAACGGCTGATTCTGGCCCGCGACCCGGCGGATCGGGAGAAGGCACTCGCCGCGCTGTTGCCGTTGCAGCGGGCCGACTTCGTGGAGATCTTCCGGGAGATGAACGGGTTGCCGGTCACCGTCCGGTTGATCGACCCGCCGCTACACGAGTTCCTGCCGCCGCTGGAGCAGCTCGCGGTCGACGTTGCCGTCGCACAGGAACGCGGTGAGGACGTCGCCAAGGAGGAGGCGCTGCTCGCCGCGGTACGCCGGATGCACGAGGAGAACCCGATGCTCGGGCTGCGCGGCGTACGTCTGGGGCTGGTCATCCCCGGCCTGTTCGCGATGCAGGTCCGGGCGATCACCGAGGCGGCCGTGGAGTGCGCGCGGCAGGGGGCCCGGTCCTGCCCGGAGATCATGGTCCCGCTGGTCGGAGCGGTCCAGGAGCTGGAGACGGTACGCGCCGAGGCCGAGCGGATCATCGCGGAGGTGGTGGGTGGCAGCGACGTCGACGTGCTGATCGGCACGATGATCGAGGTGCCCCGGGCGGCGTTGACCGCCGGACAGATCGCCGAGGCTGCCGAATTCTTCTCCTTCGGCACCAACGACCTGACCCAGATGGGGTGGGGCTTCTCCCGCGACGATGTGGAGGGGGCCTTCTTCTGGCGTTACCTGGAGCTGGGCATCTTTGGCATCTCACCGTTCGAGTCGATCGACGCTGACGGCATCGGTCGGCTGATCCGGATCGCCGCCGAGGAGGGGCGGGCGGCCCGCCCCGGGCTGAAGATCGGGGTCTGCGGTGAGCACGGCGGCGACCCCGACTCGGTGCACTTCTTCCACTCCGTCGGGTTGGACTACGTGTCCTGCTCGCCGTTCCGGGTGCCGGTGGCCCGACTGGAAGCCGGCCGGGCCGCGATCGTCACCACCGGCTCGGACAGCCGCTGACCGCACAGTTCGTGCGTACCGCGACATCGGGGATGATGCGTTGTCGAGCCGCCGGCGAGGCAGCGCCATCCCCGATGTGGTCGCCTGCGGGCGGGAGGCGACGGGTCAGATCGGGGGGCGGCGCCAAGTGGCGGACTGCGCGCGGTGTGGGCGTTGGTTCGGCAGTGTGGCCATCGGCGTACGTACCGCAAGGGGAGCGTGTGGGTCCGGCTGATGAGGCAGCAGCGTCGGGCGGCGGCAGGCGGCGAGAGCCGCACCGGTGCGGCGGACCATGCCACGGGCCTCCTCACGCAGTGCCGCCAGATCCGACTCCGGCTCGGTGACCAGGGTCAGCAGCGCGTCCTGACCGGCCGGATAGGTCACCACGCAACCGGCAGCGGTGTGCACCACGGACTCGTGGAACTCACCCTGACGCAGGGTGGCGGCCATCCGGTGCCCGATGCCGAAACTGGCCGCGGCCAGCGCCGCCAGGTGGGTGGCTTCGGTCGTGGGCAGGTCGCTGGAAATGAGCAGGCCGTCCGTGCCGGCGAGGACCGTCCCGGCGATCTCGGGACGGCGTCGGCGCAGCCCGCGCAGCTCACTGCCCATCATTGTTTCCGCGTTCACGAGCGTGTCTCTCCCACCGATCGTGTCTCGCCGTAACAGGTGACGTTGCGCTATGGCGACGCTACCTGTGGACGTCGATGAGTGCGATCCTGTCACCGTCGGCGATCGGGCGACAACTCTCGTCTGTTTGGAGGATGTGGACCCGTCGCGGGTACGTCGTCGACGCGCCGAACCGGGCAGTCGGGCGTAACCTGACTTCGCCCGTGGACCGTCTTTCCGCGAAGGGGTGGCCGGATGAGATCCCGCACCGAGTCGTCAGTGGCTGTCGTTGTCGCGGTGGCGGTGCCCGCATGACCGCCGTGTGGGAGAGCCTGACCGTCGACGCCCGTGACCCGGGCCGACTCGCCCGGTGGTGGGCCGAGGCGCTCGGCTACCAGGTGGTCAACGAGGGGCCGGACGAGGTGGAGATCCGGCAGACCGCCGACCGGTTGCCCGGCATCGTCTTCGTGCCCGGGACCGCAGCCAAGGCGGGCAAGAACCGGCTGCACCTCGACCTGCGGCCGACCGACCGGGAGGCCGAGGTGGAGCGGCTTGTCGACATGGGCGCCCGGCACGTCGACATCGGACAGGACGGCGACGACTGGACGGTGCTGGCCGACCCGGAGGGCAACGAGTTCTGCGTGCTGCGGCAGCGTGGGAATTGACTGCTGTCCCCGGTGGGTCGGACGCGGCGCGTCGGGTCTCGGAGCCGGTCAAGGACCCTGAGCACGGTCGGTCCCCGTACGAACGGGACCGGGCCCGGGTGCTGCACTCGGCGGCGTTCCGCCGGCTGGCCGCGAAGACCCAGGTGCACACGGCCGGCACCGACGATTTCCTGCGTACCCGGCTGACCCACTCGCTTGAGGTGGCTCAGATCGCCCGGGAGATGGGTGCCCGGTTGGGTTGCGATCCGGACGTGGTGGACACTGCGGGGTTGGCCCACGACCTCGGGCATCCGCCGTTCGGTCACAACGGCGAGGGTGCGCTCGACGAACTGGCCGCCGACTGCGGTGGGTTCGAGGGGAACGCACAGACGTTGCGTGTACTGACCCGGTTGGAGGCCAAGGTGTACGGCCCGGACAGGATGCCCGCCGGGCTGAACCTGACCCGTGCCTCACTCGACGCGGTCGGTAAGTACCCGTGGACCCGGCAGCCCGGTCGCCGCAAGTTCGGGGTGTACGCCGACGACCTGCCGACCTTCACCTGGCTGCGGCAAGGCTCCCCGGGCGGTGAGCGGCGGTGCCTGGAAGCGCAGGTGATGGACTGGGCCGACGACGTGGCCTACTCGGTGCACGACGTCGAGGACGGCATTCACGGCCGGTACCTGACGCTTCGGCCGCTGCTGGTCGACCCGGACGAGCGGGCGGCGCTCTGCGCCGACGTCGCGGCCGCCTACTCCACCGAGTCGCCCGCCTACCTCGACGAGGTGCTGGCTGACCTGCTCGCCGACCCCGAGATCGCCCCGCTGGCCGGCTACGACGGCAGTCATCGGGCGCAGGCCGCACTCAAGGCCACCACGAGTGCGCTCACCGGGCGGTTGGTGACGGCCGCCGTCGCCGCCACTACCGAGCAGTTCGGCCCGGGGCCGCACCGGAGGTACGCCGCCGACCTGGTCGTACCCGGGCCGTTGCGGGCCCGTTGCGCGCTGCTCAAGGGCATCGCGCTGCGCTACGTGATGCGCCGACCCGGGGCGCAGGGGCGCTACCGGTGGCAGCGGGAGATCATTGCCGCACTGGTGCAGATGCTGGTCGTACGGGCACCGGAGGTGCTCGACCCGGTCTTCGCTCCGCTGTGGAGTGAGGCGTCTGACGACCGAGCCCGGCTACGGGTGGTGATCGACCAGGTGGCGTCATTGACGGACCCTGCCGCTTTGGCCTGGCACGACCGGCTGGAGGGAAGCTGACGGCGGGCCAACGAAACGAGGACTGTCACTTAGGTTAGCCTAACCAAATGACGGAGCAGTCGAAGAAGGTCACCTCGGCCCGGGTGCTGCGCACCTTCCGGCCCACCCCGCACGTGGTCCGGCTGGTGCTCGGCGGGGCGGAACTGGCCGAACTGCCGGTCGGCGAGTACACCGACCACTACATCAAGTTCGTCCTCCCGGTCGCCGGAGTCGATCACCCACGCCCGATCGATCTCGCCGCCATCCGCCGTGACCTGCCACGCGAGCAGTGGCCCCGGCTGCGTGCGTACACGGTGCGTGCCTGGGACGCGGAGACAGCCGAGATGACCGTCGACGTCGTGCAGCACGGCGACGAAGGGTTGGGCGGCCCGTGGGCGGCGGCGCTGCGCCCCGGCGACGAGGTGCTGTTCGTCGGCCCGGGTGGGGCGTACGCGCCGAGCCCGGCAGCCGACTGGCACCTCATGGTCGGGGACGAGAGCGCACTGCCGGCAATCGCCGCCTCGGTGGCCCGACTTCCCGCCGGTGCGCCCGCGTACGTCTTCGTCGAGGTCGACGGCCCAGCCGACGAGCAGCCGCTACCCAGCCCCGGCGCAATGCGGCTGACCTGGCTGCACCGGGGCGTACGCCCGGTAGGTGAGGCGCTCGTCTGCGCGGTTCGTGGACTCGAGTTCCCACCCGGCACCGTGCACGCCTTCGTGCACGGTGAAGCTGGATTCGTCCGCCAGCTGCGCCGCTTGCTGCGTGTCGAACGGTCGGTCGCCCCTGAGTGGCTGTCCATCTCCGGCTACTGGCGCAAGGGCCTGGACGACGAGGGCTGGCGAGCCACGAAACCCGACTGGAACCGCCAGGTCGAGGCCGACGAACAGGGGCGCGTTCCCGTGTCACTCGGTTGACCGTCGCACCGATAACCGGCAAGGTGGCACCCCAACGCGCCCGGGAACAGCCGAAAGTCGACCCCCAGGGTGCGATTCGCCGGATTTCTGGAGTACGACGGCAGCAGGACGGGAGGATGGTCAGGGGTGACCATGAGTGAACAGGTAGACGAGAAAGCCGCAGATCAAGGCGTCGGTAAGGGCGGGACGACCGACCCGGTGGTGCTCGCGCTGGGCGTCGGCGGGGTGCTCGCCGTGGTGCTCTGGGGGGCGCTGGCCAGTGACTCGCTGGCGAGCGTCGGTGAGACAGGCCTGGCCTGGGTGATCGACACCTTCGGCTGGTTCTTCGTGGTGGCAGCCAACGCCTTCCTGGTGCTGGCGGTGGTGCTGGCGGTGTCCCGGTTCGGCCGTATCCGGCTCGGTAAGGACGACGACGAACCGGAGTTCAGCACACTGGCCTGGATCGCCATGATGTTCAGCGCCGGCATGGGCATCGGCCTGGTCTTCTTCGCCGTGGCCGAACCCATCCAGCACTACGCCACCCCACCACCGGCGAGCGGCGTCGAACCGCAGACCGGGTCGGCGGCGTCGGCGGCCATGCAGTTCACCCTCTTCCACTGGACCCTGCACCCGTGGGCGATCTACGCGGTGGTGGCGCTGGCGCTTGCGTACTCGACATTCCGGCGGGGCCGGCAGAATCGGATCTCGGCGGCGTTCCGGCCGCTCATCGGAGACCGCGCGGACGGCCCTGTCGGTCAGGTCATCGATCTGCTTGCCGTCTTCGCCACCGTCTTCGGCTCCGCCACCAGCCTCGGACTCGGCGCCCTCCAGGTCGCCGCCGGCCTGGACCTGGTCGCCGGGATACCGGACAGCACCACCGTGGAACTGGTGGTGATCGGGTCGCTGACGCTTGCCTTTGTCATCTCCGCCTTCACCGGCCTGCACCGGGGCATCAAGTGGCTGTCCACCACCAACGTGGTACTGGCCGTCGCCCTCATGCTCTTCGTCTTCGTGGTCGGGCCGACCATCTACACCCTCGAGGTGCTGCCCGCCTCCATCGGCGACTACCTCAGCAACCTCGTGTTCATGTCCACCCGGACCGGCGCATTCTCCGACCCGGCCTGGCTGGGCGGCTGGACGATCTTCTACTGGGCGTGGTGGATCTCCTGGGCGCCGTTCGTCGGCACCTTCATCGCCCGCATCTCCCGGGGCCGTGACGTGCGCCAGTTCCTGATCGGGGTGCTCCTCGTGCCGAGCGGTGCCACCGCGGTCTGGTTCGCGATCATGGGTGGCAGCGCACTGCGCGTCCAGGCCACCGGCGTACGCGACCTGGTGGCGGACGCCTCCACCAGCAGTGAACAGGCACTGTTCGGTCTGCTCGACGCGCTGCCGCTGGCGGCGTTGACGAGCGTGCTGGCCATGGTGCTCATCGCGCTGTACTTCGTCACCAGCGCCGACTCCGCCTCGCTGGTGCTCGGCTCGCTGACCTCCCGGGGCGCGCTGCGTCCCCACCGGGTGGTCGTGGTCAGCTGGGGGATCCTCATCGGCGCGGTCGCCGCCGTCCTGCTGCTCGTCGGTGGACTGGGCGCGCTGCAACAGGCCACCATCATGGTGGCGTTGCCGTTCGTGGTGGTGATGCTCGGTCTGGCTGTCGCCCTGGTCAAGGACATGGCCCGCGATCCGCTACTGGCCGCTTCGGCGCGGAGCCGCCCGCACGGCCTGGCCGAAGCGGTGCGCACAGCCCGATCGTACGAGGAGGAGGACCCGCCGCCGGTGCGTCGCTACCTACGCCGCCCGCGCTGACCGCTCGACCCGCGCCGCGCCGTTCGGCCCTCGCCGCAACGGCGCGGCGCCGGCGTTCGTCCCCGCCCCGCCAGCGTCGGGAAGGGTCCCTTCCCAGCGCAGGTGTCAACGAGGGGCCCTTCCTCACGCCCCGGGCGGGCAGGGCAGGATGTAGGGCGAGGGGGTGGTGACGGCATGGCGGGACGGATCCGGGACGAGGACATCGCGCTGGTCCGTGAGCGTACGTCCATCGCCGAGATCATCTCCGACACGGTGACGCTCAAGTCTGCCGGCGGTGGCAACCTCAAGGGGCTCTGCCCCTTCCACGACGAGAAGAGTCCGTCGTTCAACGTCTCGCCCGCCCGCAATGTCTGGTACTGCTTCGGTTGCGGTGCCGGCGGCGACGCAATCAAGTTTCTGATGGATGCCGAGCACCTCAGTTTCGTCGAGTCGGTGGAGCGGCTCGCGGCCCGCGCCGGCCTGCAACTGCGTTACGTGGAGGACGACCGGTCCGCACCCCGGTCGAACCGTCCGCAGCAGGGGCAGAAGCAGCGACTCGTGGCCGCGCACGCTGCCGCCGTCGAGTTCTACACCGCGCAGCTGGGCACGGCCGGCGCACGCCCCGCCCGAGAGTTCCTGGCCGAACGCGGCTTCGACCGGGCCGCCGCCGAGCGGTACGGATGCGGCTTCGCCCCGGACGGGTGGGACCTGCTCACCAAGCATCTGCGTCAGCGTGGCTTCAGCCACGACGAACTGGTCACCGCCGGGCTGTCCCGTCCGGCCCGCTCGGGCAGCCTGATCGACCGGTTCCGCCGTCGGCTGCTCTGGCCGATCCGCGACCTGACCGGCGACGTGATCGGCTTCGGCGCCCGGAAGCTCTTCGCCGACGACGACGGCCCGAAGTACCTGAACACCCCCGAGACGCCGATCTACAAGAAGTCCCACGTGCTCTACGGCATCGACCAGGCCAAGCGGGAGATCGCCAAGCAGGGTCGGGTGGTGGTGGTCGAGGGCTACACCGACGTGATGGCCTGCCACCTGGCCGACGTACCGACTGCGGTGGCTACCTGCGGCACCGCCTTCGGTGCCGACCACATCGGCGTGCTGCGCCGGCTGCTTCTGGACACCGACGCGGTCGCCGGTGAGATCATCTTCACCTTTGACGGTGACGCGGCCGGGCAGAAGGCCGCACTGCGGGCCTTCGACGACGATCAGCGTTTCGTCGGACGTACCTTCATCGCAGTCAGCCCCGACAACATGGACCCGTGTGAGCTGCGTCTGGCAAAGGGGGACCTGGCCGTGCGCGACCTGGTCGCCCGCCGCGAGCCGCTCGTCGACTTCGCGTTGCGTCACGTGATCAGCCGGTACGACCTGGACACCGTCGACGGCCGGGTCGAGGCGATGCGGCGGGCCGCGCCTCTGGTGGCGAAACTCAAGGACCGGGAGAAACGCCCGGAGTACGTCCGCAAGCTCGCCGGTGACCTCGGTATGGAGATCGAACCGGTGCAGCGGGCGGTGCTCACCGCCGCCTCGGGACGCCCGGGGGACGGTCCGGCCCCCAGGCCGGTCCAGACCGAGCCGAGTGTGGACAGTCCCCAGTCGATGGTCGAGCGGGAGGCGCTGAAGCTCGCGCTTCAGGAGCCCGTGCTGGCCGGACCGATGTTCGACGCGGTCGAGGCGGGCGACTACCGACACCCGGTGCACGTGGCCGTACGAGCGGCGGTCGCCACGGCCGGCGGGGTCACGTCCGCGGCCGGTGGCGCGGTGTGGATCGAAGCGGTACGCGACGCCTGCGACGATCTCGCCGCGCAGGCCCTGGTCGGCGAGCTTGCGGTGGAACCGTTGCGGATCGACGGCGAGCCGGACCTGCGCTACGTCTCGATCACCATGGCCCAGTTGCAGTGGGGGTCGGTCACCGCGCGCATCCGGGAGCTGAAGTCCCGCATCCAACGGATCAATCCGGTGAACAACAAGGACGAGTATTTCGCCGCTTTCGGTGAGCTGCTCTCGCTGGAGCAGCATGCCCGGGCCCTGCGTGAGCAGGCGGCGGGAGGGTTGTAGGGATGCCACTGTTCCGCCGCCGGCCGAAGCTGCCACCGGCCGACCGGCCGCCGTTGGAGCGCGACGAACGGGTGCTGGCCTGGGCCGCTGCCGGTGACGGCGGGCCGGCTCCGGCAACCCGTCACGGTGCCGAGGGCGGCGGGGTGGTGGTCGCGACCAACCTCGGGCTTTGGCTGCCCGGTCGGGCGCGGCGGATTGGCTGGCACGACGTGGTCAAGGCTGTCTGGTCGGGCAGGGAGCTGATGGTGACCGCGGGCGAGCGGGTCGCCGAACGGGCCGACTATCTGGTGGTCGTCGAGCTGCCGGCCGAACGGTACCTCCTGCTCGCTCCGGGCGACCTGCCGCACCAGGTACGTACCCGGGTCACCCGCTCCGTCGCGTACACCGAGCATCATGCCCTGCCCGGCGGATCCGGCCGGGTCGTCGGTCGACGGGTGCCCGGCAGGGACGGTCTGACGTGGATGGTCCACTTCGATCCCGGCACTCCCGCCGACGACCCGGACGTCCTCGCCGAAACCGACCGCCTGGTGGCCGCCGCCCGCACCGCCACCACCCCCACCAACCTCTAACCCACCGTGCGCGGGCAGGCGGAGGTCAGCCGCCCTGGTAGTAGCGGGCCGCGCCGGGGTGCAGGGGAATGGGGTCGGTGGTGGCGGCGGATTCCCGGTCGAAGTTGCGCGCCTCGGGGTGCGCCACCGCCAGGTCGGCCTGGTAGGTGAAGAGCAGGCGGGTCAGGTCGTACGCCAGGTCGTCCGGCATCTCCGTGCTCACCAGGATCACGTTGGCGACCGTCACGGTGGGGGTCCCCGACGCGGTGTCATAGGCGTCGCGGGGGAGTTCAGCGGTGGTGTACACGGAACCATGTTTCGCGTTCAGCGGCTCGATCAGGTCGGCGACCGGCAGCATCCGGAACCGGTTCGGCGCGCTGGTGAGCAGATCGGCGATGCCGGGTGTGGGTAGCCCGCCGGAGAAGAACATCGCGTCGAGCGTGCCGCTGCGCATCCGGGTGACCGTCTCCGGAAGTGACAGACGGGCTCGGCGGATGTCCCGTTCCGGGTCGACTCCGGCGGCGGTGAGCAGCCGGCCGGCGATGACGTCGGTGCCGGATTTCGGTGAGCCGGTGGAGACCCGCTTGCCGCGCAGGTCGGCGAGTTCGGTGATCTGTCCATCGGCCCGGACGATCACATGGGTGTAGTTGCTGTAGACCCGGGCCAGCGCCCGGACAGGTTGCGGGCGTCCGTCGAAGGCGTCCCGGCCGGCTGCGGCGTCCGCTGCCGTGTCGGCGAGACTGAAAGCGATCTCCATGTCGCCGTCGGCCAGCCGGGTGATGTTCTCGACGGAGGCACCGGTCGGTTCCGCCCGAGCCTCGTAGCCGGGTAGGTAACGGGTGATGACGTCGGCGTACCCGCCGCCGAGTTGGTAGTAGACCCCGGTGGTGTTGCCGGTGGCCAGGAAGATGCGCCCGTCGTGCCATGGTGGGGCCTGCGGGGTGCGATCGGCGCCGCAGCCGGTGAGAAGTGTGACCGCCAGCAACGTCGCCACCAGCCGTCGGCCCCGACTCATGCGGGCACCCCGCCGGGGTGGTCGGCCCAGGTCCGGGCCGCCGGTTCGAGCGCCTCGGCGACCCGCTGGACGAGCGTCGCCGTCTCGTATCCGATCTGGCCGAGGTCGGATCCGGCGGCGGCCAGCACGCCGAGCAGGGCTCGGTCCCCGACTGCCATCACCAGCAGTACGCCGCCGTCCATGTCCACGATCTGCTGTCGGACCCGGCCAGCGGACATCAGGCGGGCGGCGCCGACGGTCAGGCTGGCCAGGCCGCTGATCACGGCGGCGAGCTGGTCCGCCTGGTCGGTCGAGAGGTGCGGCGAGGCCGCCAGCCGAAGCCCGTCCCCGGAAACGGCGAGGGCGTGCGACACGTCCGGTACCTGCTCGGCGAAGTTCGCCAGGAGCCAGTCGAGGCCGGGGCTGCCGGTGGGCGTCATCTAGGGTCTCCCGTTCGTCTGTTGGTTACGTCGCGTCGCCTGGGCCACTCCGGCGGAGAGGGCGGAGAGCCGGGCCCGTACCACCTCGGGGTCGAGCAGGTCCGGCGCGGCCTGCGGCGGTGGCGCGTCGTGTAGTTCGGATTGCAGGCCGCCGCCGCGTACCCGGCGGGGCAGCCCGGCCCCGTTGGGCCCGGTGCGCTGGCCACCGGGTTGCCAGTCGGTCGGGCCGCCACCCGCCGCACCGCTGTCCGCCACCCCACTTGCCATCGGACCTCCGCCTGTCCCACCACTGTTCATCGGACCGCCGTGCACTGCGGCCCCGCCCGCCCATGCTCCACTGTGTACCGCACTGTCGCCCGGCCACGTTCGACTGTGTACCGCGGTGTCGTTCGCTTCGCCGCCACCGGGTACGGGGGTGCCGCCAGGACCGCCTGCCGGTGGCCAGTCAGCCGGACCGCCGGTCACCACCGGCAGTGTCACCGTCGGGGCTTGGTGCACGTCGTACCGCTCTGGACCGGCACCGACCTCGACGGGCGAGGTCTTCGCACCGCGGGCCGGGAACCAGGCACCGACGGTCGTCTGGGTCGGACGGCCGACGGTGGTGGGACGGTCGGCGAACTGCTCCATTCTGGTCAGCAGGGTCTCCGGCACGTCCACCTGCGCCACCGTTCCGGCGCCGGCACTGTGCAGCCGTACCAGGATGCCGTGTCGGGCCGCCAGGTGAGCCACCACGTGCAGGCCCATGCTGCCAGCTGCCGCGCTGGACAACGCGGCCGGGGCGCTCAACCTCTCGTTGATCTCGGTCAGCCGGCTCTCACCGATGCCGATGCCCTGGTCATGTACGCGTAGGGTCAGCCCGTCGACGGTGCGTCGACCATCCACATGCACCGACGTGTGTGGCGGAGAGTACGAGGTGGCGTTCTCCAGCAGCTCGGCAAGCAGGTGCACCAGGTTGCCGACCGCCGAACCCTGCACACCTGCCGTGGGCACGTCGATCTCGACTCTCGCGTACTCCTCGATCTCGGAGGCGGCACCGCGTACGATGTCGGCCACCAGGTGGGGTCCGTCCTGCGAGCGTCCGGGTTCACCGCCGGCCAGTACCAGCAGGTTTTCCCCGTTACGCCGCATCCGGGCGGCGAGATGGTCGAGGGCGAAGAGGCGGGCCAACGCGTCCGGATCCGTCTCCTCCTGCTCGAACTCGTCGAGCAGCCGCAGCTGCCGGGTGATCAGGGTACGGATCCGGCGGGCCAGCGCCTCGACCATCCGGGTCACGTCCATCCGCAGCTCGGCCTGTGCCCCGGCGAGCCGCAGCGCAGCCCGGTTGACGGTGTCGAACGCGTCAGCAACCTGGGCGATCTCGTCGCGGCCTCGGCTGATTCCCGCCGTCAGCTGGGACGCAGCGCCTTCGCCCGGACTGCTCTCCCCGGCCGCGATGGCGGTGATCCGCTCGGGCAGCTCCTGGTGGGCCATGGTCAGCGCCGCCGCTCGGAGCCGGCGGAGCCGACGGCTGGTGCGTACCGCCAGTAGCGCGGCGGTGGCCAGCGACACCAGCGCCAGGGTGCCCGTCGAGCTTGCGGTGACCAGCGCCCGTTGGCGTGCGTCCGCGGCCAGTTCGGCGGCGCGTCGATCCAGTTCGTCGGTGAGGTTCCGACCGAGCAGGTTGAGCCGGCGGATGGCGCCGCTCTGGGCGACGTACCAGGCGTCGCCGTCGCCGCTCAGCGCGGCCGGCTCGGTGTCGGCGTTCAACGCGCTGTCACGCATCCGGCGCGCGGTGGACACGTCGCTGCCGGCCATCAGGCGGTTGTACGCGTCGGTGGCGCGGTCCCCCGCGATCCGGGAGAACTCGGCTTGCCGCTGGTCCTGCGCCCCGCGTAACCGGCCCAACTGGGCGAGTTCACCCTCGGCCAGAGCGCCCCGGAGGAAGATGGCCCGCAGCAGGTCCCGTTCCAGTGACGCCAGGTGTTCCTGTGCGGCGACGGTGGCCACCTCACGGGCCTGGTTGGCCAGCTCAGGGTCGCGCAGCTGGGCGGGAAGAGCGTCGGCGACGGCGAGCAGCGACTCGACGAGCGCGACATAGACACCGTCGGCGGCGTCGGAGGTGAGTGCGGTGCTGCGGGCCGCTTCGAGCTGGTCGAGGTGCTCGACCACACCGTCGAGGCCGCGGCCGAGGTCCGGTGCGGTGCTGCGGGCGTCGGAGCTGGCGGTCTGGTAGCGCTCGCCGGCTTCGTCGACCCGGCGTCGCTGGGCGTCGACCAGTTGGCGGCCGGAGGTCCCGCCGCGTTGGCGGAGCGCCGCTGTCTCGCCGAGTTCCCGTTCCAACTCGTGCACGAACGACACGGTGGCGGTGGCGGTGCCGGCCAGTACCCGGGCCCGCTCGGCGTCGGTGGAGGCGGCGAGGGCGTCGCCGGTCTGGATGGCCCCCAGCACGATCAGGCCGGCGGTGGCGATGACGATCGGTGCGAGCAGTTGGGTACGCACCGACCAGAGCCGGTCGGTGTGACCGGACGGTCGGTTGTGCCGGCGCACGCGGGCCAGCGAGGACAGCGGCACGGGAGTCTCCCGAGGTTGGGGGCGGCCGGGCCGGGTGTCAGGTGCCGGCCCGGCCGCCGTCGGTCAGCTCGCGCCGAGATCCTGCAAGGCCTTGGCGGCGCCCCGGTGCAGTCCGACGGGGTCGGTCTGGCGGGCGGTGTCCAGAGCGATGCCCTTCGCGGCCGGGTTGGCCTGGGCCAGGGCTTCCTTCTTCTCGAACACCGTTCGAGTGATGGCACAGGCCACGTTGGCGTCGAGGTCCTTTCGAACGAGCAGCACGTTGGGAACCACTATGGTCGGTGTATCGGCCATTGTGGAGTACACGTCCTTGCCGATCGTACCGGCCTGGTAGGCGGGGTTCAGCTCGCTCATCTTAGGCAACAACGGCGCAATGTCGATGAACTTGACCTTGTCGCCGGCCGTGGTGAACAGATCGGTGACGCCACCGGTGGGCAGGCCACCGGACCAGAAGAAGCCGTCGACGGTGCCGTCCTTGACGCCCTCCACGGTCTTGGTGAGGTCGAGCCGTTGCGCCTGGACGTCCGTGGCCGGATTCAAACCGGCGGCCTCGAGCAGCCGGTTGGCGATCACCTCGGTGCCGGACTTGGGGGAACCGGTCGAGATCCGCTTGCCGCGCATGTCGGCCACCGAGTTGATTCCCGAATCGGCCCGGACGACCACCTGGGTGTAGTTGTCGTAGATCCGGGCCAGCGCCTCGACCGGCTGCGGCGCGTTGAAGCTGTCCTTGCCCTGCACCGCGTTGACGGCCGTGTCGAACAGCGAGAAGGCCACGTCGTACTGGCCACCGACGAGCTGTTCGATGTTCTGGACCGACGCACCGGTCTCAGCCGCCGTGCCGGTCAGCCGGCCGCCGGTGCTGTCCGAGAGCTGTCCGGCCAGGGCGTTGCCGACCACGTAGTAGACGCCGGTGGCGTTGCCGGTGGCGATGCCCACCCGGGTGTTCTCGGCCACCTCGCAGGTGACCGCGCTCGCCGTGTCGTCCGTGGCGGCGTTGCCCTGACGGCCTCCGCAACCGGCGGTGCCCGCCGCGACGAGGGCGAGTACTCCCGCTCCGGCCGCGAGCCGCACGTTGATCCGTGCCACTCAGTTCTCCTTCCTGGGTCACGCCGGGTATCCGGCTCGCGTCCCGCCGGGAGGTCCGGGGGATCCGCGTCGTACGAACACGCCCACCGTCATGACGACGGCAAGCACGGCACCGATCGCGACGGGCACGGGTTGCAGCCAGAGCAGCGTCAGCCCGGCGACCATCCCGATCACGCGTTCCGGCGCGCCAGCCGCACCGACGCCGGGCAGCCAGCCGCCGGCTGCGACGGCCAACACCGCGACGCCGAGGGCCGTGACGACTGTCGCGACGAGGATGCGCCGGGGGCCGCCGATGCCGAGCAGCCCGAGTCCGGTCGGGGTGATCACGAACGCCAGTGGGATCAGGTACGCCGGCAGCGCGTACCGCAGGGTGTGCCACATGGTCGGTACCAGCCGCCCGCCGGTCACCGCGGCGGCGGCGACGGCGGCGAGCGCGGTCGGTGGCGACACCTCGGACAGCACCGCGAAGTAGAAGACGAACATGGCGGCGGCGGGGGCGCTGACCCCGAGGTCGAGCAGGGCCGGGCCGATGATCACCCAGCCGATCACGAACGACGCGGTGACCGGGACCGCCAGGCCGAGCAGGCTGAGCGCGACGGCGGCGAGCAGCGCGGTGAGGGCGAGCACCACGGCGGGTTCGGTGCTGACCGCGCCTGCGGCACCGACAAGCAGCGCCGCGGCCTGCGGACCGAGACCGGTCTTGGTGGTGGTGGCGGTGATGATGCCGGCCGCCGCGCAGACGACGGTGACCGCCAGGACGCCGCGTACGCCGTTGGAGAGGGCGGCGACAAGTCTGGCCGGGGTGAGCCGGTGCGTCCGGTCCAGGAAGGACAGGGCGACCGCGAGCAGGGTCGCCAGCACCACGGCACGGGTCGCCGACAGCCCGACGGCGAGCAGCCCGACGATGGCGAACAGGGAGGCGAAGTGGTAACCGGAACGGGCCAGCAGCCGCCAGACGGACCCGGCCTCGAGGGCCGCCGGACGTACTCCGGAGCGTCGTGCGTCGATCTCCACGGAGAGCACGATGCCGAGGTAGTAGAGGATGGTCGGCACCAGCGCCCAGCCGAGCACCTGTAGGTAGGACACGCCGAGGTATTCGGCGATGATGAAGGCGGCCGCACCGAGTGTCGGTGGGGACAGAATGGCGCCGACGCCGGCGGCGGCGAGCATCCCGCCGGCCCGTTCCGCCGGGTACCCGGCGCGGCGCAGGATCGGCCAGGTGACGGCGCCGATGCTGACGGTGGTGGCCGCGCCGGAGCCGGAGACGGTGCCGAGCAGGAATCCGGAGGCCACCGCGGTGCGGCCGGCGGCGGTACGCGAGCGCCGGAACGCCGCAGCGGACAGGTTCACGAAGAACCGGCCGGCGCCGGAGAGGTCGAGCACCGCCCCGTAGATGGTGAACAGCACGATGTAGGTGGCGGCCACGTCCAACGGGGTGCCGTAGAAGCCGCTGTCGGAGTTGTAGAAGGCGTCGACCAGTTGCCCGAAGTCCAGCCCTGCGTGCGCCACCGCCCAGGTTTGTGGCAGCAGCCCGCCGTAGTAGCCGTAGCCGAGGAACACCAGACAGACGGCGGGCAGGATCCAGCCGGTGGTGCGCCGGCATCCTTCCAGCAGGAGGAGCAGCAGGACGGTACCCATGGCCACGTCGATCCCGACCAGTAGTCCCTGCCGATCGAGGAAGGCGTCGTAGCCGCCGCCACCGCCCGCGAGGGTGATCGGCAGCACCGGGTACAGGCAGCCGGCCAGTGCCACGGCGGCCAGCAGCCAGTCGATGTGGCTGGGGCCGGATCTGTCGGGTGCGGGTGCGTCGGCTGCCGCCGCTCCCTTGCCCAGGAGTGCCCTTAGCCGGCGCGGAAGGCGCAGGTCGGCCGGGTAGGCGAGAAAGACCAACGGCAGTATGCCGGCCAGGAAGAAGATCAGATAGTACTTGCTGCCCTGCGCCAGGGGCCGGAACACCTGCCAGAGTGCGAGCAGGCCGATCGCCAGGGTGGCGGCGGTCAGGGCGTGGGCGACGGGGCCGGCCAGCACCCGACCCGGCTTCTCGTCCTCGAACCGGCTGGCGAGTTCGCCCGGATCGGTCCGGGTGGTGGGAGGTGCCACCGCTGCCACTTGGCCGGGTCCGCCGCGACGCTCAGGTCCGGAATCTTCGGTGAATCGGATAGCCGACACGAGGGGGGACGATACGCGAATCGACTCCGCGTTGGGGGCATTGTCGAGCGTCGCTTCGCTCAGTGACTTCACAATTTTTGAGTGACGCGTTGTGGCAACTATTAAGAATAGTGTTCGCGATCGGCTCGGATGCGCCGATAGGGGCGGTGCGGGGCGGCAGGGGGAGCGCATCAGGCGCTGCCGGTTATGCACCGTTAGGGCGTAATGGTGCCATGTCGGCTACGGAGAAAACACACTCAAGCAACTACGCTCCGTGTGTGTCGTCGCGGTTGGCGTCGGGCGATCGATCTGGGTCGTGGCATGTCGGGGCGGAGCAGGGCGACCCGGCCCGGTCGGCGGCCCTGGCTGACGCACGGGGTCAGGTCCATCGGGTTACTTCACGCCGGTGGCTGGGCATGTCTCCACCACGATCATCGTGAGCGGAGCTGAGGGGAGAGGCGATGGCCTCCGAGGAGTCTTCCCGTCCAGATCGACGCGGCCCGGGGCCTGACGCCGTCCCCGAGGTGCACCGGGACGAGCCGGACGCGGGCCGTGAGGGGCAGCCGGACCGACCGGGTGCCGACCGCGATACGCCGGCACACCCGGGCCGGCTCTCGCGTCACGAGTGGCTGGCGGCGATGCGCCGGACGGTACGCGAGTTCGGCGACGACAGCCTGACCGACTGGGCCGCGGCACTCACCTACTACGGCGTACTGTCCATCTTTCCCGGTCTGCTGGTGCTTGTCTCGCTGCTGGGCCTGCTGGGACCGGCAGCCACCCGGACGGTACGCGACACGGTCGCGGAGTCCGTGCCCGAGCAGAACATCCGCCAGATCCTCGACGCCGCGATCGAACAGGCCCAGCAGAACGGCGGACTGGCCGGGATCGCCGCGATCATCGGTCTGCTCGCCGCCTTCTGGTCGGCCTCGGGCTACGTCGCCGCCTTCATGCGTGCCGCCAACTCGATCTACGACGTGCCGGAAGGGCGGCCGATCTGGAAGACCCTGCCGATCCGGGTGGGGGTGACCGCGGTGATCGGGGTGATGCTGCTGGCCAGTGCGGTGATCGTGGTCTTCACCGGGCGTTTCGCCGAGGAGGTCGGTGCGGCGCTGGGGGTGGGCAGCACGGCGGTGGCGGTGTGGGACGTCGCCAAGTGGCCGGTGCTGCTGGTCCTGGTCAGCCTGATGTTCGCCATCCTCTACTGGGCCTCGCCGAACGCGCGTCAGGGCGGGTTCCGCTGGGTCAGTCCGGGCGGAGTACTGGCGGTGCTGATCTGGCTGCTGGTCTCCGGCCTGTTCGCCTTCTACGTCGGTAACTTCGGTTCGTACAACAAGACCTACGGGGCGCTCGCCGGGGTCATCATCTTTCTGGTCTGGCTCTGGTTGAGCAACATCGCGATCCTGTTCGGTGCCGAACTCGACGCCGAGTTGGCCCGGGCCCGGGCGATCAGCGGGGGGCTCCGACCAACCGATCGGGAGCCCTACGTCGATCTCCGCGACGACCGCAAACTCCGGGCGAAAGGTGACGACGATCCGGAGACGGATTGACCTGTCGACGACGCGGCAGGTGGCACGCCAGAGTGGAGCTCGCTAGGTCCGTCCGAGGCCGTAGGGCTGTCGCCTGCCACCTGCCCTGCTCGTCGACCCACGTTGCCTGCCCTGAATGGAGTCGAGGGGCGGGTTGCCGGACCGGGATCCCCCGGCGGCACCTTTAGGGTCGCCGCCCATCGTCCCTGGTCGCGCACGGCAGATCGTGCCGGTGGGTCCGGTCGACCGGACGCAGGCCGGGGTCGGCAGTCGACCAGCTCTGCGGGCCGTCAGCCGGTTCAGTCCGGTGGCGAGAGCGGTCCGGAACCGGCGTACGAACAGGCCCGGCCACCCAGGTGGGTGCCGGGCCCGTTCGGGGGTGCTCAGATCGTGCTGCCGTTGGCTCCGGTGCCGGACGGCTTGGTGCGGGGGGTGGCGGACGTCGAGCCGGAGCTCGTCGAGCCGGACCCCGACTTGGTGCCAGCGGTTGCCGGCGTGCCGGCGAACGTGTCGTCGGCCGGGGTCAGCCCCTCCCTACCGTTGGAGTGCAGCTTCTCGCCCAGCTTGGAGTTGCCGAGCTTGTCCTTGCCCTCGTGGTAGAGCCGGTTCGCCTGGGCCTGTGCCACCCCGGCCGCCTCCTGGACGGTCGGGTGGTCGAGCACCTTCCGGCCCCGGACCACCAGCTCCTCGTACTTCTCCCGGCCGGCACGGGCGCCCAGGACGAACCCTGCAGCCAGCCCGCCAAGGAACATGATCTTTCCGCGCATGGCGGCTCCTTTCGTACCTGACGCGCCGTCGTCCCGCTTCCGGATGCCCGGTGGCGGGACTGATCGATTCGCGCCTGCGTCCTGTCGTCGGCAGTCAACTACCCATCCTGCTCTCTGCTCATACCTCCTTGTGCCCGGATGACGATTTGTCTGGTGAACAGCCGCCGTTCCGCTCAAGGGTGGCCGATGAACCCCCTCGACCAACACCCCCCGACGTCCTGTACTCTTGTGCCCGACGCGCGGTGCGGCGAGATCCGCTCCGAGCGTGATCGCAGTCCCCCGTAGCTCAATTGGCAGAGCAGCCGGCTGTTAACCGGCAGGTTTTTGGTTCGAGTCCAAACGGGGGAGCCACCTTCTCGCCATGACGCTCATCGGCCCGACCCGGTGGGCGTCCGCTGTTTCCGCTGCCGCAACGTACCGCCTCGCTCCGACGACGGCACCGGACCAACCGGTCTACGCTGGGGCGCGTCGATCCTGCTCATCGACGGCGACCGCCACGAGATGATCGCCAACGCGGCCGTCCGTGCCGCACTGACGTCCGGCGACTGGCCGACGCTGCACGACCTCGCCGACGCCCAGGACGCGCACGGCAGAACAGTCCTCGTCAACGAGGTCGCCGACGCGGACGGCGTCGAGACGTTCCTCCGGAACACGCACGCTGGACAACCCGACGATGCGCTGGCCGCCACCATGCTGGGCGCACACCTGATCCGTGCCGGTTGGCGGATCCGGACGGCAAAACGGGCGCAGGACGTCAGCCGGGAACACTTCGCCCAGTTCTTCGACCATCTGCGTCAAGCCGAGCAGGCCCTCATCGAGGCCACCGCCCGCCACCCCGAAGACGCGGCAGCCTGGACCCAGCGGATCATCAGCGCCCTCGGCCTGGAACTCGGTCAGGCCGAGGCACGCCGCCGCTACGACCGTCTGGCCGCCGGGCATCCCCACCACCTACCGGCGCAGCGATGCCTGCTGCAGCAGTACTGCCCGAAGTGGAGGGGCACCTGGGACAAGACGTACGCCTTCGCCCGGGAGTGCGCCGCCGCCGCGCCTGCCGGCGCGCCCAACGCCGTCCTCGTCGTCGAAGCGCACCTGGAACAGGCCCTCGACCACGGCAACCTCGACACCAACGGTGAGTTCCTCCGCGCACAGCGGGAACGCGCCGAGATCCACGACAGGTACGCCGACTGTGCCGAGATGCTCGCCTGGCCCGACGGTGCCCGGCAGCTCATCGGCCACGACGCGACCGTGCTGCACATCGAGCCCACCCTCTTCGACACGCATCCGGCAGCGATGAGCGTCATCGACAGCGCAGTGCCGACCGATCGGCAGATCACCATGCCGCCCCGGGATCCGGAGGACGTCCCACAACCACGTGCCCGCCACGAAGCCCGTGCGCAGCTGGCCCGGCCACAACGGGCCGGCTGGGAAATCCTCCTGATGGTGCTGAGCGGCCTCGCCACACTCGTGGTGGGCGGGTTCACCCTGCTGCTCACCGTCGGCATGTTCGTCAGCCCCACCGCCGAACAGGACACCGCCGTACTGTGGGGTGCGGTCGTGATCGGTTGGCTGCTCGCTGTTATCCTCGCTTTGCTCATCGTGCTGCTGGCACGAAGGCGACGCGAAGCAGCGTCCGACCCGGCGGTCCGTCGGACGGCAAGGCAGGTCGGCAGGTGCGTTGGCCGGTGATCGACCGGGCGGGATAAGATCCGCCCGGTACCGGGGCGGTAGCTCAGCCGGTTAGAGCAGGGGACTCATAATCCCTCGGTCGCGGGTTCGAGTCCCGCCCGCCCCACCGACCGCACCATTGTGCGAACCGGTGGTACCCTACGTCCGAGCAATCGGCATCGACATGCCGCCACGGCAACCGATCGAGGGCAAGCGGAAGGCCGAGCCGAATCCCGTCGAGCAGAGCGACACCGGTCCTCGCCAACCCGGCCCTCAACGGCTCCCGCAAGCCGACGAACCGGCACAGCGCGACTCGGCGGCTGACTGACCCTCCATGACGTGGTGGAGTGCGGTGATGGCCGGCGCTCAGCCACCGGCCGTCGCCACCGCCACCAAGTGCTTACCGACGAGGTCCTGAGCCTGCTTCACCTCGTCCACGCCCTCTTCGAGGCGGACAGGAGCCTGCCGGCACGCACGCACCGCGCTGTTCAGCAGGTTGTTGCCCCCGCCCCGGCTGACCTTCTGGAAGTGGGCTTGAGCCTTGTTCACCGAGTCGACGACCTCAGCGATGCCGCGTCCCACCTGATCGAGCGTCTGCAGCACCATGCTCAACTCGGCCATCACCGACCCGATCGGACCGCCACCTCGCCCGGCGGTGATCCGATCCAGTCCGGCGTTCATGGCCCGTCCGACCAGGCCACCGACCTTCATGCCGGCGTACGCAGCACCCACCGCCACCAAGGGTGAGGGCTGGTGGCCAGCGGCATCGACTGCCGCGGTGGCCGCCACAGCGATCCCAGCCCCTGCCACCTTCCCGACCTTCTCGCTGACCTTGGTGATGCCTTCTCGAGCGGACTCGATGGCGGTGTCACGGAGGGCGCCGACCGTTGCCGTCAGCGCGCCAGCAGCCTTTTGCCGCGCCCCGGGTCTGCCCAGGTCCCTGGTTCGTCCCCGCTGGCCGCGCCCTCTCGTCCAGGCCATCGACAGCTACCGCACCAGGTCGAGGAATGCGCAGCCAGACGCGACCAGCATCGGAAGAGTCTTGGCGAGCTCGCTTGCCACCTCGGCGGCGGTAGCTGCCTCCACGTCCTCGCCAGCCCCGCGCTGCTCCTTCGCCCCTGTCTCGAAGTCAGCGCACGCATCCCATAGCGAGCCGACGCTCGAGGAGTAGGCCCACATGCCATAGACGGTGTAGTTGACCTTCACGTGCGCCTGCCCGTTATGCCCGATGAGGCGTCGGTCTGGCTCCTCAGGGGTGTTGCCCATGCCTTCCGCGAGCGGGTGGAGCTTGATCCGCCGGAACGGCTTCTTCAGCTCACTATCCGGGTCGAACTCGATCAGTAGCCCCCGGTCAAGGAGTCGCTCGATGACCGGCCCCGGGTCGGCAGGTCCGTTGTCGGCCGCGATCACGTCCCGCTGAAGTGTCTCGCGGTTGACCTCCAAGCGAGCGTGCCGCTCTGGGTCGAGGAAAGCTCGTCCCCACACCTGGAACTCTTCGTCGGTCAGCTCCTCGGAGTCGTTGCCGAGGCGGACCTCCCAGTACTCCGGGGTCGGATCGGGCGGGGTGACGTACCGGTAGGAGGGGCCGAGGTTGAGGCCGACGGGAACGATGACGGTGGGCATCGGGGGACCTTCCGAGGAGCAGTGTCAGAGGACGGCGTTGTACTTCTCGGTCTGGGCGACGGCGGCCTGGATGAGGCCGGCACCCTCGCCGAACTTCTGCTTGGCGGCGCTGAGTTTGCCGATGGCACCCATGACGGCGGGCTGCTGGGTGCCGGCGGCGAGGGCCTGGAGCACGGCGATGGCCCGGTCGACTTGGGCGTTGACGCCGGCGAGCTGGGCGAGTGCCTTGTCGGCCTCGGACTTGCCGTGGGCCAGGCCCGCCTTGATGTCTCCGATGGTGGCCACTGGATGTTCCTCCCCTGGGTCGTGGTGTCCAACGCCCCGCCACCGGTGGCGGGTGTGTCTGCGGGTTCAGCCTCGCGTCGCGGCGATGAAGATGAACCACAAGATCGGCATGCCGACAAAACAGATCACTCCGCCTGCGCGGGCGGACCGGGTGCCCCCTTCGCCGATGCGCGGCTGACCGACGAGGCTGATCGTGAGATAGCCGGCGAAGAACGCCAGCGCGGGCAGCCCACACAGCGACCAGGGCACGAGTTGCCAGGGAACGCGACCGAGGTCGGCGTCAGGGCTGACGGCGAACATCAGCAGCGAGGCGAGGGTGCCGAGAGTCGCTGCGGCGGTGTAGACGAGGGCGTTGCGGGCCAGCGGCGTAAGTCCGGGCAGCAGTGGTGGTTGCGCGGCCTGCCGGTGGGCGTGCTCAGCGGCCGTGTCGGCCGCATCGGCGGCTGCGGCGGCCCGGCGCAGGGCTTCGGCCGGGTCAGGGACCGGGCTGGGGGCGATGCCGCCGACGTGCGGCTCGGGCAGGCGCAGCGTGGCGGCGAGCTGGTGGAGGTGTTGTCGTTGGGCGGCGAGCCGGTGGGTGATCTGGTCGAGGGCTGCCTGACCGCTGCGGCTCGCCGCGGCCTGCTGCTCGGCTCGCGAGCGTTCGTCCTGAAGCAGGGCGGCGAGGCGGCGGGCGTGGTCGGTGTAGGTTGCCCAGCCGACGTCACGGGGCATCGGGGTGACGGGGTCGGTCATGTGAGGTCGTCGATCTGGTCGAGGGTGCCGGGGTGGACGTAGGGGACGATGAGGGTGCGGCGGTTATCGTTGCGGTCGATCAGCAGGGCCCGGTTGGGTCGGGACTGCCACTCGGAGGCGTAGTCGCCGAGCAGGGAGCCGATGTCGTTGCTGGGCAGGTTGAGCGCGACGAGGCAGGCGACCTCGCCGCCGCCGGTGGGGCCGAGGTCGTCGTTGAAGCGGCTCAGGGTGCGCCACCAGCCGAGCAGGTGCACGCCGTGGCCGGGACCGTTGGCCAACACGGCCCGCAGGTCCTCGTGTCCGGAGCGGTAGGTGATCGGGTCGCTGGCCGCGAGGAGGTTGCTCGCGGCGTCGGCGCCGAACACCACCAGGTACGTCGCCTGCCCGCCGCCAGGCTCGGACTGCTGGGCGAGGTCGACCAGATGCGTCCGGTACTGGGTCGAGGTGATGGTTTCGCAGTGGTGGCCGGCTGCGGTGATCGCCTCGACGGCGGCGTCGGCCGCCTCGTCGGCAGCGGCGACAAGCGGCGCGATGAGAAAGCGGGCAGTGCCGGGGGCGTGCTGGCGGGCCAGACTGACCGCGGCTGCGTATAGGACGTCGGCTCCGACTGGGGAGGTGCCGAGTACGGCCAGATGGCTACCTGGAGTGGCGTCGAGGGTGAACCCTGCGGTCGGTAGGCCGACGTCGACGGCGCGGCCGACCAGGGCCCGCCGTCGCCGTACGTTCGGAGACAGGCGGGCGAACGTGAAATCGGCGTCGGGGTGCTGCTCGGCGTAGCCGGCGAACACCGCGGGTGGCGCGTCGCCCGACGGGCGGGCGTTCCACAGCAGGTGTCGCTGCGCGGTCACCGACGCGGCATCGGCGTTAGGGAAACGCATCACCCGGTTCGCTCCCGGAGTACCTGCCGCCGCGTTGACGACGGCCGCCCCGATCGGAAGGTTGTCGGCGCCGTCGTTGAGCTGGTCGAGGATCCCGCCGCCACCGGCGAGCGCGACCCGCAACGGGAACTGCCCGAAGATCGACTCAGTCTTGGCGAACAACGCCTCCACCCCAGAGATCGTCTGCGAGGCCAAAACCAGGTGAATGCCGTACGAGCGGCCCTTACGCGCCAGCTCCTCCAGCAGCGCCACCGCCTGCCGGGCCACCGCGTCGTTGCCTTCGAACAGCACATGGAACTCGTCGATCACCGCCACCAGCCGCGGCATCGCCACATCCGGCCGCCCGGCACGAAGGTCGGCCAGCTTCGTTACCCCGGCCCGCTTCAGCTCCGTCGCCCGCCGGGTCATCTCCCGCGACAATGTGCGCAACACCGCCAGCCCGTACTCCCGGTCGGACTCGATGCCCACCGTGCGGGCGTGCGGGATCCACGACGGGTCCACCGCCGTCGGCGTGAACTCCGCGAACGACACCCCCTCCTTGAAATCCAGCAGATACAGGCCCAACTCGTCCGGGGAGTAGCGGGAGGCCAGGCCGTAGAGCACATCCAGTAGGAAGACGGTCTTGCCCGACCCAGTACGACCGCCCACCAACCAGTGCGGCGTCGCGTCATCCAGCGCCAGCTCGCACTCCGCGCGGCCCTCCCGACCCACCACGGTCCGCAGCCCACCGCCCGACGACTCCTGCCAAATCTCCGCCGGCATCAGCGCCGCGAAGTCCGTCGAAGCCTGCACCCGCGCGGCTTTCGCCAACCTGCGACAGACGGCCTCGACCAGATCGTCCGGCGGGCCACCGTCCAGCCGCATCGGCACCGCCAAGCCTGTGCCGTCATCACTGAACCGGTAAGGACCCGGCGGGTCAGAGACCCGGAACAGCCCTCCACCGACCGCCGTCAGATGTGTCGTCCGTTCTAATCGAGGCGCCGCCTCCAGCCCCGGGTGTTGCGGCGGCGGATAGCCGACCACCAGCAAGAACACCCCTGCGGCAGGACCGGCGTGCGCGATTGCCGCCAACCGCGACCACTCCGTACGCCCGGCACCCTGCGGCAGTGCCGCGACACCCAGCAGCAGCACCGACGGGTCCGTCTCACCGCCCTGGACGCGCTCGATCCGCTCCTCCGCCTCCGCGAGCACCCGGTGGAAACCCGGAAGGTCGATCGCGGGTCGCCGCCACGCCTCCGCCTCGACCATTGCGCGGAACGGACCGAACACCGCCCCGAGAGTCGCCCCGTCCACGGCCGCAACCCGAAGTGCGCCGTCCGGCAACGCCGCCAGCACTCGAAGCAGCATGCCGCGCAGCCAGCGCGCTACGGACGGATCGCGGGCGTCGCTGTCGACCGCCAGATGACCTGCACCCACAAACGGCACCACCACATTGGAGACGCTGCCGGCCACCGGTGACGCCCTACCCAGCCGCACCGCAAGCGGACGACCTACAGCCGCGTCGACACCCGTGGGAAGATTCGCGGCGGCAGGGTCCAGCCGGCAACCGAGCCAGCCCGGCGTCAGTCCCTCGGCCATTCGCTGCATACCGGCAGCGAAACGCCGAGCATCTTCACTGGCCTGCGCCGACACGCCGTCCCCGCCGGCACCAGCGCGCAACCGCGCACGGGCGGCTTCCGCATGCGATACCGCTTCTCGATGCGCTGTCACCGCCCGACCGAAGGCCGACGCCACCGACTCCATGCCAAAGTCTCCCCGGGACCGATGGACCGCGATCTCTGGCGCCGACCCTATCCAACGACGCCACCGGCAGTCAGCCCCGTATCGCTCAGCGTGCTGAGCGATGGTGGTTGAGGTGGTCTCTACCATGGCGAGGACATGCTTAAGCCATCGCACCGCCACCACGGGGTAGCTGGCCTCCGCCTGTCACCGCGGGGCGGGCCGCCTGCTGCTGCCCCTCCCGGTTCCAACTCGTTGGCGGAGGTCTCACGAGTGGGAACCGCATCACGGTGGTCAGCTGCTGGCGCGTGTAGCTGCTCATCAGGTTTCCATTTGGGGAGGAGCGCTCGTGCCGAACTACGTTGCGCTTGGGGACCTCACGCACTTTCGATCGATCAGCAGGCGCAGCGACGGGCTATGACGACGTCAAGGGACTGAAGAGGTGTGAACGTCGGCTTTTCAGCTACAGCGACGTCACTGATTGGCCACGGAGCGCGTCGTGACTCGCGGTCGGTGCGCCGTTTCGGCACACTGGCCAGAGTGGATCTGGGTGCACGGTGGGCGGAAAAGCGCAGAATGTCGAATGAGTGAGCTCCCGTCTCGCATCGGCCGATACGCCGTCAGTCGTAAGCTCGGCAATGGCGGTATGGGTGAGGTGTTCCTCGCTTACTCGCCAGCGGGTTCGCCTGTGGCGGTGAAGGTCATCCGAAGTGATCGGCTGGATCCGGTCACCCGCGCCCGGTTCGAACGAGAGGCCGCCGTCGCCCGGACGGTGATCGGCACGAATCGCATCGCCCGATTCCTGGAAGCAGACCCCTACGCGGACCGGCCCTGGCTGGCGATGGAGTACGTCCCCGGTTACACCCTGCAGGAGTACGTGCGCGAGCACGAGGTGCTGCCCGTGGCTCTGGTGGCGAGCCTTGGCGCGCTCGTCGCGGAGGGCCTGGAGGCGGTGCACGGTGCCGGCCTCCTGCACCGGGACCTGAAGCCGCAGAATGTGATACTAGGCGCAGATGGCCCGGTGATCATCGATTTCGGTCTGGCGGCATTCGTCGATGCCTCGTCGTCGCACGACTCCCTGTCGACCAGCGGGATGATCATCGGCTCGGTGCGGTGCATGCCGCCCGAGCAGGCCGGCGGGAACCCGCGGGTTACCGCGGCGGCCGACGTCTACGCGCTGGGCACAGTTCTTCTGTACGCGGCGGCCGAACACTACCCGTACGACGGGCCATCGTGGCAGGCCATCATCTGGCAGATCACGAACCCCGAGATCCAACCGGATCTCACTGGGGTCCCCGCCCGTCTGCTCCCACTCCTGCGGAAGATGCTCGCCTTCAAGGCCGAGGAACGTCCGACGATCTCCGACGTGGCTGCCGCCTGTGCCGAACTGCTGGCGGACGCCTCCATCAGCCCGGCCGACGCACGGTTGGCTCTCATCGGCAGGACCGTCGGCCGAAATCCGAGTCTGCGGGAGGGCCAAGTGCCGTCGCCGTCGATTGAGGCAAGGCTCGACGAGCTGAGTGCTGTGGGCGGCTCGGATGCGGATGGGCCGCTCGATGTGCCTCCGGCGCCTCCCGAGCCGGTGGAAGCGGGGGCGCCAGAGGTCGCGGAGCCCGAGGCCCCTGAGCCACCGGTCCGGCCTCGGGAGCGTCCACCGCGACGGCCGGCGTCCAGCCGGGTGGCGGCGGAGTTGCGAGCCGCCTACGCGGCCCAACCGACCCTGTAGCAGGGTGTAGGGCGGTCGAACAGCGTTACGAGGAGCGGGGCAAAGGGTGAATGTCGAGGCCGAAACCGTGACCGGCGAGGGACAGGTGTCGGCCGGCTTCCCGCCAGGGTCGCAGGTACTCGTACGTGACGAGCAGTGGCTGGTACGCAAGAGCACGTTCACCAGGCGCGACAGATGGATGATCGAGGTCACCGGGGTGTCGCCGTTCGTCCGCGGCGAGGAAGCGATCTTCTATCAGAGCCTCGACGACATCCGAATCCTCGATCCGCGCGAGACCACGCTGGTGGCAGACGACTCGGCGAACCACCGGCGGGCCCGGCTGTTCCTGGAGGCGGTATTCCGCAAGACTGCGCTGCCGCAGACCGAGCACGGGCTCGCGCTCGCAGACGGGTTCCTGATGCATCCGCAGGTGCACCAACTGCGGCCGGCTGAGCTGGCGCTGTCGATGAAGAACCCGCAGCCTCGGATCCTGATCGCGGACGTGGTGGGCCTGGGCAAGACCCTGGAGATCGGTATCTTGCTGGCCGAACTGATCCGACGCGGTCGCGGCGAGCGGATCCTTGTGGTGACGCCGCAGCATATCCTGGAGCAGTTCCAGCGGGAGATGTGGACGCGGTTCGCCATCCCGCTTGTCCGATTGGACTCGACCGGCATCCAGCGGGTGCAGCGGGAGATACCGGCGGGACGTAACCCGTTCGCGTACTTCAAGCGGGCGATCATTTCGGTGGACACGCTGAAAAGCGCCGTCTACGCCCATCATCTGGAGCAGACCGACTGGGACGCCGTCGTCATCGACGAGTCGCACAACCTGGTCAACCGGGGCACCCAGAACAACGAGCTGGCCCGGTTGCTCGCTCGCAAGACCGACGCGCTGATCCTCGCGTCGGCCACGCCGCACAACGGCCGGGCGGAATCGTTCGCCGAGCTCATTCACATGCTGGACGAGGCCGCGATCGCCGATCCGAGCAGCTACGATGTCGACCAACTCGAACATCTCTACATCCGCCGGACGAAGACCTCGCCCGAGGTACGCGACTCGCTGACCGGTTCCTGGCCGGATCGCGGGCCGTCGACGCCAGTGCACGTTCAGGCCAGCGCCGCAGAGACTGCAGTCTTCGCGGAACTGATCGAGCGGTGGATCCCGGCCGAGGGCGGTACTTCGGTCAGCACCCATCAGCTGGTGCCGTATCAGCTGCTCAAGTCGTTCCTCTCCTCGCACCGGGCGTTGCTGGCGACGATCCGTACGCGGTTGAAGACGATCGACACGTCCTTGGCCGAGAAACCGGGCGACAAGGCGCGCCTTGCGGAGCGGACAGCGCTCCTTACGCTGCAGGAACTGACTGGGCACGTCCAGGACGACGACGCGTCGAAGTTGACCGCCTTGGTGGCGCAGTTGCGTGAACTCGGCGTCGGACCGGGCTCGGACACCCGAGTTGTGATCTTCTCGGAACGCATCCCGACGCTCATCTGGCTGGCCGAGACCGTTCCCGCTGTGCTCGGGTTTCCAGCCACCGCCGAGGTAACCGATCGCAAACCCTGGACGGCCTTCAATGGCGCTGTGCAGGTCATGCACCGCGAGTCGACCTCGGATGAGGAGCAACAGCGCCTCGTCGAAGCGTTCGGCCTGCGTGACGCCCCAGTCCGGATGCTGTTCACCGGCGACATCGCCTCCGAGGGCGTCAACCTTCACCAGCAGTGCCACATCCTGATCCACTACGACCTGCCGTGGTCACTGATCCGAATCGAGCAGCGCAACGGCCGCATCGACCGCTACGGGCAGAAGCACTCGCCGCAATTCCGGGCCTTGGTGCTCACCAGCAACCTGCCGTGGCGTACCGATCCGGAGTCCGGCGCCGCACGCACCCTGGACGACCGCCTGGTCGGTGAGAAGCTGCTGGCCCGCGAGGCCGAGGCCCACAAGATCGAGGGCTCGGCAGAGGCAGTGACCGGCTTATACCGGGCGCAAGAGGAAGAAGATCGCCTGATCAAGGATCTGGTCGCTGGCCGGACCGTGGAGCAGTCGATCAAAAAGTCCCGAGCGAGCCGGACCGGTTTCCTCGTCAAGCTCGTCGGGCAGGTCGGCGCGGTCCCGGAGCGCAAGGAAGTCCTCAGAGCGGAGGTGTTGACGCTCTTTTCCTCGACCGCGGACTACTTCGACGAGGGTCTCCGGCAGATTTGTCGGCCCAACCCCGAGGACCAGCTGTCGCTGTACCGCGACGACAACGGCACCATCGCCTTCGAGCCGCCAGCTGATCTGCTCTACCGGCTGCGGTCGCTGCCCAGGTCGTACCTGAAGGAGCAGCAGATCCTGCCGGGGCCGGATTCTCCCGGGCGTCTGCGTATAACCTTCTCCAAGGATCTCGCCGATGCCCGGCTGACGGCGGCGCGGGAGAGTTCAGACTCGCAGTGGCCGACGGTCTCCTACGTGACCGACGTACATCCGGTGCTGGACTGGCTCACCGACAAGGTGCTCGTCGAGGTCGGCCGGCACGAGGCGCCGGTCCTGGCTGCAGCCGTGACCGAGCCGGTCTTCCTTGTGCAGGGCATCGCCTCGAACCGGCTCGGCCGGCCGACCATCGTCAAGTGGATGGCGGTCACCGGCGTGCCAAATGACCCCAGGACCGTCGAGATCACTCCTGAGCTGCTGGCCGAGTTCGGTCTCGGGCCACGGATGCCGGCCCGCGCCGTCCCGCGGGACTTGGACGGGCTGACGAAGATGGTGCCGGACGCGATCGAGGAGGCGCGCCGCTACTTCGGCGAGATCGAGGGCGGTTACCGTGCCGACATCAAGCGGACGCTGGAGCCCTACCGGGACAAGGTCGGCAAATGGAAGCAGGCAGCGCTGTTCGCCGGGCCGCGACCGGATCACCGGCAGGTCGACAGCACCGCCGACCGCCTGATTCAGCTGGTGGCATCGCTGGAATCGGTCGGGGCACCGATGTTGCGCCTCTTAGCAGTGCTGGAACCGCTCGCCGACGGGGTGAAGGGGACACAGGGATGAGCCGCGACTACGACTCACTCACCAACCGAGGCGAGTACCTCTCCGCGCACTACCTGGCCGAGGACCTGAACACCGACCTGCGGAAAGGGATCTTCGCGGTATGGACCGGGCGCGAAGGCGACGAGAACGACCCCCGTCGTACGCCGCGCGAGCTGATCCGTGGTCTGCGCGGCAGCTACCTCGGCGAGGACGGCCGGCGCTACTTCGCCGCTGCGGCTGAGGCCGACGGCGACGGCCCGATCCGTCTAGCCACCTACGACAACCCGGAGTGGCGCAAACGCCTGACCGAGTGGCACCAGGAGGTACTGCGAGCCCTCGGCTTCGACCCTGCACCGCTGGAGCTCGTCGCGCATCGGGCCGGCCGCGACCACACCGTCACCGTCGCGCTGCACACCGACGAGATCATTGCGATCGACTGCGGCTGGACAGGCAACGCCGACGCGGCCCTCGACCCGAACGGCGCCGGGCGCCTGCTGCATCCCCTGCACGTCAGCGGATCAGAAAAGTACGAGAGCGGCGCCGCGCTCGCGTCGTGGCTGTTCCAGAGCGAGATCGGCGGTCCCGGCGGCACCCACCCGCGTTTCGTCCTGCTGCTGCACGGCGGCGTGATCATCCTCGCCGACCGCGGCACCTGGGCCGAGGGGCGCTATCTCGCCGCGAACCTCGACACGGCGTTGGAACGTTACGACCGGACCCAGACCGGCGAGCTGTCGACCATCGCCGCCCTGTTCAGCCACGACATGCTGCGCCCCGGCGACAACGATCCGACCCGCCGTATCGACGTACTGCTGAAAAACTCCAGCACCAACGCCGTCGGCGTCTCCAAAGAACTGCGGCGCGGCCTGCAACGCTCCGTCGAGATCCTCGCCAACGAGGTTCTGCTCCGCATGACGGAGCCGGGCAACAACGTACGCCCGGAGGACATTGAGAGCCCGAAGCTGCCGTTCGCCCGGGAGCTGACCCGCGAGTGCCTGCGATACCTCTACCGGGTCCTCTTCCTGCTCTACGCCGAGGCCCGGCCCGAGCTGGGCATCCTGCCGACCGACGACGGCAGCTACGAAAGCGGCTACTCGATGGCCCGGCTGCGGGAGCTGTGCGCCCTCGACGAAGAGCTCGTCGAGGAGGAGTCGAGAAACGGCTTCCATCTGTACGCGTCCCTCGACCTGCTGTTCAACAAGGTCAACTTCGGGCACCGGCAGTACGGCACCGAACCCGACGACGACCTCCCCGGCGATGACGAAGCGACCCGCAAGGAGAAGGCCGAACGCCGCAGCGAGGATCACGGACTGCGGTTCGAAGCGCTGCGCAGCACCCTGCTCGAACCGGGCGCCATCCGGCTGATCGGCACCCGCACCCTCGACCCGCGTAGCGACGAGGACGAAGATCCGCGCTGGCTCGACCTACGGCCCCGGAACGCCGCCCTGCACCAGGTGCTGCGCCTGCTCACTATGAAGCAGGGCAAGAAGGGCGAGCGCGGCGGCTTCGTCTCCTACCGTAACCTCGGCATCAACCAGCTCGGCGCCGTCTACGAGGGCCTGATGTCCTACACCGGCATCATCGCCGACGAGGAACTCTGCGAGGTAGCCCGCGAAGGGAACCCAGACGAGGGCTCGTGGCTGGTGCCCGCCCACCGCCAGCAGGACTATCCGGACGAGACGCTGGTCCGCTACAACGAGGTCGACGCCCGGCACGGTCTGCGCGGCGTCAAGAAGTACGCAAAGGGCTCGTTCGTCTACCGGCTATCCGGCCGTGAGCGGGAGACCTCCGCCTCGTACTACACGCCGGAGTCACTAACCAAGGTCACCGTCGAGCTGGCGCTCAAGGAGCGGCTCGACCAGGAACGCGACGCCCACGGCAACACGATCAAGACTCGAGCAGCAGAGCTGCTGTCGTACCGGCTCTGCGAACCAGCGCTCGGTTCCGGCGCGTTCTTGAACGAGGCTATCAACCAGGTCGCCGAGGAGTACCTGCGTCGGCGACAGGACGAGCTGGGGCGGTCCATCCCGTCCGGGCAGATGCTCACCGAGAAACAGCGGGTCAAGGCCTACATCGCTCTGCACAACGCGTACGGCGTCGACCTCAACCCGACCGGTGTCGAGTTGGCCGAGGTCTCGCTGTGGCTCAATACCATGCAGCCGGGCATGCTCGCGCCTTGGTTCGGCCTGCATCTGCGGCGCGGGAACTCGCTCATCGGCGCCCGGCGCGCGATCTACACTGCCGACGACGTCTGCTCCACCGCCAAGGAGTGGCTCAAGGCCAAGGGAACCCTGGCCCCGACTCCGCTGCCGATGCGCGATGAGTACGGCAACCTTCAGCCGCTGCCGGCCGACGCTGTGCACCAGTTCCTCCTGCCCACGCCGGGCTGGGCCGCTGTCGCCGGCAACACCGAGGCAAAACAGCTTTCTACCGACCAGAACAAGAAGCTCGCGGACTGGAAGAAGGGCATCCTCCAGCGGCCGACGCGGAACACCTCACATCTCAAGGCGGACGGCACCCCGAAACTGGTCGCCCGCACCCAGCAGCCGCAGCAGGAGAAGCCTTCCCAGTTCACCCGGCTCCGCGACGCCGCCCGACGAGCCGAGTTCCTCTGGGCTGCGGTCGTCAAGCGGATGGACATGTCCGAGCAGAACATCGCCCGGCGGATTCCGATCTGGGGAGCTGGGGCGGACGAACCCGAGTACGGCTTCCTGCACCAGCAAGAGCGATCAACACCCAAGGAGGACGTGCTCCGGGACCTCTTCGAGGCAGTCGACACCCCGTACTGGCGGCTCAAGCTGGTCATGGACGCCTGGTGTGCCCTCTGGTTCTGGCCGTCCGACCAAGCCGGGCTGCTCGACGGCACCGACGAGGAGTACGACGTCAGCGGCAGCATCACACGCGACAGCCTGGCCAGCCTGATCGACACCACTGTTCCCGGCACCGAGCCACCAGCCGAACTGCCGCAGCAAGCGACATCCACTGCGGTTGCGCCGTCGGCGCCAGCTGCCCGGCGCATGATCTCGCGGCCGATGACGCTCTTCCCCATGGACGGCGACCAGACGACCCTCGACGAACTTGGTTGGGGTCTGGAGCCCGAGCCAGCACCCGTACCGCAGCAGCCCCAGAAGAAGCCCGCGAAGGCCCCGAAGTCCTCAGCACCGGCACTGCGCCGAGTCATCCCCCTGAAGAACCTCGATGACTGGCTCGACTTCCTCGAAGCAGTTCTCGGAACCGCCGGCGTCCCGCAGAACAGTTTCCTCGACGCGTACGACACGCTCGACAAGCTGAAGGATTTCGAGAAGTCCCTGGCCGGATTCTTGAATATGGACACCAAGCCGCCGGAAGACCGGTTCCCGTGGCTGCGGGTCGTCCGCGACATCGCCGACCGGCAGGGCTTCCTGCACTGGGAGCTGGAGTTCGCACTCATCTTCGCCGAACGAGGTGGCTTCGACCTCCAGGTCGGCAACCCGCCCTGGGTTCGGCCCCGCTGGGACTTCGACGCGGTGATGGCCGAGTACGAGCCCTGGTTCGAACTCGCCGACCGGCCATCCGAGTCCGACAAGGAACGCTGTCGCCGCGATCTACTCACAAAACCGGACATCAAGGCATTCGTCCTTGACGAACTAACCAACAACAGCGCGACGGTAGCGCTTCTCGGGGCACCCCAGATGTATCCGCTGCTGGCTGGTACCCAGCCGGATCTCTACCGTGCCTTCATGTGCCAGATCTGGGCGCACATGTCGCGCCGAGGGACCGCTGGCATGCTGCACCCGGACACCCACTTCGCCGGCGAGAAGGAAGGGCCACTGCGAGCCGCCGCGTATCACCGGCTCCGCATCCACGGCGACTTTGTCAACTCGGGTCAGCGGTTTTTCCCGCGTCCGGTCGGCGACACGGCCCACTTCGGCATTCATGTGTACGGCCGCGAGAGAGAGATCAGCTTCGCCCATCTCTCGTGGTTGGTGTCGGCCGATGCCCTGCGACTCTCCGGCGACCACGACGGTTCCGGAGACGTTCCGGGCATCCGGTTTATGAATCGCGAGTTCGATGAACGACCCCACCGGAGCCGGGTCGTGACAGTGAACAAGGACGTTCTCGCGGTCTGGCGACGGGTACTCAATGAGGAGAGCCGGCCGCTCGACCAAGCACGGTTGCTGTTCCCTGTAAGCACCGCTGAGATCCCCGCAATCGAGGCGCTCGCCTCGTATCCGATTCGCCTCAGTGCGCTGAGTCCACAAATCTCCCCCGGATTTCACAGCTCTGGAGCCAAAAAGGCAAATCTGATCGACTACAACCGGGTAGATCCAAATACCGGACGGGAGTATCAGCCGAAGAGCTGGAGCGAGGTCGTCCTGAAAGGGACCCAGTTGGGCCTCGCCACTTCGGCATTTAAGCGCCACGACGCAAACAGCAACGATCCCTATGGCTTAAACATTGTTAGCCTGCCCATTGATTTCGTTCCTGACACTGAATACGTGCCAGTACTTGGGCGGGAGGAAGCGTATCGCCAGGCTCATGATCATTGGATCGATCACGCCGAACTGGCACGTCTTCGCTCAGACGACAAGGCGCAGGGCGACGCGCGGTCACTAATCGCCGAAATTGAGGACATTCCTGAAGGTGACGTCGACCCAAGGAAGGTCGAGACTATCCTCGAGCAGAGATCTCTTCGACCATATACCGATTTCTTTCGCGTAGCATGGCGAGAAGTCATCTACTCTAACACTGAGCGAGGTCTTTACAATGCCATCGTGCCCCCTGGCGCAGCCCATACGCACAGTGTTCGCAGTGCTTGGATCAACGACAGCTACACAACGGCACTACTTTCGGGGATGTGGTCCTCGATCCCTCTCGATTACTTCCTTCGAATCACGGGGACGAAGCACCTCGATGTCGGCCGAGCAGGTAGCCTTCCGGCACCTTCGGCTGAACACCCCCTCGCCTCAGCGCTCCTCCTGAGAACACTTCGCCTCAACTGCCTTACGTCGGCCTACTCCAGCCTTTGGGAGGAGCTATTCGAGCCGGATTGGCCCTCGGCCGAAACGTGGGCCTGCGAATGGCCGGGCTTGGCGGCCTTGGCCGAGGTGGAATCCAAGTGGCAGCCTAAGACGCCATTGCGTAGCGAACGCGCCCGGCGAGCCGCGCTGGTTGAAGTTGACGCGCTGGTCGCGGTCTGGGTAGGGATGAGCGCCGACGCCTTAGTCGCCGCCTACCGCGGGCGTTTTCCTGCATTGCAGAAGTATGAAGCGGTGACATGGTTCGACGCAGACGGCTGGAAGCTTGCCGGTAACGCCCGGACAATCGGTCAGCGACAGACAAAGGCCGCCTGGGCTCAGTTTGAGGCATACCAGAACGACAGGTCCGAGCCCAAGAAAGTTCCGCCACCTGAGGGCTATACCCCGCCGTTCTACAAGGCGGACCGGGTGGCTGAGATGACAGCGGCGCACGCGGTGTTCCAGTCGCGATTGGATGCGGCGATCGCCCGCGGGGAATGGGATCCGGTCACGCGGAAGGCGGCGAAGCAGTGAGGCCGACCCTGGAGGCGCGTGGACTGAAGGAGAGCCTGCTGCAGTACCTGTCGACCACCTACGCGCTGGCCGACGAGGGCGCCCGGGAGGCGCTGCACCGATTCCTCGGCAACGAGACGTCGGGGATGTTCCGTGGGCCGTTCCTGCGGATCAGGACTCCGTTCACCACGGCGGCGCCTGGTTGGGAGCAGCATCTGGAGTGGCGGCGAGAGGGCTGGACGCCGTACGCCCATCAGGCTCGGGCTTTTGCCCGGTTGAGCTCGGCGAATGGTCACGTGCCGGAGCCGACGCTGGTCACCACGGGCACAGGCTCCGGCAAGACGGAGTCGTTCCTCTACCCGATCCTCGATCACTGTCGCCGGGAGCGGGCTGCCGGGCGGTCCGGGGTGAAGGCGTTGCTGCTGTACCCGATGAATGCGCTCGCCACCGACCAGGCGCAGCGGATCAACGAGCTGCTTCTCGGGCACCGCGACGAGCTGGGCACCCTGACGGCCGGTCTCTACATCGGTGACCGGGCCGCGATCCAGTACGAACGGGTCTACACCCGGCGGCAGGACATGCAGCTGACCCCGCCGGACATCCTGATCACCAACTACAAGATGCTCGACCTGCTCCTTCAGCGGGTCGACGACGCGCCGCTGTGGCACGACGCGGACCTCCGGTACGTGGTGGTTGACGAGTTCCACACCTACGACGGCGCGCAGGGCACCGACGTCGCGATGCTGCTGCGCCGGCTCGCCGCCGTCGTGGGCGCCGGCGAGGAGGGCCGCCCGCTGGGCCCGATCTGCCCGGTGGCTACCTCGGCGACGCTCGCCTCGGCTTCAGACGAGCGAGCCACCGAGGATCTGTTGAAGGTCGCGACCGCGGTGTTCGGCACGGAGTTCACCTCCGAGGCGATCATCGGTGAAAACCGGCTCACCATCGACGATTTCATCCCTCTTCACGACATCGAGCCCCTACCGACCCCGACGCCTGACGAGCTGCTCGCTCTGCCGGACCCCACCACCGGCGATGATGCGTTACTGCTGCTGGCTAACGCGGTGACCGGTGTCGAAGACCTCAATCAGGTCGAACTCGGGAAACGCCTCAAGCGGCACCTGTTCACGAAGGCGCTGCTCATCGCTCTCGAGGGCGATGTGAAGAGTGGCCCGGACGTGCTGCGGCTGATGTGGCGTGCCGGCGCGCAGAGCTGGTCGTCGGCGATCACTCGGCAGCCGGAGAAGGCCGCCGCGGCGCTGGCCAGGTTCGTGGCGTTGCTCTCGTACGCCCGTGATCCTCAGTCTCCGCCCGGCGAGCTCCGGCCGTTCGTGCATGTCGAGGTGCACCAGTGGGCTCGGGCGGTGACCCGGCTGTTGCGTGGGGTGTTGCCGTGGCCGAAGGCGGAGTTCCGGTGGGACGTCGCCGGGACCCGCGATCCCGGCACCGATCAGGGCGTGGTGACGGTACCCGTGACGACCGCGACCGCCGGGCAGGCCGCGAACCTGTTCCTGCCGGCGGTCTACTGCCGGGAGTGTGGTCGCTCCGGCTGGGCGGTCTTCTCGCCGGAGAGCGACGACTGGGACGTCCAGTTCGACAGCTACAAGATCCGCCGGGCCTCGACGGGGCAGGACAAGGTCCGGATCCGCTACCTGATCGCGGCCACCGACCGGGAGGCCGCCGAGGGCGCCGGCCGCAACACGATGCGCGACGCCGGCCAGCGTGTCGGAGCACCGTCGGCGGCACAGGGCCCTGGTGGGACGCTGATGGTGCTGGACGCCGTCCGGCAGCGGCTGCGGCTACCGGACCCGGGCTCCGACTACAACGACGAAGGGCAACCCGCGCTGACCGCACGGGACTCGACGTTCCTGCTGGTCAACCTTGGTCCGACGGCCAACACGGCCGCGGCAGAGGACTGGTGCCCGGCGTGCGGTGAGCGCAACGCCATCCGCTTCCTCGGCACCGGTGCGGCCGCTCTGGCCGCGGCGGCCATCACGCAGCTGTTCACCGCTGGCGAGCTGGACAAGGAGGCGTTCGAGGACAAGACCCTCATGTTCAACGACTCGGTCCAGGACGCGGCGCACCGGGCCGGTTTCGTGGCGAACCGGTCGTACACCTTCTCGCTGCGGGCGTTGCTCGCCGCGCACCTGCGCCAGGAGTCCGCCACAGCTCTGAACGACCTGATCGCCGACGTGGTGTCTGCGACGACCGATCCGCAGACCCTCGCTGCGGTCGTACCTCCGGATCTGCATGGCCTGCTCGGTGTCGACCGCCTGCTGTCCGGCCGTGGACGTGGTGGCGATATCGCAACCTGGCAGTTGATCGGGCAGCGGCTGGCGTTCGAGACGCTGATGGAGTTCGGGTTCCGCTCCCGCAACGGCCGCACGCTGGAGCTCACCCGCACCGCGGCTGCGCACATCCACCTCGCCGATCCGGCCGCCGTCACGGCGATGGTCAAGGAGATCCACCTCGATCTGGGCCGGGATGGCCTGCCGATCATGGAGGCCGACGACGCCACCTACCTGGGTTTCGTCCGGGTATTTCTGGAACGGCTTCGCAGCCGCGGCGCTGTCTCGCACAAGTGGCTGAGCAAGTACATCGACGAGGCCGGGACGAGCCGGTACTTCATCTGGGGACAGCGTCCGCAGGGCATGCGAGCGTTCCCGAACCGGGTCGCGGCGCCGAAGTTCCTGCTCGCGGCATCGAAGAACGGCAGTGACTTCGACGTGGCCTCCGGCCGGCTGTCCTGGTACGAGCGGTGGACGGGCCGCACCCTCGGCCTGTCGCGGGAGGTCATCCCGGAGTTCTGGTACCGGCTGCTGCCCGAGCTGACATCGGCTGGGCTGCTGTCCGTTCGTACCCCGAATGATTCCTCCGCCCGCATCTACGGCCTGCAACCGGGCAACATCGAAGCCCTGCTGCTGGACGACAGCCAGGTGCGGGAGGCTTTCGTACGCTGCCCGGTCTGTTTCTGGGAGCAGACGGTGCATCCGTCGCTGCTCGACCAGTGGCACGGCCAGCGGTGCCCGGCCTATCGGTGCCGCACCGGCCGCTTAATCGCCGGCAACCGGCCGATGGAACTCGGGCGCCACCAGCGTGACCGTGACTACACCCAGGACTACTACCGCCGGCTCTACCGGAAGGCGGGCACCTATCAGGTGAACACCGCCGAACACACCGGCATGCTCACCCGCCAGCAGCGGGAACGGGTCGAGCAGGCGTTCAAGCAGGGCCGCAAGCCCGACGAGACGGGCGTAGTGGCGTTCAAGAACCCGAACGTCCTGTCCTGCACGCCGACGCTGGAGATGGGTATCGACATCGGGGACCTCTCCGCTGTGGTACTCGCCGCGCTGCCTCGCCGACCAGCGGGCTACGCCCAGCAGACCGGACGTGCCGGACGGCGTACCGGCAACGCGTTCCTGCTGACCATCGCCGACCGCTCTCGGCGTGACCTGTACTTCCTGGATCAGCCGAAGGAACTCATCGCCGGGACGATCGTGCCGCCGGGCTGTTACCTGTCCGCAGTGGAAATCCTGCGCCGGCAGTACCTCGCCCACCTTCTCGACCTGGCCGCGGCCGGACGCCTTGCCCGCGCTGACGGCGTTGTACTGCGGGCGCTGCCGGACCGGGTGAACGCGCTGTTCGGACCGTCCGGGTTCCTCGTCGACCTGATCGAGGTCGTCATCACCCAAGCTGCCGAACTCGTGGCGGGTTTCCTCCGGCTGTTTCCCCGCGACGACGGCACCGACCTGTTGCCACGCGGTGTCACCGAAGATGCACGTAACGATCTTATCGAGTACGCGTCACACGGCCTGCGGGCGGGGCTGGAGGAAGCCGAGCGGGAGTGGCGGCGCCAGGACGAAGGGTTGCGGGCCCGGATCCGGACGATCAGCGAGGCGTACGACGAGCTGCACGACTCCGACCCTGACGAGGCGGATGAGAAGGCGATGTTGGATGCCGAGCGGCGTGCGCTCGGCAAACGGCTGATGGGCCTCGGCCAGACCACGGCGCAGGGTGCGTTGTGCGATCTGGGCCTGCTGCCCAACTACGCCCTGGTTGACACGGTCACCACCCTCAACGCCACGTTGTACGGGCCGGACGGTGTGAGCCCGAAGGACGGCAAGACACCCCGGTACAAGTCGAAACCGGTGAGCTATCAGCGACCCCGCCGATACGCCCTGGAGGAGTTCGCCCCCGGCAACACCTTCTACGTCAACGGCTACCGCCACCAGATCACCGGCATCGACATCATCACGTCTGGCCGGCCCGAGTGGCATCACTGGCGCGTCTGCCCGGGCTGCGGATACATCCGCACGGAAGACGCTGTGCACGACCGGTCTGCCTGCCCCCGCTGCGACAGCACCTACATCGCCGACGACGGCTGCCTCTTCCAGGTCGTCGAACCGTCGACCGTGACTTCGCGTGACCTGCGGGAAGACGCCCGGATCCGGGACGACAAGGACGAACGCGACCGTCGCTTCTACACGGTCGTCGACGCGGTCGACTTCCCCGACGACGAGATCGCCCCCGGTTCGTGGCGGCACACCCACCAGACGTTCGGCGTCGACTACTGCCGGCGCGCGATGATCCGGCGCATCAACGTCGGGCCGGCCCGCTATGACGCGCCGCCGCGGGACGACTTCGCCGGGCACACCGTACGGATCAATCCGTTCCACGTCTGCACGGGATGTGGGGCAACGAGCGCGGACGGCCAGCCGGTCTTCAATCTCGAATCGGACGCTCTCACCTCCTCCCAGACGCGTAACCCACAGCTGAAGAATCACCGCCCATGGTGCCCGCTGCGCCGGGGCAAGCCGGACAACATCACGCAGGAGAAGGTCCTGCTCGCCCACCAGTTGCGGACAGAGGCGCTGCGCATCCTGCTTCCCGCTGCGGCCGCCGACGTCGACACCCGGGTGCACTCCTTCCGGGCGGCGCTGCGGATGGGCGTGGACCTGCACTTCGGCGGCGACCCCCAGCACCTGGACACCACCGTCGCCTCCATGCCGGACCAGGCGAGCGGAGAACGCCGCTGGTTCCTGGTCCTCTACGACCGGCTTCCGGGAGGCACCGGCTACCTGGACCGGCTCACCAAGGCCGAAGACTTCCAAAAGGTGCTCTTGAAGGCACACGCCGCGCTGCTCGACTGCAAGTGCAAGGACGAGCAGCGCCGGGCCTGCCATCGCTGCCTGCATCGGTACACCCCCGAACCGCAGCAGGACCTTGTCTCCCGTAATACCGCGCTCCGGATGATCAGCTCGCTGCTCTTCGACGATGGCGGGTGGGAGACCGAGCCGGTCGCCAACACCCGGAAGATCGGACTGGACGGCCAACTCGAATCCGACCTCGAACAGCGCTTCCTCGACCTGCTGCGCGGCTGGGTGTCGGTTACCGACGACGTATCGCTCGACGAGGATGGCCACGCCAGCGGGCACCTGCGCTTTGCCCGCGGCACCGACCTGGTCCACTGGCGGATGACTGCCCAGCAGCAGCTGCGCCGGACCAGGACCGACTTCACCTTCAACCGGGTAGACGGTCCCAGCCAGAGTGTCACCGTCTACCTGGAGGGCTTCCGGTTCCACGCCACCCCTGAGCACAACCGCATCGCGTCGGACGCCCGGCAGCGGACCGTCCTGCGCGCCGAGGGCCACCGCGTCTTCCAGGTCACCTGGTCCGACATCGAGCTGTTCGAGCAGCGGCCGACCTCCACCCGGCCGGTTTGGCCGCCGTACTCAGGAACGGCGCAGGAGCAGGCCAAAGATGCTTACGAGGAGTTCGACGGCAACCGGGCCCAGCTGACCGGCATGATCTACACCGACCCGGTGAGCTCTCTGATCGCCTACCTGCGAGACCCCGACGAGCAGAGGTGGGCGTCAGCGGCGTGCGCCATGGTGACCGGACTGCTGGCCGAGCCAGGAACCGCTCTACTAACGGCGACGACCGACCGCCGGGAACTGGCCCGGACGCTCCGTGCCGAACTCAACGGGCTCACTGCTGGACAACCCGAACAGCCACCGCCTGCCGGGGACCCGGACGCCACGCTGCACGCTTTCCGGGCGCACGATCAATGCGGGCTGCCGATCATCGTCATCCTCGACGCCAAGGATCCGGACCACCCGCGCTGGACGGCGCTCGCGGCTCTCGACGACCGTGAGGCCGTACTCACCGGCGATGGCCACTGGCGGCGCTGGCGCTCGTGGCTCTACTGGACGAACCTCACCCAGTTCCTCGCGTACGCCGGCGGTGACGGGATCCAACTCGCCTACAGCACCGCCGCCGAACTCGACCTCGACACCCTCGTCGTCTGCGGCGGCGTCGGCGAACTCGACTCGCTGAACAGCCCGCCGCCGAAGCCGACGGTCAGCGTCGACAAACCCGCTGCGGCGACGTCCGGACCGCGGGACCAGCAGTGGGACGACGAGATCCTGGAGATCCTCGACGATGAGCCGGAACACGGCGGTGACCTCGGTGTTCTCGCCCGCAGGCTGGCCGACCGGGGCAAACGCGCACCTGTGTTCGGCTACGAACTCGGCGCCGGCCGCTGGCAGGTCGACTTCGCCTGGCTCCTGCCGAACTTCAAGATCGCAGTAGTGGCCCTGCACGGTGATGACACCGACGCACGGCACCGGGACGAGGCATACGCCGAGGAAGGCTGGACGATGCGAACCGCGGCCGAGTGGCTCCAACACCTCGACGAACTCGAAGACCTGCTGCCCGACATGGAAGACTCCGAGTCATGACCGCGCGACTCAGCCTGCACTACAAGGCCGAGGAAGAGCTCTACAAGCTCGACCGGACGGTCAAGGGACTGTTCTACGACTTCTGCCACCGGTTTCGGAAGAACCCAGATCAGCCCGGCCTGGATCTGAAGAAGCTCAAGGGCGACTCCCGCATCCACCGCGCCAAGATCAACCAGTCGTATCGGGCACTGCTCATTCCGGTCGAGACCGACGAGCGTGGCCGCCAGCACTGGCTGATCATCGCGGTCCGGCATCGCAAGGACGTCTACGACGAACTCCAGGTCGCGGTCAACCGCGTCACCGGAGAGCTGGAGTTCGTCGACCTCGCCGTGATGGGCGACAGCTCCCTGCAGCGTGCCGGGATCACGCTCACCCCGGCCGAGCCCGATGATGTAGCTCCAACGCCGGCTCCCATTCGAGATCCCGATCAGGTTCCAGACCGGCCGCCCCTACTCGGTGCCTACACGGCCGACCAACTCCGCGACCTCGGCGTTGCCGAGCAGCTCATCGACTTGGCCTTGGCTGTCACTACCGATGAGGAACTCGACCGACTCGTCTCGGGTGCACCGCTGCTTTCCAAGGACGTGCTCTACGGACTCGCGGCGGGGATGAGCATCGACTCAGTGCTCGAAGAGGTGACTCGCCCGGTGAAACTGCCAACCGAGCCGGACCTCGCCGACATCTCCACCGCGGTCAGCCGAACCAATGTCTCGTCGATCGACGACGACGTGCAGGCTGCCCTAGACGAGGGTAGTTTCCGTAGCTGGAAGCACTACCTGCACCCGACCCAGGCCAAAACCGCTCGGCGTGAATACACCGGCCCGGCCCGCGTCTCCGGCGGTCCGGGCACCGGCAAGACCGTCGTCGCGCTGCACCGGGTCAAGTATCTCGTCGAGCAGCTGACCGACGACGGCGTGCAGATCCTGCTCACAACCTTCACCGCCAACCTCGCCGCCGACCTGCGGCTCCGCCTCACCTCCCTGATAAGCGAACCGAAGCTGCTGGCGAGGGTTGACGTCGTGCACATCGACCAGCTTGCCGCCCGTGTCATCGGTGAGAACACCGACCAGCGCAACCGGCGCAAGCGTATCAGCGATCACGCAGCTATGATCGAGATGCGGCAGCTCCTCCTCGAACTCGACGAAAAGCGCTGGGAGGCCGACTTTCTCCTCGACGAATGGGAGCAGGTCATTCTCGGCCAGGCACTGACAAGCCGGTCGGACTACTTCAGCGCCCGACGGGGCGGGCGTGGCCGCGCACTCACCCGCCCAGAACGCAGCCAGATCTGGAAGCTTATCGAGCAGTTCGCCGCTCGTCTGGACAAGCTCGGCGCCGAGACCTGGGGCCAGGCCGCTGAACGCGCCGCCCGCTTCGAGATCGAACGCGCCGCCGCAGCGGAGCGGTACCGGAGCTCGCCTGCGACGGCAGACGACAGCTCCGGCTCTCGGCCTTTCGCGTACCGGTACCGGCACGTGGTCGTCGACGAAGCCCAGGATCTGCGCGCCGCTCACTGGAAGATGTTGCGCGCCATGGTTGAGCCAGGCCCGAATGACCTCTTCATCGCCGGCGACACCCATCAGCGGATCTATGACCACCAGGTCTCTTTGGGTGCTCTGGGCATCAATATTCGGGGCCGCTCACGTCGGTTGACACTCAGCTACCGCACCACCCGCGAGATCCTGGAACACGCCCTCCGGATCGCCGAGGGCAACAAGACCGTCTACGACGATCTCGACGACGGCGTCGACAACCTCTGGGGATACCGGTCCGTGCTGCACGGCCCCACACCGACCTTCCTGGGATATCAGAACTGGCCGGGCGAACTGGCCGGCGTCGGCACACTGCTACAGGGATGGCGCGACGAACTCTCGACGGACGACGATGGCGCCCGCCAAGACCCGTCCGGCCACGTCGCGGTCGCGGTCGCGGATCACGAACAGCTGACCCAGGTCATCGAGTACCTGGAGAAACACGGCGGCCTGACCTGCGCCGAGCTCACTAAGGACGGGCCGCGTGGCGACGGCGAGATTCACGTGGGGACGATGCACCGGTTCAAGGGCCTTGAGTATCAGCGGCTGGCGATTATCGGAGTGTGCAAGGGTGCGATCCCACGTCCCTACATCGAACGCTACCGCCGGTCCGACCCGCAGCGGTACGAGCTCGAGCAACGGAAGGCCCGGTCGCTGCTGTTCGTCGCCGCGACCCGTGCCCGAGATGTACTAGCCATCACCTGGCACGGTGCACCCAGCCCTTTATTGGATCCAATATTCAACGGCTGAGACCGCCCTGATGCGTGCTCGATTCGGGCTGCGCCGTTCCCTCGCCTGTCTTAGCTACTGGCGGTTGCAGCGCTGGCACCGTCTGGTCCGGTGGTCGCGGTCCGAGGGCGCTTGATGCCGATCAGGACGTCTTTGCCGAGGTGCTCTTTGATCAGGTACGTGAGGCGGTTGCCGTCGATGAGTTCGATCCGTCCGTGTTCGCGGGCCTTTTGCCAGGAGCGGGGTGTGAACCATGAGGTGGTGACGAGGATGCCGTGTCCGGCCTTTTTCTCTTCGATGGCGCCGGCGAGTTCGCGGATGTGGCTGACGCCCACGGCGTCCTTGTAGCGTTTGGCCTGCACGATGCTCAGCCGGCCGAGCAGGGCTGAGCGGTTGACGACGACGGCGTCGACTCCGTCGTCGTAGTTCTGTTCGGTGGTCCAGCTTTCCACGCCCATCGCCTCGAAGATCTGCCGGACGAGGTGTTCGAACTCGGTGGGGCTCATCTTCATCAGGTCGGGGCGCGAGTCGAGCGTGGAGACGGCGTCCATGCCGTCGACGAAGGAGAATTTCGTCAGGTCGAAGTCCAGGATCGGAGTGATCGGTTCCAGTTCGTACGGGTGCGGCGAGACGAGGGCGTTGAGGTGGCGCAGGCACACCTCGGGGCGGACCTGGGCGAGGACGAGCTGGGCGAACAACTCACGTTCGACGTTGAGGCTGATCAGGCAGGGGTATTCACGCTGCCCGGTGCCGGGGTTGATCGCGTCGACGTGGCCGTTGAACCCGATGCTGGCAAGCTGCGGATCGGCTTCGAACAGGTTGTGCAATGTCAGGAGCGCTACCTGGGCGACGAGCGATCGGTACAGCTCGCTGGTTTCCTTCGTGGGTCGTGGGACCGGTTGGATCTCGTCGCGGGTCTGGACGTACTTGTATCCACGCACGGTGGGTACAGCGTCGCGGCCGGGGAGCTGCATGCGTACGACGATCTGCGCCTGCTGGGGACTGAGGGTGATCTCCGCGCGCCGGGGGAAGTCGTCTGGCAGGGGCACCTGGTTGAGGGTGAGCCCGATGACTGACTCGACGGTCTTTCGGTCTCGGGCGCGGTAGTTGGTGATCAGTTGCTCGACGTGTCGGTTGTGTTCCTCAACCTCCGCCAGATGTTGTCGGACCCGCTCGTCGTGATTGCTGCGTGCCGCGTCGAGCCGCCGACGCCGGTCGGCGTCGGCGGCCTGCCATGCCTGCATGGCCTGCTGATGGGCGGCGCGGGCATGGGCGAGCTGCTGCTGGTAACGGCTCTGCCCGCCGAGGAGCCGGCTGACCATGCCGGGCTGCGGTGGCACGAACTGCTCCCAGGCCGGCTGCGCGGCAACCGCGGCGAGGTCGCCCGGATTGAATGGCTGCTGCGAGGGCTGACGCTTGAGCGAGGTCAGGTCGATTCGAGCGGTGTGGCGTAGGCCGGAGGTGAGGATCGCCTGGAGCTGCCGTGCCCGGGTCTCGACCTCGGCAGTCCTTAGCTCGGTCTCGCGCTTCTGGTCGGCGATGTGCTGGTCTCGTTTCGCCCGATCAGCGGCCTTGGCCGCAGCTGCGGTGGCGCGCTGTTGCCGCTCGAGTTCCCGTGCCTGTTGGCGTTGCCAGCGTTCCGACTCATTCGGCGAGGGAGACCTACGCGCCATCCAGTTGCCTCCGGTGAACTCGGGCTGCTGCTTCAGCGCGGCCAGGCTATCGCTGGTGATCGGCCTCGTCTAGCCGTGCGTAGCCGAATCATTACTTGAGGCGTCCGAGTGTCGTGCTGCCTCTCGCCCCGCCCTGCGGACGCCGCGAATCGCGGTTGCGTGCTGCGACGGTCCTTCTTGGCCGGTGCCGACAGTGCGGCCGTGAAGCGCGCCAACCTGTGACGTGGCGCTGGTCGGCGGGGCCCGCAGCGGCCGACGCGATCGGTACCGTCTCGGCAATGAGCCGCGAGCCTTCGCGCATGAGGTCGAGGACGGATGGCGCCCAACCATGAACGACCCCCGACTCGAAGGATCTGCCGCAGTCGATACGTAGCGACGGCGCGGACGGAGTCGAGGGGCACGACACCCGACACCGCCTCGCCAAGCAGGTCAACACCGGAGCCAAGCAGGTGCAGGTCCGCGTACTCGGCCCACCGGCGATCCTCGACGTCCCCGACAGACAACATGTCCGGTCGCAGGCAGTCGAGTTCCTCGTCCATCTCATCGTGCAGGGCGGATCGGCGTACCAACAAGAGATCCTGGATGACCTCATGCCCGAGCCGCCGCGCCGGCTGGCTGCGCAGCGCCTACACACCTACACCTACAACCTGCGCCGAATCTGCACCCTCATCGGCGGCGAGAACACCTACCGGATCGCCTGATCTCCACGAGCCTCAGCCAACCTCGTGTCCGGTTAGGCCAACCGTTCCCGCGAACCGCATCGATCGGCAGAAGTCATTGAGCACTGCCCGATGCCGGTGGGCTGGGCAGACATGGGGGCGCGACGCCAACTCAGCCAGCGCCTCGCTGCGGGACGGCTGCAATGGGCGCCCCGACGCGTGGGCGGGGCCGCTAATCTGGCGGCGTGCGTACGGTGGAACTGCTTTGTTCGGCGGAGTTGGACACCGCCGTGCGGTCGGCGTGGGGCAGGCTCGGTGCTGCCGGTCTGCCCAGCCTGGCCCGCAACATCCATCCGACGAATCGTCCGCACCTGACTCTCGCCGCGGTTGACGACTTTCCGCCTGGTGCCGTCGCCCGCCTCGCCGCTCTCCTGGATGAGGCGCTGCCGCTGCCGGCGCGGCTCGGCGATGTGACGGTGCTGGAGGGTAGTGCGCCGCTGGTGTGGCTGGTGGAGCCGGGCGCCAGGTTGGTCGAGCTGCACCGGGCGGTGTGGCAGGTGCTGGCTGACGGGCGCGGCTGTGGTCCGTGGCACGACCCGGACCGCTGGACGCCGCATCTCAGCCTTGGGCTTCGCTTCCGTGACGCCGACCGGACGCTGGCGCGTGCCGTGGTGGGGGCCGCGCCTGCCGGATCGTTCGTGGCGGCCCGGAGTTACGACAGCGCCGGCCGGTCGGTGCGGCACCTGGCCGGATCGCGGTTGCTCTGAATTTTCGGTCAAGGGTGGCGGCTTCGGTCGAGTGGGCGCGCCGGCTCGTGGGTGCGACGTCGAGGGCTGTCGGTTCGCCCGGCCGCGGCCAACGTTCCTGGCACCGCACCGGCGCAACGTGTCACGTTGCTATGTACAATGAAAACCGTTGCCCCTAGATCTTGGTGACGGTGCCGCGGAAGCTGTCCTGGCTTCTCGATCGCCAACTCCGTGACAGATGCAGAGTTGGCGGACTGTGGACTGGTCGGGAGTGGGCCGGGGAGTCCCGGTTCTGGCCGGTCGCACGTTGCCGATCTTGTAACTGCTCAACCCGCAGGAGTTCCGATGGCTGTCCCGAAGCGGCGCATGTCTCGCAGCAACACCCGTCATCGTCGCGCCAACTGGAAGGCGGTGCCGGTCGACCTGGTGCCCATCCAGATCGGCAGTATGACCTACCGCGTTCCTCGGCGCCTCGTCCGCGCCGTACAGCTCGGCCACATCGATCCGACCAGCTTGCGCTGAGCCGATGCCGATCGGTCCGGCTACTCCCGGTCGGCTGGTGAGTGCCGGCACGGGGCTGTTCGGGGCGATCGGAGAGTGATGTGACCGACCTGAGGGGCCGCCAAGGCAGTGCCGTGCCCGGGCTCGGCACCTCAGGTCGGGTGCCCGTCATCGCGCTTACCGGCTATCTGGGCGCAGGCAAGACGAGTCTGCTCAACCACCTGCTGCGTCGGCCCGGTGCGCGCCTGGGCGTCGTCGTCAACGACTTCGGCACGCTGAACGTGGACGCAGCGCTCGTGACCGGGCAGATCGACGAGGCTGAGGTCATCTCCGGCGGCTGCATCTGCCACCTGCCAGACGCTGGTGGTCTGCACGACGCACTGCACCGCCTTTCCAGGCCTCGGCTGCGGCTGGACGCGATCCTGGTGGAGGCCAGCGGCGTGGCCGAGCCGGCCGATCTTGCGCGTCTCATCAGGTTCGGCCGCGTCAGGGGGATCCGGCCCGGTGGCCTCGTCGAAGTGATCGACGCCGTTGAGCACTTCCGTACGGTGGACCTCCGGCCGGAGCCCCCCGCCCGGTACGCGTCGGCGACGCTCGTCGTCGTCAACAAGACGGATCTGCTGCCGTCCGCGAGTCGTGACCGGGTGGTCGACCGGATCCGGGAGCGAGTGCGGCTACGCCACCCGTACGTGCAGATCGTCACTGCCCGGCACAGTCGGATCGACCCGATGCTCGTGTTCGACAGTGCCGCCGACGTCGATCCGGTCGACGAGCTTCCGCTCGCTGAGATGATTCGCGGTCAGAACGACGACCACCACGACCATGAGCATGCGCGGGCAGCCTCGGTGGAGCTGGCGCGCCCGGTTGCTCCGAGCATGCTTGTCGACCTGGTCGAAGACCCGCCTGCCGGTGTCTACCGGCTGAAGGGTCGGGTTCGGGTGCGTGGTTCTCGGCAGGTACAGGGCTTCGCCGTGCATGTCGTTGGAGCGCAGATCCATGTCACGCCGCTGCCGGAGCCACCGGTGGTCGGTGAACTCGTCGCGATCGGCATGCACCTGGATCAGATCGCCGTGCAACAGCGGCTGGACGCGGTTTCGGCGGCGCCGACCGACCGGCTGGATACTGTCGGGCTACGACGGTTGCGCCGCTACTGCCGGCTCAGCAGATGACCCGCTTGCTGCGGGCGACTCGGTGTTCCGTGCCTGGCCGCCCGGACCGGGTGCGGACAGTGACCATCCGACCGCTGTGTTGCAAATGACTGTCGTTATGTATAGGTCTTCCGCCGGGCGCGTCCTGTTCCGTACTGTGCGTACGTGGAGACGGTGACCCATGGGCAGGTCCTTGCCCGCTTCGGCCACGCACTGGCTGACCCGCTGCGTGCCCGGCTCCTGCTTGCGCTGCGTGACGGCCCGGGATATCCGGCAGATTTGGCGGACCTGCTCGGTACCAGTCGGCAGAACCTCTCTAACCACCTGGCCTGCCTGCGCGGCTGTGGTCTCGTCGTAGGGGTTCCTGAGGGGCGGCGCACCCGTTACGAACTGGCCGACGGCCGTCTTGCCCACGCCCTCGGTGATCTGCTCGGCCTGGTTCTCGCTGTGGACCCTGCCTGCGCTGTCCCGGCGGGGGACGGCTGTTGATCCGGCCGGTCTGATGTCGCCTCCGCTGTCCACGCTGACACCGCGTTCGAGTAGGCGCTGCACGATGAGCCGAACCCGGTCGAGGTGGCCGTCGGGCTCGCCACGGTCTGTCGCCTGCTGGCCATGGTCTCGTGACATGCCGAGGGCCAACCCGCTCCTGGTGCCGCGGTGAGCGCGCTCAGCATCTGGCCCGGGCAACGCCGCGAACGCGCCCGCATGCGCAGCCGACGACAACGACGCTGAGGCCACCTCGCCACCGCCGCCGGCGGCATGTCGGTCCTGTGCGGTGACGGCCTGAGCCCTCGCCGCAGCGTCGACCTCCGCGGTATTCAGTGTTGCTATCTACCGGTACCTAGTGTTACCTTCTACCGCTAGTAAGCACTACTTACTAGCGAGGGGCGGGGGCGTGGGCAACCAGATGACCGAGATGCTGAAAGGCACCCTCGAAGGCATCGTCCTGGCGATCCTGGCGCGCCAATCCGCGTACGGCTACGAGATCACCGCCTGGCTGCGCGACCGCGGCTTCTCGGACATCGCCGAAGGCACCATCTACGCGTTACTCGTCCGCATCGAACAGCGTGGTTTCGTGAACGTGGAGAAGGTTCCCTCCGAAAAGGGGCCACCGCGCAAGGTGTACTCCCTCAATGCGAAGGGACGGCAGCAACTCGCCGATTTCTGGAGGACGTGGCGCGTCCTCGCGGATCGCATCGAGCAACTCCACCACACCGGCAACCAACACGACCAGGGAGCGTGAACATGGCCGCGAAGTGGATCGAGACACTGGTCGGGTCACTTGAGCAGAAGAAGCAGTACCGGCACCTCATCGCCCGCATCGAGGCGCTGCCGGAGCCCTATCGCGGCGCTGCCAAGGCCCTGCACCGGTACTTCATGCACCACGGGGGAGTCCTCGACGGCGACACGCTCACCACGATGCTCGGCGACTTCGTCGACCTCTGGGAGCGGGCGGTCGTCGACGAGACACCGGTCCGCGCGATCGTCGGCGACGACCCGGTCGAGTTCGCCGAGACCCTCCTGCAGGCGTACGCCAGCAGGCAGTGGATCGACATCGAGCGAGAGCGCCTCCGGACGGCGATCGACGCTGCCGACGACAACAACGGTGAGGAGAAGAGCGCATGACCACCACCCGCGAACCCGCGATCAAGGTGCAGGCCGTCACCAAGTCGTTCAAGGACCTGCACGTGCTGCAAGGCGTCGAATTCGAGGTGGCAGCGGGAAGCATCTTCGCGCTGCTCGGCTCGAACGGCGCCGGAAAGACCACGCTGGTGCGGATCCTGTCGACGCTGTTGAAGGCAGACACCGGCACCGCGACCGTCAACGGCTTCGACGTCTCCTCGGCACCGGCCGACGTACGCAAGTCGATCAGCCTGACCGGCCAGTTCGCCGCAGTCGACGAGGTGCTCACCGGCCGGGAGAATCTGATCCTGGTCGCGAAGCTCCGCCACCTCAAGGACCCGGCTGCGATCGCCGACGAACTGCTCGCCCGCTTCTCGCTCACCGATGCCGGAAACCGCAAGGCGGGAACGTACTCGGGTGGCATGCGCCGACGACTGGACATCGCGATGAGCCTGGTCGGCAGCCCGCCGGTCGTCTTCCTCGACGAGCCGACGACCGGCCTCGACCCGCAGGCCCGCATCGAGGTCTGGGAGACGGTGAAGCAACTCGCCGAAGGTGGCACCACAATCCTGCTGACCACGCAGTACCTCGACGAGGCCGAGCAACTCGCCGACCGGATCGCGATCCTGCACAAGGGCACGATCATCCAGAACGGCACCCTGGCCGAGCTGAAGCAACTCCTTCCGGCAGCCAAGGTCGAGTACATCGAGAAGCAGCCGAGCCTCGAGGACGTCTTCCTCGCCCTCGTCGGCGAGACCAACGCCACCGCCGACCAGGCGACCACGCCCGCAGGAGAGGAAACCCGATGACCGCCCACGCTCTCAGCGACACCGGAACCCTCACCGGCCGCTCGCTGCGTCACATCCTCCGCAGCCCGGACACCATCATCACCACCGCGATCACCCCGATCGCGCTACTCCTGCTGTTCGTGTACGTGCTCGGTGGAGCCATCAACACCGGATCAGGCGAGTCGTACATCAACTACATGCTGCCGGGCATCCTGCTCATCACCATCGCGTCCGGCATCGCCTACACCGCGTACCGCCTTTTCCTCGACATGCAAGGCGGCATCTTCGAGCGCTTCCAGTCGATGCCGATCTCGCGGCCCTCCGTACTCTGGGCGCATGTCCTGACCTCGCTCATCGCCAACCTGGCCTCCCTCGTGATCGTCATCGGCGTCGCCTTGATCATGGGGTTCCGCACCGGCGCATCCGTGGTCAACTGGCTCGCCGCCGCCGGCATCCTGATCCTGTTCACTCTCGCCCTCAGTTGGATCGCCGTCATGCCGGGCCTGACAGCCAAGACCATCGACGGTGCGAGCGGCTTCAGCTACCCACTGATCTTCCTCCCTTTCATCAGCTCGGCGTTCGTCCCCACCGACTCGATGCCCGGCCCGGTCGCGTGGTTCGCCGAGAACCAGCCGGTGACGTCCATCGTGAACACTCTCCGCGCCCTGTTCGCCGAGCAACCCGTCGGTAACGACCTCTGGGTCGCGCTCGCCTGGTGCGTCGGGCTGCTCGTGGTGGCGTACGTCGGTGCGACCGCGATCTACCGGAAGAAGATCAGCTGACCGGTCGCCCCGTGACAGCGCCGCATCCGTACGGGTGCGGCGCTGCCCTCTGTGTGGGCTGGTCAGTCAACGGCGCAGCGCGTTGAGTCGGGCGGCCTGCCGAGTCAAATGGTCGACCTCCGGATGGCTCAGTGCCGCTCGGGCAGCCTCGGCGTACAGCCGCGCCGCGGTAACCAGGTCCCCGTCACGCTCGTGCAGGTGGGCGGCGACAGCGGCGTAGCGGGGCAGCGTGGGGTCGAGGTCCACCAGGGCGGCCAGGCCGGCCCGTGGTCCGTCGGCCTCGCCGACCGCTACGGCCCGGTTGAGGCGGGCCACCGGACTGTCCGTGAGGCGCACCAGTTCGTCGTACCACTCGACGATCTGCACCCAGTCGGTCTCCTCGGTGGTGCGGGCGTCGGCGTGCAGCGCGGCGACGGCGGCCTGAGCCTGGAACTCGCCCAGGCGGTCACGGGCCAACGCGTTCTGGAGCACCTGCACGCCCTCGGCGATCAGGTGACGGTCCCAGAGACCACGGTCCTGTTCGGCCAGCGGCACCAGCCGGCCACCGGTGGCAGTCCGCGCCGGGCGACGGGCGTGATGGAGCAGCATGAGCGCGAGCAGACCCGCCACCTCCTCGTGCCGGATCCTGGCCGCCAACTGGCGGGTGAGTCGGATCGCCTCCGCAGCGAGGTCGACGTCGCCGGAGTGGCCCTCGTTGAAGACCAGGTAGAGCACGCGCAGCACGGTGCTGACGTCACCCGGCTGGTTGAACCGGACACCGGTGACGGTCCGCTTGGCCCGGCTGATCCGTTGCGCCATCGTCGTCTCCGGCACCAGGTAGGCCCGGGCGATCTGGCGTGTGGTCAGTCCGCCCACCGCCCGCAGCGTCAGCGCCACCGCCGAGGCCGGGGTCAACGACGGATGCGCGCACAGGAAGTACAGCGCGAGCGTGTCGTCCACCGGTTCACCCGGTGCCGGCGTGGGCTCCAACTCCACCAGGGCCTCGCGCCGTCGCCGCGACGTGTCCGCGCGAGCCGCGTCGAGGAACTTCCGCCAGGACACGGCGACCAGCCAGCCCTTGGGGTCGCGTGGCGGATCGGTTGGCCATGCCCGGACGGCCTCGACCAACGCGTCCTGTACGGCATCCTCGGCCGTCGCGAAGTCGACTCCGCGACGGACGAGGATGCCGATCACGGCGGGAGCAAGGGTCCGCAGGACAGCCTCATCCACCGTGCGTCACTCCGAGATGGTCGGCGGCTCGGTCAGGAACGGCCGCACCTCAAGCCACTCGTGCAGCGGCTTCCCGCCTACTCCGGGCGCCGCGGACAGTTCGCCGGCCAGTTCCAGCGCCCGGTCGTAGGTGTCGACGTCGATCACCATCCAGCCGGCGATGAGATCCTTGGTCTCGGCGAACGGACCGTCGGTGACCGGCGGTCGTCCCTCGCCGTCGTACCGGACGAACGTCCCCTCCGGGGAGAGCGCCTGTCCCTCGACGAACTCGCCGGTCTCTTCGAGCCGGGCCGCGAAGTCACGCATGTACTGCACGTGGGCCGAGATCTCCTCGGGCGTCCACTGGTCCATCGGCACGTCGTGCAGCGGGGTCGGACCGCCACGGTAGTGCTTGAGCAGCAGGTACTTGGCCATTGGATGCTCCTTGTCAGGTACGGGCCATTGTGGCCGCGTTCGCACCGAGGACGGAGCCCGACCCGGCTTCTCGACATGCCGCCGGGGAATTTTCGCTCAGGTTCGCCGGACGCCACTCACCTGGTTCGTCGCCCGGTGGTCCCCGCCCGGTGACAACGGGCGGGGACCGCCCAACTCAAACGCTCGACGCGAAGGTCGAGCTGAACCCGACGTCCTGCGGTCGGCCGGCGTTGTCGAAGCAGGCAACCGGCAACACCGCATCGCTGCCGAACTGCGCCCATCGAGCTTGGATGGTGCAGTACGAGGGGCCGTCACCGATCGCGGTCACCTGAGCCGTGGTGCTCTTCTCGTGCAGGGCCGGGAACTTGACCGTGTAGGTGCCGAGGCCCGTGGGACCGAAGCCGTTCGCGCCCACGCCGAGCGGGTGGGAGTAGTTCGTCGGGCCGACGAAGGGCGTCGCGAGGTACCCGAAGTACTTCGGTGGGCCGAACGACGCGTAGACCGAGCGTTCCCGGTGGAACGACACGGTGAAATCGCTGTTGATCAACACGCCGGTGGTCGGATCGTGGCAGGCGACGTAGACGAGCACGTCCGGGCCGGTCGCGCCCCAGCGAAGGATCTTGCACCGGCGCGGTTGTGCGTTCGGCTGCTGGGCGGTCACCTGTACGTTCCCGGACAGCGCGCCGGCTGTGCCGACCGCCAGGAAACGCATCGCGTAGACGCCCACCCCGACGTTGGTGACGGTGACCGGTGCCCCGGCGGAGTTGTACGCCTGGGCGAGGGCGTTCGACAACACCTGCGCGGAGGCGTACGCCCCGACGCCGGCCGGTAGGACACCGGAGCTCACCGTCCACAACACCGTGAACGGCGTGTCGGCCGGGATGCCGCCGGGGCGGAAACACTGCACGTCGACGATCTCGTCGGTGCCGGCGCTGTTCCAGCGCACGAGCTGGCAGAACCGGCCGTCCCGCGCCACGGCGGTCACGTGTGCGTTGCCGCGGGCGCCCAGGGCGATGCTCGGGAACCGAACCAGGAACCGGCCGGGGGCGATCTTGCCGCCGGTGGCGACCGGGCCCGCAGCCCAGCTGCCGAACTGGTAGGGAGCGGGCAACGGTGTCCAGGCCGGCACGGTGGGATCGTCGACGTACGCGAAGCCGAAGCGGTCGGCGGTGGCGGCCGTGGCCGGCACGCCCGGGATGAGCAGTGCCGCCGCCAGCATGGCGGCCAGGGCGGCGCAGAGGTGACGGAAACGGAGGGACATGGCCACTCCAATCGGTGGTGGTCGACGTTGCAGTCACTGTTTCGGATACCGGTCAAGGTCACAGTCGGCTTGCCTACAACCGGCGGGACGGATGGCCGGTTCCAGTTCAGCTGCGTGGCCCCGGCGAGCCCGGGAGTTTCCCCCGATCGTCGAGTACGAGCGGGGCACGGCCACGCACCGTGTACCGCACGTGGGTGACCTGGGGGGTGGGGACCACCCGGTCGGGGACGAGCTCGATCGCCTCGAGATCATCGAGACCCAGGTCGTCGAAGAGTCGTAGTCCGGCGCCGAGAACAACCGGCACCACGTGCAGCTCCAACTCGTCGAGTAGTCCCGCCCGCAGCACCTGCCGGACCAGGCTGCCGCCGCCGGCCACCGCGACGTTCTTGTCGCCGGCGGCGGCCCGGGCCTGGGTCACCGCGCTCACCAGCCCGTCGGTGACGTAGGTGAAGCTGGTGCCGCCCTGGCGATGCAGTGTCGGGCGGGGCCGGTGGGTCACGACGAAGACCGGCGCGCGGAACGGTGGCTCGTCGCCCCACGGCACCTCGCCGCCGTCGGCCATCCGGCGTCCCATCAGGTACGCGCCGGCCGCAGCGAACGACTCGGCGATGATTTCGGAGTCGGCGTCGCGGCGGCCACCGGCGAAGCCCTGCCGCTCGCGCCAGGCCATCGCCTCCGTGGCCCATCGGGTCACCCGGAAGAACGCGTGGCTCTCCGCCGACCGTAACCAGTCGCCGTCACCGTCGTGCAGCGGGCCGGCGTAGTAGCCGTCCACCGACACCGACAATTGGGCGGTCACCTTCGTCATGTCCGTTCCTCCCGGTCTGGCGACTCCCACCGTGGGTGCCGACCCTTCCGTGGATCGGAGCCGGACGGTGCGTTTCTACCGGACCTCGGAGTGTGCTGGGTCACACGAGCGCCGGGTCGGGTCGGATGCGGCGGCGGCTCGGCGCAGCAGGTACCGCCGTTCGGGTTCGCTGCCGGCCCGGTGCGCCGCTGTCCGCCACTGCGCTGCGGCTGCGGCCCGGTCGCCAGCGAGGTCGAGCAGGTGGGCGCGAACGGCGTGCAGTCGGTGGTGACCGGCCAGCAGCCCCGACTCCAGCTCGGACAGTACCGCCAGCCCGGCGGTCGGCCCGCAGACGACGCCCACCGCCACCGCCCGGTTCAGGGTGACCACCGGGTTGGGCGCGAGGCGTTCCAGCAGCTCGTACAGGGCGAGCACCTGCGGCCAGTCCGTCGCTGCGGTGTTCGGCGCCTCGGCGTGCACCGCCGCGATCGCGGCCTGGATCCGGTACGGGCCGGGTGGTGAGGCGGCCAGGCTCTGCTCGACCAGGGCACGTCCCTCGTCGATCGCCCGTCGGTCCCAACGTCGACGGTCCTGTTTCGCGAGCGGCACCAGTTCGCCGTTCGGGTCGACCCTGGCCGTCGCGCGGGCCTCGGTGAGCAGCATCAGCGCGAGCAGGCCGCCTGTCTCCCCGTCGCCGGGCAGCTGCTCGTGCAGTCGACGAGTGAGCCGTAGCGCCTGCCCGGTCAGGTCGGCGCGACGCAGGTGGGGGCCGTTGCTGGCGCTGTACCCCTCGTTGAACATCAGGTACAACACCTGGCGTACGACGGACAGCCGGATCTCCCGCTCGGTCTGCGACGGCGGCGCGAATCGGGCGTCTGCCTCCCGCAGGCGCAGTTTGGCGCGGGAGATCCGTTGCCCCATGGTCCGCTCCGAGACCAGGAAGGCGGCGGCGACCTCGGTGGTGGTGAGCCCACCCACCGCGCGCAGGGTCAGTGCCAGCTGGGCAGCGGAGGACAGGGCCGGGTGGCAACAGAGCAGGAACAACTCCAGCAGGTCGTCGCGGGGTGGTTCGGTGTCGGGTGGCGGGGCGACATGGGTGTCGTGTGGGGTGAGGCGCAGTGCCGTACGTTCCCGGCGGGCGCGGGCGGCGTCGGCGCGTACCAGATCGACGTAGCGGCGGGCGGCGACCGTGTGCAACCAGCCTGACGGTTGCTCGGGAAGCCCGTCGAGCGGCCACCTCTCGACGGCGGCGACAAGTGCCTCCTGCACGGCGTCCTCGGCCCGGTCGAATTCGCCGTACCGGCGGACGAGCGTGGCAAGCACCTGTGGCGCGAGCCGGCGCAGCAGATCGACGGCTGCCGGATCGAGGCTCAGTGGTCCGCTCCGTCGTCGGTCATCAGCGGCCAGATCTCGATGCCGCCACCCTCGGTGCCGAACCGCAGACCCGGATAGTCCCGGGCGATCGCCAGTGCCCGCTGCTCGTCGTCGACGTCGACCACGAAGTACGAGCCGACGTACTCCTTTGCCTCCAGGTACGGCCCGTCCGTGACCACCGGGGTGCCGGCGGCGATCCGCACCGACCGGGGAAGCGACACGAGGCCCTGTACGTCGACCAGTTCGCCGGTGGCTCGCAGTGTCTCGTTGAAGGCGTCCACCTCTCCGATCAGTGTGGTCAGGTCGGCGTCCGGGAGGCTGCCCCAGATCTCCTCGTTACCGTAGATCAACATCAGATACTTCACGTATCGCCTCCATGACGGTCGATAAGTCTGAAAAAGGACAGGACGGTGGGACCTGCCCCGATGCACTGTTGTAGCAGGTAGAGAGGCTGCGGATGGCGGGCCACATCCGATCCTCCGGCCCTCGCGGGAATCGTGACGTCCCGCTGGCCGCCAGTACGGATCCCGCCGGGGCGCGTCGTCGCGCCACCCGGCTCCGGCCCGCCGTCGCCGACCAGCCGCACCGTCGGTGTTGCACCGCTGGTCACGGCGACCAAGCCAGGAAGGAGCCGCCATGGCCGCTCCCACCGTGAACGTTTCGATGGACCCCACCACCTACTCACCCGGCGAGCCGATGCTGCTCACCGTCAACTACGCCGATCCGGACAACCAGCGGCTCACCGTGACGGTCACGGTGGCCGACGCACGGGGCAACCGTAGTGCCCCTGTCTCGGTGACCGCCGTGATCGACCCGCTCACCGTCACCGTCGCCGACGACTCGGGGCGCACCTGGTCGCGAGTCTCCGACAACGGCGCGGTGGCCGTCTTCCGGGCGGTGGCGTGATGCCGAGGGTGACAGTCACCGTGCGGGACTCCACCAGTGGGGCCGCCACCGCCAGTGTCGCCTACACCGTGCTGCCGCGGGTGCTCGGCGGGTACTACCTGTCCGGCGGCGCGGACCCGACGGCCGACATGGCCGGCGGCAACTTCCGGTCGCTGACCCAGTACCGCAGCTTCGCCGACGCCTACATCTTCCCCGGATACCAACGACCCTGGCTGATCACCCTGGGCCGGAGCGGGGTGCAGCTCAACATGGTGCTCGAACTCAAGCACTACGGCGCACCCGACACCGGGCCGCAGACCTTCACCGTGGACGGGGTGAGGTACACCGTGCCGGCCCCCGCGATGACCATCCAGCAGCGGCCCGGCACGGTGTGGCCGAAGGCGTACGGCTACGGCCAGGTCATCGCCGGGCAGTGCGACGGGTTGTTCGCCCGGGCGCTGTCGCAGTACCTGACGATGGGCTTCGGGGTGAACATCCAGCTCGCCTCCGAACTGGACACCGATCACGAGTTCGGCACCACCGAGGCCGGCAAGGCGTACACCTGGGCCGAGTCGGATGCCCGGGCGGTGCGGGCCGTCACGTACATCATCGACTGGTTCACGGCCAAGGGACTTCCGCAGGGCAGCAGCTTCTCGGTCGGGCTCGGTGGCTTCGACCGGGCCTGCTTTCGGCGGACCCACCCCGAGACGCTGATGGACCGACTGGATTTCCTTCAGTGGAACGTCTACGCGACGAGCGCCAGCCACACCGCCCTGGAACGGTTTCGGCGTACCAAGGACTGGGCGGTGGCCGATCTCGGCCCGGTCGCGCTGTCCCGCCCGGTGCTCATCGCCGAGTGGGGCGTCCGGGTCGCCGAGATTCCCGACCAGGCGGCCTGGATCGCCACCGTACCGCCGGCCATCGCCTGGCTGAACGCCGAGCGTGGCCCCCTCATCGCCCGGACGAACTACTTCAACTCCGGGTGGGGCACCCTGCGCCCGAAGGCGACCGGGCTGGCCGCGCTGCGGTCCGCGTACGCCCGGCCGCCGTACAGCTGACGACCTTCGTGCCGGCCCCTTGACAGCGATGCCACCCTGGTTGCATGGTTAGTTACATGAGTAATGAACCAGTCAACCAGGGTGGCGACTGGGGACGAACGTGATGGAGGACAGCCGGCCGATCTTTCTGCAGATCGCAGAGCTGCTGGAGAACTCGATCCTCGACGGCACCCTCGCCGAGGAGGGACAGGTGCCCTCCACGAACGAGCTGGCCGCGTTCCACCGGATCAACCCCGCGACCGCCGCCAAGGGGGTCAACAAGCTTGTCGACGACGGAACTCTCTACAAGAAGCGAGGGATCGGCATGTTCGTCTCCTCCGGCGCCCGAGCGAAGCTGCGCGGCCGGCGTCGCGACGAGTTCGCCCGGCAGTACGTCCAGCCGCTGCTGACCGAGGCGCGCAAGCTCGGCATCGAACCAGCCGAACTCAAGAACATGATCGATGCGAAGGGGGAGAGCCGGTGAGCGCGGTGATCGCCGTAACCGATCTGACCAAGCGATACCGGGGAGTCACCGCCCTGGACGGCATCAGCTTCTCGCTCGCGGAAAATCGGATCCACGGCCTACTGGGACGCAACGGGGCAGGCAAGACCACCCTGATGCAGATCCTCACCGGGCAACACTTCGCCACCAGCGGCCAAGTCAGCGTCTTCGGGCAGCACCCGTACGAGAACGAACAGGTGCTCGCCCGGATGTCCTTCATCAAGGAGAGTCAGACGTACCCGACGAACCTGCGGGTCACCCACGTCCTGCGGGCCGCCCGCCTGGTCTACCCGAGCTGGAACGAGGAGTTCGCGCAGCGGCTCGTCGAGGTGTTCCAGTTGCCGCGCGGACGCAACGTCCGCAAGCTCTCCCGGGGCATGCTCTCCGCGCTCGGCATCGTCGTCGGGCTCGCCTCGCGGGCCCCACTGACCTTCTTCGACGAGCCCTACCTGGGCCTGGACGCGGTGGCCCGACAACACTTCTACGACCACCTGCTCGCCGACTACACCGAACACCCCCGCACCATCGTGCTGTCGACACACCTCATCGACGAGGTCAGTGACCTGATCGAGCATGTCCTGCTGCTCGACCGGGGTCGGCTCCTGCTCGACGTCGAGGCGGAAGCCCTGCGCGGCCAGGTGGTCACCGTCTCCGGTCCGGTCGCGGCGGTGCAGGAGTTCGCCCGTACCGGCACCGAACTGCACCGGGCGTCGCTCGGTGGCACGACCCGGCTCACCGTACGCGGAGACTTCGGCCCCGCCGCCCAGGACCGCGCCAGGGCCCTGGGTCTCGTACTCGAAGCGTCCTCGCTCCAGGACATCGTCGTTCGCCTGTCCACCGCGACAGACAGTTCCACGCCGACCCCGGCCGGTGTGACAAGTGAGGAGACCATCCGATGAACCGCACCCTGATCGTCGCCCGGTTGCAGTTCGTGGCCTGGTGCAGTGTGGTCGGCTGGCCGTGGGGGATCCTCATGCTCAGCTTCCTCATCAACGTGGCGCTGTTCAGCACGATCGGCGACAGCGAAGACTTCGAGCCGCGCACCGGCGGGCTGGTGAGCATCTACATCGTGATGTTCATCGCCAGCATCAATGCGATCACACAGGATTTCCCGTTCGCTCTCGGACTTGGCGTCTCCCGCCGAAGCTTCTACCTCGGCAACGTGCTCAACTACGCGGGCCAGGCCATCAGCTATGCGGCGGTGCTCTACCTGCTCGCCGTGATCGAGGAGGCGACCGATGGCTGGGGTGTCAACCTGCTCTTCTTCGGCCTCCCGTTCCTCGTGGTCGACAACCCGGTGCTGCGGTTCCTCAGCTTCGCACTGCCGTTCCTGCTGCTCGGCTTCGTCGGCATCGCGATCGCGCTGGTCTTCAAACGTTGGGGTGTCAACGGCATGCTGACACTGAGCACCACCGCACTTGCCGGGCTCGGCGGGCTCGTCGTGCTCGCCAACTGGCGGGGCTGGTGGTCGGTGATCGGCGGCTGGTTGGCCGACCAGCCGGGCTGGGCGCTGCTGGTCGGCTGGCCGGCGCTCCTGACCCTGCCACTCGCCGGCATCAGCTACCTGATCATCCGACGCGCGACGCCGTGAGCAGTACCGCACCACCCGGGCAGGCTCCGGTCGACCGGGTTACGGAATCCCAGCATGCCCGCCACCCCCTGCTCGGAAGTGGCCGGTTCGTGTCCCCAAGCGCCGCAGCCGGCGACTTCCTATGCTCGACCCATGGAACTGCGGATCTTCACCGAACCTCAGCAGGGCGCCAGCTACGACACTCTGCTCGCCGTGGCCCGACGTGCCGAGGAGACCGGCTTCGGCGCCTTCTTCCGGTCGGACCATTACCTGAAGATGGGGTCGGTAAGCGGCGAACCCGGCCCCACCGACGCCTGGACCACCCTCGCCGGGCTGGCCCGGGACACCCGGTCCATCCGGCTCGGCACGCTGATGAGCGCCGCGACGTTCCGGCTCCCCGGCCCGCTCGCGATCACCGTCGCCCAGGTCGACCAGATGAGTGGCGGGCGGGTCGAACTGGGCATCGGCGCCGGCTGGTACGACGCCGAGCACCGGGCGTACGGGATTCCGTTCCCGCCGCTGGGGGAGCGGTTCGACCGGCTGGACGAGCAACTGGCGGTGATCACCGGGCTGTGGCGTACCCCGTCGGGCGGGACGTTCGACTTCACCGGTCGCCACTACCAGGTCAGCGACTCGCCCGCGTTACCCAAGCCGGTGCAGCGCCCGCATCCGCCGATCCTGCTCGGTGGCAAGGGCGCGAAGCGTACGCCGCAGCTCGCCGCCCGCTACGCCGACGAGTTCAACCTGCCGTTCGTCTCGATCGACGAGACGGTGGCCCAGTTCGAGCGGGTCCGCGCCGCCTGTGCCGCCATCGGCCGCGACCCGGCCCAACTGAGCTGGTCCAACGCGCTGGTGCTCTGCTGTGGCAAGGACGATGCGGAAGTGGCCCGGCGGGCCGAGGCTATCGGTCGTGAACCGGACGAGCTACGGGTCAACGGTCTCGCCGGCACGCCCGCCGAGGTCGTCGACACCATCGGCCGGTACGCGGAGATCGGCAGCCAGCGCCTCTACCTTCAGGTGCTGGACCTGACCGACCTGGACCATCTGGACCTGGTCGCCGCCGAGGTGATGCGCCAGCTCTGACCGGCCGCCGCGAAACTCAGACCCGGTGTTCCTCGCGGAGCACCGTGTCCAGTTGGCCGTCCCGGTCGCGGTCGAGGTAGGTGACGTCCGGTAGACCGTCGCCGTCGAGGTCGAACTGCACCTGGTCGGCCAGGCCGTCGCCGTCGAAGTCGGTGACCACCTGGACCGAACCGTCCATGTGTCGGGTCACGATCGACCGGGCGCCGGCTTCGACCCGGGGCGGCGGACCGGGGACGGGTGGCGGCTGCGGCACCGGCTCCGGGGTGGGACCGGGCTGCGGGTCCGGCTGACCCGCCGACGGCCGGACGTCGGACCAGGCGACCGAGGAAGCGTCGACGGGACCGCTGCCGGGCTGGATGCCGCTGCCAGCCGGGTCGATCTCCTCCTCGGAGGGGTACACGTCGCCGCGAGGGGCGGGGTCACGGTAGCTGCTCATCGGCGTATGGTTCCCCGACGAGGCCGGCGGTAACCGTCGGCGTGGAGGGGAGGCCGGGAGTGTCGACGCACCGCAACTGGGCCGGCAACGTCGAGTACGCAGCCCGGGCGTACCACCGGCCGTCGTCCGTCGACCAGCTGCGCGAACTCGTCGCCGGCAGCGACCGACTCCGGGCGGTGGGCAGCGGACACTCCTTCAACCGCCTCGGTGACACCACCGGCGACCTGGTCACACTCGCCGGACTGCCCGCCACGGTACGACTGGACGAGCAGCGGCGGGTGGTACACGTGCCGGCCGCGATGCGGTACGGCGACGTGGCCACCTGGCTGCACGAGCGCGGGTACGCGTTGGCGAATCTCGCCTCGCTGCCGCACATCTCGGTGGCCGGCGCGGTGGCCACCGGCACCCACGGCTCCGGTGAGACGATCGGCAACCTGGCGACGGCGGTCGCCGGCCTGGACATGGTCACCGCCGCCGGTGACCTTCTCACCGTGGACCGAACCGACCGTGATTTCGCCGGTATGGTGGTCGCCCTCGGCGCGCTGGGCGTCGTCACCCAGCTCACCCTCGACGTGGTCCCGACCTTCGAGGTACGCCAGTACGTCCGCCTCGACCTACCCCGCGAGGCCCTGGACGAGGCGTTGGCCTCGGCGTACAGCGTCAGTGTGTTCACCGACTGGCGGTCCACCCGCGGCACCCAGGTTTGGCGCAAGCAGCTGACGGATCAGCCCGCCCCTCCGACGGACTGGCTCGGCACCACTGCCGCCGACCGTCCCTGGCATCCGGTACCCGGCATGCCGGTGGCCAACTGCACCGAACAGCTGGGCGTGCCCGGCCCGTGGCACGAGCGGCTGCCGCACTTCCGGCTCGGTTTCACGCCGAGCAACGGCGACGAGTTGCAATCCGAGTACCACCTGCCCCGGGCGGTGGCCGGCGAGGCACTCGCCGCGTTGGACGAGGTGGCGAGCCTGATCGCCCCGGTGGCGCAGACAAGCGAACTACGCACCGTTGCCGCCGACGATCTGTGGCTCAGCCCGCAGTACGACCGGGACAGCCTCGCGGTGCACTTCACCTGGATCGCCGACCCTTCGGCGGTGCTGCCGGCGGTCGTCGAGGTGGAGCGGGCCCTGGCCCCGTTCGCGCCCCGGCCACACTGGGGCAAGGTCTTCGCGATGCCGACCGCGACGATCGCCGCGACCTATCCCCGCTGGACCGACTTCGCCGCGTTGGTGGCCCGCCTCGACCCGGAGGGCACGTTCCGCACCGCGGAACTCGACCGGCTGTTCCCTCGCTGACCCCGAGCCCTGCTCGACCCGGCATGTCGGCTCTGCGGGAGGCAGGCTAGCGGCCGGTGGTGAGCTGGTCGCGCATGCTGCTGCGCTGGACGGCGCGGCTGATGTCGCTGGGGGAGACGATGCCGACGAGGCGGCCGTCGGAGACCACGAGCGCCCGCCCGTCAGCGCAGTCGCTGAGCCGGGGAAGCAGGTCGGTCAGCGGCTCGTCGGGCGAGGCGATCACCAGGTCGTCGGCGCGGCAGGCCACGGCCGCCAGGGTGGTACTGTCCCGCTCGTCGGAGGCCACACCGCGTACCCGGTCGAGGGTGACCAGCCCGACGGGCCGGCCGTCCTCGGTCAGTGGCAGTGCCGTGTGCCGGTACGCGAAGAGGTAGTTGTCCACGAAGTCGGCGACCGTCAGCTCGCCGGAGGCGGTCTGTGGCTGCGGGGTCATCACGTCGGCGACCCGGACGCCCCGCAGGGCGTCACCTACCCTGGCCTGGCGCTCCTCCATGGTGGCCGCGCCGATCAGGAACCAGCCGATCAGCGCCAGCCACAACCCGCCGACGCCGGTGCCGCTGAGGAACCGCCACAGCCCGAAACCGATCAGTGCCAGGCCGAGAACCCAGCCGGCCCGGGCCGCCACCACCGTGGCGCGGGTCCGGTCGCCGGTGGCCTTCCACACCGCCGCCCGCAGCAGCCGCCCGCCGTCCAGCGGCGCCGCCGGCAGAATGTTGAACACGGCCAGCAGCAGGTTGATGCCGGCCAACCACGCCATCACACCCAGCAGCAGCCCCTGCACCCCGGCCAGGGCGAGCAGCATCGCGACCGCGCCGAAGAAGACGCCGATGATCAGGCTCACCAGCGGTCCGACCCCGGAGATGCGCAGTTCGGCGCCGGGTGAGCGGGCCTCGCCGCGTAGCTCGGCGACCCCGCCGAAAAGCCACAACGTGATCCCCTGCACGCCGAGGCCGTTGCGTTTGGCCACCACCGCGTGCGACACCTCGTGGGCGAGCAAGCCGACGAAGAAGACCACCGCGGCGGTCAACCCGGCCAGCAGGTACGCGACCACGGACCGTCCCGGGTACGACTCGGGGAACAGGTTGGCCGACAACCCCCACCAGATCAGCGCGAAGATGACCAGGACACTCCAGTTGACCCCGACCGGTACGCCCGCGATCCGGCCGAGCCGGAAACTCGCCCTCATGTCTCGGTCATACCCCGGCAGCCCGTTCCCATGCCAGGGCCGAACGTCACAGATCCGCTGCCCTGACCGTTTGCCCGAGTACACCGGGAATGGTTGCTGGTCCGGCCGCGCACGTCGTGGCAGGTGGGTGACCGGACCCACCCGGCGGGTGCGCTGCTGGCGATCCGGTTCGCCACCTCCGCCGACGGCACCTTCGTGGTGGCGACCAAGCTCAGCGTCGCGTACCGCTCGGTCTGGCGGACGAACCCGGCCACCTGCTCGACCACCAACGTTCCTCCCCCGGGGCGTCGTCAGAGCAGAGTAGGGACAACAGTGAAGTGGTAGTTGTCGCGGCCTACCGTCCGGTCGAGGGTACGCATGATCCGCTCGGGGTTGTCGTGCGGACCCTGCTGGAAGTAGGGCTTGCCGTTCAGGCCGAAGGTGATCCGGCTCGGCGGCTCCCAGGTGCCAAGATGCGGTGCGGCGCTGTAGAAGTCACGATGCGGGTCGAAACCGAGGTCGCGAGCGTAGTCCACCGCACCGAAGACCAGGTGCCGGGCGAGGTCGATGGGAGTGTGGAGCGGCGGCGTGTCGTAGGCGGAGAAGAACTCGGCAACGAAATGCGGCACCTCGTCGGGATCGGAGGTGACCGGTGGCAGGGCATTCTTCACGCCGAGACAGTAGGTGTCGATCAGGAAACCGCAGGTGCTCGCCGCGTCGCCGTCCGCCCGGGCGACCGCCACGCTGACCAGGCCGGCGCCCATCGCCATCGGCGGCAGCTCGGCGTCGTCGTCCCAGTCAGCCGGTCGGTCGGCCACGCTGAGGCCGTTGCTCCACTGCCGGCTGACCCAGCAGCCCAGCAGCGGCAGCTCCGCCGGATGTACCCGCCCCGGTCGTACGACGTCGACGCCCCGCACCAGCCGGGTGACCACCGCACGGGTGACCCCGAGATCGCGGGCGATCTGCTTGGGTGTCCTACCGGCGGACCGCAGTGCCTGCGCCCGTTCCTTCAGCTCCTTCGATTCCACCCGCGCCATCCTGCTGTCGCCCCGCCCCAGGGTCAACGCCGCCACGCGGGGCGTCAGAACGGCCGCGCTGGCGAGACGGTGTCGTGCTGTTGTGCCGCGACCGGGGTCAAATGCTCGTTGTACGGCCCGAGCGCGGAGACTCAGTTGCGCCCAGGCCAGGGAAAATCGGTATAGAGCGACTGAGGATAAGCGGCTGCCGACACGCCGACGACCGCAGCCGTCACGACGAGCAGCCCGACGATCGCACGCTTGCCCTTTGATGCTCACACCTGCGGGACGAGTCGTACCGCCACTCTGTGACGGCCGCCGAAATGCAACAAGTCACGCTCCGACCGTGAGGCATCAAAGTCTGTCGCGATACTCGCCGATGATCTCGGCCGAGCCGGTGAGCATTTCGGACGAGTCGTGCACGAGACCGCGAGCCGTGGACAGCGTGGCTTCCACAGCCCCGACGACCTCTGGTCGTCCGCCGGCCAGGACCGCGTTGAGCGCGTTCTGGCTGGCCCACATGGTCCGGTGAATCTCGGCGAGCTGCCGCGACGCCCGGTTGAGTTGCCTCACCGCGTAGTCGAGGCGGCCGATAACCTGCCCTGCGATGCTGGCCGAGCCCTCTCGCGGCCGTAATGTGTGGAGGCTTCCGGCTACGCCATTGCTGCCTCTTCTTCGGAGTCGTCCTCGGTGAGGTGCACCCGCTGCGGTGACAGCCTCTCGCTGGTCGCGTCGCTCACGAAGGTGGTCGATGCCAGCCACCACGATCGCCTTGCCCTGCGAGCCGACGATGCCGCCGATGATCGCTCCGCCTGTCGAGGCCAGGGCAGGGGACACCGGCATCCCGTACTTGGCGCTCGCGAGGCCGACCAGCATGCCGACGCCGGCCCCGCCCCACTCGACCAGCTTGCCGAGCGTTTCCTTGGCGCTCTCGTACTTCAACCTCCGCGCGAACGGCCGCTCGACTTGCTTTCTACGGCGATTGTCCTTACGCCAGCTCATCAGGCTGACGCTGGGTCCAGGTAACCGCAGCTCACAGCGATGAGCACGGGTAGATGGACTGCGATGTCGCGGGCAACCTCGGCTGGGGTAGCACCTGATGGCTCGTCGCCCTCCGCAACATTCTCGGAGTCGTCCGCGTAAAGCGCGCAAGCTCGCCAGAGATTCGGGTCGCGGAAGGAGAAGGACCAGAGTCCGTACACGTCGATCGGCACGGCGACCTTTGGTTGGCCGGCGTGGCCGATGCGGTGGAGGTGGGGCTCCTCTGGGGTGGATCCGAGACCTTCTCCGAGGGGGAGGAGCTTGTGGCGGCGAAAGACTGGTTCGAGGTCGCCGTCGGTGTCGAACTCCACGAGCAGACCACGGGCGATCAGGCTGTCGACCAGATGGGTGGCCTGAGGCTCCGGATTGGGAGCGGCTTCCAGCAGCCGGATCAGCGACTCGCGATTGACTTCGAGCTTGGCATGGCCCTCCGCGTCTACGAAGGCCGCCGCCCAGACCGCCGCCTCGGTTTCGGTCAACTCGATGAGGTCGTCGCCGAGGTGAATCTCGTAGCACTCGGGGATCGGGTCTGGAGGGCGGACATAGCGGTATCGGGGGCCCATGGACAGGCCAACGGGGACGATGACGCGTGGCATGGGTACCTCTCGGGTGTCAGAAGCCGGCGGCGTATCGCTGGGTCGTCTCGACCGCGCCGTTCGCGAGTTGCGAAGCCTCGTTGAGCTTGGCCTTGACCTGCTCGATCTGGCTGATCGCCTGGCCGACCGCAGGGTGGCTCGTGCCGGCGGTGACGGCCTGCAACAGCGCGAGGCTCTGCTCCAGCGAGTCGTGCACCGCGCGGAGTTGGGTAACGCTCTGCTGGGTTTGCTGGCCGAACCGGTTGATGCCGGCCTTGATCTCCTCAATCGACGCCACCGCGACGACTCCTCCCCGTGGGCATAGAGCGTGTTCGCAGCGACCGTACCGAATCATGCACGTTCCGTCAGCCCTCGGTCGCTGATCGGTCACGAGCGTGACTTCGCCTGAAGCGCCGACCCGAATCCTTCACCGCAGCCGGAATCTCGGAGAGTCGAGCCGAGGAAGTGATGCTCCTATCGGGCTTGATGCCACGCAGATATATCTATGTCTGTGTGACAACAAGCTCACGAAACTGTTGGAGTCGCAGAGGTTGCGCGCCGTGATCTGGGGCTACCGGCCGGGTCGGCTGCCGGGTGTCTCCTGCTTCACACCGTAGACGAAGGCGGCCCACGCCTCCGGGTGGAACACGAGGACCGGACCGGAGGGGTTCTTGCTGTCTCGTAGCCCAACGACGCCGATCAGGTCGTCGGCGACCTCGACGCACTCGCCGCCGTTGTTGCTGCGGGTGGACTTGCGCCAGGTGGCGCCGGTCAGGTCAAGCACGGGAAAACTCCTCTGCAATCTGGCGGATCAGGCTCTTTGACCGGGCCTCGTCGAGGGCATGCCCCGTCATGTCTGCCCAGATCGTGTTGTAGGTGGCCGTCTCGTGTGGCTTGTCGAGGTAGATCGCGCCGGTCGCTGATTCCAGGTAGGTCACCGGCGGCTCCACGTCCTTGCCGGAGTTGTCTGTGGGGAAGTCGATGATCGAGAAGGCTCCGGACATGGCGCCAGCGTGTAACCCTGCCGAAAATGGCAGCACATGTACGGTTACGTTGGGTAGTTCCATGGCCTTCATGATCTGATGAAGTTGTTCGATCATGACAGCACCACCGCCGACCGGGCGACGTAGCACGGCTTCGTTCAGTATCACGCTTAGTTGCGGAGGCGCGAAACGGGTGAGAAGCGCCTGGCGGTCAATCCGGAGTTGGATGGCACGCTCTCGCTCTTCATCGGCCCGCGGGTCGATCGCGCCGCCGGGCATCTCGAACACCTGTGTGGCATAGGCGCGGGTCTGGAGGAGGCCCGGAACCAGTTCGGGCCGGTAGTGACGGATGCTCGTCGCTGCTTCTTCGAGTCCGATGTAGAGCTGGAACCAGCGAGGCAGGCCGGAGCCGATGTAGTCGTGCCACCAGTTCTTGTTCTCGCGGGTGGCGGCGGTCATCGCCAGCAGCAACTCGGCGTCCTCGGTGGACGCGCCGTAGAGGTTCAGCATCTCCTTGACGTCGGCGGCCCGAAAGCGGACGTTCTCCGCGCCGTTCTCGATCCGGTGCAGGGTTGCGCGGGCTCGGTCCAACTCATCGGCGGCCTGCTCCATCGTGAGCCCGGCCGCCCTGCGCAGGGCTTCCAGTTTCCGGCCGATCTGGCGTCGGAGCATCGTCGTTCCGCTTACTGCCTGTGACACTCGTGCCTCCGCTGTCGTGGCCATTGTCGACGTGTCTCCGCGTCATTAAACAGCCACGATGTATCAAAAACAATAGACATTTCACAGAGTGTGCTCGCTGGTAGTTGGATCAGATCAAACGTCATTCGTTAGACGTTGCATTTCAATCGAGCCGGTGCTTCACTCTCTCCACGGCCACTGTGGAACCGCTGCTCAGCGGCCTCGTCTGCCCTGTGGCCGTACTGCCGATGAGGGCTGCGGTGGCAGGTGCCGGGCGGGTCCGTCGGTGCGCAGCGGGCCGACGGACCCGCCTTCCACATCGCCTACCCAACGAGAGCGAGGTCTGTCATGCGCATCCCCTTCCAGCGACGCGCCGGTCGGCGCGGCAACCAGCGTGACGAGCGGCACCACCCCGGTACCTGCTATCGCTCGACCAGCTACCGGCCGTTGCGGCCATGGCAGGTGCGGGATCGACGGTTCAGGCTGGGGCGGCGGGGCTACGACCCGATGGAGGTGGTGGCGTTCCTCGACCGGGTGGCCGGTGACCTGGAAGCCGCGTACCGGCAGGTGGCGACGGCCGACCGGGAGGCGGCGCGGATTCGGGAGGCGTTGCGGCGGTGGCAGTCCGAGCAGGCCCAGGCGCGGCAGGCCCGCCTCAACCAGCCGAGCGTGGGCCGGGCTGACACTCACCAGCGGCCCGTCAACCAGGGGCGCCACCGGTGAGCGGGCGGTGGGTCGTGCACCTGCCGGTGGCCGCGTCGGACCTGATCGCGGCGCAGCGGCTGGCCCGGGTGGTGGCCCGGTGGGCGTCGGTGCTGCCGCCGGCCGACCCCGGAGAAACCACCGTGTCGGCCGAGGACGAGCAGGGCGTACGCCATCGGGTCTTCTGTGACCTGCTGCTGTCGACCGGCCGGCGGTGCCTGCTGCAGGCCGACCACGACGGCGACTGCGCCCGGCGGTTGGGCGGTGGTCGCCGATGACGGTGGTCGACTGCGACGAGTGCTCGGGGCTGGGCTTCCTGGTGCGGCGGTGCTTCTGCACGGCCGGCGGGGACCGGCTCGTGGTGGACGGGAACGAGCATCGGGACGAGGCGTACACCGACTGCCAGGTCTGTGGCGGTGACGGCAGCGTCGCGCAGGCGTGCCACAGGTGCGGGCGGGGTGGGCGGCGGCGGGCGCAGGTCGTGCTGACCGTGGTCAACCTGGACACCGGGGCGGCGGCGTCGCGGCGACTGGTGCCCGGCGGGGCGCTGCCGCCGGTCGACGACGAACGGGTGTGGCGGGCCAGGCCGGTCGTCGCCGAGCTGGCCGGCCCGGTCGGGGTGCGCGGGCTGCGTCCGCGCTGGGGCGGGCGGGAGCTCGACGACCCGCTCGGATGGTTGCCGAAGACGTGGCGGCCCGACCTGCCGGAGCGGCAGCGGTTGGCGATGGAGGCGGCGGCCCTCGTCAGGCAGGACTTCGACCCCTGGCTGGTCTACGTGGGACGCGGCACCGAGCTGCCGCCACCAGCCGACCCGGGGCGTGAACTGGCCCGGCTCTGCGGCCTGGCCGACCTGCTGCACCTCGACCTCGTGGTGGACGCCCGCCGCCGGCACAACTGGTTGACCTGGCAGATCCGCTACGAGCTACCCGGCTCGCCGGTGCCGGACGACGACCAGGTCATCGGGTCCGTCGACCTGGCGTCGGTGGCCGCCGCCACCACAGTGGTCAGCGCCATGCGTGGACTGGACGAGCGGGGACGGCAGGCGCCCGCGTACACGGTGCGGCCGGTGCCGGCGGTCGACCCACCCCACGCGGTGGACCTCGACCGGCTGTCCCGAACGATTCTCGCGGACCTGGCCCACGACGCGCCGGGGGCGCAGGCGATCTGGCGTGACGGCCGCTGGTGGTATACCGCGCTCCGCCCCGCCGGCAGCGTCGAGAAGCTGTATGAGCGGGACACCGGCCAGATCGCCCGGTACGTGCGGGAGACGGTGCGTCGCAACACCGAACCTCCCGACCCGGCGTGGTGGGGCGAGCCGATCGGGCAGCGGCCCTGCCCGGACTGCCGGCCCGGCACCCGGCTGCGTCGCTGCCACTGCCGGATCGGTACACCCGGGCCGGATCCGCAGTGTCCGCACTGCTCCGGAGCCGGCTTCGCGCCGTCGGGCCTGGCCTGCTACACCTGCTGCGACGGCGGCCGGATCCCGGCGGCACTGACCGTCACCGTGACCGACCTGAGGCGGGTGAGTCACGAGACGTGGCGTCCGGAGCCGAAGGAGCCGGCCCCGGTGATCGGGCACCAGCCCAACGGCACGCCGGTACACCAGTTGGGCGGGCACTGGCGGTTGGCCCGGCACGCCGGCACCTTCGGGGTACGCCCGGCCGACCTGACCCGTCTCGACGAGGATCAGCCGGTCGACCAGGACCTGCTCGACGGCACGGTGACCGTCTTCGACCCCGCCGTCGAGCCGGCCCGCCAGCACGTCGAGCAGATCGGCGGCGGGCTCCCCGGGTCGCGGCTGTTCGTGCTGGCCGCCGCACCGGACGCGCCGCCGCTGACCGACCTGCTGCGGCTCGCCCACGCCCTCGACCTGACCGCCGTGCTCACCTACTGCGACCACCGGCTCGACGCGGGTGACCCGACGAAGATCCAGGGCGAGCGGTGGGATGTGCGGCTGCTGGCACGCGACGCCGAGGTGAGGGCGGAGCTTCCGTTCTGCGCCAGCGTCGAACTGGCCGTGGCCCGGTGCGTCGAGTACCTCGACGTTCACCTGCTCGCCGCCGTGCCCCGCGACCCGGAGCTGCCGGTGCCGGCGCCGCAGGCGGCCCCGTCACCGCCGGTGCCGGACCCGACCGACCTGCTGCGGCGGGTCGGCCTGCACTACGCCGGGCAGCCGGTGGTGGCGTCGTTCGACCGGACAGGTTGCCGGCTCTGGTTGGCTGAGAGGGGCCTCGTCCAGCCACTCGCGTGGGCCGCCACGCTCGACGACGCCGTCTCGGCCCTGCGACTGTGATCCGGCTCAGGAGACCGGCGGCGGGTCGGGTAGTTCGTCGACGACCACGACCGGAGTGCCGGGGCTGATCTCCTCCAGCAGCAGGCGCTGGGCGCTGGCGGTCAGCCGGATGCAGCCGTTCGTGGTCTGCTGCCCCAACTCACCGTCGTGGTACCAGGTGTGGATGCCGATGTGCGCGCCGCGCAGCCCGGCTGGTACGGAATTCGGATCGTCGGGTACCGAGCCGAGGGCGTAGATGTCCACCCCGCCGTAGACCGACTCGGGTGGTGGGGTGCGGCCCAGCACGAAGGTGCGGCCCAACGGGGTTTCCTGGCCGCGTTGACCGAGGCTGACCTGCCAGGATCGCCGGGCGGTGCCGTCGCGGTACCAGGTGAGTCGGAAAGTGGTCCGTTCCACGACGATCTGGTCGGGTAGGGCGACAGTGCGGAAGCCGCCGGGCGGTAGCCAGGCCAGTCTGCGGTTGGCCGAGGGGAGCAGTACCGCCGTCCAGCCGGACTCGCGGCGGGCGATCGGTACGGTCAGCTCCACGCCACTGATGGTGGGCATCAGGAAGGCCAGTGGGCGGCCACCGGGCGCGTCGTACGCCGCGATCCGGCGGGTCGGGTGCAGGCCCTCGGTCAGCGGTGTGGTGTCGAGGGCGTCCGGATCGTCGGGGAAACCGTCAGGGGCCGGGTCGTAGTCGATCTCCGGCAGCCCGTCGGGTGCTGGTGCGGCCGGTGGCACCGGTGCGGCCTCGTCGAAGCTCGGCACCCCCGCGCGGTCGGCAGGCACGACGACCGGTCCCGCCTGCGGCGTCGGAGTCGACGCCCACCCCGTGTAGGCGGCCCCACCCATCAACACCGCGAGGCCCACTCCGGCAGCGACACCCCGGCGCCCCCGGAACCAAAGCCTCGCAATAACCTCATTCAACACTCCTTACACGATACCCCCAAAAACCTCATTAACCCTGATATTCGGATGGAAATGCTGATTGTGGGGCGGCGACCGAGTGAGATCGCGTCTGCTGCCACCCCCACGATCTACAAGACGGGGCGGGGTGGGTGAAGGTGTCAGGGGAGGCGGGCGTCGAGGTGGCTGGCTACCGTCGTGGGCGGGAACGGTGGCGGCGAACCAACCGCTCCAGTTCCACTCGAAGAGGTTGACGATCGCCGGACGGAGTCGACGTCGGTGCATCGGGTGCTCCAGGGGGACGGGTGCCTGGACTGTCGGCGGCGGAGGCGCTATACGCGTCCGGCGGCAGGGTGGTTCGACAAACAGCCGAATTTTTTTCTTACGACACTGATCCGACCCGAGCCGTCCTGCGTACTGGAGTGGGGAACAGGTCGGCCGGTGGCGCGCCGCCGCGAGACGATCGAGGAGCAGATGGCCCGGGCAACGCAAGACGAGAAGGCGGCCGCCGTCCGCACCAGCAGCACCAGCCGGGGAGGGGTGGTCCGGTCCAGAAGTCAGGTCCTGGCGTTGTCCGCGTCCGGCCTGGCCGCGCTGTGGGCACTCATGATGCTCACCACCATCGGTCAACAGGTCTACGCCATGGCCTACTTCTTCACCGAGTTCTTCGCCGGTGTGATCACACTGGTGTCGCTGAGCCTCACCGTGATGCTGGGCCTGCTCGCCACCGACCGGCTGGTGCTGATGGTCCGGCACCGGGTCCTGCTGCAGTCCGCCCACCGGGCGACCGGCATCCTTGCCGTCAGCGGCCTGGCCATGCACGTCGTCACGAAGATCACCAGCGGGCGGGCCGGAATGACCGACGCCTTCGTCCCCTTCGTCGGTGGCCGGGGCCTCTACCTCGGGCTCGGCACCATCGCCGCGCTGCTCATGGTGAGCGTGCTCTGGACCGGCATCATCCGGGCCCGCTTCGCCGACATCGGCCCGAAGTGGGTGTGGCGAGCCCTGCACTCCCTGGCCTACGCCGCCTGGCCGTTCGGCATCTTCCATGGCCTCCTCGTCGGCCGTACGCCCGCCACCTGGGTCGGCCTGAGCTACTTCGCCTGTGTCCTGCTGGTGGTCATCGCACTGATGGTCCGGCTCTCGGTCAACCTGCAACGGCGCAGCCGTGAGCAACAGCAGGCCGCCGTCCTCAACGAGGTCATGAGCGGTGGCAGGTCCACCGAGGAGACCCGCGGCAAGAACCTGCTCGGCGCCCTGACCGGCCGCCGTGTCGGCGCGGCAGCCGACGACGGGCGCGAGAAGCGGGTCCGCCGCGACATCAGCTGGGCCGAAAGTACCTCCGGGACCTGGGCCAGCCCCACCATCCGGCGCAACGACCCGGAACGGTTCACTGTGCCGGTCGTTCCCGAGCCGGGCACGCTGCGTGAACCCGTCCGTGGCCGTCGTGACGCCGAGGAGCTGGAGCGGGCCGTACACCGCGAGACCGAGTTGTTGGAGCCGGTGGCCCGTCGTCGCCGCGACGCCGACCCGGCGTCCCGGCGCTCCTCGCGACGGGACGAGGAACTGGAGACCACCGGTCGCCGCCCGGCCCTCACCGAAGAGGAACTGGAGCCGGCGGCCCGTCGGTCGCGGCGCGACGACGAGTCGACCGGCCGTCGGTCGCGACGCGACGAGGAACGCGAACCCGTGGGCCGTCGGGCCACCCTTCGTGACGACGATCTGGTGCGGGACGAGGAGCCGGTGCGCCGACGCCGTCGTGACGACGAGGAAGAGGAAGAGTACGGCCGGTCCCGCCGGTCCCGCACCGACAGCCGGTACTCGGCCCCGCCGCAGCGCACGGAGGACGAGGCGGAGGAACCCTGGGACAGCCCTCGCCGGTGGGAGTCGAACGCCCCGATCTCGGCCGGCCCGATCTCCGGTGCCCCCAGCTCCGGATCGCCGATCTCCGCCGCGCCGCGCATCGGCAGTGGGCGGCACAGCGCCGAGGACGACCTGCCGGAGGCGGAAACCGACTACTGGCGCCCGCCGGCCCGGTACGTCCCAGAGGACGACGTGGCCGTCGACGACACCCCCACCCTTGTCGACCTGGCTTCGCGGCGTGCCCGCCGGACCTCGTCGACGGAGAGTCGTCGCCGTCGCCGGGCCGACCCGGACGGGGTCGACGGAGCCTACTGGGCTGGACTACGGGGTGAGGCGAAGTGACCGCTCGTACCGTCCCACCGGTGGCCGCCGTCGGTGAGCCGCGGCTCACCGCGGGATTCGCCGAGTTCGGCCGGCTCGACATGCGTGCCCACGAAATGGTGCACGGAGCGATCAGTCCGATGGAGCCGTCCAGCCTGCTGCGGCTGTGTGAGGGCATCCAGCTCAAAGGCAAAGGGGGCGCCGGCTTCCCCTTCGCCAAGAAGCTGCGGGCGGTGCTGGAATCCTGTGAGCGACAGGACCTGCCGCCCGTGGTGGTGGTCAACGCCACCGAGGGTGAGCCGGCCAGCTGGAAGGACAAGGTCCTGCTCACCCGGGCCCCACACCTGATCCTCGACGGTGCCGCACTTGCCGCTTTCGCGCTGGACGCCGAAGAGATCGTGCTCTGCGTCGCCGACGACATGGTCGGCCGGGAATCGTTGATGGAGGCGTTGGACGAGCGCCGGATGCCGGCGCCGACGAGCGTCGTGACGGTGCCGCACCGATTCATCAGCGGTGAGGGTGGCGCACTGGTCAACGGCATCAACGGGCTGCCGCACATCCCACCCGGCACCAAGAAACGTTCCAGTGACTCCGGCGTCAGCGGGATGCCGACCCTACTGTCGAACGCGGAGACGTACGCCCAGGTGGCGGTCGCCGCGCGGCTCGGCCCGTACGAGTACGCGGCGCTCGGCACCGACGACGAGCCCGGCACGGTGCTGCTCAGCATCACCGGAGCGGCGAAGCGCCACGCGGTTGTGGAGTGCGCGGCCGGTACCCCGTTGGCCGAGATCCTCGATCTGTGCGAGGTACCGGACGGCCCCGGCATCCTGATGGGCGGCTACCACGGCAAGTGGATCACACGGGAGGCGGCGGAATCGGCCGAGGTCTCCCGCAAGGGGCTCGCCGCCGTCGGTGGCACCCTCGGTGCGGGAATCATCGTGCCGCTCGCCGACGACACCTGCCCGCTCGGTGAGGCGGCGCAGGTCGTGCGCTATCTGGCCGGTGAGTCCGCCGGGCAGTGTGGCCCCTGCAAGCGGGGCCTGCCCGACCTGGCCCGCGCCGTCGACCTGGCGGTCTCCGGCAGCGCCCCGGTGGAGGTCGTCCGGGCTGCGGCCGGCGACGTCAAGGGCCGGGGGGCGTGCAGTCATCCGGACGGTACGTCCCGGTTCGCGCTGTCGGCGATGGAGGTCTTCGCCGACGACCTGAAGAAACACATCACCGGTGAGGGCTGCGGTCGACGGGTCAAGGGCCTGATGGGGCTACCCGGCGCCCCCGACCCCGACCCGCAGAAGCTGGTGCTTGACTGGTCCCGGTGCGACGGGCACGGCCTCTGCGCCCACGTGGTGCCGGACTTCATCCGGCTCGACCAGAACGGATACCCCGCCTTCCCGCCCACCCCCGTACCGACCTGGTTGCGGGAGGGCGCGGCGAAGGCGGTGCAGGTCTGCCCGGCGTTGGCGTTGCGGCTGACCCAGGCCTGAGTCTCACCGACCGTGGCGGCGTGGCTGTCAGGACGGCGGTGAGTGAACCGAAGGGAGACGCGGATGGGGTCGGTTCCCACGACGGGACGGTCCACCGGGGCGGTCGCCGCCGTCCTGCTCGCCACCATGCTCGCCATCGCGGGCTGCGGTGCCGGTCCGGACGCCGAGGCGGCTCCGCCCGCGGACGCTCCGGCGTCCACCACTGCCGATGCCGGCGCTGCGGATGGTGGCGTCGTCGACGCCGGATCCCCGTCGACCGCGCCGGCCGGGCCGGTGCCGGACACTTTGCGGTTCACCGGCACCACCCTGGACGGCGCCACCTTCGACGCCGCGACCCTGGCCGGTCGCCCGGTGGTGCTGTGGTTCTGGGCCCCCTGGTGCGCCACCTGCGCCAGCCAGGCGTGGACGATAGCCGAGATCGAGCCCGGCTTCCGGGACACCGTGCCGATCATCGGTGTCGCCGGGCTCGGTGAGCGCAAGGCGATGACCGATTTCGTCACCGAGTTCGAACTGGGCCCGATGCCGCAGATCGAGGACCGCGCGGGAGAGATCTGGCGGCGTTTCGAGGTCGTCGAGCAGAGCACCTTCGTCATCATCGACCGCGACGGTCGGGTGATCCACCAGGGCTGGCTGGACGGCGAGGACCTGACCCGCCGGGTCACCGCACTGGCCACCTGACCCCACACCACCACCCGGCCGCGTCGATCATGAGGTTGACGGCGTCGTCGATCTCTAGTGGTGCCGGCAACCTCATGATCAACGTGAGGGGTCGGGGGGTCAGCGAGGGGACAGGCGGTCGGTGCCCAGGAGGGAACGGAGGACCTCTGGTACCAGAACCGAGCCGTCGGGCTGCTGGAACTGCTCCAGTATCGCCGGGTAGAGACGGCTGGTGGCCAGCGCCGAACCGTTGAGGGTGTGCACGAAACGGGTCTGCTTGCCACCCGGCTCGCGGTAGCGGATCGCCGCCCGGCGGGCCTGATAGTCGCCGCCCCAGGACACCGACGAGACCTCCTTGTACTTGCCGGTGCTGGGCATCCACACCTCGATATCGAGAGTCTTGCGCATCGACGCGCTGGAATCGCCGGCCGCGAGCAGGCTGCGCTGGTAGTGCAGGCCCAGCCCCTCGACCAGGCTCTCCGCATGGCTGATCATCTGCTCCAGGGCGGCGTCGGCCTGCTCGGGCAGCGTGAACTGGAAAATCTCCACCTTGTTGAACTGGTGACCCCGGACGGTGCCCCGCTCGTCGGAGTGCGAGCCGGCCGCCTCACGGCGATAGCACGGCGTGTACGCGAACACCTTCAGCGGCAGCTTCGCGGTATCCAGGATCTCGTCCTGGTACGCACCGAGGATCGCCGTCTCCGCTGTCGGCAGCAGGAACTGCCCGCGCGGCGCGGACTGCCTGTCCAGGTGGTAGACGTCGTCGTAGAACTTGGGAAACTGACCGGCCGCGAAACCGGCACTCTCCAGCAGCAGATGCGGGGGCAGGAGGAATTCGTACCCGGCCTCGATGTTCCGCTCGATCAGCCAGTTGATCAGCGCCCACTCCAGCCGGGCACCCAGGCCGGTGTACATCCAGAAGCCGGAACCACCAAGCTTGACACCCCGCTCGTGGTCGACCAGACCGAGCATCCGGCTCAGCTCGACATGATCGCGGACCTTCTCGATGGCCGGCGGCACACCGAAAGTCCTCACCACCCGGTTGGCCTCCTTGCCGCCGGCCACGACATCCTCGGCCGGCAGGTTGGGCAACTCGCTCATGGTGGTACGCAGACGCGCCTGCACCCCGTCGAGTTCCGCCTCCAGTTCGGCGACCTGCTTACGGCCGTCGTCGGAGGTAACCTGCGGCTCGACACCAGCCCGCTTCGCCTGCGCGTACGCCCGGGCCTCGGCCTTGCGGCGCTGACGTTCCCCGTCGATCTCACTGATCAGCCGGCGGCGCTCCCGGTCGAGTCGCTGGATCTCCTCCAGCACCCGATCGACCTCGGCGGCGTCCAGCCGCTTCGCCAACGCGACGGCCACCGCTTCGCGATCCTTCCGGATCAACTCCATGTCGAGCATGCTGCTCCGTACGCCTCCGTCCGGGCTCGGGTGGACCTCCAGATGCTACCGTCGCGCCCGAACCGCACAGCCTCCCGCACCCCGCCCCCACACCGCCGTCCGAAACCACCTCGGTGGCGGACAGACCAGCGGCCGGAGCAGGCGGTCAGAGTCGGATCGGCATCAGAATGGAGAAAGCCGCCGGATCATCCGGCCGCCGGATGGCCAGCGGGGTCACCGGACCGTCCGATTCCAACACCAGGCGCGGACCGCCCGCGGCGTGCAGCGCGTCGAGCAGGAAACCGCCGTTGACACCGACCCGCAGCTCTGCCCGACCGGCCCGGTCCACGGCCCCGACGTCGGCCAGGTCGTCCGCGCCGAGCAGGCGAATCGCGTCCCGACCGCCCAGCCCCAGCACGGTCACCGGCAGCAGCTCGCCCGCGTGCTCACGGGTCACCGTGGCAGCTCCCGAACGCAACGCGGCGACCAGCCACGGCGTGTCCACCGGCACCCGCCGGGCCGCCCCGCCGGTCGATGCCGGTACCAGTGCCTGGTACTCGGGGAAGTCGTACGGCAGGGTCGTCACCCGCAACCGGTGCCCGGCGACGTCGGCGACCACCTGCCGTGCGGCCAGGGTCAGCCGGACGCCACCCATCGTCGCCGTGACGCAGAGCCGACGCAGCCGGTCGACCGCGGCCACGGGCAGCAGCGCCCGCACCGCCGGACCGCGTACCGCCGCACCGGCCGACGCCACCGCCAGCCGGTACCGGTCGGTGGCCACCAGACGTACGCCATCGCCGGTCACGTCGAACAGCACACCTGCCAAGCCCGGCGACGCCGGGTCGGTGCCGACCGCGAAACGGACGGCATCCACCGCCGTGGACAGCGCACGCCCGGTCAGGACGAGCCGGGTGGCGGACCGGGGTTCGTCGTCGGCGAGCAGGCGACGGATCCGGGCAACCTCCTGCCGTGCCTCGGCCAGCCCGCCCGCCAGCCGATCGAGGTGCGCGTCGAGAATCCGGTGCACCACCAAGGGTTCCGCGCGTACCGCCTGGGCGATCTCGGTGACCGGGAGACCGATACGGCGCAGCCCGGCCACCAGCCGGGCCGGCGCCACCTGGTCATCGGCGTACCGGCGGTACCCGGTGACCGGATCGATCCAGGCCGGCGCCAGCACCCCGGCGGCGTCGTAGAACCGCAGCGCACTCACCGTCAGCCCACTGGCCTGGGCCAGCTCACCGATGCTGCGCAGATCACTGTCCACACGCCGATCCTGCCCCCTCGACCCGGTCGAGGGTCAAGCCCGCCCGGCGTCGCCCTCGTCCAGCAGGCGGAAGGTGATGCCCGCGGAGGTCAGGCGGTGCAGCAGCGCGTCGCCCATCGCGGTGACGGGCGTGACCTGACCGGCAGTGGCCGGCAGGTCGTCGCAGGCCAGGCAGAGTGCCGACTCGGCGAGCATCTTCGCGGTCTCGTCGTAACCGGGGTCGCCGCCGGCCACCTCCGTCACCACCCGTCGTCCGCCGCCGACACCGACGAACCGGACCTTGAACCATGACGTGGCCCGCTGCTCGGCGCTCGGCCCCTGCCCGGAGGCGAGCCGGCCGAACAACCAGCGCCGGGTCGGTGGCAGCTTCACCAGCCCGGCGACGGCACCGAGCCCCGCACCGGCCACCAGCACGGTCGGCAGTCGCCGCACAGCCGCGAAGTGCCGGTAGCGGAAATCCGGGCCGTACTCGGGGCGGGCTGCCGCCGAACGGCGTACCACCTGCGGGTCGATGGTCGGTAGCGGCACCGCCCAGACGGGCAGGTCCCGCGAGCGGGCCAGCCGGCCCGGAACCGTCCGGACCCGGCGGTCGTTCGCGCGCGGCTCGGCGGCGCGGCGCTCGCGGGCCACCCGCGACGCCTCGGCGGTACGCGAAAAGGCGATCAGCGCCGAGTGGTACGTGCCGGCGGAGAACCGCCCACCGGCACGCACGTACCCGTCCACGGTGATGGCGGCGTCGGCGGGCAGGTGCTTGACGGTGAACCAGACACCGAGGTCGTGCGGGACCGAGTCGAAGCCGCAGGCGTGCACCAACCGGGCCCCGGTGCGTACCGCCTCGGCATGGTGGCGCAGGTACATCCGGTCGACGAACTCCGGTTCACCGGTGATGTCGAGGTAGTCGGTCCCGGCGGCGGCGCAGGCGGCCACCAGCGGCTCACCGTGGTGCACGTACGGGCCGACGGTGCTGGCCACCACCCGGGCGTCGGCGGCCACCGTGTGCAGCGAAGCCGGGTCGGTGACATCGGCGGTGAGCAGCGGCAACCCGGCCAGTGCCGGGTCGGTGGCGGCCAGTTCGTCCCGGACCGCGGCCAGCTTTGCGGGGTTACGCCCGGCGATCGCCCAGCGCAGCCCCGGCGGCGCGTGCCGGGCCAGGTAGCGTGCGGTGAGCCCGCCGGTGAACCCGGTAGCTCCGAACAGCACCACGTCGTACGACCGTTGGGCAGCCATCCCGTGATCATGCCACCGTCGCCGCTGATCCGCCCCGTTACCTGCCGGTCAGTGCGGGACGAACACCGCGCGCACGCACTCCTCGGGCCGGTCCCGCATGAGTGCGTAACCCTCGGCGGCCCGGTCCAGGCAGAAGCGGTGCGTGGCCAGGTGCTCGGTGCGCAGCTCGTCGCGGGCCATCCGCTCCAGCAGCATCGGGATGTGGCGCTGACCGTGCTGGCGTCCGCCCCGCACCGTCAGCGCCTTGTGCACGACGGTGCCGGTCGGGAACGCGTCGACGCGACGGACCCCGCCGTTGAGCACGAAGACACTGCCGCCCTTACGGCAGGCGTACACCGCTTCCCGGACCGCATCCGGTGCCCGGGTGCGGCCGGTGAACCGGTCGGCGAGCGACAGGTTTTCCCCGGCAGGCCCGCCAGCCGCCTCGACACACACGTCGGGCCCCCGTCCACCGGAAAGTTCCCGCAGCCGTGCCGTGACGTCGGTGTCCCGGCGGTCGATGGTCTCGGCGCCCACGTGGTGACGCGCCATCTGCAGCCGCGCGGGATGCCGGTCGACGACGATCACCCGTTCGGCACCCAGCAGCCAGGCGGACCGAGCAGCCAGTTGACCGACGGCACCGGCTCCCCACACCGCCACCACGTCGCCGGGGCGTACCTCGCCTCCCTCGGCACCCAGCCAGCCGGCCGGTGCGGCGTCCGAGGCGAACAGGGCCCGGTCGTCGTCGACCGACTCCGGCACCGCGAACGCTCCGACGTCGGCGTAGGGCACCCGGACGTACTCGGCGTGGCTGCCGGCGAAACCTCCTGCGGACCGCGGGTGGCCGAAGCAGCCCGCCACCGGGTGACCCCACTCCGCTTCGCTCGCGGTCGGGTCGGTGCTGCCGTTGTCGCAGCACGACGGCAGCCCCCGACGGCAGTACCAGCAGGCACCGCAGGCCACGGAGGCGCAGACCACCACCCGGTCGCCGATGCGGTGCCGGCGTACTCCGGCGCCCACCTCGACCACGTCGCCGAGGAACTCGTGACCGAGCACTTCCCCGGCGGTCGGGGCGGGCACCGTCCCGGCGAGCAGCGGCAGGTCGGCGCCGCAGGTGGCGCTGAGCCGTACCCGGACGATCACGTCGTGGTCGTTGCGCAGCTCCGGATCGGGGACCTGGCGTACGGCCAGCTCACCGCCGGTGCCCCAGCACAGTGCTCTCACCGCGGTGGCTCGTTCGCCGACGGTCGGGGGACACCTGCCGCCACCCCTGGCCCACGTTCGCCGGGCATCCGGTCTGGGCGTAGTACCTCACCGGTCTCGACGAGTTGTTTGACCTGCCACAACGCTTGTCGTACGAGCAGACCGGGGTCGTCGCCCAACAGGTGCGCGGTGAGCCCGGGCCAGGCGGCGTGCGGCCGTGGCCGGGCCGCCAGCTCGGTGCCCCGGCCGCCCGGTGCGCCGGTCACCGCTACCTCGACCGCGCCGTCGAGGCGGCGTAGCGGCTCCGGCCAGACCGCGGCGGGCAGCACCTGCTCCACCGGCCGGTCGACCGTCACCACCTGCCATCCGGTCGGGCACCGGACGGGCCGGGCCCGCCGCCGGGTCACCGCGGCACGCGTGGCTCGGGCCGCCGCCGCGCCCAGGGCACCGGCCACCGCGACAACTGTCCCGACCCGTCCCACTCGTGCCTCCGATCCCCGTGTCGTCGCGCCCTGCGCCCCGCCGACTGACCCGTCCGGCCCAGTGTCCGTTTGTTCGTCGCCAGCGTCGCTGCGGGCCGGGTGAACCAGGTTCCCCCGGAAGGGGTGAACCGTCGAGGGTCGGGTAACCGCCGGCAGGACGGGGAGGCAACACGCGTGGCGTGGGGGTGGTCGGATGCCGGGTGACCGCGGCGGAAGTCGGGCGGGCGTGGCGGTCCGGACACCGGGCTGCCCACCCCTGCTGGCGTCCCGGCTGGCTCCCGCCGAGCCGGGAGAACCGACGGTCCTGCGGCCCCGGCTCGCCCGCCTCCTCGACGAGGCGGTGACCCGTCCGGTCACGCTGCTGCGGGCGCCTGCCGGCTGGGGCAAGACCACGCTGCTCGCCACCTGGCGACGGGTCCGACCGGACACCGACCCGCAGGCCCCCACACTGGCATGGGTGTCGGTCGAGGCTGGTGACGACCCGGACCGCCTCTGGTCGTACCTCGGCGCCGCGCTGCGCCCGATGGTCGACCCTGCGGAAACGCCGCTGCCCGAACGGGCACCGCGTCCGGACGAGCTGGAGATCCTCGCCGCCGCCCTGGCCTCCCTGGGACGGCCGGTGGTGCTGATCCTGGATGACCTGCATCAGCTCAGCGAACCGACGGCCCTGGCCGGTCTGGAGTTCCTGCTGCGCCACAGTGCGCAGCGGCTGCGACTGGTGGCGTCCGGGCGGACCGGCCCACCGCTGGCAGTGCACCGGCTGCGGTTGTCCGGGGAGTTGACCGAACTCGGCCCCGACGACCTCGCGTTCACCGGCGACGAGATCGCTGACCTGCTCACCGCGCACGGGGTGGCGGTACCGGCTGCCGCCGTGACCCGGCTGCGGCAACGAACCGGAGGCTGGGCAGCCGTGCTGCGGATCGCCGCGCTCGCCCTGCACGACCAACCGGACCCGGAGCGGTGGATCAACGAACTTGGGGCGGATCAGCCGGAGATCGCCGGCTATCTGCGGGCGGAGCCGTTGGCCGGGCTGACACCCGTGGACCGTGAACTGTTCCGCCGTACGGCGATCGTCGACGCCGTCTGTGCCGGTCTCGCCACCGCGCTGAGCGGTGACACGGACGCCGAGGACCGATTGGGTGCGCTCGCCGACAGCGGTCTGTTCCACCAGGAGGGCAGCCGGCCGGTGTGGTATCGGTGCCATCCGCTCCTGGCCGATCTGTTGCACCGTGAGCTGGGCCGGTTGCCCGGTGACGAGCTACGCGAGCTGCACCTGCGGGCGGCCGGTTGGTACGCCGGCAACGGCCGGACCGCCGATGCGTTGCGCCATGCGCTCACCGCCGGTGACTGGGCCGCAGCCACCGACCTGTTCGTGACCCGCTGGCCGGAACTGGTGCCCTACGAGCGACCCGCCGACGTCGGGCCGGTGCCCGGAGCGCCCCCGTCGGACGTGGTGGGCCGTGACCCCGAACTCGCTCTCGCCTGCGCCGCCGGACGGGCCCTCGACGGTGACACCGAGGCGGCCGTGGCGTACCTGCGGCAGGCCACCGGGCACATCGGGCGGCTGGCACAACCACGCCGATCCCGGTTCGAGCGACTGGTCGCCGCGCTGGAGCTCACCCTGGCCCGCCTCAACGGCGACCCGCAGGTCGTACGTGCCGCCGCCGCCGGCCTGCTCGCCACGAACGGCGGCGACCCGCAGGCCGGCTACGCCGTCTCGGGCCACGCGACGTCGCCGGTCGAGGGCCCCCCGAGGGGCGGCAGCTCGGCGGTGACCGGGACGGTCGGTGTGACGACGCCGCAGGCGGAGGTTGCCGACCCGGGCGTGGGGTCGGCCGGCAGCGGGGTCGCGGGGACGCGGGGCCACGCCGATGACGACGCCGACGTGTCGGCCGTGGCCGGCACCGCGCTGGCCCTGCTCGCCTTCGACGATGGCGATCTGGCCGGTGCGGCGAACGGCTTCGCCGACGCGTTGGCAGCCGCGCGGGCGGCGGCACGTCCGCGTACCGAGCTGGTCTGCGCCAGCCGGTTCTCACTCGTGGCGGCGCTGCGCGGGCAGCTGCGCGTCGCCGAGGAGACAGCTCGGGCGGCGCTGGCTATGCCGCCCTGTCAGGGCTGGGCGGCGTTACGCGACTGCGGGTACGCGCAGCTGGCACTGGCGGTGGTGGCGCTGCACCGGGACCAGCCGGCGGAGGCCGAGGCCCACCTGGGGCTGGCCGGGCCGGCCGGTGGCGAACCGGTGCCGGCTGCGGTGGCCGGCTGGTGCCGCGCGTGCCTACGCCACGACGAGGGCGAGCTGACCGCCGGTCACCGGCTGCTGGTGGAGGCCCGCGACGGGTGGGGTGGGCGCGGCGGTGAGCTGGGCTCGTGGTTGCGCGCCGCCGCGCTGGACCTGCACAGTGCGCGGGGTGACGTGCAGACCGCACGGGAACTGGCCGGTGACCTGCGGTCGGGTGCGGCGGCCCTGGCTGTCGCGGCGGCCCGGACCGAGCTGCGGGCCGGCGACCCGCGGGCCGCCGAACTGCTGATGCCGGACTGGACCGCCGCGTCGGCGGTCGACTGGCCGATTGCGGTACGCCTCGACGCCGCCCTGCTGGCCACAGTGCTGGCGGGGCGCGCCGGTGACGATCGTCGGGCGGGTCGGCTGTTGGAGCAGGCGCTGGACCTGGCCGCGCCGGACGGCTACCGTCGTCCGTTCCTACGGGCCGAACCGGGACTGCGGGAGTTGCTCGCCGCCCACCTCGACTCCGGTACCGCCCACTGGTCACTTGTCAGTGACCTGGTGCGTGCCGTCGACACGCCGGCTGGGCAGACCGGCGCCAAAGCCGTCAGCGACGCGGCGGCGTCCCCGCTGGACGAGCCGCTCACCGAGCGGGAGTTGACGATCCTGCGATACCTGCAGAGCATCCTGTCCAACGTGGAGATCGCCGCCGAGTTGTCGGTTTCCGTCAACACGGTCAAGACCCACGTCCGTAACATCTACCGCAAACTAGACGCCACCCGCCGTCGGGACGCCGTCCGCCGTGCCCGCCAGCTCCGCCTCATCTGACCGCCCGCGACCCGTCCCGTCGATCATCGGGTCGTCCCGATTCGACCAGCGGGTCGGGACTGCCGATCCGCTGGACGGCCGTCGGGCTCGAAAGGCGGGCCGCCACGGGATCAGGTGGCGTCGTCCACGGCGCTGAGCAGGGTGGCCGGGGCGAAGTCACCGTCGTGGCGGATGTCGTTGACGAAGAAGGTCGGGGTGGCGTCCACGCCGCTGCGGATGCCGCCGACGAAGTCGTGCCGGATCCGGTCGCCGTGGGCGTGCCGCCCGATCTCCGTCTCCACCTCGTCGACGGGTAGGCCGAGCTGCTCGACGCCGAGCGTCAGGTGCACCGGATCCAACTGGTCCTGGTGCTCGTAGAGCCAGTCGTGCATCTCCCAGAACCGCCCCCGTCGTCCGGCGGCCTCGGCGGCCTCGGCGGCCCGTTCGGCGTACGGGTGCAGGTTCGTGATCGGGAAGTGCCGGTAGACGTGGCGGACCGTGTCGGCTCGTTGCTGCAGAACTTCCGCGAGGTTGGCGTGCACGAGGCCGCTGAAGGGGCACTGGAAGTCGCCGTACTCGACGATCGTCACCGGCGCGTTGCGGGGACCACGGACGTGATCGTGTTCCGTGACGGGCGTGCGCAGTCGCGCGGTGACCTGCAGGGGCGTGGTCAGCCGATCGGTCATGACCCCACCTTCGGGGCGGGTCGGGTGAGCGTGACTCACCCGACCCGGGTGGTTCGGGCGGCTCAGCTGAGCACCGGGGCGACGGCGATGTGGTTCTGGACCTCACGGATGCCGGGGGCGGACCAGACGACCCGTTCCACCTCGGCGCGTTCGGGTATGGAGTGCACCAGGCCGCCGAGCAGCACCATGTCGCCGTGTACGCGTACCGTCACCTGCTCCGCGTCGGTGGCGCGGTTACGGGCCAGCGCGTCGACGATGCGTCGGGCCAGGAGGGCCCCGTCCGGGCGTACCTGGGGCCGGACGGTCATGCCGCTGCTGACACCGCGTACCCCGGTCAGTCGGCCGACGGCCTGTTCGGCGGCCCGTCGCTGGTACTCCCACTCGACCTCCCCGTGCAGGGTGACCCAGCCCTGGGAGACCGTCACGTCGAGCGCGTCGACCGGCACGAACGCCTGCCACTGCAGGGCGTGCTGGACTGCGGCGGCGATCTCCGGGTCGGTGCGTTCGGCACCGGTCACCAACCGCACCGCGAGGTCGTTGGCAACGGCCCGCACCTGCGTGACCCGGTGTGCGGCGCGCTCGGCCGCCCACTTCTTGGCGTAGCTGTCCACCCGTCCGGTAAGGGTCACCACTCCCTCGGTGACCGTCACGCCGATCTCGTGTGGCCGTACCCGGGGCTCCCAGTCGAGTTCGTCGAGCACCGCGGACTGAATGTCCTGATCGGTGCGGTTGATCGTCGAGATGCTGGCCATCGGTCGCTCCCTTCTCACCAGGGGCGGCGGCATGCGTCGAACCCGCGGCGAGTCCGATCCGGGCCGACGAGCCAGGTCCGCCACGACCGAGCCTGGTGGCGATCCGGGTGATCGGGCCTCGCCCGGATCGGACGAGGCGGTGGTGCCCCGCGCTGTCCGGGCCTGGTCGGGTATCCGGGCTGGGAGGTGAGCGGCAGCACGACGGGCCCCGCCCGACCGAGGCGGTCGGTGGGGCCCGTCGTCGCGGGGTCGTCAGTTGGCGGGGTTCGTCGGGTCGGCGGGGGAGTCGGGCCGGTGCACGTCGACGAACTCGATGTCCTCCAGGGCCCGGTCGCGGCTGCCTGCGGCGCGTGCGGCGGTGCCGGCCGCCCAGCCGACCGCCGCACCGGCCAGGACGGCCCCGATCAGTAGCGTCCACGGCAGCGTCGGCCGGCGTCCGGCGAGCGCGTCGAGGGCGCGGCTGGCGCGGTGTCGGGCTTCCTCGGCGGCCGATTCGACCAGGTTTCCGGCATCGTCGGCGATTCCGGCGGAGTGGTGGCGGGCGGTGCGGGCGGTGTCACGGAGGCTGCCGCCTGCGTTGTTCACCGCTGAGGCGAGGTGCTGCCACGCGTGGTCCGCGATCTGCTCGGGCTTGCTGCGGCGGTCCAACAGGTGTGTTCCGAACATGTGGTTTCCTCCTCGACTGTGGCCCTGGGCCGATCGGGCTCGTCGGCTTTGCGTCAGGCTGAGTGTCTGGTCACCGCCACCACCGTGGCCCGGGCGAAGTCGTCGTCATCGTCGTCGTCACCGTCATCGCCGCCGAACCCGCAGGCGAGCGCGAGGGCGAGCAGGGCACTGACACCAGCGAGCGCGGCGAGTCTGCGGAGCATGTTGTCGTCCTCCCGTCACGGGGTCACTCGTGATGCTAGGCACACCGCGCCATTTCCGCTCGTCGAGCGCAGGTCAAAGCCGGTTGTCGTGGGGCACGCCGGGGCGGATCGGAAACGACGGAGGTGGCATCGGCCCGCTACCCTGGTGCGGCGGCGTCGGAGCTGACCGAACGTCACGTAGAAAAGCCAATAAAGTTCGGATATGGGCGATTTTCCGCGTCCCTGTCCGTGAATTGCTCATCCCGAGGGGGTGGCGACCGAGGCAGTCGAAGGAATACTGTCGGTCGCGGCCCGCGTACTGATGAGGCGCCCGTCGTCGGGCGAGTGGAGGTGCTCGCGTGAGCCTGTCGATCCTGCAGTCGGTCCAGCCCGGTGGTGTCATCGAGATCGCCCCTCGGGGCGAGATCGACGTCGACACCGCGTACGAGGTGAAAGAGGCGATCGCCGAGGTTCTGGCCAAGGGGCGTCCAGCCCGGATCGAACTGAACATGCGGCTGGTCACCTTCATCGACTCGGTGGGCATCAGCGCCATGGTCGCCGGCTTCCAGACCGCCGAGGTGAGCGGAGTGAAGCTGATCGTCACCGAGCCGAGTCGATTCGTGCACCGGCAGCTCTGGGTGACCGGTCTGCTCGGTCTCTTCGGCGCACCCGAGCCCTACTATGCCGGGGCTGCCACGGCTCCCGAGGTGGATCCGGCGCGGTGACGCCGGTGCCCCGTAGCCCGACGGGGATGGAAACGCCGCGTCGGGTGAACCGCTCCTGACGAGCAGCTCACCCGACGCGACGAGTTCTCAGTACACCGACAGGTGAACGTGATTCGTGTGGTCGCTGGACGGATCACCCCGGGCGCCGCTGTACGATTTCCAGCCACTGCTGGGCAGCCAGATCTGCCTGTACCAGATCACGTAGAGCACCGCGAGCCGGTCGGCGTTGTTCACGAAGTACGCCGCCAGGTTGTTGCCGTAGGTCCGGTCGCCGCCGGTCGCGTGGCCGCCGAACCCGCTCTTCTGGGCCGCGAAGTCGCAGGCCCGGCCCTTCGGGTGCTCCCCCGACCCGCCGGGTCGGTAGCAGGAGACATACCTGGTGAACCCGGCGGACTTGGCTTGGTTCAGCGCGTGCAGGGTGCGCGGGGTGATGCAGCCGTTGGCCGGCGTCGGGTCGTTGACGCTGCACGACTCCGACGGCCACGATCCGTCGGAGTTACGGGGAGCGGGCTTGGCGGTGGGGCTCGAACCGCTGCTCCGCGCCGGTGACCTTGCCGCCCGCGCGGCGGCAGCAGCCCGTTCGGCCGCCTCGTCCCGCTCGATCGATACGGTCAGTGCCCGTTCGGCCTGTTCCTTGCGTTTGGCCATCACGGCCACCTGCTTGCGCTGTTCCTGGACCTCCACGTCCAGCGCCTGCTTGGTGGCGCTGACCTCGTCCCGGGCGGTCTGGAGGTCGCGCAGCGCGCGGTCCTCGTTGGCGGCCACCACGTCGAGCGCTGCCGCCCGGTCCATGAAACCGGCAGGTGAACTGCTGTTCAGCAGGGCCGAAGCAGCCCCCAGCCGGCCGGTTCGGTACGCCTGGGCGGCGATCTCGGCCACCTTGGTGCCGCGCTCGGCGACTTGGCTCTCGGTGGCGGTGAGCTGCTCGGCGAGTTGCTTCTGGCGCTTGACCGAGCGGTCGAGTGCGGTCTTGGCGTCGAGGTAGCCCTTGCTGGCAGCCTCCAACTGGGCCCGCAACGCCGGAGTGCCGCCCTCGTCGTCCACCTCGCCCGGTGCTGCCGCCCGCAACGGCTGCGGTGCCGCGGCGGCCGGGGCGAAGGGGGCCAGCGCGACGCCGAGGCTGAGGGCGAGCGCCGCGGCGATCAGGGCCGCCGAACGGGCGGCCGGTCTTACCGTTGCCACTGCTGGCATGCACATGTCCTTCCGTCAGCCGCCGACCGGGTTAGCTGACGGGTTCGGGACGGAAGATCCCTACCGCTGACGCGGATGCACCCCAGGAACATGGTTCCCCGGTTCGCCCGGGCGGGCGATTAGGCGGCGGCCCCGCCGGCACCGGTGGGTGCCGCCTGGCGAGGGCCGGGTCAGAGCCTACCGGTACGCAGGTGACCGGTGCAGCTGCTGTTACTGCTGGTGTTCTGTTGTTGACTAGTAGACCAGATCGAATCGGACAATACGCCCAATTGTGGTGTTCTGTTCATTCGGCCAGGTCGACCGTGGTCAACCGCTGGGTGGCCCGGGAGAGCGCGACGTAGAGGGTACGGACACCGGCGTCCGGCTCCGCCCGGATCTCCGCCGGGGCGACGAGCACCACACCGTCGTACTCCATGCCCTTGGCCTCCAGGCTGGTCACCACCTGCAACCGCTCGCCACCCAAGGCCCCCAACCAGGCCGCCACCTGGTCCCGACGGGGCACCGGCGTGATCACCCCGACGGTGCCCCCGACCTCGCCGAGCAGGTCGCTCACGGCCGTCACGACGGTGCTCGCCAGATCGGGCGACGGCACCACCAGCTGGACCGGGTCGACGCCGGTCGACCGGACCGCGGTGGGCAACACGAGATCCGGGTACGCCCGCCGGATCTCGGCCGCCGCCACCGCGAAGATCTCCGCCGAGTTGCGGTAGTTCGTGGTGAGGGTGAAGCGGTGCCGCCGACGGCGACCCAACGCCTGGTCACGGGCCCGGGCCAACTCCTGCGGATCCCCTGTCCACGCGGTCTGCGCCGGGTCACCCACCACCGTCCAGGACGCCAGACGCCCGCGCCGACCCACCATCCGCCACTGCATCGGGGAGACGTCCTGGGACTCATCGATCACCAGGTGGGCGTAGTCGCGGTAGTCCTCGGGACGTTCCCGGGCGGCCTGCCGGGCGGCCCGCTGCCGGTCGGCGAAGGTGCTCAGTTCGCGTACCCCACCGGCCAACTGGAACGGGTCCCGCTTCGGGCGGGCGGGGCGCATCGGCTTGCCGAGCAGCGCGTCCAGTTCGTCCAGCAGCGCGACGTCGGCGACAGTCGGGCCGTGGGTGGCCAATCCCCGGTATGCCGCACCGAGTAGCCGGATCTCGGCACCGGAGAGCAGGCCGGCGCCGTACCGGCGCAGCCGCTGCGGATCAGCCAACCAGGCGAGCACGTGCAGCGGATGCAACCGGGGCCACCACGCCTTCAGAAACTCACGGAAGTCCGTCCGGTCGATCAGCTCGTCCTCGAAGGCACGCTGGCCGGGCAGCCCGGTCATGCCGAGCCTGCGAGCCTGCGACCAGAGGGCAGCGAGCACGCCGTCGAAGCCGGCCCGACGCACCTCGTTGCGGCGGGCACCTCGGTGCAACGCGCGGTCCCGTACCGTCTCCAGCTCGGCCCGCTCCAGCCGCAGCAGCGTGCCCCGGTACAGCAGACGCAACTCGGCCGGGGAGTCGGGTACCGCATCCCGGGCCGCCCGCTCCAGCAGCCGGCGCATCCGTAGCGACCCCTTCACCGCCGCCACCTCGGGCGGGTCGGTGCGGATGGCCTGCACCCCGGGGACGAGGGTGCCGAGCGACCGCAGGGTGGCGGTGTCCTCGCCCAGCGACGGCAGCACCGAGGCGATGTACTCGACGAAGACCGACGAGGGGCCGACCACCAGGATCCCGCCGCCGGCATACCGGCTCCGGTCGGCGTAGAGCAGGTACGCCGCCCGGTGCAGCGCCACCGCGGTCTTGCCGGTCCCCGGGCCCCCGGACACGAGGGTCACCCCCGAACCGGGGGCGCGGATCGCCTCGTCCTGCTCGCGCTGAATGGTGGCCACGATGTCCCGCATGCCGCGACCGGTCGTCCGGGACAGGGTGGCCAGCAGGGCGCCGTCGCCGACCACCGGCATCTCCGGCGGAGCAGCGTCCGGGTCCAGCAGGTCGTCCTCGATCCGGGTGACCCGCTCACCGCTGGACTGGATCGTCCGGCGCCGGACGACGCCGAGCGGCTCGGCCGGGGTCGCCTGGTAGAACGCGGCGGCTGCCGGGGCACGCCAGTCCACCACCAGGGTGGTGGCGTCCTCGTCGCGGATACCGAGTCGCCCGACATACAGGGTCTGCCCGCCACGCAGGTCCAGTCGGCCGAACACCAGCCCCTCGTACTCCGCGTCGAGCAGGTGGCGTCGCTGGGCAGCGTGGAAGACCATCGCGTCACGCTCGACGAGCGCGCCGAAGTTGCCGACCCGGGCGAGCTGGTAACCCTCCCGCTCCGCGTGGACGGCCGAGCGGCGCAGCTCGGCCAGTCTCGCGTACACCCGGTCGAGATGCCGTTGCTCGGCGGCGATCTCCTGATCCAGGGTGCTCTGGTCCACCGCTCGCTCTCCTCGTGACGCCGCCCGGCCAACCGCACGAGATTACGCCCCGCGCCCGTCCTGGCCAGAAGGGCACCTCGGCCGGGGTAGTCGGTGGTTCAGCCGGGGACACGCCGCCCGGCCGTTAGGCCGGCCAGGACCCGGCGCAACACGCCGGCCAGGGCGGCGTTGACCTCCTCGGGCCGCTCCATCATCAGCATGTGCCCGCCGCCGGGGCAGACGGTCAACTCGGTGGCCGGTAGCGCGGCGGCGATCGACTCCGCGCACGGCGGCGGGGTGAGCCGGTCCCGGTCGCCGACAAGTGCCGCCGCCGGCAGGTGAGCCAGTGTGGTGAGCGTGTCCAACCGGTGCTGGGTGCCGATGGAGGCCCGGAAGCCGCCGATCGACCGTAGCGAGGCGCGGGCCACCGCCGAGGTGACCAGCCGGATGTCCGTGGGGTCGCAGCGGTCCCCGAAGAGCATCCACCTGATGCTCGGGCGTAGTGCGCGCAGCAGTGCCCGGGGCGGTCGCCAGGCGCCGCATCTGGCGAGGACTCCGGCTCCGGTGGTCTCGGCCAGCCGGATGATCCGGGCGATCCGAGGAGAAAGGCCGTAGACGGTGTGTGCGTGTCCCTCGGCGGTGGTCGAGACGAAGACCAGACCGGCGGCGCGGCGGGCGAAGTGGCCCGGGTGGCGGTGTGCGTACTCCATGATGGTCATGCCGCCCATCGAGTGACCAACGAGCACCACCGGTCCGGTGGGTGCCACCTCGTCCATTACCGCGACCAGGTCGTCACCCAGTTGCGACAAGGTGGCGGTGGGTAGTGCCATGCAGCTGGACCGGCCGTGCCCACGCGCGTCGTAGGTGACCACCCGGACCGAGCCGAACATCTCCTGGACGGCGGTCAACTGCCGATGCCAACTGCGTGCGTCGAGCGTCCAGCCGTGCAACAGCACGACGGTCACCTCGGCGTCGGCCGGGCCGGCGGTCTCCACGTGCAGGCGTACGTCGTCGCCCAACCGAACCTCGGTCGACTCCGGCATCGCCACCTCCCACGGCGCACGGATGTGAAACATCAGGGATACCCGGTGGTAACACCAGCTACCCGTCATGACAACACGTCAACCGGGGTGTTGAGAAGATCCCACCGATCGACTCCGCCCGGTCGCGCGAGGAGTGGCAACGGTGAACGCCCGCCGGGTGCGACCCGACGGGCGTTCACATGCGCTGCACAGAGGACGTGTGCTCCTCGATCGATCAGGCCTCGAAGACGCCCGCCTCGACCAGGCGCTTCTCGGTGGCGTCCCAACCGTCACCCGGGTGGGTGGCGTTGAGACCGTTCAGCTCGGCGCGGATCTTGGAAGCGTGGCCGGCGGCGGCCAGCACCCGGATCTCCTCGACGAAAGCCTCGGAGTCGGTGCGCAGGTGCGCAGTCCTGCCGTTGGTGAGGTTCCGCACGTAGGCGTGCTTGCCGCCGTTGAGCGGAATCAGGTACTTGAACTCGCCCAGCACGCTGAGTGCGCCACCCTGGCCAGCCTGGCCGGCCCGGACTGACGCGCGCGCGGTCTTAGAGGTGTTGCTCGCCACGGAGGTACTCCTTGCAAGACGTACGGAGGACGGAACGTCCGGGGGCTGTTGCGGGCGCCCTCAGAGGCGGGACCCGCGGAGGCGTACGCGGCACAGGCCGCCGGTGGAACTGTACACGACCCACGATGCCCGCTGGTCATCGCGGCGTCACCAGCTGGAACCGCGGTCACCTGTCCGGGTATTCCGGGCGGCGGATTCGCCGATTCCCTGGCGTACCATCCGTCACACCAGTCATCATGTGTTCCACAAACCCGGGTCGGGCGAGGTCGTAGGGGAAGACGCACCTCGCACTCCGGGAGGTCACCGTGCCAACGCGTGGCGTCGTATACGTCCACTCGACCCCGCTCGCCGTGTGCTCACACGTCGAATGGGCGATCGCGCGCGTCCTCGCCGCGCCGGTCAACCTGCAGTGGACGGCCCAGCCCGTCGACCCCGGCGCCCGCCGGGCCGAATGCGGGTGGTCGGGTCGCCCGGGAACGGGCGCCGAACTGGCTGCTGCCCTCCGGCAGTGGCCCATGACCCGTTTCGAGGTCACCGAAGAGCCCAGTCCGGGCGTCGACGGCGAACGTTTCATGCACGTGCCGGGCCGGGGCCTGTTCCGGGCGACCGTGGGTGCCGCCGGGGACATCCAGCTCGGCGAGGACCGGTTGCGCAGCATCATGGCGGTCGCGCGGGCACCGGAGGCCCTGGCCCACGCCCTCGACAAGGCCCTCGGCACCGCCTGGGACGCGGAACTGGAGCCCTACCGCCACGCTGGGGACGGAGCACCGGTGACCCTGCTCACCCGGGTCGGCTGACCGGCCGCGCGGCGAGAGGTCAAGTTGCCCGGTACGCGGTGAACTGGTGGGATGGGCCGCGTGTCGACTACCCCTCGGCGCGTCGCCGCCGCGTTCAGCCTGGTGACCGCGCTGCTCGTCACCGGCTGCTCCGGGGCCGGCGAACGCCCCTCGACCGACGCCTCCCCGCCCCCGGTCACCGGGCCCACGTCGCCGTCGAGCGCACCCCCTGAGGACCCGGCCACCCTGGCTGCCGCCCTCGTCGCCGAACTCGACGACGAGGACCTGGTTGGTCAGGTCCTCATGCCGTACGCCTACGGCGACGACGCGACGAAGGTGTCAGCCGGATCGGCGGCCGGCAACCGGACGCTGGCCGGGGTCGACACGCCCGCCGAGATGATCGAAAAGTACCGCCTCGGTGGGCTGATCCTGGTGGGCTTCAGCGCGGACGACCCGACGCAGGGCAACCAGGAGACCACAAACGTCGACAACCCGAAGCAGGTCCGCGAGCTGACCACCGGCTTGCGTGCGGCGGCCGGACGCCTGCCGGCCGGTGCGGCACCCTTCCTGATCGGCACCGACCAGGAATACGGCGTGGTGACCCGGATCACCGACGGGGTGACCATGCTGCCCAGTGCACTCGGCGCCGGCGCCGCCGACGACCCGGGCCTGACCGAGGCCGCCTGGCGTTCCGCCGGCACCGAACTGACCGCCATGGGAATCAACGTCGACTTCGCGCCGGTGGCCGACGTGCTGGTGACCCGCAGCACCGTGATCGGGTCACGGTCGTTCGGTTCGGACACCCAGCGGGTGGCCGACCAGGTCGGCGGCGCCGTACGCGGGCTGCAGACTGCCGGGGTGGCCGCCACCCTCAAACACTTCCCGGGTCACGGCCACAGCGCCGCCGACTCGCACGAGGACCTGCCCGAACTCGGTCAGTCCCGGGCCGCACTGGCGGCCGGGGCCTGGCCGCCGTTCAGCGCCGGTATCGAGGCCGGCGCGCTGGCCGTGATGTCCGCCCACCTCGACGTCCGCTCGATCGACCCGGGGGTGGCGGCCACCTTCTCGTACAAGCTGCTCACCGAGGTGCTGCGCGGTGAACTCGGCTTCCAGGGCGTGGTGATCACCGACGGGATGAACATGCCGCCGGCCCGCCGCTTCCCGCCCGGCGAGGCGGCGGTGCGGGCGCTGAAAGCCGGCAACGACCTGATCCTCATGCCCCCACACGTCGGCCAGGCCTACGAGGGGCTGCTGGCCGCGCTGCGTGACGGCACGTTGCCCAGAGGCCGGCTGGTCGAGGCGGCCACCCGCGTGCTGACCATGAAGTTCACCCTGGGCGACGCACCCGCGCCGGAGCTGTCCACGCTCGGCGCACCAGCCCACCGCGAGGCGGTCGGGGCGTTGGCCGCCGGTGCGGTGACCGTACTGCGCGGCAGGTGCGACAGCACCGGCGTCAGCGGCCCGGTCACCGTCACCTCGTCGGGCGGGCGGGCACACACCCGGGCGGCGTTGACCGAGGCGCTCACCTCGGCCGGCGTGAAGGTGGTGCCCAGCGGTGGCACCGGCGTGCACCTGGTCGGCTACGGAGACGGCGCGGAGGACCTGCGAGGCGACTCGGCCGTCACCGTTGCCATGGACACGCCGTACGTGCTGGCCAAGGCGAAATCGCCCACCCTGCTGGCCACCTACTCGTCCAGCCGCGCCTCGATGACGGCACTCGCCGACGTGCTCGCCGGCAAGATCCGCCCGGCGGGTCGCTCACCGGTCGAGGTGCCCGGGCTACCCGCCACCACTTGCGCGGACTGACCTCGGTCAGTTTCCGACGGCGAGGGTGTCGCGGGCCAGCCGGTACGCGGGCAGCACGTCGAGCGGCTCACCGAAGCTGGTGCTGCTCGCTTCGATCAGCACCGTCTGGTCGGCCACCGTCACAGCCAACGCCCACTCACGCACGTCGGAATCGGTGAGTCTCCGCCGGCTGAGCCAGGTCGCCTCCACCACCTCCAGGTCGCCGGCCCGGGCTTCGCGGTACTGCGGGCCGCTGGACTCCGTCCCGGCGGTGACGAACGCCTCCAGCGCCTGCCGGGCCGGGGTGCCCCCACCGTCGGCCGTCCAGACCCGCAGGAAACCCGGCACCACGGCGCGGCCGTCCAGTTCGCAGCGCACCGTCGAACCGCCCCGACGGGTCAGCGCCTCCAGCACCTCGACCAGCTCGTCGGTGGGATCCGACACCTCGATGGGCTCCGCCTCCCAACCGTCGGCCAGCCCGAAGGTGACCGGCAGTGGGCACGCCGAGCCAACGCCGACCGTACCGGCGGACTCTGCGGCGGCCACCTCGTCGTGCCAAGGCTCGCCACTCGCCTCGCCACTACCTTCGGCGGTGCCGTCGCACCCGCCGAGGAACATTATGGCCAGCACCGCCGCCGCGATCGTCCGCCGTGTCACGTCTTCCACTCCCCGTCGACGACCACCGAAAGAGCCAAGCAAAGCGGTGTCCCGAGCGGACGTCAAGTCGTCGTGGCGGCGGCTGCCCCGCCGCTACCGGAGCGTCGAGAAACACCCCGGGTCATGGCGTTTCCCGACGAGCCGCGTCGGCTCAGGGGCGGGTGAAGACCAGCGCCACGTTGTGACCGCCGAAGCCGAACGAATTGTTGAGCGCGGCGGGTACATCCATGTGACGCGCCTTGTTCGCCACCACCTCCAAGGTCAGACCGTCGTCTGGATCGTCCAGGTTGATCGTCGGCGGCACCACGCTGTCGCGGATCGCCAGGATGGTGGCGATCGACTCCAGCGCGCCGGCGGCGCCGAGCAGGTGACCGGACATGGACTTGGTGGCGGTGAGCACCGGGTGGTCACCCAGCGCGGCCCGCAACGCCGTGATCTCCGCGATGTCGCCCACCGGGGTCGAGGTGGCGTGTGCGTTGACGTGGACGATGTCGGACTTCGCCACGTCCGCGTCGGAGATCGCCTTGGCGATCGCCCGGATCGCACCCGCGCCCTCGGGGTGCGGCTGGACGATGTCGAAGCCGTCGGAGGTGATGCCGGCGCCGGCGAGCCGCGCGTACACCCGGGCTCCCCGGGCGGCGGCATGGTCGGTGCGTTCCAGCACGACGACGCCGGCGCCTTCACCGAGCACGAAGCCGTCACGGCTCTTGTCCCACGGGCGGGAGGCCCGCTCCGGCTCCTCGTTGCGGGTCGACATCGCCCGCATCGACGAGAAGCCGGCGATCGGCAGCGGATGGATGACCGCCTCGGTGCCGCCGGCCACCACCACGTCGGCGCGGCCGGCACGGATCATGTCCAGGCCGAGCGCGATCGCCTCCGCGCCGGTGGCACAGGCACTGGCCACGGAGTGCACGCCCGCGCGGGCCGCCAGCTCCAGACCGACCCAGGCCGCCGGGCCGTTCGGCATCAGCATCGGAATGGTGTGCGGGGAAACCCGCCGTGGGCCGGACGCCTCCAACACATCGTCCTGGGCGAGCAGGGTGAGCGCCCCACCGATGCCAGAGCCGACGCTTACGCCCAGTCGCTCCGGATCGAGCCCCGAGTCGGCCAGGCCGGCGTCCGACCAGGCCTGATGGGCGGCGATCAGGGCGATCGCCTCGGAGCGGTCCAACCGGCGCAACTTGACGCGGTCCAGCAGGCCGGCCGGATCGACCGCGAGCTGGGCGGCGATCCGGACCGGCAGTTGCGCGGCCCACTCCTGGGCGAGCGGACTCACCCCGGAGCGGCCGGCGAGCATGGCGTCCCAGGTCGACGCGACGTCCCCGCCCAACGGGGTGGTCGCGCCGAGCCCGGTGACGACGACGTCGAAGCGACTCATGATCAGGACTGCGCCTCGATGTAGCTGACGGCGTCCCCGACGGTCTTGAGGTTCTGCACCTCGTTGTCAGGGATCTTGACGCCGAACTTCTCCTCGGCGGCGACCACGACCTCCACCATGGAGAGCGAGTCGACGTCCAGGTCGTCGGTGAAGGACTTCCCCTCGGCCACGTCGTCCGGGCTCACCCCGGCAACCTCTTCGAGGATCTCGGCGAGGCCGGTGGTGATCTCGTCACGGGTCATTGCGGTGGGTTCCTCTCATCGGGTTCTCTCGACGGGGCGGCGACGCCACCCGTCGTTCCTCGGCGTCGCGCGCCGTGGGGTATCAGGGGCAGCGGACGACCTGACCGGCGTAGGTCAGGCCACCACCGAAGCCGAACAGCAGCACCGGGGCGCCGGCAGGCACCTCACGGCGCTCCACCAGCTTGGACAGGGCGAGCGGGATACTTGCCGCTGAGGTGTTGCCGGATTCGACGATGTCCTTGGCGATGATCGCCTGGGGAATGTTCAACCGCTTGGCGATGCCGTCGATGATCCGACTGTTGGCCTGGTGCGGAACGAAGGCGGCCAGCTCCGACGGATCGACACCGGCCCGCTCGCACGCCTGCAGGGCCAACGGCGCCAGTGCGGTGGTAGCCCACCGGAACACCGTCTGCCCCTCCTGGGCCACATAGGGACGCCAACCCTGGATGCGTACCGCGTCGCCGCGCTCCGGCACCGAGCCCCAGACCACCGGACCGACACCCGCCGGCTCGTCCTCACCGGCCGCGGTGACCACGGCCGCACCCGCGCCGTCGCCGAAGATGATGCAGGTGGAACGGTCGGTCCAGTCGGTGAAATCGGAAAGCTTCTCCGCGCCGATCACCAGAGCGTTACGAGACGCGCCGGCGCGGACCGCGTGGTCGACCGTGCCCAGCGCGTACGCGAAACCGGAGCAGGCGGTGTTCACGTCGTACGCCCCCGGGGCGTCGATCCCCAGCTTGTCGGCGACCCGGCAGGCCACGTTCGGGCTGCGGTCGATCGAGGTGCAGGTGGCGACCACGACCAGATCGATGTCGGCGGCGTTCAGGCCGGAGTTCGCAAGCGCCTTGTCCGCCGCTGCCGCGGCCATGTCGGCGACCGTCTCGTCACCGGCGATCCGGCGGGCCGCGATGCCGACGCGGTCGCGGATCCACTCGTCGCTGGTCTCCACCAGTTGGGCGATCTCGTCGTTCGTCACCACCCGGGACGGCTGGTAGTGCCCGAGGGACAGTATCCGGCTGCCCGTCATGACGAGGCCTCCCCAGCGTCGGTGTTGTCGCGTGGACTGGTTCCGTCGATCGCCGCGTCCGCAGTCGTACCGTGCCGGGCGATCAGATCCAGCGCGGCGGGCAGGTCGTCGGGGGTCTTCACAGCGACGATCTCCGGCGCGTCCGCGCCGGTGAGTTCCCGCTTGACCAGGCCGGCGAGTGTGCCGGCGGGCGGTAGCTCGATCACGCCGGTCACCCCGAGGCTGGCCAGCGTGGCCATGCAGAGATCCCAGCGGACCGGCGCAGTGACCTGGCGGACCAGCCGTTCGAGGAGTTCCCGGCCGTCGCCGACCGCCGTCCCATCGAGGTTGGACAGCAGGACTCGATCCGGAACGCCAGGGGTGACGCCGGCCGCCACGGTGGCCAGTGCGTCCTCCGCCGGGCTCATGTACGGGGTGTGGAACGCGCCGGCCACCTGTAGCCGGACGACCCGGGCCCGCTCCGGTGGTGCGGCAGCCAACTTCTCCAGCCCGTCGAGTGCACCGGCGGCGACGACCTGACCTTTGCCGTTGCGGTTGGCGGCGTGCAGCCCGTGGGCGTCGATCGTGGCGGTCACCTCGTCCGGGTCGCCACCGAGCACCGCGGCCATCCCGGTCGGCTCCAGGGCGCAGGCAGCGGCCATCTCCCGGCCCCGTACGCCGGCGAGGGTGATCGCTGCCTCCGCCGGCAGTGCCCCGGCAAGTGCCGCCGCGCCGAGCTCACCGACGCTGTGTCCTGCGGTCACCGTGACCTGGCGCATCGGCAGATGGCTGGCGGCAAGCAGGGCGGCGGCGACCAGCAGCGGCTGGGTGCGGGCCGTGTCACGGATCTCGTCGGCGTCGGCGGTGGTGCCCAGGTGGACCAGATCGACGCCGGCCAGCGTGGACCAGGTGCGCAGTCGGGCCTCGGCGTCGGGCAGGTCGAGCCAGGGTGTCAGGAAGCCGGGTTTCTGGGAACCCTGGCCGGGGCAGAGAACGGCGAGCACGTCTATGACTCTCCTGGATACCCATGGGTTGCGCTGTGCCGGCTGACACCAAACCGCACTAGGACAGTTGGAGGAATCCTACAAAGAGTGGCGCTGGTCATCACCATGCTGTGATCTTTTACCGGTCGGTGGGGTCAATGTCGGGGTCGGTACCACCGGATCGAGTCGGCCGACGGTGAGAGCGATCCGCAACGCGAAGGCATCCCGGGGCGCCAGCGGGCTGAACCCGGTCACGTCGGATATCCGCCGTAGCCGGTAGCGCACGGTGTTCGGATGCACGTACAGCGCCCGGGCGGCGCTCTCCAACGTGCCACCGGCGGCGAAAAAGGCGTCCAGCGTCTCCAGCAGCTCACCGCCAGCGCGGACCAGCAGCGCGTACACGTCGTGGCGAAGCCGTCGGCGCGCTTCCGCATCGCCCGCGAGGGCCCGCTCGGGTAGAAGATCACCGGCGTGAACCGGGCGGGGTGCCGCGGGCCACGCCGGTGCGGCCCGGTAACCGGCCAGTGCCGCCCGGGCCGACTCGGTCGCCTCGTCCAGGCTCGGCACCGCCGGACCCACCACCACCGGTCCGTCACCGAAGGTGATGAGCAGCTTGCCGGTCGCCGCGACCGGGTCCGCCGCCCCGCCGAGCACCATCACCAGGCGGTCGCCGTGCACCCCGCCGATCACCTCGACCCCGATCCGCCGGGCCTGACGATAGACGGTGTGCAGGACGGCGGCGACCTCACCGCCGGGGGAGGGGCCGACCGCCACCGCCACCGGAGGCGCATCCGTCCAGCCCAGTGCGGCGGCCCGGCTGGCCAGTACGTCAGGCGAGTCGCCGCGCAGCAGCGCGTCCACGAGCAGGGCCTGCAACCGGGCGTCCCAGGAACCGCGCGTTTCGGCGGCCCGGGCGTAGACGCGGGCGGCGGCGAAGGCGATCTCCCGGGAGTACCGCAGCACCGCCTCACGCAGTTGCGGCTCCTCACCGGGGGCGGCGAGGTCGCTCACCTGCTCCTCGACGACGTCGATCGTGACCTTGATCAAGGCGACGGTCTGCTGGAGGGTGATCGAGCGGGCCAGCGCCTGCGGGGCGGTGGCGAACACCTCGTCGGAAACCTCCTGGGTGCCCTCGGCGGCACCACCGTCGGAACGCAACCACTGGACCAGGGAGCGGGCGCCGGCCTGGGCCACCAGCATCACCCAGGAGCGTTGGTCGGCCGGCAGGCCCCGGAACCAGGGCAGCGTTTCGTCCATCCGGACCACGCTCGCGGTGGCCAGTGCACCGGCTGCCCGCTCGATCCGGCGCAGCGTGGCTGACAGGTCCGTGCCGCCAGACTCGCTCACCTGCCTAGCCTGACATGCGCTGACCTGGACCCCGTCGGCAGGCGTCGCCCGCCGGCACCGTTGGCGGGCGACCGGTACGCGCTGCGCGGCCGGTCAGGACAGGCCAGTACGGTGACAGGGCACGCCGGGTGGGCGTCGGCGGGTGAGGGCGAGCGTGAGGAGACGCCGATGGCGCACGGGGAGGCCGACCAGGGCTGTGCCCAGGGGGAGCCGTGCCGGCCGGGTCCGCACGAGCCGCCAGCCCTCGCCAAGCACCACCGCCGGCCGCCCGGCCTGGTGCAGCCGGCCGAACCGGCTCCGGGTCGTGTGCCGGAGCGTGCCGAGGACGAGCCCACCGCCGGCCGGCAGCGCGGCGTCGAGCCGCCGGTGCCCCGCCAGCGCAGCGTCGAGCCGCCCACGGCCGGGCCCGCCGATGCGGCAGCTGACGGGTGCCGAAGCGTACTGCCCGGCTGGGCCGGGGCGCACCGGCATGGTCCGGTTCGTCCGGCCCACCGCAGCCTGCGGCGGGACCGTCCGCCGGGTCGCTGGTGCTGAGTGGCCCGCCGGGCAGCCCCGGCCGGCACGCTTCCCGCCCGAGGGCCCACCGGACCACCGCCCCACGGTGGCTCAACGGGTGCGGCGGCGGATGAGCAGCGCGATCCCGGCGAGCCCGAAAGTGATCATCAATACCACCGCGACATTCAGCAGCAGCAGGCGGCGTAGGTCGCTGAACGCCTCGTTGATGTCTTGTGCGGGGTTCAGTGCATCCTCGGGGATGATGCGTTCACCTCCGCCGACGCCCCCGCTGACCGCCTCGAAGGTCCGCTCCAGCGGCACACCGGCGGTCCGCAGCGTCTCGGACATACTCACCCGCCCGAGGTACCAGGCTGCGGTGACCTTGCGGTCGGGCTGCTTCGCGGGGCGGTAGACGCGTGGCCCGCCGACGGCCTTCGGGTAGAGGTCGTAGGTCTGCTTCGGCTCGTCGCCGGACAGCACCAGCACGGTGTACTTAGGACCGAGGTCAGCCTTCTCTGGACTACTGCTCTGGCGGACCAGGCCTTTGTGGTTGACCTGCTCCATGACGGCGACGACGTGTGCGGGCTGGGTGTCCGCCCGTAGCCGCAACGGCTCGGCCAGCCCGTGCCCGGTGATGTCGACGCCGGCCGGCGGCGAGTTCGGTGCCGCGGTCGCGGCACCGGCAAGCGACAGCAGCAGCGTCACCACCGCAATTGCTGTCGCCCCGGTCAGTCGTGTCATTCGTTGGACCATGCCGCCTCCTCGCCCCGTTCGATGGGTGGCCGTGCTGCAGGGGTCACACGTTGGAAGGCTGGCGGTGGTGACCCTGCCCAGATGACAGGTACCCACTCAAAGACTCCGCGGAACGCCGATCGGTTGCAGCTGGTGGAACACTAGTTGGAAGTGTCTGCGATTGCGACTCGCTCGACGGCCAGCCGCGAAGCAGCGGGCCGGATCTTACCCCGCGGAGGCCATGATGGTGTGCAGGATAATGCGCGTGTCGTGGTCCTGGGTAGTGTGCCCGGTGTGTCGTTGCTGATGCCGGCTGGTCAGACCAGACGGACCCGGGCCGCACGCATCCGCGTCAGCGTTCGCTCGCGGCCGAGCACCTCCAACGACTCGAACAACGGCAGACCGACGGTACGACCGGTGACCGCGACCCGCACCGGCGCCTGAGCCTTGCCGAGCTTGAGGCCCCGCTCCGCGCCGACCGCCTCCAAGGTGGCCTTCAACGTCTCCGCGTCCCACGACCCGACCGCGTCGAAGGCGTCGACGGCGGCGTCGAGCAGCTCCGCCGCGCCCTCCTTCATGGCCTTGTTCCAGGACGCCTCGTCGACCAGCGGCGAGTCGACGAAGAGGAAGTCGACGTTCGGCACGATCTCGGCGAGCACGGCGATCCGGGTCTGCGCCAACGGGGCCACCGCGGCGAACACGGCCGGGTCGAACTCCGTCGGCTGCCAGGGCGGCGGCGCGATGGTGCCGGTGCCGGTCAGCCAGGGCTGGCAGGCCTCGACGAACTCCGCGACGGGCAGCGCCCGGATGTACTCGCCGTTGAACGCCCGCAGCTTCTTCTCGTCGAAGAACGCCGGTGAGGGGTTGACCTCCGTCAGCCGGAACTCGTCCTCGATGACCGTCCAGGGCACGATCTCCCGGTCACCGGAGGGCGCCCAGCCGAGCAGCATCAGGTAGTTGCGCATCGCTTCGGCGAGGTATCCCTCGTCTCGGTACGCCTCCAGGGCCACCTTGTCGCGGCGCTTGGAGAGCTTCTGCCGCTTCTCGTTCACCACCACCGGTACGTGGGCCCAGACTGGCGGCTTCACTCCGAGCGCGTCCCAGAGGAGCTGCTGCTTCGGGGTGTTGGGCAGGTGTTCCTCGGCCCGGATCACATGGGTGATCCCCATCGTCATGTCGTCCACGACGTTGGCGAGCAGGAAGACCGGGGAGCCGTCACCCCGGGCGATGACGAAGTCCTCGATGAGCTTGTTCTCGAAGGTCGGCTCGCCCCGGATCAGGTCGGTGACAACCGTGGTCCCCTCGTCGGGGGTGCGGAAACGCAGCGCCCGACCTGCCTCGGGTGACAGTGCCCGGTCGCGGCAGTGGCGGTCGTAGCCGGTGTACTGGTTACCGGTGCGCGCCTGCACCGCCTCACGGGTGCAGTCGCAGTAGTAGGCCCGACCCGACTCGTACAGCCGCTGCGCGGCGGCCCGGTGCTCACCGGCGTACGAGGACTGGAAGTGCGGGCCTTCGTAGCTGCCCCGTTCGATGCCGATCCAGTCGAGCGCCGACAGGATGCCCTCGGTCCACTCCGGCTTGTTGCGGGCCGCGTCGGTGTCCTCGATGCGCAGCACGAACACCCCGCCCTGCTGCCGGGCGTAGATCCAGTTCTGTAATGCAGAGCGGGCGCCACCGACGTGGAACATACCGGTCGGGGAAGGGGCGAAGCGTACACGTACCGTCACCACCCCAGCCTACGGCGACCCGCCGGGGGGCAAGGAAGGGCCCCTTCCGCACGCCCTGGTGTCCTACCGGGTGCCCTTCCCGGCACGGCGGGATGTGTCACGCAACGGAGCGGATCTCCAGGACGAGGACGCTGCCGAGCAGGGCACCGCGGCGGCGGTGGAGACGCCCCAGCGGAGCCGGTGGGGAGTTCGGGCGGCAGTGGAGCGTTCGACATGCGCCCCGTTGTCCCCGGGATGGACGCGAAACGTATTCGGAACTTTTGGGCGGCCCGGAGACCGTACGCCATAGGCGTCCGAGCGCGGGAGGGCAATGCCTTTCGGCGTGTCATCACCGAACCCGTCCACATAAGTCCGTTTTCGCGCATAGAGTGCCAAATATTGCGGGATGTCCTCACTGGGGGAAGACAGAAATGATCCTCGTGGAACGCAGCGCGCACGTGGCGGCGCCAGTGGAAGCGGTCTGGGACGTGGTGCAGCGGGCCGAGCAGTTGCCGGCCTGGTTGGCCGGAGTCCGTGCGGCCGAGGTCCTCTCGGGAGAGGGCTTCGGTCGGCGGCAGCTGGTCCAGGCCGGACGCGGCGCCGCGCATGAGGCCGAGGTGATCGCCTATCAGGAGCCGACCCTGATCGGCTGGCGCGAACGAGCCAAGGGCGCCGGTGCCCGAGCGGAGGCGCGCACCGAGATATACGTCCAGCTCACCCCCGACGAACAGGAGGGCGGCACGGTCGTGCGGCTCATCGTCGTACGCTGGCCGGCCGGTCCGGTGAAGGCCGCCCTGCTCCGGCTCGGCCTGCGTCGGGTCGGCGCCGACCTGGAGGACTCGCTGGCCCGGCTGACCGATCTGGCCGCCGTCGGCTGACGGGCCGCGTCCCCGGCGTCACCCGCGACGGTGGCGGCCCCGTTGTCCCGTCCAGGGGCACCCGGGCCGCCACCGCTCGTCGTCGCGCCGCGCCTCACACGACGACGGTGAAGGCGGCGACGCGTACCTCGTCGAGGTGCCGGAACTCGAAGAAGAGACGGTAGGTGCCGGCCGAGGGCACGGTGATGCCGAACGCCACCACCGAGCTGGGTTGGCTGGCCGCCGCCGGGTGCACGTGCAGGTACGCCAGGTCGCCCTGGCGCAACGCCACCAGGTGCCCGTACGCGCCCAGATGACGTTGCAGGTCGTTGACGGGCAGCCCGTCGAGACCGAGCCAGACGAGCAGCTGGTTCGACTCGCCCGCCCGCAGCCCACCGTCGAGGGTCACCGTGTAGCCGTCCACCACGATCGTCTCCTCCGGCGGCGGAACCGCCGTGGCCGCGTACCGGCCGGGCACCGGCACGTCGACCCCGAGCGTGACACCCGCCGGTGCTCCCTGCGGCCAGAAGTCCGCGATGGCCCGTAGCGGACCGGGCGCGGCCGGGGTGACCGTGACCCGCCAGGTGCCGTCCGCCGACATCTCCGGATGCACGTGCCGATAGCCGGAAAGGTCCCGACCGACCAGGATCAGGTGCATCCGACGTTCGTGGTTCTCCTGGAACGCGGTCAATGCCGCGCCGGTCGCGTCGGTGATCCGGAAGGCCAGCTCGCCCGGCCGGCCGGCGGTCAGGCCCGGGGTTTCCAGGGCCAACGTCCAGCCGTCGCGGGACACCTCCAGCCCGCCCGGACCGTGACCGGGATGCGCGGCGGACGCCGCCGGTGGCACCGGTGCGGATGCCGGGCCACCCACGCGACCGGCGAAGAAGCCGACGGTGAGGGTCAGGCCGAGTACCAGCGCGGCGGCGGTGTACCGCCACACCGTGCCGCCCGCCGAAACCGCCGGCAGCGGGTCGGGACGGGGGCGCCCCGGGTGGGACGCCCCCTCGACCTGGCCGGTGACCGTCGCCGGCCGGTGGTCGGTGGCGGTCACGACAAGCGGGGCTGGAGTACGAACAACCCCTGCTCGATGCCGCTGACCACCACGATGCCGCTCGGGTAGTACGGGTAGGTGCTCCACGCGCCGTTCATCGAGGCGCTGTTGCTCGACGGGTAGACGTCGAAGTAGCCCGCCTCGGTAGCCGAGCCGCTGGCCACGTTCCGCAGGTCCAGGATGCGCAGCCCGGCCCGGTAGTTGGCCTGGTAGCTGTAGTTGCCCTTGACGTACTGGTTGTGGTCGGTGGCGGAGACGCCCGAGGGTGCGCTGTAGGTGCCGATGTGCCGGGGCGCGTCCAGGTCGGTGAGGTCCCAGATGTAGGTCTGCGTCCGTACCCCGCGCCGGGTCTCGTCCAACTCGTCGTCGAGCAGGAAGTAGCGCTGGTCGTCGGTGAACCAGCCCTGATGGGTGTACGCCCGACCGGTGTAGCCGATGCGCGACAGCTGCCGGGGCGACGACTTGGTGGTCACGTCGACCACGGTCACCGTGTCCTCGTTCGAGCTGACGCAGATCTCCCGCCCGGTGTAGGTGGTGTCCGGACCGCGGTAAACCACGCACTGGGTGTCGTGGGTGTACCCGTCGTTGCTGACACAGCCGGCGTACGCGGGTGACTTGGGGGTGCGGATGTCGACCATGTGCAGGCCACCGCTGCACGTGTTCGTGCCGACCGCGTACGCGTACCCGGTCTGCTCGTTGATGGCGATGTTGTGCGAGTTGCCGAAATGGCTGTAGTGCGCGTTGGCGGTCCATGTCTGCGGCGTGGTGACGCCGCGCAGTCGGGTCAGGTCGAACACCTGCATCCCGTGCCCGGAGACGTCCGCCACCACGTACGCGTGGTCGCGGTAGACCTTGATGTCCCGCCAGACCGCGCTGCGGTTCTGGTAGGCGGGCAGGTTGCCCAGGTAGACCGGGGCCGTCGGGTTGGACACGTCCACGAAGGAGGTGCCGTTGCGGCGGCCGACGAGGGCGTACTCCTTGCCGTTCTGGGGGTCGGTCCAGCCCCAGATGTCGTTGGCCTGGCTGCCGCCGATGTTGGCCAGTGGCAGGAACGACAACAGGTCCACGTTGCTGCAGGGGTAGCCGGCTGCCTGGCCGTTGGTGCAGGTCGCGGCGGCGGCGGCGGTGACCTGCTGGGTGGGTTCGCGCTGGGCCATGAACTCCTGCGCCGACGCGCGCCCGGCCGGGGTGGCGGGGTCGTGTGCCACCGACGGTGAACTCGCCGGCAGCATCGACACCACCAGGGCGCCGACGGCCAGGGCGAGGCCGATCCGGATGTTTCGCATGAACACTCCCTCCCGTCGCGCGCCGACGCGGCGGTGACGTCCCGGCCGGCGGTGGACGGGCGCGACGGGATGGGTCCACCGGCCAACCTGGTGTCCCCGGGGCCAACCGAAACACCTATCGGCAATTGTGGATGCGTCCTGTTACGTGAAACAGGCACATGTCAATACCGGAAGGGTCATACCTGTGGGCCTGTGGAAGTCACCGACCGGTGGCCGTACGCGAGTGGGGCCCGGCGCGGTGTCCCACCACGCCGGGCCCCACTCGGCCGGAGATTCCCGCCCCAGGCTCAGCTGTCGCCACCGGTCTCGCCGACCGGTGCGGCGTTGACGTCGTCGATCGCGTACTTCTTGGCCGCCTCGGCCGGCACGTGGGCCGGCACCGCACCACGCAGCGCGAGCAGCCGCAGCGTCGCCACGGCCACCGACTCGGCGTCGACGTTGAAGTGCCGCCGCAGCGCGTGGCGGGTGTCGGAGAGCCCGAACCCGTCGGTGCCGAGCGACGTCCAGTCCCCCGGCACCCACCGGGAGATCAGGTCCGGGACCGCACGCATCCAGTCGCTGACCGCGACCTTCGGGCCGTCGGCGTCGGCGAGCTTGCGCTGGACGTACGGCACCCGCTGCTCGGCGCCGGGGTGCAGGAGGTTGTACTCCTCGCATTCCACGGCGTCGCGGCGCAGCTCCGTCCACGAGGTGACCGACCAGACGTCGGCGGCCACCCCCCAGTCCTGTGCCAGCAACTGCTGCGCCTTAATCGCCCACTGCATGCCGGTGCCGGAGGCCAACAGATTCGCCCGGGGGGCGTCGCCGTCGAGCGACGGGGCGGCTGAGTAGCGGTGAATGCCCTTGACGATGCCCTCGACGTCCACCCCCTCCGGCTCCGCCGGCTGGTGGATCGGCTCGTTGTAGACGGTCAGGTAGTAGAAGATGTTTTCCTGCTCCGCGCCGTACATGCGGTGCAGGCCGCTCTCCATGATGTGCGCGATCTCGAACGCGAACGCCGGATCGTACGCGACCACCGCCGGGTTGGTGGCGGCCAGCAGCAGGGAGTGCCCGTCCTCGTGCTGGAGCCCCTCACCGTTGAGCGTGGTGCGGCCGGCGGTGGCGCCGAGCACGAAGCCCCGGGCCATCTGGTCGGCTGCCGCCCAGAAGCCGTCACCGGTGCGCTGGAACCCGAACATCGAGTAGAAAATGTACATCGGGATCATCGGCTCGTCGTGGGTGGCGTACGAGGTGCCCGCCGCCGTGAACGAGGCGACCGACCCGGCCTCGTTGATCCCCTCGTGCAGGATCTGGCCGGCGGTGGCCTCCTTGTACGACAGGAACAGCTCCCGGTCCACCGAGGTGTACCGCTGCCCGTGCGGCGAGTAGATCTTGGCGGTCGGGAAGATGGAGTCCAGGCCGAAGGTCCGGGCCTCGTCCGGGATGATCGGCACCCAGCGCCTGCCGAACTCCTTGTCCTTCATCAGGTCCTTGAGCAACCGGACGAAGGCCATCGTGGTGGCCACCTTCTGCTTGCCCGAACCGCGCTTGACGTCGGCGAACCGCTCCGCGCCGGGGATGCCCAGCGCCTTGGCGCCGGTCCGCCGGGTCGGCAGGTAGCCGCCGAGCTGCCGGCGCCGCTCGTGCAGGTACTGCATCTCGTCGGACTTCTCGTCCGGTCGCAGGTACGGCGGCAGGTAGGGGTTCTCCTCCAGCGCCGAGTCGGGGATGTCGAGGTAGAGCCGGTCGCGGAAGGCCTTCAGGTCCTCCAGCGTCAACTTCTTCATCTGGTGCGTGGCGTTGCGGCCCTCGAAGTGTGAACCGAGCGTCCAGCCCTTGATCGTCTTGGCCAGGATCACCGTCGGCTGACCGGTGTGCTCGGTCGCCGCCTTGTAGGCCGCGTACAGCTTGCGGTAGTCGTGCCCGCCCCGCTTGAGGTTCCAGATCTCGTCGTCGGTCAGCCCGTCGACCATCTTGCGGGTACGCGGGTCACGGCCGAAGAAGTGCTCCCGGACGTACGCCCCGGACTCCGCCTTGTAGGTCTGGTAGTCGCCGTCGGGCGTGGTGTTCATCAGGTTGACGAGTGCGCCGTCGGTGTCGGCGGCGAGCAGCGGGTCCCACTCGCGTCCCCAGACCACCTTGATGACGTTCCATCCGGCACCCCGGAAGAACGCCTCCAGTTCCTGCATCACCTTGCCGTTGCCGCGTACCGGCCCGTCCAGCCGTTGCAGGTTGCAGTTGATCACGAAGGTGAGGTTGTCCAGTTCCTCCCGGGCAGCCACCCCGATCGCGCCGAGGGTCTCCGGCTCGTCCATCTCGCCGTCGCCCAAGAAGGCCCAGACATGCTGGTCGGAGGTGTCCTTGATGCCCCGGTGGTGCAGGTAGCGGTTGAACCGGGCCTGGTAGATGGCGTTCAGCCCGCCCAGACCCATCGAGACCGTCGGGAACTCCCAGAAGTCCGGCATCAGCCGCGGGTGCGGGTACGACGGTAGGCCGCCGCCCGGATGCGACAGCTCCTGCCGGAAACCGTCGAGCTGGTTCTCGCCGAGCCGGCCTTCCAGGAACGCCCGAGCGTACATGCCGGGAGAAGCGTGACCCTGGTAGAAGATGTGGTCGCCGCCACCCGGATGGTTCTTGCCCCGGAAGAAGTGGTTGAAGCCGACCTCGTAGAGCGAGGCGGAACTGGCGTAGGTCGAGATGTGCCCACCGACGCCGATCTCCGGCCGCTGCGCGCGGTGCACGAGCATCGCCGCGTTCCACCGCACGTACGCCCGGATCCGGCGCTCGACGTGCTCGTCGCCGGGGAACCACGGTTCACGCTCCGGCGCGATGGTGTTGATGTAGTCGGTGGTGGTCAGCGACGGCACCCCGACCTGGCGCTCCCGGGCGCGTTCCAGCAGCCGCAGCATGACGTAGCGGGCTCGCTTGGTGCCACGGTCGTCGATGACACCGTCGAGCGACTCGACCCACTCGCTCGTCTCGTCGGGGTCGATGTCCGGAAGCTGGCTCGGCAGTCCGGCCGTGATCACCGGGCGCTTGCGTTCCGTAGCCACAGGCGTTCCCTCGGTTGTGTGTGGGACAGGTCTCTAGCGCCATCCTGCCCCGTCGTGGCACTCGCCGTCACGTCCACCCGGCCGAAGGGCGACGCGCGACACACGTACCAACCAGTAACTATGTCGGTGGATGGCGGACGCGACGGGCCCTGCCGGGTACGGAAGAATGCGGGTGTGCGCAGTGAGCTGATCACCGTCCGGACCGGGACCCGGCCGACCGTCCGGGACATCACCGCCGCGGCCGAGGAGTTCGTCGCCGACACCGGCGACGGGCTGCTGCATGTCTTCGTCCCACACGCCACCGCCGGTGTGGCCATCATCGAGACCGGTTCGGGCTCGGACGACGACCTGATCGCCGCCCTGGCGGCGGTGCTGCCTACCGACGACCGGTGGCGGCACCGGCACGGCTCACCGGGACACGGCCGTGATCACGTACTGCCCGCCTTCGTCGCCCCGTACGCGACGCTGCCGGTGCTCGGCGGGCGGCTGGCTCTGGGTACCTGGCAGTCGATCTGCCTGGTCGACACCAACGGTGACAACCCCACCCGGCAGGTCCGCTTCTCCTTCCTGCCCGGCTGACCTGCCACGTCGCCGGTAACGCGCGACCGGCGGCGCTCTGCGCGGTGCGGGGCCCGACGTCGACGTCCGACCGGCCGACCGTGAGACGCCCTCGACTGTGCGAGGCGTGCCCCGGTCGGTAATGCTGTCGGACGTGACCACCCCGCAGGATCTCGACGACCGGTTCCGGGAATCCCTGGCTGCCCTCGCCACCCCGCCACACCGTGCCGACCCGACGCGACCCGTGGCCGACGGCAGCGCACTCACCGGAGCCCAGCTGCTCGACCTTTTCGACGCCCAGGTCACCAGCCGGCAACTCGACCTCGCCGGCCGCTGGCTGCGCAGCTTCGGCGAGGGCTACTACACCATCGGCTCCGCCGGCCACGAGGGCAACGCCGCCGTCGCGGCAGCTCTGCGGCCCACGGACCCGGCGCTGCTGCACTACCGATCCGGCGCCTTCTACTGCGTCCGTGCCGCCCAGGCGGCAGGTGCCGTGGGCTGCGCCGGATCCGTCGATCCCGACCCCGGCGAGCAGCCCTCGCTCCCGCATCCGCCGGACACCACCGCACGAGGGGTCACCCCCGGTGCGTCGGACGAGCCGGTGAACGTTCCGGTCACGGCGGGAACGGATAATGCGGCAGCCACTGCCGGAAACCGGACGGCAACCGTGCCCGTCACCGAACCCCGGCCGGGCGCCGCGACCGCGCCGACCGCCACCCCCGACGACGACGCCACCCCCGACGACGACGCCACCCCCGACGACGACGCCACCCCCGACGACGACGCCGGCCCCGACGACGCCGTCGCGGCCGACGGCGTCCGGATGACGGTGTTCCAGCGGCGGGCGGCCCGGGCGTACGCCGAGGCGGCCCGGGACGTCCTGCGCGGCATGGTCGCCTCCCGCCAGGAGCCGATCGCCGGTGGCCGGCACAAGGTGTTCGGCCGTGCCGACCTGGCGGTGGTCCCGACGACCTCGACCATCGCCTCACACCTGCCCCGTGCCGTCGGAATGGGTCTCGCGGTGGAGCGGCTGCGTCGGCTGGACTCCCGAGGAGAGACGAACCAGCCCGACGCGGAACCCGAACCGGCGCACTGGACGGCCGACGCCATCGTGGTCTGCTCCTTCGGCGACGCCTCGATCAACCACGCCAGCGCCACGGCCGCGTTCAACACCGCCGGTTGGTACGACCACACCGGCCTGCGCATCCCGGTGCTCTTCGTCTGCGAGGACAACGGGCTGGGCATCAGTGTCCGGTCGCCGCAGGGCTGGGTGGCGACGGCGCTGCGGTCCAAGCCCGGCATCCGGTACTTCGCCGCCGACGGTGCCGACCTGGTCGGCACGTACGAGGTGGCGGCCGAGGCGACGAACTGGGTACGCCGGCACCGCCGCCCGGCGGTGCTGCACCTGAGCACGGTCCGGCTCATGGGTCACGCCGGCGCGGACGCCGAGAGCGCGTACCGGCCCGCCGCGGACATCGCCGCCGACCTGGCCGGTGACCCCGTGGTCGCCACCGCACGACAGCTGGTCGAAGCAGGTCTGGCCAGCGGTGCCGAACTACTGGACCGCTACGACGAGATCGGGTGGCAGGTCCGTCGGATCGCCGAGGAGGTGCTCGACGAGCCGAAGCTGGAAGGTGCCGCCGAGGTGATCGCCCCGCTGGCACCGCGTCGACCGGCCCGGGTCGCCCGGACGGTCGCCGACGCCGGGGCCCGCGCCGCCGGCCCGGACGCCGGGGCACGGGCCGAGGCGTTCGGTGGCAAACCGCCGGAACTGTCCGGCCCGCTCACCCTCGCGCAGAGCATCAACGCAGCGCTCACCGACGGCCTGCTCAGTCATCCGCAGATGGCGGTCTTCGGTGAGGACGTCGCCGCCAAGGGCGGGGTCTACGGGGTGACCAAGGGGCTGCGTGACCGGTTCGGTGCCGCCCGGGTGTTCGACACGTTGCTCGACGAGACCTCGATCCTCGGACTCGGCCTCGGCGCGGGCCTGGCCGGCATGTTGCCGGTGCCGGAGATCCAGTACCTGGCGTACCTGCACAACGCCGAGGACCAGCTGCGGGGTGAAGCCGCGACCATGGGGTTCTTCTCGCAGGGGGCGTGGCGTAACCCGATGGTGGTACGGGTGGCCGGGCTGGCGTACCAGGAGGGCTTCGGCGGACACTTCCACAACGACAACTCGGTGGCCGTACTGCGGGACGTGCCGGGCCTGGTGATAGCCGTGCCGGCCCGGCCCGACGACGCGGCGGCGATGCTGCGGACCTGCCTGGCGAGCGCGGCGGTGGACGGCAGCGTCTGCGTGTTCCTGGAGCCGATCGCGCTCTACCACACCCGCGATCTCTACACCGACGGTGACGGTGAGTGGATGGCCGGTTACCCCGAGCCGGGCGGCTGGGCCGGCGGTCACGCCCCGATCGGGCGAGCCCGCGTGTACGGGGTCGGCTCGGCGGAGGACGTCACCATCGTCACCTTCGGTAACGGCGTACGGATGTCGCTGCGGGCCGCCTCGGCCCTCGCGGACGAGGGGATCGGTGTCCGGGTCGTCGATCTGCGCTGGCTCGCGCCGCTGCCGGTGACCGATCTCATCCGGGAGGCCGCCGCCACCGGGAGGGTGCTCGTGGTGGACGAGACACGCCGGTCAGGTGGGGTGGCTGAGGGGGTCATCGCCGCGCTGGTGGACGCCGGATATGTCGGATCGGCCAGACGGGTGGCGGCCGTCGACTCCTTCGTGCCCCTGGGACCGGCCGCCCGACAGGTCCTGGTGTCCGAGGAAGCCATCACCCAGGGTGCCCGTACGCTGCTGGCACGGTAAATTTCGTTCCACCCGGTGCGCCACTTGCGCGAAAGGGCACAACTGTGTGGACTTTCCCTGACGGCGTCGAGCAGACGCCGGCACGGACGAGATGAGGAGGCACGCGACAGTGAGCGCGACCGCTGGTCAGGCTGCCGACGGGGTACGCAGCTTGGCGGACCGGTTCGGCATCGAGCCGGGGATGGTCGTCATGGAGATGGGCTACGACGACGACGTCGACTCCGATCTCCGCGACGCCCTGACCGACCGTTGTGGAGATCTGGTCGACGAGGACACCGACGAGGTGGTCGACGCGGTGCTCGTCTGGTACCGGGACGGCGATGGTGATCTCTTCGAGCTGCTCGTCGACGCCCTCGGCCCGCTGGCCGACAACGGGGTCGTGTGGCTGCTGACGCCCAAGGCCGGCCGCGAGGGCCACGTCGAGCCGAGCGACATCGCCGAGTCGGCCCCCACCGCCGGCCTTCAGCAGACCTCCACGCTCAACGCCGGCAAGGACTGGAGCGGTGCCCGCCTCGTGCTGCGTCGCGGTGCCAAGGGGAAGAAGTAGCCCGACCCACGACGGGCGACCGAGTCCGTCCCCGAACCGATCCGAGGAGCTGGCATGCCCGTCGAGGTTGGCGCCGAGGCGCCCGACTTCGTGTTGAAGGACCAGAACAATCAGGAGGTACGACTCGCCGACTTCCGGGGCCGGCGCACCGTCCTGCTGGTCTTCTACCCGCTGGCGTTCACCGGGGTGTGCCAGGGTGAGCTGACGGAGGTGCGGGACAACCTCGACGAGTACGTCAACGACGAGGTCCAGGTGCTGACCGTCAGCGTCGACTCGGTCTACGCCCACAAGATCTGGGCGGAGCGGGAGGGCTACCAGTTCCCACTGCTGTCCGACTTCTGGCCACACGGCGCCGTAGCCCAGGCGTACGGCGTCTTCAACGACGTCGCCGGCATCGCCAACCGGGGCACTTTCGTCATCGACCGGGCCGGAACGGTCCGCTTCGCCGAGGTGAACATGCCCGGTGAGGCCCGGGATCAGCAGAGCTGGCGCAAGGCGTTGGCCGAAACCGTGGCCTGACCCGATCCGTCGGGCGCGAGGCGTCCGTTCGGGCCGGCGGGCGGCAGGGTAAGCTTGCCAACCGCCGGCCCGCCGTACGGCGTCCGGGCGCGTAGCTCAGTGGGAGAGCACTCGCCTTACAAGCGAGGGGTCGCAGGTTCGAAACCTGCCGCGCCCACCATCCATCACCAGCAAGAACCGCCCCGAGAAGATCGCTTCCCGGGGCGGTGACAGCAACGGTGACAGCAACAGGGGCTATGAGAGCCGCCCGTCGAGCTTGCCGAGCGCCTGCCGCATCACGTCAAGGTTCGCGTGGGAGTACACCTTCAGGGTGATCTTCACATCGGCGTGACGAGCGATCGCCTGGACGACATGCGGCGGGACGCCCAGCTCCATCAGCAGTGACACCACCGTGTGTCGAAGATCGTGCAGCCGGACATCAGGGCAGCCGGCTTTCTCCCGTAGCCCGGCGAAGTGACGGTTGAGGTTGCGCGGCTCCATCGGGGTGCCGACCTCGGAAGGGAAGACCAAGCCGTGTTCCTGCCAGACCTCGGCCAACCCCTTCCGTTCCCGATCCTGGCGCTCCTGGTGGTCGAGCAGCGCCAACCAGGTCCAGTCGGGCAGAGGAAGGACACTGTCCGAGTCCTCCGTCTTGGTGTCTTGCAGGTGTAGCTTCCCGCCGGCCCGCTGCACGGTCTGACCGATGGCGGCCGTGCCGGTGTCGAGGTCGAGGTCCGACCAGCGCAGGCCGAGGAGTTCACCGCGCCGGAGTCCGAGCGTGGCGGCGACGACGTAGAGCGCGTGAAGGCGGTGGCCCTCCGCAGCCGCCAGCAGCTTGCGGACCTGGTCGACGGAGAGCCCTTTGCCGACCCGGTAACGCGGAGACGGCACCCGGACCAGCTTGGCGACGTTCCGCGACACGAGTTCCTCCCGCATCGCGTGCTGAAGGGCGTTGCGGAGCACCGCATGTACGAACTGGATCTGCCGGGCGCTCGGGTAGCGCTGGCAACACATGCCGACCGAGCAGCACTGCCGGGCAGCTCGACGGCTCTTGTCGAGTCCGGCCGTGCAGCAGAGGCACTTGCGGCGGAAGTCGTCCATGAACGCCTTGACGTGCTGAACCTGTAACCCGTCGAGGCGCTTGGTGCCGAGGGCCGGGATCAGGTGCAGCCGGACGGCGCTTTCGTAGCCACGTGCGGTGGTGGGCTTGAGGTCGGTGACGTACGCGGCGAGCCAGTAGGGCAGATAGTCGGAGATCTTCCAGGCCCGGTCGGGCACGGGTATGCCGCGCTGGGATTTGGACTTGAGCTCGATGAGCTTGGCGTGTGCCTCCTCCCAGGTGGCTCCGTAGACGAACTTGCGTTTGCGCGTGCCGTCGGTGGTGAGGACGTAAGCCTGTCCGACCCAGCGGCCGTCACTGGCGCGCTGGTAGATGGAGCCCTCACCGTTCGGATTGCGGCGAGGGTTGGACTGGCGGGGTCTGGGCATCAGGCTGCTTCTTCCGTAAGGGTGGTGATCACTTCGTCGATGGCGGCGGCGGGGATGAGGCGGCGGCTTCCGACCTTGAAGGAGCGGAGCCGGCCGGAGCGGATCAGGTCGTAGACGAGTGAGCGCCCGATGCCGAGCGCGCGAGCGGCTTCCTCGACGCGCAGCACGCGAGGAGTGATCGGAGAGGGGTTGTTCAACGGGTGGCCTTCCTCGTGTGACGGGACGGGCGTCAGGCAGCGGGCGCGATGCCGGCCGGGGTGGAGCCGAGTTCGTGGGCCAGTTCCTCGCGGCCGGCGGCTTGTCGTTTGCGGGCCATGGCGGCGGCGGTGTTGGCGAGGAGGGCGTCTCCGGTGGTGTGCCAGCCGGCTCCGGCGAAGGTAAGGGTGCCGACGATCATGGTGGTGTCGTCGTCGACGAGTTGGCCGCCGGCGGGCGGGTGCGCGTGGTCCTGGTCCTCGTGCTGCCGGTAGGCACGGCGGGTGTCGCGCAGGAGTTGGAAGGTGACGGAGTAGCGGCGGGCTTTGGTGAGGAAGTGGCCACCGAAGCCGAGCATGTGGGCCCAGCGGCGCAGCCGGGCGTACGGGTTGGTGGCCTTCGGCTTGGTGGCGGTTTCGGTGTCAAGGGCGGCTTGACGCTGGGCGACGCAGACGGGGCAGGCGGCGTAGCGGGTGTGGGTGCCGCAGTCGGGGCATTCCCAGCGTGGAACGTAGCCGGGGCGGGGCCGTGGGTCGCGGGGCCGCTGGGACAGGGGCACGGGGGTGCCGGTGGGTCGGCCGATGCGCCAGCAGGCGTCGATGAGGCGGGCGGTGTGGTCGCCGTCGGGGTCGGCGTGGTCGCCGATGGTGTCGGCGGTGAGCCTGACGGAGCGGTGCCCGGTTACCTCGGTGCTCTTGGTGGCGTACTTGGCAAGGTAGCCGGCGACCATGCTGTCGGTGACCTCACCTTGGCCGGTGAGGCTGATGGGTCGGATGTCGAGCTGCTGGCCCCAGGCGATGTGCCAGCCGTGGGGCTGGTCGGGGTGGCCGGGGGTGTTGAACGCGACCTGTGCGGCGGCGTGCCGGAGCGCGTCGACGAGGTCGGTGACGGTGAAGCCGGCGGGTGGTGGGACGACGGCGTCGGGGTCGTCGGGGTCGACGCCGTCCAGGCGTACGAGGGCGTGGAAGTGAACTGCTCCGCGTGCTTGGAACTCGGCGGCTTTGCCGTGGGAGAGCCGTACGGGTGGCACGGTGCGGGTGCGCCCGGCGGCGGTGACGATCTCGACGCGGGGGATGCCGCGGCGGCGGGCGAGCTTCGCCAGGTGCCGTTCCGCGGCCTGCTTGGTGCGGTGCCACAGTTCCCCGGAGTAGAGGTTCCAGACGACCTGGTGGTCGTGGTCGTAGCAGTCCAGGCACAGGGGCTGGCCGAGTGCGGCGTCGGCGGGTTCGTGTCGGGCCCAGCAGACGGCGGGGCGGCCGTGGGGGCAGCGGCCGGCGGTGGGGTCATCGGCGCGGCGGGCGTGGCAGGGGTCGGGTCGGCAGTCGCAGCGTTTGCGGTCCCGGCAGGTGTGCTCGCGGACGATACGGGTGTGGACCGGCCCGAACGACGGCGCGGTGAAGGTGGGGAACACCGCCGGGTGCGCGGTGACGGTGTCGGGGACGCCCTTGCCGCCGACGAGACCGGCACGTAGGAGTTGGTAGGCGTCGCGTTGGTAGGTGTGGGCGCAGGAGGGGCAGACGGTGGCCCGCCGGTTGCCGCAGGCGGTGTAGATGGCGGCGTCGGGCATGGCGTCGGTGTGTCGCTGCTCGACGACGCGGCCGGTGGCCTGGTCGACGGTGAGGAGCTGGCCGGCGAGGCGGATGGGGCGGGTGCAGCCGGCGGCGGCGCGGACGTGTTCGATCCAGCCGAAGTAGTCGGGGCGGGTGGCGCGTTCGAAGGCGGAGCCGGCGGCGGTGTAGGCGTAGACGGGTGGGGTGGTGTCGGCGTTCGAGCCCACCCCCCGGGCCGAAGCACGGGGGGTGAGGTCCAGCGTCGAGGCCATCAACCGGCCACCCCGAGGGGGTGGTGGTTGGTGATGGTGCGTTCGGTGACGACGACCCGGCAGGCGCCGCACTGGCGCTTCGTGGGTTCGTGCCGGTGGCAGGGGATCTGGACGGTCTGTCCGCCGCAGCGGATGGTGACCGGTGCCCGGCAGGGACCGCCGGGGATGACGTCGACGAGCGTGCGACGGGTGTCGTACGGGTGCCCGTCCGGGTGGTTGGGGCAGGTGTGCCAGGTCTGGTCGAGGTCGACGATGACGATGGTCATCGGGCACCACCGCCGAGGGTGGTCAGGAGGTGCCCGGCGACGGCCGGGGTGATGTCGAGGCGGTCGGCCAGTTCGGCCGGGGTGATGGGTCGGCCGGTGGCCTGTTCGTGCTGCACGGCGGAGAACCGGGCCATGGGCAGCAGGTGGGTAGGGATGTCGACCGGCTCCGGGGCCGGGGCGGGGACGGGTTCCGGCTCAACCGCGACGGTGGCGGGTTCCGGCGTGACGGTGGCCGGGGTGGTGGCCGGTTCGGGTGCCGGGATGGGGCCGGGTGCGGTGATGGCGGCCGGTGGTGCCGGCTCAGTGGTGGCCGGTTCGGTGGCTTGGACGCGGATGGGTTCGGTCGGTTTGACGGCCGGTGTGGTGTCGTCGGAGGCGGCGGGGGCCGGGGCGAGGACGAGTTTGACCAGGGCCATGAAGGCCAGTGCCGGTACGGCGGAGAGGAGCCAGCCGGAGATGCCGGGCTTGGCGACGGCGAGTTGCGCGGCGAGGGAGAGGCCGGCGGCGGCGATGAGGAGGAACAGCGGGTAGCCGATGGGAGCGCCGATGCGGCGGCGACGTCGGATGGTCAGGAGGCAGGCGATGGGGACGAGTTCGGAGATGACGGCGTTGGCCCAGCCGAACCATGCGCCCGTGCCGGCCGGGGAGTTGTCGAGGGTCCAGTCTTTGACGTGGGTGAAGGAGGCGGCTCCGGCGAAGCCGGCGACGGTCAGCAGGATGAGGACCAGGACGACACCCTCAACGCGAGGGGCGGTGGACTGGCGCTTCATCGGACACCACCCATGTAGGCCATGGCGATGCCGATGAGCAGGATGACAGCGAAGGTGATCAGGACAGCCATCAGTGGCCTCCGTGGCAGTCGAGGCAGCAGCCGTAGCGGCGGGGGATGTAGTAGGGCTTGACCTGGTCGCAGTAGCGGCAGGTGCGGCGGGCGCGTAGGGCCTTGGCGATGGCCTCCCGCTGGGCGGGCGTGGCGATCCGCTTGGGCTTGGCCCAGTCGAGGCGGTAGAGGTAGGCGACGCGCTTGCCGCGACGCCAGAGGATCTGCGCGACGGGGTCGTGTCCGCCGGGACGGAGGCCGGCGGCGCGGAGTTGGCGCAGGGTGGCCAGGCCCTCGGGGACCATGCGGTAGGGGAAGGTGGGGAACCCGTAGCGGGTGCCGAGCGGGTCGTAGAAGCGGACCCGCAGCCCGATGTGGTCGGCGAAGTCGGTCATGACCGGTCGCCCCAGCGCTGCTGGGCGGCCTGGCGGGAGATGCCGAGCCGGGAGCCGATCTCGGCCCAGGAGTAGCCGAAGGCCCGCAGGCCGACGACAGCGGCGGTGATGGCGTCGTCGATGGCGGTGGACAGGGCGACGAGGTCGCGGAGTGCTTCGACGTCTCCGGTGGCGACGCGACGGCCGTGGGCGCGGATGATGCGCCGGGCGAACGCGGCGAACTCGGTGTTCTCGACGACATCGCGTCGCTTCTGAACCGGGATGCGGGGTGTCAAGGTGTGCTTGACGGTGTTCATCGGTTCTCGCCTCCCTCGGTGTGGAGGCGGTCCCACTCGTCGGCGGCGTCCTCAAGGGCGGTGACGACCTCATCGGCGGTGCGAGCCGGGTCGTCGTTCCACGAGTACGGCGAGGTGTGCTCGTCGATCAGGTAGCCGTCCTCGTCGATGAGGAACAGCGGGTACGCGGTGTCGAGGTGGTCGACGAACGCGGCGAGGGTGGCGAGGTAGTCGGCGAGGGTGCCGGGGTCGAGCTGGGAGAAGTGCTCGACGGTGTGGCCGGCGCAGGCGATGCCGATGGCCCCGGCGGCGCAGGCCGGCGGGGTGAGGGTGTCGGTGGGGGCGTAGTAGGTGCCCTGGTGCCAGCCGTGCCGGCGCAGGTAGAGGGCAGCGCAACGGAGCAGGTCAGCAGGGATGACCGTTCCGGTGGTGGACGGTTGGTGAGTAGCCTTCATGGCAGCCACGTCCTTTCAGTAGGGCTGGTGAAGGTCGGCAGGACCGGCATTTGCTGCCAGGCGTCGTCCGGTCCTGTCGGCCGTGCTACGGGGTACGAAGCCGCAGGTGGCGGCGGAATCGGGTGGGGTCGTCGGGTAGCGGTACGGGTACCGAGGCGAAGACGAGGAGCCCACGTTCGGTGGCCAGCTCCATGAGCGTGGTGATTTCCTCGGGCGTACCGATGACGTGCCGGTCGACGTACCGGGTGGCCGGTCGCGGGTGGCGGCGGGTGCGGATCAGACTGCGCAGGCTCATGCGGCGATCTCCCAATCCAGTCGAGAGCCGGTCGGTGCGGATAAGCGGGACGGGCGACGGGTCCAGGCGGCGTAGTCGGCGATGCCGGCGATCTGGCTGTCGGTGAGGTAGGCGACCTTGATGCGGCGGGGGATGCCGCCTTCGGCGATGAGGTAGGCCGCGCCCTGGTTGGTGGGGGCGATGTCGGTGGCGGAGTAGCCCTGCTCGGCGCAGCCGTGACCAAGCACGATGTTCGAGCTGTTGGGGGTGGTGCAGCGGAACGCGGCGCGGTAGCCGAACAGGTCCCGCAGGCTGGTGGGGATGATGTCGAACGAGGGCCGCTGGGTGGCGGCGACGACGGGGATGCCGGCGGCCCGGCCACGGGCGACCAGGTCGCGCAGGAGGGCGACGAACTCTTCCTGTTCCTGCTTGCCGCCGATGGTGGCGGAGTAGAAGGCGATTTCATCGACGAGGACGGTGATGACGGAGAGGCCGTCGAGGGCGGTGACCTTGCGGCGGCCGTGGGCGCGCAGCCAGGCGTACCGGTTGTTCATCACCTGCTGAAGGCGTCGCAGGACGTCGAGAGCGGCGGTGATGTCGGGGCCGATGAAGGCGTCGGCGCAGTCTTCCCACTGGCCGAGTTCGACGAGCTTGCCGTCGAGCAGCACGAGGCGGCAGTCCGCCGAGAGAGCGGCATGGGCCGCGATGGTGTTGAGCAGGCCGGACTTGCCTCCGCCGGGTTCACCGCCAGCGAGGAGGTTGCGGTAGGCCAGGGTGATGTAGACGGGCTGACCGAACTCGTCGATGCCGAGGAAGATGGGGTCGAACATCGACAGGCCAGGCCCCACCGGAATGCCGGCGGTCGGGGCGGTTGCCGTGGTCATGGGTGCCCTCCTTGGGCGTTGGTGGGCGCGGGAAGCCACACGAAGGAGCCCGTAGGGCTCCCCGCGTCCTGGTTGGGTTGGGTGCGGGATCAGATCCAGTCGGAGACGTCGTCGGCGTCGGTCGACTGGGCGGCGGTCGGCTTACTGCCGTTGGCCGACGTGGTGGCCGGCTTCTTGGGCTGCTGGACGGGCAGGGTGACCGTGGGTGCCTGGACGTCGGGCAGGTCCAGGGCGGTGGGGACGACCGGCGTCGGCCGGTCGGTGGCCGGGATGTCGGAGGTGACGACGTCGGCCAGGGGAGAGGTGACGGTGGCCGTGAGCACCTCGCGGCGCTTGATGTCGAACCGCAGGTACGCGGCGTTGCCGTCGGAGGCCCGCTCGACCAGGACGGACGAGGCGTGGCAGGTGACGGCGATCTTGTCGAGGCGGCCTTCCAGGTCCGCCAGGGACAGGCCGGGCCGCAGGTAGACCCAGACCCGTTCGCCGACCGGGGTCGGCTTGGCCCACAGGATCAGCGGGAGGGAACCGGACTGGTTGGCGACGATGAACTGCGCGAAGCAGACGCGCAGCCGGTGGCGCACGATCAGGCACCACACCCAGGCGACGACCTGGCGGCGGACAGCGGGGATGGCGGCCGGAACGCCGAGGACGATGGCGACGACGGCCAGGGTGACGATGGTCGGGGTGTGGTTGGCGAGCTGCACCCAGGCGGTGAGTGACAGGACGGTCAGGACGATTTCGGGGGTCCACCACCACAGGAGCCGCAGCACAGGCCAGATGCGGACCAGGAGCCAGGCCAGCGCGCCGCACGGGACGCCGATGGCCGCGCCGATGAACAGCGCGATGATCGGGTGCACGTAGGAGGTGGCCACCACAGTGGCGAGAACGCCGATGACGACCGCAGAGAGGATGAACGCCATTCGGGCGTTCCGGGCCGAGGACCGGTGGACCTTGGCCTCAATGACCGTCACCGTTCCGGTTGACTTCCGCCCGAACGAGCGGCGAGGGCTAGACTTGGACACGACACGTCCTCCCAAGCGATTGGGTTGGATGGGTTGGAGAGCACGGGGTCGGCAGGTGTAGGAGCCAGTACCGGCCCCGCGCTCGATTTCCAGATCAGGCGTACGAGGATGGGATAACTACTCCTCGTCGGCCAGGGGCGAGAAGCCCAACACGGTGACCTGCTTGCGGCCCCAGCCGCGAATGAGATCGGTCAGCGTCTCGATGTCGTCGTAGCCCCGGATCGGGCTGGCAGGCTGGTACTCGAAGTACTCGACCTGGACACCATCAGCGGTGGTGTGGAAGAAGGTGACGTAGTAACGCATGACAACCACTCCTCAGGGATTGAGGCGAACGGGTTGGAAAGGCAGGCGGGGACGGCAGGTGTAGGAGCCAGTACCGACCCCGCGCCATATCGAGAGGGCAACCACGGGTTGCCAGGGCCGGGAGAGTAGGAGCCAGAAACGCTCCCGGACCGAAGGGCGGATCAGATCAGCGGACCATCAGGCCGCTCCGTGCATCAGACACCAGAGGCTCACACAGCGCGGTGAGCGAAGTACCTACTTTGCCGCCGAGTTACCAGCCTTCGGCTTCAGCGAGATGGCGCGGAACGCGACGCCGTTACGCCCGTTGGTCGCCCACGGAATGGCCTCCAACTGCTCGACAGCGACGAGCTGTCCCACCGTCACGCCCGGCTTCTCCCCCGCCGTGGTGATGGTGATGATCTCGCCGCCGGTCTCGTCGAGTACGAAGACCTGGGTGGACCACATGAGCCGGCCAGTGTTCTTCTCCGACCGCTGGTTGCCGTTCTGGTCGTTCTTCGGCTCGGGGTCCTTCGTCACCTGGACCTGCTTGCTCTGGGTGTCCACGTACAGCTTCACTTTCAGACCTCCTGTGTCTCGGGCCAGAGATTGAGCAAGTCCCCGGTGGACTGTCGCTCGTGGCCTCTGCCGACAAGACTCCCGGAAAGTGGGGGACAGCCCATCCGATGGGCTGGACGACTAGGGACGTCTCGGTTATTGTTGATGCGTCCCTAGTCGTCCCCTGTGGGAGGTCCCAAATGCCGAACGACCGGCTACGCGAAGCCATCCTGCGCAAGGGCCTGACCTCGGTCATGGTCGCCGAGAAGATCGGGGTGGACCCGAAGACGGTCGAACGGTGGATCACCCAGGACCGGACGCCCTACCCCCGGCACCGGCAGGCCATCGCGGCGATGGTGCGGGAGGACGTGCCGTACCTGTGGCCGAACGCCGTGACCCCGGAGAAGGCGTCGAGAATCGGGCAGAGCGAAATGGTGAAGCTCTACTCGCGGCGCTCATCCGTGCCGTACGACGTCTGGCGTCGACTGATCGAGCGGGCAGAGGAACGAATTGACGTGCTCGCCTACGCCGGCCTTTTCCTGGTGGAGCAGGACCCGAGGCTCATCGAAATCCTGCGTCAAAAGGGCATTGACGGTGTAGCGGTGACGATCCTGCTCGGTGACCCGACCAGCGCCGCGATCGAGCGTAGGAGCGTCGAGGAGGGTGCGCCCGGCGTGATGGCCGCGAAGATTCGCCAGGTGCAGCAGTACTACAAGCACCTTGACGGTGCGCCCGGCGTCAAGGTGCTCTACCACGACACGACCCTGTACAACTCGATTTACCGGTTCGATGACGACATGTTGGTCAACATGCACGTTCTCGGGTTCCCGGCGCCACACGCGCCCGTGATGCACCTACGGCGGATCAACGGCGGTGACCTGTTCAGCACCTACGCCGACAGCTTCGACCGGGTTCTGTCCGCCTCGAAGGGCCAGCCCGGCGACGAGGTGGCAGCCTAGGGGCATGGCGAGAACCGAGCACTACCACGACCCGAACGCGCCGAAGGCCAACAGCATCGTCGTGGCCGTCTCCGTCTTCGTTCAAGACGAGCAGGACCGAGTCTTGCTCATCCAGCGCACCGACAACGGCCTGTGGTCCCTGCCCGGCGGCGGCCAGGAGATCGGCGAGACCGTCGCAGAGACAGCGATCCGGGAGACCCACGAGGAGACCGGCGTGAGGGTCGACGTCACCGGGTTAATTGGGGTCTACTCCGACCCTGGCCACGTCATCGCGTACACCGATGGCGAGGTACGGCAGCAGTTCTCGCTGTGCTTCCGCGCCGTACCGGTCAGCGGCAGGCCGACCCCGAGCGACGAGTCACGCGAAGTCCGGTGGGTGGCCCGCGACGAGCTGGGCGCGCTCGACGTCCACCCGTCGACCCTGCTCCGCATCACCCACGGGTACGAGGAACGGTCTGAGCCCTACATTGGCTGACGAACGCTGCCAGCGAGCCGGCCCTGAGTCCGCCGCACGGCGGCGACCATCTCCGGTTCCGCCCGGCAGATGAACCGGGTCACCAGGTGCTCTGGCCCGTACCGCGACCGGATCTCCGCCAACCGCTCCAACACCTCGAAGTCCTGACCGTCCGGCCCGGTCGTCATGTCCGAAAAGCAGAGCGCGTCAGTCACCGCGGTTTCCTCCCGAGGGAACTCGGCGGCCAGGACCTCACCGAGCCCGCGCTCTTCGGCTTCCAGCCACGCGCACGAGTGGTGAGCCACCAGGGCGGAGATCCGCTCATCGAACCGCTCACGGCGCAGCCAACGGCCACCGTCGAGGGAGTGGAAGCCGGTGTCGACCAGATCAGGGCTGTAGCCCACGTCATGCAGCCACGCCGAGGCCACGAGCACCGCACGATCCTCGACCGGAACCGCCCCGCTGATCCTGTCCGCCTTGGCGGCCACCGCCTGGACGTGACTCCACCGACGAGGCAACGGAGTCTCCAACAGATGACGCGCAACTTCCCGGGCGGTATCGACGAGGACGGCCATGACCTCAGCGTACGGAGAGCACCCAGCCCACACCATCCCGTGTTCGCTCTGCCGACGACCGGAGCCGACCACCGTCGCAGGCCACTTGGCTGACACGTGTCGCACATCAGCCGACGGAGGACAGCCGGCTGCCGGCCAAGTGGTTCAAACTTTCTGTACGTCTTCAAGGCGGCCCTGAACGGGCCGCACGCGCCGCCGCCTGGGCGCGCGTCCGTCGCTGCGCTGGCGCTCCGACTCCGGCCACGCAACACGCCCGGCGGCTGGCGCGGAGAGCGGGTAGCCCGGTGGGCCGCCGCATGACTACAGGCTGCTTCTGGTGGGTGGTGGGCCGGCAGCCGGCCGGGCCGCGCGGCGAGCACCGCGCGGCGTAGGGGAGCGCACGCTAGGTCCGTCGGCGGCCGGCGGGCGGGTAGCGGGGTTGCGGTTACTGCGCCTCCGGCGGGGGCGCTCCGGTTCCAGGATGGCCGGGGGTCCGTCGGCGGCTCGCGGTCCGTGGGTGGTTGCGGTGGGAGCCATCCCGCCTGCCGTCGACCCGGGCGAGCCGAGCAGACCACCGCCCGACCCGCCAGCGTCCGTACGAGCCGTCAAGGCCGTCTTGACGTGGCGGGCCGGGCGGCGGCCCGCTCCACAGGAGTGCGGGTCGACGGCAGACGGGATGGCGATTAGCCCCTCGGGTGCTCTAGTTGTGCGTCAGTCGATTGAAGAGTTGATGCAAATAGCCGAACGCTTCGCCTGATGTGGGCGCGGAAAGCTCCTGCACCAGAAACTTGAGATCGTCGTCATCGAGAGGAATGATGTACCCGCGACGATCATGAGCCGTGTCGAGACACGACTTCCATGTCTTCTCCTTGTCCGTGTACCCGCGATACACGAGCAATCCGACTGTGCCACGAGAAGGGGAGAATCGTCCTTGAAGCTGATCGAGGGCGGGATTATCGATTGGACGGTTGTAATTCTTGCATTCGATCATTATATTAGCAGATGGATAGTGCATGCTAAGCCACTGGAAAAACCCGTGCCGGGCGGCGTTGGTGTAAGTTAGATCAAGCCGCTTGCGTCCGTCGTGGAGCGGATGCTGCCGCTTGGGATGCACCAAGTGCGGGTAGAAGATGGCAGTGAAGAGATCTTGAATTCGTCGCTCATATAGATCTGCCTGCTTGCTTCCTGGTTCCACCTCGATCACGCGAGCAAGAAGATTCTCGGCTTCGCTTACATCGCCGCCAACTGCTTCGGCGATTTCATGGTCCTCAAGAATGCGACTAGGATTCGCTGCCTTTTGCTCTTTGTAGCTAGGGAGTATGTCTGGATTGTCTGCTGAAACCGCGGAATTAATCCGCTTTTCTACCCCAGGGTTGTCCCGTCCGACGCCGAACTGCTCTTTGTATTTCGCGTCAACATCTTTCTTGGTGACGGTGGGCCGACCTCGCACCAGCTTAACCAAACTTCCTGCGGCGTATTCTTGGGCGACCAGGAAGTTCAGCACCTGATGTCTATAGTAGTCGCTGGAATTCATGTGGAGCTTGCGTCGAACTATTTCTTTGGGGATCAGAATGAGCTTGGCTCCATTGGGTTTCGGCAAGGAGGTGTATTCCTCATGCCATTCTCCCTTGTTGGAATTCCAGAGCGGGCCAGATGCTACACCCTCATCTAAAGGTATACCGTGATACTCGGAAGTCTCCTGGGTGTAGGAGATAAGCTGGCGTCGAATGATATTCGTAGTAATGTCAGAAATGCGGTCCCGATCGACACCTTCAATCAGAAGTGCTGTATCTTCCAAGTCCTGAATGAGGCCGGTGCGGACAGCTTTGCTGCTAGAAAGAGCCTGCCAGAAATCTCTAGCGAGTTCATTGCCGACGCCGCTTCCCTTCGAAGGGCCACGGGAGAGTCCTAGGTGGGTTTCGTTGGGCTCCCTTAGATTGGAGAGGAGTGAGAGCGCGAGGTCGTTATCGCCGTCGGTAATCGCATCAAGCACCCTTTGAAAGAACGACTGGATCGACGACGCACAACTATCTGCCCAAGGGCCCGACAGCTGAGCTATGGCTCGTGGGTCAACGTAGAGGCGAACATCGTTGACGATATCTACGTCGACAAAATCGAGTTCCGACTGCTTCTTGTCTAATTTGTAGTACTCGGATACCCGCATGCCGCGCCCTTCCTCTTATCGCTGTGGAGTGTGGTCATGGAGTTTACGGCTTAAAGCGACGAACGATGTCGCTCCGAGGCTCCATGGCTGTGATGCGAATATAGATAAATCTGGCAAAACATGTGAAAACTCGCCTGTCCGTCCGGCGGTGGGTCTGACTTCCGACAGGTGTAGCTCATTAGAGATCTGTTTGATGATCGACAGATGCCGTTGCCTCTGGACCCTCGCTGGCCGCTACTCGCGGCGGGGATTGCCTCGGTAGGCGAAGGGCCCCGCCGTTCCAGGTCAAGCTGGCTGCCTGGGGTAAAGGAGTCACGGGGGGCGAACGGGTGGCCCTGTTGCTGTCCGACAGCAACGGTGACAGCAACAGGGCCAGACGCAGTGGGTGAGGGACGGAGGTCTACGGTTCAACACCCGACGTCAGAGACGTGCGCGGACGCGCCCGGACGGAGCGCCCAGAACTTACAAGCGAGGGGTCGCAGGTTCGAAACCTGCCGCGCCCACCACACACCACCAGCACCAGCAATGGCCCGCAGATCAGTTCCTCGGGCCACCCATGTCCCTGACCCCACCCCAGGATCGATGTCGCGGGGTCGAAGCGTCACACCGGAGCCGCTTCTGCGGCGGGCAGGTGCACGCCGTTCACCCGGTTCGGCAGGACAGCTAGCTGGCGTGGGCACCCGGTTCGCCGGCGAGGACTGTTCACCGGCACAGCGGGGAATCGTCGGGCGTACGCACCTGGGGAGGAGCGACGGATGACGCGTGCCGGACTGACCATCGGCGTGCTCGGCTCGTACGGTGGGCGCAACCTGGGCGACGAGGCTATCCTCACCGGCCTGCTGACGGATCTTCGTCAGCAGGAGCCGCACGCACGGATCATCGTGTTCTCGCGGAACCCCTCGCACACCGCGCTCGCCCATCCTGATGTGGAGGCGGTGCCGTGGGAGGGGGTCAGCCGGGCCGACTCCGCTCTCGTGCTGTCGCAGCTCGATCTGCTCATCCTGGGCGGCGGGGGCATCCTCTACGACAAAGAGGCCCGGCGCTACCTGAGGGTGGTCCGGGTGGCGCAGGAGCGGGGCCTGCCGCTTCTGACGTACGCAGTCGGTGTCGGGCCGTTGAGTGAGATGGTGGACACCGGCATGGTCCGTGAGACGCTGGCCGGTGCGGTCCAGGTGACCGTGCGTGACCAGGAGTCGCGGATGGTGCTGGAGGAAGCCGGCCTGCTCAATCCGATCACCGTCACCGGTGATCCGGCGTTCCTGCTGGAACCGGAGGACTTTCCCGCGCAGTTCCTCCGCGAGGAGGGCGTACCGGCCGGCAAGCGGCTGGTCGGGATGAGCGTGCGGGAGCCGGGTCGGGCGGCGGAGCGGCTGGACGTGGACGGATACCACCGGCTGCTCGCGCAGATCGGGGACTTTCTGGTGCACCGGATCGACGCGCACGTGCTGTTCGTCCCGATGGAACGCGACGACATCCGGCACTCGCACGGGGTGCTGTCCCACATGATCGCCGCAGATCGGGGCCGGATCCTGCACGGCACCTACTCGCCGCAGCAGATCCTGGGACTGATGCGCCACTTCGACCTGGCGGTCGGGATGCGCCTGCACTTCCTGATCTTCGCCGCGATGATGGGTACGCCGTTCCTGCCCCTGCCGTACGCCGGTAAGGTTTTCGACCTCGCGCAGCGGCTCGGGGTGCCGGCGTTGCGGGGCGTGGAGCGCGAGGTGGAGGGCCCGCTGCTGGCCGAGGTGGACCAGTTGTGGGACGAACGTGACCAGCGGGCGGAGGTCACCGCCCAGCGGGTGGCGCGGGTGTGCGACGAGGCCCGCGGCACGTCGCAGGTCACCCGGGCGGTCCTGGAAACCCTGCGCAACCGGTCTCTGGTGGAGGTGGGTGCCTGACCGGCACGGGGTCGGTTCAGACCGCTGGCCCCCGCCAGCAGTAACGCCACTGCTGGCGATCGGCGTCGACGGACTCCAACTCGTAGATGTCCGCCTCGGCTAGCCCCTGCGGCCCCAGGTGGTGGTGGGTCAGCGGGGGCCGGCCGTTCGGGTCCAACTCGACGGTGACATGCTCACCGTCGGCCATGCCGCCCACCAGAGGGATCTGAACCGTGGATGCCATGTAGCCCATCCTGCCCCGGCCGGCGACGAGCCGCAGGGTGAAGCGGGATGAAGCCGTCGCCTCGGGCGGCGCCGAAGCCAGCCGGTCGGCGCCGCCTATCCTGACCCCGGGTCGTCGCCGCCAAAGGGTGCGGGTCCGTCGGGTCCGAGGGGGAGTGTGTGCTGGTCGTCCATGGGATGTGGCTGCCCGGCCGGGGTCTGGAGGTCTGGGCCGAGGACAGCACCCTGCCGTCCCGCGCCCCACGCCGTCCCGGCCGGGCACCGCGGGTGCGTCCACACCCGTTCGCTGCGGACCACGCCACGCTCGCCGCACTACTTGCCGTCGCCGCCGAACCGGACGACCTCGGCACGGCGGTGCTGCGCCTGCCCACCCGTGCCGGTTCGCCGGTGGACTCGCCGGAACTGGTCCGCACCGCCGTCGGGGAGCCGGTCCGTGGCCCGGTCACCCTCGCCGGCTGGCAGGTCCCGGTGCTGGCGTACACCCCGGACGCCGCGCTGTCGCTGCTGCGTACCGTCGAGAAGCTGACCGCCGCACCTGGCGCGGACCTGCGACACCTGGCCGAGGTGGCCGGCTTCGCCACCGACCTGGCCGCCCGGGGCCGGGTCCTGCCCGGCGTGGACGAGTCGCCGCCGGCCGCCACGGTGCCGTCCGGGGCTCACGTCGCCCGATCGGGCGACGTGAGGGCTCGGACCGGCCGCGCGGAGTCGACCCGAGGTGGCAGCGAACGACGATCCGGCCGGGCCACCAACCGGGCCAAGCCGGACCGGCACGGCGGTCCGGCCGAGGTGTCGGCTGTCCGGGCGGTATGGCGGCCGTTGCTGACCGGCACGGATACCGCCTGGGCCCGGTCGTTGGCCATGGCGCTGCCGCCGGTCGCGCGGGCCGCCGCCGAGGCGGACCTGCCCGGGGCGTTGGTGGCTGACGCGCTCGACGCGCTCACCGACGCCGCCGTACGCGCGGCGCTACCGCCGATGACGTTGGCCCGGGGTACGCGACCGAACGGTGCCGTGACGGCTTGGCTGAGTGCGTTGACCGGGCCGCGTCGCGAGTTCACCGCCGAAGGAGCAGCGCTGCGTACGCTCCGCTCCGAGCTGGACCAGTGGCAGCGTGACGCCGCCGGTGGTCCGGTGCGGGCCAGCTTCCGGCTGGTCGAGCCGCCGGCCGACGAGTTGACCGAACCGGTGACGGTGGTGCCGGCCGACCCCGGTGCTGTCGTCGCCGCCACCGGTCGGTGGCGGGTCGAGTTCGGGCTTGGCGCCAACGACGAGCCGGGCCCGCACGTCGACGCCGCACAGGTGTGGCGCGGGGACCGTGTGGCGGTGGCCGGTGACCATCCACAGGAACTCCTGCTCGCCGAACTCGGCCGGGCCAGCCGACTGTGGCCGGACCTCGACGTGGCGCTGCGTACCGCCCGGCCGGAGGTGCTGGAGTTGGACACCGAGGGCGCGCACCGGTTCCTGCGCGAGGGCGCCCCGACGCTGCACGCGGCGGGCTTCATGGTGCTGCTGCCGTCGTGGTGGCGGCGGCCCGCGTCGCGGCTCGGTGCCCGACTACGGGCCCGCTCCCGCAGCGCACCCGGGGCGGTCAGCGGCCCGGCGGACCGGGTGGGCCTGGACGCTCTGGTCGACTACCGCTGGGAGCTGGCCCTCGGTGACGAGTCGTTGACCGCCGACGAGTTGACGCGCCTGGCGGAGCTGAAGACCCCGTTGGTACGGCTGCGGGGGCGCTGGGTCGAACTGGACCCGAAACGACTCGCGGCCGGCCTGCGGTTGCTGGAGTCCTCCGGCGAGCTGACCGTGGCCGACCTGTTGCGGCTCGGTCTGTCCGACGCTGAGCAACCGGACGCGTTGCCGGTGTTGGAGGTGAGCGCCGACGGCGCGCTCGGTGATTTGCTCGCCGGGGCTGTGGACCGTCGGCTCGCGCCGCTGGACGAACCGCCGTCGTTTCGCGGCATGTTGCGGCCGTACCAGCGGCGGGGGCTGGCCTGGCTGGCGTTCCTCCAAGCGTTGGGGCTCGGCGCGGTGCTCGCTGACGACATGGGGCTGGGTAAGACGGTGCAGCTGCTGGCGCTGCTGGCCGCCGACCCGCCGCAGTCCGGCCCGACCCTGCTGGTCTGTCCGATGTCACTCGTCGGCAACTGGCAGCGGGAGGCCGCCCGATTCACCCCGGACCTGCGCGTCCACGTGCACCACGGCGCCCAGCGGGCGCGGGGCGCGGAGCTGACCGCCGCCGTGCACGCCGCGAACCTGGTCGTCACCACGTACTCGGTGGCCGCCCGGGACGCGGCGGAACTGGCCGGCGTGGACTGGCACCGGGTGGTGGTCGACGAGGCGCAGGCCATCAAGAACGCCGCGACCCGGCAGGCCGAAGCGGTACGGGCACTGCCCGCGCGGAACCGCATCGCGGTCACCGGGACACCCGTGGAGAACCGGCTGGCGGACCTCTGGTCCATCATGCAGTTCGCCAATCCGGGTCTGCTCGGCCCGGCAGCCACGTTCCGCAAGCGGTTCGCCGAGCCGATCGAGCGGCACGGGGACGCTGAGACCGCCGAGCGGCTACGGCGGATCACCGGCCCGTTCGTGCTGCGTCGCCTCAAGACCGACTCGTCGATCATTTCGGACCTGCCGGAGAAGCTGGAAATGGAGGTCTTCTGCAACCTCACCGCTGAGCAGGCGGCGCTGTACCAGGTGGTCGTCGACGACATGTTGGCCCGCATCGAGGCCAGCGACGGCATCGAGCGGCGAGGGCTCGTGCTGGCCACCATGACCCGCCTGAAGCAGGTCTGCAACCATCCCGCGCACCTGCTGCGTGACGGCTCGCCGCTGGACGGGCGTTCAGGCAAGCTGGCCCGACTGGAGGAAATCCTCGACGAGGTCCTCGCGGCGGGGGAGAAGGCACTGCTGTTCACCCAGTACGCGGAGTTCGGTGGGATGCTGCGTGGGCACCTGTCGGCCCGGATCGGTCGGGAGGTGCTGTTCCTGCACGGCGGGGTGAGTAAGGCCGACCGGGACACGATGGTGGCCCGTTTCCAGTCCGACGGCGGGCCCGCGCTGTTCGTCCTCTCGCTCAAGGCGGGTGGAACCGGGCTGACCCTGACCGCCGCCAACCATGTGGTGCACGTGGACCGGTGGTGGAATCCGGCGGTGGAGGACCAGGCCACCGACCGGGCGTTCCGGATCGGCCAGCGGCGCCGGGTGCAGGTCCGCAAGTTCGTCTGCGCCGGCACGGTGGAGGAGAAGGTCGCCGCGCTGATCGCGGACAAGCGTGGCCTGGCCGCCTCGGTGGTCAACACCGGCGAGCAGTGGGTCACCGAACTGTCCACCGGACAGCTGCGGGAGTTGTTCGCCCTGGAGGCGGGGGCGGTGGCCGAGTGAGCGCCGACGCTGGTGGCAGGTTCGCCGACTACGGCCCACCGCGCCGGGTCGGCGGGGGGCTGCGGGCCCGCAGCGTCCGGGGCGCCATCGGGGTCTCCTGGTGGTCCCGCCGGTTCCTGGAAGTGCTGGAGTCGTTTGCGCTCGGCACCCGGCTGACCCGGGGCCGGTCGTACGCCCGCGCCGGGCAGGTGCTCCGTCTCGACGTCGCGCCGGGCGTGGTGTCCGCCGTGGTGCAGGGCTCGCGGGCCCGGCCCTACCAGGTGAGCGTCTCACTGCCGCCCTTCCCGGCTGGGCTGTGGGCCCGGATCGAGGGGGAACTCGCTGCGCAGGCGTTCTTCAGTGCCCGGCTACTCGCCGGTGACCTGCCGGCCGAGTTGGAGGAACTGTTCGCCGCGGCCGGGGCGCCGCTGTTCCCGGCGACGGTCGGCGAGCTGGAGCAGCGGTGTTCGTGCCCCGACGCCGCGGTGCCCTGTAAACACCTCGCCGCCACCTTCTACTTGCTCGCCGAGGCGTTCGACGCGGACCCGTTCACCCTGCTGCACTGGCGCGGACGCAACCGGTCGGACCTGCTCGCCCGTCTGCGACACCTACGCGCCGTACCGGACGTCGAGGTCTCGCTGCCTCAGCGGGCCGCCGCCGCGGTGGGCCGGGATCCGTCGGCGCCGGCAGATCCGGCCGGTGGCGGTGGCCCCTCGACAGCGTCGAGTGTCGGTGCAGCCGGAACCGCTTCGTCCGGTCAACGTTGGGCGGAGACCGCCGCGGGTGCCGCCCGGGCTCTGGCCGACCTGCCCGGCACACCGTTGGTCGAGGTGATCGACCGCTTCTGGTTGCCGCCGGTGCCATTGCCCGACCGTCCACCGAGTTTGACCGCCCGGCCGGACCTGCTGTTACGGCAGCTGGGTGCGCCTGCTGCGGCCATCGGCGGTCCCGGCCTCGTCGAACGCCTGCGTCACGCCTACCGTCAGCTCGGCGGGTAGGGTCACAACCAGCGTTGCCGGAAACGCCACATGAGTGCCGCGTTCGTCAACAGCACCACCGCGAAGATCCCCCCGGCCAGTCGACCGGCGAGCACGGTGGTCGCCGGCAACGCCGCCCACAGGACGACTGTCAACAACAGCAGCCAGCGGCCGTGACGCCCCCGGGCCCGATGGTCGAGCCGGGCGAAGAACGCCGGATCGCTTTCCCGCAGGTGGCGGGTGATCTGTTCGAATCTGCGTTGGTCCTCTTTGCTGAGCATGTGCCTTCCCCTCACGCGTTCAGCAACGGTGCGGCGGAGTACCCGCTGCGGAGCAGACTCACGCGCTCTTCCCGCTGCTACTTTCAGCCGTGCTGGGCTGCCGCAATTCCGCCTTAGCCGTGTCTTAAGTTTTCTTCAGGTTCCGCACCGGGTCGATGGCATCCGCATGCGTGGGAATGTCGACGGTGGGCGATGTCGTTGGGCAATCGCCCTGCTCAGGGGGTGTGTACCCGATTGACCGGTAGCCGACAGCAGGTCGTCGCTGTTGAGACCTGCCTTAAGTGCCCGGCGACGACGTGAACGGCCGCCTTGTGAGGTCAGAAACCGGTGACTACGTTCCCCTGGCAACCCCCTCGGACACAAGTCGCCGCACCTCAGGCCGGGGCACGGTCGTGCGTCGACGTTAGGAAAACAGGAACGGTATATGGCCGACCATCAGGTGCCACCACGCCGACGCCAGGACGATCACGGTTGGGACCGGCACCACCCGGGACCTCACCCACAGCAGTTCCACCCGAACCACCGATCCGACCCCCACCAGCCAGAACCGCACGTCTTCGAAAGCCAGCGGCCGGCCCCGAACTCAGGATCGCAGTGGATCGGTCCGGACGGATACGGTGCGCCGCTGGCCCCGCCCCGCGTCGGCGGTGGACTGCCCGGTTTGGACGACGAACCCGACCGTCGATCCGGCCGACGGCGGGCGCTGGCCACCCTCGGTGGTAGCGCCGCCGTCGTCGCCGGTGGTGCGATGCTCGCGATGAATCCCCGGGTACGCGCCTTCTTCGGCGACGAGGTAGCGGTCGCCGGGGACGCTACCATCGCCAAGCCGACCGATGGCTCCCCCACCCGCCCGAGCGGGCAGCAGGCGAGCACGGTACGCACGTACACCGAACAGAACGCCAGCTACATGGGCTCGCGGGCCGGTGAGGCGCTGAAGAAGAACGCCCCGAAGAGCGGGCGTACCTTCTCCGGTCCCGCCGCGGCGGCGGCCGACACCAAAGTCACCGTGAAGACGGTGCTCGCCAAGGATGCGGAGCTGCACCTGGCCCGCAGGCTGACCTTCGGCCCCACCGCCGAGGTGCTGACGCAGATCAAGGAACGGGGAATCGACGGGTGGCTGCGCTGGCAGCTGGAGCCGGAGAAGATCGCCCCGACGAAGGCGGAGTTGAAACTCGCCGAACTGCCCACCCTCAAGCTGTCGCCGCAGCAGTTGCGCGACCAGCGTGACCAGCTCAGGGAACGTGGCGCCCGGCCGGTGCAGGAGTTGGTGGACGCCACCATCGCCCGGCAGATCTGGTCCGACCGCCAGCTGTTCGAGGTGATGGTCGACTTCTGGAACGACTTCCTGCACGTGGCCGCCGACGTCGACGGCGGGGAGTCCCACCGTCCCTCGTTCGACCAGGACGTCGTCCGTAAGCACGCGCTCGGCAGCTACCCGGAGATGTTCCTGGCCGCCAACCGGCATCCGGCGCTGCTGCTCTACCTCAACCAGGTCGACTCCCGCGCCGACGCGGTCAACGAGAACCTGGCCCGGGAGAACCTGGAGCTGTACTCGGTTGGTGTCGACGGTGGCTACACCGAGGCCGACGTCCGGCAGGCGGCCCTGCTGCAGACCGGCCGGGGCGTCAAGGACGGCAACTACGTGTTCCGCCCGGAGCGGCACTACGTCGGCAAGGTGAAGATTCTCGGGTTCACCCACGCCAACGACTCCGCCGACCCGCAGAAGGCCGAGGCGGCGATCGACGCGTACCTCACGTACCTGGCGCTGCACCCGTCGACGGCGACGTACGTGGCGCAGAACCTCGCCGTCAGGTTCGTCTCGGACACCCCGCCGAAGTCCCTCGTGGATCGGTTGGCCAAGTCGTACACCGCCAACAAGGGCCGGATCAAGCCGGTGCTGCTCACGCTGTTCAGCTCGTCGGAGTTCTGGGCAGCGGTGGGGCAGAAGGTCCGCCGTCCACTGGAGTACCTGGTGGCCACCTACCGCACGCTCGGTGTGTCACCGGAGGCCGCCCCCAACCACAACAACGGCGGCAACCAGCGGACCCCGTACGCCCGGGGGCTGCGGCAGATCCACGACAAGCTGCGCCAGCTGGGTCATCACCCGATGGGCCAGCCGACGCCCGACGGCTACCCGGACGTCTACCTCGCGTGGACCTCCGCCGGCACCATGGTCAACGGCTGGAACGAAGCCCACGACCTGCTCGCCGCCAACCGCACCACGTTCACCTTCACCCGCGCGGAGAAGCTGGTCGCCAAGCCACCGACGACCGCCGGAGCGTACGCCGACGCGTTGGCCCGACGGCTGGTCCACCAGCCGCTCACCGACCGGGAACGGGCACTGATCCTCGGCGTCGCCGGGGTCTCCGCCGGCACGAAGGTCGACGCGACGTTCAACGGGGCCATCACCGCCGTCGCGCGGGCGATCCTCGCATCCCCCCAGCACCACCTCCGGTGAGGCACCCGATGGAGAACATTGTGTACCCGTATGACCTGCACCCCGACTGCCCTGACGTACGACGGCTGGCCGACAACCCGGCCGAGGCACTGCTGCGGGCGGAAGCCGACGTGGTGGCTGCCGAGAACGCCGCAGAGGCCGACCGCTACCGGCGGCTGGAGGAGCTGGAGGAAGCCCAGCAGGACGGCCGTGGGGTGACCCGGCGTACCTTCGTCGCCGGTGCCGCAGCCACCGCCACGGCCCTGGCCACCGCCCAGTTCGTCACCACCTCGGCGTCGTTCGCGGCGACCAAGACCGGCACGCTCATCCATGTCTTCCTCTACGGCGGGCTGGACGGTCTGAGCCTTGTCGCACCGGACAACGACGCGGTGCTCAACCGGGCCCGCCCGGAGCTGCTGCTACCGAACGACTCGCTGGCCCTCGGGCGAGGGTTCAAACTCACCAGCGCTTTCGCGCCGCTGGAACCGTGGCTGCGGCGCGGACAGCTCGGCTTCATCCCCGGTGTCTCCGACGAGCGACTGTCCCGCAGTCACTTCCAGGCCGCCGATGCCTGCAATCTCGGTGGCCTGCCCGGTGAGACCGGCGGGCGGGGCTGGCTGGACAGTCTCGTCGACGCGCTCGGCGCGGGTACCGCCTTCCGTAGCGTCGGTATCGGCAGCACCCTGCCCCGCTCCCTGGTCGGCACCAACGGCGCCCTCTCGTTGAACAACGTCGGCTCGTTGCGCCTCGCCGGCAACGAGCGGTACCGGGAAGCCACCGAGAAGGCGATCAAGGGCCTGTTCACCGGTATCAACCACCCGGTGGAGGACGCTGTCCAGGCCGGTCTCGGTGCCCTGGCGACCGCCCGTGAGCTCGCCGCCGAGCCGTACCGGCCGGCCGAGGGCGTCGAGTACCGAGGGGTCGGCTCCGCCTTCCAGGCACTCGCCCAGCTGATCAAGGGCGGTGCCAACGTGCGGGTGGCCACGGTGGGAATGGGTGGCTACGACACCCACGAGAACCAGGGCACCACGAACGGTGGCCGGCTGTACCAGCGGCTCAACGAACTGGCTGCCGCGCTGGCGGCGTTCTTCACCGACCTCGGCGACCAGGCAGCCGACGTGACCGTGATGGTGTCCAGCGAGTTCGGCCGCCGGGTCGCCTCCAACCGGGGCGGCACCGACCACGGACACGGCGGTGTGGTGACCATCCTTTCCGGCCGCAAACTCGCCGGCTCGCTGCTGGGCACCTGGAACGGACTGGACGCCCTCGACTCCGGGGACGTGCCCGAGTACAACAACATGTTCAACGTTTACGGGTCGGTGGCCCAGGGCCGGTTCGGGTTGACCGACGCGGAGGTCGACAAGGTCTTCCCGCGGATGAAGTACGCCCCGATGAAGCTGTACGCGTGACCCACCCCGGCACCTACTCCGACCGCCGGACCGGAGCGCACTCCCGGTCCGGCGGTCGCCCCACCGGTGACCTGCTGCCGGTCGTACCACGACGTGGCTGCGGGGGCCGCCGCCTGCTCGTCGGACTGTTCCTGCTCGGTCTGGTCGCCTCGGTGCTGCCCTGGTGGACGGACACGCAGGCCGGCTCGCTTGCCGGCGGCACCGCGAAGCTGACCGCCGCCGGTCAGATCAGCGGCCTGCTCGCCGGCTACCTGCTGCTGGTACAGGTGCTGATGATGAGCCGGCTGCCGGTGCTGGAACGGGTGGCCGGTGGCGAGCGGATCGCCCGCTGGCACCGGGACGTCGGAGCCACCCTGCTGGTCGCGGTGCTCGCACACATGTCCCTGATCCTGGTCGGTTACGCCGGGCTGGAGGGCCGTTCGCCGTTGGGTCAGGCCGGTGTGATGCTGCGCGACTACCAGGACATGGCTTCGGCGTTCGCCGCTGCCGGCCTGCTGGTGCTGGTCGGGCTGACCAGCGTCCGGGCGGTACGCCGGGCGTTGCCCTACGAGCTGTGGCACGCCACCCACCTGGCCGCGTACGCGGTGCTGCTGCTCGGCTTCGCCCACCAGTTCAGCAACGGCACCCAGCTGTTCCGTCCCGGCCCGGTGCGCACCGGGTGGATCGCCTTCTACGCGCTGGTGGTCGCCGCACTGCTGTACGGCCGGGTGATCGCCCCGCTGGCGTTCAACCTGCGGCACCGGCTGCGGGTGGCCGATGTCGTCGCGGAGAATCCGGACACCGTGTCGATCTATCTGACCGGTGCGCGACTCGACCGGCTGACGATGCTCGGTGGCCAGTTCTTCCGCTGGCGGTTCCTGACCCGGGGCTGCTGGTGGCAGTCCCATCCCTTCTCGGTGTCCGCCGCGGCCAACGGCCGGTGGCTGCGGATGACTGTCAAAGTGGTCGGCTCGCACACGCGTGACCTGCGTGACCTGGACCCGGGTGTTCGGGTCTGGGCGGTCGGACCGTCCGGCACTTTCACCGCGGCGCACCGCACCCGCGAGCGGGCTCTGCTGATCGCCGGCGGCAGCGGCATCACCCCGCTGCGCGCGATGCTCGAGGAGTTGCCGCCGGGAACGGCGCTGATCTACCGGGTGCGTACTCCGTCCGACGTGCTGCTGCACCGGGAACTCGACTGGCTGGCCCAGGCGCGCGGCGTCCAGGTCTGGTATGTGGTCGGTTCCCGTGACGATCCCGGCCCCCGGCAGGTGATGTCCGCGGACGGACTTCGCCGGCTGGTGCCGGATGTGGCCCGTCGCGACGTCTATCTCTGCGGCCCGCCGGGGCTGATCGAGCAGAGCCGGCAGCTGCTCCGCCGGGCCGGCGTGCCACGCCGGCAGATCCACCTCGCCACCTTCGAACTCTGAGAGGGGCATCGCCGCATGCGTCGTGCGCTGTTCGCAATCACCGGCCTGGCGGCCAGCACCACCGCTCTGGTGGTGCTCAAGGCGGGACCGGACACCAGTCGGGTGGCCCAGGAGCTACCCGCGTCGGCGACACCTGGTACCGAGGAGTCGACCACGGCAGCCGAGTCGACAGCCGAACCAGCCGAGGCGACCGCAACGGCGGTTCCACGACCGTCGGTCAGCAGGTCGCCCGCACCGGGACAGAGCACGGCGAGCCCAGCTGCCGGCGGTGCCGAGTCGTCGGGCGGTGCCACGAAGAAGCCGTCGGTGGCACAGCCGAGCACCGCCGCGCCACGCTCCACGGTCCGGAGGGTCTTCGGACCGGTGGTCAGCAACGAGTTCGGAAACGTGCAGGTGGCGATCTCGCTGACGGGCAGCCGGATCGTGGCCGCGGAGGCGTTGGAGCTGCCGGAGCGGACCGCCCAGTCCGAGCAACGCAGCAGCCGGGTGGACGACCGGTACAGCGGTACGGCGGGACTGGTGGTCCAGCGGCAGAGCGCCGACCTGGACACCGTGTCCGGTGCGACGGCGACAAGTGAGTCCTACCGGGAGTCGTTGCAGGCCGCGATTGACCAGGCACGTTGAGCGCGGCGACCTCGATGCGGCCCGGACTGCGCCGCGTCGAACATGTCATGGGCACACCGGTCAGCCTCGACATCGCCGACGACCGGTCCACCACCGAACTGACCGTCCTCGCCGACGACGTGTTCGCCTGGCTGCGGGAGGTGGACGCGAGGTTCAGCACGTACCGCCCGGACAGCGAGGTGTGCCGCTTCGACCGGGGCGAGTTGTTGCACTCCGAGGCGTCGGCCGACCTGCGCCGGGTGCTGGAACGCTGCGCCGACCTGTGGGGTGCCACCGACGGCTTCTTCGACGCGTACGCCACCGGAGGGTTGGACCCGTCCGGGTACGTCAAGGGCTGGGCGGTTCAGGTTGCCTCGGACCGGTTGCGCGAGGCGGGTGTCGACAACCACTGTCTCAACGCTGGCGGCGACGTCCGGGTGCGGGGTCATGCGTCGGGTGGGCTGCCTTGGCGGATCGGCGTGCAACACCCCTGGGACCCGTCGGCGGTCTGTCTGGTGCTCGTCGGGACGGACCTGGCGGTCGCCACGTCGGGTGTCTACGAACGTGGCCCGCATGTGCGGGACCCGCGTCGTGGCGTACCGGCGCGGGGCCTGCGGTCGGTGACGGTCGTCGGGCAGGACCTCGGCCTGGCCGACGCGTACGCCACAGCGGCCGTGGCGATGGGGGTGGCCGGGATCGGTTGGCTGGATCGGCTGCCCGGGTACCGGCATGCGGTGGTCACCGACGACGGGCGGTGTCTGCACTCCGCCGATCTGCCGCTGAGCGCCGACTGATTCCGGGTCAGGGCCAGCGGGTCGGGCGGTGGGTGATGGCCGGGCGGGACCCGGTCGGCCGTGACCGACCCGGCCGGGCGTGCGGGGGACGGGTGGCCGCCCAGCGGCGGCCGGGCCGGTGTCGTCGGGGCGGCTCTGCTCCGCCGGGGTGGTGTCTGGTGTCGTCGGTGGACATGGCATCCCCGCTCCCGGCGCGGGCGCGCCGTCGCCGGGTTCAACGAGCGCCGGTCCTCCGAGGTCTCGCTGTCCGGCGCGTCGCATGGGCCGGTCGAAGCCGGGTCAGCGGCCTCGACGTGGCATCGGCAGGTGGCCGGGGACCAGCGCTGGGGTCAGTGTCACGCCGGTCGCCCGCAGCGCCTCGACGAGTACGTTCTGCACCAGGTAGGCGTCCGGGAGTTGCCACCGGGCCTGCTCCGGGGCGACCGCCCAGCGGACCGGCCCCTCGGGCAGCCGGGTGGGTGGCGCCGGGATCCACGACCCGCGACCGTGCAGAACCACGTCGAAGCAGTGCTCCAGCTCGGGGCGCAGTGGGTCGCCTGGGCGGACCAGGAACATCCACTGCCCGGTCGGGCTGACCAGCACCGGGCCGCGTACCCCCGGACCGACCGGGTGGACCTGTACCGCCGCCAGGACCAGTCGACCGAGGTGGGCCGGGATCTCCAGCACGTCGAAGCAGCGGCCGGTGGGCAGCAGCACCCCGTGCGGCCGGGACCGCCACCAGGTGGCCACCCGCGCCGGATCGGTGCTGGCCGCGTGTTCCCAGTCCTCCAGGGCCGGATGACAACCGATCGTCGGGCAGCCGGCCCGGCCGCAGACGAAACGGCTGCGCGCCAGGCAGGCGCCCGGGGTCACCGCCCAGCCGTGCAGGGCGTAGCGCACCGCGACCCGGCGCAGTCGTACCCGTTCCAACGGCGACAGCCGCGCCACGTGTGGTCCGACATGTGCCCACATTGCTGCCATCTCCCCTCGCCGCGCCCGACCGGCGTCAGCTCGTACGTCGAGACCCGTCACTGCCATGGCCTGCCATCGTTTGTTGACAAGGTGGCCGATGCAACTTGCACGAAAAGTACGAGGTTCGGCCGGATGTATGACGCACCTCCTGTGCGACCAGCGAAATCTGAGATACAGACGGATCGCGCCGCCCACGAAACGGCCCCTGGCTTCCCGGCCAGGGCTCCTGCAAGGGGAGGATCGGGGATGGACGAATTACCCATCGGCCGGCGGGTGGCCTACTGGCGCGGCCGGCGGAAGATGTCGCAGCAGGTCTTCGCCGACCGGTTGGGCAAGTCGAAGAGTTGGGTCGACAAGATCGAGCGGGGCGTACGACGGCTGGACAAGTTCTCCGTGCTCTACGAGATCGCCGACATCCTCCAGATGGACGTCCAACTACTGCTCGGCAAGGACCCGGAGCGGCGCACCGACGCGCTCAACTGCATCGACCAGATCGAGCTCGACGAGATCCGGTCCGCCCTGGAGCGCTACGACTCGATAAGTGCGTACTTCGACGCGGTGCCGAGCCCACCGCCGCTGGCCGACATGAGCAAGGCGGTCACCCACGCCTGGCTGACCTACCAGTACGGCCGCTACGGGATGCTCACCCGGGCCCTGCCGAAACTTCTCCGCGACGCCCAGGCAGCCGACGCCGCGTACGGCGGCGACCAGGCCCAACGTGCCGCCCACCTGCTCGGGCAGGTCTATCAGATCACCTCGTCGCTGCTGCGCAAGCTGGGCGAGTGTGAACTCGCCTGGCTCGCCGCCGACCGCTCCATAGCCGTCGCTCAACGCGCCGACGATCAGCTGCTCGCCGGGGTGGCCACCACCCGGGTGTGCAACGCGTTGGTGGCGATGGGCCGGTCCCGGCCGGCGCTGGAGCTGAACGTACGGATCGCCAACCAACTCGCCCCGGGCGGCGGCAACGACAGCCGTCCCGAACGCCTCTCCGTCTACGGGATGCTGCTGTTGCAGGGCGCCATGGCCGCCTCCCGTATCGGCGACACGGCCACGGTGGAGGATCTGCTCGACGGAGCACACGCGGCGGCTGTCGAACTTGGCGGCGACCAGAACCACTACTGGACCTCGTTCGGGCCGACGAACGTGGAGTTGCACCGGGCGGCGGCCGCCGTCGAGATGGGCGACGGCGGGCGGGCCGTCGAGGTGCACCACCAGAGGATCCAGGTCGCGCCGTTCGACGCGATGCTGCCCGAACGGCGGGCACACCACCTGCTGGACCTGGCCCGGGGCTACGCCCTGATCGGCGACGTGGCGAACGCCGGGGAGATGCTGCTGCGCGGTGACCGCCTGGCACCTTCCGAGATTCGCTGCCGCCCGATAGCACACGAGGTGATGTCCGACGTCCTACGTCGCACACGTGGTGCGCCGCCTTCTCCGATCGCGGAGTTGGCTGAGCACATGGGAGTAGGAGTATGACCACGGAGCCGGCATGACCGGTTCGCACCGCCATGACGGGCACCGCCAGGTGCTCTACATCATCGCCTGTGGTTCGCCACTGGCCCGAGACGTGGGCCAGCTCGTCGACCTGGCCCAACAGGACGGCTGGGACGTCTGCGTGATCAGCACGCCGGACGGCGCCAAGTTCGTCGACCGCACCGCTCTGGCCCGCTCGACCGGTCACCCGGTACGGACGCACTACAAGAACCCGGGCGACCCCGACGTGCTGCCCACCGCCGATGCCATGATCGTCTGCCCGGCGACGGTCAACACCGTCAACAAGTGGGCTGCCGGCATCACCGACACCCTTGCCCTGGGGCTGCTGGTGGAGGCGCAGGGCCGGGGTATACCGCTGGTTGTCGTGCCTTACACGAATGCGGCGATGGCCGCCCACCCCGCCTTCCGGGCGGGCCTCGCCCGGCTCACCGAGTGGGGAGTGGGCGTCCTCTTCGGCGAAGACGTCCACCCCCTGCATCCGCCGGGGACCGGTGAGCGACACCAGCACGCCTTCCCGTGGGCGCTGCCGCTGACCGCTGTGCGTGACCGCCTCTGCCGGACCGGGTGAGCGGCACCCACAGGTGACGCCTCCGGCAGCGGCCGGGCGGCAGTTCGACACCGAACGTCGGCGACCCCTCAGCCCGGCCACGGCGTACGCCGTGGCCGGGCCACGAAGCCCGGCAATCGTGCACCGCCACCCGGGGCGGGCAGTGCCGTCACGCCTGCGGACGGCTACCGCCGCCGTGCCCGTCCCGCACCCTCCGGACCGGGCCACCTGCCCGCCCGGTATGGCCGGGTGACGTCCGTCGGACGTGCCGACGCCGGTAAGCTCACCGGCCGTGAGCACAACCGCAGCCGTGCCGACAGTCGCCGACGTGGTGGCCGAGGTGGCGCGGCACTACCCGCCGACCTGGGCGGAGGAATGGGATCGGGTCGGTCTGGTGCTCGGCGAGCCGTCCGCCCCCGTACGCCGGATCCTCTGCGTCGTTGACGTCGTGCCCGAGACGGTCGCGGAAGCACTCGCCGAGGGCGTCGACATGATCATCGCCCATCATCCGCTGCTGCTGCGCGGGGTCTCCTCGGTGGCGCCCACCACCTACAAGGGCCGCATCGTCCACCAGTTGATCAAAGCCGATGTCGCGCTGTACGTCGCACACACCAACGCCGACGTCGCCGCACCGGGCGTCTCCGACGCCCTCGCCGCCCGGCTCGGCCTGCTCGACCTGCGCCCACTGCAACCGGCCCGCCCCGGCACCCCCGCCGAAGGTGAGGGCCGCGGTACCGGCCGCATCGGCCGCCTGCCACAGCCACTGACCCTCGCCGAACTGACCCGCCGAGCCGCCGCCGCGCTACCGGGCACCGCCGCCGGAGTACGCGCCGCAGGCGACCCGGACCGTACCGTGCGTACCCTTGCGGTCTGCGGTGGCGCCGGAGACAGCTTCCTGGCCGACGCCACCGCCGCCGGGGTGGACGCCTACCTCACCTCGGACCTGCGCCACCACCCGGCCGGAGAGCACCTGGCCGCCGGAGGGCCGGCGTTGCTCGACGCCACCCACTGGGCCACCGAACGGCCCTGGTTGGACGCCCTCGCGGCGCTGCTGCGGGCCGCGCCCGGCGTCGAGACCCTGGTGTCCGACCTGGACACCGACCCGTGGACCGTGCACGCCGCCTCACCGCACCCGGACGAACCCGCGCCGGACGACAAGGAGCCCGACCGTGAAGGCTGACCCCCAGGTCCAGCGCCGCCTGCTCGATCTTCAAGCGATCGACACCGCCCTCGCCCAACTCGGCCACCGGCGTCGGTCGTTGCCCGAGCGAGCCGAACTGGAGGCACTCGCCCGGGAGCTGTCCGCCCTGGAGGACGAGCGGGTCCGCGCCCAGGTGGCAGTCGACGACCTGGACCGGGACATCGCCCGGCTGGAGAAGGACGTGGACCAGGTCCGGGCACGCAAGACCAAGGACGAGGACCGGCTGGCCGCCGGCAACGCTCCGGCCCGCGAGTTGGAGGCGCTCCAGCACGAACTGGCCTCCCTCAACCGCCGGCAAAGTGACCTGGAGGATGCCGAGCTGGAGCTGATGGAACAGCGGGAAACCGCCCAGTCGGTGCTGGACGGGGTCGAACAGCGGCTGACCGAGGTGCGGGAACGGCGGGCCGAAACCGAGCAGCGGCGCGACGACAGCCTCGCCGAAATCGGTCGCGAGGAGGAGTTCAAGCGCTCCGCACGGCAGCCCCTCGCCAACGACCTGCCCACCGACCTGGTTCAGCTCTACGACCGGATCCGCACCGACACCGGACTCGGCGCGGCGCTGCTGACCGCTGGCCGCTGCGGCGGATGCCGGCTGGAACTCTCCGGTGCCGACCTGGCCAGGATCCGCAGAACCGACCCCGACGACGTGGTCCGCTGCGAGGACTGCCGTCGGATCATGGTCCGCACCAACGAGTCCGGGCTGTAGCCGATGACGACGCGTACGGTCCTCATCGAGGCCGACGGCGGCTCCCGGGGCAACCCGGGACCCGCCGGCTACGGCGCGGTGCTCCGCGACGCCGCCACCGGTGCGGTGCTGGCCGAGCGGAGCGAGGCGATCGGCACCGCCACCAACAACGTCGCCGAATACCGGGGCCTGATCGCCGGCCTGACCGCCGCCGCCGAACTGGGCGCCGACGAGGTCGAGGTCCGAATGGACTCCAAGCTGGTCGTCGAGCAGATGTGCGGACGCTGGCAGATCAAGCACCCCGGGTTGCGCCCCTTGGCCGCCGAAGCCGCCCAACTGACCAGCCGGTTCACCGCCGTACGGTTCCAGTGGATACCCCGTAACCGCAACACCCACGCCGACGCCCTCGCCAACGCCGCCATGGACGCTGCCGCCGTGTCCGGCGTCACCACACCGACCGTCGAACCGCCCCGGACTGTCGAGCCGCCGCGCCGCCTCAGCGGCCCGCAGCCGGCCGGTGGCAGCGCCACCGAGGTCACCGCCCGGGCCGACGCACCAGGTGCCGACCTGACGAACGCGCCGGTGTCCTGGGAGCCCCGGCCCAGCTTCACCGCCACCCGGCTCATCCTGGTGCGGCACGGCGAAACCGAGTACACCGAACAGGGCCGCTATTCCGGGCGTGGTGACATCCCCCTCAGCAGCAGAGGCCAGGCCCAGATTCGGGCCACGGCCACGCGGGTGGCCACGCTCGCGCCGGACACCGCGGCACTGGTCAGCTCACCACTAGCCCGGTGCGTGGCAACTGCGGAAGCCATCGCCGCCGCAGTCGGAGACCCGCCGGTACGCCGCGACGACGACCTCATCGAATGCGACTTCGGCGCCTGGGAGGGGCGCACCTTCGCCGAGGTACGGGAGGGCTGGGCCGGTGAACTCGACGCCTGGCTCTCCTCCACCCGGGTCGCCCCGCCGGACGGTGAGTCGTTCGCCGAGGTCGCCGACCGGTGCGCCCGCGTGGCGCGACAGCTACTCGACGCGTACCCCGGGCAGACCGTCGTGGTGGTCTCGCACGTCTCGCCGATCAAGCTGATGCTGCGCGACGCGCTCGCGGCCACCGACTCCTTCCTGCACCGCCTCTACCTCGACGCCGCCGGCATCTCGGTACTGGACCGCTGGCCCGACGGCGGCGTCGCCGTCCGCAGCATCAACGAAACCGCCCACCTCGCCGACGTGTGAGGAAAGGCACCTTCCCGACGGGTGGGTGTGAAAGGGGCCCTTCCTGACACGTGCGTGCCCTGCGCTGATCTCAGCGCAGGGCACGCCACAGCAGGTAGCTACCGATGAAGGCACCGAAGGCGACAATGGTCGTCTTCAGCACCGTCGGGGGAAGCCGACGAACCAGGCGCGCACCGACGTATCCGCCGACAAGCGTGGCCGGGGCGACCACCGCGACCCCGACCCAGCTCACCGGGCCGGCGACGGCGAAGACGACCACCGTCGTCAGGCCGATCACGGCAGAGAGCAAATTCTTGATCGCACTCACCCGGGCCAGCGTCGCGTCCAGCACCAGGGCGAGCCCGGCGACGAGCATCACCCCGACAGCGGCACCGAAGTAACCGCCGTACACCGCGGCCACCGCCACCACCGCCTGGACCGTCACGGCCCGGCGGTGCGGCGCCAGCTCACGCGGGTGCCCAACCAGCCGGCGCAGCGGACCCTGGAACGCCAACAACGCGGTCGCTCCCAGCACCAGGAAGGGTACGACCAACTCGAACGCCCGTGCGGGGGTGACCAGCAGCAGCCCCGCACCGACCAACGCGCCGACCACGGCGGTCGGCAGCAACGCGGCAAGCAACCATGACCGGGGCAGATCCACCCGGCTGCCCGCCACGGCAGCGAAATACCCGGGAGCGACCGACAGGGAGTTGGTGACGTTCGCCGCTACCGGAGGCAACCCGATCGCGAGCAACGCCGGAAAGGTGATCAACGAACCACCGCCGGCCACCGCGTTGACCGTGCCGGCGGCGAGACCGGCGGCGAGCAGCAAGGTAGCATCGGCTAGTTCCACGAACCGCAGGTTAGCGGTCCGGTACGCCGGCTACCCGCCGACGGGCCCACCGGCCAGCTCGGCCCCGTCGACCCCCGCCCGGGTGTGTGCCCCTGAGCCCGCAGCTCGACCGCCAGCTCCCCGAACCGCCTGTACCCATGGCGCTACCGGTCCCGCGTAACCCGCTAGGCGGCCGGGGCAGGGCAGCCCGTGACCCTCAGCGAGCCCGGTTCCCGCCGACGGCCGGCAAGGGTGCGGTAAGGATACGGACCCGCAGTCGTTAGGATGGACGCTCGACGGACGAGTCGACTGGGCGGTCGCGTCGGCGGGCTGGGGCCCGCCGCCGAGGAACGTCCGGACTCCACAGGGCAGGGTGGTTGCTAACGGCAACCCGGGGTGACCCGCGGGACAGTGCCACAGAAAACAGACCGCCGGCCTCATCGGGGACGGTAAGGGTGAAACGGTGGGGTAAGAGCCCACCAGCATCCCGGGTGACCGGGGTGGCTCGGTAAACCCCACCCGGAGCAAGGCCAAGAATGGGCTGTCATCGCAGGATGACGCCCGCGCAGACGCTTGAGGGTGGCCCGCCCGATGTCTGCGGGTAGGCCGCAGGAGCCTGCCGGCAACGGCAGGCCGAGATGGATGGCCGCCGCCGACGCGCACCCCAGGTGCGCGCCGCGCACAGAATCCGGCGTACAGGTCGACTCGTCCGTCGCCCACCAGCTCAGAGCCCTGATCAAGGCTCTGAGCTGGTTCTATGTCCGGCCGTCGATGGTCGTTTATGGTCAACATTGGCCGACGTTTGACGCCCTGAGCACGCCCGGACGCCCTGGAGACGCCCTGAGTGCCGGTTCAGTCGGCTCGATCTTGGGTCAGTCTGACTGCGCCGTCGTGGGGCTTCTCCGGCCCGCCGCTCGTGGTTCCGGAGTCGGGGCCGGCGGCTGTGGGGGAGGGCCGTGGAACTGGCGCCGCGACCCGGTGACTCGGTGGCAAGCCAGTCCCGGGGTTGGACTGGCGCGGCAGCCGGAAGCCCCGATGCACGACCAGGCCGACCCGCTGGCTTCCGTAGGGGCCTCGGTGATCCCATTCGTGGATGAGGTGGGATGAGTGCGTGCCGGAGCTGCTGGAGCACCTGGGGGAGATGGGCTTGGTCGGGCTGGTCAAGATTGACGGGGAGCGGGAGCGAAAGCCCTGGACGGTGGTGATCTCGGGTCAGCGGCTCGATGGTGCGGCGATCAGGGTCGACGGCTACAGCCTTGACTACTACCTGCGGCATGCGGTCGCCGCGCTTCGTGAGCGCTTCCCGGACGAACTCGCGCTCAGCTGAGATCCCCGACTGTGGGGCGGTGTCCCGGCGACTGTCGGTGGCTCACCGCCCCGGCGCCGCAGGCGGCCGGGGCGGCTTGTCGCCGGCCGGGCTTGCCGCCCCGCACCGCGCGGAGCGCGGTGCCTTGATCCAGAACAGAGCAAATCGGCAATGCACTGTCGGATCACAACTGTCGGATCACACCTAGCGGATTACACCTGACGGATCAACATCACGAGAGCATCTACTGGCCGAGCGTCGAGAGCACGTCCAGAATTGAGTGCCTAGCACGTGCGCGACACCCTACTAGCATGCCGATTGCACTGCGGCAAGAAGAAAGTCCCTCGTGACGAAGAGCTGACAGAGCGGGGCTCCTCGGCCGAGGGCGGGCCTACGATGCCTAGACGCACCGGACACGTAGCGGCTGGACTGGGCTGAATGGCGAATGGCTCTCGGAGGTAAAGATGGAGCTTCCCCCTGAAGCAGTAGATCTTTGCCTCAGCGCAGGCACAGCTCTCGTCGGCAGCATGGTGACGGATGCTTGGGCCTCGGCGCGCGCTAGATTTGGACGGTTCCTCTCGGAGAACGGGGAACCGTTGAGAGAATCCCGACTGGACCGGGACCGACAGTCACTGGTGGCTGCCTCTGGCGGCGAGCGCGAGGCCCTTGCCGGCCGGACTGCCGCGAGCTGGGCGGTTCGCCTAGAAGACATTCTAGAAACCCATCCAACGGCTGCTGCGGACCTGGCTTCCCTCGTGAAGGATCTTGAGAGCATGCTCGGAAGCGCGTCGAATGTGATCAGTAACTCCGGAGTTAGCCAAAAGGCAGATAACGGCAGCCTCAACATATTCTCGGGCCGGGATACCCGTTTCAACTAGAGGCATGTCTGTGGAAAATAGCGGTGACGTTCACGGTCCATTTTTGGGCGATGAAGCCTTCCTGGGGAGATTTGCCAGAAACTTTGTCGCACAGGATGCTGGCAAGGGCGGCACCAATATATTCTCTGCCAGGGACACTATATACACAGTCAACAGTAGGCTGCGAACGAAGCGAATAAGCGACGTAACGATCAAGGAGGCCGCCTCCTCCTTTTTCATTAAGCCATCGAGCTACGACGACTTGCAGGGCCTGCTTTGGCGTCATGGCCTGATAATCCTTGAAGCTCCTCGTGGCAAGGGAAAGCACCTTCTTGGCGTCCGACTTCTCAGTGATTGTCAAGAGCGGCTGAGGCAAGATGGAAGACATTTAAATGGCTTGCACTATATTAAGATGGGCTGGCAAGAGATCAATGCGTGGCATCTGCCAAAAGAGCCGGGTAGCTGCTATCTATTGGATCTGAGCGGAAGCACCGACGAGCCGCCGACCCTGGAATTTGGAGAGGACCTAGCGCGAGACGCCGATAACGCCAGGTACGACGGCGTCTATTTAGTGGTGCTAGCTACATCAGACGTCTGGTCTGAATGCAAAGCTGCAACGCACACTCTTACGCGTTCCTTTTCTCCTCCTCCCGCGAGGGAGATCGTGCGGCGGCACCTGCAGTCGAAATTCCAGGTTGCCAACTACGAAGAGTGGCTGTCGGTAGGAGATATCCAGGAGCTGATAAGCCGTATCGAGAGTCCTTCTGAAGCCGCTGAACTGGCCGAGGAGATCGCCAAGAACGGGCATCGGGAAAACTTGACTGAGGCAGCCGCCGAGGTTCTCGACAAGTTTGGCAGTTGGAGAAAGCATCTCAGCAAATGGTTCAAGGAGCACGAAGACGTTCCCGCGCGAGCAGCGATGCTGGCAGCAGCGGTGCTCGATCCCAGCTTGCCAGCCGAAATCATAGACGCTCGGAAGAAGCTTCTCGAAATACTTAAAGACCGAGAGGCTGAAGTCGCGCCGTTGGCGGGACCTGGACGGACCGGCTATTTAGAACTCCTACAGGCTCAGCAAGTCAAGAACCGGTTTTCAATATCTCATCAGCGTAAAGGTCTGGATGAAGCAGTCATCCGCTTCGTTTGGAACGAATGGCCGCAGGCTCATCCTTACCTTCAAGAGTGGTTACTCGCTCTTGCGACAGATGTTCCTCAACCCCGTGTTCGCCGGATAGCAGACGTTACTGTCAAAGCGGCTCTTCAGGCCGGGAGCACCGCCTATATGGGTCTGGTGCGGAAGATCGTGACGGACTATCCACAGAGCTGGTCGTTGGCACTCGAGATTCTAGATCTTACCGTTGTGGATCCAGGAGTCGGTGCCCAAGTCCGCCAGCGGCTATTAGGCTGGGTGACAAATAAGGATCCCGACTTCGCCGCCCTCGCGGTCGAAGCATGCGGGAGAAGACTCGGGCAAGAAAGACCTAGCCTTGCCCTGCACAGAATCTGTCGGGCATTGTCTCGGGATCCTGACGATAAGGGATTCCTGGCCGCCGAGAAGGCGCTTGTCTCCCTAGGTAATGACGAAATCTCTCGACGCGCAGTGCTAGATACTGTCCGGACCTGGTTGAATTCACAACCAAAGACCGGACTGCCGGCATTCATTGCCTTAACCACCCGCTCTTCGAGCTTTGTGCTATCTGCCTTAGCGTCAGAAACGGACGACGAGTCGATCGCCTTTTTTAAGAATGGATGGACCGTCGCGGCGGCTTCAACGATGTCACGTCAGGTGCTAGCTGCGGCCCTAGGTGCGTTTATTGATACTTGCGAAGAAGGGAGGGTGGAACCCGGTATTATTGCTGAGATTGTCGGTCCTCTCCTTGCTGAGTCGGTAAATAAGAGCTTGGCGATGATGGTTTTAAGGCGGGCCAACAGCGAACGAAAGGATGCCGACGGTCCTCTCCGAAGTCATCTGATGCAGGAGCTTATATGGGGACAACTGAATAAGGCGCGAGAAGCTGCACCTTCAGGTCGAGAAAGCGGCGTCTGACATGTCTGGCCTACGTTTGCAGCGCCTGCTAAGAGCTATGCCTGATGAAGGCTTCACAGCCTACAAGGTGAAGCTTAGGGCCGACCTCCCTAGCTCAATTCCTGGGACCCATTTTCGCTCCTCTCTTGTGGCGACATGGTGGAAGGTTGATAACCAAAAGCCGCGAGCGGTTGACGCGAATACAGTGAAAGAGGAAATTTGGAGGGCTGCCGCAGAAGTCACCCAAGAATGGGACTTGCGCTTTCGTGTGGCCGCGCAAGCGGCAGTGAACAGACGGCTGGGATCAGCGCGCTCCGTTGGTGAGACCGAGTTAAGATGGTTTGGCTCAAGCAAAATCTCGGTGACTCCCTGGAGCCGCTTCCTTGGACAGCGAATTCTTCGCCTGCGTCGTAGAGAGTCTGCCCGGCGCCTAGCTTCAATGGACCAACTGAGGTACCTTCAGAGGATAACCCGCGAGCAAGGGCTCGCGGCGCTCTGGTGGGCGAACGAAAACCCCGATCGACTCCACTATCTGAACGACGGTTCTTTCCAGGCGCTCTTAAACCTACAGCCGAACCAGAACGATTATGACCTGAGTAGGGCGAACGACGAGGCGGCGAAGGTGATTAGGGAGTTCCTCGCGCAGGTGTCCGATCCATCCTCAAGGGCTCTGCTTGCAGAACCCTTGAGGATTGTAAGTGACTGGTATAGCGCACAGCGTGGCTCGGACGACACTCGCTCAAGTTAGGACGCCCTGATCAAGGCGGAGCGTGCTATGCACACGGCCATCCTCGCCCTCTGCAACTGCTGAGGTTTCTTAATACTGCCTGGCTGACTCCGAACGAGGTTCTACAGGCTCGACTGGAGTGGCCGGTAGGTCCTGACGACGATGGAGGCTCGTCCATTTTGTCGAGCTATGGTCTGTTGTTCGAGCAACGCAGTTCCGGTCTCGACCGCAAAAAGAGCTGCAAGTTCCGGGTCGGCAGACACCTTCCGGTTTTGGGTTTCAAACTCTGCAACCATGCCCAGCTCGCCTTCGCGCTGGTTTGGCTTGGCGTAGGTGCCGCGGCCGTGCTCGGTAGCGACTAAGTGATCTTCCCTCAAGGCTGCTATGGCTTGTCGGATTGTGCCTCGGCTCACCCCAAATTCGACGGTGAGCGCGCTCTCGGTCGGCAAGAGGGTGCCGGGCGGGATGACGCCGTTTTCGATGCGACTTCTCAGCTCATCGGCGATGACACGGTAGCGGGGTTGTCCGTAGTGCGGGGTGGGCACCTGGTCACCGTACCTGGCACTTGTCTTACCAAGCGCCAACCAAGAGCGTCGTTTTGTGTGTAGACAACTCATCCACTTGTAGGTACGTTCCCGAGTGTGCGGCTGGGATAACGGCGTGTATCAGGGGTGGTGCTGCGTCGGCCTGGTCGTGAAACGCGGCGTCCTGGTGGACCGGTTGCGGTAGCCGCGCGTACAAGGTGGCTCGGTGATACCCGACCCGTCCGGCGTCGGACGGTGCGCCGTGCCCTCTGTCGGGCCGGTGGCCGGCTGATTCCCCCTGGTCGGCCGCCGGCTCTTCGATACCTGGAGGTGCGATGCCTGGCTCTCATCGTCGACGTCCCCGATTCTCGTTCTGGCGCTCCCGCCGACCGCCGGACCAGGAAGAACCCGCTGCCGGACGCCGGTCCGGCGATGCCGCGCCTGCGCGCAACGCCGTTCCGCTGCGCTGGTCGATGGAGCGGACTCGTGAGTTGCCTGCGCTGCGTCATGCGCCGCTGCTGACCCGGGGCCAGATCTTCCGGGGCAACGGTGGGCGGTGGCCGCGATGAGTCAGACGAGCAGGCGTCCCGCCGTGGCGAGCCATCCTGCGTGGTGTGCACCGGATCGATGCGGGCACCTGGTGCCGCCTGTGCTGGCACATATGGCGCGACGCCATCGGGGCGTGTTGCTGCGGGTTGGTGAGGTCCGGTCGTCCGGGCTGGTCGTGTCGTACCTGATCGGCTCCGACGACGAACCGCCGACGGTCGTGGTGCACGCCTCCTGCCGGGCCGGCACCGGCTGGGCCGAACTCACCCTCCCGCAAGCAGGGCAACTCGTCGAGCAGCTCCGCTCGCTCCTGACGCAAGCCGCCAGCCCAGGCGAGGGCGAGCATGGGCAACAGTGACGACCCGACCGACGCCCAGACGCCCGGCACCAAAGACGAGGCTTCGTGTCCTGACTGGTGCCGGGGCTGCGGGCCGAACGATCCGATGCACCGGGGGCTGCTGGCCACGATCGGTAGCGAGGGCGGCGGCTGGGTGAGTCTGCAACTGCTCCTGGATCGCTTTCGGCGGCGTGACCCGGTTGTGAAGGTCGACGCGACTCGCTCCGGGACGACGCGCTCCGTGCTGCTGTCGCGGGTGCAGCTCGATCGGCTGATCTACGAACTGACCTACGCCCGGTGGCGGGTGATGACCAAGGGACAACCATTGGAGAGACACGATGACCGCCACTGACCGCAGCTCCCGCCGTACTCCGGTCGCTGCTCAGCGTTCGCGTCGGCCGCAGGTGGCAGTGGATGCGGTGCCGGAGCGGCCGGCGGGTGGGACCACCTGGCAGTCGTTGGAACGTCTAGGGGGTACGGTGACCGGTGTGCATGGCCGGGACTGGCGCCCTCGTTACCTGCAACTCGCTGAGGAGTTGCGGGTCAAGATCACGAGCGGGGAACTCGCTCCCGGCACGCTGATGCCGTCTGAGACGGAGTTGGCCGACACGTCGGGTCTGTCACGGACCAGTGTCCGCAACGCCATCCGCCAGCTCCGCGAATGGGGCCTGGTCCGTGCGGAGCAGGGGCGCGGCACCTACGTTCGTGCACCCCGGCAGCGGGTACGACGTCGCAACGCGGAGCGGTACCAGTGGGAGAAGGACCGGGTCCTGCTCGACCAGGACGAGCGGCTCAAGACCGGCGCGACCGAGCACGACACCGGCCTGACCGTCGACGATCTCAAGTTCCACGCCGAGTACACCCGGGTGGAAGCCGACGCGGACATGGCGGCGGCCCTGCACGTTGAGCCGGGTACGGCGCTGCTGCGCCGGGTCTACTGGACGTCTTCGCGCCACGAGAACGCGCCGCTGACCATGTCGTACTCGTACCTTCCCTATGACCTGGTGGCCACGAACCCGGACCTGCTCGACGCCAGCAACGAGCCCTGGCCCGGCGGCTCACAGCACCAGCTCTACACCATCGGCGTCGAGCTGGACCGCATCGACGAAGAGGTTCGGGCGCGTCCGCCGTCACCGGATGAGGCCGAACTGCTCGACATCGACCCCGGCGTTTCGGTGCTGACCGTGCGCAAGACCTCCATCGACACCGCCGCTCGTGTCGTCGAGGTGGCCGACGTGGTGATGCCGGGGGACCGGACGGAACTGGTCTACTCCCACAAACTGCAACGGTGGAAAACGTGACGCAGCTCGTCTCGGTCATCACCCCGGTTCACCCACCGAGCATCCCGTATCTGATGGACGCCTACGCGTCGCTCGTCAAACAGGAGATGCCTGATGGGTGGGACTGGCAGTGGCTCGTCCAGGAGGACGGGCAGAGCGGCGCACTTGTTGACGCGCTGACTGACGATCCCCGGATCAGCGTCGGCTCCGGGCGTGCCGGTGGACCGGGCGTTGCTCGTACCTTGGCGCTGTCTCGGGTTACCGGGAATCTCATCAAGGTTCTCGATGCTGACGACCAGTTGACCGCTGGCGCGCTCGCCCGGGACATCGCTGCTTTTGACACGCACCCGCAGATCGGCTGGACTACCTCGCGGGTGCTCGACCTGTTGCCAGACGGGTCGACTGCCGGATGGGACAAGGACCCAGCCGGCGGCGTCATATCCCGCGGCGATGTCCTCTCCTTCTGGCAGTCGAACGAATACCGCCCATCTGTCCACCCGGCAACGTTGTGCCTACGCCGGGATCTCGTCTTTGCTCTGGGCGGCTGGATGGCACTGCCCGCCTCCGAGGACACCGGCCTCCTGCTTGCCGCAAGCGCGGTAAGCGAGGGCTACTTCACCCGCGAATACGGACTGCTCTACCGCAAGTGGCCCGGCCAGGTCACCGGCCAGGCCGCGCATCGCGAGCCGGTCGAGTACCAGGGGCGCATGAGGATCATCGAGGCCAGGACCGCCGCCCTAGCCTCATTGCTGCCGGAAGGGTTGCCGCTCACTGCGCTGACGTAGCCTATGCTTGCGGTCCCTGCAGGCTGGCGGGACCGGTGTAAGAGCTGCGCCTCCGCCCTGCAAGGGGCAGTGCTGGCCACCCGCGAGGCGATCCACGCTGATCCGGCTGTGGACTAAAGGCGACATGCATCGTCGACACGGCGGCTGCACTGGGCGTGACGTCGGCTGTTGTGTACGCAATCATGATTGGCATGCAACGGAGACGTGTCATACTCGGGTCCAGCGTTGGGCTTTTCATCGGTGCCGGTGCCGTTGCGACGCTCCCTCTGCTTCCTAGCCTGGCGCCTTCGTCGGGAGCGAAGTGGGTAGTCCCTCTCCTGGGTGCCTTGGCTGGCGGAGTGCTCTCCGTTCTGAAGCCTCGGATTGACGCTTACTCCGCGCATGTTAACCGAGAGACAGCCAGCAAGCTTCAGCGTTCGCGGCAAGCTAAAGAAAGCTTGGATTGGGCTGTTGGCTCAAATGAGCGGCTACCAACGGTTAGGGAGACCACTAACCTCGCACTGCTTGGAGTGCATCCGGCAATTTCTCTGAAAGAGCGCTCGGCCGGCTCGGCGGAGCACCCGAGTTACGTCGAGCGGGACATAGACCAAGAAATTATAGATTCCCTTAGGGGATTAGAAGCAACGGGTGGAATTGTTGCTGTCGTTGGCCCGGCGGCGGCAGGCAAGACGCGGACGGCCTATGAAACAGTACTGAAGGTTTTCCCGGATTGGAAATTGCTGATTCCGCCGTCTGGGATGGATTTGCTGCACCTAACTGAGTCTGAAGCCGTGCCGTCTCGGACGATCGTATGGCTAGATGAAGCTGATCGCTTCTTCGAAGGAGCGCCTCAGGTCGCTCGGGCAATTCGTCGAATTATCCTTGATCCCGGTAAGGCTGTGATTTTCGTTGCTACTCTTTGGCCGGGGAAATTGGTCCAGCTTACCCGGGGTCCGGGCAGTGATCACAGTAGCCACGAAAGTGTTATCACTGATGCCGCATCAGACAGTGCGATGTATCAGGATGGCCTAGCCCTGGCCAGTGCCGAAAGGCGATACGCTGGGCACGTCAAGGACGTTATTAGGTTGGCGCAGATTCATGACTTGCCTCCCTGGTACAGTCAGCAGGAATTGCGTCGTGCTACCCGTCTAGCTGAAACGGACCCCCGCCTTGCTGAGGCGCTGCGGCTCTCAGTGAATCATGAGTTGGCGCGTGCTCTCGCCGCTGCGCCTGCCTTGATCCGGAAGATTGCGAATCCGGATAGTGAGCCTGGTAGCGCTTTGTTGAGATCGGCAATTGATCTGCGACGGGCTGGTCACCCGGCGGCACTGCCGGAAGCCCTGCTTAGCAGGATGGCGGAAATACTCTACCTTTCGCCATACGAACGGGCGAGGTTAAGGAAGGACTGGTTCTTGGCAGCCGTGGAGTGGGCAACCGTGCCTGTTTCCGGTAAAGTCGCTGCATTAATGCCTCGCGCCGACCGGATCGGCCAAATCGACGGATATGAGGTGTCAGATATCTTGGTCGAATGGTCGTCTCGGAGGGGCCGGGTAGGTGATCCGAATCCAGACCTTTTCTGGGACGTGGTTGCTGAACAGGCTGATCCAACAGCGTGCCTGCCTATCGGAAAGTGTGCCCTTGATGAGGGATTCGAAGCCGCTGCCGAAAAGGCCTGGGGTAGAGCAGCCGGTGCCGGCAAGCCCGCCGGCATGTACAACTTGGCGCTTCTAGCATACAGGCGGGGGCAGGAGGACAAATTCCTGCACTGGCACAAGAAGGCGTGGTCGTGTGGCCATGTGGAGAGTGCGACCGACCTTGGCTATCACTTTTCTGAGAGCGGCGATTTGGCGGCTGCCGAAAGATGGTATTCGAGAGCGGCTGAAAAGGGCGACGTGCGGGCTGCATACAACCTTGGACTGCTACTCTTAGATTCGGGGCGGGAGTCCGAGGCGGCGGAGTGGTACGCAAAGGCTGTTGAGGCGGGTGACACTGACTCGATGGTCAATCTAGCGTACATATATAATCAGCAGGGAAAGTCGGAGGAAGCTACCGCCCTTTACACAAAGGCGGCCCATGGCGGCAACAGCATGGCGATGTCAAACCTTGGCTTGCTGATGAGTAGGAAGGGTGAATACGAAGAGGCCCAGCGTTGGTATCGGCAAGCAATAGAGCTGGGATATGCCCGTGCGGTGTTCGGGCTGGCAGCCGTACAGGCTGAACTTGGAGATCATGACAACGCTATACAGTCGTACATGCGGGCAATCGATTCTGGCGAGCCGCGTGCTTGGAACAATCTGGGCCTTCTCTACCAGAGGCTTGGACTGCGAGAAAAGGCCCGCGCCGCCCTCCGATCGGGCGCAGAATCGGGCGACAATCGCGCTATGGCGAATCTCGGTGCCCTGTATCTAGAGGAGGGTGAAAAGGAAGAGGCCTCTGTCTGGTTCGAGCGGGGTCGCAGCGCGGGCGGCCATCTCGCTCTGCTTCTGCATGCTCAATTACTCATTGCTGAAGGAGCTCCCGGCGAGCCGATGCGGTGGCTTGACGAGGCATTAGAGCTAGGCGATGACGCGCGAGTCATGGGCATCGTGTACGCCTTCTTCTCCCACCGCCGTTTTGACATCATATTCGAATACTTCCAACGCCTTTCGGTTCTATGTGGGCAAATGGAGTTGCCAAGCTTCCTTCTGCTGCACGCGCTGGTCGTTCATCCGGAGGGACGCGACCTGTTGACTGAGTGGGTCGCTCAGCAAACCTATCGTACCCCTCCGAAACAGATTGTCATCGCGGCAGTCGAGGTTTTGAGTTCAATGGGCAAGCCGGATGCGGCGAAGCATCAGTTGATGAAGGCGATCGAAGGGGGCGACGGTGATTGGGCGATGGCGTTTGCCCTCAGCCTTCTGATGCGTGGCCATGACGACATTGTCGAGGATGTCGTTGTGTGGTGTTCCGTGAATGGCTACAACGAGGGCGTCACGTGCCTTGAGCGTATACGGGAGAGGCATGCACAACGTTCGCGGCGCGACTAAACGCTGCGTTTACGGCGCGCCTTATTGATCATCCCGTACTACCGGGCTCCGGCTCGTGTCCTGGCATCCCAGGGGTACGGCGTCGCTCCTTCGTCTCGGCCTCGTAGATGTGCAGCTGGCCGCCAGCGAGTTGCTCCCGGGCGTAGCGCTCGATCTCCTGGAAAACTGCGTAGTAGCCGTCATCGAACTCTTCCATGATCTGAAACGTCCAGCGTCCGGGCAGAACGTTGCGCCCCAGCAACTCATGCTCGACGCGATCCGCGACCTGATGGTGGCCTGCCTGGCGAAGCAACTCCACGACGCGATCAAGCATGAGGTCGGCCCCGCCGACGAGTTGGTGTGCCGAGTACAGGTGCCCGCGCACCCGGTGGATCGTCTCTAGGTGACTGGTGTTAAACGCGGGTGGGCCTGACCCGGTTTGACGGACATCCCAGGTCAGAGGGGCTGTGTGCTCCTCGGGAGGATGTTCATCATGGAAGGCATGGGCAAGAAACCACGCCGGCCGCGCAGAGCGTTCACGCCGG
>NZ_JAASAD010000008.1 GCF_012726175.1 Micromonospora sp. HNM0581
GTGCGTCGAATGGTCTGACGGCGCCGAATGGTCCTTCGCAGCAGCGGGTCATCCGGCAGGCTTTGGCGGCGGCGGGGGGTATGTCGGTGACCGAGGTGGACGTGGTGGAGGCGCACGGTACGGGTACGGCGTTGGGTGATCCGATCGAGGCGCAGGCGTTGCTGGCCACGTACGGTCAGGGCCGTTCCGGGGATCGGCCGTTGTGGTTGGGGTCGATCAAGTCGAACATCGGTCATACTCAGGGCGCGGCCGGTGTGGCTGGGGTGATCAAGATGGTGCTGGCCATGCGCAATGGCCTGCTGCCGCGCACTCTGCACGCTGATGAGCCGTCCCCGCAGATCGACTGGTCGGCCGGGGATGTGCGGCTGCTGACCGCGCCGCAGCGGTGGCCGGTGTTGGAGCGGCCCCGGCGGGCCGGGGTGTCGTCGTTCGGTATCAGCGGCACCAACGCCCACGTCATCCTCGAACAGGCACCCTCGGTCGAGGAGCCACCGGCCGACGCCCCCGAGCCGGAGATCCTGCCCTGGGTGCTGTCCGCCCGTACCGACCAGGCCCTGCGGGAGCAGGCCGGGCGGGTGGCGGCCGTCGCCGGAAGCGACACCGCACGGGCGAGTGACCTCGCGCACACGCTGGCGATCGGGCGGGCGCTGCTGGACCGGCGGACGGTGGTCGTCGGCGACCGGGCCGAGTTCGTCGCCGGGGCGCGGGCCTTCGCCGAGAGCGGCACCGCCCCCGGGGTTCTCCAGGGCGGCACCGTCTTCGTCTTCCCCGGGCAGGGATCGCAGTGGCTGGGCATGGCGGTGGAGTTGATCGACTCGTCGCCGGTGTTCGCCGAGCGGATCAACGAGTGCGGCACGGCGTTGTCGGAGTTCGTGCCGTGGCGGTTGACCGACGTGCTGCGTGAGGTGGAGGGCAGCCCGCCGGTGGACCGGGTTGACGTGGTGCAGCCGGTGCTGTGGGCGGTCATGGTGTCGCTGGCCGGGCTGTGGCGCGCGTACGGCGTCGAACCGGACGCGGTGATCGGTCACTCGCAGGGTGAGATCGCCGCGGCCGTCGTGGCGGGTGGCCTGTCGTTGCGTGACGGCGCGGCCGTGGTGGCGATGCGCAGTCTGGCCATCGCGGAGGAGTTGGCGGGGCGGGGCGCGATGGCCTCCGTCGGCCTACCCGAGCGGGAGACGGCCGAGCGGCTGACCGGCTACGCCGGGCGGATCTCCGTCGCCACCGTCAACGGCACCTCCTCGGTGGTCGTCTCCGGCGATCCCGACGCGGTCGACGACCTGGTCGCCACCCTCAGCGCCGAGGGCCACCGGGCCAAGCGGGTGAACGTGGACTACGCCTCGCACTCCGCCCAGGTGGAGCTGATCGAACAGCGGCTGCTCGACGTCCTCGCCGGGATCACTCCCCGCACCTCCCGCGTGCCGTTCTACTCGACGGTCACCGCGGGGGTGCTCGACACCGCCGACCTGGACGCCCGGTACTGGTACACCAACCTGCGGCAGACGGTGCGGTTCGAGGAGACCACCCGCGTCCTGCTCGCCGCCGGCATGCGGGTGTTCCTGGAGTGCAGCGCCCACCCGGTGCTGACCATGGGCATCGAGGAGACCGCAGCCGACGGGGGTGTCGAGGTCGCCGCCGTCGGCTCGCTACGCCGTGACGAGGGTGGTCTGCGCCGTTGGCTGACCTCGTTGGGTGAGGCGTTCAGCAGGGGCGTCGCGGTGGACTGGTCGCCGGCGCTGCCGGCGCGTCCCCGTGGCGAGGTGCCGCTGCCCACGTACCCGTTCCAGCGCCGCAGGTACTGGATCAACGCCACCGGCGGCACCGCCGACCTCGCCGCCGCCGGGCTCGGTTCCGCCGGCCACCCGCTGTGGGGTGCCGCGGTCGGCATGGCCGGGTCGGGTGAGGTGCTCTTCACCGGGCGGATCTCCCTGGACACCCATCCGTGGCTGGCCGACCACGCCGTCAACGGCACGGTGCTGCTGCCCGGCACGGGCCTCGTCGAGCTGGTGCTGCACGCCGGTGAGCACGCCGGCGTCGGTCACCTCGACGAGCTGACCCTGCACGCTCCGCTGCTCCTGCCCGCGCAGGGCGCCGTCCAGGTGCAACTCCTGCTGGGTGCCCCCGACGAGGCCGGCCGGCGCACGGTCACGGTGCACTCCCGCCCGGAGCACACCGCAAGCTGGGTCCGGCACGGCACCGGCATCCTCTCGGCCGACACCCCCGACCCCGCGTTCACGCTGACCGCGTGGCCGCCGCCGGGTGCGGTGCCGGTGCCGACGGCGGGCCTGTACGACGACCTGATGGCCCAGGGCTACGAGTACGGGCCGATGTTCCAGGGCGTGCAGGCGGCGTGGCGGGCCGGCGACGTGGTGTACGCCGAGGTGGCCCTGCCGGAGGAGGCGCACGCGGACGCAGCCCGGTTCGGACTGCACCCGGCGCTGTGGGACGCCGCGCTCCAGGCGGTGGGGATCGGTGAGCCGGTGCCTGCCGGTCGGCCGCCGTACCTGCCGTTCGCGTGGACCGACGTCACCCTGTACGCCACCGGGGCGACCGCCCTGCGGGTCCGGATCACCGCCACCGGGCCGGAGTCCGCCACCCTGCATCTCGCCGACCCCGACGGGGCCCCGGTGGCCGTCGTCGGTGCCCTCGTCTCCCGTCCGGTCCAACTCACCACCGCCGCCCCGGCCGACGGCGACCTCTACCGCATCGACTGGACGACGGTCCCCACCGGCACCGCCACCGAGTCGTGGGGCTACCTGGAGGGAATCGGCTTCGGTGTTCCCGACGTCGTGCTCGCCCCGCTCACCCCGGTCGGCGACGACACCGACCCGGCGACCGCCGCCCGGACGGCGGTGGGGCAGACCCTCACCCTGCTCCAGTCCTGGCTGGCCGATCCGGCGCAGGCTGCCGCCCAACTGGTGGTGGTCGTCCACGGCGCCGTCGACGGCGGCACCGATCTCGCCCACGCCCCGGTGTGGGGCCTGGTGCGGGCCGCGCAGGCGGAGAATCCGGGCCAGTTCGTGCTGGTGGACGCCGACCCGGAGACGCCAGTGGAGGACATCCTGGCGGCGGTGGGCACCGGCGAGCCGGAGTTGTCCCTGCGGGACGGAAAGGTGCGGGTGCCCCGGCTGGCCCGGTTCGCCGGCTCCGGCAAGGTGTGGCGAGCCGACGGCAGCGTGCTGGTGACCGGGGGCACCGGTGTGCTGGGCGCGCTGGTGGCCCGGCACCTGGTCGCCGGCCACGGCGTCCGCGACCTGGTCCTCACCTCGCGTCGGGGGCCCGACGCGCCCGGCGCGACGGAGCTGGCCGACGAGCTGACCGCGCTGGGCGCGACCGTCCGGATCGTCGCCTGTGACATGGCTGACCGGGACGCCGTCGCCGCACTGCTCGACGGCATCTCCACGCTGACCGCGGTCGTGCACACCACCGGTGTCCTCGACGACGGGCTGCTGGCCACCCTGACCCCGGCGCAGCTCGACTCGGTGTGGCGGGCCAAGGCCGAACCGGCCTGGCACCTGCACGAGCTGACCCTCGACCGGAACCTCGACGCGTTCGTGCTGTTCTCCTCCGCCGCCGGTGCCATCGACGGGGCCGGGCAGGGTAACTACGCCGCCGCGAACGTCTTCGTGGACGCCCTGGCCGCCCACCGTCATGCCCTCGGCCTGCCCGCCACGTCGTTGGCCTGGGGGTTCTGGGAGCAGCGCAGCGGCATGACGTCCCACCTCGGCGATGCCGACGTGGCTCGGATGGCCCGCTCCGGTGTCCTGCCAATCGACTCCGAGCGGGGCCTGGCCCTGCTCGACGTGGCGGTCGCAGCGGGTGAGCCGGCGCTGGTGCCGATCCGGTTGGACACCGCCGCGCTGCGTGCCCAGGGGCAGCAGATGCCGGCGTTGTTCCGGGGTCTGGTCCGGTTGCCCGCCCGTCGAGTGGCCGGTGCCGGGACCGCCCCGGTCACCGGCTCCGGACTACAGCGGCAACTCGCCACCCTCGGTGTGGACGACCAGCGCCGGATGCTGCTCGATCTGGTCCGTACCAGCGTCGCGGGGGTCCTCGGGCACGACAGCGGTGTTGCCGTCGAACCGACCCGGGCGTTCAAGGAACTCGGCTTCGACTCGTTGGCCGCCGTGGAGCTGCGGAACAAGCTGAACACCGCTACCGGGCTGCGGTTGCCCGCGACGCTCGTCTTCGACTACCCGAACCCCGCCGTGCTCGCCGATCATCTACACCACACGATCGTCGGCAGCCCGGCCGAGGTCCGGCCACCGGACGAACCGTCCCGTCCGGTGGCCGATGAGCCGATCGCGATCGTTGCGATGAGTTGTCGGTTTCCGGGTGGGGTGCGTGATCCGGAGGAGTTGTGGCAGCTTCTCGTTGATGGTGGGGATGCGATTTCGGCGTTTCCCGTCGATCGGGGTTGGGACTTGGCGGGCTTGTATGACCCGGAGCCTGGTAAGGCTGGCAAGACGTATTCGATGGAGGGTGGTTTTCTTTACGACGCGGCTGACTTCGACGCGGACTTTTTTGGGGTCAGTCCGCGTGAGGCGGTGGCGATGGACCCGCAGCAGCGGTTGATGTTGGAGACCTCGTGGGAGGTGTTGGAGCGGGCCGGGATCGACCCGACGACGCTCAAGGGGAGCCCGACGGGTGTGTTCGCGGGGGTGATGTACCACGACTACGCCAGCCGACTACCGTCCGTCCCGGACGAGCTGGCCGGCTACCTGAGCAACGGCAGCATGTCCAGTGTGGCGTCGGGTCGGATCTCGTACACGTTGGGGTTGGAGGGGCCGGCGGTCAGTGTCGACACGGCCTGTTCGTCGTCGTTGGTGGCGATCCATTTGGCGGTGCAGGCGTTGCGGGCGGGGGAGTGCTCCCTGGCGCTGGCCGGTGGTGTCACGGTGATGTCCACCCCGGACACGTTTCTCGACTTCAGCCTTCAGCGTGGCCTGGCCGCTGACAGCCGGGTGAAGTCCTTCTCGGCGGGCGCGGACGGCACCGTGATGTCCGAGGGTGTCGGCATGCTGCTGTTGGAGCGGTTGTCCGATGCTCGGGCCAACGGGCATCAGGTGTTGGCGGTCGTGCGGGGTTCGGCGGTCAACCAGGATGGTGCGTCGAATGGTCTGACGGCGCCGAATGGTCCTTCGCAGCAGCGGGTCATCCGGCAGGCTTTGGCGGCGGCGGGGGGTATGTCGGTGACCGAGGTGGACGTGGTGGAGGCGCACGGTACTGGTACGGCGTTGGGTGATCCGATCGAGGCGCAGGCGTTGCTGGCCACGTACGGTCAGGGCCGTTCCGGGGATCGGCCGTTGTGGTTGGGGTCGATCAAGTCGAACATCGGTCATACCCAGGGCGCGGCCGGTGTGGCTGGGGTGATCAAGATGGTGCTGGCGATGCGTCATGATTTGCTGCCGCGTACCTTGCATGTGACCGAGCCGTCTTCGCAGGTGGACTGGGCGGCTGGGGATGTGCAGTTGTTGCGTGAGCCGCAGCGGTGGCCGGTGTTGGAGCGGCCCCGGCGGGCCGGGGTGTCGTCGTTCGGTATCAGCGGCACCAACGCCCACGTCATCCTCGAACAGGCACCCCCGGTCGAGGAGCCACCGGCCGAGGTGACGGCGTCGGTGGTCCCGGCGGTGTTGCCGTGGCTGCTGTCCGCGCGGTCGGACGAGGCGCTGCGCGCCCAAGCCGACCTGGTCGCCGCCACCGGTGCCAGCCTCGACGTGGCGTACTCGCTGGCCACCACCCGGGCGGCGCTGGAACGCCGGGCCGTCGTGGTCGCCGCCGCCGGGGACGACGCCGTGCGCGCGCTGCGGGAGACGGCCCGGGGCGGCGACGGCAGCGAGGTCGTCCGGGGCACCCCCGTCGGCGGAAAACTCGCCATGCTCTTCACCGGTCAGGGTGCCCAACGACTCGGCATGGGCCGCGAGCTGGCCGCCGCGTACCCGGCCTTCGCCGAGGCGCTGGAGGAGGTCAGCGCCCACCTGGACGCGAAGCTCGACCGACCGCTGCGCGAGGTGCTCTACAACAAGCCGGAAGTGGCCGACGCCGCCCTGCTCGACCAGACTGTCTACAGCCAGAGCGCGCTGTTCGCCATCGAGGTGGCCCTGTTCCGGTTGCTCGACTCGTGGGGGATCCGACCTGACCTGGTCGCCGGGCACTCCATCGGAGAGGTCGCCGCGGCGCACGTCGCCGGGGTGCTGTCGCTGCCCGACGCGACCACCCTGGTCACCGCGCGTGGCCAGCTGATGCAGAGCATGCGCGAGGACGGCGCGATGGTGGCCGTCGAGGCGTCCGAGGCGGAGGTACGCGGGGACCTGGCCGGCCGCGAGGCCGAACTGGGCGTCGCCGCGGTCAACGGTCCGCAGGCGGTGGTCATCTCCGGTGACCACGACGCCGTGGGCGCGGTCGCCGACGGTTGGCGGGGGCGAGGCCGCCGGATCAAGCGGCTGCGGGTCAGCCACGCCTTCCACTCGCCGCACATGGAGCCGATGCTGGCCGAGTTCCACGAGGTTCTCGCCGGCCTGACCTTCAACCCGCCGCAGGTGCCGGTGGTGTCCAACCTGACCGGCCGGCTCGCCGACCCCGACGAGATCCGCGACCCGGGCTACTGGGTGCGCCACGTCCGGGAGGCGGTCCGGTTCAGCGACGGAATCACCACACTTGTGGCCGAGGGCGTCACCACGTACCTGGAGGTCGGCCCGGACGCGGTGCTCACCGCGCTGGCCCGGGAGTGTGTCACCGGCACCGACGGCGTCGCCCTGGTGCCGGTGCTGCGCAACGGCCGGGACGAGGCGACGACCCTGCTCACCGCCCTGGCGACCCTGCACACCCGGGGAGTGCCGGTGGACTGGCGGGCCTGGTTCGCGCCGACCGGCGCCCGCGTCACCGAACTGCCGACGTACCCGTTCCAGCGTCGCCGGCTCTGGTTGGACGCCCCGGCGGAGGTCGACGGTGACGTGCCCGGCCTCGGCCAGCGCCCGGCCGGCCACCCGCTGCTCGGCGCGGTGGTCGGGTTGGCTGGCGTCGAGGGCACCGTGCTGACCGGCCGGCTCTCCCTGCGGACCCATCCGTGGCTGGCCGACCACGCCCTCGCCGGAACGGTGCTGCTGCCCGGGACGGCCTTCGTGGAGCTGGCCGTCTGCGCCGGTGACCAGGTCGACTGTGGCCTGGTGGAGGAGCTGACCCTGGAGGCCCCGCTGACCGTACCCCCGCGCGGCGGTGTGGACCTGCAAGTGGTGGTCGGGGCACTCGACGGTGCCGGCCGTCGTTCGGTCACCGTTCACTCCCGCCCGGCGGACGGCGGTGACGGGTGGACCCGGCACGCCACTGGCGTGCTGGCTCCGGCGGCGGCCACCGTGCCGGCCGTGGCGGCCGGCGACACCTGGCCGCCGGCCGACGCCGAACCGGTCGACCTGGACGGGCGCTACGTTCGGCTCGCCGATGCCGGCTACCACTACGGCCCGCTGTTCCAGGGGCTGCGGGCCGCCTGGCAACGCGGCGACGAGGTGTACGCCGAGGTGGCGCTCCCCGAGGACGCCTGGTCCTCGGCCGCCCGGTTCGGTCTGCACCCGGCGCTCTTCGACGCGGTGCTGCACGCCCTCAACCTGGCCGAGGCGGATCACCCTGACGACGGGCGGCTCCAGGTGCCGTTCGCCTGGCGCGGCGTCGCCCTGCACGCCACCGGTGCCACGGCGCTGCGGGTCCGGCTGACGCGGACCGGCCCGGAGGAGGTCGCCTTGAATCTTGCCGACGCCGATGGCGTCCCGGTCGCCTCGGTCGCCGCGCTGGTGGTCCGGCCGCTCGCGACCGACCAGCTCGGTGTGGCGGGTACCGCCCACCGCTCAGCGCTGTACCAGCTCGACTGGGTCCCGGTGCCGGCCGGGGACGCCGGGCCGGTCCACCTGACGGTGGTGGTCGGGGACAGCGACCTCGGCCTCGGGGTGCCCCACCACCCGGACCTGGCCGCCCTCGCGGACGACATCGCGCGGACCGGCGTCGTGCCGCAGACCGTGGTGCTGCCCTGGCGGGCCATGTCGGACTCGCCGGTTCCGGCCGCCGCCGGGGCGCTGGAATTGGTCCAGCGGTGGCTCGCCGACGACCGGTTCAGCGGTGCCCGGCTGGCCCTGGTGACGACCCGCGCGATCGCCACCGGCGACGGCGAGGACGTACCCCTGCCCGCCGACGCCACCGTCTGGGGTCTGGTCCGGGCCGCCCAGGAGGAGCACCCGGGCCGGTTCGTCCTGGTCGACGTCGACGGGGTTGACCCGGCTGGGCTGCGGGCGGCCCTCGCCGCCGCTGCCGAGCCGCAACTGGCGGTACGCTCCGGCGGGCTGTTCGTGCCCCGGCTCGCTCCGCTGCCGGTGGCTGCCGGTGAGCTGCCCGCCGGCCCGGAGCCGGGCGGCACGGTGCTGGTGACCGGCGGCACCGGTGGGCTGGGCCGGCTCGTCGCCGAACACCTCGTGACCCGGCACGGCGTCCGGCGGCTGCTGCTGGCCAGCCGGCGTGGCCCGGCCGCCCCCGGCGTCGAGGAACTGGTGTCCCGCCTGACGGCGGCCGGTGCGGAGGTGACGCTGGTCGCCTGCGACCTGGTCGACCGGTCGGCGGTGGCGGCCCTACTCGACGGGGTGCCCGCCGCGCACCCGCTCACCGGGGTGATCCACGCGGCCGGCGTGCTCGACGACGGTCTGCTGCCCGCGCTGACCCCGCAACGGCTGGCGGGGGTGGTGGCCCCCAAGGCCGAGGCCGCCCGCCACCTGCACGAACTCACCCTGCACCTGCCGTTGCGCTGGTTCGTCCTGTTCTCCTCGGCGGCGGCCACGCTCGGCGCGGCCGGGCAGGCCAACTACACCGCGGCCAACGCCTACCTGGACGCCCTAGCCCAGCACCGTCGGGCGCACGGCCTGGTCGGCACCTCGTTGGCCTGGGGTCTGTGGGCCGAGCCGGGCAGCGGGATGACCGGACACCTGGGCGAGGCGGACCTGCGGCGGATGGCCCGGTCCGGGGTGGGCGCGTTGTCCACCGTCGACGCGTTGGCGCTGTTCGACGCCACCACTCAGTCCACGTCCGCCCTGGCGCTGCCGGTCCGCCTCGACCTGGCCGCGTTGCGGGCCCGGGCCGAGGGGGTGCCACCGTTGCTACGTGGTCTGGTCCGCGCTCCGGCGCGTCGGGTGGCGGCCGGTGTGGTGGCCGGTGTGGTGGCCGGGGAGCGGACGTTAGCGGACCGGCTCGCCGGGCTGCCGGCGGAGGAGGCCGACCGGGTGGTCACCGAGCTGGTCCAGGGTCGGGCGGCCGAGGTGCTCGGCCATGACCGCCCGCATGTCGTCGGCATGGACAAGGGCTTCCTGGAGCTGGGCTTCGACTCCCTCGCTGCGGTGGAGTTCCGCAACAGCCTCGGTGCGGCCACCGGGCTGCGCCTGCCGGCGACGCTCATCTACGACCACCCCAGCCCGGCGGCGGTGGCGCGATTGGTCCGGTCGGAGCTGACCGGTGACGTGCCGGACGCCGCGAACCTGGAGGCCGAGCTGGCCCGGTTCGAGGCGCTGATGGACGGCACCGTGCCGGACGAGGCGGAGCGGGGCCGGATCACCGTCCGACTCCAGGCGCTGATGTCCCGGTGGAACGCCGCGTACGGAGCGGCCGGTGCGGAGTCTACCGCCCGGGACCTGACGTCGGTCACCGCCGACGAGCTGTTCGACATCCTCGACGACGAGCTGCAGACGTCGGACTGACCATCCGTCCAGGGGTACCGAGGTTCGCCGACGCCCACGGGTGTTCGGCGGACCTTGGGTTCCCTACCTGCGAACGGGTGGACTTTTGTCCACCTTCGGCGTGGGTCCATGACCGTATCGCGTCACCGTCCGACCTCATACCGTAATGGACGGACCTGGTGAACGTGAGGTTCGCCGTAGGTGCCATCAGGGTGGTTACGGAGAGGTAGGGAGGATGCGGGTGCGACTCGAACAGGGGATCGTCGCCGAAGTCACTCGGAACGGACAACTCGAGCTGGTTTTCGAACGGAGCGGACTGCGATACCGGTTCGGGGCGACCGCCGCCGCGATGTGGATCGCGTTGCAGCAGCAGGGCGGCTCGCTGGAGCAGGCGGCCGCCGTCCTGGCCCGCCAGTGGTCGGCCGATCCGGCAGCGACCCGACGGGACTTCGACGTCTGGATGGAGGACATGCTCCGCGCCGGCCTGGTCCGGGTGGAGTGATCCGGTCGCCCGGGGCGCCCGGCGGCGGATGCCCCCTATCGGGCCCCTGTGCCGGGGCGATCGTCTGGTCAGGTGGGGCCGGAACCCCTGTCCCCGGCGGAGTCAGGCGCCGCCGGAATCGTTGACCGCGCCGACTATCAGGCGCAGCGCCTCCGCCACTTCCTTGCCGGACGGAGCCGCCTCGGGATCGAGCAGCCGCTGCACCGTCAGCCCGGTCATCAGCGCCAGCAGGATCGAGCCGATCGCCTTGCGGGTCTCGTCGGTGACGTTCCCGCCACCGTTGCGGATGACGAAGGTGGCCAGGGCCGGGCGGGCGCGGGTGTAGCTCTCAGCCAACTGCTCCCGCAGCACTGGCAGGTGCTCGGCCAGCGCGAACGCCTCGATCCCCGCTACCCAGAGTGGCCGGTGCGTGCCGAACGACTCGACCAGGCCGGTCCACATGGACTCCAACCGGTCCATCAGATCGGGCTGGGTGCCATCGCGCAGCACCCGGTCGATCTCGACACCCCACTCCTCGAAGGCCTGGACCAGCGCTGCGGTCAGCAGCGCCTCCTTGGAGCCGAAGTGGTAGCCGATCGACGCCAGATTCGTGTCCGAAGCGGCGACGATGTCGCGGGCGGTGGTGCGCGTGTAACCGCGTTCGTATAGGCAGTTCCTGGCCCCTGCCAGCAGGCGTTCCCGATGACCCACGAGCGTCACCCTACTCGGAACCACCCCCTAAATCATCCACGGATGTATACGGATGTATAGATCGGGTGTAGCTTTCGGGCATGGCTGCAGCGCAGGCAAAGGCCGGCCGCCGCGAGTGGATCGGTCTCGCGGTACTCGTCATGGTGACACTGATCATCAGCATGGACATGACCGTGCTGTCGTACGCTCTGCCGTTCATCACGGCGGACCTTGAGCCGACCAGCAGCCAACTCCTCTGGATCACGGACGTCTACGCCTTCGTGCTGGCCGGCCTGCTGATTCCGATGGGGACGCTGGGGGATCGGATTGGGCGCCGCCGACTGCTGATGATCGGTGCGGCGGTCTTCGGGGTGGCGTCCGTGGCCACGGCTCTGTCCAACAGTCCCGGCATGCTGATCGGGACCCGGGCGGTGATGGGTGCCGCCGGTGCGACGCTCATGCCGTCGACCATGTCGTTGATTCGCAACATGTTCCACGACGAGAACGAGCGGCGGGCCGCGATCGGGGTCTGGGCGGCCGGCTTCTCCGCCGGTGGTGTCATCGGCCTGGTGGCCGGCGGCGCGCTGCTCCAGTACTTCTCCTGGGGCACCGTCTTCGAGATCAACGTGCCGATCATGCTGCTCCTGCTGGTCCTGGCACCGTTGCTGCTACCGGAGTTCCGCAACGCGAACGCCGGGCGGCCCGACCTGTTGAGCACGGTACTGGCGTTCGTCGCAGTGCTGCCCATGATCTGGGGCATCAAGCTGTTCGCCGAGGACGGGGTGGGCTGGCCGCCGGTGGCCGGCGTGGTCGCCGGCCTGATGTTCCTGGCCGTCTTCGTGCTGCGTCAGCGGCGTCTCGACGACCCGGTGATCGACGTCCGGCTGTTTCGTGCCCCGGCGTTCAGCGCGGCGGCGGTGATGAACGTGCTCGCCAACTTCGCGCTGGTCGGGTTCATGTTCTTCATCAGCCAGTACCTCCAGTTGGTGCTCGGGCTGCGTCCGTTCACCGCCGGCCTGTGGTCGTTGCCTGCCGCCGGCGCGGCGGGCATCGGCGCGGCGGTGCTGGCCCCGATGCTGGCGCAGCGCTTCAAGCGCGCTTACGTCGCCGCCGGTGGCCTGCTGGTGGCGACCGCCGGTTGCGTGGTGCTCGCCCGGGTTGGCGACGAGTCGGGCCTGGCCCTGGCGGTGCTCGGCCAGACGCTGATGGCGGGTGGCATCGCCATGGTGCTGACGTTGAGTGCGGAGCTGATCGTCTCCACCGCGCCCCCGGAGCGGGCGGGCGCCGCTGCCGGACTCTCCGAGGCCGGCAGCCAGTTCGGTGCGGCGCTCGGCGTCGCGATCCTCGGCAGCATCGGCGCGTACGTCTACCGTCGTGAGCTCTCCGGCGCGGCACCGGACGGGGTGCCGACGGAGAGCTGGGCCACCGCCCGGGAGACCCTGGGCGGCGCGGTCGAGGAGAGCCGGACGCTCTCCGCCGCCGCGGCGGACACGCTGGTGACGCTCGCTCGGGCGGCCTTCACCGACGAGTTGCGGGCCGCCGCGATCGTCGCGGCCGGGATCCTGCTGGTGACGGCGATCGTGGCGGCCGTGCTGCTGCGTAACGTGGGCGCGTCGGTGACGGCGCTGGGTCCGTCCGACGGGTCGGGGGACCCACCCGTCGACGACGCGACCCTCGGCGAGGGGCCACCGCCCACCACCGATGCCACCTCGACGGACCTGGCGCCGACGGCGACCGATCCCGTACCGGCCGAGGCGACCTCCGACGCCGAGCTGGACCCGGCGGTCCGGATCGGTCCGGAGCCGGCCGCCCCGTTCACCATCCGGCCGGCTCCCCCGGTGGCCTGACCGGGCAGTCCCCAACAGCCGGTGACGTTCCCGCTCCGTGCGGGAACGAGTGCGCGCCTGGGGTCGCAGCTTGCCGCGGTTGTGGGGCTAGGGGGCCGGTGTTCCGTCTAGGGGTTGTCCCGGTGTTCCGGGCGTTCCTACGCTCGCTTCGTCGGAGGGGCACCGGTGGATCTCGACCCGCGCTCGCCCACGGTACGTCTGGGCGCTCTGCTGGACGCCGACTCGATGGTGCCGCTGGGCGGGGCCGCCACGGGAACAGACGGCTCCAGACGTACCGCTGTGAGGCACTCCAGCAGCGCCGATCCGAAGAGGACCAGTGATGACGGAAACGCTTGAGAACGACCTCTGGGTGCGGCGGTTCCATCCGGCGCCGTCCAGCGCGATCCGGCTGGTGGCGTTGCCGCACGCCGGCGGTTCGGCCAGTTACCTGTTCCCGGTCTCCCGGGCCCTCTCGCCCGCCATGGACGTGCTGGCGATCCAGTACCCGGGGCGGCAGGACCGCCGGCACGAGCCGGTACTGGATTCGGTCGCCGACCTGGCCGACGGGGTGTTCAACGCGCTACGGCCGTGGCTGGACCGGCCCGTGGCGCTCTTCGGCCACAGCATGGGCGCGGTGCTCGCGTACGAGGTGGGGTTGCGGCTGCAACTGCGGATGGGCCGGCCGCCGCTGCGCCTGTTCGCGTCCGGGCGCCGCGCGCCGTCCCGGGTCCGTGAGGAGCGGTACGTGCACACCCGGGACGACGCCGGGGTGCTGCGGGAACTGGCCAGGCTCAGCGGCTCGGACCCGCGGATAATGAGCGATCCGGAGTTGCTGCCGATGATCCTGCCCGCGTTGCGGGGGGACTACAAGGCGATAGAGACCTACCGGGCCGATCCGGATCAGCGGCTGGACGCTCCGATCACCGTGCTCACCGGGGACGCCGACCCGATGACCACCCTGGACGAGGCGCACGACTGGCGGCGGCATACCACTGGTGAGTGCGACGTCCGAATTTTCCGCGGCGGGCACTTTTATCTGAACGACCACGCCGACGACGTGATCCGGCTGATCGGCGCCGAGTTGGAGCGGGTGCTGCCCAGAGAGTCGACCGGATGACCGGGACGACGGTGAAGAGGGGCACCGGTCGTAGGCGCCCTATCACGGCGCCGGGTCCGGCGATCTTCGTACGATAGGTCCAGCGATGGACCACGGCCCGCGAGGCGTTGCCGAAGCCGTCGTGGTCACCCGAGCCTTGGACGTGCTCGTGGTCGCCGCCGCCGATGCGGCGGGCGCCGGTCGGGACGCTGCGTGTCCGCGGGTGTCCGGCAGACCCACCGGACGGTCGTCGAGCACGACGTCCACCGGGTAGTCGTCGCGCACGGCGCTGGAGCGCCGTGCGCTGCTCGGCCGGTCGCAGGGGCTTTTGTCCCCGGCCGACGCGGAGACGCGTGCGACCGGTCGTGGTGCATCACTGTTCTCCGACGACTTCGGCCTCGCCGGCGGAGCGGGCCCGGGCATACCCGGAAGAACGCCTGATCCCCGGGCCGGCAACCAGATTTCAGCGGCTGGTCGACCTGCGGCCACTTTCGGTCCTGGTGAGCGGCCTTTGTGAAACTTGATGTCGTAAGACCGACAGGAAACTCGGCACCGTGAATTGTTTTTGTAATAGCATTGCCTTCCTGTTAACACTCATTTTTTCCTCGCAGTCGATTGCCGGATTCGCCGATCCCTGTCCGGTCGGTGATGGTATGACGACGTCGACTGATCTGTGAGAGCGATGCGGAATTGGCCGGCAACCATAGGATAGACGCCGGTAAGGGACCCTCTGTCGGAGTCCGGTTCGGGTGGCGGTGTCCGTCGGCGTGGTCGATCTCGCAGTCGCCCGTGCAGGATCTGCGCAGGCGGGAGCCGTGCGTGGGTGGGTTGTCCGATCATGCAATTGCTGCTGAGTGGTAATTCGCGGCGCGGGTCCACCAACCGACGGGACGCCACCCTGCGTGTGGTGTCGGTGACGGAACAATCGTGTCCACACTTTCGTCTTGTACGGGTGTCTATGTATGCTGTACCCGCGGTCGGGGCGCGATGGGACTATCAACGAATAGACGGTTATCCCTGTTATTCGTGGTTTGCGGTCCGGCGTGTTCAGTGACCGGGTCGGGCTCGGTGGAACGGGTGGCACCGAGCCGAACGGTGTGGTCGAAGGCCTACCCGGGTAGGCGGCCGCGCCCCGCTCGATGCGTTATCGCTGACCTGGGGGAGACGGGTGGATTTCGTAGAGAGAAGCCGCGAGCTTGACATGTTGCGGGACCTTTACGCCGAAAGCGCCACGGGCAAGGGGCGGGTCGCGCTGATCAGCGGTCCAGGTGCCACGGGCAAGACCGAACTGCTGCGGGCCGTGGCCGATCATGTCGGCGCGGCGGGCGGGCAGGTGCTGAGTGCCGCCTGTTCACGGGCGGAGCGGATGCTGCCGGCCGCCGTGATGGGGCAACTGTTCAACAGCGTGCCGCTGCCGACCGAGGTGATGCGACGCATCGGCGCGTTCATCGACCTGGGGGTCGCCACGACCGGAGGCGACGCCGACATCAGGGCCGTGCACGGCATGGGTGTCGAACTGCTCGACATCGCCCGGAACCGGCCGCTCGTCCTGCTCGTCGACGACGTCGAGTTCGCCGACGAGACCACCCTGCAGACCGTGCTCTACCTGCAGCGCCGGCTCAGCGCCGCGCAGATCCTGGTGGTGCTCACCGAGTCGCCGCAACCTCAGCCGTTCAACCCCGAGTTCCGCGCCGAGCTCACCCGGCAGGCATCCTTCTGCAACATCCAACTGTCGCCGCTGTCCGAGGCTGGAGTCACCGAGCTGCTGCGCGGCTGGACCGATGACGAGACGGCCCTGGCGCTCACCCCGGCCTACCACCGGATCAGCGGCGGCAACCCACTGTTGCTGCACGCGCTCAGCGAGGACCGGCGTGCCGCCGGGCCGACCGACGCCACCGAGGCGGTCGTCGGCGACCAGTTCCGTCAGGCGGTCCTGGCCTGCCTGCGTCGGTGGGACCCGGCGATCCTGGAGACGGTGCAGGGGCTGGCCCTGCTCGACGACTACGCCACCCCGGCGTTGCTGGCGCGGCTGCTGGGCAGCAAGCCCGCCCGGGTCCGGTGGGTACTCAACGCGCTGACGACGTCCGGCCTGCTGGACGCGGGGCGGTTCCGGCACCCGGCGGCGCGCGCGGCGGTGTTGCACGACCCGGACCCGGACGCGCTGTCCGGAATGCACGCCCGTGCGGCGGAACTGCTGCACTCCGAGGGCGCCCCCGCCCCGGCGATCGGTGGTCACCTGCTCGCCGCGGGCGGTCTGGCCGAGCCGTGGGCGATCGCCCTCCTGCAGGACTCGGCGACCCACGCGCTCGCCGAGGACCGGGTCGACGACGCGGTGGAGTCGCTCAAACTGGCCCACGAAATGTGCCACGACGCCGCGCGCCGGGCAACACTGACCGCGATGTTGGCCGACTGCCAGTGGCGGGTCAACCCGGCGGCGGTCAAACAGTACCTCCAGTCCCAGCGCGACGCCCTGCGGGCCGGGTACCTCTCCGAGCGGCACGCCGCCGCGCTGCTGCGTTACCAGCTCTGGCACGGCCACCCCGAGGACGCCCGGGAAACCCTGCGGTACCTGCGTGACGCCCGGCAGCAACTGGACGCCACGACCGTCGCCGAGCTGGACGGGTGCGCCCCATGGCTGCGGCTGTACTTCCCGGTCGCCTTCGCCGAGCTCGAGGCCACGCCCGACGCCACGGCGGCGACCACGCCGGCCCTCAGCCTGTCCCGCGCGGACGGCGCGCTCGCGTGGGCCACGCCATCCCTGACGGCCGTACTCACCGACGGGGTGACCGACGAGGTGATCGCCCGCGCCGAGCAGGTGCTCGGCAGTCACATGCTGGTCGACATCGGCCCCGGTTCGGCGCTGTGCGCGTTGCAGACGCTGGTCCACGCCGACCGGCTCGACCAGGCGGTGCACTGGTGCGACGTGCTCGGGGCGGAGGCCGGGGCCCGGGGCACCACCACGTGGCACGCTGTCCTGTCCGACGTCCGGTCGCACATCGCACTGCGGCAGGGTGACCTGCCACTCAGCGAACGGTTCGCCCGCGAGGCCCTGGACGCGATGTCGCCGCACAACTGGGGCGTCGCGATCGGCTCCCCGCTGTCCAACCTGCTGCTCGCCAAGATCGGCATGGACAAGCTCGACGAGACCAAGGCGCTGCTCAAGTACGTCATCCCGGACGCCATGCGGGACACCTGGTTCTGGCCCCTGTACCTGCGGGCCCGGGGCCACCTGCATCTTGCCGGAGGACGGGTGCACGCCGCGCTCGCCGACTTCGAGACCTGCGGGCAGTTGGCCGCCCAGTGGGGGATGGACCTGCCGACCCTACTGCCCTGGCGGGGCGACCTGGCCCAGGTCTACCTGCGCTCCGGCCGACCCGACATGGCCCGGGAGATGGTGACCGAGCAACTCTCCCGGCCAGGCGCCGACAACGCCCGCACCAGGGGTATCTCCCTGCGGCTGCTCGGCTCCGCGCTCGACGTCAAACAGCAGGTCAACACGCTGCGCCAGGCGGCCAACCTCCTCCAGGAGTCCGGCGACCGGTTCCAACTCGCCCTCGCCCTCGCCGCCCTCAGCAGCGCGCACTACGGCCGGGGCGAGTTCAACACCTCGCGGGTGGTGGCTCGCAGCGCGAAGCAGCTCGCCAAGGACATCCAGGCGCAGGCGCTGTGCCGCCGCCTGCTGCCCAGCGGCGACGCGGCTGGTGGCGACGAGGCGGATCCCCCGCCGGAGCACGAGGAGATGTCCCGGCTCAGCGACGCCGAGCAGCGGGTCGCCACCCTGGCCGCGCTCGGCCACACCAACCGGGAGATCGGCAAGAAGCTGTACATCACGGTGAGCACCGTCGAGCAGCACCTCACCCGGGTCTACCGGAAGCTGAACGTCCGGCGCCGCACCGAGTTGTCGCTGGGGCTGCCGATGGACGCCCCCGGGGCCGGCCTGCTGGCCGTGACGTCGAGCGGCGCCGAACGGTCCTGGTCGCAGTGGGAGCCGGCGGCGGTCCAGGCGAGCTGAACCGCTGTGTTCGGCTCGGGTACCGATCCGGGGGTGGGCCTAGGCCCACCTCTTCGGGTCATCAGATCCATAGAGCGGCGCCCGCTCGATCCATACCGTGAACATGTACCCACCGCCGTACGGCGACGTTCTTCTGCGGGGAGCACGAGGTGAACAAGAACCAGGATAGGTGGACGTCGGTCAACGGCGCCGACGCGGTGCGGCTCGACGACGTGCGCAAGACGTACGGGCGCGGCGAGAACCGGGTCGAGGCACTCCGGGGCGTCACGATGAGCTTCCCGCGGGGTAGCTTCACCGCGGTGATGGGGCCTTCGGGCTCCGGCAAGAGCACCTTCCTGCACTGCGCGGCGGGGCTCGACGTTTCCTCGTCCGGCTCGGTGGTGCTGGACGGCAAGGAACTCGGCGGCATGAACGAGAACCAGCTCACCCGACTGCGCCGCGAGCGGGTCGGCTTCATCTTCCAGGCGTTCAATCTGATGCCGGCACTGAACGTCGAGCAGAACGTTGGTCTGCCGTTCCGGCTGGCCGGTCGCCGGCCCGACCGCTCCTCGGTGATGGAGGTGCTAAGCCGGGTCGGGTTGGTCGAGCGGCGCAAGCACCTGCCGAGCGAGCTCTCCGGCGGTCAGCAGCAGCGGGTCGCGATCGCCCGCGCGCTCATCATGCGACCGGCGGTCATCTTCGCCGACGAGCCGACCGGCGCGCTGGACACCCAGACCACCATCGAGGTGCTGCAACTGCTCCGCGAGACGGTGACCAACGGCGGCCAGACCATCATCATGGTGACCCACGATCCGGTCGCAGCCTCCGCCGCGCACCGGGTGCTGTTCCTGGCCGACGGGCAGTTCATCGGTGAGCTGGAGGCTCCGACCGCCGACGTGGTGGCTGAGCGGATGACGCACCTGACCGCATGGCAGCAGACCCGCCCCACGCAGTACACGGGCAGGGGTGGTTTCTGATGATGTACCTCGCGTGGTGCACCCTGCGCTACCGCAGGCTGGCGTTCGTGGCGACCTTCATCGCGGTCTTCTTCGGCGTGGCGCTGATCGTCGCCTGTGGTGGGCTGATGGAGACCGGAATCCGGCTGGCGGTCCCGCCGCAGCGGCTCGCGGCGGCCGACATCGTGGTGAGCGGCAAGCAGACCTATGGCGTGCCCAAGAAGGACCCGCAGGACACCAAGAACATCAAGTCGGTGCCGCTGGCCGAGCGGTACTGGATCGATCCGGGTCTGGTAAGCAAGATCCAGGGGGTGCCCGGGGTCGAACGGGCCGTCGCCGAGTCGTCCTTCGCCGCCACCGTCGTCCGTGACGGCGCGCCGGTGATGGTCGGGACCGAGTCGCTGGGCCACGGCTGGGAGTCAGCTGAGCTCGGGCCGTACAAGCTTGATGGGCAGCCACCCACCCAGGCCGGTCAGGTCGTCCTGGACCGGGCGGTGGCGCGGCTGGCGCGCGTCCAGGTGGGTGACCGGGTCGACGTCGTGGCCGGCGGTCTCAGCTCCTCCTTCCAGGTGACCGGCATCGCCGCCCCTCCGGGCGAGATGAGCCAGTCGGCGCTGTTCTTCTCCGGCGACGACGAGCGGCGGCTCAACCCGCACACCGGCACCGCCGATGCGATCGGGGTGCTGGCCAAGCCTGGCACCGACGTGGAGGCCCTGCGCGACCGGATCGAGCAGACCCTCGCCGACCGCAAGCTGGTGGTACTCACCGGCGACGACCGCGGCACGGCCGAGTTCCCCGAGGCCGTCGGCGGGCAGGCACAGCTCATCCCGCTCTCCGGCGTCTTCGCCGGGATGACCGTCTTCGTGGCGATCTTCGTGATCGCCAGCACCCTGGGCCTGTCGGTGCAGCAGCGGCAGAGGGAGATCGCCCTGCTGCGCTCCATCGGCGCGACGCCCCGGCAGATCCGCACGATGGTGCGCCGCGAGGCGCTCGTGGTCGCGGGCGGCGCGGCGATCCTCGGCTGCGTCCCGGGAGTGTTTCTGGGCCCGATGCTCTACCACCTCGTCTCGGAAGCCGGGGTCATCTCGCCGGTGGTCAAGTTCCACCAGGGCTTCATCCCCTACCTCGCCGCGCCCGCCATCGGGATCTCCGCCGCTCTAGTGGCCGCCTACGTCGCCGGTCGGCGCCCCTCCAAGATCCGTCCGACGGCCGGCATCGCCGAGGCGGCGCTCGGGCGCAAGTGGGTCAGCTGGCCGCGGGTGGTGTTCTCCCTCCTCTTCTTCGCCGGCGGGTTCGCATTGATTCTGGTGACGGCGATCGTGATGGACGGTCCGGTGGCCTCGGCCACCGCCGGGCCGGCGGTGATGTGCTGGGCGATCTCGATCGCGTTGATCAGCCCGGGGCTGACCCGGCTCCTCGCGGCCGTCCTGAGCCTGCCGGTGCGGGCGTTCTTCGGGCTCGCCGGCTATCTTGGCACGATCAACGTCCGGACCCGCGCGGTCCGGGTGGCCGCCGCGGTCACCCCGATCATGCTGGCGGTGGCGTTGGCGGTAGCCAACTTCTACCTCCAGACCACGCAGAACGAGGCCGCGGAGCGCTACTACTCCGACAACCTCCGCGCCGACGTGGTGCTCAGCTCCACCACCGGCGGATTCCCCGCCGACACCATCGAGACGGTCCGCTCCACACCTGGCGTCGAGGCGGCGTCCGCGTACGTCACCAGCGCCGGCTGGATCAACAAGCCGTACGACGGGTCGCACGTGGAGTCGCCGTGGCCGTTGCAGGGGGTGACCGGGGCCAGCGCCGCCAGCATCACCGGGGTACGGACCGTCGCGGGCAACTTGGGCGACCTCACCGGCGGCACGGTGGCACTGCCCGAGGTCGCCGGAAAGAACCTCGGCGTCGGCGTCGGCGACCAGATCACCCTGCGGCTCGGGGACCGGTCGGCGGTGGATCTGCGGGTGGTGGCGCTCTACCCGGCGAAGGAGGGGTTCGAGACGATCCTGCTCCCCGCCGAGCTGCTCGCCGTACACAGCACCAGCGGACTGTCCCGACAGATCCTGGTCACCGCCGCGCCCGGCATCGATCGAGACGTGTTGGTGGCCAGTCTGCGGGAAAAAGTCGCGGATCACCCCGGCACCATGATCGAGGGACGCGAGGCGATCACCACCTTCGCCGAACGTACCAAGACCCAGGCATGGGTCAACTATCTTCTCGTCGCGCTGGTCGCTGGCTACACCATGATCTCGGTGGCCAACACACTGATCGTGGCGACCGCCGGCCGTCGCCAGGAGTTGGGCATGCAGCGCCTCATCGGCGCTACCCGGCGGCAGTCGCTGCAGATGCTCACCGTGGAGGCGGGCATGGTCGCCGTCATCGGGGTGGTGCTGGGCACCATCGCCTCCATTGCCACGCTGATGCCGTTCAGCATCGTGGTGCTGGGGCGACCGGTACCGTCCGGGCCGTTCTGGATCTACCTGGCCGTGGTGGCAAGTGCCACGGTGCTCGCCTTTGCCGCCACCTTGCTGCCCGGACGCCGGGTGATGCGCGTCCGGCCGGCGGAAGCCGCCGTCGCCGTCGAGTAGCGAAACGACCGGTGGTGCCCCCGGTCCGCCGGGGCACCACCGCGTGCCGGGGTCAGCGGCGCCATCGGGGCCCTCGGCCCGGTTCGGGCGGGGCCGGTGTGGCGTCAGGAGACGTCGACGCGGGTGCCGTTGAGGTACGCCAGCACGGCCAGTACCCGACGGTTGCTGTCGTCCGCCGGGGCCAGATCGAGCTTGCCGAAGATGCTCGTCGTGTATTTGGCGACCGCGCCCTGACTGACGATGAGCCGCTGCGCGATGGCCGTGTTGGAACATCCCTCGGCCATCAGCTTCAGCACCTCCCGCTCGCGAGGGGTCAGCATGGACAGCGGTTCCCGGCGGGACCGGCCAGCCAACAGTTGCGAGATCACCTGCGGGTCCATCGCGGTGCCACCGTCGGCGACCCGCCGGATGTCGTCCACAAACTGATCGCTGTTGAGCACCCGGTCCTTCAGCAGGTAGCCGATGCCGCCGCTGGCGTCGGCGAGCAGTTCCTTGGCGTACAACTGCTCGACGTGCTGGGAGAGCACCAGGATGGGCAGGCCGGGGCAGCGGCGACGCGCCTCCAGGGCGGCCTGCAGACCCTCGTCGGTGAACGTCGGCGGCAGTCGCACGTCGACCACCGCCACCTCCGGGCTCAGGGTCACCAGCGCGTCGAGCAGTGCCGGACCGTTGTCGACCGCAGCGACGATCTCGAAGTCGTACGACTCGAGGAGCTGGACCAATCCCTGTCTCAGAAGGAAGAGGTCCTCGGCGAGTACAACGCGCACGGCAGCTCCAGGATCGCGACGGTCGGTCCACCTTCGGGACTATTGAGGACGAACGTCCCGTCGAACGTAGCACAACGTCGTTCGATGCCCCGGAGCCCGGTGCCGACGCTGGCATCCGCGCCGCCCTGACCGTTGTCGATCACCACTGCGCGCAGGGCGTCGTCCTCATGGCGCAGGTCGATGCTCGCCCGGTCGGCGTTGGCGTGCTTGACGACGTTGGTCAACAGTTCGGAGATCGCGAAGTAGACGGCGGACTCCGCCGGCGCGGCCAACCGGCCGGGTACGTCGGCGGTGATGTCGACGTCGATCGGGCTCTCCAACGCGATGGCCCGGACGGCGTCCTCCAGGCCCCGTTCGGCGAGCACCGGCGGGTGGATGCCGCGAATCAGGCAGCGTAACTCCTCCAGCGCGTTGGCGGTGGCGTTGCGCGCGTCGACCAGCAGCGTCTCCGCGACGTCCGGATTGGTGCGCAGCTGACGGGTGGCCGCGCCGAGTTTCATGCCGATCGCCACCAGTCGCGCCTGCGCGCCGTCGTGCAGGTCCCGCTCGATGCGGCGCAGCTCGCTGGCCTGGATGTTGATGACGTCCGACCGGGTCTCCGACAGGTGCCGCATGCGGGAGGCGATCAGTGCCCGTTCGCCCGGCCCGAGCAGCGCCTTCGCGAAGTGTGCGTGTCCGGCGACCACCCCAGGGGCGGCGACCACCCAGATGCCGAACACCGCCAGGCTGACCAGCGCCCCGAGCGCCGCGCGCGGCCAGGTGTTCATCGGGGTGAAGCCGTACCAGAAGTCCACCCCGGACTCCCGTATCAGCATCCAGAACCCGGAGGAGAGCACCAAACCCTCCACCGCGTAGACCAGCAGAGTGGCCGGCAACAGCCCTAGCACGAAGCCGACAAAGACGTTGAGTAGCAGGAACAGCAGGTCACGCCAGCTTGCCGGGTCGGTGAGGATGGACCGGCAGCGCTGTACCCAGCCGACCGCCCCCGGCTCCGACGGTCGCTCGGGAAGGTAGGGGGTGGCGATCGCGACCCCGGAGTGGGCGGCGAGTTCCCGGCACAGCCCGGTGAGTCGGCGGACCAGCGGAGTGAGCAGTGGCAGCAGCAGCACCCCGACACCGAGCAGGATGAACGCCGTGGCGAGGGTGGTGGCGACGAGGAGGGCCAGGCTGAGCACGGCTGCGGCGGCGAGCACCACGCCCCGTCCGGTGGCCTGCAGTGCGCGCGACAGGGCCGGCCGAATATGGGCGTTGGCGATGGCGATGGCGTCCATGTCCTCCAGAACCCCGTTCACGGCAGCTCGATGGTGGGTGCCCGCGCTCAGCGGCGTCTCGTGGACGACGAGTTGGCGGAGCTCGGTGCCGGCCGGCGTGTCGTAGACTGCGTGTCCGTATAGTAGAGCAGCGAGCGGGTGTCGGGCGTGTGACCACGCTTATCGGCGTCGATCAGCCGTTGGCTGGGCGGCCAGACGATGACCCCCTTGGGCCCCCGGTTGACCACGTCGACGTCGACCATGCAGAACGCGCTGTTCGCCGCGTGGGTCAACGGCCAGAATCCGATCTCCCGCCGTGACGGTACCGGCACCACCCTCGACTGCCAGGGCAGGAGATCCGCCGCGAAGGTGGCGTCGACAACGGCACCCGCTACTACAGCTTCGCCGGCACCCACGCGGTGTCCGTCCGCCGCAAGACCCCGTACAGGGGCAGTACGTGGTTCCAACCCGGTGTGGGTGAACAGCAAGGGCTTCGTCGGCGGGGACATCGACCCCACCGGGCTCCACCACACCGAGAACGGCGAGGACACCGGCGACCGCGCCTACGTCGACACCACACCCTCGGGGGAACGAGTAACCAGGATCGTCAGGAGGTACGTTCCCCCGGGCCTGCGGAGCCGGGTGACGACGGTGGCGTCACGGGCCGATGACGCCGAGGTTCGCATCCGCACGCCTGACCAGTTGGAGGTGACAATCATCTTCAAGAACTGGTATACGTAGTAAACCTCTGGTACGAATGGATGCCCTGATGGCGGAAAGTGATGATGTTGGATGAAATCGACCACGGCGCGTAAGTTGGCCGCGGCCGTCACCGCGGGGGCCCTCCTTGCTGCGACGGGGTGCTCCGGAGACGAGCCTGCGGGCAGTGCGACGTCCGCCGAGAAGACCCTGCGCGCGGCATTCGCGGGCGGCGGATCGAGTGAGACGCTGAACTACCTGACCGGCCCCACCGCACTCGACTTCGTCCGGGCGAAGCTGGTGCACGCTCCGCTGTGCGAGCTGGACCCGAAGGCACCCGACGGTGTCTCGTACGGCGTGGTCGAGGCGATCACCGCCTCCGACGATCTGAAGACCTACACGTTGCGTGTCCGCGACGGCGTCAAATTCACCGACGGCAAGGCGTTGACCTCAGCGGACGTGCTGTACTCGCTGCGTGCGCCGATGCTGCTGAAGGGCCTTCCCTTCACGATGCTCATCTCCCGGAACTTCGACATGGAGGCGGCCACCGCCCCGGACGCGTCGACGGTGGTCCTGCCGACGAAGTCGCCGATCGCCGATGGACGAGAGGTGATCTGTCAGACGACGCTCGCCATCGCGGACAAGACGACCGAGTTCACCACCAACACACCCTCGTCCGGCCCGTTCACCATCGAGTCCTTCGAGCCGGGACAGTCGACGCTGCTCAAGCGCAACGACAGCTACTACGGACAGGCGCCGGAGCTGGAGAAGATCGAGCTGCGTTCGATTCCTGACGGCGCAGCACGGGTGAACGCACTGCGGCAGGGTCAGGTCGACTTCATCAGCGCGGTCGGTCCCGCCGAGGCGAAGACCCTGGAGACCAGCGACGGCATCAAGGTCACCAACAGCGATCTGCCGTACGCCTCCTATCTGCAGTACACGATGAACATCAAGGCCGCACCATTCGACGATCCCCGGGTCCGGGAAGCCTTCCGGCTGGCGGTCGACCGGGAACGGATCGTGCAGAACGTCTACTACGGGCGGGCGTTCGTCGGTAACGACGTTCCCGCGCTGGGCTTCCCCTCCTACAACACGACCCTGGCCCAGCGCAGCCATGATCCCGAGCGAGCGAAGCAGCTGCTCACCGAGGCCGGGGCTGCCGGAATCAAGGTCGAGCTGACTGCCGGCCCGGAACTGCCCGGCATGGTGGAGACCGCCACGCTGATCGTCGAGGATCTCAAAGCGATCGGTGTCCAGGCCGCTCTGCGGGAGCTTCCCGCCGGCCAGTTGTTCGCCGACTACCCCGCCTATCTGTCCTGGCCGTTCAAGGCGGGCTACACCCCCGCGGCGTACTTCGAGATCAACCACACGCCGGGCGTCTTCACCGACGTCGACACTCTGGTGCTGACCGCTCGGAGTGCGGCGACCGAGCAGGAGCGACTCGCCGCGTCGCACCAGGCGCAGAAGCTGCTGTGGGAGAAGGGCAACCAGATCGCTCCGGTGTTCGTGCCCACGATCAGCGCCGCCTCTGATCGGGTGGACGGAGTGCGGGAACTGCAGTTCCCCGATCTGTCCCGCGTCACTCTGCGGAACTGACCGGTGCGATTGGCCAGTTGGCTGACGATGAGGGTCGCCGCTGCCGCGGCGACCCTCATCGTTCTTTCTGCCGTCGTCTTCTGGGCGACCGAGGTGCTTCCCGGCGATGCAGTGGGTACGTCGGCGGGCCCGGACGCCACAGACGCCGAGCGGGCCGCGATCCGTGTCTCGCTCGGACTCGACCGCCCGGCGGGCGAGCGTTACCTCGAGTGGATCGGACAGGCCGTGCAGGGCAACCTCGGCGAATCGCTGCTCACCGGCCGAAAGGTCAGTGAGGTCATCGGTGACCGGCTGTTGGCCAGCGTTGCCGTACTGCTCCCGGCTGCGGTGATGATCGTGGTTCTCGCCGTCGTTCTGGGCTCCGCCGCAGGCCTTCGGGCCGGTGGCCGGTGGGATCGTGCACTGAGCGCGATCACGCTCGGCCTGGTCGGTTCATCGGACTTCCTACTGGCTACAGGTCTGCTGGTGGTGTTCACCGCATGGTGGCCGGTGCTTCCGGCGGTGGCGCTGGTGCCGGCCGGTGACGAACTCTGGCAGCATCCGGATCTCGTGGCGTTGCCGGCCATTGCGTTGGCCCTCGGCGGGTTCGGCGCGGCGATGCGGTTGCTGCGCGCCTCCGTGGCGCAGACGACGGGCACCGGCTTCGCCGAGTTCGCCCGGCTCAACGGTGTCCGGGGCGTCCGCTACGTCTGGATGATGGTGTCGAATGCCGCCGCACCGGCCCTGCACGGCCTCTCGATCGTGCTTGCCGGTCTGCTCGGCGGAAGCATCGTCGTGGAGACGTTGTTCAATGTTCCTGGGGTCGGTTTCGAACTCTCCCAAGCAGTGGCGGAGCGGGACGTGCCGCTGGTGCAGGGCCTCAGTCTGACCCTCGGCGCGGCGACCTTGGCGATCCTGTTGGCAGGTGATCTGTGCGCTGCGATGCTCGGGCGGCACCAGGCGTCTGCGCCGGGGGGCGCCCGATGACTCCGCGGCGCCTGGCGGTCCTGATGATGTCGTCGTTTGTACTGGTCATCGCCGTCTGCGGTCCGTGGCTGTCGGCGGTCGATCCGAACACGCCTGTCGCCGGACCGTTCGAACCGTCGTCCGGCGCGCACCCGCTCGGTACGGACGTGTTGGGCCGGGACACTCTGGCCCGCGTACTCGACGGCGGACGTGCGCTGATCATGCAGGCGGCCGTGGCGACCATGCTGGGAAGCGTGATCGGCCTCACCGTGGGCCTCGGGGCCGCGTTGACACGACGCCGCACGGTCGCCCGGTTCGCGGTTCTAGGAGTCGACGCTATCGCCGTGTTTCCGGCGATACTGCTGCTCCTCGTACTCGCCGCCGGTCTACCCGGAGGTGGAGCGGCGGTCGTGGCGGCCAGTGTCGTGGTGAGCGTGCCGTTCTCGGTCCGGGTGATCCGGGAGTGCACCACCGCGATCATCGCTACCGAGCATGCCCGATCAGCGTGGGCCAGGGGTGATGCTCTGATGGTCCGTCTCCGGCACGATGTCCTACCCGCGCTCGCCCCGGCCGCGCTCGCCGAGGCCGGGATCCGTTTCGTGGCGGCGGTCCAACTGGCGGCGACCGCGGGTTTCCTCGGACTCGGAGCCAGCGCACCGGCGGCCAACTGGGGGCGCATGGTCCAGGAGAACAGCGCGGGCATCACCGTGAACCCGCTGCCGGTGCTGGTCCCGGCGACCCTGCTCGTCCTGCTCGCCGTCGGGGTCACTTTTCTCCTCGACCACATCACCGGACCGCTCCTGGGTGAACGCGATCGGGTTGGACCCGACCTGGTGGGAGTAACCCGATGACCGTCATCGTCGAAGTCCGTGGGCTCACCGTCACCGCCGCGGACGGTACCGCGGTGCTGAACGCCGTCGATCTGGACGTGGTCCGCGGTAGGGTGACTGGCCTCGTAGGGCCCTCCGGATCCGGCAAGACCACGCTTGCGCTGTGCCTGCTCGGGCACCTCGGCCGTGGGCTGCGCCGCACTGCCGGCGCGGTGGAGGTAGCCGGTGCCGATCCGTTTCTGCCCGCCGTGCGGCGACGCCTGCGCGGCCGAGTCACCGGTTACCTGCCCCAAGACCCGCTCGGTGCGCTGGATCCCCGCCGGTCGGTCGCGGCGCAACTGGGCACCGCGGCACGCATCGCCCGGCCCCAGGAAGACCGTGCCGCCCGCCGCGCCCGGGTCGAGCAGGCCGCTCACGACGCCGCTTTGGACCTGGCCCTACTTCGCCGCTACCCGGGACAGTTGTCCGGCGGACAGGCCCAGCGGGCGGTGCTGGCATGGACCCTGGTCACCCAACCGGAGTTGATCGTCCTCGACGAACCCACCAGCGGACTGGACGCGGGTACCGCGTACCGGATCGGTCGACGATTCAGCACACTTCCCTGGCAGCCGGCGGTGCTGATGATCAGCCACGACGTCGCCCTCGTCGATGACGTCGCCGATGTGACCCACTCGATGCGGAATGGACGGCTGTCCATTGCCGGCCGGGGCATCGGCGCGCCGATGGCGTCCGCGCCAGCCAGGCGCTCCGCGACAGGCGATCGCATGACGGCGTTGTCCTTCGAGGATGTCACGGTCCGTCACGGTCCGTTGTGTATCCTCCGTAACGTCTCCGGAAGGGTCGGCGCCGGAGAGATGGTCGGCATCAGAGGAGCGTCCGGTAGCGGGAAGACCTCGCTCGCACGAGCGCTCTGTGGTCTGGCCCCGCCCGCCACCGGGCGTCTGCTGGTGCGCGGCATGCCCGTCAGCTGGGACGCCGTTGCACGGGTACGGGCCGGAGAGCCTTATGTCGCCTATGTCGGGCAGGACGCCCGGGCGGCGCTCAACCCGCGCGAGACGGTCCGCCGCGCGATCGCCCGCTCGCTCGTCGCGGCGGCACGGCAGGGCCGGGCCCGCGCGACCTGGTCCGTCGAGGAGATCGCCGAACGTTTCGCGCTGGCGCCGGAACTACTCGACCGAACGCCCGACCGGCTCAGCGGCGGCCAACGCCACAGAGCTGCGCTGGCCCGGGCGGTCGCCGCCGTCCCCACGGCGCTCGTCTGTGACGAATCCACGGCCTCCCTCGACCGGGACACCGAGAGCCGTGTACTCGATAGTCTCGACGGCCTCCGGCGTGACGGCACCGCAGTCCTGCTCATCACCCACTCCGATCGGGTCGCGACCCGGACGGATCGAATCCTGACCATTCATCAGGGGCATTTGCGATGACTCGTCAGGACTGCTCCGGCCCGTTGCCGAGCCGGCTGGTCCCGGCCGCCCTTCTCCACCGCTGGTCGGGGTGTCGGTCGGCGCTGACCTGAGCCTTCACCGACAGCGCCGGCTCGCCGAGACAATCCGGCACGCGCCTGTGCCGACGGGCCAGGGGCGGGCCCCGTCCTCATCAGGCCGCGGTGCCGCGATCTCACGGGAGCGTCACTTGCTTCTCACCGACCGGGACGAGGAACCGCGACACGCTCAGCAGTTTCTCCCGGGTCTCCTCCAGTTCCCGCTCCGGGTTCGACTGGGCAACGATGCCGGCCCCTGCTCGTAGCCAGGTCCGTCCGCCATGGCGGAACACGCTGCGCAGGACAAGAGCCGCGTCAAGGGTGCCGTCCGTGTCCGCGGTCAGGATCGCCCCACTGTAGAGCCCTCTTTCCGGCTCGGCGCTGCGAATCAGGCCACAGGCAGGTGCCTTCGGGACGCCGGAGGCCGTGATGGCCGGAAAGAGTTCCGACAAAGCGTCCCAAGCGGAGCAGCCGTCCGCCAACCTGCCGACGACTTCTGAGGCTAGGTGCTGCACGCTGCCGCGTTCCCTGACGGACATGAAGTCGCGGACCTGGACGGTGCCGGGGGCGCAGACCCGGGTCATCTCGGTCGCGGCGAGATGTACGGAGATGGCGTGTTCGTACACCTCCTTGGCGTCGCGATAGAGCTCCTCGCGGCGGGCGGCGTCGTCGACGGCGTGTCCGTCCAACGCCCTGGTGCCGGCCAGGGGTTGGGTGACGACGGTGCGGTCTGCCGTGACCCGGGCGACGATTTCCGGGCTGAAGCCCGCCGCCTCCCAGCCGCCCAGGTTGAGCAGGAAGGACCGTGCGGGGCGGTTTCCTCCACGGCCCGCGAGATAGGTAGCCGGAAGATCGATCTCGTCACGTACGGGTACGACACGTGAGAGAATCACTTTCTCCAGAGTCCCCTCGATGATCGACTCGATCGCCTCGGTGACCGCTTTGCGGTAGAGCACCGCCTCTTCCCCCGCCAACTCGACCTCGACGCGTCGCGGCGGCACGACCTGCCCGTTCCCGGTAGTCGCTGTCACCAGCCGAGCGTCCAGCTCGTCCAGCGCGGCCTCGGAGTCCGCCGTCAGAAGGGCGAAACCGTCGTGGATGCGGACTTCTCGGCGCGGCACCATCAGATGCACGACCTCGCCGGCTCCCGGCTCACCGGTCAGCTCGAAGGAGGCCCAGCCGTAGACGCGCCGGGCGCCACCCGGTAGTGCCTCGATCGCCTGACGCACACCGCCGAACAGGCTGGAACCCGCCGTGAAAGTTCGTTGCCCTTCGCCCGTGGTCAGGGTCGTCAACCCGCCGGACACGGTGATGCTCGCCTGCTCGCCCTCGGCGAAGCACATCGCCTCGGGGTACTCGTATGCCACGTACGGGTCCCGGGCAGTGGCCGCGAGCGCGGCAGCCGCCGCAAAACGGTCGCCGTCGAACAGCACCTGCCGGCTCGGGGCGGTCGGGGGTGTGGACACGCAAGGGCTCCTCGGGATGTGGGAACTCTACCGGCGGAATCACCGGGAGATCAGTACGACGGCGCCGGACGGGCACCAGTCGGCGGCGGTCCGTACGGCCTCGGCCTGTTCGTCTGTGACCTCGACCGTCATGACGAGTACGCGACCGTCCTCGTCGGACTGGTCGAAGACCGTCGGTGCGGCGAGTACGCACTGCCCCGCACCAACGCAGATGTCGGCATTGGCGGTAACCCGCATCGGTCTTCTCCTCGGCACGTACGGACCGGCGCTGGTGCTGGTCGAAGCCTAAACGAAAATTGTTGTCGTCCTCAATAACGGGGTTCACAGTAGACGGACGAGTGCCTTCTTGTCGATCTTGCCGACTGCGGTGAGCGGCATCTCCGAGACCGTGCCGACCCGGTCGGGGTGCTTGTATGCGGCGAGGCCCCGCTCGCGGAGGAAGGAGCCGACTGCGCGAACCGTGGGAGGCTCCCCGTCGCAGACAAGAAAAGCGACCGGTCGTTCACCCAGGTCTTGATCGGGCGCGCCGACCAGCGCGGCGGCCAGTACCCCCGGATAGGCGGCGAGGTGCCCTTCCACCTCGGTCGCGTCGATCTTTTCGCCGCCCCGGTTGATCTGATCCTTGATCCGGCCGACGACGCTGAGGTGTCCGGACGGCAGGCGGCGCACCTGATCGCCGGTGCGGTAGTAGCCGTCCGGGGTGAAGCCTGTGCGGTTCACCTCCTCCGCCCGGTAGTAGCCCCGGATCGTGTACGGCCCCCGGGTGAGCAGTTCACCTACCTCTCCGGGCGGCACCTCGGCGCCGGCCTCGTCCACCACCAGCACCTCGTCGTCGGGGCAGATCGGCCGTCCCTGTGTCGTGCAGACGAGATCCTCGCCGTCCTCGGCCCGGGTGAGGTTGAGCAGTCCCTCGGCCATGCCGAAAACCTGCTGTAGCCGGCATCCCAGCTCGGGACGGATCCGGCGCGCGAGGTCGTCGCTCAACCGTGCGGCGCCCACCTGGAGCAGCTCCAGGCTGGACAGATCCGCTGCCGACTCCGTGCGCTCCTGCAGCCACAGAGGCACCAGCGGCGGGTTGAGTGCGGTGATCGTGACCCGCTCCCGCTCTATCAGCCGGAACGCCGTGGTGGGGCTGGGGTCGCGCGCGACCACGACGGTCCCGCCGGCCTGCAGCACTCCGAGAATTCCCGGGCAGCTCATGGTGAAGTTGAACGGCATCGGCAGCACCGCCAGATAGACACTGTGTGGCCCGAGCTTGCAGATCTCCGCGGCAAGCCGGGCGTTGCAGGCGTAGTCGTCGTGCGTACGCGGGATGAGCTTGGGTGTCCCCGTGGTGCCGCCCGAGAGCAGCAGCAGGGCCATGTCCGACGCGGCGGGAGGGTCGGGTCGGTCGATGGTAGCCGGCTCGGTCGCGAGCAGTTCCCGCAGTGATCGGAACTCGTCCCAGCCGGCGGTGTCACCGTCGATGACCACGTGTGCGAGGTGAGGAAACTCCGCCCGCACCTCGGCGGCGAGCTGCCGGTGATCGAAACGGGCGTGTCGATCCGGGCCGAAGTACGCGACGGCGTGCGACTGGGCTACCAGGTGACCTACCTCGGAGCGCCGATGTCCGGGCATGGCGTGTACCGGAACGACTCCGAGGCGCACGAGGGCGAACCACAGGACAACGAACTCGGCCCGGTTCGGCAACTGGACGACGACCCGGTCGCCACGGCGCAGTCCGAGCTCGTGCAGGGCATGGGAGAGTCGGCGCGCAGTCGCGTTCAACTCGGCGTACGTCAGGCGTTCCTCGCCGTCGATCAAGGCCGTACGGGAGCCGAAGCGTTCCGCCCATGTGGCCAGCTGCTGGCCGAACGTCTCGCCGCGCCACCATCCGGCTGCCCGGTAACGCTCGGCGACATCCGCAGGCCAGTCTGGACAGTCCACAGTGTCTCGTGACATGGATCCTCCCTAGCGCCGCCCGAGGGTGGCGTAACAACCGTTGCGACCTTTACAGTGACGCTAGTGGGAAATGATGTTCATTTGCAAAGGTAGAAGGGTGAACCGGATCGTGCCTCAGGCACCACATCTTCGAACGGCCTCCCTGACCGAGGCCGACATCCGTGCCGCCACGGCAGCTGAACTGGGCCTACCCGCGGAGGAGATCGCCCCCGACGACGACCTCTTCGAGCTCGGCCTGGACTCTCTCCGGTTGATCAAACTCACGTCCGCCTGGCGCAGGCTCGGCCTGGACGTCGGGTTCGACACCCTCGCCGAGACACCGACCGTCGGCGCCTGGCACCGTCTACTCACCACCGAAGCGACCACACCGGCCGCCGCCGAGCCGGCCGCCGCCTCGCCGGTCGACGACGAACGCTTCCCACTCGGTCTCATGCAGCACGCCTACTGGATCGGACGCCAGGACGGCCAGCCGCTGGGCGGAGTCGGGGCGCACTTCTACGTCGAGTTCGACGGTCACGCGGTAGCGCCCGACCGGCTGCGCGCCGCGCTCACCCTGCTGCGGCGACGCCACGCCATGCTGCGCACACTCATTCTCGACGACGGAACCCAACGGATCCGGCCGCCCGCCGAGACCACCGACGACCTAGTCGTGCACGATCTGCGTACGCTCGGCGACGACGAAGTACGGATCCGGCTCGACCAGCTGCGCGAGACCGGTACCCACCGGCGGATGCGGGTCGAGGACGGTGAGGTCCTCATCGTCGAGTTGTCCCTGCTACCCGACGGCGCCACCCGTCTGCACATCGACCTGGACATGATCGCGGCAGACGCGGCGAGTCTGCGGTTGCTCATGAACGACCTCCGGCACTTCTACGACGCACCGGACACCACGCTGCCGGCTGTCGTCGGCAGCTACGCCGAATACCTGGCACGTCGCACCGCCCAGCGCGCCGGTGACCGCGCGGTGGCCCAGGAGTGGTGGCGGCGGCGACTGCCCGAACTGAGCCGGGCACCTGAACTTCCCACCAGGATCGCGGCGCTGCACCCGGACTCCGCGAACCCGCCGTACCACCGCACCGCCCGATGGCACCACACGATCTCGCCAGAGGGACGTGCCCGGCTGAGCGAACTGGCCCGGCAGCATTCGCTCACCGCCGCCGCGGTGCTGGCCACGGTTTTCGCCGAAGTGCTCGCCGGCTGGAGCGGCCAGCAACGCTTCCTGCTCAACCTGCCGCTGTTCGATCGTGACCTCGGTATCCCCGGGGCGGCGGGTCTGGTCGGCGACTTCAGCAGCTCCGTCCTGCTCGACGTCGACGTCACCGAGGCGTTGCCCTTCGCCGAGCAGGCACACCGGCTGCAGGGCACGCTGCGCCAGGCGATCACCCACGGCGCGTACCCCGGTGTCGAGGTGCTACGAGACCTGTCACGACTCGGCGACGGCAGCCCGGTACTCGCCCCGGTCGTCTACACCAGCGCACTGGGGCTGGGTGAGATCTACGACGAACAGGTGCAGAGCCGCTTCGGCAAACCGGTCTGGATCATTTCGCAGGGCCCGCAGGTATGGCTCGACGCCCAGGTCACCGAACTCGACGGCGGCCTGCTGCTCAACTGGGACGTCCGGTGTGACGTTTTCGAACCCGCAGTGGTGCAGGCCGCTTTCACGGCGTACACGACACTGGTCGACGACCTGCTCCACCACCCGGACGTCTGGACGAGACCGGTCGGGCAACTCATCCCGGCCGCGCAGCTCGCCGTGCGGGAACGTATCAACGACACCGGCGACGAGGTGCCCGTCGACACCCTGCACGGCCGCTTCTTCGCGTGGGCCGAGCGGCACCCCGACCGGGTGGCGCTGCTCGGGGGACACGACGGCGACATGACGTACGGGCAACTCGCCACCGCCGCCCGCCGCGTCAGCGCCCTGCTGCGCCGCCACGGAGTGACACCGGGCGACAGCGTCGCCATCACCCTGCCCAAAGGCAACGCACAGATCGTGGCGGTGCTCGGTGTGCTCGCGACCGGCGCCACCTACGTACCCGTGGGCGTCGACCATCCGCCGGCCCGTCAGCAGCGGCTGTACCGCCTCGCCGCGGTCTCCGCCGTGCTGACCGACGGCGCCCACCAGTTGCTGGACGACGGGCCGCCGGTGGTCGACGTCGGCCACGCCGCAGGGGAAGCGCCGGCCGAGGTCACCGGTGCCGACCCGGAGACCTGTGCGTACGTCATCTTCACGTCCGGATCGACCGGTGAGCCCAAGGGCGTGGAGGTTCCGCACCGCGCCGTCGTCAACACCCTCGACGCGGTCGCCGACGTGTTCGACGTCGGCCACGCCGACCGCACGATCGCCTTGTCCTCCTTGGACTTCGACCTGTCGGCGTACGACATGTTCGCACTGCTGGGAACCGGTGGATCGGTCGTCGTCGTGGATGAACCGGGGCGCCGCGACGCGCACCGCTGGGCCGAGCTGATCCGCGCTCACCAGGTCACCGTCGTCAGCTGCGTACCAGCGTTGCTCGACATGCTGGTGACCGCGGCGGCCGACGAGGGCCTGCCGCCGAGCCTGCGCCTGGTGATGCTGGGTGGCGATTGGGTGGGCCTGGACCAGCCTGCCCGGCTTCGTGCACTCGTACCCGGAGCCCGGTTCGCTGCGCTGGGCGGCATGACCGAGGCGGCCATCCACTCCACGGTCTTCGAGGTCGGTGACGTCGACCCGGCGTGGCGCTCCATCCCGTACGGCGGACCGCTGCGCAACATGCGCCTGCGGGTGGCAGACGACCGGGCCCGTGACCGCCCCGACTTCGTTCCCGGTGAACTGTGGGTCAGCGGACCCGGTGTCGCGCACGGCTACCGGGGCGATCCGGGGCGCACCGCGGAGAAGTTCGTCCAGTACGACGGCCGACGCTGGTACCGCACCGGCGACCGGGCCCGGTTCCATGGCGACGGTCTGCTCGAGTTCCTCGGCCGCGCCGACCACCAGGTGAAGATTCGTGGCCACCGTATCGAACTCGGCGAGATCGAAGCCACCGCCGACGCCCATCCCGCGGTCAAGCACGCCGTGGCGACCGTGATGACCGGTGCCACCCGGCAACTGGGCCTGTACGTGGCGACCGGCGGTACCGTGTTGGAACCGGCCGCGCTGAGGCAGTGGCTGGCCGACCGGCTCGCGGTCTACATGGTGCCCGAGCACCTGATCGTCGCCGACGACATGCCATTGACCGCCAACGGCAAACTCGACCGGGCCGCGGTCGCAGCCACGTTCGCCGCGACGGTGGCCGCGCCCGCACCGGTCGACCCGCCGCGCGACGACCGGGAACGTCTGGTCGCCGAGGTGTGGGCCGAGCTGCTGGGCACCGAGAAAGTCGGCCGCGCCGACTCCTTCTTCGCTCTCGGCGGTGACTCCCTGCTGGCGACCCGGCTGGTGAGCCGGCTCCGGGAGCGGGGCATCGGTGGTGCACGGGTCGCGGCCCTGTTCACCGCTCCGGTACTGCGGGACTTCGCCGCCACGCTGACCGGCCAGGACGCCGCCGAGGACGGCCGGCTGGTCGCCGACCTCACGCACCGGTACGAGCCGTTCCCCGCCACCGATGTGCAGACCGCCTACCTGATCGGCCGCGACGAAAGGCTGTCCCTGGGGGGCGTGGGCACCTACCACTACACCGAGTTCGACGGCGTCGACGTCGACCTCACACGCTTCCAGAACGCCTGGCGCACACTCATCGATCGGCACGAGATGCTGCGCGCGGTCTTCGACGACGACGGCCGGCAACGGATCCTGCCGTCCGTACCAGAGTTCACCGTGGCCGTGGTGGACGCCGCCGGTGACGGCGCGGACGAGCTGGCGCGACTCTACGAGGACATGTCGCACCAGCGGCTCGACGTGACCCGCTGGCCGCTGTTCGACGTGCGCGCGGTGCGGTATCAGGACGGCGGACACCGGCGGACCCGGATCGCCGTCGGGCTCGACTACGTCGTGTTCGACGCCCTGTCCATCATGCTTCTCTACCGGGAGCTGGACGTCCTCTACACCGATCCGGGTACGCGCCTGCCCGCGATCGACGTGTCGTTCCGCGACTACGTGCGGGCCGCCGAGCCCAGCCCGGAGGCGGTGGAACGCTCCCGGAAACACTGGTCCCGGCGGCTCGACGATCTTCCGCCGGCACCGGCGCTTCCCCTCGCGGGCGACCCGGCCATGCTGCTGCGGCCCCGGTTCACCCGGCGCCGGCGTGTGCTCGACGGCGACCGCTGGCAGGCGATCCGGCAGAAAGCCCGCCGGCACGGGGTCACCCCGTCCACCGTTCTGCTGGCCTGCTACACCGAGATCCTGCGGGCCTGGAGCGGTCAGCCCGCCGTCGCGGTCACCCTCACCCTGTTCAACCGGCTGCCCTTGCACCCGCACATCGACCGGGTCATCGGCGACTTCACCTCCTTGTCCCTCATCGGGCACCGTCGAGCGGACAGCGACTCCTTCCTGGACCTAGCCGAGCGCCTCCAGCGCACGATGGGCGAGGACCTGGACCACCGCGCGGTCACCGCGGGCTGGCTGATGCGGGAACTGGCCCGGCGTACCGGATCGGTCGGTACGGGCGTCCCAGTCATCTTCACCAGCGCGATCGGTGTCGGCGACGACGCCGGTACCCTGCTGTCCCCGGCCTTCGGGGAGCAGGTCCAAGGAGTTTCCCAGTCACCCCAGGTGCTGCTCGACAACCAGGTCATCGAAGCCGACGGACGTCTACAGATTTCCTGGGACGCCGTCGAGGAGCTCTTCGCTCCCGGGGTTCTCGACGCCATGTTCGGCGCCTACACCACGCTGGTGGACCGGCTGGCCGACGCGGACTGGACCGCTCCGCCGCCGCTGGTGCTGCCCGAGAGCCAAGCCGCGGTGCGCCGCACCGTCAACGCCACCGCCGGCGACCTTCCGGCGGGCCTGCTGCACGATCGCTTCTTCGCCCTGGCCACCGAGGAACCAGAGGCCGAGGCGCTGCTGTGGCACGGTGGCCGCCTCTCCCGGGGAGAACTGGCCGACGCGGCGCTGCGTATCGCCGGGGCACTGGCCGACCGTGGCGTGCTTCCCGGTGACACCGTCGGGGTGACATTGCCGAAGGGTCCCGACCAGATCGCCGCCGTGCTCGGTGTGCTCGCCGCGGGTGGTGTCTACGTGCCGATCGGCGTGGATCAGCCGGCGCTACGCCGTGCGCGGATGCACCACGTCGCCGGCGTGCGCGCGGTGATAGGCGACGACGTCGATGTCGCGGCCGCACGGGCACACACGCCACTGCCGAGGCCCGTCGAGCGGTCCCCCGGCGAGCTGGCCTACCTGATCTTCACGTCGGGGTCGACCGGTGAACCCAAGGCGGTGGCGATCACCCACGAGTCCGCGCTCAACACCGTCGCCGACGTGAACTCCCGCTGGCGGGTCGGGCCGGGCGACCGGGTTCTCGCGGTCTCCGCGCTCGACTTCGACCTGTCCGTCTACGACATCTTCGGACTGCTCGGCGCCGGCGGAGCACTGGTGCTGCCGGCTGACGCCGACCGCCGGGACCCGGCCGCCTGGCTGGAGCTGGCCGTCGAGCATCCGGTCACGCTGTGGAACTCGGCGCCGGTCCTGCTGGACATGCTGCTCACCGCAGCCGAGCAGCCGGACGCCCCGGACAAGGGGATCAGCGGGCTGCGGGCGGTGCTGGTGTCCGGCGACTGGGTCGGTGTCGACCTGCCCGGCCGGCTACGCGACCGGGTGCCCGGCTGCCGGTTCACCGCGCTGGGCGGCGCCACCGAGGCGTCCATCTGGTCCAACGCCTACGAGGTCGAGCAGGTGCCGGCGCACTGGACGTCCATACCGTACGGGCTACCGTTGACCAACCAGCGCTACCGCGTGGTCGACGACTTCGGACAGGACTGCCCAGACCTGGTTGCCGGTGAGTTGTGGATCGGCGGGGCCGGGGTGGCTGTCGGCTACCACGGCGACCCGGAGCGCACCGTGCAACGGTTCGTCACCGCGGACGGCACCCGCTGGTATCGCACCGGAGACCGGGGCCGCTACTGGAGCGACGGCACGCTCGAGTTCCTCGGACGGGCCGATCACCAGGTCAAGATCGGTGGGCACCGCGTCGAACTCGGTGAGATCGAGGCGACCTTCCGCGCGTACGGCCCGGTGAGCGACGTGGTGGTGCTGGCTCCCGGAGGCCGGGGCACCCGCCGGTTGCACGCATTCGTTGTCGCCGACGGCCCGCTGGACGGTCTCGCCGCCCATCTCGCCGACCGCCTGCCAGCGCACGCCATCCCGCACCGGATCGCCCGGATCGACGCGCTGCCGCTGACCCCGAACGGCAAGGTAGACCGGGCCGCGCTGAGCGGGCGGGCCGACGGCGACGCCGAGCCGGTGCGCCCGCCGGAAGGGCCGATCGAGGCCGATGTCGCCCGGCTCTGGGCCGAACAGGTCGGTGAGCCGGTCATCGACCGTACCGCCAACTTCTTCACCGTCGGCGGCGACAGCCTGCTGGCCCTGCGCCTGGTAGCGGCAGTCAACGAGGCCTTCGCCGTCGACATCCCCGTCCGTCTGTTCCTGTCCGCACCGACCACAGCCGCCCTGGCCGCCCACATCGCACACGTCCGCACCGAGAACCCTCTGGAGACCGGGACCATATGAACGCCAGCACCCTCATCGCCGACCTCGCTGCGAAGGGCATCCGGCTCTGGGAAGAAGACGGTCAGCTGCGCTTCCGTGCCGTGCAGGGCGCGCTGACCGACGAACGTAAAGCCCTGCTGCGGACCCACAAGGAAGCTGTCCTCGCCGCGTTGCGCGACCAGCGGGACAGGTCCGTGCTGACGCCGGATCCGGAGAACCGGCACGAGCCCTTCCCGCTCACCGACATCCAGGGCGCCTACCTGATCGGGCGCACCGGCGCGTACCCGTACGGCAACGTGCCCTGCCAGACCTACGTGGAGATGGCCTTTCCGGCCGGCACCGACGCCGAACGGCTCGTCGCCGCATGGCACGCCGTCGTGCGGCGCCACGACATGCTGCGTGCGATCGTGCACCGCGACGGGTATCAGCAGGTCCTCGCCGAACCCGCGACGCCGGACATTCCCGTCGTGGATCTGCGGGGGCAGGACAGCGCCCTCGTCGGCGCCGCCGTCGACAGGGTGCGCCGCGAACTGGGTGAGCACGTCGCGGTCACCGACCGTTGGCCACTGCACGAGGTGCGCGTCACCGTCACCGACACCGAACTGCTCCTGCACCTTTCCGTCGACCTGCTCGTCGTCGACTACGCGAGCCTGCAGCGGGTGCTGGCCGAGGTGGAGGACCTATACCACGGTGAGCAACTGCCGACCCTCGATGCGACCTTCCGTGACTACGTCCTGGCCCGGCGCGGACAGCGGCAGACCGCCGCGTACGCCCGCGACCGTGACTACTGGCTGAGCCGCATCGACGCCCTGCCGCAAGCACCTGACCTGCCGGTCACCGGCGACCCGTACGGACCGGCGACCTTCGCGCACCTGGCGGCGGCGATAGACCCGCCGACCTGGGCGGCCATCAGAGACCGGGCGGCCGCACACGGCGTTTCGGTGTCTTCGGCCGTACTCACGGCGTACGCGGAGGTGGTCGGCCGGTGGAGCCGCAACCCCCGGTTCCTGCTCAACGTGCCGGTGTTCGACCGGCTGCCGTTGCATCCGGATGTCGGCCGTCTCGTCGGCGACTTCACCGCAGTGGAGTTGCTCGAGGTCGATCTGACTACGGCTCGCCCGTTTGCCGACCGGGTCCGTGAGATCAACGGCACCCTCCTGGAGGACCTGGCGCACCCCTTGTTCGCAGGTAGCGACGTGCTGGCCGAGCTGACCCGGCGCAGCGAGTCGGAGACCGTCCTGATGCCCGTGGTGTTCACCAGCACTCTGGGCTCGGCGACCACCCGGCAGACTCGGGCTGCCGTTCGGCACGCCGTCAGCCGCACACCACAGGTGTGGCTTGACTGCCAGGTGATGGAACGTGCCGGTGGGCTGTCGCTGAGCTGGGACGTGCGCGACGGAGTCCTTGCAGGTGACACCGCCACCGACATGTTCGAGGCGTTCGTCGTCCTGGTCCGTACGCTCGCGGACGAGGCGACCTGGACGGCACCGGCCGCGGTTCGGCTGCCGACGCGCACCGCACGGGTGCGTGCCAAGGTCAACGCGACCGAGGCACCGGCACCGGCAGGGCTGCTCACCGACGCCGTGGTGGCGACGGCAGCGCGAACGCCGGACGCGGTCGCCGTCCGTTCGGCTGACGCGTCGCTGACGTACCGGGAACTGCTCGACCGTGCCGCGGTGGTGGCACAGGCACTGGACGCGCACGGCATCGGCCCCGGCGACCTCATCGCGGTGACCATGGAGAAAGGCTGGGAACAGGTCGCCGGAGTGCTCGGTGTCCTGCTCGCCGGCGGCGCGTACCTGCCGGTGGACCTGACCCAGCCACCGCTACGCCGGCAGGCGATCCTGCGTGACGCGGCGGTCCGCGTCACGCTGACGCAGAGCCGGCTTACCGCCGCACTGGAACTGCCTGCCGAGGTCCAGCCGATCGCAGTGGACACCCTGCCGCCGACCGGCGCCCCGCTTCCCGCCCCGGTCACCGATCCGGCCGATCTGGCGTACGTCATCTACACCTCCGGGTCCACCGGCACGCCGAAGGGCGTGATGATCAGCCATCGCGCCGCGCTGAACACCATCGCTGACATCAACCACCGTTTCGCCGTCGGATCCGGCGACCGGGTCCTCGCGCTGGCACAGCTGGGTTTCGACCTGTCCGTGTACGACATCTTCGGTGTGCTCGCTGCCGGTGGCACAGTCGTCCTGCCCGATCCGGCCCGGCGCGGCGATCCTTCCGCGTGGGCCGAGACGGTGGCCGCCGAAGGCATCACGCTGTGGAATTCCGTGCCCAGCCAGCTGCAAATGCTGTACGACTACCTGAGCAGCACCCCGGACCGGTTGCCGAGCCTGCGGCTGGCGATGCTGTCCGGCGACTGGATTGGGCTGCAACTGCCCGGCCAGATCAGGGCGCTTCTGCCCGGGCTGGAGATTCACTCACTGGGCGGCGCCACCGAGGCGTCGATCTGGTCGATCCATTTCCCGATCGGGGAGGTGGATCCCGGGTGGGGGAGCATCCCCTACGGCACCCCGTTGCTCAACCAGACGTTCGATGTACTGGACTCCGCGATGCGCCCCTGCCCGGAGCACGTCGTCGGCGAGCTGTACATCGGCGGTCTCGGACTCGCCGACGGGTATCTCGGTGATCCGCAGCGCACCGCCGAGCGGTTCGTGACCCACCCGGACGGACGGCGGCTCTACCGCACCGGTGACCTGGGCCGGTACCGGCCGGACGGGATCATCGAGTTCCTCGGCCGGGCCGACCACCAGGTGAAGATCCGTGGCTACCGCATCGAACTCGGAGAGATTCAGGCGGTCCTCGACGCCGTACCGGCGGTTGGTGCGAGCGCGGTCGTGGTCGAGGGCGAGTCCGGCGCGGTCGCGCCGGCCGCGCTCCGCCGGCTGGCCGCCTTCGTCGAACCGGCCCGGATCCCGCCTGCTCCGGTGCCGGCGGCAGTCACGGCGGCGCTGCGGCTGACGGTGCCCAACGACGACACCGAGCGACTCGTGGCCTTCTACGACGCTTTCCACCGGGCCGCGCTGATGTCGGTGGCAAGGATCGTGGCGGGCCGGACGGGCTCCGCCGACCAGCTCTGCGACGACCTCGGGGTGCATGAACGGCACCGCCGTCTGGTGCATCGCTGGGTCGCGGCTGTCCCGGCCGGCCCGGTACCGTCCGACGGCGAGCTCACCACCGCGTGGGACCGGGCCGAGGTACTGGAGAAGGAGTGCGGCTGGAGCCACGCCCTGTTCGGCGCGGTCCGCGCCTGCTCCGAGCAACTGCTGCCACTGCTGCGTGCCGAGATCGAGGTCGACGCCTTGCTGTCGCCCGAGGCGCTCGAGGATGCGTACCGCGGGAACGCTGTCTCCCGGGTGCTCCACGGCACCCTGACCGACACCGTCCGGGCGTTGGCGGACGCGCACTCCGGAACCCTCCGCATCGTGGAGGTGGGTGTCCGCGGTGGTGGTGGTGCGGCGGCCGAACTGCTGCCCGCGCTCGCCGGACACGACATCGACTACGTGTGCACCGACAGTTCGCCCCTGCGACTGGCTGCCTCGCGGAACCTTCTCGGCGACGACGCTCGGTTCGTGACCCTGGACCTCGACGGGGAGCTACGACAGCAGGGATTCCAGCCGGGCTCCGCCGACGTCGTGATCTGCGCCTCGGTGCTCAACAACAGCGCCGACGTCGACGCGGCCCTGGCCAGGCTGCGGGAACTGGTGGCGCCGGGCGGATGGCTGCTCATCGTGGAGAACACCGACGACGCCTCACCGCCGGTGCGCATCTCCACCGAGTTCCTGGCCGAGCACGCCGGGCCGTTCACCGACGCCCGTGCAGCCGCCGGCCAGTCGTTCCTCCACGCCGCTCAGTGGATCGATGCGTTGCACGGTGTGGGTGGTGAGGTCGTCGCCCAACTGCCGGCAGACGATGAACCGCTGGCCCGTGCCGGGCAGCGACTGTTCGCCGTACGTCTCAAGGCTGACAGGTCGCCCGTCGACCTGGCCGCGCTCACCCGCCACGCCGTGGAGCGCCTGCCGGAGTACATGGTGCCGGCGGTGTGGCAGGTGGTCGACGCCCTGCCGACGACCGCCAACGGCAAGGTCGACCGTGCCGCACTGCTGTCCTGGCTGGCCCCGGGCGGCACCGCACCGCAGGCGGACGAGCAGCCGGTGGACGAGCTGGAGATCCGCCTCGCCCAGCTGTGGCAGGAACTGCTCGGCATCGAGCGGGTAGGCCGTCATGACGACCTGTTCGCGCTGGGCGGCGACTCACTACTGGTGGCCCGTCTCGTCGGGCAACTACGGGAGGGACTCGACGGCCTGCCCGGCGACTGGGACCTTGAGTGGGAGATCGTGCTGCGCCACCTGCTGCGCACGCCGACCGTCGCGGGGCTGGCCGCCTATCTGCGGGACAACGCGGCCAGCGGGGCGGCGGGAGGCCAGGACATCGTGTCTCCGGTGGTCCGGCTCATCGATGAGCTGTCCGGACCGGTGACGGTGCTGGTCCATGCCGGCACGGGAACGCTGCTGCCGTATCGGCCACTGATCACCGAGATCCGCCGTGCCGGAGGCCGCAACGGGCTGCTGGGACTGGAGATCCCGGCCCTGGACGAGTTCCTCAACGCCGACCCGGACGGCCTCGTCGACCGGCTGGCCGCCCAGTACGCCACGGCACTGCTCGACACCGGGGCGCGGGAGTTCGACGTGGTCGGCTACTGCGTCGGTGGAATCATCGCCACCGAGGTGGCCCGCGGCCTGGCCGAGTTCGGCGCCGTGGTGCGTAGCCTGACCGTCATCTCCAGTCACAGTCCGAGTTTCCGCATCGACGACGACCTGCTGTCGGAGTACAGCTTCGCGCTGATGATGGGTATGGACCTGGCGACGATCGGGTTTCCCACCGACGAGGCGCGGGTCGGTGCGGCCGCCGGAGCGGTGCTCGCAGCCTCACCCGGCGCCATCGCCAACGGTTCCCTGGCAGACCTGGAGGGCGAGTTCGCGGACGTGGCCGCCGCCTTCGCGGCGCTGGAGAGCGTGCCGCGCATGCGGCGGGTGGCGCGGATGGTCGAGGCGCTGCCGCCGGACCTGTCCGGGTCGTACGAGCCGGAGGGCCTGCTGCGTACCCTCCGTACCTACCAGCAGAGCATCTTCGCGCTGAGTAGGCACAAGACCGAGCCGTACGCCGGGGACATCACGTTCCTGCGGCACAACGGTGCGTATCCGTTCCCGGGAAGCGCGGCGACCATCACCGAGCACTGGGCGAAATTGTGCCTGGGTGACCTGTCCAGTCGCGATATCCCCGGCCAGCACTTCACCTGCATGACCGGTACGCATGTCTCGACGGTCTTCGGTCACCTGACCCAGCTCGTCGACGGGCTGGACAACGCATGATCGGCGTACTGGGCGCCTCCGGCGCAGTGGGACGGCAGGCGGTACGGGCGTTGCGGGACAGCGGCACCGGCCCGCTGCGCCTCGGCGCCCGGCGTACCTCAGCGTTGTCCGCTGCTGATGGTGAGGTGCGGACGGTCGACGTGAACGACGCCGGTTCTCTGAAGGAGTTCTGTGCCGGGCTGACCGTGCTGCTCAACTGCGCGGGGCCGACGTACGCGCTGCAGGAACGGATGGCCCTGGCCGCCCTGGCCGCCGGCGCGCACTACGTGGACGTGGGCGGTGACGACCCGGTCCACGAGAGACTGACCGCGGCGGGGGCGGTCACCGGGGATGCGACGGTGGTGCTGTCCGCCGGCGCGCTGCCGGGATTGTCAGCTCTGGTCCCTCGGTGGCTGGCGGCCCGTTGGCCGGACGGCGACCGTCTGGTGTGTCTTGCCGGCGGGTTGGAGAAATGCACCCCGACCGTGGCCGAGGAGATCCTGCTCTCGCTCTCCGTGGGCGGGGCGTACGGCGAACCGTTCGGCAGGCCACTGGCGGCGTGGCGGAACGGCCGGCGGGCGCTGCGGGTGCTGCGCACCATCGAGGACGAGCAGCTGCCCGACTTCCCCGACCGGGCGATGCTGCAGCCGATCCTGACCGCCGAGTCCGAACGGCTGGCGGTCATGCTGAGGCTCGACGAACTCGATTTCTTCAACGTGTATCCCGGACCACGGGTCCGGGCCCTGTTCGCGCAGCTGCCCTCGCTTGCTGCGCAGGGACGCGGTGACCTGGTGCAGCGGATCGTCACGGCCGGTGACGTGGATCTGGCTGGCCGGGATCCGTACTACCGCATGAGGTTCACTCTGGGCGGGCCGGGTGGTGAGCACACGGCCGTCGTCTCGACCGGCTCCAGCTACCGGCTCACCGCCGCGGTCGGTGTGCTGGCGGTCCGGGCCGTCGTCGACGGCGAACTCCCCGCTGGGCTGCACTTCGGCGGAGACGTCCTCGATCCGGGCTGGGCGGTCGAGGAGATCAACCGGACCGGTGCTGCGGACATCACCGTCCTCGACGATGTCGACGAGGGTGTCCTGTGACACGGCTGCGGGCCATCGTGGGTGGCACGAACTTCGGGCGGTTCTACGTCCGGGCGATCCGGCAGCACCCCGGCTTCGAACTCGCCGGAGTGTTGTCGACTGGGAGCACGTACTCCACCGAGTACGCGCGTTCCCTGGGCGTGCCGTCGTACACCGCGGTCGACCTGCTTCCCGATGACATCCAGGTGGCGTGTGTGGTCGTGCCGGGGGCGGTGAGCGGAGGTCCGGGGACCGACATCGCGCAAGCGCTCCTGGCGCGGGGTGTGCACGTGTTGCAGGAGCACCCCGCGCATCCCGACGAGATCGCGGCCTGCCTGCGGGTTGCGCGGGCCGGCGGAGTGCAGTACCGCGTCAACACCCACTACCGGCACCTGCCCGCCGTACGCACGTTCCTGAGCGCCGCCGCCCGATTGCGAGAGCAACGCGCCCTGCTGTTCGCCGACGCCGCCTCGGCGGTGCATGTGCTGCAGCCCATGGCAGACATCCTCGTGAGGGCGCTGGGCGCGGCCCGTCCTCGCCGGTTCTCACCGGTGTCGGACTCGGCGCCGCTCCGTACCCTGCACGGTGAGCTGGCCGGGGTTCCGCTCACGATGCGTGTGCAGAACCAGCTCGACCCGGTCGATCGCGACAATCACGCCCTGTTCTGGCACCGCATCTCGCTCGGCAGCGACGCGGGGGTGCTGACCCTGGCCGACACGCACGGCCCGGTGTTGTGGAGTCCTCGCCTGCATGCGCCGCGGGACGCCGAGGGTAGGCTCGTGGTGACCGACCCGGCGTTGGACCTGCCCACCACTTCGGTGCTCGGGGCGGCCCGGCAGCCGACGTACCTGCAAGCCTTCGAACATTTGTGGCCCGACGCGATAGGCTCGGCGCTCACCGAGTTCGCGGCGGCCGTCAACGCCGGTACGGACCCGCTGCGCGGCGGGCAACCGGACCTGGCCATGGCGGGCTGGTGGCGTGACCTCGCTGCCCTGCTGGGGCCACCTGAGCTGATCAACCCGCCGAGGCCCGTGCCGCTGACCGCCGACCGGCTGGGCAACCCGGAGCCGGCTGCCTCCGGCTACACCGCTTCAGCGGAGTTCTTCGACCTGGCTGCCCGCGAGCATGCCGGGCGCAGCGGCCCTGCGGTCGTTGCCGCTCTGGCCGGGATCGATGTGGCCGATGGTCCGATCGTCGACATCGGAGCAGGAACCGGATTGATCACCGAGGTGGTGGCACGGGCCTTTCCGGCGGCTACCGTTCTGGCCAGCGAGCCGGACCCGGCAATGCGCGCCGTGCTGACCAGCCGCGTCGACAGCATCCCCGCTCTGCGGGATCGGGTGACGGTGGTCGCGGCGAGCGCCGAGGAACTGCCGCTGCCGCACCGGCTGTCGGCGGCGGTGCTGTGCGGCGTACTCGGTCATCTGGACGCCGACGCCCGGAACGAGCTCCTGCTGTCACTGGTCAAGCGGCTGACGCCCGGCGCGCCGATCGTGGTGGAGTTGATGGGCCTCACGACGCCGGTGGCGATGGCACCGGTGCGGCTGGCCACCCGGACACTCGGCGCCCAGCGTTACGAGTGGTGGATGTCGGGCGAGCCGGTCGGCACCGACCGGATGCGGCTGGACACGGCCTGGCGGGTCTTTCGGGACGGCGAGATGCAGCGGGAGGTCCGTGACTCGTACCTGTGGCGCACCCTGACCGTCGAGCAGGTCGCGGCCGAGGCCGGCCTCACCTGCGAGCCACTCGACGGCCTGCCCTACGCCGCGGTGCTGCGTGTCCCACTCACCACGTGACCGGCACCCGGACCGGGCCGTATGCGATCCCGTCGTGTTTGAAAGCGATCTCGGACAACGCCGCGTCCAGATGCATACCGGGAACGCGGTCGATCAGCGTGCCAAGAGCGATCTGCAACTCGACCCGGGCGAGATTCTGCCCAACGCACTGATGAATTCCGTATCCGAAGCCTATGTGAGTACGGCCGGCCCGCCGAAAATCGATGACCGACGGCTCAGGAAACACGGACGGGTCGTGATTGGCGCCGGCCAGGAGTGGGATCACCCCGTCGCCGGCCGGGATCACGACGTCGCCGACCGCGATGTCCTCCGTCGCGGTCCGCAACGCGATGGAGTCACCGACCGACAGCGCGCGCAGCAGCTCCTCGACAGCGGCCGGCATCAGGGTGGGGTCGGCGTCGAGCTCCTTCCACAGCCGCCGATTGTCGTCGAGCAACGCCAGCACACTGAGACCGATCATGTTGGTGGTCGTCTCCCGGCCCGCCACGACGGTGATCGCCACGGTGGCGAGCAGGTCGTCGCGGGTCACCGCGCCGGTGTGCAGCTGATCGGCGATAAGCCGGCTGAGCAGGTCCTCGCCCAGGTCGCGTTCGCGCTCGCTGACCAGGTCGTCGAACACCTCGAACAGCGCGTCGAGGCCCTCGGTGGCGCTGCCGGCGTCGCTGGCGCCGCCACCGATCTGCTGAGACCCCAGCGCCCCGGTGATGCGACGGAAGAACGGGTCGGCCCGGCGCACGCCGATCATCTCGCACATGACCGTACTGGAGACGGTGTGTGCGTACTGGGGCAGCAGATCGACCGGCGGTCCGTGCCGCAGCAACTCGTCCACCCGTTCATCGGCGATGCGTTGCACCGACCGTCGCATCCCACGGGCCTTCCGCACGGTCATCTCCGGCAGCAGCATCCGCCGGTGGGCGGTGTGCTCCGGCGGATCCATCCGGATGAACGGTCGGGTTCGTGCGCCCACCTCCTGCTCACCCTCGGCCAGTGCCGGGAAGTTGGGGCGCCGTACGTCTGCGCTGATTCGCCGGTCGGCCAGCAGTGCGCGTACGTCGGCGTAGCCGGTGACCACCCAGGCGTGTCTGCCGGTCGGCAGCACCACGCGGGAAGCCGCCCCCTCGGCGCGCAGATCAGCGTATTTCGCCGGTGCCGAAAAAGGGCAGGAGCGGGGCATCGGAAATGCCCTTGCCTCTTCCATGGAATTTCCAACCTTTCCTTACTGGAGGTCACAGTCTACCGCTGAAAAACGAATTACGCACCATTCGCGAACGGCCCGAAGGGCAATTTAATGCTGCCTGGAAATGGAAATTTATGCATCGCCTGATCTGCTTCCCGCACGCCGGTGGAAGTGCGAGCGCCTTCCGCCCGTGGCGTGCGGTCATGCCGCCGTACGTCGACTTGCACGTACTGCAGTACCCGGGACGGGAGTCCCGGTTCGGTGAACCACTGATCGACCGGATGCCAGACCTGGTTCGGCTGCTCACCGACGAACTGATGTCTCAGGGGCTTCGCCGGCCGTACGTGCTGCTCGGGCACAGCATGGGAGCAGCCGTCGCCTATGAGGTGGCGCAGGAGCTCCGGCGCCGAGGGCAGCCGGGTCCGGATCTACTGGTTCCCTGTGCACGGCAGTCGCCGACCGAACCGCGCCGAGGTGAGGTGCATCGCGGAGACGACGACGTGCTCATCGCAGAGCTGCGGCGCCTGGGCGGGACGCCAGCGGAGGTGCTCGCGGATCCGGACCTGCGCCGTGCCGTGCTGAGCGTGGTCCGCAACGATTACCGGCTGTCGGAGACCTACGTCGCGCAGCCCGCACCACCGCTGGATTGCCCGATCATGGTGCTCGTCGGCGATGCCGACCCTGAATGCAGCGCCGCAGACGGTGCCGGCTGGGCGGCCGTGACCAGCGGCCGTTCCACCGTGTCCACGTTCCCCGGCGACCACTTCTTCCTCACGCCGCGGCGCCGGGAGGTCGTCGCGGCGGTGCTATCCCGGCTCGGCCTACCGGCGCTCAATGCCTGGCCCAGCACCCCCTGATCGGATCGAGGAGCAACACATGGCTACCGACTTCTACAGCACCTCGGCAGAGTTCTACGACATGGTCGCGCAGCGGCACGTCCGGACCAGCTCCGGCCCGTTGGTGACGGCGTTACGGTCCGTCGAACCGTCGCATGGACCGGTCGTCGAGATCGGCGCCGGCACCGGCCGGCTGACCGAACTCATCGCGAACCGGCTGCGCACCGCCACCATCCTGGCCGTCGAGCCCTCCGCCCCCATGCGCGCGATCCTGACCAGTCGGGTGCTGAACGATCCCGACCTGCGCAGGCGGGTCACAGTTGTCGCTGATCAGGCACCCGACTTGCGGTTGCCCGAGCAAATCAGCACCGCCGTCATCTTCGGCGTACTCGGCCACCTGGACACCGCCGATCGGGGCCGCCTGTGGGAAGTGCTACGTAGCCGCCTACCGGTGGGAGCGCCGGTGGCCGTCGAACTGATGGGCGGGCACGAAGCCCGCCCACTACCGCCCATCCGCATGCTCCGCGAGACGATCGGCACCCAGACCTACGAATGGTGGACTTCGGCCGACGTGGCTGCACCCAAGCTCATGCGCTGGCGGACAACCTGGAAAGTGCTGTCCGGCGGCGAAGTCGTCAGGACCGTGGAGGACACCTACGACTGGGCGACGCTGAGTCTGGAGGAACTGGCGGACGAATCGGGGATGGCGGCTCGCGCGCTCGGCGGGTCAGGCGTGCCGGGCTCGCCGGAGATCGGCCTGCTGATCCGCTGACCGTGGGCCTAGTCGGCTCCCTTCCGCCTACGCCCCGCCCAATCCGAGCAGGGTACCGAGGGTGGTTTAAGCAGTTCAGTGCCGTGCCTGGTGCTCCAGGTCGCCGAAGTCGGTGAGGAAACAGGCGATGTCGCCGTCGGTGGTACAGCCAGACCAGGTCAGGTAGCGTCCGTCTGCCTCAAGTGGGGGAAGCGGCGATCAGGTCCTCCCGGGCTTCGTCATCGGTCAGGGCCTCGAACACCTCCGGCGAACCGAACGACCCGGTGCCGCCATCGAACCGGGTACACGTACGGCTCTCCGTTGCGCTGGGCCGGTCGCCAGCCGGCGACCGGTTCGGGGCGCACGACGACCCGGGCTGCGATCACCAAGGCATCGTGGTGCAGGATCTCGACGGGAAGGCACCGGGCGCGACAGTCTCGGAGAACGCCTACCATGCCGGCCTCACCAGCAGGAAAGCCGATGCCTGGCTCAGCGGCGACGAGTTGGCCGCTCAGCAGGATCAGCCGCTCAGCAGGATCAGCCGCGCGGCGGGAGTGACCACAGCACCGGCCAGAGACCTGTTCAAGTCAAGACTCATGCCGACCATGTACACGACACAATGTGGGCGTTCCTCAACGGCCCCGCCGATGCCGGCGCCACAGGGTGATCCCTACGGCCAGGGCGAGCAGCGTCAGCACCACCGTTGCGACCGTCCACGGCCCCAGCTCTGCCAGCCGAGTGCTGACCGCTGTCTGGACGGTACCGGCTGCTTCGATGATCGGGTCGTCCACAGCACCGCGACCGGAGAACGTCCGCACCTCGTACCAGCCGTACCAGGCCACGTATCCGCCGGTGATGACCAGCAGCAGCCCAGCGACCCGCCCGAGCAGCGAGTAAGCCCGGCGGGCGCGGCGCACCAGCGACTCACGCGCCAGCGCGACGGCCAGCGCGGCTGCCCCCACCGCAAGCCCCATACCGAAGGCGTACGCCACGAACAGGGCGACGCCGGACAGGGCGGATCCGGCGCGGAACGCGGCGACCACGACGGCGAGGAACGGGCCGATGGTGCATCCGAGCGAAGCGATCGCGTAGGCCGCACCGAACAGCACCATCGAGCCGAACCGTCGGCGGACCTCCGGCCCGGTGGCCAGTTTCGGCGTGAAGGTGGGCAACTGGCGCCCCGCCAGTAGCCAACCACCGGCAGCCACCAGGGCGAGCCCGATGAGGATCGACACCCAGGGCAGGTGCCGGGCGACCGCGTCCGCCGCGGGGGCAGCGAGCAGCCCGAACGCGCCGAACACCGCGACGAACCCGAGCGTCATGGCACCGGTCAACGCCACCGCCCGACCGACGGAGGCAAGCGCGTCCCGCTCGGCTGACGGCTCGTCACCCAGCACCAGCATCGACAGGTACGCCGGTAGCAGTGCGAAGCCACAGGGGTTGACCGCAGCCAACAGCCCGGCCCCGACAGCGAGGCCGTACGGAGTGTCTGTCATGGTCAGCTCAGACCGGTGACCCGCTTGCGCAGGTCCTGCTGCGACAGCGGTCCCGAGTGCACGACAGTGCCGGCGGAGTCGAGCAGCACATACTGCTCCTGGCTGGTCACCTCGAAGCGGCGGAACACCTGACCGTCGTCGTCGGCCAGGTTGGGGAAGCGGTCGATCCCGGTCTGCTCCGCGAACCGTCTCATCGCCTCGTCGCCGCTGCCGAGCCCGGCCACGCCGATCACGTTGACCCGGTCTGCGTTGTCCTGCTGCACAGCGGCGACCTCGCCGGCCACCGCACGGCACCGGCTACACCAGGCCGCCCAGAACCACAACACCGCCGGCTTGCCGACGAGGGTGCTTCCCGCGAAGCTGTCACCGTCGACAGTCCGGGCACTGAACGAGAGCGTCTGCGGGATCGTCTGTTCGCCGGTGCTCGCCGTCGACGCGGCGGGACCCGACGGTGTCGGCTGAGCCGCCGCGCTCGGCCCGGCAGTCGTGCTCTTCGGGGCGGCGGGCGGCGCTGTGTCACCGCAGGCGGTCAGGGCGAGGACGGCCGCGGCGAGGGCGGCGACGGCAGGGGCGGTACGGATGCCGAGCATGAGCGGATGCTAGCCCGGTCGCCGCCCGGGCGGCCTTACGAGTTCCTTACAGGCGGCGTACGCGGCGGTGTTCGGCCCAGGTCGGCGAGGGCAGAGCCATCCGGACGTGATCGACCCGGTCACAACGGCGAGCGCCGGTGGGACCATGTGTCCGCCATGGACCGTCAGTTCCGGTCGGTGACGGTGGCGGCCGGGACCACCACGCGGGCAGGCCAATCGCCGTGGGCCGGCGATCCAGCTGGTATCTTACCCAGCGACGGTGGGAGTCAGCAGGTCAGCGGCAGTGCGGTCCAGTGCGGCGAGGCTGGAGTGAAACGCCATCGGGCCGATGGAGAGGCGGCTGGCCCCGGCCGCCGCCAGATCGGGGACGGTCGCACCGCCGCCCGGATTGGCGTTGATCGGGGCGTCGAGTTGCTCGACGAGGTCGCCGACGACGGCGGGGTCCCGCAGCCGGATCGGGTAGACACAATCGGCGCCGGCCTCCAGGTAGCGGTGCCCGCGCTCCAGGACGTCGTCGGTGGCGCCGGGGCCACGGTGCAGGTAGGTGTCCACGCGAGCGTTGATCACGATGTCGACCCCGGCTCGGGTGGCTGCGACCCGCACCGCCCTGAGCCGCCGGGCGGCGTCAACGGGGTCGAGCATCTTGCCGGGCCGGCTGTGGTCGGAGTCTTCAAGGTTGCAACCGACCACGCCGGAGGCGAGGAGGCGGTCGACGAGTTCGGCCGAGTCGAGGCCGTATCCGTCGAGCAGGTCGGCGCTCACCGGGACCTCGACAGCGTCGGCGATACGTCCGAGTGTCTCGAACATGGCTGGTACGGGGAATGACGCGTCGTCCGGCAACCCCATGGACGCGGCGATCGCCGCGCTGGAGGTCGCCACGACGCGGCAGCCGGCCGCCACGACGCGCTGGGCGCTGGCGACGTCCCAGGCATTGATGATAACGAGTGGGTTGCCGCGTACGTGCATCGACCGGAGGCGGTCGGCGGTGGCTGCCAGATCGGTCACGTGCTCGCTCCTCTGGTCGCGCGGCCGTCAGTAGCCGCGATTGCGGTCGGCGCCGGTCGTAGTGGATGACACCGCCGAATTTGCCCTCGACGTTCGGCTGCAACTGTCGTTCGCACCGTGGGCGGGATCGTGGGCGGGGGCGTTGACCTCTACCGGCGGGGGGAAGCGTGTCACGAAGTCGCACAGCGTGACGTGAGTCGGGATGATCGTGATCAGCGCCATGTCCGTGGTGTGCGCACGCTTCTGCTGTTCCCAACCCGGCGCCAGGCTCTTGTCCGCGAACATCCGCCACGACGCCTGGACGTGCTCGTCCGGAACGCCAGGCCGGACCTCGATCGACGCTGTGCCGCGCACCAGCATGACGACGGGGGTGTAGGCGCTGACCGTCGGCCCGAGTCTCGCCACGACCTTGTCACGGACCTCGGCCGAGTAGGTGTCGACGCTGAAGGACACCTGCGGGTGCGCCGCGATCGCCCTGACCTTGTAGGCGGTCGTGGGGCTGGCGAAGACGAACGCCTTGCCGTTCCAGAGGTAGGCGACGGGTACGGTGCGCGGGTGCCCGTCCAGTCCCACATACCCCAACCGCATCGCCACCGGCGACTCGATCAGGATCTGAGCTACCGGGTCAGTGTTGACCAGGTGCACGATGTCCGTGTAGTTCATGGTGCTCCTTCCGCGGTACGGGTGTCGACACCTGCCCGTGCCGACCCCGCGACGGGTGCGGCGGGTCGCCCGGCCGGGGGGTGTGCCGGGCGACCCGCCGAGTCGGTGTGCGGGTCTAGACGAAGAGGGTGTTCGGCGGCAGGCCGCAGACGACCCGGCCGTACAGTTCGGTGTTGGTGTCGGGGTTGAGGAGCCCGTGCAGACTCATGGCGTTGATGTCCCGGGCGATCCGTTGGATCGGCACGTCGCGGTAGATGGAGGTGCCACCACTGGCTGCGGCGAAGATGCCCACCGCCTCCTTCGCCAGCCGGACCGCCCAGCCTTGGTCGGCCCGCACTCGCGCCCGTTCCTCCATCGTCCACTCGGCGCCGCTGGCCGCCTTGGCGTCGACCGTGTCGGCGGCACGATAGGCGTGGAACTCTGCCTGGTCGATCTTCATCAGAGCGGTGCCGACCTGGAGGTGCGTGATCGGTGCCTCGGCCTGTTCCTCGTACTCGGTGTAGGTGATCTTCCGGCCGGGGAGCCGGTCGAAGAACTCGTCCCGGGCGGCCATCGCCACCCCGACCGCCGCGCCCACACCCGAGGCGGCAGCTGTCAACGCCACCGGGGTACGCCACACCGGCGAGTTCGCGTTACCGATGGACAGGCCCTGTGGAATCATCGCCGCGCTCATCGGAATGACATGGCTGTTCGGCACGAACACGTCCTGCAGGGCAGTGGTGACACTGCCGGTGGCGGTCAGGCCGGTGGTGTACCAGTCATCGACGATCTCAAGGCTCTCGATCGGCACCAACGCCATGATCGGCTCCGGTTCTACGTCCGGTCGCAGCAGCACGACAGCGATCTCCTGCCATTGGGCATGGTGCGCCCCGCTGATGAAGTGCCAGCTGCCCTTGACGACGACTCCGCCTTCGGCGGGAACGGCCGTACCGCCGATACTGTTGGTTCCGCACACCCGCGCGTCAGGGGCGACGAAGACCTCGTCCTGGGCCTCGTCGGGGAACAGCCCCGCGAGCCAGGTGGGGATCCACAGCACAGACGTGACCCAGGCCGTGCTGGCGTCGCCGCGGCCCAGCTCGGTGGCGACCGCCACCAGTGTGCGTGCGTCCACCTCGTAGCCGCCGTAACGACGAGGGGTACGGAGCCGGAACAGGCCGGCGTCCTCGATCGCCATGACCGTCTCGTCGTGGAGGCGGCGGCTCTCCTCCTGCCACGCCGCGTGCTTGCGTAGCAACGGCACGAGATCCGCGGCGCGCCGGACCAACTCCTCGCGGGTGGGTACTTCGGTGGTCGTGGACACGTGTCCTCCTCGAGAGGTGACCGGATCGACCGGGAATCTGTCGGTCAAACGCCACTGACGCTGTCACAGACCGGGCGCCGATTCCTCTTCCGGATTGCCGTTGTGACTGCCGGATCGCTGGATCGCACAGGGCACGAACGGAGAAGTCTGCTGATCGGCCCCGTGCCAGAGTCGCAGGTGCCGCCCGGCCTCCCTTCAGCTGGCCGGTGACCCCAGAGGGAGGAACGATGAGTTTTCCGCAGATCGTCTCGCGTGAGGAATGGAAGGCCGCCCGGGAGCGGCTGCTGGAGGAGGAGAAGGCGCTGACCCGCGCCCGTGACCAGCTCAGCGCCGCGCGGCGGTCGATGCCCGTGGTCCCGGTCGAGAAGAGGTACGTCTTCGACTCGCCTACCGGCGAGGTGACGCTGCTCGACCTGTTCCAGGGCCGGCGTCAGCTGGTCGTCCGGCACTTCATGTTCGATCCACAGTGGGAGGAGGGCTGCGCCGGCTGCTCGATGCAGGCTGACAACGTCGGGCACCTGTCGCACATGCACGCCCGGGACACGTCCTTCGTCATGATCGCCCGCGCTCCGTTGGAGAAGATCGAGCGGTTCAAGGCGCGCATGGGTTGGACACACATTCCCTGGGTCTCGTCGTATGGCAGTGAATTCAACTACGACTTCAACGTCACCATGGAAAAGGGTGAGCTGCCGGCGGTTAGTTCCTTCATTCGCGACGGCGAGAGGATCTTCCACGCCAGCTCGGTGTTCGACCGGGGCGGCGAGGTGTTCATCAACACCTACAACTATCTGGACGTCACCCCGCTTGGCCGGCAGGAGGAGGGGCTGTCGCATCCGTGGGACTGGTGGCGACACCACGACCGGTACGAGGCCGATCAGGGTTCCGGCCCGGGTGAGAACTGGTGGACCGGTATGGACAAGTTCGAGGTCCGGCAGGTCAGGCACGACGGGCCCACGCGGCGTCAGCCGGCGGAGGCCGAGAAGCAGTGACAACGGGCGGTGGGCGCCGCTCCGTTGCTGTGGTAGCCGGTTCCCGATGTGGCGTCACCGCCGTTGTCGGGGACCGGCTGCCGGCGCGTATGACCTTCCGTGGGCATGGCGCCACGGCGGTCTACCGTACGGTGAGGCCGCGCCGGGGTACGGGCATCGGCGCGGCGGGTCGTCGGGGCAGGCCAGCCAGCATGCGAAGTGCCGTTGCCGACGGCGAACCGGCCTCGACGGTGAACGTAGCCAGCATCAGGGCCGGATCTTCTTCCAGCCGCAGCGTGCACTGGTCGACCGTCAGTGGCCCGACCACCGGGTGGACCAGGTCGAGTTTCATCGTCTCGCAGGTGCTGACGGAATGCTCGGCCCACATCTCTGTGAACTCGGGGCAGAGCGACAACAGCTCCTCGACCAGGCCGACGACCTGCGCGTCGTGCGGGTACCTGCCGGTGGCCATCCGCAGGTAGGCCACCACGGAGCGGGCCTTGGTCGGCCAGTCCGCGTAGAGGTCGCGTGTCCGTGGGTCGAGGAAAACCGCTCTGCTCATGTTGGGTGCCCGATCGAGATGCCAGGCGAGCAGGGCGTGGCCGAGCGGGTTCCAGGTGTGCACCTCGGTCGCGGGAGTGAGCACCATCGCCGGCACGTCCGGCATCATCGCCAGCATCTGATGCAGTACCGGAGGATCCGTCGTGGCCCGGCCGGGGCGGGTAGGGACGTCGCGGCCGGGTCGGGCCAATGTGAACAGGTGTTCCCGCTCGTCGCCGTCGAGCCGCAACGCCCGGGCGATCGCGTGGAGGACCTCGTCGGAGACGTTGTTGGCTTGGCCCTGTTCCAGCCGGGTGTAGTAGGAGACGCTGACGCCGGCGAGCTGGGCCAGCTCCTCGCGGCGGAGTCCGGGGACGCGTCTGCGTTCGCCGTAGCGGATCAGGCCGGCGTCGAGCGGCCGGAGGGCGCCGCGTCGCGAACGGAGAAACTCGCCCAGCGGATTCATGAGACTCAGTATGACAGTGCCAGTGGTACCTATCGCGGGGGTACCAACAGCTTCCGGCCGGGCGGGATGGGCCCTCCCGGCCCGGCCGGCCCCGGTCACGCGGTCTCGGCAAGAAAGTGCATGATGTGGCCGTTGGTGATCTCGGGCTGTTCGGTGAGCGGAACGTGGCGGGAGTCGGGGACCAGCGCACCGGCCGACCCCTTCGGGAGCGCCTCGACGATCCGGGCGAGCTTGGCCTCGTCCATCGCGAACGCGACGTCCTGGACGCCGAAGATGTTCAACGTCGGCTGGGTCGGCAGGGCTCCCCACAGTGCTTCGTGACGGGCCGCCCACTCGGGGCTGCCGAACGTCTGAGCGGGGAAATTGGTGCGGTACATCCCGAGTGCGGCGCGTAGGTTCTCCGGGGTGCCGAGTGAGGCCCGAACGTCGGCCAGATCCTGCGTCACGTCGTAGCCGTCGCGCGAGTACTTGTGCAGCATGAACTCCAGGAACGCCAGGTCGTTGGCAGCGACCAGCTCGTCGGCGGCGGCCATCTGGAAGAACCAGAAGTGGGCCTGGATGTTGATGCCGCGAGGGTCCAGCAGGTACTCACCGAAGAACTGGAACGGTGGCACGTCACAGGCGACCAGTCGGGACCAGCGCTGTGGTTCCTGCACCACCGCCCCCCACGCGGTGGCCGCGCCGAAGTCGTGCCCGATCAGCACCGCCTGCTCGTCCCCGCCGAGGATCTCGTGCAGCGTGTTGACGTCGGCGATCATGTCCGAGAGGTGCTCACGGCCCGGCGTTGGGACGGCACTGGGCGCGAAACCGCGTGTCCACGGGGCCACTGCCCGGAAGCCGGCGTCGGCCAGCACCGGCATCAGGTGACGGAACGAGTTGGGAGTGAAGGGGAACCCGTGCACCAGCAGTGCCAGCGGCCCTTCGCCCAGTTCGCGGTACGCGATGTCGATATCGTTGACGGTGACCTGTGATGTACGCATGAGGTTCCTCCTCAGCGGGCGTGGGTTGCTCCAAGACTGTCCGAGCCGACCCTGCCGCGCTTCTTCCAGCGTGCTTCCCGCCGCCTGGTGGCGGAGTCTGTCGTGCCGGCCCGAGTGGGGGAAAGCTTGCGCCGATCGCGTCCCTCCGGGTGCCTGCGTCGTTGTAATGCGCGGACCCGGGAGGGGGACCGTGGAATACGCACTGGTGATCTTTCACGATGAGGCCGGCCAGCTGAGTCCGGCGGAGATCGACGAACAGCCGCAGCACCGCGCCTGGCTGGAGGAGGTGCGGCGGCGCGGGGCATTCGCCGGTGGGCGGCGACTGCACTCCGGTCGGTCCGGTCGCACTGTTCGCAGCCGGACCGGCCGCACGCTGGTCACCGACGGCCCGTTCAGCGAGGCCCGGGAGCAGGTGGGCGGATTCGTCCTGCTCGACTGCGCGGACCTGGACGAGGCGGTCGAGTTGGCCGCCCTGCACCCCTTCGCCACGCTCGGCGCGATCGAGGTGAGGCCGGTCTGGACCTTGTGACCTTCGAGGTTGACGCCGCCGTGACGGAGACCTTCCGGCGGGAGTACCACCAGCTCGTCGGCGCGCTTGTCGAGCTCACCCGGGACTGCGGCCTGGCTGAGGATTGCGTGCAGGACGCTTTCGCCGCCGCGTTGGAGAGTTGGCCCAGGGGCGGGGTGCCGCGCCGGCCCGGCGCGTGGCTGACCACCGTGGCGCGTAACCGGGCTGTGGACCGCCTCCGACAGGAGACCGTGCGGACCAGGCGGCTGCGCGAGGCGGCGGCGATCGTCACAAGGTACGGCGACCAGCCTCAGGTCCCGCCCCTGATCAGGGACGCCACGCTGCGGCTGATCTTCACGTGCTGCCACCCCGCGCTGACACTGCCGGCCCAGGTCGCGTTGACCCTGCGTGTCGTCGTGGGGCTCACTCCCGCGGAGATCGCCCGGGTCCTCCTGGTGCCGCACGGGACGCTTGCGCAGCGGTTGGTGCGGGCGCGGCGTGCCGTCCGTGCTGCCGGCCTACGGGGCGAGTCGCCGCCGGCCGGTGAACTGCCCGGTCGGGCCACTGCGGTGCGTGCGGTGCTGTACCTGCTGTTCACCGAGGGATATGCGGCAACCGCCGGCGCGAACCTGATCCGGCGCGACCTGTGTGCCGAGGCGATCCGGCTGACCAGCCTGCTGGCTGGGCTGCTGCCGGACGATCCGGAGACACTCGGGCTGCTTGCGCTGATGCTGTTGCAGGATGCCCGGCATCAGGCTCGGCTGGACGCCGACGGTCAGCTGGTGCCGTTGGACCGGCAGGATCGTCGACGGTGGGACCACTCCCAGGTGGCCGAGGGGGTGGGGTTGCTGGACCGAGCGTTCGGCGGCGGCCGACCCGGCCCCTACCAGATCCAGGCGGCGATCGCGGCGTGTCATGCCACGGCACCGGACGCCGCGAGTACCGACTGGGCCCAGATCGTCGGTCTCTACGGGGAACTCGCGGAGCTGACACCGTCGCCGGTGGTGCGGCTGAACCGGGCGATCGCAATCGGCATGGTGCACGGGCCCGAACGTGGGTTGGCCCTGGTGGAGCAGATAGATCGTACGGGCGACTTGGACGGCCATCATCTGGTTCCGGCGGTCCGTGCCGACCTGCTGCGCCGGCTGGGTCGACGGCGGGAGGCGGCCGGGGCGTACCGGCAGGCGTTGGAACTCGCCGGCAACGACACCGAACGGCGGTACCTGCGAGGGCGGCTGACGGAGATCACCGGTGGTTATCAGGATGACACGAAATAAACCACCAGGAGATGTATATTTTCGGGTGTACTCCCCGTCGGTCTGGTGAAACCGGGTCCGGTGCCATCGGGCCAGCCCACGACGAGGGGAACCACTCATGCTGCTGGAGAGCAAGACCGCGATCGTCTACGGTGCCGGGGGTGCGATCGGCGCCGCCGTGTCGCGTGCCTTCGCCCGCGAGGGCGCCACCATCTATCTGGCCGGACATAACCTCGACAAGGTCGAGATGGTTGCGAAGGAAATCACCGCCGAGGGCGGCCGGGCGTACGCCCACCACGTGGACGCCCTCGATGGGGCATCGGTCGACGCGCACGCCGAAACGGTGGTGGCCGAGGCAGGCCGGCTCGACATCTCATTCAACGCCGTCGGACTGGATCACATCCAGGGCGTCCCGCTGCGTGACATGTCCTTGGACGATTTCCTGATGCCGATCAACATCTTCGTCCGGACCCAGTTCGTCACCGCCACCGCGGCGGCTCGGCAGATGGCCCAGCAGGGGTCCGGCGTCGTGGTGATCCTGTCCACGTCGGCCGCTCGCGCGCCGATGCCCTCCGGCGGCTTCGGTGTAGCCTGTGCCGGCATCGAGTCGCTCTCCCGCGAACTGGCCGGAGAAATGGGACCGTTCGGGGTTCGGGTGGTCTGCTTGCGACCCGATGCGATCCCGGAGAGTGTGCAGCACGGCTCGTACGTTCGCCAGACGTGGCGGCGTGCGGCGGAGGCAAACGGGGCCACTCTGGAGGACATGCTTGCCGCCAAGCCCGGCATGCCCAATCCGCTGCTGGGCCGGGCGGTGACGCTCGCCGATGTCGCCGGCACTGCCGTTTACCTCGCCTCGGACCTGTCCAGCGGCCTTACCGGTTCGATCACCACCGTCGGATGCGGCGTCCTGGTCGACTGACACCGGGGCCGGTTGCCCCGGGGCTACGACGCCCGGGGCAACCGGCCCTTCCGCACGCCAGAGAGATCGAGCAAGTTCGAGGAGCGTCTGTTCGGGGTAGTGTGCGTCAACGGAACCAGCACATCGAGTGCCCAGGGTGCCACTGCCAGTGGTACGTACGGCAGGGAGATGGGTACGGGCTGCACGGCTGCCTAGGGTTCGTGTTCATGGCGGAGAACCAGAGCACGTCGGAGCAGCTCAGCTCCGCGCAGAAGCTTGCTCTTTTCGTATTGCTCGGCGCCCAATTCATGCTGTCGGTCGACTTCTCGATCCTCAATGTGGCGCTGCCGCGGATGGGCGAGGGTGTCGGGTTGGAACTGGCCGACCTGCCCTGGGTCGCCAGCGCGTACGCGCTACCCGCAGCGGGATTCACGCTCCTGTTCGGTCGGGTCGCCGACCTGTTCGGCCGACGTCGGCTGTTCCTCACCGGGATCGCCCTGTTGACAGTGGCCTCGCTGCTAGGCGGTCTGGCGACCAATCCGGTGATGCTGCTCGGTGCTCGCGCGCTGCAGGGTGTCGCCAACGCGATCGCCATTCCTGCGGCGATGGCGCTGCTCATCACGACGGTGTCCGACGCCCGGGCGCGGGCCCGGGTACTCGGTCTCAACGGGGCGCTGCTCTCTGGCGGCTTCACCGTCGGGGCGCTCGTCGGCGGCAGTCTGGTCAGCGCCCTGGACTGGCGGTGGGCTTTCTGGATCAACGTGCCGGTTGCCGCGGCCATCTTGGTGCTGACGCCGTTGGTCATCAAGGAGAGCGTCCGCCCCGCCGGGGTCCGGCTGGATGTGCCCGGCGCGGTCACCGTCACCGCCGGTCTGCTCGCCCTGGTCTACGGGGTCAGCATGCAGAGCTGGATCGGATTCGTCGTCGGCGTGGTGTTCATCGCCGCCTTCTGGGTGGTCGAGATGCGCGCCAAGGCGCCCCTGGTGTCGCTGGCGCTGCTCAACCGGCCGAACATCAAATGGGGCAACTACGGCGGCATGGTGGCCTTCGTGATGGCCAGTGGCATCAACTTCGGCCTGACGCTCTACATGCAGGACGTGCTGCGGCTCGAACCTTTCACCACTGGCCTGGTGTTCGGTGTGCCGGGTCTGGTGGCGATCGTGGCCGGCGTCATAGCTGGCCGCATGATCGGTCGGTACGGCTACCGTTCGGTGCTCACGGTCGGGCTGCTGGTGCAGGGTCTGACCACGGTCCCGCTGCTGCTGACCGGGACTTCGACCACGCCGAGCCTGCTGCTGGTCGTGCCCTGCCTCTTCCTGATGTACTTCGGGCATGTCACGGCCGTGGTGGCCTACACGGTGACGGCCACCTCGCACCTGGACGACTCGCAGCAGGGCCTGGCGACTGGTCTGGCCACCCTTGCCCAGCAGATCGCCGTCACGATCGGCATCCCGATCTTCGGGGCTCTCGTGGCCAGTCGGTCCGACGTGCTGGACGGCATCCACTTCGCCATGCAGGTGCAGATCGTGGCGATCCTGGTGTCTGTGGCGCTGATCTGGTTCGGCCTGCGGGACAGGGGTACGCCGGACGGGCCGGCGACGACGCAGCGTCAGGAAGCCGAGCCGACCGCCGAGGCCACGCAGCCGGCCCCGGTGCCGGTGCCGCGCAACGTCAGCGAATACCCGGTCTAGGTCTCAGCCGGGGTTTGCTGCGGGTGCAGACCCTGGCCGCGGGTCAGACCCATCAGCCGCGGTGTGCGGAGCGTCGTCCCCCCTGGCGCTCCGCACACCGCATCCGGGTGTCCGGAGCCGTGTCGATCCCAGTGGGTGTGGGCAGCCACTGAGGCCATCCCGCGATGGCCGGGTGACCTACGACGAGGGTCTCGCGATCCGGCTCCGGGAACTGCTCGACAATTCGACGTCACCAGTCGGCCCATGCGGGCTGGTTACTTTTCGCGCCCAGTACCTGCGTCGAGGACGGGGATGTGCGGTGCCAGGTCGAGGGTGGTGTCCGCTACGCCCGGGGCCTGCCGCTGAAGTGACACGGGCACGCGGGGGCGCCCCGCGGTCGCGTACCGCGGGGCGCCCTCGCCAGCGCCTGTCGGTCAGCCTTCGCGGAGCCAGCCGGCGAGCCGCTCACCGATCATGATCGAGGTGAGGTTGGTATTGCAGTTGACGATGGACGGCATGACGGAGGCGTCGCAGACGTAAAGGCCGTCGACGCCATGCACCCGCAGGCGTTCGTCGACGACTGCACTCTCGTCGTCGGCTGTGCCCATCGGCGCGGTGCCGACCGGGTGATAGCCGCTGTCCAGACTGAGCCGCACGTAGTGTCGCATCAACTCGTCGTCCTCGGCCATCTCCTCACCGAGCACCACGAACCGTTGGCCCTTGTCGTTGATTCCCGGCGTCTGCATGAACTGCCAGCATTGGCGGACCGCCGCGATGAGGGTCTGGACGTCGCGTTCGGTATCGAGGAAGTTGAGCGCGACATCCGGTGGCGCGGTCGGGTCGGCGGAGGTGAGGGCGAGCCGCCCCCGGGACTCGGGCCGTTGGTGCACGACCATCACGCCGAAGATGGTCTTCGCGGCGGCGAGCATCTGCAACTCGGGGAAGAGCGTCAGGTCGAAGTGGTTGATCATGTAATACTGGAGATCGTTGAACTCGGTCGAATTCGGCGCGGTGGTGCGCAGGATCGTCTGTAGGAACGCGTCCCGGGGGTCGAAGCTTCCGGTCTGGGGCACCATGAACGCGCCGGTGCGGGGGTGGTCGATCACCTTGGCACCCACTCCGGCCCGGTCCAGCACCACGTCGATGCCCAGCCGGCGCAGGTCGGCGGCGGGTCCGATGCCCGAGCGCAGGAGGATCGCCGGTGAGTTGACCGCGCCGGCAGCCAACACGACAGTGGCGGCCTCGATCACTTCGGTGCCGCCCCCGCCCGGTTTGACGACCTCGACGCCACGCGCTCGGTTGCCGGTGAACAGCACCCGACTGACCTGCACCCCGGAGCGAATTTCAAGGTTCTCGCGGTTGCGGGCCTCGCTGAGGTAACCCATGGCCGTGGAGAACCGGGTCCGGGTGTCGCGGCGGTTCGACGGGATCGGTCCGACGCCGGTGGCCTGCGGGTGGTTGTGATCCTCCACGTCCGGGAATCCGGCTTTGACACAGGCGTCGTGGAACACCTGCTGCACGGGGGCCATCTCGTGGGTCTTCCAGCGCCGGATGGGGATGGGCCCTCCCCTGCCGTGGAACTCGTCGTCGAAGTCAAGGTCGTCCTCGAGCCGCTTGTAGAAGGGCAGCACCTCGTTCCAGGCCCAGGCCGGGTTGCCCATGGCAGCCCACTCGTCGAAGTTGTCGGGCGTGCCGCGCAGCGCGATGGTAGCGCCGACGGCGGAGGATCCGCCGGTCACCTTCCCTCGCGGGTAGATGATCCGGCGGCGGTCGGTGATCTCGGCTTTGTAGTGCCAGTCGTGGATGTCCATCGACATGGCGCTACCGTCGAGCAGATCGGGCGGAGTCTCAGCGACCGTGGCGAAGTCGGGACCTGCCTCAAGCAGGAGGACTCTTCGGGTGAGGTCCTCGCTCAGGCGTGCCGCCAGCGCGGCTCCGGCGGAGCCGGACCCGACTACCAGGTAGTCGAATGTGTGCGTCATCGGTGTCCTTCGGTACGTAAGGAGCGTGGGTGATCCTGTCGGCGTGCTTCGCAGGAGTGGATGCGCTTCCGTTGCGGACGAGTACGGGACCCGTCACGAGCATCACATCGGGCACTGCGCGCTGCTTCTCCGCCGTTGCTCACCGCCTGGGCGGTCCACCTGCCGGGGCGAACGTTCCTCAGACGCGGGGGGACCGGCGACGCCGGGCGCGGGCGAGCGAGGCATCCGTCGCCTCGTGGTCGTCGCCTGCACCGACCATGAGCGAGCGCAGTTGCGCCTCGAAACAGATGTCGGCGCCGTACGGAGCGATCAGGTAGCCGCCGAGTTCCAGGCTCACCAGTCCGTGCAGCGCGATCCACATGTTCTGAGCCACCAGCAGCGGGTCGCCTACGCGGAACCGCCCCTGGGCGTTAGCCCGGGCCACCGCGTCGACCAGCGGCTCGAGGGTGTAGCGGCCGTGCTGACGGTCGCCGTCGGCGAGGGCGAACCCGCCGAGGGCCGTGCTACCGAACATGACCTGATAGAGCTGCGGGTGCGCCAGCGAGTTCGCCCGGTACGCGTACCCGAGTGCGATGACGTCGGCGACCGCGTCGGCGGTCGCCCGCACCGTGGACATGCGCTGGTGCAGCCGGGCGAAGCCCTTGTGTACGAGTGTCCGGACCAGGTTGTCCATCCCGCCGAAGTGGGTGTAGACGGCCGTCGTCGAGGTGCCGACCGCCGCGGCCAGCCGTCGGGTGGTGAAACCGGCGGCACCCTCCTCGGCCAGTAGCCGCGCTGCGGCTTCCAGCAGGGCGTTCGTCAGGTTCGGATCGATCCGGCGGGGACTCACGTTGACATGCTCTCACGCACCGACGTACCGTCGATAAAGTAACGTCGTTACGTAACCGCGATACGTCAACCGTTCGGGATCCGGTCGGTGGAGGAGTGTCATGAGCGTCGTCGTCGCCCACGCCCAGCAGTCCCTCGCACTGCCGGACAACCAACGTCCGGTCGCCAACGAGATGACCGAGGTCGACTTGGTGGTCACCGGTCAGCTACCGCAGGAGCTCGACGGCTGCTTCGTCCGGGTCGGCCCGAACCCGGTCGACGGCCGACGATCCGGCCACACCTTCGTGGGCGACGGCATGGCGCACGGAGTGCGGCTGCGCGGCGGGAAGGCCGCGTGGTACCGCAACCGGTGGATCCGCACCGACCGGGCGGCCCGCGTACTGGGTGAGCTTCCCCTGCCCGGCCCTCGGCACGGGCTGTCGGACAACGCCAACGGCAACGTCATCCAGCACGGTGGCCGCACCCTCGTCCTCGGCGAGGCCGGGGTTCTGCCGATCGAGCTCGACGCCCAGCTCGAATCCGTCGCGCGGGTCGACTTCGACGCCACCCTGCCACACGGCTTCGCCGCCCACGCCCAGCGTGACCCGGTGACCGGGGAGCTGTTCGCGGTCGCTTACCACCACGAGCTGCCGTACGTCGAGCACCTCGTCATAACTCCATGGGGGAGGGTGAGCCACTGCGATCGGATAGAGGTGTCCGGGCCGCCCCTGATGCACTCCCTGGCCCTGACCGACCGCCACTCGGTGTTGTTCGACCTTCCGGTCACCTTCGACCCGGTACTCGCCCGGGCCGGCTCTCGGTTTCCCTACGCGTGGTCGCCAGGGCGACCGGCCCGTATCGGCCTGTTGTCCCGGATCCGTCGTGGCACCGTCCCACGGTGGTTCGACGTTGATCCCTGCTTCGTCTTCCACCCGGTCAACGCCTACGAGATCGACGACCGGTGCGTGATCGACGTGGTGCGTCACGAACGGGTCTTCGACCGTGACCTGCACACACCCGGTGAGTCCGCGCCGACGCTGTGGCGCTGGACGCTGGATCTGACCGGTGGCGCCGTAGCGAGCGAGCAGCTCGACGACGTGCCACAGGAGTTCCCGCGGATCGACGAGCGACGGACGACCATGCCGCACCGGTACGTCTATTCCGTCGCCGTGCAGACCGGGGCGGGCGTGCTGGGCGGTTCGGCGCTCCTTCGTCACGACCTGGTGCGGCGGGCCGTCGCGGTACACGACTTCGGGCCGTACCGGGAGACGGGCGAGGCCGTCTTCGTCCCGCGTGGCCCTCTGTCCGCAGAGGACGACGGCTGGTTGCTGACGTTCGTCTACGACGGCCGACTCGACCAGAGCAGCCTGGTGGTGCTCGATGCGGCCGCCTTCACCGGTCCTCCGGTGGCCGTCGTGCACCTGCCGGCCCGGGTGCCCAGCGGCTTCCACGCCAACTGGATCGTGAGCTGACCTGCGGCGCAGACCACCGGGATTGGGCAACCTGAAGGAACCGTGACGCCAGCGAGATGAATATCTTCACCGCAGACGAGCGTCTCCGCGCCGGCACGGCGCTGCGGCACACACCTCCCGCAATCCTGGAAGGTCTCGACACATGACCACATCCCTCGCCAGTGCCCCGTCACCTGGGCTGCTCACGCGTCTGAACGGGTCCCACCATCGGGCAGCGTTGAACGTCTTCCTCCTCATCGTCGTGGCCCACTGGGCCGAGCATCTGGTGCAGGCGTACCAGATCTGGGTGCTGGGGATGCCCCGGCCCGAGGCCCGCGGTGTGTTGGGTCAGTTCTACCCCTGGTTGGTCACCTCGGAGTGGCTGCACTACGGCTATGCCATCGTGATGCTGGTGCTCCTGTTCGCCCTCCGTCGTGGTTTCGTTGGTCGGGCACGCACCTGGTGGACGGTGGCCCTGGCGATCCAGTTCTGGCACCACATCGAGCACTTCCTGCTGCTGTGGCAGGCGCAGGCCGGCACGGTCTTCTTCGACCAGAAAGTGCCTACCAGCATCCTCCAACTGGCGCTGCCACGGGTCGAGTTGCACCTGTTCTACAACTCGGTCGTGTTCGTGCCGATGCTCATCGCGATGTACCTGCACCTGCGACCCAACCAGCGTGAGCAGGAAGCGATGACGTGCAGCTGCTCGGGGCACCGTGCGGACAGCCGTCCTGTAGTGCCTCATGCGTCGTGAGCTGATCCAGGTGTCCGGCGCTCGTTGGTGGGCGGCCGGCGTCGCTGTGCTCGCGGCGGCGGTCGGGCTGCTCACGCTCGGTCCCGGTGCGGCGCGGGCGGACCTCGGACCGGAGTCGACCTACCCTACGTCCGGCGCGGTGCTCGACGTTGTTCCGCCTGTGGTGACGTTAACATTCGCGCTCGACGTCGACGAGGCGCGGTCACACGTTGCGGTGCTCGACTCCACCGGCAGGGACGCCGGCGACGGCGAGCCGAAGCGCGCCGCCCCCACCGTGCTGCGGCTGCCGGTGGGCGGGCACGCCACCGGCGACTACACGGTGGCCTACCACGTCACCTTTATTGACGGGACGACCGACACCGGTCTGCACCGGTTCAGCGTGGGCACCGGAGTCCCGCCCGCCCCGTTGGACGATGCCACCCGTCGGGCTGGCACGGATGCCGTCGCCACGCACACCCACCGTATCGACACCTTCAGCGCGACGCTGCTTGTCATCGACGGTGCGGTGCTTGCCGCAGTGCTGGCGTTGCTGTGGTTGAAGCCGCGTGACGGCCGGTCAGCATCGCTGCGCGCGGACCCACGGTTCTGACCGGGTGGGACATGCGGGCTTACCGGGCAACGACGGGCGGCGCCGACGAAACTCGTCGGCGCCGTCCATCGGTGTGCTCATGGGATGGGGAAGAACGAGCGGACGAACCGCTCCCATCCCCGTTCGCCGATGAGTGCCCGCATCTTCGGCAGTACTCGGGGTGGCATCCCGAGCCGGTAGCGGATGCGCGGGTTCGGACTCGTGACCGCTTTCTCGAGGACCTTCGCGACGTTCTCCGCGCGGACCGCGATCCGACCGCGCAGGGGCGGGTTGTCGCTGAGTCGGTACGCCTGGTGCCAGTCCACGAAGTGGTTCCAGAATTCCTGATAGAGGGCCGGGTTTTCGTGCGAGTCCATGCCCAGGTCGGCGACGCTGTCGGGCACGAAGCCGCCCAGGATGGGCGCCGGTTGGAGCAGGACCACCTTGATGCCGTAGCGGGCCACCTCCAGGCGCAACGAGTCGCCGATGGCCTCAAGGGCGTGCTTGGTGGCCTGATAGTAACCCCGTCCGGGGGTCGCGAACATGCCGAAGATCGACGACATGATGATCACGCGGCCGCCGCCCTGCTCGCGCATTCCGGGCAGAACGAGTTGAGTGAGCCGGCACAGACCGAAGACGTTGGTTTCGAACTGTGCGCGGACCTCGTCCATCGGCGTCTCGCCGATGGTGCCGTTGAGGCTGTAGGCAGCATTGTTGATCAGAGTGCCGACCGCCCCGTGCTCGTCGGTGATCCGCTTGACGGCGGTGACCATCGACTCCTCGTCGTTGACGTCGAGGTGCATGACCGTGATGCCCTCGTCGGCGAGATCTGCCAGGGCCTGGACGTCGCGCCCGGTGGCGTAGACCGGCCAGCCTGCCCGGTGCAGCCGGAGAGCGGTGGCTCTGCCGCTACCCGAGGACAGGCCGGTACCGGAGGAGGCTCCGGTCAACAGGACGGCGCGTGACTGGTTCATGATTATCTCCTTCTCTTTCCTGTGGTCATTCGTCGGCCAGCCGCGCGACGCGGCTGCGGTCGACGGAGGACCCCAGGCCCGTGGCGTCCACCAGCCGGTTGATGAACGCGAACAGGCACGCGCAGAACACCGCCTCCAACATCTCCGCGTCGCTCCAGCCGGCCGCTGCGGCCCTGTCCCAGTCCGCGTCGGTGATCTTGTAGGCGCCGGTGCTCACCTTCGTCACCAGCTGCATCAGCGGCAGGGTTCGTTCGTCGACCGGCAGTTCCTCGGCGGTTGCCGCCTCGGACACGGCCGCCAGCAACTCGTCGCTGCCGCCGAACTGGCTGAGAAACCAGCTGTGTGTGCCAACGCAGTAGGGGCAACCGTTGAGCTTGGACGTCCACGCCGAGATCAGTTCCTTCAGGTGCCGGGGCAGAGTGTCGCCGCCGAAGACCCCGTCATATCCGGCAACCACCACCGAGAGCAGGCGCGGATTGGTGGACGTCAAACGGAACATGTCCGGTACGAATGGTAGCCCGGTGACCTCTTTGATCTGTTCGTACAGTTCGGCGGTACGGCCCTGTGCCTGCTCCTCGTCAATCAACGGGACCCTGACTCCCGACTGCTCTGTCGTCGTTTCCACGAGTCTTCTCCCTCGTTGCTCGGGCGGGGTCGGCCCAGCCGTGCGGCATCACCTCGGCCATCGGCGTCGCACCGGACCGCGATGCGGAGCGCGGAGCTGGTGCGGCGCCGAAATGGTGGGAAGCGTTGTCGACGGTGGTCGCGCGGAGATTTCGCTGGCCCATGATGGCACGTCGACGAGGTGTCGGTGCTCTCCCAGATTGCCTGCTGCAAGAACTGAAACGCACGCGGCATCTTTACGTATTGTCCCAATGGGCGGATGTCGGCGCAGATTTCGAGATGCGGCTGACGGCAGGGTGTGTGTCCGATGCCGATTGGTGTGGTGGACGCCCGGGCCGTGTCGGTGTCTACACCCCGGCGTTCTCGGCTGCGGCGGTCCCGGGTTCGGATCGGCCCGCCGACCCGTGCCGACGGTGTCGTTCGACCGATAACCTGTGTTTCAAATCATAGAGAAGAATGAGGTACGTGATGCCGGTAAGTGTGCTTCAGCCGGTGCTGGGTGCGCTCGGGCTGACCCAGATCCGTTACGTCGCTCCGGTTCGCCGTCGTCGGGCAAACGGTTTGGTCGCCCAGGTGTACGGGCAGGTGGAGAGGGATTTCGGCGTGCTCGCGCCGCCGGTGGCCTTGCACGCCCCGGCGCCCGAGATGCTGGCCGCGGCGTGGATGCTGATGCGGGAGACGCTCATCGCCGCGGGCCACGCGCCGCGGGCGTCGAAGGAGGCGGTAGCCACCGCGGTCTCGCTGGGCAACTCCTGCCCCTACTGCGCGAGCATCCACAACACCGCTCTGGGTGCCCTGGGGGTTCGGGACCTGGACCGGGCCCCGGGGGGGACAGGCGGGGCGAACCTGGCGGAACTAATGGACTGGGCGGCGCCCACCGAGCGGCAGTCGCCGGCCGCCCGGGCGGCCTTCCCGGCGGAGCAGACAGCCGAACTCGTCGGGGTGGCGGTGCTGCTGCACTACCTCAACCGCGTGGTCAACGTATTCCTACGGGACGTCCCGCTGCCGCCGGGCATGCCGGAGCTGGCGTTGTCGCCGGTGTTGCGGGTGCTGGGCTGGGCGATGCGCGGTGCCGCACGGCGGTCCCATCCGGCGGGGCGCTCCTTGGACCTACTGCCGGCCGCGTCGCTGCCGGTGGACCTGTCCTGGGCGGGCGGTAACCCGGCCGTGGCACAGGCGTTCGGGCGGGCGTGCGACGCGATCGACGAAGCGGGTCGCAGATCGGTGCCCGAGTCCGTCCGTGACCTGGTGCTCGTCAACCTGGTGGACTGGCACGGCAGTCCACGGGGGATCAGTCGTGCCTGGGTGGAGCAACTCGTCGAGGGGTTGCCGGGTGATCACCGGGCCGCCGGTCGCCTGGCGCTCTTGGTGGCCTTCGCCTCCTACCAGGTCGACCCCGGCGTGGTGGCGAGCTGTCGGAGCGCGGGTGCCGACGACCTCGTCCTGGTCGAGACCTGCTCCTGGGCCGCGATGGCGGCGGCCCGCTGGCTGGGTGGTCTGCTCCCGCTGCCGCAGTGACGTGTTCTGGACAGCCTACCGGACCGGAATGTCGGTCAAGCGGGCCCATGCCGGACCTGGACGGTTGCTGCTCAGCATCGTCAGATTGCCGTCCTTGGTCGTTACGCCACGTCGGCGAACGGTGTGCCCGATAAATCCTCAGAGAACTTGGACTAAATGAGCAACTTCTCCACAGGGGGCATTGTGGGAAAGAAAATTTACGTATTAAATGATCTCGATCTCATGGTATCGTTGTAACCCGTCGGGGCTGTTGTGATGCCGAGTGTTAGGCCGGTCGGAAGAGTTGGGCTGCCGTGTTCGAGAAGGCGATGTGCACCCTGCGCTGGCAAACTTGACGCGGGCTATCCAACTGTTCGGAATCTGTCCCCTTCGACTCGCCGCCGACGCTGACGTCGAGCTTGCGAGGGGTGGCAGTTTGGTGTGACTGCGGGGGCATGACGCATTCGTATCTGCCAAAGCTGTACAAGGGCGTGCGGGTGAGGCGGAACGGGTCGTCTCGGACAGTCCAGTGAATGGAGTTGATTTGCTATGCACAACGCCATCGAGAAGGCTATTGCGATCATGTGGGATCGCTATCACGAACCGCTCTCGCTGGATACGATGGCTGATTCCGCCTTCCTCAGCCGCTTCTACTTCTCCCGGTTGTTCCGGTCCAAGACGGGCACCTCGCCAGGACGATTCCTTACCGCAATACGACTGTACAAGGCCAAGAACCTTCTGTTGGAAACCGACATGAGTGTCACCGACATCGCCTACGCCGTGGGCTACAACAGCCTGGGAACCTTCATCAGCCGGTTCACCCGCAGTGTGGGCATCTCGCCAGCCCGCTATCGCTGGCTCGCGGAGCACGGCATCCCTCAGATGTCCCGCACCCGGACCGCCGGGCCCCGTCGCAGGGCCACCATCGGTGGCCGCCTCGTCCTCCCGCCGGTTGACGTGCCGGTCAAGGTATACGTCGGTGTCTTCGACAGCCCCATCGTGCAGGGACTCCCGGCGTCCTGTGACATCCTGGAGGCGTCGGGGGACTACCTGCTCCGTGACGTACCCGAGGGCGAATGGCACCTTCGGGCCGCCGCGATCGGCCTCGGCGACATCGCCCAACCCTCGATGCGCCGGCCATTGGCGGTCGGCTCGCACGGTGCCGTCACCGTGCGAGCCGGCGTTGACCTCACGGTCGACCTGGAGCTGCGCCCCATCGGAGTCTTCGACCTGCCCATCCTCGTCGCACTGCCGGAACTCGACAGCAACGTCCCCGGCGTCCGGCCCTACGGCGGTGTCGCCGGTCGAAGCGGTTCACCGGTCCGCCGGCTCGTGACCAAGCCATGACCTGATCCGTGCCGCCGGTCGCCCTGGCGCCCCGCTCACGGGGAGCCGGGTGCGCCCGACGGTTCTGCCGGCACTCGGAACGGTCCCCAGGTAAAGGCCGGCAGCCACCGCGACGGATCCGCACTCCACCGCAGCGACCGAATTTGCGTCTCGGTGCGCCGACCGGCGAGTGACAGGTAGACCTCAGACCAGGGGCCGGTCACCGTGGTGGCCGGTCGACCCGCTCCCAGCACCCATCGTCCGTGCCGGGTCGCTACCTCCAGCGGCGGAAGACCGTGACCGTCCAGTGAGCGGGCGAGACCTGTCGTCAGGACGGTCATCGCGGTGGCCAGCGCGGGGTGGTCGTCCGGCGGCTGTACGCCCAACGCCTGCCGCAGATCCAGTTCGTGCGTGAACGCGTCCATCACGACGATGTACCGGTCGACGGAACCTGGTTCGGCGAGGTAGTTCTCCACCAGTGGGCTCAGCTGTTCCCACTCCGCCAGCAGCACCGGCACGTCGTCGGGCGTCGACGCAGCAGGCTCAGTGCCGCCGATGCGCGCGTGCACGCGTGCGCAAACCTCCACCAAGTGGGCGACGAGATCCGCGAGCGACCATCCGGGACAGTGGGGCACCGGGCGGTCCGGGTCGGCCGCCGGGTCCGCCAGCAGGGCTGCCGTGTTCCGGCGCACCTGGCGGTAAGCGACGTCGGCGCGGTCGTTGGACGTGGCGCCGACGTGCGGCTCCGTGACGGTCATCGTTGTTTCTCCTCACGCCGCGTGACCGCGGCTTCGTTGAATCGCGCCGAGGATCCGGCAGGATGGGCGATACGGCCGGCCTGCGCGGCTGTCAACCGCCCCGAGCGGTGTAGCCAGCGCACTGTGTCGGTGAGCGTCACGGCAAACGGACGCGGAGAGCCCGTCACACCGTCCTCGGTTCGGGCGTCGCAGGCGCACACGTAGCAGGCCCCGTACTCGGCGGGGATGTGCCACGGCCAGACGCGCTGCACCACGTCGGTGAACCAGGCGAAGGGCAGCACCGCCCGAGCGGGTACGAAGACGGTGGGCAGCGGGCGGCCGGTAACGTCGCGGACGGCCGCGACGAAATCGCGGGTGCTCAGATGGCGGCCGGGCCCGAAGTGGCGGTTGCCCTGAATTGTCCCGGCGGCGAGAGTCGCGTGCAGGGCCGCGACGTCCCGAACGTCGCCGACCGGGAAACCGCCGGTGGGCCACATCGGCATCAGGCCACGCAGCAGGTAGCGGAGTCGGGCGTTCTGATCACCGAGTTTCGGGTCGTCCGGGCCGAGCAGGGCGGGCGGGTAGCTGATCACCACCGGCGCGCCCTCGGCCTGGTGCCGCCGGGCGATTCGCTCCGCCGCCGCCTTGCTGGCCAGGTACGTCTCCCGGGCCGCACCCGGCGGAGACTGAATTCCCACGGTCCCGGTGGGCGAGGGCAACAGGGCGCCGAAGGTGGACACGTGCACGACGCGGCCCACCCCGAAGCGGCGGGCCACGTCCAGCACGACCTCGGTTCCTCGTACGTTGGTGCGCCTGGTGGCTCGGTGCGATCGGCTGTCGAACGAGTAGACCGAGGCGGCGTGCACCACGACGTCGGTTCCCCGGACCGCGCGGGTCACCGCCGGCTCGTCGGTCACGTCGCCGACGGCGACCTCTACGGCGTCGCTGGACACCGACAGCGGTGCCAGGGCCGGCGTGACCAGAGCAGCGTCGCGGGCCAGGACGCGTACCCGGTGCCCCGCCGATACGAGGGCGGCGGCCGTGTGGGAACCGACGAAACCCGTGCCACCCGTGACGAGTACCAACATGGCGTGCTCCTCTCCGCCCCATCCGGCGCCGGACGCGCGGTGCAAGCCGGAGCGGGGTGGGGTCGCTCGATCGTGCCCCGCCAGCACACCGTGGGCTTCTCCCAACGTGCCGTTGTCCCGGTCTCTCCGTCGCAGGTCAGAGGGCAATCGGGAAGTGGCTACCGGTACCCGCGATCGGCAGTATTGAGCAAAACTTTATTGTCGGTCCTGAATGTATGGGAGCAGCAGGTGGCTGGCACCATCAGAGCGCTCAGGCGTCGCGTACTGACCCCCGACATCTCCGAGACCCTGGTCGCCACGCGGGGGTTCCACGACAAGGGGCCGCAGTCCCGCGCCGTCCTGGAGACCGTCGGATCGTCCTTTCTGACGGGGCTCTCCTCGGCCGCCGGCGCCCATCGGGTAACCGACGTCGACCTTGACCTCGCCGAGGTGCCCCGCCGGTTCAGAGGCTTCGCCTACGAGGGTGCCGCCATGGGCTTCGCGCTCGTCGACGCGTTGACCCCGGGCAGCCCCCGGCGCAGCGCCGAGTTCCTCGCCGGCTCCGGTGGCCGGCACGTCTACATGGCGTACGTCGGTATCGGTTGGGCATTGGCCCGGCTGCCCCGGTTCCTGTGGCGCCGCGCTGCGGCGGCGGCCACGGACCCGTTGTTGCGGTGGCTGGTTCATGACGGCTACGGCTTCCACCAGGCGTACTTCCACACCGACACGTACGTGCGTGGTCGTCGCCCGGTGACCGACTTCCCTTGGCCACCCGAAGGACCGGCCTCCTACGCCGCTCGCGCCATCGACCAGGGAATCGGCCGGGCCACCTGGTTCGTCGCCGGATCCGACCCGACCATCGCGGCCGACCTCATCGACCGGTTCGCGCAGGAGCGGCGCCAGGACCTGTACAGCGGTGCCGGCCTCGCGGCCGCCTATGCCGGCGGCTGCACCGAGGACGAGCTGCGGTTGTTCCTGCACCGTGCGGGGGAGCACGCGCCATTCGTTGCACAGTCCGCCGCGTTCGCCGCCCAGGCCCGGATCCGGGCAGGACTGCTGATGCCACACACCGAACTGGCGACCAGGGTGCTCTGCCGGACCTCGGCCGCCGAGGCGGCCCGGGTCACCGACGAGCTGATCCCTGCGGAACCGATCGCGCCGGGACTGCCGGCGTACGAGATGTGGCGGCGCGCCGTGGCCGAACGGTTCCGCGCCGCACGGGTGCAGCCGTGACAGCGCTCGCCGACCGCAGTGGCCTACGCCCGCCGGGACCGTCGGCCTGGACGGCACCGGTGCTGCTCGGACGAATGGCCCGCAACCGGTTGAACGTGATGCGGTCGGTCGCTGCGCGTCACGGTGACGCCGTCCGCCTGCCCCTGGGTCCGAAGACGCTCTACTTCTTCAACCATCCCGAGCACGCCAAGCACGTGCTGGCAGAGAACCCCGGCAACTACCACAAGGGCATCGGCCTGACACACGCCCGACGTACCCTCGGTGACGGCCTGCTGACCAGCGAGGGTGAGCTGTGGACCAAACAGCGCAAGGTGATCCAGCCGGTGTTCCAGGCGCGGCGCATCGCCCGGCAGGCTGCCGGGATCGCCGAGGAGGCGGAACGGATGGCCGCTCGGCTGCAACGCATGGTCGGCGGCGGGCCGGTCGACATCCGGCACGAGATGACCGAACTGACCCTCGGCGTGCTGGGCCGGACCCTGCTCGACACCGACCTCGGTGAGTTCGGCGGGATCGGAGCGGCCTTCGAGGCGGTGCAGGACCAGGCCATCTTCGAGATGATGTCGCTGAGCGCCGTGCCGACCTGGGTGCCGTTGCCTCGGCAGCTCAGGTTCCGTCGGGGCCGCGCCGAGTTGCAGGACATCGTGGACCGCCTGGTGGCCCGCCGCCGGGCAGAACCCGGTGGTGGGCAGGGGCGCGACGACGTGGTGTCCCGGCTGATCGAGTCGACCAGCCGGGAGACGGATCCGCAGGTCGCCCGGCAACGTATGCGCGACGAGCTGGTCACCCTGCTGCTCGCCGGTCACGAGACCACCGCGAGCACCCTCACCTGGACGTTCCACCTGCTCGACCAGCATCACGAGGTGTGGGAACGGGTACACGCGGAGGCGGTCGAGGTGCTCGGCGACCGGACGCCGGTGTACGAGGACCTGCACCGGCTGCGCTACACCGCGATGGTCGTCGACGAGGTGATGCGGCTGTACCCGCCAGTGTGGCTGCTGCCCCGGATCGCGCAGGGCGAGGACGTCGTCGGCAAGTGGCACGTGCCCGCCCGAGCCGACGTCGTGTTGTGCCCGTACACCCTGCACCGGCATCCGGAGTTCTGGCCTGACCCGGACCGTTTCGACCCGATGCGGTTCCACCCTGACCGGCCCTCCGATCGGCCGCGGTACGCGTACATCCCGTTCGGAGCGGGGCCGCGCTTCTGCGTCGGCAACAATCTCGGATTGATGGAGGCGGTGTTCGTCATCGCCTGCGTGGTCCGTCAGCTGCGTCTGTCGCGGCACCCGGGACACCGCGTGGTACCGGAGCCGATGCTGACCCTGCGGGTGCGAGGCGGGCTGCCGATGGACGTCCACGAAGCCTGAACCGGGTGACCTCCGGCGCAACCGGTGCCTGATGGGCCGGTTGCGCCTCGTCGGGTGTGTTCGCTGCGGTGCTGGCCCGCCCCCTCGGGCGCGGTCGATTGACCGGCTGACAACGACCGGAGGGCCGCGGGACCGGCAACTCGAGAGCCGGGCGACCACGCGTGTGCGTCGTCGCCCGGCTCTCGGTGGCGCTGGTTCAGCCGCTGCCGACTCCGCAGAAACGGCCACCGTGGAACAGCAGTGCGTCACTGCCGTCACCCCGCCCGGTGCCGAGGATGAAACCTAGGAAGATGGAGTGGTCGCCGCCGTCGTACACCGCCGCTAGCTTGCACTCCACCCAGGCCAGGCTTCCCTCCACGATGGGCGCACCGGTGTGCTGCCCCGGTTGGCACGGCACCGTCGCGAACTCCCGCTCGTCGCGGGGACGGCTGGAACTGGCGAAGTACCGGGCCAGGCCCTCCTGTCCGGAGGACAGGATCGACACCGCGAAGGCGCCCTGGGAGAGCACCGTGTCGTGCAGAATCGACTTGCGCTTCACGCACACCAGTACCATGGCCGGGTCGAGCGACACGGAGGTGAAGGCGTTCGCGGTCATGCCGTGGGGCAGGTCCCTGCCCGAGGTCACCACCGTCACGCCGGTGGCGAACATTCCCAGCACCGCCCGCAGTTCGACGTGGCCGTTCGCAGCCGGCGGCACCGTCGACGTCGTCACCGGCCGGTGGTCCGCTCTGGTCATAGCTCAGCCCTCCCGGAGGCTTTCGAGGACCGGACGTGCCGGACCGCCGGGCGCAGTCGGCATCACGTACTGCGACAGGGCGGTTCGCAGCGCCTCGGGGACCCGGGTGGGCCGGGTGTCCGTGTTCGGGCCGCGCATACAGGCGACGCGTTGCCGACCTCGGGCCACCAACTCTTCGAAACCGTCCCGTAGCCGGACGTAGTCGAACGCGAAGCTGATCTGGGTCTGGGTCAGGTCCTCCAGCCGCATCCGGATGGACAGCTCGTCGAAAGCGGTGATCTCGGTGAAGAACTCACACTCGCACCTGAGGGTGAACAGTTTGAGATCGTCGCGGATGTCCGTCAGTACCGCCGGAGCCCGGTCCCGCAGGAACATCTCCCGGCACCGGCCCTGCCACCGCATGTAGTTGACGTAGTAGACGTTCCCAACGAGGTTGGTTTCCTCGAAACCGACCAGGTGCCGGTACTCGTAGTAGGTCTCCATGATTCACCGGTCTCCTTCCGCGAGGATGGCGAACACCACGGGCTCGCCGATGTCCTGCAACCGGGTGGCGAAGGTAGCGATCCGGGCCGGTCCCGACCGAAGGGCGACCCACCCGGCCGGCCGGGTGGGTTCGGCCACCAGCTCGGCGCGGGCGTGACCGTTCTTGCGCAGGCACTCCACCGCACCCCAGACCCGCGTCGCCGACACGCTCAGGTCCTCCTGCTGCTCCCTGGCCACCAGCGTGGCCAGGGCCACGCCATCGGCGCCGATCAGGCCCTCCCAGTCCTCTTGGGAGCGCGTCGTGGCCAGTTCCACGTCGCAACCCACCGCCGGGGCGCCGGCGACGACGAAAGTCACCCCGGCACCGTGCGAGGCGGAGATCCGGACGTTGCCGTCGATCTCGGGCTTACCGTCGGGCCGGTAGCGTACCGTGGTCTGTGCTCGGAGAGCCCAGCTCACCGCCCTACTCGTCTGCCGGCGGCGATCCTCGTCGGGACCTTCGGGCCGGACCACGCAGCGCAGTTCGGTGGTCAGGAAGTCCCCCGTCCGCCGCTCCAGGTACGGGCCCACCAGCGCGGGCAGCCAAGGCCCGCTGCCGTCCTGCTTGCGTACGGCGTGCAGGCGCAGTCCGATCCACCGCTCGACGAGGTTGCCGTCGGAATCGCAGACGTCCACGTCGTAGTGGTAGGTGTCGCCCTGCCGCCGCTGTTCCACCGCGTGGATGGTGACCGTCTCGAGAGTGCCGGCGAGCTTAGGGTCGGCCAGGTAGAGGCGCTCGATCGCGCCGGGCAACAAGGTCGCGTCCGGTACGCAACATTGCAACGCGTGCATCACCGCGTCGCGGGTGCCCGGATCACCCAGCACCAGCTCACCCGGGCGGTACCGGGCGAACCAGCTGTCGACCGGCCGGTTGGACACCCTCGCCGAGCAGCCCTTCGCCGCGAGGTCCAGGTAGCCCAGCAGCCGCTGGAACCGACGTCCCTGGAACAGCACCGGACCGTACAGGTCGCGCGCCGGATCGATCGGCAGCAACTGCCCGCCGCCGGTGGCCGGTCGGGCGTCGACCCGCAGCGGCGGATCCCAGCGCAACCGAGCCCGGAAGTGGTCGGCCTGGAAACTGGTGTCGCTGCTGCGGATCACCGCGTCGACCGAGCCGTCGGTCGCGACGAGTACGGCGATCCGGATGGTGGTGACACCCGCGGGGGGCACCACGATCGGCCGCAGCAGTTCGACGTTCTCCAGGACAGGGGCCGCGGTTCGGCCGGTGAGCGCCGTCGCCGCCTGAGCCATCGCCTCCATCCCCAGTACGGCGGGGAAGAGCAGATCCCCGTCCAGTTCGTGGTCGGGCAGGTAAAGGTCGTCGTCGGCGCTCAGGTCGGCGTCCACGACCAGTTCGACGCCAGGGTAGTGCACCTGTGGCCGGTCCACGAAGCGCAGCAACGGAAGCTCCCGCTGCTCCCATGCGACCGTGGGAAGGCCGTCAGCGCGTCCCATCACCACCAACGTCTGCGGCGCGCAGGGGCTGGCCAGTACCTCTTTCAGCGTCGCGATGCCGGCTTCGACCGGGATCGGCGCGATGCCGTCCCGGGCAAGGGCCTCCAGCACCCCGAGTCGCTCGCCCATGCCGGCACCGGACCACACCGACCATTCCAGCGCCAGGCACCGAATGTGCGGGTAGTTCTCGCTGACCCGGCGCGTCAGGTCGGTCATCCAGTCGTTTGCGGTGGCGTAGTGTGCCTCGCCGCGCAAACCGGCCCGGCCGATGATGCTGCCGAAGGTGACAAGCAGCCGCAGCCGGTGCGGGTCGACGGCCGTGAGCAGCGCCTCCAGCCCGTCGATTTTCGGGGCGATGGTCCGCCGGAACGTCGCCTCGTCGAGGTCGACGAACGCGGTCGGCTCGTTGCGGCCGGCTCCGTGTAGCACACCCGTCACCGGTCCGAGCGCCGCCTCGATCGCGTTGACGGCTGCCTTCACCTCGTCCACGGCGGTGATGTCCGCCTGGGCGTAATGGTGGCGGACACCGGCGGCGGTGAGCCGCTCCAGGTTGGCCGACAACTCGGCGTCCCCCGCCGGGTCGGAGCGGCCGATCAGGCCGACCGCCGTCCCGCTGTGGCGGCCCAGAGCCAGGGCGCACTCGGCGGTGATGCCCTTGCCGCCTCCCGTCACCAGCAGCACGTCCCCTTCACCGAGGCCGGGCCCGTCGCTGGGAGGCAGCGCTGCCGGCCGTAACACGGGGACGTGACGGTTGCCGTCGACGTCGTAGTGGACCTCACTGAATCCCTCGGTCGCCGCCACGTCATCGACCACCCGGGACACCCGGTCCGCGAGGACGTCCTGGGACGGCTCGTTGCTCAGCGGCAGGGTGACCACTGTGGTGGCAATCTCCGGGTGCTCCTGGTGCAGCGTCTTGGCCAGACCGGCGGCGTTGCGCCGTTCGCCGACGGTGACGAAGCGCACCGCGGTTCCCTGTGTCACCGCGGCCCGCGCCGCACGCAGCATCACCGGGATGTGCTCGGGCTGACCGTCGGCTGGTAGGCACAGCAGTACCCCGCCGCCCACCCGTGCCCGCTGCAACGCCGTGCGTAGCGGTTCGGCCAGCGGGACGTGTCCGGCGGTGAACGCCTGCCAGCCACCGTCCGCCGGGGCGCCGGCCCGGGGGCCCACCTCGGTGGGCACCAGGTCGACCGTGAACGCCCGTACCCACGGCGCCACGCCGGGGATGATCGGCTCCGGATCGGCGGTGGTCATGCCGCCGCTCGCCTCGTCGAGGATCTGCGCGATCTCTGCCACCGTGGCGGTGGCGTAGCTGGAGGTCAGCGTCGGGGCCGCCACATTCAGTTCCCGGGCGGCCTGGTTGACGATCTGTCCGACGGTGATCGAGCTGAGGTGCAGTTCGTCCAGGGGGCGGCTGTCCGGCCGTACCTCCTCGATCGGCAGCTCGGCCCGCTCGGCGGCGAGCCGGCGCAGCAGTTCCAGACTGTCGATCGTCGTACCGGGACAGGGGACCGCGACCGGTGATCCGTCGGCCATCGTCGGGACGACGGCCGGCTCGGTTCCCGTACTTGCTGCGGCGAAGTTTCCCGCTGGCGCCGACTCGGCCGGACTGGCGAAGAACCGCAGTGGTCTGCCCGGCTCCATTGGCCGGGTGAACCGGTCCTGGAACAGCGCCGAGTGGTTCACCGGGGCGCCCGCGGCATACGCCGCGCCTACCGCGGCGAGCAGTCCCGCCAGCGACAGGCTGTCGGTCTCCAGCGAGACGACCGGTACCTCGGGGGCGATGTCGGCGGCCAGCCCGCGTAGCACCCGGCCAGGACCAACCTCGAGCAGCAGGTCGGAGTCGTCGGCCAACCGCCGTACCGCCTGGGCGAACCGCACCGGTTCCAGTACCTGCCGCCGCAGCAGGTCGACCACGTCCGTGTCCTCCGGCAGCACGTCCCCGGTGACCGTGGAGACCATCTTGCGGGACATTGCCGTGAAGGACTGGCCGCGCAGGTGGCCGGCGAACGCGACGGCCGCTGGGGCGACGGCCTCGGAGTGGAAGGCGTGCGACACCGCGATCCGGGTCCAGAACAGGCCCGCCCGCTCGGCGCGTTCGCCGACCTGAGCGACCGCGGCGACCGGGCCGGAGACCACGGTCTGCTTCGGGCTGTTGTAACCTGCGATCACCACCGGAGTACCCTCCAGAAGTGGCTTCACCACGTCCGGTGCTGCGGTCACGCTGGCCATCGTGCCGTCGGAGGTGCTGGCCTCGGCCATGATCCGACCGCGCGCGGCGGCCGTAGCGATCAGCGCCGACTCGTCCATGGCACCGGCCCAGTGCAGCGAGGTCAGTTCGCCGAGGCTGTGCCCGGTGGCGCCGGTCGCCTCGATGCCGAGTATGGACAGCACCCGCAGGCCAGCCACCGAGGCGGTGACGATGCGGGGCTGGGCGACCGCGGTGGCTACGAGGTCGGCGCCGGGCGGTGGCCGGTGGGCCAGGTAGAGATCGTCAACCTCTTCGAACCGCCGGCGCAGCGCCCCGCCGTCAGCGCGCCGACCGGCCCCTTGACCAGGAAAGAGGAACCCGATCCGCGGGGCGGGTCCGGCCACGCCGAGGAACACGCCCCCGGCCGCGTCGATCACCCTGTGCGTGCCCTCGTCGGTCAGCTCGACCAGCCGCTGCAGGCGTTGCCGCGCCTGCTCGGGAGAGGCCGCGACAACCGCCGCCCGCACCGGCCGGTCAGCCAGCTGCTCAGCCAGGACCGCGGCCAGGTCACCCAGTTCGGCGTATGACAACCTCCCAACCCACGGTGCCAGGTCCGACAGCCTCGAGCCCAGTTCCTCCGTTGTACGTGCGTCGAACATGAGCAGTTCGCTGTCCTGCCGGGATCGCACCAGGGCGGCCGTCGCTGGTCCGATGCGTGTCCGGCGGGCACTCTCGGCGGTTTCGAGCACCACGTGGGCGTTGATTCCGCCGAACCCCATCGATGAGACGGCCGCTCGGACCGGTTTGTTGGCCGGCCACAGCTCGGCGGTCGTGGGTACCCGCACGGCGGGTCGCTCCACGTCGATGACAGGGTGCGCCTCCACGTGGCCGGTGGCCGGCGGGATGACCTGCTGACGTACGGCCAGGATCGCCTTCAGTAGGCCGGCGACCCCGGCGGCTGCCTTGGTGTGCCCGAAGTTGCCCTTGACGGTGCTGATCGCCGCAGGTGCGCCGACCGGGTCTGCCTCCCGGCGGGCCTCGGTGAACGCCTGGAGTTCGGTGGCATCGCCGACCGCCGTACCGGTACCGTGACCCTCCAGGTAGGCGACCGTGTCGATGCCGAAACCGGCCCGTTCGTACGCCCGACGGATAGCCAACCGATGGCCGCTGGCCTCGGGCCGGGTGATGCCGCCCTTACCGTCGGAGGAGTAGCCCCATCCGGCGATGACGGCATGGCGGCGCAGGCCGCGGACTACCGCGTCCTCGTCGCGCATCAGCACCAGCATTCCGCAGCCCTCGCCCGGCCAGAAACCGTTGGAGTTCCGGTCGTAGACCCGCATCTCGCCGGTGGCCAGGGCTCCGGTCTTGGCGAAACCGATGACCTCGAAGGGGTCGATGCTCAGGTCCACCCCACCGGCGACGGCGGCGTCGAGATCCCCACTGGCCAGGGCGTTGCAGGCGGTGGCGACGGAGAGCAGTGACGAGGAGCAGGCACCGTCAACGGTGTAGCCGCCGCCCTTGAAGTCGAAGTGGTTGCAGACCCGACCGGCGATCGTGTTCGCCAGGCCGCCGGCCAGTGTGTCCTCGTCGATCGGCGGGAACGGCGCTTTGTAACGCGGCTCCAGTTCGTCGAGGAACGTGCCGACCCGGTCATCGTCCCAGCCCTGCTCGCGCAGCGCCGCGCCGACCGTGCGCCGTACGTAGGGCCACCGCAGCCGCAACAGGTTGGCTCGGCTGAACTCGCCGGTGAGGGTGTTGCCGATGACGACACCGGTGGTGGACAGCGGCAGTCCCTCACCGCCGGGGAAGCCGGCATCCCGCAGGGCCCGGTCGACCGTGTCCAGGGCCAGCCAGTGCGTCATGTCGGTCGACCGGAAGGTACTCCCAGCGATCTTGTGCCGGATCCGGTCGAACTCGAAGCCCTCGATGACCGCGGCCTTGGCCGAGTAGAAGCGGTCGGGAGCGGACGGGTCGGGGGAGTAGTAGTCCTCGTGGTTCATCCGTTCGTCGGGCAGCCGACGGAAGGCCCGACGGCCGGTGAGCACGTTCTCCCACAGTTCGTTGGGATTGTCGGCATCGGGATACCGGCAGGCGATACCGACCACGGCGATGCGCTCGCTCATGTCTGCTCCTCTACTCGCCGCGCTCACGCGATCCCCCCGGTGGTGCGGGGTGAGACGCCGACGGGCAGGGCGGTCCGCTGTCGGTACTTCCTGCGAAGGTGTGCGACCCACCAGCCGAGTCCACGGATGCCGCACACGACGACCACGGCGAAGAAGAGCGTGTAGACGACGTTGAACACCATCAGCACTCCGTAGGCCATGGCGACCCCGGAGCCGAACATGAACTGGTGAATCGGCTTCACCGGGGTGGTCCCCGGATCGGTGATCATGTAATTGGTGAACAGCACGAAGGCCACACCGGTCATCACCGCGAGCGCGGAGAAGAGAGCGACGTCCCAGATCCACGCCCGGAGGAAGGCCTGGATGGCGAAGCCGCCGAGCCAGCCGACGATCAGGGCGACCTTACGGGTCAGTAGCGCGTTGATGACGGTGCCGGCGGTGACGATGATGATCGGAATCATGATCCGGAAGAAGGTGTTGGCATCTTCGGTGAACATGTACGGCGGGGCGATGGAGATCCACGAGCCGAAGCAGACCAGGGCCATGGTGATGCCGAAGTTCGACGGGTTCATGTAGTGCCGCATCCGGCCGTAGACCGGGGCCTGGAGAACGTACTTGCCGGTCACTCCGATGATCACGGCGAAGGCGATCGGCAGGAACATGTCGTTGGCGTACAGGAGCATGTTGCAGGCCAGCGCGGTGATGTGTGACGGCAGCAGGAACTCGTACACCCGGCGGATGCCGCCGCCCCGGAAACGGGGCGTCTCCTTCCGGGACCAGGCTCTGATCAACTCGAAGGTGATCTCGGTGGCGTAGGCGGTCAGCGCCGCCAGGACCGGCCATAGCCAGGGCTGCTCGAAGCCGAGCAAGGTGTAGCCGAAGATGTTGAACACGCTGATCGAGATGGCGAAGTTGCGCAGGGCGAGGTAGCGGCGGTCGGGCTCGGGTCTGGTCGGGGACGGGGCGACGGGAACGGTCGGCGCACTGCCGACGGTGGGCGGGGGTGCGATCGTGGTCATCGGTTCGGAACCTCCTCGGCGCGGTCGGTCAGCACGAGGGTGTGCGTACCCGGGGTGAGCTTTTGGCTGGTGCTCTGTTGCTTGCCGCTGAGGTCGCGCCAGCGCAGGTCAACGGTGACCGGGCCACTGACGGCGCCCAACCCGACGTGCACCTCGAAGCTGCGCTTGCCGCCGTGACCACTGCCGCCGTCCAGCTGGGCGATCTGCTTGCGTCCGTCCGGTGTGGTCACCAGGACGGTGGCTCCGTAGGCGGGGGTGAGAAGGGGTTGTCCGGTCGAGGCACTGAGCGTCGGCCGGTGCAGCCGCAGGTTCAGGTAGTTGCCCTTGCCGGGCGCGTCGTTGACGTAGAAGGCCGGCGGACCCCACTGGCGGGCCACCGCGAGGTCCAATGCGCCGCTTCCTCGCGTGTCTGCCGTGGCGACACCACGGGTCGGGATCGGCACGTCCAACCCGATCTGCGAGGTGATGTTGGCGAACTCGCCGCTGGGGGTCCGGGCGAAGAAGGCCAGCGGCTGACTGCCGGCGATGTCGTCGCCGGGTTGCATGTTCGGCCACATCGCGGGATTGGACATCAGGTTGTCGTTCATCATGGCCATCTCCTGGAGCCACGGCCAGCGGTCGATATCGCCCTTGACGAAGCCGAGGGTCTGTACGACCTCCAGGTCACCGCTGTTGCGGAAGTCACCGAACTTGACGTCCCAGCCCCACCCGCTCCAGGCCAGGCCGAGTGGACGGGCCTCCTGGGTGAACGGTGCGACACCCTCGTCGAGCTTGACGAGCATGTCCCGCTCGTCGCGGGCCTTGTTGATCCAGACGAAGTTGCTCTCCTCCAGGCCCCAGGCCGTGGTGATGTTGGAGACCATCATGTCGAAGCTGCCGTTGCGGTCCAGGTCACCGAAGTCGACGCCCATGCCTTTGAACGACCCCTGACCGAGTACGAACGACTTCGGGGTGAAGGGTGTGCGTTCGCCGACTGCCGTGGTGAACGCGATCCGGCCGGGGGTCGAAACGTTGTGCAGCAGACGGTCGTGGCCGAAGTCGTTGGCCACGTAGACGTCGGGCAGCCCTCGACCGGTGAGGTCGGCGGCCGCCAGACCGAGCGTCCAGCCGGTCGACGACGGGTGCGGGATCGCGCCCCGCTGTGGCACGAAGGTCACTGACGGGTTGTCACCTGAGGTTGCCGAATGCCAGCGCAGCACGTGACTGCCGCCACCGTTAGTGGCACTGGACAGGGTCTCGTTCATCTCGACGTTGTCTTGTCCCCGCGAATCGAGCACATCGGACTCTGGAAAGTAGTTGCCGATCACGATGTCGGGGCGACCGTCTCCGTCCAGGTCGCTGACCAGGGAGGCGTTGGTGTGCCACTTGGGGCCGTGGTAAGCGCCGTCCGGGGAGCTCTGGGGCAGTAGCTCCTGGCGGTGGTACGCGGTGTTGGACACGGTGGTGGCGCCGGCCTTGCGCAGGAACAGGATCGGCACCCGACCCCAGAAAGTGACCATGAGGTCCATGCGCCCGTCCAGGTTGTAGTCACCCGGGACACACCCCATCGGAGCCATGGTGTCGTCGGTCGGCAGCGGCGCCGGGTCGAGGACGAACGGGGTGAACCTGTCCTCCTGCGGAGCGGTGGGGGCGTAGGTGACGACCACCTTGTCGGTGCGCACATCCACGAAGCACAGGCTGTTGGGGCGGCCGTGACCGGTCAGGTCGTTGACTGCGATGCTCGCCCCGACCGACGAGACCCAAGCTCGGATCTTGTGGTAGGAGCGGTTCACGTCCCGGATCGTCCTCTTGGGCAGCTGGTCGTAGCCGTCCGGGTACGCGATCGACTGCTCGACGAAGCGGTACCGGGTGGCGACCTGCTCGGCGCCGGCGACGGACACGCGGCTGTCGATGACAAAGAACAAGGCAGCCACGAGGAGAATTGTGACTATTCCGGGACTGAGTGAGCGTGCACGTTGGCCCAGCACGGTACGGTCTCCTTACGAAAGGGCCATCGGCTTGTGTCTAAGCCGATGGCGAACAGGGCAGACGGCATCACCGCAGCGGTTTCGGCGAATTCCCGAAATTGACGCGCGGCGTGGGATGGGGGAGTGTCGCCTGACGTTCAGGTCCGGCGGAGGGCTGGCGGCCGGTGGAGGGTGGTACCGATCTTCGTTGGCGTGGCGACGTGGATTTAGGAGCTAGCCTGATGTCCTCCTCCGCGACGGGAAGAAGTGGGGGACCGGCCTGATCGGGGCCGGGTTCATCGTGCGACGACCAAGGGCAGCCGCGCTTCTTTCACATTGCCTCCGGCGCCTGTGTAAGTCATGACCGCTTCGGCTTCTGCCAATAGCACGATTTGCCGGCGCGATGCATATTCGGCCGTCGCGCCTCGGTCGCGGTGCTTGTCCCCGGCTTGTGATGAAGAAGGCAATATGGCGACTGTCGATCTCATTCGTGACGGCTAGCCTGAATCACGGCGCTGTCCGAGGCGCCGCCCGGGCCGCACCGTTCAAACGATCGCCACGGGTCGACCGGGCTCCCCGGAAGAAGAAAGGAAGCCGCTGTGTCAGTCGAGGGATTGTGGAAGGTCGCGGTCGCGACGCCGTTCGGCACCCGTCGTACCGAACTGGAGTTGTTCACCAGGGATGACGTTTTGCAGGGTATTTCCCGTGGCGAGAAGGAGACGCTCACGCTGAACGATCTCCGGCTGGAGGGCCAGCGGCTGTCGTGGTACCAGTCGATCACCAAGCCTATGAGGATGGACCTCGTATTCGAGGTGGTGGTCGACGGTGACGAGATGACCGGAACCGCCCGCGGTGGCCCGATGCCGGCGGCAAAGGTGAGCGGTCGTCGCGAGCCAGCCACGCAGCCCGCCTGATTGGTCCTGCCGTCGGCCGGCCTTCCGGTGCCGATCAGCGTCCGGCCGGCGGTGCGGCGTCTGCACGGCCGGGACCATCCGTGGTAGGCCCGACCCCCGTGGCCGAAGCATCCCGCGCAACCCTGCTCGGGTGGCGTGGGCTCCGCCGGCCTGGCTCATCGGACCGACAGCAGCGGCCATGGCGATGGTGCCGGCGGTGACGTTCCGGCCAGTCCGGAGACGAAGGCGAAGGCCATTCCCGTAGCGGCGCCACCGATGGCGGTGGCCTTCGCGTCGTGGCCCAGGACCGCGTCCGCGACATTTCGCCGATCACGTGGTCGACGAACTCGTACGACCACAGCACCGCCAGAAGTATTCCCGTTGCGGCGCTGACCAGGACGGGCCGTCCCCGCGCGCGGGGACGGCCCGCCTCAGCCGTGTCTGTGCGGTGACTTCCGTGACCGTCATGATTGGATTATCAGAACGGCCCGGTGACCGGCCTTCTCCCGAGTTGCCGAATCGGCCGCCGAGACGGCAATCTGGGATAGCGTGTGGACCCCGGCTTACTCCATCGTGGAGGCATGTCGGTCTACGCCAACCAGCAACGTCGCGTGCGAGCCTCCGTGTCCGCCGTCCTGCAGCGGCTGTTCGTCCTCGTCGAGGAAGCACCGCCCGACCTACCTGTCACTGCGGCTTGGACGGTGGCCGACACGATGGCGCACCTGGCCGGTGTCGCCGCGATGGGTCTCGGGCTCGTCCGTTCCGTTCCGCCCGACCTACCGGTCCCCGCGCTGCTCCAGTGGCGTGAACGCACCACGGTGGACAGCATCTCGGTGATGAATGCCGAGGTGCTGCGGTGCTACACCGAGCGGCGGGTGCCGGTGCTGTCCGCCCGGCTGCGTGACGACGTGCAGGCCGTCCTCCGGGCTGCGGAGCACACCGGCCCGGACCACGAGGTGAGGTGGCTCGGTGACGCGCGGTTGCCGGTGGACGGGCTGCTCGCCCACCTGTTGAACGAGCTGAACATTCACGCCTGGGACATTGCGAAGGCGCTCAGCGTGCCCTGGGTCATCGATCCGGCCGACGCGGCCCTGTTCGTCGACCTCTTCCTGGTCGGCATGACGCGTCGCGGCTACGGAAACCTGCTGGATCGTGACGGCGCGGTGTACCCGGGACGTGTCTCGGTCACCCTCCGACACATGTTCGGTCCCGATGTCACCCTGGCTCTCGTCGCTGGCCGAGTGGTCGTGGAGCCGCCCGACCCCCGCCCGGACGTCCGGCTGTCCTTTGATCCGGCCGCCTTCACTCTGATGATGTTCGGCCGGATGGGTCGGGGCCGGGCCGTGCTCACCCGCAAGGTGATCGTCGGCGGGCGCCGGCCGTGGCTGTTACCCATCTTCCTGCGGACCATGCGCCTGCCGTCCTAGACCCGTGACAGCGCTCCGGGGCGGCTCCTACGGGCGCGCATCCGCGCAATACCGAAGAAGTAGCCGCGGAGCGGTCGATGCGACGGTAAATGGGACGGTTCACGGACCGCAATTCAAGGAGGAATGGTGACGCTGACTGAGATCCCTATGCGTGAGGAGATCCTCCGGCGTGTCGCGAAGGCAGAGCCTGTGCTCCGAGAGAACGTGGTGTGGTCCGAGGAGCACCGGCGCCTGCACGATTCGACGGTCGAGGCGATGGCCGAGGCGGGCATCTTTCGGATGCGGGTGCCCAAGCGCTACGGCGGCTTCGAGTGCGACGGGGCCACCCTGGTCGAGGTGGGCGCGGCTCTGGGCCGCGTCGACGGCTCCGTGGCCTGGGTGGCGATGGTCAACTGGATTCCCACCTATCTGGTCTGCATGTTCCCCGACGAGGTGCAGGATGAGGTGTTCTCCACCCCGGACGTTCGGGTGTGCGGCACCAACGCGCCGAAGGGTGTGATGGTTCCGGTGGAAGGTGGTTACCTCCTCACCGGCCGCTGGCCTTTCGTCAGTGGAGCCCACCACGCGCACTGGATGGAGGCTGCGGCGGTGATCCTGCGCGACGGCGCCGAGCCCGAACCGGTGATGACCATGGTGCCGATGTCCGACATGGAACTTGTCGACGACTGGCACACCACGGGGTTGCGTGGCTCCGGCAGCGTCACCACGGTCGCCACGGACGTCTTCGTCCCCGCCGAGCGGGTCATACCGCTGGAGGCCGCGCTCGCTCCGCGGACCCTGTCCTCGACCAACGCGACGATCCCCATCTACCAAACCCCGGCTACCCTGGTCGCTGCCGTCTCTGGCGTTGGCCTGTTGACGGGTCTGGCCAGGGCGGCTTGGGACGTCTTCTTCGAGCGGCTTCCAGAACGGAAGATCATCTACACCGACTATGCGAGTCAGGCCGAGGCTCCGCTGACCCACCTACGGGTCGGCGCCGCAGCACACAAGATCGACCAGGCCATGTTTCACGCCCGGCGGATCGCAGACGTCGTAGACCATAAGGCGTTCAGCGGAGAGGGGTGGACCGTCGAGGAGCGGGTTCGGGTTCGCGCGGACCAGGGTGAGGCGGCTCGCCTGGCCAAGGAAGTCGCCGACACCCTCCAGATGGCAAGCGGTGGCACCTCCATCTACCGCGACGTACCGATCCAGCGGATCGTGCGGGACATCACATCGGCCGCCCTGCACGGCCTGGTTGTGCCGGACGTGAACACCGAGCTCTACGGTCGGATCCTGTGTGGGCTGGAGCCGAACACCCTCTACTTGTAGGCAGACGATGGCACCCGAGCCCTCCCACCAGGCTGCTGGGAGGGCTCGGGAGCGGACACCGGCTGCGGAGCCAGGCATGATCGGGGAGACGTCACCGTAGAACGGTGGGACTGCGACCCGGCAGTTCCCACCTCGTCCAGACGCCGGCCGTACGCCGACGGTATTCGGTACCGAGCCCGATCATTCTCGTCCGACGGGGCCATTGTCTCCGCAGTTACCCGTCCGACTTGCCGTGACTGACGGAGAAGCCCCGGGACGAGGGAACCATCACTGCGGCTGCCGTTGGAGCGGCGAAACACACCACCGCGCAGACGGCCAGCACCACGGTCGCGCCGAACTGGTCGATCGCGGGTGCGATGAGTGCGAGACCGACCGGTGCGAGCCCGTAGGAGAGCAGGAAGTCGAGTGAGGACACCCGGGCTAGTTTGGTGGGTTCCACCTCGCGTTGGGTGGCGGTGAACCAGGGAACGTTGAACAGTTCGATGCCGATGCCGGCGAGCACGTACGCGGCGAAGATCACTACGGGGTGCACCGGTAGCAGCAGGCTCAACGGCACGAGTCCGTAGAGCGCTAGCCCGCCCAGCGCGGCCCAGCCCTGGGCGCGGGGCCGCCACCTGGCGATGATCATGGCTCCGACGAGAGCGCCAATCGTGTAGGTGGTCATCGCGGCCGCCAGCACGGCCTCGCTGCCGAAGCGGTCCCGGCTGACCAGGGGCAGGACCACGAAGGTGGCCGAGTACCCGGTGGCGATCACCGCCGTCAGCGCGGCCAGGCCGGCGACGAACCAGGGATGTCTACGGGCTTCACGCATCCCGTCGGCGAAGTCGGCCAGGATGTTCGGCCTGGTGGTCGAAGGTTCGGCCGAGTCGTTTCCGGGGGGAGGAACCAGAGCGGCCACCAACCACAGGACGCCGATGCCCCACAGCAGCACCGGCGTGGAGACGGCTACGGCCAGTAGCGCGGTGAGCCCGGGCGCGACCAGGGTGGTGACGCGGACCGCGAGGGTGATCGCGGCGTTCGCCTGTTGCCGCTGTGGCTCGGCGACGACCTCGGCGGTCAGTGCCTGGAAAGCCGGGCGGCACGCGCCCTGCCCCGCGCCCACCACGAAGGCTGCGGCTGCCGCCACCACCAACGACCGGTCCAGAGTCATGGCCATGACGGGTGTGGCGAGGGCGGCGATCAGCCCGGACCACAGCACTGTCTGCCGCCGGGAGTAACGGTCGGCCAGGACGCCGGCGACCGGCATGGCGGCGAGGAAACCCGCGGTGCGTGTGGCCAGGAGGACCCCGAGCCCGACGCCGGTCAGTGATCGGTCGAGGACTGCCAGTCCGAGGATGAACGGCAGTGCCCACGTTGCCACGCCGGAGGCCATCGTGCCGGTCCAGAGCCGGATGAAGGACGGGCTTCGCAACAAGGGGATCGGCGCGGGGTGGCTCTCCACGGCACTGTCCTGCGTGTGCATCGTTCTCCCGATACGGATGCGGTCAACCCGCGACGACTGTGGCGTCGGTTCGCGAGGTGGTGGCGGCCAGGTAGGTGATGCGGAGGGTGCCTGCGGTGGGCTCCCGGTCGACGAGTACCTCCACGCCGTAGACCGATCTGATCAGTTCGGCGGTGAGGACCGTCTCGGGCGGACCGGCGGCGAACACCTGCCCGTGGTCGAGGACGACGACGTGGTGGCAGTAACGTGCGGCGAGATTGAGGTCGTGCAGGGCGACGACGCAGGTGACCCTCAGCGATCCGAGTAGTTCGAGTAGTTCGAGCTGGTAACGGATGTCGAGATGATTGGTGGGCTCGTCGAGCAGGATCTCCCGTGGTTCCTGTGCGAGGGCGCGGGCGAGTTGAACGCGCTGCTTTTCCCCTCCCGACAGGGTGTGCCAGCTTTGGTGCTGCTTGTCGGCGATGCCGACTCGACTCAGCGCCGCATCGATGACCTGCTGATCGTGCTCGGTCAGCGCGTCGAAGCGGCCCCGGAACGGTGTGCGGCCGAGCTCGACGACCTGCCGGACGCTGACGTGATTGTGGGCGGTCACGTCCTGCTCGACGACGGCGAGCCGCCGGGCGAGGATCCGCCGGCTCAGGTCCCGCAGGTTGGTTTCGTCGTACTCGACGGTGCCGGTGTCGGGGCGGCGCAATCCGGCGAGCAGGCGCAGCAGGGTCGACTTGCCCGAGCCGTTGGGGCCGAGAAGCCCGACGACCTTTCCGTCCCGAGCGGCCAAGTCGATGTTGTCCAGCAGCCGGTGTCCCTTGACCGACCAGGAGAGATCGGTGGCGTTGATGCGGCCCATCAGGACTCCAGACGCTTGAGGACCAGCGCGAAGGCCGGCGCACCGAGCAGCGCGGTGATCACGCCGGCGGGTAGTTCGTGCGGCGTGAACGCTGTCCGGGCGAAGGTGTCCACCCAGATGAGCAGGATGGCGCCGAGAACCGCGGACAGGGGAAGCAACGAACGGTGCATCGGACTGCCCAGGATGCGGACGGCGTGTGGGACCAGCAGCCCGACGAATCCGATCGCGCCGGAGGCTGCCACGGCGGCTGCCGTGATGAGAGAGGTCAGCACCATCAGCCAGATGCGGACCGCGGTGACGTTCACGCCCAGGGCGGCGGCGGAGTCCCAGCCGAACGTGAAGGCGTCGAGGGACGAGGCGAAGAACTGGATCGCCAGCAACCCCGCCAGAATGATGACGACAGTGAAGGTGACTCCGTCCCACCGGGCGCCCGCCAGGGTCCCGAGCAGCCAGTAGGTGAAGCCGCGGGTGGAGTTGGCGTCCCCGCTGACCATGAGGATGAGACTGGTGATCGCGGCGAAGAACTGGGACACGAGCACACCGGTGAGCACCACGCGGGTGGGGCTGGCGACACGCCCTCCACCGAGCAGGACCAGCAGCAGGCCGAAAGCGACCAGACCGCCGACGAAAGCTCCGGTCGACAGGGAGATGCCGCCGCCGATACCCAGGAGGATGACGGCTACCGCGCCGGTCGAGGCGCCGGAGGAGACTCCCAGCAGGTACGGATCGGCCAGGGGATTCCTGGTGATCGCCTGCAGGACCGCGCCCGAGACCGCCAGTGCCGCGCCGACGAACGCGGACAGCAGTACGCGCGGGAAGCGTGACTCCCAGATGAGTGCGTCCAGCAGTCTCGGCAGCGGCGGGTTCGGGGCGAGCTCACCGAGGCCGATGTGTCGCATGATCGTGGACACGACGTCGAGGTGGTCGATGTTCGCACTGCCGAACAGCGACGCTGCGATGATCGACGTCAGCAGTCCGACCGAGGCCAGGAGGATGACGGCCGGCACGGAGGCGCGCCGCAGACGCGATGACGTCGGCCGGGAGCCGGCGATCGGGTCCGGGACACGCCTGGCCGGTTCGTGCAGGTTCGTCGTCATGGTCGTGGGCTGCTCATCGGAACTTGTTCAGGCCTTCGACCAGGGCGGGAACCATCTCCACACTGCCGTAGGAGGGGTCCATCTGGGCGCCGGGTATGGTGACGAACCGGTCGTCTGTCACCGCGCCGAGCTTGCTGGTGAGCGGGTCGTTCTTCAGCAGGGAGATTTTCTCCGCTGCGGTGTCGTTGGGCTCGCCTCTGGTCAGGTCGGCCAGGATGATGACGTCGGGATTGCGGGCAGCGACCTCGTCCCAGCTCACCTCGGCCCACTTGGTCTTGGCGTCGTCGAAGATGTTCTTCACCCCGACGAGGTCGGAGACGTGTTGCGGCAGGCCGCCGGGACCTGCGGCCCAGGGCGTCCCGTCGTAGGTGGAGTAGAACCACAGCACCTTGAGTGGCTCGTCCTTGTTTTCCATGGCGCCCACTGCCTGGTCCACCAGGGCCTTCTGCTCAGCCGCCAGCTTCTCGCCGGCGTCCGGAACGCTCATGATCTTGGCTAGGGTGCGGTACTCGTCATACAACATGTCGAAGTCCGCGTCCGGCACGCTGACGTGGTAGCTGCAGTCGAACTCGGTGACGTAGGTTGCCACACCGAGGTCGTGTAGCTGCTCACGATCGCCGGCCTGTTCTGCGGTGAGGAAGCTCCCGAAGCTGCTGTAGACGAAGTCCGGTTGCGCTTCGAGCAGCTTCTCGTGCTTGAGTGGCTCTCCGCGTGGACTCAGTTGCGGGATCTTCGCGTACGGCTCGACCAACGCGGCCGGTGGCTCGTAGATCTCGTAGGCCGACCCGACGACCCGGTCGCCCACCCCGAGTTTGATGAGGATCTCGGCTGCGGTCTGGTTCAGCGTGACGACCCGTTGTGGCACCGCTTCGAGCGTCACGTCGGTGCCGCAGTTCGTCATGGTGAGTGGGTAGGTCGTTCCACCCGGTGCCGTCGGCGCTGCCGCGGTAGGTGCGTCGGAGGGTTGGCCGCTCGAACATCCGGCGAGGAACAGCATCGCCGCAGCAGCCGTGACTCTGATACCCGTTGTCGTTTTCATCGGTGGCAGGCTAGCAGTCCGCGCGGCGGCAGCGAAGGGTCGCGGCGGGTGATCTCGTTCGGGTTGATCGCGGCGCCCGCTCGATGGGTCGATTATTAACAAGTGACTGATATCGATCGCCTATTGCACATGGTTTTCGAGTCTAGTAGACATGGCGGAGTGACCACGTCGCAATCAGTAACCGAATCGATGCTGGCTGGAGTTCGGCCCGTCCCGCTCACCGCCCTGCGGCATCCCGCGGTTTCCACGCTTCTGGACGACCACCGGGCCCTGCTCGTCGAACTTCTGGACGGTCTGGGTTCGCCGCTGCACGTCGTGCTGCCGGAGGTCTTCGAGGAGAACATCGCCGCGCTTCGGCGGACGTTCGCCGAGGCGGGTGCCGACGTCGACATCCTGTTCGCCAAGAAGGCGAACAAGGCCGACTGCTTCGTCCGGTCGGCCGCCGCTGCCGGCGTCGGAGTCGACGTCGCCAGCGCCGCCGAACTCGTCAAAGCCCTGGCCGGCGGAGTACCCGGCCACCGGATCGGCATCTCCGGCCCGGAGAAGGACGACACGCTGCACGCTCTCGCTGTCCAGCACGACTGTCTGGTCGCCGTCGACTCGGTCAGCGAACTCCGCCGGCTAGCCGCCACCGCCAGACTGACGAATCGGCAGGTGCGGGTGCTGCTGCGGGCTCGGACCGGAAGCCAGCCGGGAAGTCGCTTCGGCATGGCCGTGGTCGAGCGTGACGCGGCGGTCGACCAGTGTCTCGAACTCGTCGAGCACGTCCGCCTTTGTGGATTCTCGTTCCACCTCAACGGCTACTCGCCGGAGGAACGGGCGATCGCGGCGAACGAGATGATCGAACACTGTCTCGACGCCAGGCGACGCGGCGCACCGGCCACCGATCTGGTCAACATCGGCGGCGGTCTACCCATGCGCTACGTCGAGCCGCGGCTCTGGGATGAATTCCTCCGACACAACGAGCCGGCCCAGTATCACGGGACCAAGACCTCCAGGGGCCTCTACTTCTACCCGTACGGAGGAATGCCCACCACCGAGGCCGCGCGCACGATCATGAACCATCCCGTCGACGGGGACGAGAGCCTGTCGGCGAAGGCTGCCCGCGTCGGCATCCGTTTCGTCGTCGAACCCGGCAGGTCGCTGTTGGACCAGGCAGGATTCACCGTGTTCCGCGTGCAACAGGTCGAGGACCGGCGCGACACCGACGGGTACGCGATCGCCACCGTGGCAGGCAACAGCCTGAGCCTCTGCGAACAGTGGTTCAACACCGACTACCTACCGGACCCCATCCTGCTCTCGGCTCAGTCCGTTGCCAGCGAGGAGTTCCCGGCCTGCGTCGCGGGCTCGACCTGTCTGGAGAACGACATGGTCACCTGGCGCAAGATCGGCTTTTCCCGGCCGGTACGCCCCGGTGACCACCTCGTCTACCTCAACACCGCCGGCTACCACTCAGATTTCCTCGAATCCCGCTTCCACGACACCGCGTTGCCGTTGAAAGCGGTCCTCCGGCTCCGTGACGGATCACCGCGCTGGCGACTGGACGGAATCTGAGCAGTCTCGAACGAAGGAGAACCTCTCATGTCACAGCGCTACGCCGCGCCCGGACAGTTGTGGTTGCTGCCGCAGTCGGAGCAGGAAGGGCTGAACTTCGACTATCGGCAGGTCCTTGACGTCGTCGAGGGCGCCTACCGCGCTCTGCGGGAGAGCGGGTCGAACAACCCGGTCAAGACGGTCATCGAGGACCCGGACGATCACTCGCTCAGCTACTCGATGGTGGCCCGAGACGGCGGCACCGACACGGTCTGTTTCAAAGCCGTCTACGAGTTCGACCCGAGCCGCCGCCGCGACGACTATCGGTTCCACTCGTTCATCTTCATCGCCGATGACACCACCGGGACGCCCATCGCACTGATGGACGTGGTGAAACTGGGGCCGTTGCGATCGTCGGCCAGCAGCGCGTTGTTCGCCCGGGCCGCCTGCCCGGACGCTCGCACCGCCCTGGTGATCGGTACCGGCGTCCAGGGGCAGATGGCCCTGCCGATGCTGGTCGCGGCGCTGCCGGAGCTGGAGCGGTTGCAGGTCTGCGGTACCTACGCCGACGGACTACGGGCCGTTCAGGACAGTGTCGACGGTCGCGAGGTGGAGATCGTCGACGATCTCCAGAAAGCCGCCGGCGAAGCGGACATCCTGATCGGCGCATCCGGTCTGTCCGTGACGAAGGTGGTCCAGCGTGACTGGGTGAAGCCCGGATCGATCTCCGTTCTGCTCGGCTACGGCGTGCACGACGTGTTCCACGGCGCCGACTACCGGATCGCCACCGACATCACCCAGATGCAGGTGACCTGCGGCAAACTGCGGGGCCCGGACGGGAGCCTGCCCCCGATCGACGGGGAACTGCCCGACATCCTGCTCGGCCGGACACCGGCCCGACGTGATCCCGGCGATGTGGTCTTCGCCTACAGCAGCGGGATGGCGGTCACCGACGCCGCGCTGGGCCGCTACATCGCGGACCTCGCGCTGGCCGCCGGGCGTGGCCAGCGGGTCGATTTCTGGTGAGCGCGGTCGAGGCCGGTGTCGTCGCGGCGGTGACCTCGGCATCCGTTGTGCGTGAGGTGGTGGCGGGCCTGCCCGCCTACGATCCCGGCGCCGACCCCGATGCGGTGGCCGCCTGCAGCGGCACCGCCCACGTGATCAAGCTGTCCAACAACGAGAGTCCGTTCGGTTGTTCGCCGTTGGCGACCGAAGCGGTACGCAGGCGTCTGGACAGCAGTGTCTCCCGCTATCCCGACCCCACCGGGAGGCGGCTGGCGGAGGCCATCGGGGAGCGCCTGGCGGTACCTGCGGAGCGGATCGTCCTGGGCAACGGTTCGGAGAACATCCTGGAGCTGCTGTGCCAGGCGGTACTGGATCCGGGCGACCTGGTGACCACGCAGGCACCGGGCTTCAGCCTGCACGAGATCTTTCCCCGGATGGTGGGGGCCCGGGTCGAGAAGGTCCCGGTCACCGCGGCGTTCGGGTTCGACCCGTCCGCCTGGCGGGACGCGCTGGCGGCCGGCCCGAAACTGATCTTCCTTGCCAATCCGTGCAATCCGACCGGCGCGATCCTCAGTATCGGCGAGTTGGAGCACCTTGTGGCCGAGACCCCGCAGTCGGCTCTGCTGGTGCTCGACGAGGCGTACTGCGAGTTCGCCCGGCCCGACCCGAGCTATCCCGACGGACTGGCGGTGCTGCGCGAGCAGCACCGGCCGTGGATCGTCCTACGCACCTTCTCCAAGGCGTACGGCCTGGCGGGTGTCCGGGTGGGCTACGGTGTCGCTTCCGACGACGCCTTGGTCGAGGCGCTGGATCGGGTTCGCGCGCCCTACAACGTCAACCAGTTGGCCCAGGACGCGGCCGTCGCAGCGCTGGGTGACCACGCGCATCTGGCGGAAACTGTCCGGCGGACCGGCGTCGAGATCGTCCGGGTCGCGGACAGGCTGCGCGAAGCGGGCTTCCGTGTGGCCCCGTCGTCGGCCAACTTCGTGTTCATCGACACGGGGCACCGCTCCGACTGGGTGGCCCAGGAGTTGCACCGTCTCGGGATCGTCGTCAAGGCCTGGCGTGAGCCGGGATACGAGACCTTCATCCGAGCCTCATTGTCGCTTCCCGAGGACAACGACTTCTTTGTGCGTTGTCTGATGCGAATCTGTGCGGAGGGTGAGCAATGATCAGGGACAGGGTATCCGATCTGATTGGGCGGACGCCGCTGCTCAGACTGTCGGTGCCGGAAGGGGCGGGCACCGTCCTGCTCAAGATGGAACAGTACAACCCCACCGGTACCGCCAAGATCCGGATGGCCCGGAACATGGTGGACGAGGCCGAGGAACAGGGGTTGCTCGCCCCGGGCGGGTGGCTGGTCGAGGCCACCTCCGGTAACACCGGGATCGGCCTGGCACTCATCGCCGCTGAACGGGGCTACCGGTTCACCGCCGTGGTGGACAACCATTCCAGTGTCGACAAGCTGCGCGGGATGCTCGCCTACGGGGCCGAGTTGTTGAACGTCGGCGGCGGCCATGACGGACTGGCCACCGCCGAACGCTATGCCACCGCCCGCCGGCTCGCGGCCGAGCAGGGAGCGTTCTGCACCTCGCAGGACAGTAACCCGGGAAACCCGAACGGATACCGGCCGCTCGCCCGCGAGTTGTACGACGATCTGGGTGGCGAGATCCACTACCTGTACGGAGCGGTCGGCACCGGCGGATCGCTCTGCGGGACGGGCCGGGTCCTCCGCGAACGCATCCCGGGGCTGAGGATCGTCGGTGTCGAGCCGGTGGGTTCGGTGAACTTCGGTGGCGAAGAGGCTCCCTACCATCAGTCAGGGACCGGGACGCCGGTGGTGTCGGAGATCTGTGACACCCTCGACTACCGCTTGATCGACGAGGGGATCAAGGTCAGCGATTCCGAGGCGTTCGAGACCTGCCGTTACCTCGCCCGGAGTTTCGGCATCCTCGTGGGCGGCTCGGCGGGGGGCGTGGTGTACAAGGCGCTGGAGCGGGCGCAGCGCGTGGGGCCGGAGACCACCATCGTCGCGTTGGTGTGCGACGGCGGTGAGAAGTACCTCGACACCGTCTTCAACGACGAGTGGATGGCTGCCAACGGTCTGTACGACGCGCAGGTCGTCGACCGGCTCGCGTCGATGCTGCGTCGCACTGGGACCGAACGGGCTGGACAGACGCCGGAGCAGGTGCACTAGCCGAAGGGTGTCTTGCTCTACTGTCATCGTTTTGTCTGGAAAGATAACGGTTCCCGTTACCGTAAGCGACGGTAGGGACGGCCCACGATGGCCGGCTGCCTGCGGTCGGTGATCTTGTCAGTGTGGAGGTGTCGGCGTGTGGTCGACGGTGAAGTTGTTCCTTGGCCTGCGACCACGGTCGTGGGTGGAGATCGCCGGCCTGGTCGGGGTGATGTTACTGGTGACGGCGACCTACGTCGGCCAGGGCCTGATGATCGCGGACCTGCTGTCCACGGTCTTCTCGTCGGCTGACATCGCCGGCTTGGCGGTACCCCTGGTCGTGATCGGCGTGCTGCAGGTGGTTCGGATCGGGCTGATCGTGGTGCGGGACGCATGGGCGCCGAAAGTGTCGGCCCGGGTGAAGGGGGCGGTACGTGAAGGACTGACCCTCAAGCTGATGGAGATCGGTCCCGGACAGGCGCAACGGATGCGTACCGGAGACCTGCAGTCCACGCTTGTGGACTCCGTGGAGTTGCTCGATCCGTTGCTCGGTCGGTTCGTCCCGACGGTGCTCGCGTCGGTGCTGGGTTCCTGTCTCGCCTCGATGTACGTGATAGCGGTGGACCCGGTGGTGGGTCTGGTCGTGTTGGGCTGTGCGCTGCTCGCCCCGTTGTCGAAGTTGGCCGGGGAAAAGTCGATCAGGGAACGTGGTAGCCGCTGGACGGTCTCCTACCGGAGCATGTACTCGGAGAGTCTGGACGCTGTGCAGGGGATGGCGACCCTGAAGGCGTTCAACGCCAGCGGGCGGCGCGGTCGAGAGCTCATCGAACGTGGGGAGGCGTTCTGCCGTGACTCGATCAGGCTGATGGTGGCCTGGTGCGGCACCTCCAGCATCGGCGCGCTGATGGTCCCGATCGGCACCACCGCCGCGGTGGGTCTGGGCGCCTGGCACGCAGCCACCGGCTCGGTGGGTGTCGCGGGATTGTTCACGATTCTCATGCTCACCCGCGAGACGTTCCGTCCGATGACCGAACTGGAGGCGGCCTACCACTCGGCCTACTACGCCATCCCGGCCAGCCGTGCGGTCGCCGACGTGCTGAATCTGGAGCCGGTGGTCAAGGAACCGACGACCCCGGCACCAGATCTGCCCTGTGATCCTCCGGGCCTGGAGTTCCACGATCTCCGATTCTGTTACCCGACCCGGCGGGCGCCCGCGCTGGACGGGCTCAACCTGGTCATAACGCCGGGCGAGCGGGTGGCCATCGTGGGGCGCTCGGGAGCAGGGAAGAGCACCATCATCGGGTTGCTCATGCGCTACTTCGACACCGACGAGGGGTCGATCCGAATCAATGGCCGCGACATCCGCGAGTTCCCCCTGCGTGACCTGCGATCGATGATCGGCGTGGTCTCACAGGATACCTACCTGTTCCACGGCACCGTACGTGACAACCTGCTCCTTGCCAGGCCGGACGCCACCGACGAGCAGATCCGACGCGCGGTGACCGCGGCGCAGGCCGCCGACTTCATCGCCCGTCTTCCCCAGGGCCTCGACACCGTCGTCGGTGAACGCGGCCTGAAACTGTCCGGTGGCGAGCGGCAGCGCATCGCGATCGCGCGCGCGCTGCTCAAGGACGCCCCCGTGCTCGTGCTCGACGAACCGACCTCGAGCATCGACGCAGCCAACGAGGCAGAGATCACGCAGGCCCTCGGTGACCTGACCCTCGGCCGGACGACGATCATCATCGCGCACCGGTTGTCCACGGTGCGTGCAGCCGACCGGATCGTGGTGATGGAATCCGGCCGGGTGGTCGAATTCGGCAGCCACCCCGACCTGGTGGCACGCAAGGGCCGTTACGCCGAACTCGTCGCTACCCAGGCTGGTGCCCTCGCATGACCCTGACCGTGCACAACCACAGCCACGACCACAGCCACAGCCACGACCACAGCCACAGCCACGACCACGACCACGACACGGGAGGCGGCCGCAGTCCGTCGCTGATCATCAGGCTGAGGAGTCTGATGCCCCTGCTGGGCGAGCATCGCCGGCTCATCCTGGTGGCCTATCTGGCTGGTGCGCTGCACCAACTGTTCCTGCTCGCCTCATCCGGCATCGGTGCCTACGTGGTGGCCCGGGCCGCGACGGGAGCCCCGCTCGACGAACTCACCGGCTGGTTGACAACCCTCGGCGCCCTCATCGTGCCGTTGGTCGTCCTGAGCATCGCTGACAGCACGTACGCCCACATCGCCGCCTTCCGCGCACTGGCCGACACCCGGGCGAAGGTGTACAGCGCCTTCGAACGGCTCTCGCCCGGTTACATGCTCGAACGGCGCTCCGGTGACCTCGGCGCCGCCGCGGTCGCGGACGTCGAACAGATCGAGTTGTTCTTCGCCCACACCCTCAGTCCGCTCGCGGTCGCGTCGACCGTGCCCGTGGCCACCACCGTCGCTCTCGGCTGGTTCCACTGGTCACTGGCCTGCGTCCTGATTCCGGTGCTGGTACTGCTTGCCTCGGTTCCGGCATGGCTGCGGCGGCAGGCTGAACGACACGGGCACGAGCTACGCGACTCGCTCAGTCAGATCAGCGCCGACAACACCGACACCTTCCAGGGGCTCCGTGAACTGGTGAACTTCGGCGCACACTTCCAGCGGCTCGGTTTGCTCCGCAAGCAGAGCGTCCGGCTGGCCGAAGCGAAATCCGCGCACGGCCGCCGTAGTGGCATCGAGTACGCCGCCACGGACACCATCGCACTGCTGGGAATACTGGTGGTGCTGACTCTCGGCGCGTGGCTCGTCGTCGCGGGTGAACTCGACCGCGCTCTCTTCCCGGTCGCCGTCGTACTCGCGGCGATGGCGATGCTGCCCGTGCTGAAGGTGACCGAGGTCGCGCGTGAACTGTCCGTGGTGGCCTCGTCAGCGGACCGCATCAACACGCTGCTCGACGCACCCGCCCCGGTGTCGGACCTGGTCGACCAGCCGCCCGAGGGCCCGATCGTGCCGCATGTGCGCTTCGACGCTGTCACCTTCGCCTACCGCAGCGACCTGACCCCCGCCGTACGAGATGTCTGTTTCGAGATTCGCCCCGGCGATACGGTCGCGCTGGTGGGACACTCCGGTGCCGGGAAATCGACCTGCGCCAACCTGCTTCTGAGGTTCTGGGACGTCACCGCCGGGTCAGTTTCCGTGGGCGGACACGACGTTCGCGACTTCCCGCAGGAGGACCTTCGCCGCCTCATGACGCTGGTTCCGCAGGACACCTTCCTGTTCAACACCAGCCTGCGGGAGAACATCCGTCTGGGCCGCGCCGACGCCTCCGACGAGGATGTCGAGGCCGCCGCGCGGGCCGCCCAGGCCCACGAGTTCATCACGACACTGCCAGAGGGCTACGACACCGTCGCGGGTGAACTCGGCGCGCTCATGTCCGGCGGTCAACGGCAACGGATCGCGATCGCGCGGGCCCTGCTCAAGAACGCTCCGATCCTGGTGATGGACGAGGCGGTGTCGAACCTCGACGCCGCAAGCGAACAGGCGGTCAACCAGGCGATGAACGAAGCCCGGCACGGCCGGACCACGCTGATCATCGCCCATCGGCTCTCCACCATCAGGACCGCGGACCGGATCGTCGTGCTGTCCGCCGGACGAATGGTCGAGACCGGAACACACGAGGAACTCGTTGCCGCCGGTGGCGCGTACGTCGACCTGCTCGCCTCGCAACTGCAAGGGTGAGTTTTTCCCTTACGACGTAAGGATCCATCATGCCCACAATCCTGATCCTCGGTAGCGGACGGGACCCGGACCGCGAGCGCATCCTGGCATCGGTGGCCGCCGAGCACGACGTGGTGCTCGCTCAGGAGTCGCCAGCGACCTGGGAGGTCCGCTACGCCGACTCCGTACACCGGATCGCCGCCGACGACCTGGCGTCCGTGCTGCTGCTGGCCCGCGAGAAATCCGTGGATGCGGTGCTCACCTGGGAGGAGGCCTGGATCGAGACCGCCGCGGCCACCACCAGCGCGCTGCGGCTACCCGGTCATCCTGTGCCGTCCGCCCGCGCCTGTCGGGACAAGCACCGGATGCGCCAGGCGTGGGCCGCCGCAGGGGTGCCGTCGGCTCGGTCGGTCCTGGTCACCGACGAGGTGCAGGCTCTGCGCGCTGCCGCCGAGCTGGGGTACCCGGTCGTGGTCAAGCCGCGTTCGGAGACCGGCGGCGCCGGGGTACGGCTGGCCCGCGGACCTGCGGATCTGGCCCGTGCCTACACCAGGGCGGCCCGCGCCGACGGTGCTCTGGTGGAGGAGTACCTGGACGGGCCGCAGCTCAGCGTCGAATCGGTGGTGGTACGCAGTGGCCGGTTGCACGTGGTCGCGGCCGGCACCCGGCACCCGAGACCAGCGCCCGAACTCGCGACAGCCAGCCGGATGATCTCAGTTCCTGAGCAGGTCGAGCACCTGGCTTCGGTACGCCGTGCCGTCGACGCCGCCCACGCCGCGCTCGGGCTGTGCGAGGGCGTCACCCACACCGAGGTGCGGTTGACCGCCGACGGACCCCGGTTGATCGGGCTCAACGCCCGGCTCGGTGGTGACCTGATCTCCCGGCTCGTGCCGTTGGCCACCGGCGTCGACCTGGTCGCGGCGGCGGTCGACACGGCGCTCGGGAGACAACCGCAGCTGCGGCACACCCGGCGGCGTACCGCCGGGATCATCTTCCGCCACGGAGACACCCTACGCACGGGTCGACCTGCTTCACTGCCCGACGGTGTCGAGTCGGTGTGGACGGCACCGGAGGGCCAGGCGGCCCGATTCGGCGGCCGGACCGGGCATGCCATCGTGGTGGCCGACGACGAAACCACCTGCCACGACCAGTTGAAGCAGGCGTACGCGGCGCTGTCTGCGGACCTCGGGTCGGTGAACGCTGCCGTTCCCGGCATCACCGGCGGTATCCCTCCTGCCCGGCGTGCGGATCGGCAATTACACCAGCAGGGTTTCCCGCATCCGTGCCCCCGGATTGATGCGGTCGACCACGCGGGGGCCGGTGGGATCGTGGACGTCGAGAGTGTTGTTGCGGCGCATCATCTCGCGGACCGGAGGTGGTAGGCGAGGCGGATCGTCGAGGGCCGCGAGAACCTGTCCGGTGGCCGTGATCAAACGGTCGGCCAGTGCCGCGGCGTCGGTGTCCACCCGTACCCGGCCGTACTCCCAGCCGATGATGGTGAGGTCGAGCATCTCGAAGGCGCGGGCCAGGAGCAGGTCCGGGTCGGTCACCTGGCCGAGCCGGGGCGCGCGGCTGCCGATCACCGAGACGGCGGCGGTCACCTGCACGTACGGGTGGAGACCGCTCGGCAGCGCGAACAGCGGCCACCGCAAGGCCGGTGCGGCTTCCTTCCACAGCGGCCGGTAGTTCCGGCGGTTCACCAGCAGCCGCCGGCCCGTGTGCCGGAGCACGTGGTGGGCTTGGGCTTGCAGGTCCGCGTGAGCCTCTTCGGCGGCCTCGATGACCATCCGGGCCGCCACCACCAAGCCGTCGTCGTCGTCCAGTATCCGGGTGATCGCTTCGACGTGTGCGGGGAACCGGAGCGGTGAGTCGACGTCGTGGTGGTGAGTGACCTCCCGCAGCAGCGCCTGCTGCCGCCCTGGATCGAGCTGGACCTGATTGCTACCCAGCAACTGCCGGAGCCAACGCATCATGCCTCGTTTCAGCCGCTGCAGACCGCCGCAATGTTAGTGCGTCGGACACCCGTCGTACCGCGCAGGGTGCGGCACCGTCCGGGGCGGTACCCGAGCCGGACGGTGCACCGGACCCGGATGCGACGTCCGCGCTGGGTACCCGTCCGTGGCGTCCGGCACACTGACCTGATGACTGCAGACGGAACAGTGGGGTCGATGCGGGCCGCACCCCGCTCCGAGGTTCCTGCCGACGAGGCGTTGGCCCGGGCGCACGCCTTCGCCGCGAGCCTGTCGACCCGGCGCTCCATCCGTCAGTTCTCCGACCGCCCGATACCCGCGGGTGTCCTCGAGGAGGCGGTGCGGGCAGCGGGCAGCGCGCCCAGTGGCGCCAACGTGCAGCCGTGGCGGTTCGTGGTGGTCACCGATCCCGAGGTACGCCGCACGTTGCGCGAGGCTGCCGAGGCCGAGGAGCGCGAGTTCTACCGGCGGCGGATCTCCGACGAGTGGCGGGACGCGTTGACACCGCTGGGAACGGACTGGCGTAAGCCGTTCCTGGAGACCGCGCCGGGCTTGATCGTGGTGTTCGAGGTGCACAAGGGCCCGACGTCGCCGAAGCCCTACTACGTCAAGGAGTCCGTGGGCATCGCCGTGGGTTTTCTGCTGGCGGCGCTGCATCAGGCAGGTCTGGCGTCTCTGACCCACACACCGAGCCCGATGGGGTTCCTCAACGACATCCTTGGTCGGCCCCGGGAGGAGCGCGGGTACGTCGTGATTCCCGTCGGATACCCGGCGGCGGACGCTGTGGTGCCCGTGATCGACCGCAAACCGCTCGACGAGATCCTCGTCCGCAGATGACTCCTGGCACCCCCTCCCGGTGTTCACGTCACGGCAGGTCCGACGGCGCCGGTCAGCCGGCCAGGCTGTGCGGCACGACGGCGAGGTCGGGTAGCAGCCGTTCCCGCCGGCCGAACCAGGCCAGGGAGTCGGCGATGCCGGCGGTCAGGTCCCGCTCCGCGCGCCAGCCGAGCAGGTCCCGGGCGAGGCGGCTCCGGGTGTACGCCCCCACCCCGTCGCCGGGGCGGCGTGGCGCCTCGGCCACGGCGACGGTCGGGTCGACCAGCGCGTTGAACGCCGCGATCAGCTCCAGGACCGTGGTACCGGTACCGGTGCCGAGATTGACGGCCAGGTGGCCGGGCCCACCGGCGGGGAAGAGTTCGTCGAAGCGGTCCAGGGCCCGCAGGTGGGCGGTGGCGAGGTCCCAGACGTGAACGTAGTCGCGCAGCCCGGACCCGTCGCGGGTGGGCCAGTCCAACCCGGCGACGGGGAACGGCTCGCCGGTGCGGTGGGCGTGGATGAGGCGACCGAGCGCGTGGGAGGGCGTGGGCAGTTGCAGCCCGGTACGCAGGGCCGGGTCGGTGCCGATCGGGTTGAAGTAGCGCAGCGACAGCACGCGCAGCGGGGTACTGGCCGCGACGTCGGCGAGCATCCGTTCCACCACCAGCTTCGTGTGCGCGTACGGGTTGCCGGCGCCCAGGGGTGACGTCTCGTCGACCGCGAGGTCCGGGCCCGGCTGGTAGATCGAAGCCGACGAGCTGTAGATCAGGCGGCGTACGCCGTGGACGAGTAGCCGGTCGACGAACTCCACCGTCGCGGCGACGTTGGCGCGGTAGTAGTCGACCGGCCGGGCCACCGAGTCGGGTACGACGGTCAGGGCCGCGCAGTGCACGACGGCTTCGATGTCCGGATGACGGTGCAGTACGCCGTCGACCAGACTGGCGTCGGCGATGTCGCCTTCGTGGAAGATCCGGCCGTAGCAGAACTCCCGCCGACCGGTGACCAGATTGTCGATCACCACGGGCGTGTGGCCGGCGTCGAGCAGGCAGGAGGCAACGGTGCTGCCGATGAAACCGGCACCACCTGCGATGAGCACCTTCACGAGCAGCCCCTCCCCCGTAGGCGTACCGCCGGTGCGGTGTCCGCACCTACCTGCATCTTGCCCACATGCGACGGCCGGCAGCGGCCGATCGTCGTAGCCGGTGCCCTCCGGCCGATCGGCGTCGAGCTGCGGGAATGCCCGCTCCGTTCGCGGGTATCCGGCCGCCCGAGTTCGGGCGTCCGGGTGGACACGGGAGGAAGCATGGCGGAGCAACGCATCGGGGTCGCGGTGGTGGGACTGGGTGGCGCGGTGGCCACGACGGCGGTGGCCGGGGTGGAACTGCTCAAGTTGGGAATGCGCGACACGTCGGGGTTGCCGCTGGCCCACCGCACCGACCTGGTGCCGTACGAGTCGCTGGTTTTCGGCGGTTGGGACCTGTGCCCGGACGACCTGGCGAAGGCCGCGCACGTGCACCGGGTGGTGGAGCCGGTGCAGCTGGACACCGTGGCCGAACCGTTGCAGGCGATCAAGCCCTGGCCGGCGGTGTCCGACCCGCAGTGGTGCCGCAACGCGACCGGCGCCAACGTGGTGCCGGTCGGACCGCTGCGTGAGCGGGTCGCGTACGTCTGCGAGGACCTGCGCCGGTTCCGGACGGAACAGGCACTGGATCGGGTGGTGGTGGTCAACCTCGCCTCCACCGAGGCGCGCCCCGACCCGACCGCGCCGGTGCTGTCCGATCTGGCCGAGTTCGAGAGGGGGCTCGACCGCGACGACGCCACGATGACGCCGGGCCTGCTCTACGCGTACGCGGCGATCCGGCAGGGGTGCCCGTACGTGAACTTCACCCCGAGTCTCGGAGCAGACGTGCCGGCGCTCGTCGAACTGGCGGAGCGGGAGCGGGTGCCGGTCGCCGGCAAGGACGGCAAGACCGGCCAGACCTTGATCAAGACTGTGCTGGCCCCGGCGTTCCGATCCCGGGCGCTGGTCGTCGAAGGGTGGTACTCCACGAACATCCTGGGCAACCGGGACGGGCATATCCTCGACGACCCGTCGTCGCTGGCCAGCAAGCTGGACACCAAGGGGTCGGTGCTCGACGACATGCTCGGGTACGCGGTGGAGGACCACGTGGTCCGTATCGACTACTACCGGCCGCGAGGTGATGCGAAGGAGGCCTGGGACAACATCGACCTGGTCGGCTTCCTGGGTCAACGGATGCAGATGAAGGTCGACTTCCTGTGTCGGGATTCGATCCTCGCCGCGCCGCTGGTGATCGAGTTGGTGCGGCTGGTCGTGGAAGCGGCCCGCCGTGGCGAGGGCGGCCCGCAGGAGCAGCTCGGCTACTTCTTCAAGGCGCCGTTGACCCGCGGCGGTACTGCGGAACACGCCCTGCACGTTCAGGAGCGGACCCTGCTGCGGTGGTTGGATGCGGCATGACGGCCGTGCTGGCGGCGGCGCCGACCCGCCGGCTGGCTGCGGTCGTACCGGCTTTTCGGCAGATCGGTGACCTGAAGCGCGTCCGGGTGGCGCACGCCGACGGCTCCGTGGCCGCACGGGCCTTCGAGCGGTCGTGGGCGGCGCTGGTCGACGGCGCGGATCCGGCGGCGGTGGCGGCCCGGGAGTGCGCCGCCGCCGTGGCGGGGGCGCGTCTCGCCGGCCTGGACGCCGCCACCCTCACCGCCTGCGGACTGTCCGCGCCGGACGCGGAGACGGTCCTTGCCCGGGCGGTCGCGGAACTCGCCGACGCGCTGCACGGGGCCACGGTCGGTCGGCTACGTGATGCGCTGCCGGGTCTGGTGGCCGATCGTGCGACAGCTGATGCTGCGCCGTCGTTCGTGTCCGCCCTGTGCCGGCAGCCCCGCGCCGGTGCCACCGCGCCGGGACGGCCCCGTCTGATGGTCGAGCCCGCCGAGAACCACGCGGAGCACAGCTGGGCGGTGGCCGTCTACGCCGCGTTGCTCGCCGACGACGTCGGCGCGGATTTCGGCCAGGCATTTCTTCTCGGGCTGGCACACCACCTGCACAACGCCCGGCTGCCCGACGCCGGTTTCGCCGGTGAGCAGCTGCTCGGTGAACACCTCGACCCGATCGTCGACAGGTTGACCGAGATGGAACTCGCCTGCCTGCCCGCTGCGCTCGCGGCCCGGGTCGACGCGGCGCTGGCGGGCCGGGTCGACGTGGACACCCCGCTCGGTGCCGCGTTCCACGCCGCCGACGTGTTGGACCGGGTGCTCCAGACCCACCATCACGCCCGGGTGGCGGCCTTCACCGCCGAGCAGGCACTGGTCGACCTTCAACTGGTGCACGACGGGCCGTTCGCCGGGTACCACCGTGCGGTGCTGCGGGCGGCCGGGCTGTGACCGCCGTCGGTATCCCGGTCGCCGGTACTCGGTGGCGCGGCCCGGACGGCAGCGGGCTGCGGGCCGACACCGCACACAGCCTCACCGACGGGATGCGCCGCTGGCCGGTGGTCGAAGGTATCCCGTGGCTACGCCCCGGGCGTGAGGAACTACGTGCGGCCACGGTGGCGGCGCTGGACGCCGGCGACCCGCACCGTGCGACGATGCTGCTTCTCGCCGACACCGACGACTGGTGGGACGGCGGTCGGCCCGCACCGCGCCGGCTGCGTGCCGCGCTGGCGGCGGGAAGCCTCACCGAGGCCGTCGACCTGCTTGGTCTCGGCCGGGTCGGCACCTACTTCCGGCACCGCTGGTCCGATCCCAGCTGGCTGGCCACGCTGGCCCTGACCGCCGCTCACCCGCCGGCCGGTCGGGCGGTGGTGGATCTTGCTTGCGGCGCCGGGCATCTGCTGCGGCATCTTGCGCTGCACGGGCACACCGACCTCACCGGTGTCGACGTGGTCTTCGCCAAGTTGTGGCTGGCCCGCCGTTTCGTGTTGCCAACCGGCGCACCGGTCGCCCTGGTCTGCGCCGACCTGACCGCCGGCTGGCCGCTGCCGCCCTCGTCCGTGCCACGTCACGTCGCCTGCCACGACGCGCTGTACTTCCTGTCGGACAAGGCCGGCTTCGTGGCCTCCGCCACCGCCGCCGCCGGGCCACGGGGAGCGGTGCTACTCGGGCACCTGCACAACGCCGCGCACCCGGCGGGCCGGGCCGGCCTGCCGCTGCGCGCCCACGAGTGGACGGCGCTGCTGCCCGGTGCCACGGCGTACGCCGAGGAGGAGCTGACCGCCGCGACTGCCGGTGGCCGGCTCCCGGTGGCGGCCACCGGGGCGGCGCTGGCCGCCACGGAGGCGCTCGGGCTCGCCCGCGACGAGGCCGCCGCACCGGCCGACCCTGCGCTGCTGACACCCGCCGACGGTGTGCCGGTGCGCCCGAACCCCCTCTACCCCGACGGTGACCGCACCTGGCCCGACGACCGGTGGGCGGCCGAGTACGGCGACCGGGCGGCGACGTACCTGCCGCCGCGCTGGCCCGACCCGCCCGGACCGGACGCGGTGTGCCGTCGGCTCCTGCTCGACCTGCCCGAGCGGTGGTGACGGGTGTGAACGATGCGGTGCGTTGGGGTGTGGTGGGCTGTGGCTGGGTGGCGCGTGACCATGTCGCTCCCGCGATGCGGGCCGCCGGTGCCCGCCTCCTGGTGGCTTGCGACCCTGACCCGGCGGCAGCCACCGCCCTGCGGCCGGAGGCGCTGGCCACCACCGAGCTCGACGCATTGCTCGATCAGCCCGACGTCGAGGCGGTCTACGTCGCCACGCCGACCGACAGTCACCCCGATCTGGTCGCCGCGGTCGCCAAGGCGGGACTGCCGGTGCTCTGCGAGAAGCCGCTCGCGGCGACGGTGACCGACGCCCGCCGGCTCGTCGCCGCCGCCGGTGGCACACTCGCCGGTACCGCCTTCGACCAGCGGTTCCACCCGGCGCACCGGCTCGTCGCCGAGCGTGTCGCCGGTGGGGACCTGGGCACGGTGACGGCGGTACGCATCACCTACGGCTGCTGGCTGCCCCCGGACTGGTCTCCGGACGGCCGCCCGCACGACAACTGGCGGGTCGATCCGGCCCGCTCGGGTGGCGGCGCGTTGGCCGATCTCGCCCCGCACGGCGTGGACCTCGTCGGCGTGTTGCTCGGCGACGACCTGACCAGCCTCGCGGTGCTCACCCAGCGGCGGGTGCACCCCTACCCGGTCGACGACGGGGCGGTGCTGGCCGGTGTCACGGCCGGTGGCGTCCTCGTGTCGGCACACGTCAGCTTCAACACCGCCGAGCAACTACCCCGCCGTCGTCTGGAGATCGTGGGTACCCGTGCCCAGCTGGTGGCGGTGGACACGATGGGCCAGACCGCCGGCGGTAGCCTCCGGCGTCTGGACGCGGCCACCGGCGTCGTCACCGAGCTGCCCTTCGATACCCGCACCAGCCCGTTCACCGCGCAACTCCGCGCGTTCGGGGCGGCGGTACGTGGTGCCGACTGGCCCTGGCCGCTGGCCCGGGACCTGCGCCTGCACGAGTTGCTGCACACCGTGGGAGGGGCTTGACATGCCGCTGCGGCCGTACGCGTGCGACAACTGCGGGCACTGGCAACGCTGGTTCGCACCGCCGCCGGGCTGCCCCGTCTGTACGGACGTGCGCAACGCCCTGCCGGAGGAGGGTTGGCTGTTCCACTCGGCTGACGAGGTGGGGAACGGGCGGCAGGCCCGGTGGGTCGAGGTCGCCCCCGGGGTGACCGGCTACTGGTGTGAGCCGCAGCTCGGGCTGGGCAGCACCGGGTGGGTCATCGAGACCGACGCCGGTGCGGTCGGCTGGGAGGCCGCCGGCTGGTACCCGCCCGCCGCGCTTGCTGACCTGCGCCGCCGCGGTGGCCTGGTCGCGCTCGGTGCCAGTCACGTGCACGGTTACGGCGCGCTGTGGCAGTTGCAGGACGAGCTGGCCCCGCCGGTGCTCGCGATCGGTGTCGACGATCTGGTGTGGACGAAGGCGTTCCAGGTGACGTGGCCGATCGACGACCGGCACGAGTTGGCTCCCGGCCTGGTCGTGTACCGCAGCGGTGGCCATTTCCCCGGCCACAATGTCCTGCACGACACCCGACGGGGCATCCTCTTCGTCGGTGACCTGATCAAGGTGGATCTGGCCGGCACGACGCCGGTCGGGTTGTCCTGCCACAAGGCGTACCACGCCCAGATCCCGCTGTCGCACGCCGAAGTTCGTCAGGCCCGGGAGCTGATCGAGACACTCGACTTCCAGGCGGTCGCCACCCCGTTCGAGTTCGCGGCGCCGGTCGGCCGTGAGCAGGTGCTCGCCCTGTTCGACCGGCAGCTGCGCGGGCAACCGACGGCCGGTCCGATTCCCATCGAGGAGCTGACATGACCCGAGCACTGCGATCCCGTACCGACACGGTCACCGCGATGTCGGTCGCCGACCAGTTCGCCGCCGCCCTGCCGCCCGGTGAGGTCGGTGATTTCGACGTGAGCGCGGTGGACCGGCTCGGCGTGCCGGTCGTCACCGCCGATCACCTCGGTGCCGGCTGGCCCCGGGCGGTGGCCTTCGGCTACGGGCTGACCGCCGAGCAGGCTCGTACCGGTGCCTACGGGGAGCTGGCGGAGGAACTGCTGCTGCACCGGCACCTGCGTGGTGTCGTTCCCCGCCGGGCCTCCTACGCGCAGCTGCGGGGTGAGGTTGGGCCGGACGGGGTGGTCGATCCCCGGTCGCTGGTGCTGACCGCCGGCACGACCGTCGACGACGAACAACCGCGGTCCTGGCTGCCCACGTTGCGCTGGCGTACCGGCGAGACCGTCCTCGTCCCGGCCGAGTTCTGTGCCTCGTCCGGCGACGACCTGCCGTGGCAGGACCCGGCGGAACGGCTCGTCACGGTGATAACCAACGGTTCCGGCGCGGGGGACACCGTCGAGCGGGCGGTCGCGCACGGCCTGCTGGAGCTGCTGCAACGCGACGGCAACGTCACCGCCTTCCGGGCCATGGACCGCGGTGTGGTGCTCGATCTGGACGAGGTGCGCGACCCGGTGACCCTGGCGGTGCTGGCGCGGCTGCGTGACGCCGGGGTCGAGGTGCTGCCGAAACTCGCCGCCACCGACTTCGGGATGGTCGACGTGCACGTCGTCGGGATGGACCGGGAGCCGGAGACACCGCCGCTGGCGGTGACCGCGTGCGGCGAGGCAGCCCACCCGGACCGGGAGGTCGCGCTGCGCAAGGCGCTGCTGGAGTACGTGTCGTCCCGCGCCCGGAAGGTCTTCTCCCATGGGGCGCTCGGCGCACTGACGCCGGTAGCACCGGAGGCGTACTGGCGGCGGGAGTTCGTCCGGCCCCTGACGCCGCAGGAGCCGCACGCGTTGCGGGCGATGCGCGAGTGGACCCGGCTCACCGGCGCCGAGCTGCGTGACCTGCTGACTGTGGTGGTGCTGGCCGAACGGACCCGGGTGCCGTTCTCGTCGCTGCCCACCGTGGCGTCCGGCGCACTGGACGATCCGCCCGCACTGTTGTCGGATCTGCTGCGCAGGCTCGCCGACTTCGACGTGCTGGTGGTCGTGGCACCGGGGGAGGGGGCGGTCGCGGTCAAGGTGATCGTGCCGGGGCTGGAGGCCGAGACGATGTCCTACGGCCGGATCGGGGCGCGTGGGGTACGTCGGCTCGTGGAGCGGGACTCACCGCTGGTGGGCATGGGTACGCCGCCGCGCGAGGGGGCCGCACCGGTCGTCCTGGACGCGGCCGGACGGGAGCAGCTCGGCGGTGACGCCTGGCTCGACCTGGCCGGGGTGAACCGTACGGTCGGACCGCTCTATCCGCTGTACCGGGAACCGGCCCGGCACGCCGTCGCCCGGAGCGCCGGATGAGCCTGCGGTACGCCTACAACACCAACGGGATGACCTCGCACCGCCTCGACGACGCCCTCGCGTTGCTCGCCGACACTGGCTACGACGGGGTGGCCCTCACCCTCGACGTGGCGCACCACGACCCGTACGCCCCGGACCTTGCCGGCCGTACCGCGCGGCTCGCCCGCCGGCTCGCGGGACTCGGCCTGGCCAGTGTCGTGGAGACGGGTGCCCGTTTCCTGTTGGACGCCCGCCGCAAACACCATCCGACCCTGGTCTCGCCGGACGAGGCGGACCGCGCCCGGCGGGGTGACTATCTGCGTACCTGCGTCGACGTGGCGGCCGACCTGGGCAGCGAGGCCGTGTCGTTCTGGGCCGGCGTGCCGGAGGCCGGCACCGACCGGGAACGCTGCTGGGGCTGGCTCGTCGACGGCGTCCGTGACGTGGTCTCGTACGCCACCGGGCGGGGCGTGCGGTGTGCGTTCGAGCCGGAACCGGGCATGCTGGTCGACGACTGCGACGACTGGGCTCGCCTCGCCGCGCTGGTGCCCGGCCTGACCCTCGCCCTGGACACCGGGCACTGCCTGGTATCCGGCCGGTACTCGCCGGCCGAGGCGGTGCGGGCCTTCCGGCCGGCGCTCGGTGCCTGCGCGGTGGAGGACATGCCGCGTGGCCGGCACGAGCACCGCGCACCCGGCGAGGGTGACATGGACCTGCCGGCGGTGCTCGGCGCGCTCACCGAGACCGGCTACCGCGGGTTGGTCAGCCTGGAGCTGTCCCGTGACGCTCATCGGGCCGATGTTCTGGTACCGGCCGCGTTGTCCGCGCTGCGGGCCGCCGAACGTGCCCACTCCGAGGCGGTGTTGCTGGAGGTGACCGCGACGTGAGGATCTGCTTCGTCTCCCGCCGCTACTGGCCGGCGGTGTCCGGCATGAGCGCGTACGCGGAGAACCTGCTCCGGCACCTGGTGCGGGCCGGTCACGACGTCACGCTCGTCTCCCAGTTCCGGGGCGACGCAGCCGGTCGCGCCGTCTACGGTGGTGGCCCGCCGCCACCGGACCGGGTGCCGGCAGGGGTCACCGTGTACGCGCTGGAGGCGCACGGCGAACAGGCCGTCGGTCGGGGTGAACCGGCCGACTTCGAGGCCGACGTGGCGGCGATGACCGCCACGGTGCTCCGGCTGCACGCCCGGCGTCCCTTCGACGTCCTGCACGCCCAGTACGCCTACCCGAACGGCCTGGCGGTGCTGCGGGCGGCCCGGGCCGCGGGCCTGCCCGCCGTGGTCTCGGTGCAGGGCGGCGACGGGCACTGGGTCGGCACCTGCTGCGACACCCACCGGCAGCTGGTCCGGGCGGTCTTCGCGGCCGCGCCGGCACTGCTGATCGGCTCGGAGTCGTTCGCCGCCGAGGTGTGCGACCGGCACGGCGTCGACCCGGCCCGGTTCACCGTCGTGCCGGGGGCCACCGACACCGACCGGTTCGCACCGTCGCGGCCGTTCGGTGAGCTGTCCGACCCGCCGGTGCTGCTCTACCACGGCCGCGTCGACGCCCGTAAGGGCGTGCTCGACCTGCTCGACGCGGTGGCGAAGGTGCGCGCCGACGGCACGCCGGTACGCCTGCTGATTTCGGGGATCGGCCCGGACGTGGAAGCCACCACCTCGCGGGTCGCCGAACTCGGCCTCACCGACGACGTCGAGCAGCTCGGCGCGGTGCCCTACGAGACGGCTCACCAGGTGTACGCCCGCGGTGACATCTTCGTCAGCCCCACCTACGCCGAGGGCTTCTCCAACACCATCCTCGAGGCGATGGCGTCCGGTCTGCCCGTGGTCTCCACCGACGTGGTCGGGGTGCGTGACTGCGTACGCCCGGAGGACAACGGGCTGCTGGTGCCCGCCGGGGATGCGGCGGCTCTGGCCACGGCGGTGCGCCGGCTCCTCGCCGACGCCGACCTGCGTACGCGACTCGCCGCGCGGGCTCGCCGCGACGTGGTACGGGACTGGAGCTGGCCGGTGGTCGCCGGCCGGGTCACCGCGATCTACGACGGGCTCGGCACGACCGTGCCGGAGATCGCCGACCCCCCGCCTGATCGGGCGTGCCGCTTCCGCGCGGCACCGCACCTGCTGTGACCCGCCGCGCTGTGGCGGTCAGCCCACATCTCGACGACGCGGTCTTCTCCGTCGGCGGCACCCTGGCCGTGCTCGCTGCCGCCGGATGGTACGTCGAGGTGCTGACCTGCTTCACCGCCTCCGTGCCGGACCCGTCGCCGTTCGCCCTGTCCACCCAACTCGACAAGGGCCTGCCGGCGGACGTCGACTACATGGCGTTGCGCCGTGCGGAGGACGTGGCGGCCTGCCGGATTCTCGGTGCCGTGCCGGTGCATCTGCCGCTTCCGGAGGCTCCGCATCGCGGCTACGACAGTGCCGCCGCTCTGTTCACCGGCGTCCACCCGGACGACACCGTCGGTGTCGCGTTGTCCGTGGCCCTGAGCCTCCGGCTGCGCGCCGCGGATCTGGTGCTCGCTCCGCAGGCGCTCGGTGGGCACGTCGACCACCGGGTCGTCACCGAGACGGTCGTGAGCTGCGCCTCGGGTGTCCTGTGGTGGCGTGACGTGCCGTATGTCCGCCGGGCACCGCAGGAGCCCCCGTGGCAGGCTGTGCCGGACGGGGTCGAGCAGCCCGTCGACATCGGCGACCGGCTCGCCGCGAAGGTCCGTGCCGTCCGCTGCTACACCACCCAGGTCGACTTCCAGTTCGGTGGTTCCTCGCGGGTCGGGTCGGTGTTGGGCGCGCTGGCTGCCGCCGAGGCAGCGCGGCTCGGTGGGCGGGGCTGCGTCGAGGTGCTGTGGGGGCCGGTGGGGCGCCTCGCCGGGGTTTGCGCCTCCACCCAGGGCGGCGGCGTCCTGTTCAGCCCTTGAGTCCGTCACGGAGGACCGTGAGGATCCGCCGTTGGCTTTCCTGGTCGGGGTCGACCTGCTCCAGAGCCCGTGCGGTGCCGACCATCAACCCGATCAGCTCGGGCGTGGTGACGTCCGGCCGTACCGCCGCGGCCTGCTGTGCTCTGACCAGTAGCTCGCCCATCGCGTCGCGCAGGTCGGCGCCGACCGATGAGATCGCCGTCCGGACGGCGGTCATCGTCTCGTCGCCGGGTTCGATGGCGTCGGTGAAGGCGTGTTTGACCGTCGACTGCCGGACGGCTTCGGTGAAGAACGCGAAGAAGCCGGTGCCGACGTCGTCGACGGTGGCCATCTCCCGCGCGTACGCGGTCAGCTCCCGTAACCGGGAAACGAAGACCGCCTCGATGAGGGTGGCCTTCGTGGGGAAGTGCCGGAAGACGGTGCCGATCGCCACACCGGCGAGTTCGGCGAGGTCCTCGGTCGAGGCGGAGGGTCCCGCCGCCGCGAAGACCTGTTCGGCGGCGGCGAGGATTCGGGCCCGGTTGCGTTGGGCGTCGGCGCGCATCCTTCTGGGCGGTGGCGAAGGCGAGGAGGTCACGCAGGCATTATCAGCCGGAAGAAAGTGAGTGCACCGGCGCGTCGGAAGCCCCGGACGCCCTGCCCCTGGATCTCGCCCAGCTGGACAGCGTCCGCACCTTCGTCCGCACCTTCGTCCGGGCCGTCGTCGAACGGCTCGACGGCACCGCCATCGACGCACTCGTGCTCAACGCCGGCCTCAGCTTCCGCGACGCTGACCGGCGCACCGTCGACGGCTTCGAAACCACCTTCGCCGTCAACCACCTTGCGCACTACCTGCTGATCCGGCTGCTGATGCCGCATCTCGCACCAGAGGCCACCGTCATCCTCACTACCAGCGGCACTCACGATCCCGACCACCCCACGCTCCTGCCGACACCACCCCGGCACGCGGACGCCCGCCTGCTGGCCCGCCCTGAAACCGACCCCGAGCGCGACACAGACCCACGAGCGGCCGGCGGTCGGGCGTACACGTCGTCGAAGCTGTGCGTCGTGCTGACCGCGCGGGCCCTCGCCGCCCGGCCGGAGGCCGTCAACGGGCGCTGGCGGGTGGTCGCGTTCGACCCCGGACCGACGCCCGGCACCGGACTGCTGCGCGACACCTCACTCGCGATGCGGGCGGCCTGGCGGCTGCTCAGCCCGGCGACCCGCCTGATGCCCCGGTTCAACCGCCGCGACGCGGTGGCCGCAGCCCTGAACGATCTCACGCTCGGTGTCGTGACCGCCCCGCCCGGGCGCTGCTACGCCCGTGTCGTGCGCAACCAGCTGACCTGGACGGACCCGTCCCGCCTGGCCCGCAGCGACCTCGCCCGGGACGCCCTGTGGGCCGACAGTGCCGACCTGCTGTGCCTGCCCTGAACCTGCGGTCACCGACCAGGAGGTCCGGTTGGGTGACTGATCGGCGGAGCGTTGCTGCCGGTGCCTGCTTCACGGGTACGACGAGACACCGACTGCAGTGTAGGTCTCCGTCACAAGTGGTAGACCGCCATGGGATGACCGCCGAACTCCTCGACGGCGATGTCGAGGCCGTACACCTCCCGTAACACCGCGGTCGTGATGACCTCGGTGGGCGTTCCGACGGCGTGGATGCGTCCGGCGCGCATGGCGACGATCCGGTCGGAGTGGGCTGCGGCGAAGTTGATGTCGTGCAGGACCAGCACGATGCGTTTGCCGAGTTCGTCGGCGGCACGTCGGAGCAGCCGCATCGTCTGTACGCAGTGTCGGAGGTCGAGGCTGTTGAGCGGCTCGTCAAGCAGAAGGTAGTGGGTGTCCTGCGCCAGCGTCATCGCCAGGAAGGCGCGCTGCCGCTGCCCGCCGGAGAGCTGGTCGAGGAACCGGTCACCGACGGAATCGAGATCGAGGTAGGCGATGGCCTGGTCGATGGCGTCCCGGTCGGCGGGGCCGAGCCGACCCCGACCGTGCGGGAAACGGCCGAAGGCGACCAGATCCCGTACGGTGAGCCGGGCGGTGAGGTGGTTGTCCTGCCGCAGTACCGCCAGCCGGCGGGCGAGTAGTGCGCCCCGGGTGGTGGTCACGTCGAGGCCGTCGACGGTGATGGTGCCGTCGTCGATCGGCAGTAGTCGTCCGATCATCGACAGCAGGGTGGACTTGCCCGCGCCGTTGGCGCCGATCACGGAGGTGATCCCGGGGTGCCCGAGTTCGATGCTGACGTCGTCGACGACGGCGGTGTCCGCGTACCGCTTGGTGACCGACTGGAGGACTATCACCGTGCGCCCTTCCTGGTGACGAGGATGATGAAGAAGATCCCGCCGACGAACTCGATCACGACCGCGAGCACGGTGCCGAGGTCGAATATCCGTTCGAGAAGCAGATGGCCGCCCACCAGGAAGATCACCGCGAGCAGGATGGCTGCGGGGACCGTGTGCCGGTGCAGGTGACTGCCGATGAGGTGGTAGGCGAGGTTGGCGACGATGAGCCCGAGGAAGGTGATCGGTCCGACGAGCGCGGTGGAGACCGCGACCAGGACCGCCACGAGGGCGAAGACGGCCGCGACGAGCTGCCGGTGGTGCACGCCGAGGCCGATCGCGTGGGCTCGGCCGAGGCCGAGGACGTCAACTTGCCGGCCGATCAGTAGGAGGCCGACGGTGGCGAGCGTGATCGTCGCGGCGGAGAGGCCGAGCAGCTGTGGCTGCACACTGAAGCTCGCGAAGAAGGCGTCCTGCAACACCGCGAACTCCGCTGGGTCGATCATCCGTTGCAGCAGGTGGGTCACGCTCCGGAAGAGCACGCCGAAGAGGACTCCCACCAGCACCAGCAGGTGGATGCTGCGTCCGGCCCCGGTGAAGATCCACCTGAACAGGGCGGTGGCGAACAGGACCATCACCACGATCTCGACCGTCCACTGCAGCGTCGGTTCGGTGGCAACGAGCGCGCTCGCTCCGAAGAGGTAGACCACCACCGTCTGGATGAGCAGGTAGAGCGAGTCCAAACCCATGATCGCCGGGGTGAGGATGCGGTTCTCCGTGACGGTCTGGAACAGGACGGTAGCCGTGGCGACGGCGACCGCCACGAGCAGCATCGCCGCGAGCTTGCGTGCACGGAGCTGCACCACGTAATCCCAGGAGCCGGTCACGTCGGTGAACAGGTAGGTGGTCACGAGCAGGACGGCCACGCCTGTCAGGGTGAGGATCCGGACGCGGACCTGCTGTCTGCGTCGGTGGGGGACCGTGCCGGTCGCGGCCTGACCCACGGTGTCAGTGGACACGTTCGGAGCTCCTCAACAACAGGTAAAGGAACACCGCCGCGCCGACGACCCCGACCACGACGCCGAGCGGGATCTCGTACGGGTAGCGGACCGTACGGCCCACCAGGTCGCAGGCCAGTACGAACGCCGCCCCGGCCACCGCCACCCAGGGGATCGCCCGACGTGCGTTGTCCCCGAGGACCAGGCGGACGATGTTCGGCACGACGAGCCCCAGGAACGGGATGGCGCCGACGGTCACCACGACGACCGATGCCACGGTGGCCACGACCGCGACCCCGAAGGTGAGCGCACGCCCGTAGTGCATGCCGAGGTTCGTGGTGAAGTCGCGGCCCAAACCGGCGACGGTCAACCGGTCGGCGGCGACCCAGGCGGTGATCGTCGCGGCGAACGCCACCCACAGCAGTTCGTAGCGGCCCCGCAGGACGCCGGAGAAGTCTCCGGTGAGCCAGGTGTCCAGGGTCTGGAGTAGATCCAGCCGGTAGGCGAAGAAAGTTGTCACCGCTCCGACGACTGAACCCAGCATGATGCCGATCAGCGGCACCAGGATGACCGAACGCACCGGAACGCGGCGTAGCAGCAGGAGGAACAGGGCGGTGCCGAGCAGGGCGAACCCGATGGCCACGGCCATCTTGCCGGTCAGCGGCAGCCCGGGTGCGCCAACCGTGACCACCAGCAGGCCGAGGGCGGCGGCCTCGGTGGTCCCGGTGGTACCCGGCTCGACGAACCGGTTACGGACCAGCATCTGCATGATCAGTCCTGCGATGGCACTGGCCGCTCCAGCGAGCAGCAGCGCGACGGTGCGTGGCAGCCGGCTGGCGGCCAGCAGTAGTGCCGCTTCGCTGTCCGGTCCGCCGTGAAGCAGGCTGACCGGTGTCACGTCGGCGACGCCGACGAAGACGCTCGACACCGCCAGAGTCGCCGTCAGGGCGACGCCCGCAGCCAGAGCCGCGGACGTCGCCCTGATGCCTCGCATCACTTCGTCAGACCGGTGGTGACCTGGTCGATCATCTGGTTGACTGCGGTCAGCCCGCTCATCACGATGTACCACGGTGCCGGGTCGAGGTAGATGACCTGTTCGTCGGACCAGGCGGTGGTCCTGGCCACGACCTCGTTGTCGAGAACCTCCTGGGCGGTTTTCGTTCCTTCGCCGGTGGCGGCGTCCCGGTCAACGACGAAGAGCCAGTCGGGGTTGGTCTTCAGGATGAACTCGAAGGACACGGGGTCGCCGTGGGTGGCGGCCTCGACATCGGCGATGGCAGGCGTCACCCCGAACTCGTCGTGCAGCCAGCCGAAGCGGGAACCCGGTCCGAACGCGGTGACCTCACCGGCGCTGGTGAGTACGATCAGGCCGCTGCCGGCGTCGCTGGCACTCTCCTTGGCTGTGCTGATCTTCGTGTCGATGTCGGCGAGCGCTGTGGAGACCTCGGCCTGCTTGTCGAAGATCGTTCCTAGCTTCTCCGTGTTCGTGACGAAACTCGACTTGAAGCTCGTCCAGTCGAGAGTCAGGTCGACGGTGGGGGCGATCTTGCTCAGTTCGCCGTACGCCTCCGCTGAACGGTTCGCCACGATGATCAGGTCCGGCTCGGCGGCGTTGACGGCCTCGAAGTCGGGTTCGAACAGGGTGCCCGCGTCGATGAACTCGTCGCCGTTGTACTTGTCGAGGTAGGACGGCAGGTTTCCCTTGGCGACGCCGGTCACCGGGATGCCGAGCGCGTCGAGGGTGTCCAGGCTGGCCAGGTCGAACGTGATGACCTTCTCGGGGTTGACCGGCGCGGTGGTCGAACCCTGCGCGTGTTCGATGACCACGGTGCGTTCTTCCGTGGCTGCGGACTCGGTCGAGCCGTCCGGTTCGGTGCCGCATGCGGTCAGGGTCACGGCGAAGGCGGCGACCAGACCGACCTGAAGGAGGGGGGACCTCATGTGTCTACTCCGGGGGTGGGAAGTGGCTGAGCATCAGCCCGAGTTAGGTGAGGCTAAGCTAACTTCGATCAAGCGATGGCGCAACCACCTGCTGTTCTGCTCACATGACCGCGTACGCCGGTGGGGTGGGAGACGGTGGTGTTGTCGACCTGCCTCCAGTGGTGAGGATGATCGATTGACAGGGTGTGAGCGTGGTTGTAACTTCGTCGAGATCATTGGTGAATCGATTTACCGCGTAGCTCGCGGGAGCCGGCGACCGACGCCAGTGGGCACGTGGGGCCGCTGTCCGCGAGCTGCGCCGAGAGGACGTGGGACATGAGGTTCATGCGAGTCGGTGCCCTGGGCAGTGAGCGGCCGGTGCTGCTCGCCGACGGCCGCCACTTCGACCTGGCGGGGACCGCAGCGGATATCGACGGTGCCTTCCTCGCCGGCGGAGGCGTCGAGCGGGCCCGGGCCGCCCTGTCGGCAGGGAAGCTGCCGGAGATCGACGTCACCGGGATGCGGGTAGGCGCTCCGATCGCCAGGCCCGGCACGGTGGCGTGCATCGGGCTCAACTACGCCAGACACGCCGCAGAGTCCGGCGTCGCCCCGCCTGCCGAGCCCGTCGTCTTCCTCAAGGCGTCGAACACGGTGGTCGGCCCGTACGACGACATCGTCATCCCGAAGGGTGCGGCGAAGACGGACTGGGAGGTCGAGCTCGCGGTGATCATCGGTCGCCGGGCCCGCTATCTGGCCTCACCCGCCGAGGCCGATCAGGTCATCGCCGGGTACGCGGTCTCCAACGACCTGTCCGAGCGTGGGTTCCAGATGGGCGACTCCGGTGGGCAGTGGGCCAAGGGCAAGAGTTGCGAGGCGTTCAACCCGCTGGGGCCGTGGCTGGTCACCGCCGACGAGATCGACGACCCGCAGCGGCTGACGTTGGCGAGCTTCGTCAATGACGAGCCCCGGCAGGCTTCGACCACCCAGGACATGGTCTTCGACGTACGCCACCTGGTGTGGTATCTCAGCCAGTTTCTGGTGTTGGAGCCGGGCGACGTGGTCAACACCGGTACGCCGGAGGGGGTCGCGCTGTCCGGTCGATTCCCCTATCTCGGTGAGGGGGATGTGGTGCGGGTGAGTATCGAGGGCCTGGGCGAGCAGCGGCAGATTTGTCGCGCCGCCTGCTGATCCGATCGGCGGTGGTCGGTCGCCGACCGCTGCGCGCACGTCTTCACCCGAACGGACCGTAATCTCTCATTGACGTTTTCCGTCGGGTCTTCTAATCTCGCCCGGCACCGGCTACGCGCAGTTCACAACTGTGAAATCTCCGTCGCCAGGGCCACTGCGGGAAAAGTGCGACGGAGTGCAGTGGTTGATTGACTGCGCGGTTGGCCACCACCACCACCACCACCACCGGAAGGAAGTAACCCGTCATGAACGTCCTCGGTAAGCGCAGAATCGCCTCGTCGCTACTGGCGACCATGGCAATTCTGGTTACGCCCGTCATCACCGGAAACGGCGTTGCCGCAGCCGCAGCCCCCTGCGACCATCCCGCCCAGCAGCTCAACCTGAAGAACTGGAAGGTCACTCTGCCGACCGGATCCTCCGGGTCGCCGACCGAGATCAAGCAGCCTGCGCTGGCCACCTACTCGGTCAACCCCTGGTTCATGGTGAACGCTGCCTGCACCGGGGTGCAGTTCCGGTCGCCGGTCAACGGTGTGACCACGCCCAACTCCAGCTACGCTCGCTCCGAGCTGCGGGAGATGACCAACAACGGCACCCAGAACGCGTCCTGGTCGGCTACCTCGGGTACCCATACCATGACCTTCAGACTGGCGTTCAACAAACTTCCGAACGACAAGTCCCACGTCGTGGGAGCCCAGATTCATGACGGCGACGACGACGTGACGGTCTTCCGACTGGAAGGCAGCAGCCTCTACATCACCAAGGGCAACACCACCCACCACAAACTGGTGACCAACAATTACAAGCTCCATACGGTCTTCGAGGGGAAGTTCGTCGTCAGCGGCGGTAAGATCAGCGTCTACTACAACGGCGTACTCCAGACGACAATCTCGCACTCCGCGTCCGGCAACTATTTCAAGGCCGGCGCATACACCCAGGCGAATTGTGGCAACTCGTCGCCGTGCAGTAGCTCGAACTACGGCCAGGTGAGCATGTACAAGTTGCTCGTCACGCATTCCTGACGAGCCATCGTGTCGGGGTCTCCGATCACAGGAGACCCCGACATCTCTGGTCAGGACGCGTCGACGCCGACGTCGGCGGCGGTGAGGGGACGTCGACCGACCGCGGCGCCGGACAACTCGTCGGCGCCGACGTCGGCGGTTGCGCTCCGCAGCTGACCGTCCATGTCCTGCGTCAGGAACGGGTAGCTGCCCGTAGCGGTGTCGACCGCGGGACTGCCGGGGGCGATCCGGTACACCTCACCCTGCCTCGTCAGGAGAGGGTCGACAGTTCGGACTCCGACGGTCTTTCCCACGTTGGCCGCCCCCGTCGGCCAGGCGATGTTGCCGGCGTACGTCATGTTCCTGGGAGTTCTCAGCTCGTTGACGAGCGTGCCGTGAGCGCCGACGATGATGTTGTCGGCCACGACGCTGTCGACCGGTGCGTGGGCGTAGTTGGCGCCGATCTCGATGTTCGACACGTTGTTGACGAACGTGTTGTGCACCGCGGTGGCCCGGTAAACCCGCCAGTGGGCGGAGAGTGCGCCCGAGGTGTCCACGTCTCCGCCGTCGAGTTGCAGCGCGGCGTCGTAGCCCGTACCGGTCAGTCCTTCGAAGTGGTTGTTGTAGATCTTGTGGTCCTGGCCGTAGACCCGAACGCCACCGGTACCGGCCTTGCCGCCGCCGAGGAAGAAGTTGCCGTACACCTGACTGCGGTTGCCGTGGCGTAGTGACAGCGTGCCCTGCGAGGTGCGGAAGGTGTTGTACCGCAACGTGTTGTCGTTGCTCTTCACGGAGATGATCTCGGGGTCGCCGTCACAGTTCTCGAACAGGTTGCTCTCGATCGTGGTGTGCCCGCTCGACTGGGAGATCGCGCTCCAACCGACTCGGATCGCCTCCATCTCGTTGGTGGCGCGGGGACCGATGTTGCGGAAGTGGTTGTGGTCGATCAGGTCGTACTGGGACTGCTGGGTGGTCGATCCGTCGATGGTGATGAAGTTGCCGAGCTGGCGTTTCTCCTCGAACAGGTTGTGGTCGATCCGGTTGTGGTGGCTGTTCGCACCCTGGATGACGATCCATTTCAGAGAGCTGGATTCGGCTAGTCGGAAGTGGTTACGGCTCAGTCTGACGTGGTGTGAGCCGGTGATCTTCAAGGTGTTGCTGTTGCGCCAGGCCAGGCCACTGACGGTGACGTACGACGAGTCGAGCACTTCGAGCTGACCGCCGGTGACGACCGCCCCGCCCCGACGGGCCGCCATGATCGTGATTGGTGCGTCGGCGGTGCCGTGCCGTCCGTTGAGTTTGCCGATCGAGTAGTCGCCGTCGGCAAGCAGGATCGTGTGGCCGGCTGCGGCATTGGCCATCGCGTCGCTGAGCTGCGCCGACGAGGACACGTTGACGATCGTGGCGCCGGGCGGCGGCGTGCTCGTCGTCGGTGCCGGGCTCGGGGTGACTGTGGGCCGTGGGGTTGGCGATCCGGTCCCGCCCGGGCCGGGTCCGAGGATGTCCACCTCGGTGATCGAGGTCCACCCGTTCTGGCTGTTGCCGTAGCCCTGGATGCGTAGGTACCGGCCGGTGGCGGCGGAGAATTCGTAGGTCTCGGGCAGCGACGTCGCCCCCGAACTGGTCCGGGTCGGGATGACGGTGGTCCAGCTCGTGCCGTTGGTTGAGGTCTGCACGGTGAAGGTCGTCCGGCGTTGGTCGCCCCGGTACCACGCCACTGTCACCGCGCCCGTCGTGACGGCCGAGCAGAGGTCGTAACGAATCCAGACGCCGTCGCCGTCGGCGGACCAGCGGGTCCCGAGGTCGTCGTCGCGTGTGTTCGCCGGTACGTTTCCGTCGTTGCCGCTTGCGCTCACCTCGCAGACAGTCAGCGGCACGGCGGTGGGCGCCGCGAACCGGAGGGGCCCGGCCGGGGCACCGGCTGCGGGTTTCGTGGCGGTCAGAGCGGGCAGTGCCGCGAGAACGCCTGCGGCGAGTGCTGCGGCGACGACCGCAGCGTGCGGGCTCAGCTTCGTCGGACTCATCGAACCTCCATTCACTTATGCAAGATCGTTGATGTTTGAGGTGGGGTTGCTCCAGCGTCGATCGAGTGGGCGCGGGCGGACCCGCGGACACGAAGTGGCCGCCCGGGAGCCGTGGCTCCCGGGCGGCACGCGGTCAGGAGTGGGTGACGCTCAGGCCGAAGATGCGGGTCTGTCCGTAGTTGCCGCTGCTGCACGGCGAGGAGTTGGCGCAGTTCGCCTGGGTGTAGGCGCCGGCTTTGAAGTAGGCGCCGGAGAAGCTCTTGGTGATGGTCGTCTGCAGAACGTTGTTGTAGTACGCCTTCACCTGGCCGCCGCTGACCACGAACTTGGCCTGGAAGCGGGTGCCGAGCTGGTAGTTGTTGGTGATCAGGTGGTAGTGCGTGTCGTTGTCGTTGGTGACGTAGAGGCTGCTGCCTTCGAGCCGGAAGACGGTCACGTCGTCGTCGGAGTCGTGGATCTGGGCCACCACCACGTGTGGCTTGGTCGAGGGCAGTGTGTCGAACACCGCGTCCACCACCAGGGTGTGGGTACCCGAGGTCGACGACCAACTCGCGTTGCTCGACCCGTTGTTCGCCATCTCGCGTAGCTCCGAACGGGCATAGCTGGAGCCGCTCGTGGTCACCCCGTTGACCGGGGAGCGGAACTGAACCGACTGGCACGAGTCGGCGGTGACGAAGTAGGGAGAAACCTGGAAGCTGTCCAGAGCGGGTTGCTTGATCTCGGTCGGGCTACCGGAGGATCCGGTCGGCAGGGTGATCTTCCAGTTGGTCAGGTTGAGCACGTCGGCAGGGACGGTGCAGTCGCCGCCGCCGGTGCCGTCGGTGCCGTAGACCTTCGCTTCGGTGATGCTGTTCCAGTCGTTGGCCGTGTTTCCGTAGCCGACGATGCGTACGTAGCGGGCCGACCGGTCGGTGAAGTCGTAGTTCTCCAGCTGGGTGGTGCTGCCGCTGCTCTGCCGCTGGGGCACGACTGTCGTCCAGGAACTGGCGTCGGTCGACGTTTGGACGGTGAAGGTGGCCTGCCGCTGGTTGCCGTTGTACCAGGAGATGCCGACCGAGCCGACCGGCTTGCTGGCGCCGAGGTCGAGGCGGATCCACGAGCCGGCGCCCAGGGCCGACCAGCGGGTGGCGAGGTTGCCGTCGTTGACGTTCGCCGGCACGTTGCCGTCGTGGGAGCTGGCCGTGACGGCGGTGACGGGTAGGACGGTGGCGGCCTGTGCCGGTGCGGCGGCGAGCGTCGCCGTGGCGAGGAGGACGAGGGCGGCAGGCAGCGCGATGGTGGTGGTTCGTCTCATTAGGGATCCTTCAACTAGGAGTTCCTATATGTGAACTATGTCGCACTAGTGCCGAGTGACCATAGAAGAAGATGACTGCCGGGTCAACGCGAGATTTCAAGATTGTTAGAGCCGGCCGGCCAGGCCGGCGGTGATCGCCGCCCGAACGGTTGCGGCGATCTCACTGGCCCGCGACTCCGTCAAGGCGTCCGGGGCCGCGCAGACGCCGACCGCGTCGTACGGGCCGAGTGTGGGTGGGGCTGCCACCGCCACGCCGGTCCCGTGCTCCGGGCCGGTCGGTCTCATGTCGACCGCGTGTCCGCGTTCGACAGTCCGAGCGAGATCGTGTTGCAGCGCGTCGAGGGCCGAGGGTGTCAGCGCGGCCGAGGCGGGCAGCATCCGTGTCAGTGACACGTCATCGCTCGTGGCCCGGGCCAGCACCACCCGGCCTATCGCAGTGGTGTACGCCGGGGAGGGCCAACCCGCGCGGAGCATCGGACGAACGTCGGCCTTCTCCCGGGTCAGTAGGCAGACCATGTGCCCACCGACGAGCCGACCCAGCTGGACGCTGGTGTCGAGTTCCCGGTGCAGCCAGTCGACGACAGAGGTGAGACGCCGGACCGCACGATCGGTACGCAGGTAGGCGGCACCGGTACGCAGCGCCTGGACGCCCAGTCCGTAACGGGACCCGCCGGAATCGGTCTCCACCCACCCGCGCTGCACCAGGGTGCGGAGCAGGCCGTGCATGCTGCTCTTCGGGATTCCGAGGTCCCGGGCTAGTTCCACGAGGGTGCGCCGGTCCGGCATGGCGGCGAGCAGTTCCAGCAGCTCGACGGTGCGGTCTGCCGACTTGACCCGGGGGGCGCCGCCTGTCGTCATCGTCGTGTTCCTACTCCCTGGGGTCGGGCGCCGGGCCGGTCGAGGCGCGTACCACGAGTTCCGGTCGAAGCAACAGCGACTGGCTGGGGCCGGTGTCGGTCTCGTCGATCCGGGAGCGCAGGTGCCGGAAGGAGACCGCCGCCATGTCGCCGATCGGTTGGCGGACCGTGGTCAGGGGTGGTGCCGCGAGGTCGGCGAGCACGATGTCGTCGAAGCCGACCACGGAGACGTCCTGACCCACCCGGAGCCCGGCATCCCGAATGCCGGCACTGATGCCGAGGGCGCACATGTCGTTGATGGCGACGATGGCGGTGGGTGGCTTGTCGGAGTGCAGCAGCTCGTGCGCGGCGGCCCGACCGAGTCCGGCGGCGTCGAGATCACCGTACGGCTCCTGTTCCGCGCCGCCGGACCAGACGATCGCCTCGGTCGGATCCATTCCGGCCTGTTCCAGTGCGTCGGTGAAGCCGCGGAACCGCTCCCGACGGTTGACGCTACGCAGCGATCCGGAGACGAACGCGATCCGCCGGTGGCCGAGTTCCAGCAGGTGGGCGGTGGCAAGGTGGGCGCCCACCACGTTGTCGACACTGATGTTGACCAGGGAGCCGGGATCGCCGGCCTGGGCGGTGCGGTCGAAGGCGACCAGGCTGAGCCCGGCGGAGACCAAGGGCAGCACGTGGTCCAGCGAGGGCAGTGACGAGCAGAGGACGACGCCGCGGATGCCGTCGGCCCAGAGTTCCTCCAGGTACCGTCGTTCCCGGTCGGGCTCCCGTTCGCTGTTGCAGAGCAGGACGTGGTAACCGTCGGCCAGCGCCGCCCGCTCCAGGTAGCGGGCGAAGTTGCCCCAGAACGGGTTGGCGACCGAGGGCACGATCAGCCCGACCACCTGGATCTGGCCGGTGCGCAACTGTCGGGCGGCACGATTCGGGCGGTAGCCAAGTCGGTCGATCGCGTCGGCGACCCGGGTCCGGGTCTGGGGGAGCATCCGACCGGGGCGGCCGTTGAGGAAGTTCGACACGGTGCTGGGCGAGACGCCAGCCTCTCGGGCCACCTGGTAGATCGTCACACCACTCACGCCGAGCTTCTCCCGTTGGTTCAGACGGAACAAAACGATCAGAGTGTAGGGGTTTACGGCAGGATTACTCCTCCTGGCCTACTCAGTTAAGCCGGTGTTTCGCTGCCGTGTCCAGCCATTGACATGCTTCCGCCCTACTCCTAGCCTTGCTGCATCGTTCCACCGGTAAATCGATGCATGAACACTTGCTCGCACTCCGAACCGCGACGTGAGCGGTTACCCAGGGCGGCGCGGTCGCGCTGCGGGAGGGAAGGCCAGGATGACCAGGACAAGGGGGAGTCGGACGCGTGCGCTGACGGTGGCGCTCGTCGCGACACTGTTCGCCACCGCCTGTGGCGGTTCGGCGCCCGGCAACGACGACGAGACCAGCGGCACGATCCGGCTGCTGACCCCGATCTTCGAGGGCACGGACGGCAAGACCGTGCTGGAGAAGCAGCTCGGCGACTTCAAGGAGAAGTACCCGGACATCACCGTCGAGGTGGACTACACCTCGTACGGCAAGCTCAACGAGAAGCTGACCACCTCGATCGCCGGTGGCCGGCCGTACGACGTGATGCTGATGGGAGTCGGCTGGATTCCGCCCTTCGCGGAGAAGGGCGCGCTGGCGGAGCTGGACGAGAGCAGGCAGGAGCTGACCCAGCGGTACAACGAGCGGGTGGTCGAGCCCGGCATCTACCAGGACAAGGTCTACGGCCTGCCGATCATGCTGGACACCCGGTTCGGTCTGTACCGTAAGGACATCTTCGCCGAGGCGGGCATCGCCGCCCCACCGAGCAACTTCGCCGAGCTTCGGGAGATCGGCCGCAAGCTGACCGTCCGGGACGGCAGCGGCAAGCTCACCCGGGCCGGCGTCGACATCCTCTCCAACGATCTGCGGCAGACGTTCCTCCCGCTGATGTGGGCCAACGGTGGTGACCTGTGGGCCGCCGACGGGCAGCCGGCCTTCAACAGCCCTGAGGCGGTCGGCGCGCTGCAACTGATGACCGACATCATCCGTACCGACAAGAGCGAGGACTTCGGCTTCACCCAGCCCGGGGCCACCGGCCTGCCGTTGGCCCAGGGACGGGCGGCGATGATGGTGGGTCACAACAACCATCTGCTGGCGATCGAGGAGCAGGCTCCGGAGCTGATCAAAGAAGACAAGATCGGCTTCTTCATGATCACCAACGAGCGTCCCGCGATGTTCCAGGGTGGCACCCTGGCCACCGTCTCGGCGAAGTCCCAGCGTCCGACCGCCGCCAAGGCTTTGGTCGGCTTCCTCACCGACGAGCAGGCATCGCTCGCCGCCAACGAGCAGCGGGGCAACGTGCCGGCCCTCAACAGCCTGGCGGATTCCGAGTACGTGCAGAGCAACAAGGCGGCACAGTTCGCCATGGCCAACCTCGACGCCGCCTACTCCGAAGGTGGGGTGCCGGCCTGGTTGGAGATCCGGGGCGACTTCAAGGCGGCCATCGAGTCCGCGCTGCTGGGTCAGAAGACCCCGCAGCAGGCTCTCGACGAGCTGGTGGTCAAGGCCCAGGCAGCGATCGCCAAGGGTTGACATGACCAGTACCCTCGAATCTCCGAGCGTGGCGCCCGCGAGTCGGGCGCCACGCCCGCCCCGCCGCCGCCGAAGGCTCGGCGCCGAACGCCGCCGCGCGGCGTACCTGATGCTGGCCCCGTCGGTCATCCACCTGATCTGGTGGATCGGCCTACCGGTGGTGGCCACCTTCGGCCTGGCCTTCACCAACTACGACGTCATCGCCGGCACCATCGAGTGGGCCGGCCTGGACAACTTCCGCGAGATCTTCGCCGACGACATCTGGAACCTGTCGATCTGGCACACCGTCGTCTTCACCTTCTTCACCGTGCCGGTGGCGATGGCGATCGCGGTGGTCATCGCGGTGCTGCTCAACCAGCGGATCAAGGCGCTGGCCTGGTACCGTGCGGCGTTCTTCATGCCACACATCACCGCCACCGTGGCGATCGCGCTGGTCTGGATGTGGATGTTCGAGCCCAACCTCGGGCTGTTCAACCTCCTGTTGGACCGGGTCGGGGTGAACGGGCCGGCCTGGCTGTCCGACCCCGACTGGGCGATGCCGGCGGTCATCCTGGTCAGCATCTGGAAAGGCATCGGCCTGAAGATGCTGATCTACCTGGCCGCCCTGCAGAACATCCCGCACGACCTGTACGAGGCGGCTGACATCGACGGCGCCTCCAGTGCCCGCAAGTTCTTCGCGATCACCCTGCCGTTGCTGAAACCCGCCACGTTCTTCGTCTTCATCGTCTCCATGATCGACGCGTTCCAGGTCTTCGACCAGGTGTACGTGCTGACCCCCGACGGCGGCCCGGCGAACTCGACGACCGTGATGACGTACGAGATCTACCGGACCGCGTTCGGTGAGTTCGACATCTCGGCGGCCTGTGCGCAGAGCGTGGTGCTCTTCGCCTTCCTGCTCGTCCTGACGGTGATCGGTCGTCGGCTGACCGGAAAGGACGGCGATGAAGCGTAAGTTCGACGCCCGTTGGGTGCTGCACCTGCTGCTCGGCCTCGGTGGGCTCATCATGATCGTGCCGTTCGTCTGGATGATTCTGACGTCGCTCAAGAGCCGCGCCGACATCGCCGCCTACCCACCACAGCTGCTGCCCACCGAGTGGGTGTGGAGCAACTACCAGGCCGCCCTGGACTACGCCCCGTTCGGGACGTACTTCCGCAACAGCCTGCTGATCGCCATCGGGCACACGGCCATCAATTTGATGTTGGCTACGATGGCCGGGTACGCGCTGGCCCGGGTGCCGTTCCGGGGCCGGACCGTCGTGTTCATGGCAATCCTGGCGATGATGATGATCCCCACCTACACGAAGATCGTCCCGCAGTACCTGATCGCGAAAGGTATGCCGTTCTTCGGGGGTAACGACTACCTCGGCCGGGGCGGCTACGGCTGGCTCGACTCGTGGTGGGTCCTGATCATCCCGGGAGCCCTCACCCCGTTCGCGATCTTCCTGTTCCGGCAGTTCTACCTGTCGCTGCCACGGGAGTTGGAGGAGGCGGCCCGCATCGACGGGATGGGCGAGTTCGGGATCTTCGCCCGGGTGATGACCCCGCTCGTCAAACCCGCGATCGCCACCGTCGCCCTGGTCACCTTCGAGAACAGCTGGAACAACTTCCTCTGGCCGCTGTTGGTCACCACCCGCGACGACCTGCGGGTCATCCAGGTCGGTCTGGCCGCCTTCCAACTGGCCGAGCGGACCGAGTGGTCCTACCTCATGGCCGGCTCAACGCTGGCCACCGTGCCGATGATCGTGCTGTTCCTGTTCGCCCAGCGCTACTTCGTGCAGGGCTTCGCCACTGCCGGAATCAAGTAAGAAGGAGCACCCTGATGACTCTCGACCTGACCGGACGCCGCGCTCTCGTCACCGGCGCTGGGCACGGCATCGGTGCCGCCATCGCCGTCGCGCTGGCCAAGGCCGGAGCGGACGTCGCGGTCCACCACGGACACTCCGCCGGCCCGGCCGCCGAGGTAGCAGCGGCCATCGAGGCCCTGGGCCGCAAGAGCGTCGTCCGGCAGGCCGACCTCACCCGTACCGGCGAGGTGAACGACCTCCTCGACGAAGTCACCGGCTTCCTCGGTGGCCTGGAGATCCTGGTCTGCAACGCCGGCGGCATGGTCGGCCGCAGCCCGGTAGCGGAGATGACCGACGAGCACTACGCCGAGGTCGTCGACCTGAACCTGGGCAGCACCTTCCGTACCGTCCGGGCGGCGATCCCGCACCTGCGGGCCGCCGGGACGGCCGGCCGGCTGATCACCATGTCGTCGCTAGCCGCGCAGAACGGCGGCGGTGCCGGCTCGGCGGTCTACGCGGCGGCGAAGGCCGGCGTACGTGGCCTGACCAAGGGACTCGCCAAGGAGATGGCCAGCACCGGCACCACCGTCAACGCGGTCGCGCCGGGCTTCATCGGCGGCACCGCCTTCCACGACACCTTCACGCCGACGCAGACCCAGGAGGCGATCATCGCTGGGGTGCCCCTGGGTCGGGCCGGTCGGCCCGACGACGTGGCCGCCGCGGTCGTGTGGCTCGCCTCCGACGCGGCCAGCTACGTCACCGGCGCGACCATCGACATCGACGGTGGCGCGTGGTTCCGGTGATCGGCGCACCGGCTGCGCCGTTGCGCACGCCGGTGCTCCCCGCCGAGCGGGGCGGCTGGTGGCACGCCTACATCTGCCCCGCTCACGGCGTGGAACTCGAACACGACGGTCTGCTCGACGGTGTCTTCCCGGCGGGTGGTGCCCGGTGCCGGCACGGCTGCCGCATCGACGAGCCGGCGGTGCGGGGAGCCTGGACGGTCCTTGCCCATCAGGCGAGCGCCCGGCAGATCCTGGCGCTCGCCACCTCCACGCAGGCCGCTGACCGGCACACGGCAGTGGACCTGCTGACCGCCTACGCCCGGCAGTACGCGGCGCTCGGCGCGGCCCCGCACGACGGTGCCGCCCAATGGATGCTGCGTGGCAGGCTGTTCCACCAGGCGTTGACCGAAGCCATCTGGGCGGTGAGTATCGGTCGGGCCGCTCGGGCGCTGCGGTCAGTCGGTCAGCCGTTGCCCGCCGAGGTGTCCCAACTGCTGCGGGCGCTCGGCACGGCGGCCGGGCAGGCCCGCGACGCACTCGTCGCCGACGACCGGTTCGACTCCAACTACACCGCCTGGCTGGTCGCCGCCGGGGCGGCCTGTTCCGGCCGGCCAGAGTGGATCAGCGGCCGGCACGGCCTGAGTGAGCACGTGCTGGCGGCGGTCCGGCCGGACGGCTGGGAATGGGAGGGCTCCACCTACTACCACGGTTTCGTGCTGCGGGCGTACCTGCTCACCCTGGAAGCCCTGCCCCACGTAGCGGTTCCCGGGGAGGTACGGTCCCGGCTCACCGCCATGGCCGGGGTGCTCGACACCCTGGCCACCCCCGGCGGCCTGCTGCCGGCGCTGCACGACGGCCCGTACGACCGACCACCCGCCCAGTACGAACTGGACGAACTGCAGGACCTGCGACCCCTGCTCGGTGCCGAAGCGAGCGGACCGCTACCGGTGACGGTCCATCCGGAGACCGGGTACGCGGTGCTGCGCGGATCGGGGCTGCACGCCGTGCTCGACTTCGGTCCGCACGGCGGCTCACACGGGCACCTTGACAAGCTGGCGCTCTACCTGTACGGAGCGGACACCCCCTGGCAGCCCGACCCCGGCCAGGTGCCGTACGCACACCGCGGCTGGCGGGAGCACTACGCCTCCACCGCCGCCCATCCGACGTTCTCCGTCGACGGAATCGACCAGGCGGAGTGCGCGGGGTACCTGATCGGTCACGACGACCGTTCGGTGAGCGTCGGCTGCGACACCGCCTACCCCGGGGTGTCGGCCCGCCGTCAGCTGACCCTGCACGATGGTGCGCTGATCGACGAGCTGACCGTGGAGACCGACCGGGCCACCCGGATCACCAGCCAGCTCAGACCCGACGTCGACCTGACCGTACTAGCGGCTGGCGGCGGGGCGCTGGAGACGATCTGGCGGGGCCGCCAGACCCTTCGCGGCCAGCACACCGCCTCGACCGACACCGTGGTGCTGTGCCGGCCCGGCCCGGGGCCAGCGGACGACCCGCAGCGTGTCCGCACCTGGGTCGACTGGACCGCCGTCGACGCGACCACGGTGACGTTCCGTTCGATCTACCGGATGGAGAACTGATGCAACCCCTGCTCATCGGCGGCCGACTCGACCAGTTGCGGGCCGCGCTCACCACCACCCACACCGCCCAGTGGCGACGGCTGTACGAGCAGTGCGACTGGTACCGCGGACAGAACCCGCCGACGGAACATCCGACGGCGAGCATCACCTACTTCGGCCCGGCGGCGATGAACCTCGCCCTCGCGTACCGACTCACCGGGCAGGCCGGCTACCTGCTGGAGGCCCGCCGGTGGATCGGGATCGCGGTGTCGTACCCGCACTGGGGCAAGGCGAAGCTGCCCGACCACGACCTCGACGCGGGCTGGCTGCTGCACGGGCTGTCACTCGCGTACTCGTGGCTGCGCGACGACCTGCCCGCCGACGAGGCGGAGACGCTGCGCGCCAAACTGATGCTCCAGGGCGAGCGGCTGTACAGCTTCGCGGTCGAGACCGAGGGCTCCTGGTGGTCGTCGAGCTACTGGCAGAACCACAACTGGATCTGCTACGCCGGCCTCGCCGCCGCCGGCTACGTCCTCGACCGGCCGGAGTGGAGCGACCGGGCTCGGGACAACCTCGGCACCGTGCTGGACCTGATGCCCGACGACGGCTCCGACTCCGAGGGTGTCGTCTACTGGCGTTACGGGGTGCCCTGGCTTGCTGTTCACCTCGACCTGCTGCAACACGCCGAGGGCATCGACTGGTGGCGGCGGGGCGGTTTCCTGCAGCGGACCTTCGACTGGCGGCTGCACCAGTGCGCTCCCGGTTTCGAGGAGAACGTCGACCACGGCGACTGCCACGACCGCCGTTCCGGGCACAGCGTCGCCCTGTACCACAAGTTCGCCGCCGCCTTCCGTGACGGTCGGTCCCGCTGGCTCGCCGACCGGGTCGCCGAGCGGTACTTCTGGCGGGAGGCGTACGCCTCCGGCGTCAAGCCGGGCGTGCTGCCGGAGGCCGGTTACGAACTGCTCTGGTACGACCCGTCCGTGCCGGCCGTGGACCCCACCGGTACGGTTGCCACCGCCGCCCACTTTCCCGACCTCGGCCAGGTGACCGCCCGTACGGGCTGGCACGACACCGCCGCGTTCGTCAGCTTCAAGGCTGCACCCGGCGGCGGGCACCAGGCCTGGGAGCGCGCCGAGCAGTTCCGTCGCGACGAGGGCTGGGAAACCCTCAACGCCGGGCACCACCATCCCGACGCGGGGGCCTTCGTCTTCGGTGCGTACGGTGCGTTTCTGGCGGTGGACGACGGCTACTGCAACCGGAAACGGGCCGCCCACCACAACCTGGTACTGGTCGACGGGCAGGGCTGGGCGGGGGAGGATCGCTACCACGTGTACAAGGACCTGCCGTACGAGCGGCAGGCCCGGCTACGGAACGTGCTCGTCGCCGACAGCCTGGTACACGCGACGTCGGAGTCGGCTGCGATGTTCGACCCGACGCTCGGCGCCCGGCAGGTGGACCGGACGTTGGTTTTCACACCGGCTGGTCGGCTGGTCATCCTCGACGAACTCGCCGCCGAGCAGCCTCGCGAGTGGACCTTTCTGCTGCACTCGGACTGGCCGGCCGAGCGGGCCGGTGATGATGTCGTGCTGCGCTCCGGGCCGGCGCAGGCGCACGTACGCCGGTTCGCCCCGGATGCGGCCACGGTCAACCAGACGACGACGGAGATCGAGGCCAACCCCACCGCCAGCACCCCGAGCCTGCGGATCGTGCGTACCCTGCACACGATCCGGGTCGAGGTGCCGGCGACCACAAGCACCCGAATCCTGACCAGCATCGAACCCTCCTCCGCGCTTGCGCCGACGCCACCCGTCGCCGAGGCGGTGGACTGCGCCGAAGGGCTCGGGGTGCGGTTCGGCATCGACGGCGAGACCGTGCTGCTGGCACCGACCAGCCGGAGGATCGACGCTGGCGGGGTACGGGCCGAGGCCGCAGCGGTGATCCTGCTGCCGGCGGCTGCCGGCGGTCCGGCACGGGTGGGCGTGGTCGCGGCGACCCGGGTCGACTTGGCCGGCGTCACCGTGGTCGACAGCGTCGAGCCGGTGACCGGGGTGCTGCCGTGGCCAGCCTGAACGCTGTCGCGGTACGGCCCGCCGTTGGATCGGCCGCCCGTCCGGGTGGACCGGCGGCTTCCACCCGCGGCGGGTGGGAGGGCGCCGCCCTGCGCCTGCTGGAGTTCGTCGCCTACCCGGCGCTGGCCGGCTGCGCCCTGATTCTGCTGTGTCTGGGTGTCGTCACCTGGCTTCCGGCGATGGCCGCTGCGGCGCACGCGTTGCAGAGGTGGCGAGCGGACGGGCGGGCCCGGCCGTTCCTCGGCACCCTCGGCCTGTTCGGGCATTACTGGCACCGGCTCTGGCGGCACGCACTGCTGTCCACCGTCGTCGTTGCCGTGCTGGGGGCCAACGTCGTCTTCCTCGCCACCCACCCCGGTGTGCCCGCGGGGGCCCTGTTCGCTCTGCAGATCGGCCTGATCCTGGTGCTGGTGCCGTACCACCTTGCCCTTGCCGTCACCGCCGCGCGTGACCCCGACGGGGAGCCCGGACGGTGGCGGCGGGACGCGGTGCTGTTCGCCTTCGCCGTACCCGGCCGTGGTCTGGCTTTGCTCGCCGCCGTGGTCGCGGTGCCGGTGCTGACCGCACCGCTGGCCCTCGGTCCACCGCTGTTGGGTCTCACCCTGCCGCTGCTGTTCGGCCTACGCCTGGCGGACCGGTCGGCTGGCCGGGGATCTGCTGGTGGCCGTGCTCGACGTGTCCGCGATGCTCACCAGCACGGCGGCAGCCGCGAGGAAGGCGACCGTTGAAGGACTCCCAGTTGATGATCGGACGGGTGCCGCAGAGGTGTTCGGCGCAGGGCGAGGTGCTGGGGGCGGGGTGCGGCGCTCGGACACGTCGCTGAGCGCGGCCCGCAGCACCGGAGCCGACCCCCGGGGTACGGACCCGGCTCCCGCGCCCCGGTCCGGGTCGGCTGCTGACGGGCCCGTCTGGTGGTCACCCGGTTTGCGGATCATGGTGGCCGACACCTTCCTCATGGGGCTCGGCTTCTACGCTCTGGTGCCGCTGCTGGCGTATCACCTGCTGCACGACCTCGGCCTCAGCATCGCTCTCACCGGGTTGCTCGCCGGGGTGCGGTCGGCGAGTCAGCAGGGCATGATGCTCTGGTCCGGCATGCTCGCCGACCGGTTCGGTCACCGCCGCGCGATCTGCCTGGGGGTGTTTCTCCGCGCTGCCGGGTTCGCCGCGTTCGGCGTCGTCGATGCCGTGCCCGGCCTGGTGGTGGCCTCCGTCCTGGCCGGCCTCGGCGGGTCGCTGTTCCATCCGGCCAGCTACGCGCTGTACGCCGAACTGACACCCGCGCCGCACCGCACCCGTGCCTACGCTGTGCGGGAGATGGCCAGCAACGTCGCCTTCGTCCTCGGGCCGGCTCTCGGTGGCGTCCTGGCCGCCACCAACTTCGCTGCCCTGTGCCTCGTCGCGGCCAGCCTGTTTCTGCTCGCCGGGGCGATCACCTGGCTGGGACTGCGCCCGGACCGTGCCAGTGCCGGCGCGTCGGAGAGGATGTCGTCCCTGCACCGGCTGCGTACGGTCGCCCGGGACCGTCAGTTCCGCCGGTTCGTCCTGGTCAGTGCCGCTGCGTGGGCTCTGTTCAGCCAGCTCTACCTCGCGGTTCCGGTCCGCGTGGGGCAGGTCCTTCCAGGGGCGACGGCACTGGGACTCGTCTACAGTGTCGCGGCGGTCGTCATGGTCGTGGCGACGGTTCCGTTGACCCGGCTCGCCGAGCGGTACCTCCGTACCGGCCAGACGCTCGCCGTGGGCACGGGCGCGCTCGCCGTCGGCCTGTGGCTGCTGGGTGTGTTGCCGGGTTCCGCCGGGGTGGTCACCGGTGTCGTCGTGTTCACCCTGGGTCAGGTCCTGCTGCTGCCCACTCTCAACGGCACCGTCTCGCGACTGGCCCCGCCGGGGGCGGTCGCATCATACTTCGGTGCCAACGGTCTGGTGCTGTCAGTCGGTGGGCTGATCGGCAACCTCGGCGGCGGGTGGTTGCTCGACCTCGACGGTGGCGTCGCGCGGTGGGTACCGTGGACGGTCTTCGCCGTCTGGGGCCTGGTGGCGGCGGCCGGGTATCTGCTTGTGCTCCGCCGGACCTGTCCAACGCGCGTGGCTGCTGAGTCACCCCACACACCCGGTCAGCCGGAGCCGGCGGCACCACCGCGCGCAGTGGAAAAGCGCAGCATCGGAGGGTAGAGAACGGTGGCCGTTCCGGCCCGGTACAGGGCGGCCGGCCGGCCTACCTCGGAGGCCCGTTTGCCCCCGGTCGGGGTGAGGAAGTCCTCAGCGTTCACGACCTTGCGGTGGAAGTTGCGGGCGTCGATGGTGGTAGACCACACGACTTCGTAGATCCGGCGCAGGTCGCTGATGGTGAAGGTCGGGGCGCAGAAGGCTGTCCCCAGGGTGGTGTACTCCAGCTTCGCGCGTGCCCGTTCGACGCCGTCGGCGAGGATGCGATCGTGATCGAATGCCAGTGTTTCCGGCTGATCGGTGACCGGGCCGATGGGCGCCCACCGGGCGTTGCGGGCATCCGTACCGGCGACGGGTATGGGCAGGTCGGGCGCGAGCGCGAGGTAGGCGACGCTGACGACCCGGCCGCGTGGGTCGCGTCCCGGTGTCGCGTACGTCCGCAGCTGCTCCAGGTGCAGTTGACGGCCGTCCAGACCGGCCTCCTCGGCTAGTTCCCTGACGGCCGCCTCATCGATGTCCTCGTTGGACCGGACAAACCCGCCGGGCAGCGCGAGACGTCCCTTGTATGGTTCTTTGCCCCGTTCGATCAGCACGACCTGTAGCTGATCGTCGCGCACGGTCAGTACCACAAGGTCGACCGTCAGTAGTGCGTGTTGTCTGTTGTCGACGCCGTTCACCGGCAGATCGTATCCAATCGTCAGGTTGACGAGAACTCACGTTCGGCTATACCTTGGTGCCTGTCTGCTAATCGTCGACATGACGAAATTGTCTGCTGGCAAGCCTGGTCCCGCGCCGCTGTCGTCGCCTCGACCGACCCAGGGGTACGCCTCAACCAAGGAGATCCAGATGACCACCGCTCCTCCAGACCTTCCGGCGCGGGAGCCCGGGCAGTCGCCCGGGACGACCGCCGTCGCCACGACCCACGGATATGTCCATCCAGCCGTCAGCAGCACCGCCACCCGGCACCTGAACGCCGGGGCCTACCTCGACGAGCGCTTCTGCCGGCTCAGCCTCGACGAGGTCTACCACCAGCCCCGGCGGGCGGTCGCCCCGTCCTTCGGATTCGACCTCGCCGTTGTGCTCGGCCACTGTCTGCGAGCCGATCGGATCAACCTCATCAGGGACGTCGCCATCATCGTCCTGTTGTTTCTGGCCGCCTGCGTGGGTGCTCCCGGCCTGTTGTTCGGGCTCGGTGTCGCCGCCGGTGGCTACTCCCTGGTCGCCACCTGGCGGGTGATCAATGAGGTGCTGCGCTGGCAGCTCACCGAGGAGGTGTCCATCAGCAGGCTGGTCGGCAACGCGCTGGGCGCCGTGCTCGGCTCGTTGGTGTCGGTGTTGGTTCTTCTCACGGCCGTGCCGGTCGCCGGTGCCCTCGCGGTCAGCGCCGGCGCCGACGCGGGAGACATCTCCGCCGTGCTGACGTTGTTCGGCGCCGGTGTCACCTGCACACTCGCGGCGGTCTTCGGGCCACCCGTGATGGCGGAGATCGTGAAGTGGCGGTACGCCGCGGAGAACGGGCCGGGCGGGCGGCCGACCCCGGTTCCGGAGACGGCACGGATGAACGACCTTCGCCACCAGCAGGTGGGCAACACGACGATCTTCTCTGGATACTCGCCCTTCATCGGCTCCGGTGTGCGTCTGTCCACGGAGGGTTTCGCGTTGCGGATGATCGGTGGCTCGGACGATTTCAAGGACCCACGGCCGGAAGGGGAGCGGGAATACCAGGAAGCCCCGTTCGCCGCTGTCGATCTGATCGGTCACGTCAGGCGCAGTGTGGGGGAGCTGACCGACGCCGCCGACCCGGAGCAGCGGTTGGTCGGTCTCACCGTGACCGACCGGATCTTCACGGCCGGCAGAGAAACCCGTCAGTTGAACTTCCATACCAGCGCGGCGGAGGTCGAGCACTTCATCCGTGAACCCGCGGACGCCAACCGTCACTACCTGGCCTGCCAGGTCAACTCGTGGGACGGTGAACTGGTCACCACCGTCTACGTGCACTACGCCCTGCAGGGGCGCACCCTGTATTTCGAGGTGGACACCTGCGCGCTGGCGCCCTGCCGGGACGAGTTCCGGATGGTGGACGACGTATCGAGCATCGGCGTCGTGCCGTACCTCAAGGTGGGATGGCGGGCCCTGGTGGACGCACCCGCAACGGTCGCGGCGGCACCCCGAAGTCTGTTCCGTGCGGCGCTGCGGGCACTGTCCCGACGGCTGTCGAGTTCCACCGCCACCCGGGGCTACGACCGCGGGGCGCGGCTCAGCGTCCGGGAGCTGGCCACTCCCGACATCGTCCGCAACGACTTCCAGATGCAGGACGTGGCCAAGCACAAGAAGATCATCACCCGCCGGGTCGTCGCGGCCACTCTCGACTTTCTCGTCACGCGCGGGGTGGACGTGACCGAGTTCCGGCAGAACAGCAGAGTCCTGATCAACAGTGGAATCTATGCCGGAGGAAGTATCGGCGACATCTCTGACATCAGCAATTCCTTCGCCCCGCCGGGCGGACCAACCTCGGGGAAGGGATAGGCGATGGGCAACAACGACAGCGGTGCGAACTACGGCATCCGTGCCGGCGGGAACATCGGAAACATCAGCAAAATCAGGCACTCCTTCACCTCGGGCGGGCAGGAGAACGCGCACCGAGACGCCCCCACCAGCGGGGAGAGCCGGGACCGGTCCGGCGGGTCGGGTCAGCAGACGCCGCCGGTCGACATCGCGGTGCTCACCGTGCTGTCACCGGAAATGCAGGCGATGATCGAGGTGTTCCAGCGGGCCGCCGACCACCGCCGCCCCGCGCCGAGCGATGAGCGGCGAATCCACCAGGCGACGTTCACCACGCCGCACGGCCGACTGAGTGCGGTGCTGATGCAGACCATGGACCGAAACCAGCGGTCCGCGGCCACCGCCTACGCGTTCCTGCGGCAGGTGTACCGGCCGAGAATAGTGGCGCTGGTCGGCATCGCCGGTGGGATCAACGAACGCGTCGACGTCGGCGACGTGGTCATCGCCGACCAGGTCGTCTACTACGACGAGCGGCGGGAGGCGGCGGACGGCACGTACCGACGGGGAGAGGCCACGGCGGTGCCGGCGCGGATGAGCCTGAGTCTGAGCGACCTCTTCAGCAACCGGGGAGAGCCGTTCGTGCTTCCGTCGGTGCAGACGAGGTCCTTCTTCACCGTTGTCCGCGGGCCGATCGGTTCGGGTGGCGCGGTCGTCACGGACCAGGCTTCCGACATCCGCGTGTACCTGCAGTCGTTCCATGAGAAGTGTCTCGCGGTGGAGACGGAGGCAGGCGGCCTGGTCCAAGCGTTCCGCGAGGACCTGGATGCCAGCCCGGACGCCGTGAGCTGGGTGGTCATCCGAGGTGTCTCCGACCACGCGGACGCGGCCAAGGGACATCGCGACCACGATCTGGCGGCCAGGCATGCGGGGGTGGCCTTCGAGAGTCTGCTGCCGTTCCTCGGACATCCGTCTGTGTGATCTCTGACCGCCGTGGCACGGGGACCGGCGACAGGGGCACCAGCGGCCAAGGGCGGCGTGACGGTAGATCCGTCCACCGCCCGGTGCCGGTCCACACGTGAGAAGGATAGGTCGTCATGCCGTCCGATAGACCCGAGCCGCGCACCTCCACCGCCTTGATCCGCCGTCACCTGCAAACGGTACTGACGGTGGGTGTCGCCCTGGTCGTCGGGGTGCTCGGCGTAGTCGACGTGATGGACCCGTCGGCCGTGGCGGCCGCGACCCTGGCCACGCTCGCGCTGCTGGCGTTCGACCTGGCTGGGGAGCGGCGGGACCTGGCCCGGGTGGTTCCGCTCCTGACGAGGGTGGTCCGCGACCTGCACCGGCTACCCAGCGAACTGCTCGGTGAACCACGGCTGGCCGCCTCGACCTCCGGTCTCAACATCGACCTGGCCGGCGCGGTCGATGTCCGGCTGGTCGGTGTCACGCTGGGGCGGACCCTGCGCAACATCGCCGAGCCGCTCGCCCGGCGGCTGGCGGAAGGGGCGCTCGTGCGGATCGCCGTCATCGATCCGGCGAGCTCCGCGCCGGCAGAGGCCGCCCGACGTGCCACCCTCCCGGACGATCGGGGCATCTTCACCAACCGTCTCCAGCCGACCCTGGACCTGGTCCGTGAACTCGCCGAGTCGGTGGGCGGGGTGGGCCGGATCGAGGTCCGGTTGTTGCCGTTCGTACCCTCGTTCGGCCTCATCATGGTCGATGCGGAGGCGGAAACCGGACGGCTGTACGTGGACGTCTACTCGCACCGGCCGGCGGCCGCCGAACCGGTCCTGGCCCTGACGCAGGCGGGCAACCACCAGTGGTACGAGCACTACCTTCGGGAGTTCGACCACATCTGGTCCCATGGCCTGCCGATCGACGTCCTGCCACCCGAAACGACGCCATGTCCGGCATGAACGGTGACGTTGCGGGGAGACCGGCGGCCGGGTCGCCGTCGTCAACGACCCGGCCGCGGGTGTGCGATCTCAGATCGCGGTGAAGGTGATCGTGGCGGTGTAGGTACCGGGCGCCTGCGAGGTGGGCGCCTCGATACGCAACTCGGCGCCGAGTTCACCTGTGCCCCGTGCGCCGGTGGCACCGACCGCGAGCGGACTACTGTCGAGCAGTCCCCGGCCGGAGGGGAAGCCGGGGGCGACGGGCGAGCCGGCGGTCACCAGGCCGGTGCCGGGTTGCGACACGACCTGCGGGGTCCAGCCGAGGAACGCGCCGGACAGCGTCTGCGTACCGGCGGTGAAGTCGCTCACCTGGCCGGAGGCGGTCCAACCGGGCGCGGCGGCGCGGGTGTCGGTGACCCGGACCGGCCGTAGCTGGCCGGTCGAGACCCAGCGGTCGGCGGCGGCGCCGAGCTCGAACTCGCTCATGAAGACCTGGTCGTTGGCGTCGACACTGATCGACAGAGCGCCCTCGGGTATGGCGGCGACGATCTTCTGGCTGCTCGCGCCGGTTCCGCCGCCGGAGTCCGCGACGGTGAGGATGACCGGTGCCGACTCGGCGACGGCATGGTTGTCGTCGTCGAGGAGGCGGGTCATGATCTCGGTCCGGTCGTGTTCGGTGGTCGCGGTGAACTCGTACGTCGCTGTCGCGGTGTTCGGCACCGCCGTCCACTGCGCGTCCGCCGAGGGCCGGGTGAACCACTGGTAGCTGTCGAACCCGGTCGCCGGGTCCTGCACCGCAGTCAACCTCACCATGTCACCCGGGTGGTACTGCCCGGCCAGACCGGAGATCCGCAGGTCCGTCACAGGCGCGGTGGTGCCCTCCACGTCGAGGGTCACCGGCTCCGACGGTCCGTACGCGATCTGCCCGTTGGGCAGGACCGCCGCCACGCTGATCTCACGTGCGTCGTCGGCGGCGGTGGTGGTGAAGGTGTACGCCTTCCCGGTGGCACCGGGAATCGGGGTGGCCTCCGCGGCGCCTGGCGGCTTGTCGAACCACTGGAAACTGGTGAGCAGCGTCTCCGGTGACACCTGCGCAGTCAGGGTGGCGTCGTCGCCGGCACGGTACGCGGTCTCGCCGGTGACCGTCACCTGCTGCTGTGGTGCGGCTCCGTGGTCGTCGACGTAGATGGTCACCGGTTCGGTGTGCATCGGCTCCGTGTCGCCACTGCCGAAGGTCAGGGTCGCCCGGACCTGGACCTCGTCGAGTGCCTGCTCGGCGAGGACGGAGTGGGACAGACCGGACGCGCCGGGGAAGGTGACCCACTGCTCGGTACCGGGCCACTTCAGGTGCCAGTCGACCGTGTCGTCGTCGGCCAGCGGCGGATCGGCGATGGCCTGGAGGTTGATCGGGCTGCCCTGGTGGTAGTGCCCGCTGAGGGTGTTGAGGAAGAACAGCTGGGTGGACGGGTCGGCGTCGGACACCTTCAGTGTGCTGGCCTGCCGGCCGGTCCACGACTGCACTGTGCCGTAGTCCCACACCGCGGCGAACGTCAACCGGTTGTTGTCGTGGTCGAGGGTGACCGGAAGCTCGATCGTTCTCGCTGCGGCGTCCTTCCCTTCCTTGACGACAGTGCTTTCGTAGGTCTCCAGGTCGACCAGGGTCCAGCGGTAGGTCAGGCCGTCCTTGTCGGGGTAGACGGTGGCGGTCGCCCGTAGCGTCTGACCGACCCGGTAGACGCTCTGGATGCCCTCGACGAGTACCTCCCGGTTGCGGATGTCGACCGGGAACGGCGCGGACTGGGTGACGGCGAGGCCGTCGCTGATGACCTGGACCGCCCATTCGCCCTCGTTGTCGGGGTAGAGCGACAGCATCTTGAGGGTGGTGGCATCGATCTGGGTGACGTTCGGTACCGGATACCACGGGGAACTCCACCGCTGCACGAGTTGCAGGCTCTCGCCGTCGGCGAGTTCCCATCCGGCCGTCTCGACGAGGATCTCGTCACCGAGGTACGCCGGGCCGCTCGTCACGAAAGCGGCGGACAGCGGTGCTGCGGTGGTCTCGACGGTGAGCGGCACCCAGTCGGTGGCGGCGGTGTAGGTGCTGCCGGCGCGGATCCGTACCCGAAGCTCGTACCCGTCGTGTGAGGCGTCGACGCGCTGTTCGACGAATCCCTGTGCGGCCTGGTTGCCGGAGCCGGTGAAGCCCCAGGCGGTGCTGGTCGAACCGACCGGTCGGATGCTCCACTGGAACCGCTCGTCCGGGCCGAGGGTGGCACCGACGACGTGTGCCTGCAGGAGGTCGCCGACCTGGTAGGAGTCGGCGATGCCCGCGATGCCGAACTCGACGCCGGAGCCGTCCGTTACCGTCACGGCGACCGGTGGCGATGTCGACGCCCTGGCCAGATTGCCTACCGTGGGGACGAAGGCAGCGGTGAGGGAGTGCGTGCCGAGGGGAAGGTCGGTCATGGTCAGGCTGGCCTGTCCGGATTGGACCGCGGCGTGCCCGAGCACGGTGGTGCCGTTGTGGAACTCCAGGAATCCGTCGACGTCTGTGGGCGTCACCTTGCCGGTGAGGGTGACCGGCGCGCCGACCGTCAGATCGGTGGCCGACACCTCGACCGTGGTGGTGGTGGCGACGGCGGTGGGAAGCTCGCCGACCACGAAGGTGTAGGTGGCGGTGTCCGTCATCGGCACGGCGTCGACGGCGGCGGTCGCGGTGACGGTGAGCCGGTAGATCCCCGGCGCCGTGAACGCCCAGTTGGCGTGCATGTGCGTGCGGCCGACGGTGAACTCCTTGTGGTCCTCGTCGGAGGACCACAGGCGGGTCGGGTTGCCGAACGCTCCCGTCTTGAACAGTTCGAGGTCGCCGGGGCCGGAGAAGCCGCTCAGGGTGAACCGGGTCTGATTGCCGTCGATGGCTCCCGATGGTACCGACTCGGTGGAGAAGCCGGGCCACAACTGATCGCCGCCGGGGTTGGACTCCGGGGCGATCCAGACCTGGGCACCCTGGTCGGCGATGAAGCCGAAGCCGTCGGGCAGCGTCTGTGCCGAGTCGGTGTCGATGTGGAACCAGACTTTGTCGGGGGCGAACCGGGTCCCGTTGCCTTCCGCCACGTCCGCCTTGGTGCCCAGGGTCAGGACGTCGTCGTCGAAGAAGGTCGATATCGCGTCGGTGTGGACGTCCTGGAGGATCCGGTAGTCGTGCGGTTCGGGGGCTGGGCCTGGGGTGGCCGAGGCCTGGCTCGTGGGCAGTAGGAAGGCGGCTGCGGTGGCGGCCAGGGCCGTGGCGAGGGTCGCGGCGACCAGACGGGTGGGTGGGCGACGGAGCCGAAAGCGGGAACGCGTTGTGGTCATGATCAGTTCCTCCTTCGGTCGCCGACCGTAGCAAATGACAATCGTTGCCGATAGACGTCCGAGGTGCAGGTCACTGGGTTCGTCCAGCCAGCCCCGTCCTCGTCGCAGTCCGCGCCCGACTGCTGTCAGCCACCAACTCGGGTCGTCGTTCACGAGGGCGCTGTGCTGAACTGCCCTTGCCGTCCACCACATCCACAGCCTGCGCACGCAGCACCCGACCGACGGTGTGAGTCGGCTCTGCTGCCGGCGTACCCGGTCGGCGAGGCGCCCGGAACCGCACTGGTCGGCGAGTGCGGCGGCCCGTCCGAGCCAACCGCGGGCCTCGTCGGTGCTGCCGGCATCGGCCAGCAGAGTGCCGGCCGCAACCATCGTCCGGCACAGGTCGAGATCCTCACCCGGCTGGCGAAACACTCGGCGGCCTGCTCAGCGGCGGTCAGCGCCGACCCGTCCTGCCGGTGTCGCGCTTCGGGCTGGACCGGCGTCCTGTCACGTCCCCGGGGCGGTCAGGAGCCGGGCAGGCTCGTGGACGTTGACCGACACCTCCACGAGCGCGGACCGGATCGCCGCCAGGGGTCGAGGTGGGCTTGCGATCACCGGCTTTCCTGCAGTGAAGGGGTACCGACGGCACCGCGACGACGTCCGTGCGGCTCCTCACACGTTCATGAGCAGCAGCATCGTTGCCATGCCGGCGGCCATGACGGAGTAGCTCAGGGAGTGAACCCGGTGACGGGAACTCGTCGTGCTGCGGTACAGCCACCACAACGCGGTGGCGACGGCGAGGGCCACGAAGACGATGTTGACCGTGTCCGCCCATGCTGGTGTGGGCATGGGCGCCCCGCCGGAGCTGCCGCCACCGTGCGAGTGCCCGGCGCCTGCGCCGCCGGTTCCGAGTTCGGACATGAGCGTGGGCATGGCCGCGAGCATCCAGATCATCGCCACGTCCATCCCGGCGTGACTGATCAGGTCGGTCCGGTCCGCTGCGTGCCGGGTGCGTCGGTAGGCGGGCAGCAGCGCGAGGGCGAGGATCGCGAAGACCGCGATCTGTGCCCAGGCGACCGCACCCTCCACCATCACCCAGGCCATCAGGATCATCGCCGCGCTCATCACGCCGTGGTTGATGCCGATCAGTTCCTCGTCGGAGAAGGGCTGGTCGCGGGAGACCGCCCGCCGGCGTACGACGAGATCGGCCACGCATACGACACCGGTCGCCAAAAAGACGACCGTCAATGCGGGAACCCACGGGGCCTCTAGCACGACTACAACTTAGACCATGTGACCCGGGCGACCGGCAACCCCTGAAAGGGCCCATCTCGATGACCGTCACAGAAACCGAAGCTCCACCTCCTGCGGATTCGCCGCCGCCCGCCGCGAAGGTCCGGAGAACGAACTGGTTCGCCGCGTTCTGGCGCTGGCACTTCTACGGGTCGATCATCGTCATTCCGGTGCTCTTCGCCCTGTCCGTCACCGGCATGATCTACATGTTCCGCGACGACGTGGACTCCCTCACGCATCCCGGCGTGCTGAAGGTCTCCGTGGTCGATGGTGCCCAGCGGGCCGCGTTGTCCGCCCAGGAAGCGGCGGTGCGTACCGAGTTCCCGGATCGGTCGATCCTGTCCGTTCAGGACGGTGTCGGCGATCGTGCCACCCTGTTCGTCGCAGCCCTACCGGATGGCAGCACCACGAACGTCTACGTGAACCCCTACACCTCCGAGGTGACCGGCTCGCTCAGCCAGGACCAACTCGTCTCCACCTGGGCGGAGCGCATCCACGGTGACCTGCTCATCGGCGACGGCGGCCTCGGTGACCGGATCGTCGAGCTCGGCGCCTCCTGGGGGATCGTGTTGACGATCACCGGGTTCATCATCTTCTTCCTTGGCCGCAAGGCCCGTAGCGGCGCCCTGGGCAAGGGTAAACGCGGCGCCCGGGTCCGCAGCTGGCATGCCATCGTCGGGCTCCCGGTCGGTCTCGGCATTCTGCTGCTCGTCATCTCCGGCCTGCCGTGGACGGGTTTCTGGGGCGCCAAGGCGTCAGAACTCGCCGCGAAAGGCAACATCTCCTTCTGGGGCGAGGATCCCGGCGCCGAGTCCACCATCCGTCAGCAGATCGAGAACAGCGACGGCCAGTCGGCGCCCGCCGGATGGGCCTCCGGAAACGCCCCCCAGGGCACCAGTACCGGCGCTGGTACGCCGATCTCGATCGACGCGGCCGTCGCCACGGCGCAGGCACAGGGCGCTCCCGGGCCGTACCTGATCCTGTATCCCGAGGGTGACAAGGGCGTGTTCAGCGTGATGAGCAGCCAGTGGTACAACGTCGGCAACCCCGCCGAGTCCGACGTCACCCAGGAGACGACGGTCCACGTCGACCAGTACAGCGGCGAGAAGGTCGGCCAGTACAGCTACGCCGACTACAGCGCCATGGCCAAGGTCGTGTCCCACGGCATCGCCCTGCACGAGGGGCGGCGTCTCGGCGTCGTGAACGAGATCCTGTCCACCCTGTTCTGCCTCGCGGTGATCTTCATGTGTGTGACCGGGCCGATGATGTGGTGGACACGTCGGGGGACTGCCTCCGGGCTGGCCGCGCCCCGCGCGAAACTCCCGATCTGGGGAAACTGGCTCCTGCTCGGCTCGATGGCGGTCCTCGGCGTGTTCCTGCCCCTGTTCGGCCTGTCGCTGCTGGTGATTCTCGCGTTGGACCAGCTCCTGATCCGCCGGGTGCCGGCCCTCAGGAGCTTCTTCGGCACGGTGTGACCTCGGCGACCGCCGGGTGCGACGGTCCGGGCGCGCCGCCCGGCCGTTCTTCTCGTTCCTCCGGTGCTGTGCAGCCACTCGACCCAGCCGGTCCGCCGGGTGTGGTCGCGGTGGCTGCACAGCCGTCGAGCGACGGTCGGGTCGCCCCCCCCCCCCCGGCCGTGCCGGGCCGACGTGTCCCGGACACCCTCCGGTCACTGGTGCAGGTGTGCCCGCTGGCCCTCGCGGTCGAAGAACATGATCAGCTCGGCCGGCGCGTCGAGCGCCGTCATCGAGTGCGGCGTCATCGTGGAGAATTCGGCTGCCTCGCCCTTCTCGATCTCGATCTGCCGTTCGCCGAGCCACAGCAGCACCCTGCCTTCGAGCACCAGGAACCAGTCGTACCCGGGATGGACCCGCTGAGCCGGCATCGTCGCCGTGGGTTCCAACCGGAGCTTCACCGCCATGGTGCGCCCATCGACGCGGCTCAGCGGCCAGGTGGTGCGCGAACCGGAACGGTGCTGCACGGGGCGGATCACCACGTCCTCGTCACTGGTCGCCTCGAACAGGACGTCGAGGCTGACCTGTAACGCCTCGGCCAGCGGCACGAGCACGTCGAGGCTGAGCGTGCGTTTACCCGTCTCGACCCGGCTGATCGTCGACGGGCTGAGGTTGGTGCGTTCGGCGAGTTCGTCAAGTGAGTAGCCGAGCGTGGTGCGGATGCTGCGCAGCCGGGTACGCGCCAGCCGTTCCACTGCACTGCGGTCGTTCATCTTCCCAGCATGACGGCGGCTTGCGAATGCTGCAAGGCACCTTTCAGATGCTGCCAGACCCTCCTACGGTTGACCCATGACCGACCACGCCCACGGCACTGCCGAACCCACACCGCACCCGAGCATCGTCCGCAGATGCGACGTCGCAGTCATCGGCGGCTCGGCTGCCGGACTGGCAGCCGCGCTTCAGCTCGCTCGGCAGCGACGGTCGGTCATCGTGGTCGACGACGGCACGCCGCGGAACGCGCCGGCCACGCACATGCACAGCTACCTCGGACGCGAGGGCACCCCGCCAGAGTCGATGCTCAGCATCGGGCGCGAGGAGGTCCGCAGCTACGGCGGCAACGTCCTGACCGGCCGGGTGCTGGCGGTACGCGACGAGGACGACGGATTTCATCTCGCCCTCACGGGCGGCCACGGCCTCGTCGCCCGCCGGTTGCTTGTCGCGACCGGCATCGTCGACGAGCTACCCGACATCGAGGGCCTCGCCGCGCACTGGGGCCACCAGGTGTTCAACTGCCCGTTCTGTCATGGTTGGGAGGTTCGTGACCTGCGCGTCGTGCAGATCGTCACGACGGCGATGGGACTGCACCCCACCCAGCTGATGCGACATCTGACCGACCGGCTGACCGTGGTGCTGCACGACGCGACGGGGATCGATCCGGCTGTGACACAGACCCTCGTCGCCTCCGGGGTTCCGGTGGTCGAGGCCGCGGTGCGCCGGGTAGCCGCCGCCGACACCGAGGGGTCACTCGTCGTCGAACTCGCCGACGGAAGCAAGCTGCCGGCGGATGCGATCCTCACCGGGTCCCGGTTCCGCCCCAGGATCGAGATGCTCGCCGGGCTCGGCATCGACACCACGGCCCACCCCAGCGGGCTCGGGGAGTTCGTCGCGGTGGACCACACCGGGCGTACCAGCGTGGCGGACGTCTTCGCAGCCGGGAACCTGACGGATCCGAGCGCCCAGGTCCTGCAGGCTGCGGCGAACGGCAGCTGGATCGGTGCCCAGATCGCTTTCAGCCTTGCTGCCGAGGACATCAGGGCGGGCGTCCGTCCCTCCGGCGTCGCGATCGAGTGGGACAGCCGCTACGGCGACCAGGAACGCGTGTGGAGTGCCAACCCGAACGGCACGCTCGTGGCGGAGGTGGCGGACCTGCCCCCCGGACGGGCGCTCGACGTCGGCGCGGGTGAAGGAGCCGACGCGATCTGGCTGGCCGAGCGAGGCTGGCAGGTGACCGCGTCCGACGTCTCGGGCAGGGCGCTCGACCGTGTCCGGGCCGAGGCGGAACGTCGCGGGCTCGACGTGCGTACGCTGCTCCGCGACGCCAACGACCCCGCCGCGTACGCAGGTGAGACCTACGATCTCGTTTCCCTGCAGTACGGGTCGTTCCAACGCACTCCGGAGCAGCGCGGACTGCGCAACCTGCTCGACGCCGTGGCCGTCGGCGGGACACTGCTCGTCGTCGGCCACGACCTGAGCTGGCTGCGGCAGCCGTTCGACCCGGGCGAGCAGACCCGCATGTACGACCCGGAGGCGTACGTCGGTATCGACGAGATCGCCGCCTTGATCACAGCTTCCGGTGACTGGCGCGTCGAGGTGAACGAGACCCGCCCACGTCCTGCGGGGGCGATCAGCACCCACCACGTCGACGATGTCGTGCTGCGCGCCGTTCGACTGGATCACCACAAGGAGTGAGACCCACGCCGGCGTGCCGGTGGCCCGGACCGGCGTCGACCCCGCTGCTGGACGAGGACGTCACCCGCGAACGTGGTGACGTCCTCGTTCCGTCAGTGGTGATGCCTTGATTCCGTCAGTGGTGATGCCTTCGGTCCGGCACACCGGTCGGCGTGCAGCTGTGGCGATCCTGGTCGGCGTCCGACCGCAGGGTGCGCCGTACGGTCATCTCGACCTCGCCGCAGCAGGAGCCGCCACGCTTGCAACCGCAGCCGGAGCTCGCGTCGTTGCCGGTGCCTGCACTGTTCCCGGTGCCCGGATCGTTCCCGGTGGTCGTGTCGGGGGTGACGGGTATCGTGCAGCAGGTGTCACCGCGCCAGGCTTCGCGGCCTTCCTTGACCGCGACGACGGCGATGAACAGCGCGGCGACCGGGTCTGCCCAGGACCAGCCGAACAGGCTGTTCACCGCCAGCCCGACGAGCAGCACCGCGGACAGGTAGGTGCACAGGAGGGTCTGTCGCGAGTCGGCCACCGCGGAGCGGGAGCCGAGTTCGCGCCCGGCGCGGCGTTGAGCCAAGGACAGTACGGGCATGATGAGCACGGACAGGCCCGCAAGTACGAGACCGATCGTGGAGTGCTCGGCGTCGGCGCCGCCCAGTAGCGACCGGACCGCCTCGACGCTCACGTAGGCGGCGAGGGCGAAGAAGGAGATCGCGATGACGCGGAGGGCCAACTTCTCCCGTGCCTCCGGGTCGCGGCCGGCGAACTGCCAGGCGACGGCGGCTGCGGATGCCACCTCGATGAAGGAGTCGAGGCCGAAACCGATGAGCGCGGTCGACGAGGCGACCGTGCCGGCGGTGATCGCCACGATGCCCTCGATGACGTTGTAGGTGATGGTGGCGGCGACCAGCAGCCGTACCCGACGGGCGAGCACCGCGCGCCGCGCCGCTGTGGGCTGGGACTGGACCGGTGTCAGGCTCATCAGCAGCAGCCGTCTTCCGTCTGGGTCGTGCAGGCGGCGGGGTCGACAGCGAGGACCAGGCCGAGCAGGTCGCTGAGGGCGTGGGTGAGGCGTCCATCGGTCAGTTCGTAGCGGGTGCGCCGGCCTTCGGGTACCGCGACGACCAGGCCGCAGCCGCGTAGGCACGCCAGATGGTTCGACAGGTTCTGTCGGCTGGTGTCGAGCAGGTCGGCCAGATCAGCTGGATAGCCCGGCCCCTCACGCAGGGCGAGCAGGAGTCGGGCGCGAAGCGGGTCGGACAGGGCGTGGCCGAATCGGGCCAGCACCTGGCTGTAGGTGAGCGTCTCCACGACCGTGGACAGTACACGCAATCATGTATTCAGCAAAGGATGTACTTTCGGTCGCCTCGATCCGAGTCCGCTGAGGATGAGGTCGAGGCCGGCCTGGAAGGACTCCGAGAACGGCAGGCTGAGAAGGTCCCGCCCCACCCGGCTGGTCGCCGGGTGTGAGGTGGCGTCGATGCTGGACAGGCCGTCGAGGAAGGCCCCAGTCCGGTCGGGGGCCCGACGGCGGGTGCGGACGTCTGCGGCGTCCTCGATCGCCACCCGGGTGAACGTCCAGCTCATGATCGCGGTGGCGCCCCGGGCGACCGTGGCATCGTCGAACCCGGCCTCGGCGAGGATTGCGACGAGCATCTCGAGCAGGTCGTAGGCCGCCGGTCCGGCCGGTCCGTTGTCGATCAGCCACGCCGCTACGCCCGGGTACTGTCGGAGCGTATCGCGCTGTGCCGTCGACCAGGCTCGGGCGCGTTCATCCCACGGTGCGTCGGGCGGCAACTGCGGGCACACGAGTCGACCGATCCGGTCGGCGACGAGGCGGACCAGTTCCTCGCGATCGACGACGTGGCGGTAGAGGGCCATCGCGGTGACGTCGAGCCGGGTCGCGATGGCCCGCATGGTCACGGCGGACAGGCCGCCACCGCGGGTGATGTCGATGGCGGCGGCGACGATGGAGTCCTGGCTCAACGTCAACGGTGACCCACCCCTTCTCAAGAAACCTGCGTCGACAATCGTTTCCATCTGTGCGGTATACGTAGTAAACATAACTGACCGCGCCTTCATCCACCGCGAAGGACAGCTCCGATGACGCCATTCGGCCTGCTTCGACCCATCGTGGGCCCGCTCGCGCTGGCCGCCGCCCTCCAGGCGGCCGCCAGCATCCTCAGCCTTCTCCCGCTGCTGGCACTGGCGCGGTTCGCCGGCGCCTGGATGTCCGGTAACGATCTCCCCGGTAGGGTGGTCGTCGTCTCCGCGGTCACCGGAACCATCGGTGCGGCGCTCGCCGCCGCCGCGGCGACCTGGATCACCCACCGCGCCGATGCGGATCTCAGTCGACATCTGCAGCATCGTCTGGTAGCGACGATCCGCGGAGCCCCGGTCCCGGCGGTGGCCGGGCAGGGCACCGCAAGGATCAAGAAGGTCGTGCAGGATGACACCGGGGCCCTGCACTATCTCATCGCCCACACGCTGCTCGACGCGGTCGCGCTCGTGGTGACACCGGTCGCCGGGTTCGTAGCGCTCACCGTGTTCGACTGGCGACTCGCAGTGTGCAGCCTGGTGCCGCTCGCACTCGGTGTCGGCTTCTACGCCCGGGCGATGCGTGGGTCGGGTGCCCAGTTCGCCGAGTACGCCGCCGCGCAACGTCGGATCAACGCCGCCGTCGTCGACTTCGTACGCGGCCTCCCGGTCGCGAAGGTCTACGGTGGAGCCGGCGGCGCCCGGACCCGGTTCCTGGTGGCGGTGACCGGCTTCCACGACTTCTTCCGGGCCTGGTCGTCCGGCACCACCGCAGTCACGACGGCGTCCTGGCTCGTCGTCACCCCCGGCCTGACCGTGGCGTGCCTCACCACGATCGGTGTGCTCGCCGCCGGTGCAGGCTGGTTGACGCCGACCGCGTTGGTCGCCGGTGTCGTGCTGGGGCCGGCGATCAGCGCCCCGGTCGCTGTCGCGGGGCCCCGTCTACAGGCGATCCGTACCGGCCTTTCCGCGCTCGCGTCGATCCGCGAATTTCTCGACCAGCCGGTGCTCCGGTTCGGATCCTGCACGCAGGCACCGACCGGCACCGTCCGCCTGGCACGGGTCACCCATCGGTACGACGCCGGCCGGATCGCGCTCGACGACATCTCGGTCGCCCTGCCCGCCGTCGGAGTCGTTGCGCTGGTCGGCGCCTCCGGCAGCGGGAAGAGCACACTCGTGTCGTTGCTCGCCCGCTTCGCCGAACCCACCTCTGGCCAGGTGCTGATCGGAGACACCGACATACGGGAGCTCACCGAGAGTGCGCTCTACGACCACACCAGTTTCGTCTTCCAGGACACCGGCGTGCGCCAGGCGAGCGTGCGTGACAACCTCACCGGCGGGCGCCCCGTCCGCGACGAGGACCTCGTCCGAGCCACCCGCGCCGCCGCGATCCACGAGGAGATCGCCGCACTACCGAATGGCTACGACACCGTCCTCGGTGTCGACACCGAGCTCTCCGGTGGTCAGCGCCAACGCGTCTGCCTGGCCCGCGCGCTGCTGCGCGAACCCCGCCTACTCGTCCTCGACGAGGCCCTCTCAGCCGTCGACGCCACCACCCGCGCGACGCTGCTGATGTCGATCGAGGCGGAGGCGACCCGCCGCGCCGTCCTGCTGGTCACCCATCAGGTCGACGTAGCCGACCGGGCCGACCGGGTCCTGGTCCTCGAACACGGCCGCCTCGTCGGTGACGGCACGCCCGCCGAACTCCGCGCCACCTGCCCTGCCTACCGGGCGCTGGCCGACGCCGAAACCGTACCCGCCGCAGGGGGAAACCGCTGATGCTCCGCACCCTGTTCCGCGTCCTTCCGCGGCCACACGCCCGACAGTTGGCCGTGCTCACCGGTTGGCTGACCGCAGCCGCCATACTGCAGGGCGTCACTCTCGGGCTCGCCGGAATCAACATCGCGACATTTCTTGACGCGGGCTCGGCCGGCATGCCCTGGTTGACCGCACTTCTGGCCACCGCGATCGCTTACGGCGGGGTCCAATGGATCGCACAGGTGACCGCCTTCCGAGTGGGTAGGGAAACCGCGCGGGCCCTGCACGTGGGCCTGGGGGAACACCTCGCACAGCTGCCACTCGGCTGGTTCACCTCGACCCGGCAAGCCAGGATCATCGACTTGGCCACCACCGGCGTGCCGCAGCTGATGTCGTACCCGGCCCTGCTGCTGCGTCCAACGATCACCGCTGTAGTCACCCCGCCCGCCGCAGCGCTCACGTTGTGGGTGCTCGACTGGCGGTACGGGCTCGCAGTCCTTGTCGCCACCGCTGCGGGCTGGTGGTGCAGTCGGCTCAGCGGCCGGCTCGCCCGGTCCGTGGACGCGCGACGGCACGCCGTCCAGGTCGCGGCCACCAACCGCATTCTCGAATACGCCGGCAGACAGCCGGTGATCCGCACCGACCAGCGCCCCGGCGACACCGACGACCTGAGCCGGGCCCTCGACCACGCGGCCGAGGCGTCCCGGCGGTCGGCCGGTATCGTCCTGCCCGGTCTGTTGCTGTTCGGTGTCACGGTGAACGCGCTCTTCGCCGCCCTCGCCGGGCTCGGCGTGGCCTGGATAGCGGACGCTTCGCTCACCGTCGGCGTCCTGGTCGGTGTCCTCGTCGTTGCCGCCCGCCTGGCCGCGGTCGGATCGACCGGTGCCGAGCTCGCCGCCGGGCTGCGCCTACAGCACGCCACACTCGCCCGGATCGTCGACGTGCTCGACTCACGGCCGCTGCCGACCCTGCAACCGTCGGACAAGACAGCCCCCGGCGACCCGGTGGTGCGGTCCGGGGTCACGGTTCGGAACATCGGGTTCAGCTACGGCAGCGCAGACCCCGCCGGTGGGATCCCCGTCCTCGACGGTGTGTCGTTCACGCTTCCCGACCGTGGCCTGACCGCACTCGTCGGTCCGTCCGGCTCGGGTAAGACCACGATCACCCGGCTGCTGGCCCGGTTCTGGGACCCCACTGCCGGGAGTATCGAGATCGACGGGCGCGATCTGCGCACGCTGCCTGCGGACCAGTTCTACGCGCACCTGGCGACCGTCCTGCAGGACGACTACCTGCTCGACACCACCATCGCCGAGAACATCCGCACCGCCCGACCGGAGGCGACCGCTGACGAGATCGCCGAGGTCGTCCGAGAGGCCGGTCTGGAGGCGACGGTCGCGGCTCTCCCCGGTGGACTCGACCATCTGGTCGGACCTGGCGGAAGTCATCTCTCCGGCGGGCAACGCCAACGGATCTGTGTCGCCCGGGCGCTGCTCAAACGAGCCAGGCTGACGCTTCTCGACGAGGCCACCTCCGCCCTGGACCCCGCGAACAGCGAGGTGGTGCTCGACGCCGCCCGTCGGCTGGCCACCCAGGGACACGTCGTCGTTATCGCACACCACCTCGACACGATCATCGGTGCGGACCAGATTCTGGTCCTCGACCGGGGGCGTCTGGTGCAATGCGGTACCCACGCCGAGCTGAGCCGGGTGCCGGGGCGGTACCGCGACATGCTCGTGAGCCGCGTCCGGTTTTCCGGGTCAGCGGACCACCGCCCGCACCACGTCGAGTGGGCCGGTGACCGCGTGGAGACCGGCCTCGGTCAGTTCGGCGACGATCGCTTCCGGTGACACGACGAACCATCGGTACGCTGCCGTCACCTCGCGCACCAGTTGGTCGCTGTGGTCGAGCACCCGGTAACGCATCCGCCACCTGAGGGCGCCGGGCCCGTCCGGCTCGGCCGCTCCGCTGCCCACATACGTGTGGGTGCCCACCCGCACCCTGACGAACTCCGCCTCCGGGATCTCCATCGGCACTGCCGGCGGCTGCGCGTTGACCACCAGGGGTGCCCCGTCGGCGAGTCGGTCGCGTAGCCGCCCCCACAACTCGCGGCGGGCGTCCGGTGCCAGATGCCCGATCATGTTCATCGCGAGCGCACCGCCGATCCGGTCCGGCAGGGGGGCGTCCTGTGCGCCGGCGGCCACCACGGTGACCCGCTCCCGCAGCCCCGGGTCGGCGCCGAGCCGGCAGAGCAGGGCTGCGCGCTGGACGGCCGACGGCTCGACCGCCACGATCCGCGCGTCCGGCAGCACCTCGGCGATGAGCAGGCTGCTGAGTCCGCTGCCCGCTCCGAGGTCCACGATCGAGCCTGCCTGTGGTGCGGCGCCTTCCAGCGCGGCCCGTACGGGATCACGCAGCGCCTGCCACGCGTCGAGACTGAACAGGTCGAGAAACTCACCCGACTCGTGGTAATCGTCGCTGTTCATCCGTACCTCTCGTCGCGTCGTCCTGGGCCGCGTCGTCGTCTGGATCGTGGCCGCGATGTCAGATGATAATCATTACCGACACTGGCGGAGGGTCGCCAACGCGACCGGCGGTGGAGGCGGAATTCGCCTCCACCGCCGGTGACCGGATGTCGAGCTGTGCCCGGTGCCGCGATCCGAGTTGTCTGGCGCGAGGTCGTCGGAGCCGGTTCAGTGCTCGTCGTAGTGGCCGCCGTGTGCGGCGTGCCGATGGCCGTGGTGGACGTAGTCCAGGTGGTCGCCGTGCAGCACGGGAGAGTGGCCGCATCCGTCCCCGTGAACGTGGTCGTGTTCTTCGGCGATCACGTGCTCGCTCGACGCGCACTCGTCGTAGTGATCGTCGTGGGCGTGGTGCACGTGCCCGTCGTGCAGGTAGTCGGTGTGGCCGTCGTGTGGCAAGGACACGTGCCCGCAGCCGTCGGCGTGCCGGTGTTCGTGCTCCTCGGCAGGGCTGTGCCCCTCGACGCTGCACTCGTCGTAGTGCCCGTCGTGGGCGTGGTGCAGGTGTCCGTCGTGCATGAAGTCGACGTGCCCGAGATGCCGCACGCCCGTGTGCCCGCACTCGGGGCCGTGTGTGTGGTGGTGTTCGGCGTGATGGGTCGGGTGGATGGTGCCCGTGCTCATGTCGTCCTCCTCCTCGGTGACTCGCTCTCGGTCGAGAATACATGCGTAGTTGCGCATTTGTTCGGTCCGGTCGTCGCGCGGTTCGAGGTCCGGGTTGTGGCGGCGGCCGGCTGGTGATCGACGGCGCCAAGATGGTGGAGTTCCCCGCGCAGGTCGGTTGAATCGTCGGAGCCCGGCTCCGGCCTGGCCTCGTCGCGCCGTCCGGGTGTGCTGCGAGCTTTCGGCCCGGGTCGGCTGCCGGATGGCCAGTGGGGTCGGTGTCCGCGACGTGCCGGACACGCCGCGGGTGTCCGGTGTGGGAGTCCCGGGCACCACATGAAAACGAAAACCGATACCGGTAGTCTGTCGGGTGACCACGCGGAGAAGGGGAACCGATGGCCGTTGTGCAGCGGAAGGTGACGTGGCCCGATCGGGGGCGTCGGGGGTGGGTCGACCATGACTGAACGGCTGCCGGTGACGGTCCTGTCCGGGTTCCTCGGTGCCGGCAAGACCAGCCTGCTCAACCATGTCCTGGCCAATCGGGACGGGTTGCGCGTGGCGGTGATCGTCAACGACATGAGCGAGATCAACATCGATGCCGCATTGGTCCGTGACGGCGGGGCGCTCTCGCGGACCGAGGAACGACTGGTCGAGCTGACCAACGGCTGCATCTGCTGCACGTTGCGCGACGACCTGCTCGACGAGGTGGCGCGGCTGGCGCGGCTGGGTCGGTTCGACTATCTGCTGATCGAGTCCAGCGGGATCTCCGAGCCGATGCCCGTGGCCGCGACGTTCGCCTTCGGGGTGGAGGGTGGGCAGATCCTGGACGATCTGGCCCGACTGGACACGACGGTGACGGTGGTCGACGCGGCGGGTCTGCTGGCCCGGATCGAGGCGGGGGAGACGCTGGAGGCGCGTGGCCTGGCCGCGTACGAGGGGGACGATCGCAGCATCGCCGACCTGTTGGTCGACCAGATCGAATTCGCCGACGTGCTGGTGGTCAACAAGACCGATCTGGTGTCCCCGGAGGACCTGACGGTCCTGGAGGCGCTGCTGACCCGGCTGAACCCGGCGGCCCGGCAGGTCCGGGCCGTGCACGGTGCGGTGCCGACGGCGACGATCGTGAACACGGGTCGGTTCGACCTGGATCGAGCGGAGACCGCGCCGGGTTGGGTGGCCGAGCTCAACGGCGAGCACGTGCCGGAGACCGAGGAGTACGGCATCTCCAGCATCGTGTTCCGCGACCACCGGCCGTTCCAACCGCAGCGCCTGTGGGAGTTGCTCGTCGGCGGCCTGGACGCCTTCGGTGTGGTGCGGTCGAAGGGGTTCCTGTGGCTGGCCAGCCGCCCGGACGCGATGGCGCTCTGGTCCCAGGCCGGGCCGTCCGGGCGGTGTGACCCGGCCGGCGTACCGATCGCGGTGTCGGGACAGTGGCCGGAGGATCCCGGCGAGCGGGCGGAACTGGAGTCCCGCTGGCATCCGGTCTTCGGTGACCGCCAGCAGGAACTGGTCTTCATCGGCGTCGGTCTGGACGGCGACGGGCTACGGTCCGCGCTGACCGCCTGCCTGCTCACCGACCCGGAGGTCGCCGCCGGGGAGGCGGCGTGGCGGGCCCTGCCCGACCCGTTCCCCGAGTGGGACCTGGGGGATGTGCACGAACACGACCACGCCGAGCCGGCCCTGACCTGAACGTGCCCGCCGGTTGACCTGCGTGTGCGCCGTGCTCGACCACCCTGTCGGCTACCATCTCCGTCGCGTACTCGCAACACCCGGCCCGGGTGGAGTGAAGAGGAGGTGACAGCCGATGGGGACGAATCCGATTCCCGGTGCCGTCCGCAACACCCGCCAGCGGGCGGAGGTGATCGAGCTGCTCGCCCGCTCGGACGAGTTCCGCAGCGCGCAACGCCTGCACGCGGAGCTCCGCGAGGGCGGCGCCGCGGTGGGTCTCACCACGGTCTACCGCACGCTGCAGGCGCTGGCGGACGCCGGTGAGGTGGACATCCTGCGCCTACCCACCGGCGAGCAGCTGTTCCGCCGGTGCAGCCGCACCCACCATCATCATCTGGTGTGCCGGGACTGTGGTCGCACTGTCGAGATCACCGGCCCAGCCGTCGAGTCGTGGGCCCGCCGCACGGCCAGCCAGCACGGGTTCACCGACGTCAACCACACCTTGGAGATCTTGGGTACCTGCGCCGCCTGCGCCGACCAGTGACCACCCCGCTCGGGGCAGGGTGTCGTCCGGTCGCTACGGTGCCGGGGCGTCGGTGCAATCGGCGCAGTGTCCGTGCAGGTCGATCCGGTCCGCGTGCGGGGTGAAGCCGGTCGACGTCCGTAGCTCGGTGAGCCATGCCTCCACCAGGTGTGGCGGGCACTCGGTGATCAGGCCGCAGTCATCGCAGAGCAGGTGTTGGTGCGGGGTGTCCGGGCAGCGTCGGTAGGCGCGCTCGCCGCCCACCTCGAAGGAGTGCAGCAGTCCGACCTCGGCGAGCCGGTGCAGCGCGCGGTACACGGTGCTCAGCCCGATCCGGTGACCGGCATCGGTCAAAGCACCGTGGACCGCCTGGGCGGTCATCGGGTGGGTGCGGCCGGTCAGCACGGCGAGGATGGCCTGCCGTTGCCGGGTGGTGCGTACGCCGGTGGCCCTGAGTCGTGCGTCGGCGGAGGGCACGGTCTCGGTCATGGCCGGTCACCCGCGCCGGCCGGCGTGGACACCGCGCGCTTCGCGAAGGAGCACGTCGCGGCGGTCGCCGAGCCAGACAGGATCGCTCCGTTCGGGTAGTCGGTCCCAGGTTTGCGGATCGACGGCGCCGCAGCCGACGCCGCCCGCGAGCCGGTCGCCGGTTGCGGCCAGCTCGCGGGCGGCGACCCGGTACCAGGCCCGGTCGGCCGTGGCGGCGTCGACGAGGCGGCGTTCGGGGGCCGCCCAGCCGATGCGAGCCTCGGTCATCGGGACTGCGGTGATCCGTTGCGGGCGTACTTCTGGCGGAACTTCTCGACCCGGCCGGCGGTGTCGAGCAGCCGTTGCTTACCGGTCCAGAAGGGGTGGCTGGCCGAGGAGATCTGCACGTCGATGACGGGGTAGGTGTTGCCGTCGGTCCATTCGACGGTCTGGTCGCTGGTGGCGGTGGAGCGGGTGAGGAAGGCGAAATCGGCGTCCTTGTCGCGGTAGACGACGGGACGGTACTCGGGGTGGATGCCGGGCTTCATGCGGGTCGTACTCCTTCGGTGTCGGTTGCGGTGTCTTCCAGCTCCTCCGCCCCGAGGGGGAAGCAGCCGGCGAACGGGTCGTGGTAGGTGCGCCAGGTCTCCTCACCGTCGGCGAGTTCGGCGTCGGTGAGCAGGCAGCCGGCGAGGGTGCGGTGCAGGTCGACGGAGTCGATGTCGAGGCCGATGAAAACCAGGTGTTGATGCCGGTCGCCGTAGTACGGGTCCCAGTCGAGGGCAGCGGCGAGGCGGCGCTGGTCCTCGACGTACTCCCAACGGTCCTCGGGCAGGCTCACCAGCCAGTGTCCGAGGGAGCCCATGGCGAGGCCGCCGCCAGCGAACTCCCAGGCGATCGCGGTGTCGGGTTGGCTGGCCAGCCAGACGTGCCCACGCGAGCGGACGATCTCGGCGTTGACCTCTTCGAGCACATCGTGCAGGCGTTGCGGGTGGAACGGTCGGCGGGCGCGGAAGACGGCGGAGACGACTCCGCAGTCGGACTCCGGCTCGTGCGCGCCGAGCGTGTAACCCTGCAGGCCGCGCGCGAAGATTCCGGGGGTTTCCGGCCGGTGCCGGTGGGTGTGGCGGAGCTGCCCGGTCAACGTACCGGCGTCGACGAGGTCTCCGTGGACCCGGACCTGCGTCGCCCACGGCGCCATCCGTTCGAGCAGTACGGAAAGACGGCTGGTGTCGTACGCACCCTCGCGGGACTCTCCCCACAGGACGATGGTGTCGGCGTACTCGATCTGACGGACGACGACGTCGGCCAGTGCCCGGTCGTCGTTCTCGGCAGCCGCGATGCCCAGGCTCTTCAGGTCGTCGGTGCTGGCCAGGCCGTCGAGCAGGTGCTCGGCGTCGACCACGGTGACGTAGGAGTCGACCCGGATCAGGTCGGTGATCGGGGCACCGTCGATCAGGCAGTGCGCACAGACAGCGGCGACCGCCTCCGGTTCGACGACCTCGGGCAGCATCAGCAGCAGGTCGCGGTGCGGCTGGGTGCGGGCCAGCCGGGCGAGGGTGGGCAGTACGTCCTCGCGCAGGGTGCAGGAGACACAGCCGTGGGCCAGGGTGATCCGCTCGTCCTCGAGCACGCCGGCACCGTCGCGCACTATCCGGTGCACGGTGCCGGCGGCGAGGTCGCTGAGATCGTGCCGGATCAGCAGCAGCGCCGGATCCGCCGCCAGCAGCGTTCGGGCGACGGCGTACGTCGCGGACGGCCAGAAGCCGCTGAGCACGGTCAGCGACGGGCGGGTGTCGGCCGCCGGAGCGCCGGGTTCGGCGGGTGCGAGCGGTGACGTCGACATCACAATCCTCTCGACACGAACTGAAAACGGTTGTCATTATATGCACGTGATCGGCGACGAGTGGGTGGGGGTGTCGGTGGAAGACGACGGTGGCATGGTGGTGACCATCCGGTTGCCGGTCGCGGGGTCGCTCGACGCCGACGCGGCTCGACTGCTGCGGCTGGTGGGGCGCCTCGCCGCCCGCCAGGTCGACGGTGGTGCCGAGCGGCCGGTGGCGCGAGGCACGCACCTGTTGCGAGTCGTCCCGTACGCGCGGACGGTCTACTGCGACGGCCGTGAGATCCCGCTCACCCGGCGCGAGTTCGACCTGCTCCGGCATCTGGCAGATCATCCCCGGCGGGTCTTCACCCGCGCCCAGCTGCTCGATCGGGTGTGGGGTCATCCGTTCACCGGTGCCCGAAGCGTCGACGTGCACGTGCGACGTCTGCGGGTCAAGCTCGGCGCCGACCTGCCGGTGATCTCCACGGTGCGCGGTGTCGGGTACCGGCTCGACGAGGCCGTGTCGGTCGAGGTGGTGGACGACCCCTGGTGAAGGTGTGTCCGAACGGCTGATATAAAAACGAAAACGGTTGTCGTTATTGTCGATCTTGATCGTGGAGGAGTTGGTCGTGTCCCGACGCTGTGACGTCACCGGCGCGAAGCCGAGCTTCGGCAACGCCGTGTCCCACTCGCACCGGCGCACCCGTCGCCGGTGGAACCCGAACCTGCAGAACCACCGCTACTGGCTGCCGTCGGAGCGGCGCTGGGTGCGGTTGACCCTCACCGCGAAAGCGCTCAAGACCGTCGACCGCAAAGGCATCGAAGCGGTCGTCGCCGAGCTGCGCAGCAAGGGAGTGAAGCTCTGATGGCCCGCCAGACCGATGTCCGTCCGATCGTGCGGATGCGCAGCACCGCCGGCACCGGCTACACGTACGTGACCCGCAAGAACCGTCGCAACGACCCGGACCGCCTGGTACTGCGCAAGTACGACCCGATCGTGCGCCGTCACGTCGAGTTCCGCGAGGCGCGCTGACATGGCCCGCAAGAGCTTGAGCAACCGGCAGGCGCGCCGGGAGGACCTGGTGGCGCGGCACGCCGACCGCCGTGCGGAGTTGAAGCGGACGATCGCCCACCCGGACACCGACCCGGCCGTACGCGACGACGCCGTGCGTCGGCTGGCCCGCCTGCCCCGCGACTCGAGCCGGGCACGGCTGCGCAGCCGGGACCTCATCGACGGCCGGCCACGAGGCGTGCTGACCCGCTTCGGGCTGTCCCGGGTCCGGTTCCGGGAGATGGCGCTGCGAGGCGAGCTGCCCGGCATCCGGAAGGCGTCCTGGTGACGACCGCCGCGTACCGGGCGGGCGTGGGTCGCCGGCCCGAGCCGGCGGGCACCCGGCCAGAGACACACACCACCACGCGCGACGTGCGTGGCGTGGAAAGGGGAGGTATGAATGCGACATCGAGGGCTCGCGGTCTCGCGGGCCTGATCGCCGCGGCGGTGGTGGTCGCCGGCACGGTACTGGCACCCACCGCGGCCTCCGCAGCTGAGAAGGTGGTGCTGTCCAAGGGACACACCGACGCGGTCGACGTGCACTACACCGACGGTGAGCTGTCCCTCAGAGTCAGAGACGACACGGGCAGCCCGGTGGTCGTCCGGGATCCCGCGGACGTCACGTTCCAGGTGCTGCCGCAGGCGGCGATGTCGGTGCCGAACGACTCCCGGTTCGCCTTCCTCGGCCCGGCGGGTTCGCAGGTCTGGCTGCTGCCGTTGACGCAGGACCCGGAGCTGCTCTGGCCGGGCTGGAACACCACCGAGCTCGACTCGGGAGTGTTCGCGGGAAACAAGGTCCGGCTGAGCCTGGTCGACGTCGAGGGGCCGGGCAAGGTCACGCTGTTCACTCAGGACGCGTTCGGTGGGCCGATCATCAAGTTCCGTTCCGACGACGGGCTCCCCGACGCCATCGACGTGCCGGTGCACACGCACGCCCACTCGAACTGGGCGTTCAGTGCACTCGGCGACTACACACTCACGTTCCAGGCCGACGCGACGCTCACCAACGGCACCGCGCTCAGCACCGGGCCGGTCGACTACTCGTTCGTCGTCGGTGAGCTGTCCGGCGGCGAGCCGGAGGTCAGCCTGTCGGTGAGCGGCATGGCCGACGAGTACCAGCCCAACGACACGGTGACGCTGAACGCGGTGCAGACGCCGCAGACCGAGCTGGACCACTACCACTGGTTCAGCAAGTGCCCGGGTGCGGCCGACTGGAGCGTCGTCCCGGGTGAGGCTGGTGCCAGCTACTCGTTCACCGCGACCCGGGAGCTCAACGCCTGCGAGTACGTGGCCAAGCTGTACGACGACGACCACGAGGTCGCGGCGACCAGCGAGCCGGTGACCCTCTGGGTGGCGTTCCCTCCCGGCGAGCCGGGCGCCTCGCAGACGATCACCGCGTCGATCGACGAGACGCAGGGCTCGCTGGTGATCAGCGTCAACCCGGACGACCGGTCCGTGGTGCTGCCGCCCGCGCAGCTCAACGTCGCCGGGGACCGGTGGGAGAGCATCGGCGAACTCCGGCCGGTCACGGTCACCGACACCCGCGCCGGTCAGCCGGGATGGAGTGCGTCCGGGCAGATCCCGGCGGACTTCGTCGGGCCGGACGGAGCGACCTTCAGCGCCGGCTACCTCGGCTGGACGCCGCGGATCCTGGAACAAGCTGACGGGCAGGGCGTGGTTGCCGGCTCGGAGGTGGCACCGTACGCCGTCGGGGTCGGCGGCGGCCTCGGCGACAGCGCGGTGTTGGGCTCGGCGCCGGACGGGGCCGGGCGAGGCACCGCACAGTTGGGTGCGGCGCTTCGGCTGAGCCTGCCCACCGAGACGGCGGCGGGCACCTACACCGCGACCCTGACCCTCACCGCCATCTGATCGCACAACTGTCCGGTGGTCGGGTGCCGAGCCCGGCCACCGGACGACCGCGGGGCGGGCGTGCCGTCGCCGCAGCACGCCCGCCCCGCACCTCCCCTCGCATCCCAGAACGGACACCATCCCCGCAATGCGTCTGATCGCCTCCCTCGCCACCGGGATCGCCCTGCTCGGTGTGGTCCTCGCACCATCCGCCGCGGTGCGGGCCGCACCCGCGTCGCCCTCACCGACGGGTCAGCCGGAGGCTTCGACCTCGCCGGCTCCCGCCGCCGCGACCTGGGGAGTGGCGCCGTCGAGCGCACGCGGGCCGAACGGCCGTCCGGCATTCAGCTACAAACTCGACCCCGGTGCCACCCTCACCGACTACGTCGGCGTCACGAACCACTCGTCCCGCCCGCTGACCCTGAACCTCTACGCCAACGACGCGGTCACCACCACCCAGGGCGGATTCGATCTGCTGGCCGCTGACCAGCAGTCCACCGATGTCGGCTCCTGGGTTCGCCTGCCGCAACGTACGGTGACCATTCCGTCGACGTCCCGGCTGGACATACCGTTCACCCTCACCGTGCCGCAGAACGCCACACCGGGGGACCACGCCGGCGGGATCGTCGCCTCGCTCGCGGGTACCGCCGTCGACGCGCAGGGCAACCAGGTCGCCGTCGACCACCGGGTCGGCGCGCGCATCTACCTGCGGGTGACCGGTGAGCTGCAGCCGACGCTCACCGTCGAGAAGCTGCGCGTACGGCACAGCGGCTCGCTCAACCCGCTGGCCGGTGGCAAGGTCACCGCCACCTTCACCGTCCGCAACACCGGCAACGTCCGCCTCTCCGGGCAGCCGGTACTCGGCGTGGCTGGACCGTTCGGGCTGGCCCGCAATTCCGTGGACGGGGCGGCGCTGCCGGAGATCCTGCCCGGCGGCGAGCTGACCACCACCGTGACCATGTCGGATGTCCCGCCGCTGTTCCGGCTCACCGCGGACGCCACCGTCAGGCCGGCCGCCATGGACGACCAGGTCCTCGACCCGCCGCCGCAGGCCGGCAGCGCGCAGGCCGCCCTGTGGGCGGTGCCTTGGCCGCAGTTGGCCGTGCTCGCCCTGCTCGCCTTCGCCGTCTGGGCACTCGTCGCGTCCCGGCGTCGTCGGGCGGCGCAGCTCGCACGGGCGGTGGCCGCCGCCCGTGCGGAGGGCCGCACGCAGGCCGGGCGCAGCTCAGATGGTCCGGACACCACCGAGGTCGACGGGCGCCCCTCGACCGCAGGCGACAGTGGATCAGCACCCGACGACAGCCATACCACCTTCGACCCCACCGGGAAGGACGAGAAGTGACCCGGCAGATGAGGAAGACGAGGATGCGCGCCGTCGTCGCGGGCCTCGCCGCCGCCGTGTTGGCACAGACCCCCGGCGCGACGCCGGCCACCGCCGCGCCAGCCGCGATCTCCTCCGCCGGCGCCGACCTGGTCTCGGTCGCGCTCGACGGGGACGTGATGTCGCTGCGCTTGCGGGACGCCGGGCAGGCGGCCGGTGACAGGGCCGGGCGCGACCCGGCCGAGGTGGTGCTCGGCCCGGACGATGGCCTGGCCGGGCGGGTACCGGACGGGCCGTCCTTGGCCTTCCTCGGTGAACCGGGCCACGCCGTGTGGGCGCTGTCCGCCGGTGACACCGGGTTCCCGTTCCTGGACACCACGGGGGTACGTCCCGGTGCCGTGGCGGGTGACCAGGTGACCCTGTCACTGGGGTCGGTCGAGGGGCCGGGGACGTTCACCGCGTACACCCTGTCCGGCCTCGGCTCGGCGACCCCGCTGTTCGGCAGCGGTGCCGGGGTAAGGCGGTCGACGCAACTTGCGGCGGGCACGCGGACCGGCGGGGTGGTCTGGGCCTTCGACGCGGCCGGCGACTACCGGCTCACCCTGACCGGCTCTGCTGCGTTGCGCTCTGGTGGGACGGCGCGTGCCGAGGCGACCTACCGGGTCCGTGTCCCGGCGATCGAACCGACCGAGTCGGCCCTGCCCGCACCGATGAGGCGGGCGGCGAGCGTCGACGTCTTCGCCGCGCCCGCACCGGCTGCCGCACCGAAGCCGGCCGCCGTACCGCAGGTCGCTGCCGTGCCGGAGGCCGCTGCCGTGCCGGAAGTGGCGAAGGCCGCCGCCGGAGCCCGCCAGGTGATCGACGACGGACATGTCGACATGGGCCCGAACCTGTCCGGGGACACCTGGACGATCCAGATCAAGGACGACCGGAGCAGCCCTGCGGTCTGGCGCGAGACCGCCGACGTGGTCCTGCACGCCAAGGACGAAGCGAAGATCACGGTGCCAGCCGGAGCGGACTTCCTCGGCAAACAGGGCGACACGGTGTGGGTGCTCCCGCAGACCCAACAGGCGGGCCTCGTCTGGCCGGGCTGGAACACCCAGCACCCGTCGGTCGTGTCGGGGGTGCAGGGCAAGGTCACGTGGACCCTCAAGGGAGTCGACGGGCCCGGGCGGTTCGCCCTGTTCCTGACCGGCTCGTTCGGCGAGGCCGACGTGCTGTTCGACTCCGGTGAGCCGTTCCCGCAGAAGCTCGACATCGCGCTGAACACCCACACCCACGGCAACTGGGCGTTCGGCAAGCCCGGCCTGTACCGCCTCGCGGTGCAGATGAGCGGCACCACCACCGCCGGCAAGGCGGTGACCGACACGAAGACGCTGACGATCGCCGTCGATGACAGCACCGATCCGCACGCCGGCTTCGGCTCCGGCTCCGGCTCCGGAGGTGACAACGGTGCCGACGGTTCGGATCAGGGCGGCGGTGGCCCGCTGCCCCGTACGGGCGCCGGCTGGGTGCTGATGGCCGGACTGGTCGGCGTCGTCCTGGTCGCGGCCGGAGCCCTGCTGCTACTGCTGTCCCGCCGTCGGGTCGCCGTCGGAACAAGGTGACGGCGGTGTCCTGGGTGACGTCGCTCGTCACGCGGTACCTGCCATCCGCCGACGCGCGGACCAGGTCGCCGCTGGTGGCGTTGCCGCTGCTGGCCACGTTGCTCGCCGGCGGCTGCCACTCGGAGGTGGCGTTGAGTTCGCACGACGAGCGGGTCCAGGTGTTGACGACCACCGGGATCCTGCGGGATCTGGCGCGCAATGTCGGCGGTGACCGGGTGGCGGTGACCTCGATGGTGCCGGACGGGGCGGATCCGCACAGCTACGAGCCGTCGCTGCGGGACATCCGCGACGTCGTCTACGCCGACGTGGCGTTCAGCAACTACCTGCTGCTGGAGGAGCAGGCGATCATCAAGGCGCTGGACGCCAACCTGCGTGACGGCGTACCGAACATCTCGCTGGCCGAGGGGGCGGTGAAGTACGCAGCGGAGATCATTCCGCTGGTCGAGGACGTGTCGCTGGACACCATCTGGCTGGGCATGCGGGTGCGCGGCACCGGTGCGGCGTTGGGGGCGAACCGTTCCTCCGACGTACTGCTCAGCGCGACCGCCGTGGACGGACCGGGCCGGCTGCTCGCGTACCTGACCGAGTCCTTCGGTAACCCGTCGTTCTATGTCGACTCTGGCGACGGGTTCGACCCCGCCAACGGGTACCGGGACGACACCGCGACCCTGCCGCCGGATGCGCACACCCACATGAGCTGGGCATTCACCGAACCAGGCGTCTACCGGCTGACGATGCGGGCGCGGCTGGCCGTCGATCCGCAGTCGGCGCCCGTCCCGATGGGGGAGCAGACCTTCACCTTCGCGGTCGGCGTCGACCCACACTCGGTGCCGGGAATGCCGGAGGTACTCGACGGAGGCCACGCCGACGTCACGATCGACCTCGACGAGCGGCGGCTCTACCTGCTCACCGACCCGGAGGACGGTGGCGAGGTCACCCAACGGGTGTACGACCCGGCGAAAACGGTGATCGAGGTGCCGAACAAGGCGCTGCTGGAGGTGCCCGGCGACCGCCGTTTCCGGTTCCTCGGTCGACCCGGCACCCAGGTCTACCAGCTGCCGCAGGCGGTACTCGGCAAACACGTTCACGGTGAGATCGACCCGCACCTGTGGCAGAACGTCCGCAACGCCATCTCCTACGTGGAGCTGATGCGGGACACGATGATCGGCGTCGACCCGGAAGGGGCTGCCGACTACCGGTCGAACGCCGCCGCGTACGTCCGGCAACTGGAGGAACTCGACACCTACGTCCGGGACACGATCGCGCAGATCCCACCGTCGCGGCGTCACCTCGTCACGACACACGACGCGTTCGGATACCTGGGTCAGGCGTACGGGGTGCAGATCTCCGGTTTCGTCACGCCCAACCCCGCCGCCGAGCCGAGCCTCGCCGATCGCCGCCGGCTCACCGAGACGATCCGCAACCTGCGGATCCCCGCCGTGTTCCTGGAGCCGAACCTGGCCGCCCGGTCCACCACCCTCACCGAGGTGGCCCGGGAAGAGGATCTGCGGATGTGCCCGATCTACGGCGACGCGTTCGACCGCGACGTCACCACCTACGCGGAGATGATGCGGTTCAACGCCGAGTCGCTGCGCGACTGCCTGACCACGGAGAAGTGATGGAGGAACCAGTGACGGCAGGACAGGCGCGCCGCCGTACCCGCGCGACCACGATCGTCGTGCGGGGCGTACTCGCGGCAATGTTCGTGCTGGTGACGGCGCAGAACTCGGCGTGGGCCGCCGAGCCGGCCCCGGACCTGAGCCAGTCCATCGCGGCGGATCAGCCCCTCGCCACCGGGCGGACGACGCTGGACGCCGGGCACGTCGACATCGGACCCCGATTCGTCGGCGACCGGTGGACGCTGCTGATCCACGACGGCACGCAGGCGCAACCGGTGTGGCGTGACCCCGACGACACGTTGCTGCGGGTGGCCGACGCGGCGCTGCAGACGGTTCCGGACGACCCGGCGTACGCCTTCCTCGGCATCGAGGCGGGCCAGCAGGCGTACGTGGTGCCGCAGGTCCAGCACCAGGATGTCGTCTGGCTGGGCTGGAACACCCAGGATCCCCGGGTGATGCAGACCGTCGACCGGGGCGCCACCCTGACCCTGCTCGGTGTCCAAGGTCCGGGCACCCTGACGACCTACCTCCAGTCGGGCAACTTCGCGCCACCGCAGCCGCTCTGGCGATCGGTCGAGCCGAAGGCCCAGCCCTTCTGGGTCGAGGTCAACACCCACACCCACGCCAACTGGGTGTTCTCCGCACCGGGTGTCTATCTCGTCGCGGTACAGGTGACGGCCGACCTGATCAACGGCGAGGCGGTATCGGAGACCCGTACGCTGCGCTTCGCGGTGGGGGATGCCACGAGCGACGACGACGCCTTCGCCGCAACGGCGGACATCCCGGTACCCGCGGGTGAGGAGCCGCCCGGCGAGGACCGGGCCGTAGCCGACGGCCAGGGCGACGGTGCCCCGACGTTGCAGATCGCGGCGCTGGCGGGTGCGGCCGTCCTGCTGGCGGTCGGGCTGGTCGTGCTGCTGCTGCGGGGACGTGGTGCCCGGCGGCGCGCCGAGCAGGAGCGCGCTGCCGCGTCGTCGGCGGGGCAGTCTTGAGGGCGCTCGAGGTCGACGGGCTGGATGTGGACCTTGGTGGTCGGCCGGTCCTGCGGGACGTACGGCTGCACCTCGATCGCGGTGAACTCGTCGGATTGCTGGGCCCCAACGGCGCCGGTAAGACCACCCTGCTGCGCGCCGTCCTGGCGTTGATCCGTACCCGTGGCGGTCGAGTGCTGGTGGAGGGCAAGCCAGCACGTCCCGGGCGGTCCGGGATCGGCTACGTCCCACAACGTCACGAGTTCAGCTGGGACTTCCCGATCTCGGTGGAGCAGGCGGTGATGAGCGGCCGTACCGGCCGGATCGGTCTGCTCCGCCGCCCCGGCGTGGCCGACTGGCGGGCGGTCGGTGACGCGCTCGACCGGGTGCAGCTCACCGATCTGCGTCGCCGACCGGCCGGTGAGCTGTCGGGCGGGCAGCGGCAGCGGGTCCTGGTCGCGCGGGCGCTCGCGCTCGCGCCGAGCATCCTGCTGCTCGACGAGCCGTTCACCGGACTGGACATGCCCACCCAGGAGCTGCTGGGCGACCTGTTCGTCAGCCTGGCCCAGGAGGGTCGGGCGGTGCTGATGACGACACACGACCTGATCGCGGCAGTGGATTCCTGCACCCGTCTGGTCCTGCTCAACGGGCGGATCGTCGCCGACGGACGCCCAGCGGACCTGCAGGACGCCGACCTGTGGACACGGACCTTCGGGGTGAGTGCGACCTCCCCGCTGTTGAAGCTCGTGAGGGCAGCCTGATGTCGATCGCCGATTTTCTCACCGACCTGTTCAATCCCGACCTGGCGTTCCTGCCGAAGGCGCTGGCGATCGCGGTGATGTCCAGCATCGTCTGCGGTGTCGTCGGCTGCTACGTCGTACTGCGGGGGATGGCCTTCATCGGTGACGCGGTGGCGCACGCCGTCTTCCCGGGTATCGCGGTCGCCTTCGTCCTGCAGGGCAGCCTGGTCCTCGGTGGCGCTGTCGCCGGCGTCGTCACCGCGCTGCTGATCGCGGTCTTCTCCCAGAACCGGCGCGTCAAGGAGGACTCGATCATCGGTGTCTTCCTGGTGGGCGCGTTCGCTCTCGGTATCGTGATCATCTCGCAGGCGCCGGGATACGCCGGGTCACTCCAGCAGTTCCTGTTCGGCTCGATCACCGGCATCCCGGACCGGGACCTCTACGTCGTCGGGGGCGCCGGCCTGGTCATCCTCGGCCTGGTCCTGGCATTGCACAAGGAGTTCGTCGCGGTCTGCCTGGACCGGGAGATGTCCCGTTCGATGGGGCTGCCGGTCTTCTGGCTCGACATCGCCCTCTACGTCCTGGTGACGCTGGCCGTGGTGATCTCGTTGCAGACCATCGGCAACATCCTCGTCCTCGCGCTGCTGATCACGCCCGCCGCGGCTGCTCGCCTGCTCACCGACCGGCTTGGCGTGATGATGCTGCTCGCCCCGGTGCTCGGCGGCACATCGGCGCTCGTCGGACTGTACCTGTCCTGGAGCTACGACACCCCCGTCGGCGGCACCATCGTCCTGGTCGCCACCATCGGCTTTCTCGTCGCGTGGCTGTTCGCTCCCCGGCATGGCCTGCTCACCAGACGGTGGCGTCGTCCCCCCACGCAGGGACCCACAGATGACAGCCGCGCCCCAGCGTTCGCGCCCGAACCGGGCTCATCCCCGGCCGTGGGGTAGCCGGCACCACCGCACGATCCGGAACAGCCGCCGGGCCGGTCGGGGTGCGGCCGTCGGGCCTCCACCGGTTTGGTCGCCGCGAGGAAATGGTGTCCTGGTCCACCGTTGTTGAACCGGAGCGGTCCGCGGTCCGTACCAGTGCACGTCGGCCGAAGGGGCGTGCCCCACGTCGGCAACCAGCTACTACTACAGGCTGTCGTCAACTGTGCGAGGTGGCGACGCGGAGGTGTTGAAGGTGATCGACGACGCGCAGGTGACCGCGTGGGCGCTCGCTGCCGGTCGGGGGGACCGGGACGCCGCGAGCGCGTTCGTCCGGGCCACGCAGTCGTCCGTGTGGCGCTTCGTCGCCGCGCTCACCTCCTCCGCCGAGGCCGACGACCTGGCGCAGGAGACGTACCTGCGGGCCCTACGGTCGCTACCGTCGTTCGCCGGCCGGTCCTCCGCCCGCACCTGGTTGTTCGGCATCGCCCGACGGGTCGCGGTGGATCAGGTCCGGATGGCGATGTCCCGGCCGCGCACGGTGCCGATCCTGGAATCACACGACGCTGTCGACCCGCGCCGCAGCGGCTTCGACCGGCAGGTGGCGTTGGAACAGCTGATCGCGGCGCTGCCCGCCGACCGGCGGGAGGCGTTCGTCGCCACCCAGCTGCTCGGGCTCTCCTACGCCGAGGCTGCCGAGGTGTGCGGATGCCCGGTCGGGACGATCCGTTCCCGGGTGGCGCGAGCCCGCGAAGAGCTGGTCGCCGCGACCCGGTCCGCCGATCGACGGCGCCGGCCCGACGACGCCGTCGGTTGACCGACCGACCGGGAACGAGATGAGGGGAACGACCGCAGGGAGGTGGCCCGCGAGGGCGGTCCCGGAGAATGCGGGCCTGCCTCAGTTTTCCCCGGTGTCGTCGAGCAGGGCCCGGCGTAGGGCCAGCCGGTGCTCACGACGGATCTCCGCCTCCCGGTAGCGACGCCGGTCGCCGGCGACGTCCACAACGAGCAGGGACGGGCCGACGCGGGAGCAGTGGTTACCTACGGTGTGCCTCCGGTAGCGGATTGACAGTGGTGGAAGGTCGGACGAGACTGGCGCAACAACTGCACAACCGCGTGTGTGTGCGGGGGAAGTCCGGTCGAAGTCCGGCGCTGGCCCGCAACGGTAGGCCGCCAGGTGATTGCTGGCGGCGAGCCCGAATACCTGCCGCACTCGTGAGTCTCTGCTCCTCACCCGTCGTGGCCCACGGGTCGGAGGCCGGCCGTCCGCGGCGTACCGCGCGGCCCGGTCATACGACCGCGGGGGCCGGAAAGGCGCCTCCGATGGTCGTTCGTGTGGGCCGGAACCGCCTGCTCGTCCTGCTCTGCGGTGTACTCGCCGCTCTCACCCTCAGCGCACCGGCGATCGCCGCGCCCACACAGGTGGGTGCCGTCCGAGCGGAGGCCGCCGCCGGCTGGTTGGCCCGGCAGCTGGTCGACGGGGAACGGTTCGAAGCCGTCTTCGGTGGGGTCGCGTACCCGGACCAGGGGCTGACCCTGGACGCGGTCTTCGCGTTCGCCGCCGCCGAGGCTGCCGATGACTTCGGTGCCGCGGCGCTGGCCTGGGCCACCCGGCCGGACATCCGCGACGGGTACATCGGTGACGGGGCCTCGGCGGCGTATGCGGGCGCGACCGCGAAGCTCGCGTTGGCCGTCGCGGTTCGTGGCGGTGACCCGACCGACGTCGGCGGGGTGGATCTCGTCGCCCGGCTGCGGTCACTGCAGGAAGCCAGTGGCCGGTTCACCGACCGGTCGGCGTGGGGTGACTACAGCAACGCGTTCAGCCAGTCCTTCGCGATACTCGCGTTGGATCGGACTGCGCAGGGTGTGCCGCCGGTCACCGCCGGGTGGCTGGCCGACACCCGGTGCCCGGACGGCGGCTACCCGTTGCTGCCGGAGCAGCCAGTCTGTGTCTCCGACGTGGATGCCACCGCCGTCGCGGTGCAGGCACTGCGGGCCGCGGGGCGCCGGGCCGATGCCGCCGCAGGACTGCGCTGGCTGATCTCCGTGCAAGGAGCCGACGGCGGCTTCAGCAACGCCGGTGGGGTGGCGAACGCCAACAGCACCGGGCTGGCGGCCCAGGCACTGCGCGACGGCGGCCGGCTGCGGGCCTGGTGGCGGGCCCGCGGGTTCCTCGCGGGTCTTCAGGTCGGGTGTGCCGCACCGGTCGCTGACCGAGGTGCAGTCGACTTCGACGGCGGTGTCTTCGACCCCGGTACCGCCGCCCGCGCCACCGCCCAGGCCGTCCTCGGTCTGGCCGGCACCGGATACGCCCGTCTTTCCACAGCAGATGCGACCAGCGGCGCACCCAGCCTGCCCTGCCACTGACAGGTCGGCAGTTCCACTCTCCCGTGAAGGAGCGCACAATGTCTGGTTTCTACGAATCCGGCCGTCGATGGCTGGCCGGCATCATGGCGGTGGCGGTCGTCGCCATCGGGTTGATCGCTGTCGAACCGTCGCCGCGCGCCGCCGAGGCCGCCGCCTGCACCGGGACGTCCGGGGTCACCGTGGTGGTCGACTACGGCTCACTCGGCGGCGGCGTCCAGGTGGCGTGCGCGCTCGGAGACCCGGCCACCGGACTGGCCGCACTGCAGGGCGCGGGCTTCACGGCGACCGGTACGCAGCGGTGGGGGCTGGCCTTCGTCTGTCGGATCAACGGAAAACCGACCGCCGCCACGGAACCGTGCGTCAACACCCCGCCGGCCAGCGCGTACTGGTCGTACTGGCACGCTTCCGGCAGCGGTGCCGCCTGGACGTACAGCACGCTGGGAGCGTCGAGCTACGACCCGGCCCCGGGCACGGTCGAGGGCTGGTCCTTCGGCTCGGGTACCGCACCCAGCATCACCGCACCCTGACCTGCGGGTAACCGGCACGATCCGTCGGCACGCCGGGTGCCACCCGCCACGCTGGCGCCGTGCGGCGGCCGGGCGGTACGGTGGCGGCACCCGGCGCGTCGGGTACCCAACTGAATACGTCCTGTGTGGGGGAAAGTCGGTAGAAGCCGACGCTGACCCGCAACCGTGTGCGAGGACCTTCTCGCGAGCCGGAATGCCCCGGACAGGACGAGCGGCTTCCACTGTCGAGGTCTACAGGGTGGAGTCCGGGCAACAGCGGTACGGCATCGTCGCGACCACGCGATCGGATACCGCCGTCCGGTGCCTTCCGGAGCTTCCACCGACCGCTCTGCGAAAGGCACCCCTCATGCCCACGTCTCCGCTCCGGCGTGTCGGCGCCGGTCTCGGCGTCGCCACCGCCACCGCGCTCGCCATCGTCGCGGTCACCCCGATCGGCGTGCCCGCCGCACCCTCGCCAGCCCATGCCGCCGCCGCGCGCGACGCCGCGACCTGGCTCGCCGGGGAGTACACCGACGGCGTGCTACCCGGCCCGGTCGGTCCTGAGGACTGGGGGTTGAGCATCGACGGCGTGATCGCTCTCGCCGCAACCGGGGTAGCCGGCGCGACTCGGCAGGCAGCGACGGCGCAGATCGCCGCACACGTGCGGTCCTACAACAGCTACGACGACTGGGGTCTCGATGGCTTCACCGACGGTGGCGCCACCTCGAAGCTGCTCTACGCGGCCTCGGCCGCTGGTGCTGATCCCACCGACTTCGGCGGCTGGGACCTCCGTGCCGAGACTGTGGCGCTGATCTCCGGAGCAGCGACCGGTGACCAGCACGGTCGGATCACCAGCCGCACCACCGAGGCGACCGGCCCGGATCCGAGCAACACCTTCGACCAGGCTTTCGCCGTGCTGGGTCTGGCCCGCAGCGGCGGTACGCCGCAGGAGACCGTCGACTTCCTCATCCGGCAGCAGTGCACGGCCGGTGGCTTCCGGCTCTACCCCGATGCCGACGGCGCACCGTCGCCGTCTTGCGACGCCCAGGGCGACGCCACTCTCGACGTCGACTCGACCGCCATGGCCGTCCAGGCACTGCTGGCTACCGACGCCACCGGCGCGGACCAGGCCGCGCAGCGCGGCGCGGACTGGCTGGTGGCGCAGCAACGCGCCGACGGATCGTTCGGCGGGTCGGGACCCACGAGCGGCGCGAACTCCAACAGCACCGGCCTGGCCGGGCAGGCCCTCGCTGCGGCCGGACGTGCCGCCGAGTCCGCTCGTGCCGCCGAGGCGTTGGCCGCACTGCAGCTCACCACCGCCAACGGCGGCGCGGCGGCGGCCGATGGCGGAGCCATCGCCTACGACACCGGCGCCCGGACCGAGGCGGTGCGGGTCGGGATCGTCGCGAACGTCCGGGACCAGTGGCGTCGGGCCACCGCGCAGGCACTGCTCGGGCTGGCCCAGATACCGTTGGGCCGGATCGGTCTTGATCCTCCGCCGTCCGGTGAGCCCACTCCGTCTTCCACCGTGTCACCCGCGCCGACCGGCACTGCCACCCCCACCGGTACTGCCACCCCCACCGGCTCGCCGACGCCGACGGCCACCGCCTCGCCCACCGCCAGCCCGACACCGAGCACCTCACCGAGTACCTCACCGAGCATCACGCCGACCACGCCGACCGCCACGGTACCGACTCCCACCCCCACCGCCACCGAACCCGCCCCGGGCGGGGTGGGCCGACTGCCGAGGACTGGTGTGGCGATCGGCGGGTACGTTCTCGCGGCGCTGCTGCTGGTGGGTGGGGGCGTGGTGCTGCTGGTCCTCGGCCGTCGGCGGGCCACATGAGTACCCGGCCGACCTCGGCCGTGTCCGCTCTCGCGCTTGTCGCCGTGAGTGTCCTGACCGGGCCGGTCCCGGCTGCTGCCACGGGCAACGCCGGCTACTGCCCCGACGCCGGGGGAGTGACAGTCGTGGTGGACTTCAAGGAACTCGGCGGCGGCACGGTGGTCCGGTGTGCTCCCGGCGACCAGGCCACCGGCCTGGCGGCGTTGAAGAACGCTGGCTTCCAGATCGCCGGCACGCTGCGGTGGGGCGAAGGGTTCATCTGCCGGATCGAGGGCAAGCCCTCGGCCAGCGCGGAAAGGTGCATCGACACGCCGCCGGCCAGCGCCTACTGGTCCTACTGGCACGCACCCAACGGCGGCTCCTGGACCTACAGCGACAAGGGTGTGCTGAACCGCAGGCCACCCCCGGGCAGCTTCGAAGGCTGGTCGTTCTCCGTCAACCGCAACGCCGACGACGCACCCCGACCGGGGGCGGCACCGGCCCGGCCGGCACCCCCTCCGCGTACCACGCCGGCGGCACCTCCCCGCACCGCTCCACCGGCACCTCCGCGTACCACGGCACCTGCCCCCCGTCCCTCGTCGCCACCGACGACCCCGCCCCCCGCCGCGGGTGGAAACGTCGTGCCGACCGGGACGGCCCCGGCGGGCACCACCGGGCCGCCCGCCCCTGCGGCGGTGGGTTCGACCTCGGCCGCCGGCCCGCCCGTCGCCACAGCGGAGACACCGCCGGTGGTCGTCGGCGTACCCCCGCGCGGGGCCGCCGCCACACCGACCGACAAGTCGACGGACTCGTTCACACCAACCGAGATCAGCGCGAGCCGGGACACCGGCGAACTACCGGTGGGAACAATAGCCGGGCTGCTCGTGCTGGTCGCGCTCGTCGGGGGCGGGCTCGTCGCGGCCCGTCGTCGAAGCGTCGCGTCGGATGACTGAACAGGTCACCGCCGGCAAGGTCGCCCCGCCGCCGACGCAGGTCGCCCGGTCCGGTCCGACGATCGCCGGTCGGCTACCGCGGGCGTTGCATCCGGGGGCGTGGTGGCTGTGGGCGCTCGGCCTGGCGACCGCGGCCAACCACACCACCAACCCGCTGCCCCTGGCGTTGCTCGTCGCCGCCGCCGCGCTGGTGGTCGTGCGACGCCGCACGGATGCCCCCTGGGCGTTCGCGTTCCGGCTGTACCTGGTACTCGGTGGGATGGTCGTGGCCATGCGGATCGTGTTCCGCCTCGTCTTCGGCGGTGGACAGGGCGACCTTGTCCTGTTTCACCTACCGGAGATCCCACTGCCGGCCTGGGCGGCGGGTATCCGACTGTTCGGGCCGGTCGCCGCCGAACAACTCCTCGGCGGCTTCTACGACGGGCTGCGCCTGGCGACGATGCTCATCTGCCTCGGCGCCGCGAACGCCCTGGCCAATCCGAAGCGCCTACTCCGAGCCGTCCCCGGTGCCCTGTACGCGGTGAGTACCGCCGTGGTCGTTGCGCTCTCGGTCGCCCCGCAACTCGTCGAGAGCGTACTGCGGGTACGTCGGGCGCGCCGGTTGCGTGGTGCCACCGGAAAGGGTCTGCGTGCCCTACGGGGGATCGCTCTGCCGGTGCTGGCCGACGCCCTTGACCGGTCACTGGCCCTGGCGGCGGCGATGGACTCTCGCGGCTACGGTCGCACCGCCGCGATACCGGCCAGCCATCGTGCCCTCACCGGTGGCCTGGTGCTCGCCGGACTGGTGGGCGTCTGCGTCGGCACGTACGGGCTGCTCGATGCCACCGTGCCCAGCTACCTCGGTCTGCCGATGTTGCTGACCGGCCTGACAACGGCTGTCGTCGGGATGCTCCTGGCCGGGCGGCGGGTCGACCGTAGCCGCTACCGGCCGGATCGCTGGGGCCTGGCCGATGTCGTCGTCGCCGGCTGTGGAGTGGTCACGGCTGCCGTGACGGCAGCGGCCGGGTCCGTGGACCCGGCCCGGCTCTACCCGCCGGTCAGCCCCCTCACCTGGCCTGAACTGACCCCGCTGATGCTCCTGGCCGTCGTGGTCGCCGTGGCCCCGGCCTGGTTGGCGCCGCCACCCCCGACGCGCACGGCCGAGCGCACCTCGACGCCGGTCACCGCTGCACCGGCCGGCGCGATTCGCAGCGCAACACCGGGCCGTGACCTACAGCGGGAGGCGCACCGATGATCGATTTCGACCAGGTCACCGTCCACTACGCCGAGGCCCGCGAACCGATGCTGCGCGAGGTGAACCTGCACATCCCCGAGGGTGAGCTGTGCCTGGTCGCCGGGCGTACCGGCGCCGGCAAGTCGACCCTGCTGCGGGCCGTCAACGGGCTGGTTCCGCACTTCACCGGCGGCACCCTGTACGGCACGGTCACCGTGCAGGGCCGCGACACCCGTCGCTTCCCGCCCCGCGATCTCGCTGATGTCGTCGGAGTCGTCGGTCAGGACCCCCTGGCCGGCTTCGTCACCGACACCGTCGAGGAGGAACTTGCCTACGGCATGGAGCAGCTCGCCCTGCCCGCCGCGGTGATGCGTAAGCGTGTCGAGGAAACCCTCGACCTGCTCGGCATCGCCGAGCTGCGCGACCGTCCGCTGCGGACCCTCTCCGGCGGTCAGCAGCAGCGGGTCGCCATCGGCGCGGTGCTCACCAGCCACCCGCAGGTGCTCGTGCTCGACGAACCGACCTCCGCGCTGGACCCCACGGCAGCGGAGGACGTCCTGTCCACCGTCACCCGCCTGGTCCACGACCTCGGCGTCACCGTCGTGCTTGCCGAACATCGCCTCGAACGCGTCGTGCAGTACGCCGACCGGCTGCTCTACCTGCCCGGCGACGGCACCGTCGTCGACGGTGAACCGGCTGCTGTCCTCGCCGGCGTCGACCTCGCCCCGCCCCTCGTCGAGCTGGGCCGCGTCGCCGGCTGGACGCCGCTGCCGCTGTCCGTGCGCGACGCCCGTCGTCGTGCGTCTGGCCTGCGGCAGCGGCTCGCCGACGCCACACCACCGTCACCCGCGCCGGCACGTGACGGCACCACAGCGTTGGCCGCCCGCAGGATGGTGGTGCGCTATCCGGGCACCGTCGCCGTGGCCGGTGTGGATCTCGACCTGTACCCCGGTCAGGTCGTCGCGTTGATGGGCCGCAACGGCTCAGGCAAGTCCAGCCTGCTGTGGGCGGTGCAGGGCGGCGGCCCACGACAGGGCGGCAGCGTCACCGTCACCGGCGCCGACGGTGCCGTCGACCCGAGAACCCTGCCCGCCGGCCGGGCACGGCGACAGGTCGGTCTGGTCCCACAGACCCCCGGAGACCTGCTCTACCTGGAGACGGTGGACGCCGAGTGTGCCCAGGCCGACCGTGAGTCCGACGCCCCCGCGGGCACCTGCCGGGCACTACTGGACCAGCTTGCGTCCGCGCTGCCCGGCGATCAGCATCCACGTGACCTGTCGGAAGGGCAACGGCTGGCCCTCGCCCTGGCCATCCAGCTCACCGCCGCCCCACCGGTCGTGCTGCTCGACGAGCCCACCAGGGGCCTCGACTACCTCGCCAAACGGCAGTTCAGCACCATCGTCCGGCGGTTGACCGCCGAAGGACGGGCGGTCGTGGTCGCCACCCACGACGTCGAACTCGTCGCCGCCGTCGCCGACCGGGTCGTCGTGATGGCACAGGGGGAGATCGTGGCCGACGGCACCACCACCGAGGTCATGCTCGCCTCACCGGCCTTCGCCCCGCAGGTCGCCAAGGTGATGGCGCCGCAGTCCTGGCTGACCGTGGACCAGGTCACCGGCGCGTTGGCCGTTGCCGGGACACGAGGATGACGACCGCCCTGCGGGTCGCCCCGCGTACCGCCGTCGTCCTCGTCCTGGCCTCCGTCGCCGCGCTGGCCGCCTTCAGCTGGCCGTTCTTCGTGCCGGCCCGACCGGAGAGCATGGCCCGCACCACCGAGGCGCCCCTCGTCTTCATCGTCGTGCTTCCGGTGCTTGTGGCTCTCGTCCTGGCCGAACTCAGCTCCGGTGGCGTCGACAGCAAGGCCCTGGCGATGCTCGGTGTGCTCGCCGCCGTCAACGCCGCCCTACGCCCGCTGGGCGCCGGGACCGCCGGTATCGAGACGGTGTTCTTCCTGCTCGTCCTCGCCGGCCGGGTGTTCGGGCCCGGCTTCGGGTTCCTGCTCGGTGCCATCTCGCTGTTCGCCTCGGCTCTGCTCACCGCCGGTGTCGGACCGTGGTTGCCATTTCAGATGCTGGCCGCCGCGTGGATCGGCCTCGGCGCCGGCCTGTTGCCGGCCCGGCTGCGGGGCCGGGTCGAGGTCGCTGTGCTCGCCGGCTACGGTGCGGTCGCCGCCTACGGTTACGGGCTGCTGATGAACCTGTGGTTCTGGCCGTTCAGCACCGGCGCGGACACCCAGCTCTCCTACGTCGCCGGGGCACCGGTGCTGGAGAACCTGCACCGTTTCGCGGTGTTCACCGCCGTCACGTCCACCTTCGGGTGGGACACCGGCCGTGCCATCACCACCACCGTGGCGATCGTTCTGGTCGGACCGGCTGTCCTGGCCGCACTTCGCCGTGCCGCCCGCCGTGCCGCCTTCGACGCCCCGGTGACCTTCGCCGTACCACCGCCCACCGCACCGCCGGGTGACCGACAGCCGTCCGGGCCCTGAACCCGAAGCGGCGGTGGCGTCGTCCCGCGACGACATCGTCGGGCAGGCTACCGGGCGATCAGGCGTCGAATCCGGTCGGGTGGGCATCTGCGACCGCGTTCAGCAGTACCCCCTGCTCCAGCAGTGCCTTGCAGGCGCACAGCACCATGGTGAAGCCGCCCATCGAGTCGGTCGCCTTCGTCACGGCTTCGTCGGCGGTGCCGCTGAACCCGCTCTCGGTGACCCGAACCAGGGTCGCCGCACCCTCGCCGGGCAGGAACCGCCATTCGATCTGGGTGGGGGATTCCGCATCCCACTCGGCAAGGATGCGGCTGTTCTCCTCGACCTCCTTGACGACCACGACGGTGGAGACGCCGTACATCTCCCAGTCCCAGGTGACGGTGGTGCCGGGCGTAAGCCGTCCGCTGCTTCTGGTGAACCAGAACTTCGTGGTTACGGCCGGGTCGATGAACGCCTGGAAAACCTCGGCGACGGGCCTGCGGATGAGCATCTGCGCGGTGATGACAGGGGGCTGAATCAGACGGTCCTGGTCCACGGGGTAACCATATTCCCTTTTCGTCAGGTCGGGGGTGGTGCATCGCCTCCGACACCGAGGAGGGTGGCGACGGCATTCACCGGCTCCCGATGGTCGGTCAGCAGGGCGAGCACCTGCCCGGCAGACTGTCCGGGGGTGCCCTGCGGGTGGGTGCGGGTGGTGGCTGACCAGGGCGGCACCCACGAATCCAGTTCGGCGAGCGTGGCCGGGAAGGTGCGTCCGGCTTCCCGGACCAGCAGCGGCACCAGCTCCGGCCCGTGCTCGCGCAGGGTGGTGACCAGGTTCGGTAGCCAGGGCAGCAGCACCGGGTCGGGGAGCCGCGCGAACGCGGTGGACATCGTCTCCACGACGAAGGGCGCGAGCCCAGGAACCGGTTCGAGCGCGTGCACGAAACCGGACAGATACTGCGGGAAGGCAGGCACCACCAGTGGGTTGGACAGCAGCGCCAGGCAGCGGAGCCGTAACTCGGCCAGGGGCAGCATCCCAAGATGGTGGTGGGCCGCCCAGAGTAGGGCCACCTTGGGCGGCGCCTGGGGGTGGGACTGCGCCAATGCGAGTTCGAGCTGGGACCGGTCGCACCCCAGGGACAGCGCCAGGCTTTCCAGACTGACCAGGAAACCGAGCATCGCACCGACCTGCCGTACCCCGGTCTCCTGATCGACGAACGCGGTCGGCAGTAGGGTGCAGTAGTGGGCGTAGCCGGTGGTCACGAAGGCCTCGCACCAGGCCGGCAATCTCGGCGTGGTGGCCTGGTGGTGGGCGAGCAACCGGCGGATCCGGCGCAACACCTCCGGGGCGTCGTCGACGCTGCGTTCGGTGGCGAGCAGTTCGACCGCCCGGGCGCCCAGCTCGTCGACCAGTCGAGGACCGTGCAGCAGCCGGAGGGCGTCCTCGACCGCGGCGAGGGCACCGACGACCGTCGCCTCCGGGCCGTGTACCGTGCGGCGCAGGCGCTGTTCCAGCACCTGCTCGACGGTGACACCCTCGTAGCCGAGCTCGATGAGCGCGCGTTGGTGGCGGCCCAGCGCCAAATCCCAGCTCTCCTGCATCGACCGGTGCCCGAGTCGGTGCTCACCCATGATCGGGCGGACTGCGCCGGGTGGCATCAGGTGCCGCAGTATCCAGAGCAGATTCGAGCATTCGGCCAGCTCGGGGCGGTGCTGCAGGTCCAGCAATGCCCGCTGCACGGCGCGCTTCTCCAGGTCGAGACCGAGCGGCTGAAGTCGGTGCAGGACATCGCGGGCCAACGGTGGCAGGGCATCGTAGCCGACCTGGCCGATCCGGTCTCCGCCGAGCAGGATCTCGCAGAGCCGACGTACGTCCCGGCGGCCGGGCACGACGTCCTTCTCGATGCAGGTGACGGCCGCGTCGGCGAAATCGTACGGGGTGGGACGGGCCCGGTTGCGTAGCCCGGCCAACAGGATCGAGGTTTCGAACACCGCTATCGCGTCCGCGGTGCTGGCCAGGTAGCCGTTGCGGCGGGCCAGCCGGACGATGTCCACGCACCAGCTGCGCAGCTCCGGCTCGTCGAGCCCGTCGGGGGCCGGCGGTGCGGCCAGGAAACCGGAGAGCCGGTCGGTGATCGCGGAAGCCGGCGCGGCGGCAGATCGGCCGAGCCCGCGCCGACCTCGGCTCGTCGGGCCACGCTGACCGCCCAGCCGGTACGGCGTCGCACCCGAGCTGTTCACCGCCCTGCTCCAGGTGGCGGCCGCGATCGACACCGACCCGGGCGCGAGACCGAACTGGGTTTCGATCGCCGAGTGGCTCGACGGGATCAGCCCGTACTGCCACACGGTGGCGGTAGGTGCGGTGATCTCGAAGTCGGGGGCGGCGGAGTCCAGGCCGAACTGGTCGACCCGGCTGGCGGCGTGGAAGGCCCCGCAGACGTAGAGACAGTCGGCCGGGTCGACATCGGTGGTTGCCAAGTGCTGCCGGATCCTGGTCCACATGTAGCGTTCGCGGTCCTCGTCGCGGTCGGTACGATCCGCCCCGGGGGGACGCAGCCGCCGGAACAGACTTCCGATCAGGACCATGACCTGACGGTAGGTGTCGTGGTCGGCGACGGCGAGCGGTCGTTCGACGTAGCTGTCCCACCATTCCGACCAGTGCCGCACCTTACCGTGATGCAGCAGGTGCGCCTCCAACTCGGCGAAGCGGGGTCGCAGGTCGCCGATCTCCACGCCGAACGCGTCGCCGTGCAGAGCGGCCTGTTCACCCGGGTCGCTGCCGGTCGGTTCGGGCGCGGCCCCGTCCGCCGGGGGCGTCCCGTCGCGTGGTGACCACTGGAAGACGTGGTCGGTGGAGCGGTCCACAAGCACCAGTTCCACGCCCGGCGACTCGAGCGCGTACGCGATCGCCTGGTACTCCGCGGACGCCTCGGTGACCGGGGCGATCACACTCAGCGGAGCCCACGCCGCCGGGAACCCGTGGAGTTCCGAGGCGAACGCCTGCACTGCCACCGGGAGCCGACAGTTGCGCAGCTCTGCGAGGATCGGCCGGAAATCCTCGCAGAGCTCCAGGTAGATGACGCGGGGCTGCTTCTGTCGAAGTCGGCGCGCCATGGCCAGCGCGGAGGCCGGCGAATGATGGCACACCGGAAAGATCTCCAGGCGTTCGCCAAGTGCCCGGTCGACGTCGTCGACGAGGCCGCTGAGGATGCCGGCGAGGTCGTCGGGGCCGTCGGCGAACGCGGCGGCTGCGCCGGTGAGCTGCTCACGGAGGGCGGCGAACGCGCCCGTGGCGGTCGGGGCCGTCATGACAGGGCAGCGATCGCCTGGCGGCCACCGTCGAGGAAGCCGGGCCACTCGCCGCCGTCCTTCTTGGCCCGTGGCTCCACCACCGCGTGCAGGTACTTGTTGAGGATCGCCAGGTCCTCCGGGCTGCGTCGGGCCAGGGATCCCACCATCGATCCGGCCAGCGTGGCGGCGCGGAGGGTACGGTCGCCGAAGAACTGGCTGTGCAGGACGGCGTCTTCGAGTACCCCGATCTGCTCCGCGGTGGACAACGCCGACTCCAGCTTGTCGTCGTCGCTCGTCGCCGAGGCGGCGGCGGCGCGCAGGTCAGCGAAGCTCTGCAGCAGGATGTCCAACAGGGTGGGTGGCACCTCCAACTCGACGCGGTGGCGTCGGAGCAGCTCCTCGGTACGGAACCGGACGATCTCCGCCTCGCTGCGTTTGTTGGTGACCACCGGGATCCGGACGAAGTTGAACCGCCGCTTCAGCGCCGAGGACAGGTCGTTGACGCCTCGGTCCCGGCTGTTCGCAGTGGCGATGATCGAGAATCCGGGCTTGGCGAAGACGATGTTGTCGTCGTTGAGTTCGGGGATGGAGACGTACTTCTCCGACAGGATGGAGATCAGTGCGTCCTGCACGTCACTCGTGGAGCGGGTCAACTCCTCGAAGCGGCCGAGCACACCCTGCTCCATCGCCGTCATGATCGGCGAAGGAATCATCGACTCGCGGGACTGCCCCTTGGCGATGACCATGGAGACGTTCCACGAGTACTTGATGTGGTCTTCGGTGGTGCCGGCGGTGCCCTGCACGACGAGGGTGGAGTTGCGGCAGGTCGCCGCGGCCAGCAGCTCGGCGAGCCAACTCTTGCCGGTGCCCGGCTCACCGATGAGCAGCAGACCACGGTCCGAGGCCAGCGTGACGATGCTGCGTTCGACGAAGCTGCGATCACCGAACCACTTCTGTGGGATGTTCCGGTCGAGTCCGTCGGCGCGTTCGGAGCCCAGGACGAACAGCCGGACCATGCGCGGGCTGAGTCGCCACGAGTACGGCTTGGTGCCGGTGTCGACCGACTCCAGGAAGTCGAGTTCGTCGGCGTACTTGATCTCTGCGGGGGCGCGCAGCATGTCGGACATGAGGGATGTCTCTCCTAGGTGAGGAAACTCTTCAGCTCGAAGACGAGTTTGCGGATGTGACCGGAGAGGACCGCAGTGCCCAGGTCCTTCAGGCGTTGCCGGAACCAGGGGTTGACGCTCTGCTGGCCGGAGCTGTTAACCGAGCCGACCGGGATGAAACGTGCTCCCGACCGGTGTACCGCCTCGATGCCGTCGAACAGCGGCTGGGACCTGTCGAACTCGTAGAAATCCGAGATCCACACCAGCACGGTGTTGGTCGGTTCGAGGATCTTCGGACGGGCCATCGCCATAGCCAGCGGTCCGTCGTTGCCGCCACCGAGGTTGGTGCGCAGCAGCACCTCGAACGGATCGTGCACCCACGGGGTCAGGTCCAAGGCCCGGGTGTCGTAGGCGATCAGGTGCACGTCGACCTTGGGCAGGCCGGCGAAGATCGATGCCAGGATGGTGCAGTTGACCATCGCGTCGACCATCGAACCCGACTGGTCGACCACCACGATCAGCCGGGACGGTGTCGTCCTGCGGGCGGTCTGCCGGTAGTAGAGCCGGTCCACGTACAGCCGTTCGTCCTCCGGACTCCAGTTGGTCAGGTTCTGCCAGATGGTGCGGTCCAGGTCGAGATTGCGGAAGACGCGTTTCGGCGGCACCGACCGGTCGATTGCACCGACTGGGCTCTGCTCCACCTGCGTACGCAGCACCTCGGCGACCTCGTCGACGTAGCGACGGATCAGGGACTTAGCGTTGGCCAGTGCCACCCCGGACAGGTTGGCCTTGTCCCGCAGCAGTTGCTCGACGAGCGACATGCTGGGGGTGAGCTGCCGGGCCAGCGTCGGATCCGCCAACACCTCCCGCAGGTGCATCCGGTTGACCAGGTCGCTCTCGATGCCGGCCAGGGTGGCACCCACTCCGGTGCCCTGCCGTCGCAGTTCGCCGGGCGCGCACCCGTGCGCCTGCTCGAACCAGCCCGCGTCGGACTGCCAACGGGCCAGCTGACCGGCACCGACCGACCCCGATCCGGTGGCGAAGACGTTGAGCAACAGCTTCGACACCAGCGCCGCTCGGCGTACCTCGGCGACACCGGGCCGGTGCGGCCCGGCACCCTCTTCGGTGCCGGCGGCCCCGGTGTCGGCGAGCAGGCCGCGTAGCTCCTCGGCGAGCTGCGGGAAGCGTTGGACCACGGTATCCACCGACACCGCCGGATCCAGCAGGATGGCGGGCAGGCCAAGGTCGTCGACCACGGCCATGCTCGCCGACTCCAGGGCGGGCTGCTCGTCCGGGTCGAAGATCCGGCCCAGCAGTCGCCAGTAGAGCACCTGACGGCGGTTGGCGGCGGCCCGGTCGCCAGGAGTGAAGAAACTGGTCATCGGCGCAGCAACCGTCCCGCCCGCTCGCGTAGCACCGCGACGGCGTCGCCCGCTTTGGCGGCCACCTTCGCCGCCTTCGGATCGGTGACACCTTCAGCCCAGTCACCGTTGTGGGCCTCGACGGGCTTGCCTCTGATGGTGGCGCGTACCGCCAGCGGCTGTACGAGCCAGCGACCTCCGTCCCAGCGGAGCAGTCCGAGGCAGCACGACGAGGCGGCGACAAGTGCGGGCGTGAGCGGACCCGCCGCCGGCAGCCGGTCGACGGCGATCGGAAGCTGCTGGCCGTCGCACTCGATGGTGAGTCCGTCGGCGGTCCTCACCGTATAGCCCTCCAACAGCACCGGCTCGGCGATCGCGGTCGGGTGCCGGTCCAGCGGCGCGGTCGCCGCCGCGGTCGCCGCAGCGAGCAGCAGTCGGGCGGTCACGAACGGGTCAGCCGGCTCACCGACACGAGCCTGACCGTCGAGCCACCGCAGGTCGGCACCGTGCAGTGGCAGGTCGGTCAGGGCGAGCACCCGCCGTTGCGCCAGCGCGGCCAGCAGAGCCGGGTGAGCCTGCAACAGTCGCCACACCGCCGGCCCGGTGATCGTGGCGACCTTCGCGGCGGCCACCGCCGTGCGGACCAGACGGGCCGGTCGTCCGCCGGCTGGTTCGAAGACACCGTGCACCTGCACCTGGACGGACGTGCCGTGCTCGTGGATGTCCACCCCGAGCGGAAGCAGACGGCCGGAGACCGCCTCGACGTCGTCGGCCGGGCCGGACCAGTCCTGGGCGAGAAGCACGGCCCGTGACCACAGATCGGCCCAGCGGCGGATCGGTACCTGTGGCATCCCGACCACCGGGAGACTGGCCCGCAGTTCGGCGGCTAAGCCGTCGAGCAGCACCGCGAGTCGGCGGTGCGACGGCTCGGCGAGGGCTGCCTCGACCGGTGCCCCGACGGCCGACAGCAGGTCGTGGTCGGCGTTTCGCCAACCGGCCACGGCCGTCTCGTGCAGCCAGGCCCGTGCCGCACCGCGAGGGGCGGACACTTCGGCCGGCCCGCCCACCGATGCCCGCCACGGTGCCCGGTCGCGTCCGACGGCGGTGTCGAACTGACCGAGTAGCGCATCGTGGGCTGCGCCGAGCAGGGCCGACCGGGCACCGGCCAGGCTGACGAGGTGCTCCTGGCTGAACGATCCGGCGGTGACCCTGCCCGCCGCCTCGGACACCCGGTCGTGCAGCGGGGTACCGGCGACGGCACCGGCCAGGGCGGCCAGCGCGTCGGCGGCGTCGTCACCGACCCGCGCGAATCCACCGACGAGAGCGTGGTCGAAGGCGGCGACGACCGCGTCGGCCTCGGCCAGCCCGGTCGGGACCCGCTGGTGCAGCTGCGTCAACTGGCTGCCCAACATCAGCGGACCGCCCCGGTGGCCGGGAACCAGTGCAGCTCGGGCAGCGCGGTGGTGCTGTCCGGCAGTTCGAGATAGGCCAGGTGGCGCAGGAACCGGCTGAACACCACCGCGGCCGGGGTGGGTTCGTGTCGGGTGTCCATCCGGGCCAGCAGGTCACGTCCGCCGCGTACGTCGGGACCGGCGTCGACGCGGAGGTAGCGGGCTACCGGGTCGACGCCGTACTGGAGGACGGCCTCCTCGGCGAGTGCTTCGAGGTGCTTGCAAGGCGCACCACGCAGCCCGCCGCAGGGCCGGTTGTTGTTGGTGCTGCAGTGGTAGGCGTGGTTGCCGGCAGCCACTGACGAGACGTAGACCCGCTCGATGTCCGAGCCACTGGACACCACGCCCTGCAGCCGTCCATCGGCCAGCTCGACGAAGGGCACCTTCGCCAACCTGCGCGGCTGGGCCGGCGGCACCACCGCCAGTACGCTGCGCCGCGTCCAGGCGGCCTCGTCAGCGTCTGTCACCTGTGTCCTCCCTGCCTGACGCGGGCCTGTGTGCCCGCCCGTGCTGAAGCCGCGTCGACGAATGCCGACGCCGCCATGACGGGAGGATCATGGCGGACGGTTACGACAGAAACGGTGACAATGATGGGCATGGTCGATCGGAGCATGGATGGAAAGACCGTTGTTGTCACCGGCGCCAGTGGGGGTATCGGCGCCGAGGCGGCCCGCCGGTTGGCGCGCCTGGGTGCGACCGTGGCAGTGGTCGGCCGGTCGCCGGCGAAGACCGCCGCCGTGGCTCGCCAGGTCGGTGCCGAGCCGCTGGTGGCCGACTTCGCCCGGCTGTCGGAGGTACGCCGGCTCGCCGACACCCTGTTGAGCCGCCACCCCAGGATCGACGTACTGGCCAACAACGCCGGTGTCGTGCTGACCAGGCGGAGCCGTACCGAGGATGGCCACGACCTGATGTTCCAGGTCAACTACCTGGCCCCGTTTCTGCTGACCAACCTGTTGTTGGACCGGATGACCACCGTCGGGCCGGCGCGGGTCATCACCACCTCCAGCAAGGGCAACCGGTTCGGCAGGGTCGATCTCGACGACCTCGAAGGTGCCGGCAAACGATCAGAACTGGTGCGCTACGGCACGACGAAACTGCAGAACATCCTGTTCACCCGAGAACTGGCCCGCCGTACACGGGGCAGCGGGTTGACCGCGACAGCGTTTCACCCGGGGGTGGTCGCGACCACCGGCATCAACCGGGAAGCCCCGCTCGTCGCCGCACTGGTCCGTTGTCGTCTGCTGGGTGGGCTGCGCACCCTCGACGAGGGGGCCGAGTCGCTTGTCCACCTGGCCACGATGCCTGATCCGGAGACGGCCAACGGCGGGTACTACCACCACCGCACACCGAACGGTCCCGTCCACCGGCAGGCCAGGGACGACCGGCTGGCAATCGACCTGTGGGAACGAACGGCCGAGCTGCTCGGCGTACCGGCGGCGTGACGTCGGTGGCACGGCCGGACGGCCCGGGTGGGTTCTCGGGTGTCGAACATGCGCGACGCCGGTTGGGCGGCACCGGGCCGGGCGACGGACCGGAGTCGTTCATCATCGCAAGGGGATGGTGTGGGCGACCCGCGCGATGGCCCCGGCCGGCGTGCCGGGACCATCGGGAGCGCTGTCACGGGATGGGACCGGTGCTCAGCCCGCACGGAGGTCGCGTCGGCGGAAGCCGGCGACCGCCAGGGCCACCAGCGCGGTGGCAACCGCGGCGAGACCCACCAGGTTGGCTGGTTCGAGGGACGTGCTCGGATAGTTGCCGACCCACCAGAACGGCGAGAGCGCCTTGACCGCTGTGGGCAGTTGGAGGACAGATCCGAAGAACCGCTCCACCACGACGATCCCGCAGAGCACCCACGCGAGCGCGCTCGCCCGGGGAATCCAGGCGTAGAGCGCCGCGGCGAAGGCGATCAGCACGGCGATACCGAGCGCGAACGCCCCGGCACTGTTCAACAGGACCAACAGACTGGCGTCGCCACCGGAGATCGACGCGCCGATCCACAGTGGCAGAGCTCCACCGGCGACGAGCAGCACGAGCGCGCCGACCCCGGCGACGGCCAGATGGCTGAGCAGCGATGTGGTTCTCGACACCGGCCGGGACAGGCCGAGACCCAGTCGTCCCTCATCCTCCTCGGTCTGCACGCGCAGCACCGACGCGGTGGTGAACACCGCCACGGCGAGTGCGTTGTGCAGCATCATGATGGCCAGGAAAGCCAGGATGGGATCGTCGCCGAAGATGGTCCCGGTGAGCTCGTTCTGATCGGCGATGCGCCGCAGGGCTTCGCCGGAATCCGCGCCGAGGAACAGCCCGGCGGGGCCGAACATCGCCACACAACCCACGAGCCACCACAGCAGCGCTCCGCGCTGCTGTCGGACGACGAGCGCGATCGGGCTGGCCAGTGACGGAACCGCGTCGGCCCGTCCCGGCCTACCGGGTAGCAGGGCACCACCGAGGTCACGCCGCGAAGCCAGGACGGCCCCGACGACCAGCGCGACGAGGATCGCCAGCACGCTCAGGCCGAGTGGCCAGAGCCGCACGTCGGCGTAGGGTCTGGTCTGCTGCGCCCAGGCGATCGGGGACAGCCAGGACAGCCAGCCGCCGTGCCGCTGCTGGATGTCCCCGATGCCGCGGACCAGTACCGCGGCGGCGAGTGCCGCGAAGGCGAGCCCGGAGGCCCCGCGACTGTGCACCGTGAGCTGGCTGGTGACCGTGGTGACGGCGGCGAAGACCAGGGCCGTCAGCATCACACCGGTCAGGAGAGTGACGGTGTCCACCGCGGCGAGCTGCCCGGCACTGATCAGCAGCACGCTACCGAACAGGGCGAACGCGACGTCGGCGATCGTCACCACGAGGAACGCCGCGACGGTCCCGGCGTGCCTGCCGACGGGCAGCGCACGGACGAGTTCGCTGCGGCCGCTCGCCTCCTCGGCGCGGGTGTTGCGGGCGATCAGCAGGATGTTCATCGTCGCCAGGAGCGCCATCAGCCACAGCGACATCTCGTTGGCGAACATCCTGCCGATGGTGTAGTCCGCTAGCCCGTAGCCCGGCCCGGCCAGCAGCGTGCCACCGGCGTTGTCGATCGACTCGGCCCGGTTCTGTCGGTCGGCGGCGGTCGGGTAGACCGCCGCGATGGCGACGACGTAGTAACCGCAGAAGGCCACCAGGGAGCCGGTCCAGACGCTCAGCCGGACCCGGTTACGGCGCAGCATGAAGCGCAGGAGGTGACCGGTACCGGCCAGAGCGGCGGTCGAAGCCGGCGTCCGGGCGGCTGCGGGACGGGTCGGGGGTGTCTGCCGAGCGACGTCAGCGGTCGGTGTGCTCATCGGGTCACCGCCTCGACGTCCCGGTGCGCTACAGCCGTCGGGTCTGCCCCGTAGTGCCGCATGAACAGTTCCTCAAGTGACGGTGGGGTGGCCGTGATGCCCCGGACGTCCAGCCTCGACAGCGCGGCCAGGACCGCGCTGATCTGCGCGTTGTCCACGGAAAGGTCGACCTTGGTGATCTCGTCGCCTTCCGCGGTGGTGGTGACGTCGTGGACACCGGCGAGCCCGGCGAGGACCCCCGGGTCCTCGCCGACGAGTGCGGTGACGGTGGTGCGGGTCAGGTGTCGCAGTTCGGCGAGGGTTCCGGATTCCACCGTACGACCGCTCCTGATGATCGTGACGGTGTCGCAGACCTTCTCCACCTCGCTGAGGATGTGCGAGGAGAGAAGTACCGCCTTCCCCGCCTCCTTGGCCTGCTGGACGTGGTCGGTGAAGACCGCCTCCATCAGCGGGTCCAGGCCGGAGGTCGGTTCATCGAAGATGTAAAGCTCGGGGTCGGTGAGGAAGGCGGCCACGAGCGCCACCTTCTGTCGGTTGCCCTTCGAGTACGTCCGCGCTTTCTTGGTCGGGTCGAGCTCGAAGTGCTCCAGCAGGGCGTTCTTACGCCTTCGGCGCTCCGCCCGGTCGGAGGTGTCGTGCAGCCGGGTCAGGTAGTCGATGGCCTCGCCGCCGGTGAGGTTCGGCCACAGGCTGACATCACCGGGGACGTAGGCGAGTCGGCGGTGCAGGGCCACGGCGTCGCGCCAGGCGTCGTTGCCGAAGAGTCGGGCGGTGCCGGAGTCGCGGCGTTGCAGGCCGAGCAGCACCCGGATCGTGGTCGACTTGCCGGCGCCGTTGGGGCCGAGGAATCCGGCGATCTCACCAGGACCGACGGTCAGGTGCAGGCCGTCGAGCGCTTTGCCGGAGCCGAACGACTTGCGCAGGTCGGCGATTTCGATGGGGTTCTCTGTCATGGTGACTCCCAGGGAGAGAGGCGGGTGCCGCGGTGGTGAACGTCGGCGGTCGTTGCGGCGTGTCGATCGTGCGGCGCGCCGGCTCGGCGAGAAGGCTCGTCGCGCCGGCACCGCTGGGGCCGAGGTGCGGGACGTGTTCACCCCGTAGCCGTTCGGACCCGTTACGTGGTCAGTATCCGGGGATCGCGCGCGTTTGTTGAAGGTGCGAACCGACCACAGGTATCCGGTGAGGGCCAGTCCGAGGCACCAGCCGGCGGCGGCGAGAGCGCTGCTGGCCGAGGGTTGACCGTCAGCAGTCCACGGAGCGTTTCGATGACCGGGGTGAACGGCTGGTACTCGGCGAACTGCCGGATGCCGGCCCCCATCGACTCTGCGGGTACGAACGCGCTGCTCAGGAAGGGCGACATGATCAGCGGAACGGTGGCGATGCCGGCCGACTCCACGGTTCTCGCGAGAGACGTCCATGACCTTGAAACGATCGACGATGCCTTTGGTCATCCCTGTTCCGTTCGGGCCGGGCAGGGAGAAGGTCGACCCTGCGGGGACATCGAGGTCGATGCCATCGAGGGCCATCTTGTCGCCGTAGCTCTTACGCAGCCCTGAGACAGGAACCGCTGAACGTCTCACTTCTCCACCGTCCTCGTTCGGACCGAAATGCAGTACGCGTGCCGTCATCGGGCACCCGGCGGTCCTCTCGGGTTGTTCGGCGCTGCACCCGCTGAGTAGTAAGCGTATTTGTCGCCAAAGCGGTGTCTACGTCCTGAAGCTGCCTGTAAGGGTTGTGGGGTGTAAATAGGGGTCGGAGCCGGTGCGGGGTTCCTGGCCCCTGCTGCAGGGCGTCCGCGAGTGGTGGGGCAGTGCCCCGGGAACAGGGGTGTGGGTGATATTGACACGTCTTGCGAGTCGGCACTTACGATGACCTGGAAATTGTTTCGGTAATCGCGAATGCCGGTTGCCGGATGCACTGTGGAATCCGAGTAGTCCCGTGACGATCCAAAGGACGGTGGCCTGTGAGCACGAACCCTTTCGACGACGACAGCGGCAGCTTCTACGTCCTGGTCAACGACGAGGACCAGCACTCCCTCTGGCCGGTCTTCGCCGAGGTGCCGGCCGGCTGGCGGGTTGTTTTCGGCGCCGATGTCAAGGCCGCCTGTCTGGAGTTCGTGGAGCAGAACTGGACCGACCTGCGCCCGCGGAGCCTCCGTGAGGCCATGGCGGCGAACTGACCGTCGTCGCAGCGTGCGGAGAAGTGGAGAGCCATGTTCGTGCCTCGTATGTACCGGGAGCCGGAACCGCAGTGGATCCAGGAGCTGGTGCGGCGGAATCCTCTGGCGTTGTTGCTGACCAACGGTGACGACAGGGAGGGGCCTTTCGGCACCCATCTGCCGGTCATCATCGAAACCGACCCGGCCGCCCAGTCTTCGCCGGACCTGACCGGCACGACGCTGCTCGGTCACATGAATCGGGCGAATCCGCAGTGGAAGGCACTGTGCGCCGGAATTCCCGCGGTGCTCAGTTTCGCCGGCCCGCACGGGTACGTCTCACCGACGCTCTACCCGTCCGTCCCCGCCGCACCGACGTGGAACTACACGGCGGCGCAGCTGCGCGGTGTGCTCGAGCCGATCGAGTCCGAGGAGGAGACGCTGTCGGTCGTGCGGGCGACAGCGGGAGCCCTGGAAACCGAGTTCGGGAACGGCTGGGACATGACCGATTCGATGGACCACTTCCGTCGAATTCTTCCCGGGGTGGGTGCGTTTCGTTTCACGGTCACCCGGTCCGCTGCGATTTTCAAGCTCAGCCAGGAACAGAACCGCGAGACACAGGGCCGGGTTTGCCGTCACTTTCAGGAAGCAGCCGGGGGGCAGCCCGAAGTGGCGGAGTACATGAGCCGATTGACTGAGAGCAACTGAAACGGCCGGGCGGCGGAGAATCCGACCGATCCGGTCGACGTCGCCTGCACCGTCCGACGAGGATTAGGGGGACATCGGTGAAGACCGTTGACGAGTGCCGGACCAGACCAGTGAGCGCCGGGGTTGCCATGCAGCACGATCTCGTGGTCTCGTTCGTCGGGAACCAGGCGACGGTACGGAAGTCGGGGATGGTCTTTCCGCAGGGCCTGTCCGAGCGGTCCTGGGAACAGATCGGGAGCAGCCTGCGCGAGCTGACGAACTCGTCGGCCTGGTGGCTTGCCGACTGGCTCATCTTCGGGGAGACCGCGTACGGATGGCGGCGGTACCGGGAGGCTATCGAACGGACCGGCCTGGACTACCAGACCCTGCGCAACTACGCCTGGGTGGCCCGACGGTTCGAGCAGGGACGCCGACGGGACACCCTCAGCTTCGCCCACCACGCCGAGCTGGCCCGCCTGGCACCGGCGGAGCAGGACTACTGGCTACGCAAGGCGGAGCAGCAGAAGTGGTCGCGTAACGAGCTCCGTAAGGCGGTTCGGGCCAGTCTGACCGAGCGCGGTGCCACCGCCGCCTCGGCGGTCGACGGTGGCCGTCAGAGTCAGCGTGTCGCACAGCTGGACGAGGTGGGCGGCACCGAGAAGCACCAGGCATCCACCACAAAGATCATCATTGAACTGTCCGCGAGTCAACTCGACTGCTACTCGAAGTTGGCCGCCGCCTGCGGTCTCTCCGTCGACGAATGGGCCACCCGAGTCCTCGACGCCGTTGACCGGCGCGTCGCCTGACGACGCCGTACGCCCCTCGTGGTGGTCCGGCGACCAGGCCCGGCCACTCGTCACATCGGAGTAGGTCCATGATTCTTCCGGGTAAACGGGTCACGCTGCCTTCGGTTCCGGTGGTCCACCGCCGTTTCGAGACACACGCCGCGGAAACTCCCGACGCGACGGCTGTCTTCTGTGCCGGGCAGCGCATGTCGTACCGCGAGCTGAATGCCCGAGCCAACCAGTTCGCGCATCTGCTCATCGAGCGTGGACACGGACGGGGCACCAAGGTCGGCATCTGCCTCGACTACTCGATCGACATGCTTGTCGCCATTCTGGGCACGCTGAAGTCGGGTGCGGCCTACGTGCCGCTGGACCCGGCCTACCCGGCCGCACGGCTGCGGCTGCTGCTGGGACAGATACCCCAGCTCGCCGCGATCGTCGCCGGTGCGGCCACGGTCGAGCTGGTGGCGTGCGCGAAAGCCCCGGTCGTCGACCTGGCGCACCTGTCCGACAAGTTGGCGGCACTGCCGGCGGTCGACCCGGACGTGCCGGTCACCGGTGACGACATCTGCTATGCGGTCTTCACCTCGGGATCGACAGGTACCCCGAAACTGACCGCCCTGCGGCACGAGAACTGGTTCAACCTGCTGAACTGGTTGACCGTCGAGTACGGCCTGCACCGCGGTTCGCACAACCTCGTGGTCAGCGCGTTCGGCTTCGACCTGTCGCAGCGCAGCCTGATGATGCCGTTGTTCTGCGGCGCCACCCAGTACCTCATGGCCAGCCGCAACTTCGACGCCGCGATGGCGTACCGGATGGTGACCGAGCATGACATCCGGACGGTGAACTGCGCCTCGTCCACCCTCTACGTGCTGGTGGACTGGGAGACCGCGAGTGGGCGGAGCGCGCTCACCGGGCTGGACTACGTGTTGTTCGGCGGTGAGCCGCTGCACGTCGGACGCGTCTGGGACTGGGCCGTCGCCGAGGGGAACACCTGCACCCTGCTGCATCAGTACGGCGTGGCCGAGTGCGCGGACGTCGCGACCTCGTACGACCTCGCCGACTACCGCCGTGACGAGCACGACGTCGCTCCGGTGGGCCGCCCCGCCTACAACACCGACATCCACATCCTCGACGAGCAGCTGCGCGGGGTACGCATCGGAGAGCCGGGCGAGATCTGCATCGCCGGACGCAGCGTCGGCGCCGGCTACCTCAACGGCTCGGGACCCGAGTCCGCCCGCTTCACGACGATCCAGGTCCATGGCGCTTCGGTGCGCATCTACCGCACCGGGGACCGCGGATACGTCACCGAGACCGGTCAACTGGTCGTTCTCGGTCGGATGGACACCCAGGTGAAGGTGCGCGGCATGCGCATCGACCCGCACGAGATCGAACGGGCGCTGGGTCGACTGGCCGGAGTTCGGCAGGCCGCCGTGGTGGTCACCGTCGACGCCGCCGGCGACTGCCAGCTGACCGCCTTCCTGGAACCTGCCGGGGACGATCCGGCCGACAGCGACGTCCGTGCCCGTCTGCTGGAGGCACTGCCGCGGAACATGGTCCCGGCGACCTTCCGCCGCGTCGACCGACTGCCACTGACTCCCCACGGAAAGGTCGACCGCGCGGCGCTGCTCGACGAGCTGCGGGCCCGGGTGCCGACCCGATGACCGACGAAAGGAACATGATGATCACCGAAAGAGTGCACGCGATCTGGTGCCGGGAACTCGGGCGCGACGACATAGCCTTCGACGACGATTTCTTCGCCCTCGGTGGCCAATCGGTGATAATGGCCAGAATTCAACGGTCCCTCATCGTGGAACTGGGTGTCGAGGTGCCGGTCGACCAGCTGTTCCGTAACCCGACGGTGTCATCCATATCGGCGTACATCACGTCCTCAGAAACCATGACCGGGTAGCGGCAGACAGTTCTGTCGACTCTCGAGAGCGGCTGTTACCAACGCGCCGTGAACGCTCATCTCACCCGGCCTCATCGGGGCCGTAGAAATCGTCAAAGCCTGGTTAAGAGAGGCGCCATGTACGACGTCATTGTCATAGGTGCCCGCTGTGCGGGTGCGCCGACGGCCATGCTGTTCGCGCGGCAGGGTTACCGGGTCCTGCTTTTGGAGAAGGCGAAGTTTCCGCAGGACACGCTCTCCTCCCACTACCTGCACTCGCAGGGTGTGGCGCTACTGGACCGCTGGGGGCTGCTCGACGAACTGCGGGCCACCGACGTGCAGCCGATCACCCACCAGGTGTACGAGGCGCCCGGGGTACGTGTGGAGGGGTTCTCCCTGCCGATCGATGGCCTACGGACCACGTACGCGCCGCGGCGGTACGTCCTCGACCCCATCCTCGCGGCCGGGGCCGTCCGGGCCGGCGCGGAGTTCCGGCAGTCGTGCGCGGTCAACGACCTCATCTACGACGACGACCGGGTCGTAGGGGTCAGGTACACCACACCCGCCGGTGTGCAGACGACCGAACGCGCCCGTCTCGTGGTCGGCGCGGACGGCATGCGTTCGCTCGTGGCCCGCAAGGTCGGTGCGCCGAACGTCGTCGAACACGCCCGCCTGACCTGCGTCTACTACAGCTACTGGGCCGGGGTGCCGGCGGACTTCGAGCTCTACGAGCGGCCGGGCCGATGGATCGGCGTCGTCCCCACGAACAACGACCTGACGCTGCTCATGACCTACTTTCCGCAGGCTGATTTCGGCGAGGTCCGCAGGTCGGTGGAGCCCGCGTACCTGGAGGCGTTCCGTTCGACGGCGCCCGAGTTGTATGAGCGGATGCAGTCCGGCGAGCGGGTGGAGCAGTTGTACGGCACCGGGCACCAGGAGAACTACTTCCGCAAGGCCTACGGGCCGGGCTGGGTGCTGGTGGGCGACGCGGTCAACCACAAGGACTCCATCACCGCTCGGGGTATCACCGAGGCGTGGGTGCAGGCGCAGACGCTCACCGGGTACATCGGCGCGAACCTACACGACGATCGCGCGCTCAGGTCGGCACTGCGGCGCTACGAGAACAGCCTGAGCGACGAGGCCCTCAACCACTACCAGGGCGCTCTCAACGTGGCCGAACTCAAACCCGAGGGCCGTACGGACATGCTGCGCAAGCTTGTCGGTCACCAGGACCACATCGATCGCTATTTCTCGACCCTGTCGGGGGCGATCTCCATCGACGACTTCTACAACGAGGAACTTCTGACCCTGCTCGACCAGAGCTGACCCGACGGTCCGCTCCCAGGTCCGCCGATTTGGAGAAACAATGATTCCGTTGTCGTTCGCGCAGCGCCGGTTGTGGTTCGTGGATCGGTTCGAGGGCCCGTCGCCGACCTATAACGGCGCTTTCGCCCTGCGGCTGACCGGTGAGCTTGACGTCGATGCGCTCGAAGCAGCGCTCCGGGACGTCCTCGACCGGCACGAGGTTCTCCGTACGGTCATCGTCGAAGGCGACGACGGGATCCCTCACCAGGAGGTCCTGCCGGCCGAGAACGGACTGTTCGCCCTGGCGGTGGTCGAGGTTGCGGAGGCGGACCGGCGCGCGGCGGTCGACGCGGTCGCGACGGAGACCTTCGACCTGGCCACTGACGTACCGATCCGTGCCCGGCTGCTGCGTACCGGACCTGATCAGCACACACTCGTCCTGGTTGTGCACCACATCGCCCTGGACGGGGAGTCGCTCGGGCCGCTGCTGCGCGACCTGAGCACCGCGTACGCGGCACGCCGCGCGGGGCAGGCACCCCAATCGGCGCCGCTGGCCCTGCAGTACGCGGACTACACGCTGTGGCAGCAGGAGATGCTCGGCGACGAGTCCGACCCGCGGAGCGTGGCCGCCCGGCAGCTGGCGTACTGGCGCGTGGCGCTCGACGGTCTGGCGCAGCCCCTGGCCTTGCCGACGGACCGGCCCCGCCCGCGCGTGATGCGCCCGCACGGCGGCCTCGTGGAGTTCCCGATCGAGCCGGATCTGCTCGCGGCCGTGCAGAGGCTCGTCGGTGAGCAGGACGTCACGGTGTCGATGGTGATGCACTCCGCGTTGGCGGTGCTGCTGCGCCAGCTCGGCTGCGGCGACGACGTGCCGATCGGTGCGCCCATTGCCGGTCGGGTCGACGAGGAGCTGCGCGACCTGGTCGGATTCTTCGTCAACACCTGGGTGCTGCGGGTCGATCTGAGCGGCAACCCCACCTTCCGTCAGCTGCTCGACCGGGTGCGTGACCGGTGCCTGGGTGCCTACGACAACCAGGACCTGCCGTTCGAGCGGCTGGTCGAGCTGCTGAACCCGGATCGTTCCACCGCGTACCACCCGCTGTTCCAGGTGATGCTCGCCTGGCAGGAACCGTTGGGTGAGCTGAGCTTCGCCGGTCTGCGTACCGAGTCGGAGACCCTGGAGACGGGAACCGCTAAGTTCGACCTCTTCTTCAACATCATCCCGAATGCTTCCGGTGGAGCCGGTGTCCGCCTGGAGTACGCCACCGACCTGTTCGACAGGCACACGGTCGAGGGCATCGCCGCCCGCTTCACGCGGGTTCTCCGCCAGCTCGTCGCCGACCCGGATCGCGACGTCGACCGGACCGACGTGCTCGCACCGGACGAACGCGACCGTCTGCTCACCCGCTTCAACGACACCGCCACCTCTCTCGACGAGCAGACCATCACGGAACTGGTGAAGCGCCAGACTGCCCGAACCCCGGATTCAGTGGCGGTCGTCTGCGACGGCCGGACACTCACCTACCGTCAACTCGACGACCGGGTGGAACGTCTCGCCGGGGAACTGCGGCGTCGCGGTGCCGGGCCGGAGGACCTGGTGGTGTTGGCGGTACCCCGCTCGGAGGACCTGGTGGTCGGTCTCCTCGGGATCCTCGGGTCCGGGGCCGGCTATCTACCGATGGACACGCGGCATCTGGGTCCGCGGGCCGTGGGGGTGCTGGCCGAGGCGCGTCCGCGCTTCGCGGTCACCGACACCGCTACCTCGGCGGAACTGCCACCGGACGCCGTCTCGGTGGTGAACCTCGACGAGAGCGGCGAGTGGGCGTCGCCGCCCGGGGACCCGGTGCCAGCACCGGCCGCCGACAACCTCGCGTACGTGATGTACACCTCGGGCTCCAGCGGGCGACCGAAGGGCGTCGCGATCACCCACCGCAACGTCGTCAACGGCGTGCGGGCGCTGACCCGTCGCCTCGACGCGCCGCCCGGCTGGCGGATGCTGGCCGGCACCTCCGTCAACTTCGACGTCTCGGTCTTCGAGCTGCTGACCACGCTGTCCACCGGCGGCACGGTCGAGGTGGTGCCCGACGCGTTGGTGCTCGGCGAGCGCGACAGCTGGGACGGTCACGTGATCAGCGCGGTGCCGTCGGTGCTCGGCGAGCTGACCGACCACCTGGACAAGGCACCGAACGTCCGGGCCGTCGTCCTCGCCGGTGAGGTGTTGCCGGGCCGGCTGGTGCGGCAGATCCGTGACGTCCGGCCGGACGTGCAGGTCGTGAACTCCTACGGGCAGAGCGAGAGCTTCTACGCCACCGCCTTCTCCCTGCCGGCGGAGCAGGACTGGGCAGACGGTGACGTCACGCCCATCGGTACGCCGCTGGACAACGTGCGCGCCTACGTGCTGGGCCCGGGACTCGTCCCCGTACCGCAGGGGGTGCTCGGCGAGTTGTACGTCGCCGGCGCCTCACTGGGACGTGGCTACCACGGCGATCCGGGGCTGACCGCGCAGCGGTACGTGGCCAACCCGTTCGGACCGCCGGGCGATCGGATGTACCGCACCGGTGATCTGGTCCGCTGGAAGGCCGACGGCCAGTTGGAGTGTGTGGGCCGTGACGACAGCCAGGTGAAGGTACGCGGCTTCCGCATCGAGACTGCCGAGGTGGAGGCGGCCTGTGCGCAGCATCCCGGGATCAGCGAGGCCGTCGTGATCACCCGCGAGGTGCCTGCGGGTGGGCGGCGGCTCGTCGCCTACGTGGTGCACACCGGTGAGGGTGGGGTCGGTGACGACGGTGCCGGTGGCATCGGGGACGTCGATGTGCAGGCCGGCGCCTCAGCGGCCGAACTGCGCGAGTTCGTCGCGGCACGGCTGCCCGACTACATGGTGCCGTCGGCCTTCGTCGCCCTGAGCCGGCTGCCGGTCGGCCCGACCGGAAAACTGGACCGTGCGGCCCTGCCCGAACCGGAGTTTCTCGGTGCAACCTACCGGGCGCCGCGCACCGAGGCCGAGCACATCATCGCGAAGGCCTACGCGGATGTCCTCGGAGTCGACCGGGTCGGTGTCGACGACGACTTCTTCGGCATCGGTGGGGACAGCCTGCGCTCGATTCAGGTCGTGGCGCGGGCGCGGGCACGCGACCTGCACCTGACCACCCGGGAGATCTTCGAAGGCCGTACCGTGGCCCGGCTCGCCGAGCTGGCGGGCGCTCGGGGTGACCGCGTGCCCGCCCTCGCCGAGGACCCGGGCGGCGGCGTCGGTCCGATGGCGCTGCCGCCGGTGGCCCGGCAGGTGTTCGAGCACGGCGGTGGCATCGACCGTTTCGCCATGGCCATGACGCTGGAGCTGCCGGTAGGTATCGACGAGCGTGGGTTGACCGCGACGCTGGACGCTGTCCTCGACCGGCACGACCTGCTGCGTGCCCGGCTGGTACGCGACGGTGAACCCACCCTCGACGTCCGTCCGCCGGGCAGCGTACGAGCGGGTGACCTGCTCCACACGGTCGCCTGCGGCGGCCGTTGGGCGGAGCCGGACGCGCTGGCGCAGGCGCAGGCGCAGTTGCACGCCGCCCTCGGCCGGCTCGATCCGGAAGCCGGTGTCGTGGCGGATTTCGTCTGGTTCGCCGCAACCGACGGCACCGGGCGACTGCTCATCGTGCTGCACCACCTGGTCGTGGACGGCGTCTCCTGGCGCATCCTCATGTCGGACCTCGCCGAGGCGTGGCACCGGATCGGCTCCGGACACCGCGCCGAGCTGCCCGCCGTCGGAACGTCGGCTCGCCGGTGGACCGCCGCCCTGGCGGACGAGGCGCTCTCCCCGCGGCGGGAAGCCGAGCTGACCTACTGGCGTGACTTGCTGGAACTGCCGAACCCGGCGCTGGGGCAGCGGATGTTCGACCCTTCGGTGGACCTGATGGGCACCGTCGACACCGTACGGCTGCGGTTGCCGGCCGAGGTCAGTGACGTCGTGCTGACCACGCTTGCGGCGGCGTTCCGGGCGACCGGTACCGACGTTCTGCTCGCCGCGTTGGCCCTGGCTCTCGACCGGTGGCGCGGTGTCGCGCAACCCGTCCTGGTCCGGCTGGAAGGGCATGGTCGCGAGGAGGACATCGTCGCCGGTGCGGATCTGTCCCGGACCGTCGGCTGGTTCACCAGCATGTATCCGGCCCGGGTGGCGGTTTCCGGAGTGGACCTGGCCGACGTGCTGGCCGGCGGTGCGGCCACCGCGACGGCCATCAAGTTGGTCAAGGAGCAACTGCGCGAGGCCCCCGACAAGGGTCTGGGTTACGGGCTGCTGCGCTACCTCAACCCGGAGACCGCCGAACAGCTCGCCGGCTACCCGGCACCACAGATCGGCTTCAACTACCTCGGCCGCATCTCCCAGACCGACGTTGCCGAACATCTGCGTGCGCACGGTTGGGTGCCGGCTTCGTGGTCCACCGAGCTGATCGCGATGCCCGATCCGGACCTGCCCGCCCTGTCCGCACTCGAGGTCAACTCGGTCGCTGTGGACACCGTCGACGGTACCCGGCTGGAGACCATGTTCATGTTCCCGTCCGGTCTGCTGTCCCGGGAGCGGGTGACCGAACTGGCCGACCTCTGGGCTGACGTGCTGCGAGGCATGGCCGCGTACGCCGTCGGAGCGCCGGTCGGTGGCCTCACCCCCTCCGACGCGCCGCTGGTCTCGGTGCGGCAGGACGAGATCGAAAGTTGGGAGCAGCGGTACGGCCGGCTGGCCGAGGTCTGGCCGCAGGCACCCGGCCAGTCCGGCATACAGTTCCAGGCCGCGCTCGCCGACGACGCCTTCGACGTCTACCACATGCAGTTCGTGCTGCACCTGTCCGGGCACGTCGAACCGGCGAGGATCCGGGCGGCCGGGCAGGCGCTGCTACGTCGGTACCCGAACCTGCGCTCCGCGTTCCTCACCGCGACCGACGGCGACCCCGTCCAGGTCGTACCGGAACACGTCGCCCTGCCCTGGCGGCACATCGACCTGTCCGGACAGGGCGACGCGGAACAGGACGCCGCGCTGGACCGGTTCCTGGCCGAGGACCGGGCGGACCGGCTCGACCCCACCCGGCCGCCGCTGCTGCGCCTGGCCCTGCTCAGCTGCGGGACGCAGCGGGCCAAGCTGGTCCTCACCGCGCACCACACCTTGTTCGACGGTTGGTCGTCACCGCTGGTGATCAAGGATCTGATCCAGCTCTACGCCGACCAGGCGCCGCCCGCGGTCCGCGACTACGGCGACTACCTGACCTGGCTGTCCCGGCAGGACCGGCAGGAGTCGGCCGCCCGATGGCAGACCGAACTCGCCGGTTTCGACAGGCCGACACGTGTCGCACCGGACACCCCGATCGCCGAGACGGTGTCGGCTCTCGGCCGTGTCGAGGTGCCGTTCTCGATCGACAAGGGACGCGAGCTCGCCGGGCGGGCCGCGCAACTCGGGGTCACCCTGAACACCGTCCTGCAGGGTGCCTGGGCGGTCCTGCTGTCGAAGCTGACCGGCCAGCACGACGTGGTGTTCGGCGCTGCGGTCAACGGCCGACCGGCGGAGCTCACGGGCTCCGACGAGATGGTCGGTCTGTTCATCAACACCCTGCCGACCAGAGCACACTGCCGCCCGTACGATACCGTCGGCGCGGTCGTCACCGGGTTGCAGCAGCGGCAGGTCGCGCTGCTCGAGCACCACTACTACGGACTGGCCGACATCCAACGGGCCACCGGGTTGCCCGCCCTGTTCGACACGATCGTCGTGTTCGAGAACTATCCGATTGACCGGGCGGGCATCGTCGAGGCGAACACGGCCGCCGGTTTCACGATCGACGGTATCCGGCCGCTCGCCGGTTCGCACTACCCGCTCACGCTGAACTCCTCCGACCCCTATCTGCGGCTCTCCCTCGACTACCAGACCGATCTGTTCGACCGCGACGGGGCCGAGGTGATCGCCACCCGACTGGTTCGGGTACTGGAGCAGATACTCGACGATCCGACAACGGCAGTCGGCGCGGTCGACGTGCTCTCCGACGACGAGCGGGACTGGTTGCTGCGGAAGGTCAACGACACCGCACATCCGGTGTCTGCGGACACGCTGCCCGGCGCGTTCGAGGCCCAGGTGGAACGCGACCCGGACCGGCTCGCGCTGATCCACGAGCGGGAAACCCTCACGTACGGTGAGTTCAACCGGCGCGCCAACCAGCTGGCGCACTGGCTGATCGACCAGGGAGCCGGACCCGAACAGCTGGTCGCGGTCCGGATTCCCCGCTCGGTCGATCTGCTGGTGGCGATCTACGCGGTGGTGAAGGCGGGCGCGGCCTACCTGCCGCTGGACACCGAGTTACCCGCCGACCGGGTACGCAAGGTGCTGGACAGCGCGAAGCCGCTGCTGGTGCTCGACCAGAACACACCCGACGTGTCCGGCTGCCCGACGGAGGACCCACGGCGCACGTTGTCGCCGGACAACGCGGCGTACGTCATCTACACCTCGGGTTCCACGGGAGTACCCAAGGGCGTGCAGGTGACCCACCGGTCGATCATGAATCGGCTGAGCTGGGGCCTGGCGTACTTCCGCGTCGCCGCCGATGACCGGGTCCTGCTCAGCACCACCGCCAGCTTCGACGTGTCGGTACCGGAACTGTTCGCACCGCTTCAGGTCGGTGCCGCCATTGTGATCGCACGTCCGGACGGCCGCCGGGATCCCGCCTACCTCAGTGACCTGATCCAGCGGGAACGGGTGACCGGTGCGGACTTCGTGCCCTCCCTCCTGGACGCCTTCCTGACCGAGCCCACGGCCAAGGAGTGCGACACCCTGCGCTGGATGGAGGTGGCGGGTGAAGCGTTCCCGGCGGCCCTGGCGAACGCGGCAGCCGATCTGCTGCCCGGGTGCGAGGTGCACAACCTGTACGGCCCGACCGAGGCCGCGGTGGAGGTCACGGCGTGGCGGCACATGCCGGGCGCGGACCGGGTGCCCATCGGTGCCCCGGTGTGGAACACCCAGGTTTACGTGCTTGACGGTGCGTTGCTCCCGGTCGCTCCCGGAGTCGTCGGCGAGCTCTACCTCGCCGGTGCCGGACTGGCGCGCGGCTACCTGGGCCAGACTGGGCTGACCGCCGACCGCTTCGTCGCCTGTCCGTTCGGCACGCCCGGCGCCCGGATGTACCGCACCGGCGATCTGGTGCGATGGAACCCCGACGGCCAGGTTGAGTATCTCGGGCGGTCCGACTTCCAGGTTAAGGTTCGCGGCTTCCGCATCGAACTCGGTGAGATCGAGCAGGTAATGACCGCACTCCCACAGGTCGGTACCGCCGTGGTCGTGCTACGCGAGGACCGCCCCGGCGACCAGCGGCTGGTCGCGTACGTCGTGCCGGCCGACCCGGCGGAGGACCTCGCGCGGCTGGATCCGACGACGCTGACCCAGCAGGCCCGGCAACACCTGCCCGAGTACATGGTCCCCACGGCGATCGTCCCGCTGGCCCGGATTCCCCTGACCCCGAGCGGAAAGCTCGACCGCCATGCGCTTCCCGCCCCGGAACAACCCGCCACCGCCACCGGACGAGGACCACGCAACCACACCGAGGAGGTCCTCTGCCGGCTCTTCGCCGAACTGCTCGGGGTCGACGAGGTCGGTGTCGACGTCGACTTCTTCGAGCTTGGCGGCCATTCTCTGCTGGCCACCCGCCTGATCGGCCGGATCCGCCGGGAACTCGAGGTCGACGTCAAGGTCACCATGGTCTTCCGTAGCCCGACCGTCGCCCAACTGTCGGCGCAGATCGAGAAGCTCTCCACCTCGAGTCGCCCGCAACTGCGCCCGATGAACGTGTAGGAGTGCGTCGATGATTCCACTGTCCTTCGCCCAACGCCGGATGTGGTTCCTGCACCGACTGGAAGGCGCGTCCGCGACGTACAACATCCCGTTCGTCCTACGCCTGAGCGGGCCACTTGACACGGCGGCGCTGTGCGCGGCCCTCACCGACGTCGTCACCCGCCACGAGAGCCTACGTACCGTCATCGTCGAGGACGCGTACGGAACTCCCGGTCAGCGGGTCCTGTCGCCCGAGGAGGCGGTTCTGAGCAGCCGGTTCCTCACCGTCGCCCCCGACGCCTCGCACGCCGCGGTGCAGGACGCGGTGCGCCAGGGATTCGACCTGCAGACGCAGATTCCGCTGCGGGCCGCCGTTTTCCAGGAGGCGCCGCAGGAACACCTGGTGGCGTTCGTGTTCCACCACATCGCCGCGGACGGGGCGTCGATGGGACCGTTCCTGCGGGACCTGGCGACGGCGTACTCGGCCCGACTGCGGGGCACCGCACCGCAGTGGGCCCCGCTACCGGTGCAGTACAAGGACTACACGGTCTGGCAGCAACAACTGCTCGGTGACGAGTCCGACCCCGACAGCATCGCCGCGGCGCAGGTCGAGTACTGGCGCGCCGAGTTGACCGGCGTGCCGCAACCGCTGAACCTGCCCCTGGACCGGCCACGCCCGACCGCGGCCAGCCACCAGGGCGGCCACGTCGACTTCGAGTTGGACGAGGAACTGCTCACCGGCATCGCGAAGATCGCCGCGCAGCACGGTGCCACGGCCCCGATGGTCGCCCAGGCCGCACTGGCGGTACTGCTGCACCATGTCGGCGCCGGCAACGACCTGACGATCGGCAGCCCGATCGAGGGGCGCGCCGACGAGCAACTCGACGACCTGATCGGATTCTTCGCCAACACCTGGGTGCTGCGCGTCGACCTGTCCGGAAACCCGGTGTTCGAGGACCTGCTCAGGCAGGTCCGGGACCGGGCCCTCGCCGCCTACGACCACCAGGACGTTCCGTTCGAGCGCCTGGTGGAGCTGCTCAGCCCGGAACGGACCACGGCCTACCAGCCCTTGTTCCAGGTGATGCTGGCCTGGCAGTTCGAGTGGACGCAAGTGGAGCTCGCTGGCCTTCAGGTCACCCCCGTACCGGCCGGCACGGGGACGGCCAAGTTCGACCTCTTCTTCAACATCGTCCCCGCCCCGACCGGCGGGGCCTACGGGCGGTTGGAGTACGCGACCGAGCTGTTCGACCCGGCCTCGGCGACACACCTGGTCGAGCGCTATCTACGGGTACTACGGCAGGTGGTCCGCGATCCCGCGGCTCGGCTCGCCGCGGTGGATCTGCTCACCGACGACGAACGGGACCGGTTGGCCCGGCTGAACCGGACGACGGTAGCGGTGCCGGACACGACGGTGGCGGAGCTGGTCGCCGCCCAGGTGGCCCGTACGCCGGACGCGCCTGCCGTGGTGTGCGGAGGTGTCACGTTGTCGTACCGGGAGCTCGACGACCGTGCCGGCCAGCTGGCCGCGCTGCTGCGGGAACGTGGTGTCGGACCGGACGTCGTGGTCGCCGTGGCGCTACCCCGGTCGGTGGACCTGGTGGTCACGCTGCTGGGCGTACTCAAAGCCGGCGGTGCCTACCTGCCGGTCGACCCCACCTACCCGGCCGGGCGTGTCACCTTCCTGCTCGATGCGGCACAGCCCGCCCTGGTGGTGACCGACGCCGCGACCGGGGCCGCGGTGCCGGCCGCGGCTGCGGTCCTCCGGCTCGAAGACCTGCGCCTGGACGGCCCGGCACCGGAGTTCCCGCCGGCCGGCGTCGGGCCGGACCATCTGGCCTACGTGATGTTCACCTCCGGCTCGACAGGCGTACCCAAGGGGGTCGCGGTCACCCACGGGTGCGTGGTCAACGGTGTGCGGGACCTGCGTCGCAGGGTTCGGGTGGACACGGGTGGCCGGATGCTTGCCGCCACGTCGGTGAACTTCGACGTCTCGGTGTTCGAGACGTTCACGGCGCTGACCACGGGCGCGAGCATCGAGATCGTTCGTGACGTGCTCGAACTCGCCGAACGTACCGGTTGGACGGGCACCACCGTGAGCGCCGTGCCCGCCGTGTTCGCCGCGTTGCTGGACCAACTCGACTCCGGCGCGCCCGGCCGTCCCGTACTCGACGTGGAGACTGTCGTGTTCGCCGGTGAGGCCCTCTCCGCCGACCTGGTCCGCGAGGTGCGGCGTGCCCTGCCCGGCGTGCGCGTCGTCAACGCGTACGGGCAGACGGAAAGTTTTTACGCCACCACCTATCCGGTCCCGCAGGAGCTGACCGGCGTCGAAGCGGTACCGATCGGAGCGCCCCTGGCCAACATGCGCGTCTACGTGCTGGGCCCTGAACTGACACCGGTCGCCCCCGGCGTGACCGGTGAACTGTACGTCGGAGGCCGACTCGCTCGCGGCTACCACCGGGACGGCCGGTCGACGGCGGAGCGTTTCGTCGCCTGCCCCTTCGGTCCGGCGGGTACGCGCATGTACCGCACCGGCGATCTGGCCCGGTGGGACGACAACGGTCGACTGCGGTACGCGGGACGCGTCGACACGCAGGTGAAGGTGAACGGCATCCGGATCGAGCCCACCGAGATCGAGACCGTCGTCAGCCGGCACCCCGAAGTCGGTCGGGCGGCCGTCACCGTGTGCCAGGACCACCACGGTCGGGCCCGGCTCATCGGCTACGTGGCCGCGGCGGACACCGTCTCCGGCGACGGAAAGCAACGGGCGGCCGGAGTGTCACCGGCGCAGCTGCGTGCGTTCGTGGCCGAGCGGCTGCCGGACTACATGGTCCCCGTCCAGTTCGTGATGCTGGACCGGCTGCCGGTGACCGCGAATGGCAAGATCGACCGGGCCGCGTTGCCCGTACCCGAATTCACCGACACCGAGCACCGGGCGCCGCGCAGCGCCGTGGAGAACGTCCTGGCCGAGGTGTACGCGGACGTGCTGGGCGCCGGGCCGGTGGGGATCGACGACGACTTCTTCACGAGTGGCGGAGACAGTATCCGTTCGATCCAGGTCGCCGCGCGGGCCAAAGCACGGGGACTGGTCCTCAGCCCACGGGAGATCTTCGAGCACCGCACCGTCGCCCGGCTCGCGGAACTGGTCGACGGTCGGGTGGGTGAGGAGCCGGTGACCCTGGCTGAGCTGCCCGGCGGCGGCGTGGGTTGGGCACCCCTGCCGCCGACGGCGGCACACGTGCTCGCATTGGGCGGTGGTATCGGACGGTTCTGCATGTCCGCACTGCTCACCCTGCCGGAGAACATCGGCCGGCGCGAACTCGTCGCGACGCTGCAGGCTGTGCTGGACCGGCACGACGTGCTGCGGTCCCGGCTCGACCGGGCCGGGGCGGGCATCGTCATGGCGGCCGTCGGCAGCGTGGACGCCGACGCGTTGCTGCGGGACGTCGCCCTGCACGAAGCTGATGTGCGGGTCGAACTGGACGCGGCTGCGGACCGGCTGGACCCGGACGCCGGTGTCATGGCCCAGTTCGTGCGGTTCACCTCCGACACGGACGTGGACCGACTGCTGATCGTGCTGCACCACCTGGTCGTCGACGGGGTGTCGTGGCGGATCCTCGTCCCCGACCTGGTGTCGGCCTGGCAGCGGGTCGACGGGGGTGGTTCCGCACCAACGGGGACGGTGGGTACCTCGTTGCGGCGGTGGATGTGGGCGCTGGCCGATGCCGCGACCGACCCGCGTCGGGAGGCCGAACTGCCCGTCTGGCAGGAGATCCTGCGCACCGACGAGCCGGTGCTCGGCGCTCGTCGGCTCGATCCGGCCCGCGACGTGGCGGCAACAGTGGACACGCTGCGGGTGCAGGTGCCGCCGGAGGTCACCGGGACCCTGCTGACCACTGTGCCCGCGGTGTTCCGATCCGGCGTGGACGCCGCCTTGCTGGCGGGTCTGGTGCTGGCGTTGCGCCGCTGGCGTGCGACGCGGGGCCGCTCCGGCACCTCGACGCTGGTGCGGTTGGAGGGGCACGGCCGAGCCGAACACGTGGTTCCCGGCGCCGACCTGTCGGGCACCGTCGGCTGGTTCACCGCGATGTTCCCGGTCCGGCTGGATCTGGCGGGTGTGGACCTGCCGGACGCGTTCGCTGGTGGTCCGGAGGCCGGGCGGGCGATCAAAGCCGTCAAGGAGCAGCTACGGGCCGTGCCGGACAACGGCATGGGGTACGGCCTGCTGCGTCACTTGAACACGCAGACCGCCGCCGCGCTGGCGGGAACCTGTGAGCCGCAGATCGGCTTCAACTACCTGGGCCGTGCCTCCGGCACCGACATTCCAGAGGAACTACGCGGCCTCGGCTGGGCACCGGATCCCACATACCGGGACCTGATCGCCGCCCCGGACGGTGACATGCCGGCTCTGTCCGCACTGGAGATCAACGCTGTCGTCACGCACACCGGCGACGGTGACGAGCTGACCGCCTACTTCGGTTTCCCCACCGGAGTGCTCGACCGCGACGAGGTGACCGAGCTGGCCGAGCTGTGGGTCGAGGCGCTCAGCGCCCTGGCACGCCACGCCAGCACCTCCGGCGCCGGCGGGCTGACCCCGAGCGACGCACCGTTGGTCGAGGTGAGTCAAGCGGAGATCGACTCGTGGGAGAACCGTCACGGGGCACTGACCACGGTCTGGCCGACCACACCGGTGCAGTCCGGCATGTTGTTCCACACGGCCATGGCCGGGTCGTCGTTTGACGCGTACCACATGCAACTGGTGTTCCACCTGGCGGGCGCGGTCGATCCGGAGCGGATGCGCCGCGCCGCGCAGGCGTTGGTGGCGCGGCACGCCACCCTCCGGGCGGCGTTCGTCGACCGGGCGGACGGCACGACGGTGCAGCTGGTGCCACAGCTGGTTGAGCTGCCGTGGCAGTACCACGACCTGACCGTGTTCGGTGCGGCAGAGCGCACGGAGAGGTTCGAGCGCCTGCTCGCGCGGGACCGGGCCGTCCACTTCGATGCGGCCAGCCCGCCGCTGCTGCGGATGGCCCTCGTCGTCGCGACGCCGGGCCGCGCGGAACTGGTGCTCACCGCCCACCACGTGCTTGTCGACGGCTGGTCGATGCCGCTGATGCTGCGGGACCTTTTGCTGCTCTATGCCTCCGGCGGCGACCCGGCCCGGCTGCCCACATCCGGTGACTTCGGTGAGTTTCTTCGCTGGCGGGCCCAGCAGGACCACGCGGAGTCCGCCCGGGTGTGGACGAGCGAGCTCGACGGTGTCGAGGAACCGACCCTGCTCGCCCCCGGCGCGGACCCGGCAGACGTAGAGGGCGTCGGTCAGGTCGATGTCGTACTCGACCCGGACGAGGCGCAGGCCCTCAACCGGCGGGCGGCCGAGTGGGGTATCACGGTCAACACTCTGGTCCAGGGCGCCTGGGCGCTGCTGCTCGGCCAGCTCACCGGCCGGCAGGACGTGCTGTTCGGGGCGACCGTCTCCGGACGCCCGCCCGCGGTGGCCGGCGTCGACTCGATCGTCGGCATGTTCATCAACACCATTCCGGTACGCGTCGAGTTCACCCCCGGCGACAGTGTCGTGGCGGTCCTCACCCGGTCGCAGGCCCGGCAGGCCCGGCTGCTGGAACACCACTACCACGGGTTGACCGAGATCCAGCAGGCGGTCGGCCTACCGTCCCTGTTCGACACTCTCGTCGTCTTCGAGTCCTACCCGGTCGACCGGGATGCGCTCGCCGCCGCCGCCGACGCCGCTGACGGTCTCGCCTTCACCGGCCTGCGCCCGTCCACGGCCACCAACTACCCGTTGACTCTGATGGCGGCGGCGGATCCGCAGCTGCAACTCCTCCTGCAGTACGCGCGCGGCGTCTTCGACCCGGACGCGGTGCAGGTGCTGGCGGCTCGCCTCGGACGTGTGCTGCGGCAGTTGGTGGCCACACCGAGCCCGACCGTGGCGCAGCTCGACATCCTCGACCCGGCCGAACGTGAACTGCTGCTCACCGAGGTCAACGACACTGCGGTACCGACTCCGTCGACCACGGTCGTCGGGCTGGTCGAGGCCCAGGTGGTGCGGACCCCGGACGCGGTGGCCGTGGTCGCCGAGGGCGGATCGCTCACGTACCGTGACCTGTCCGTCCGGGCCGCCCGTCTCGCAGACGAGCTGACCGGTCGCGGCGTGGGCCCCGAGTCGTTGGTCGCGGTGGCTCTGCCCCGGTCGGTGGACCTGGTCGTCGCGCTGCTGGCGATCCTGCGGGCGGGTGGCGCGTACCTGCCGGTCGACCCCAGGTACCCCAGCTCCCGCACCGCCGCCATTCTCCGGCAGGCCCGCCCCGGCCTCGTGCTCACCGACTCGTCGACGGTGGCGGGGCTGCCGGAGCACGACGCACCCGACCTCCTCCTCGACACGCTCGACCTGACCGGCGAGCACACCGGCCCCGAACGGCGGATCGAGGCACAGCAGTTGGCGTACGTGATGTACACCTCCGGCTCCACGGGGCGGCCCAAGGGGGTGGCCATCACACACGCGAACCTGGTCAACGGGGTGCTGAGGCTCGCGCCCCGGGTGGGCCTGGGGCTCGGCAAGCGGCTCCTCGCCAGCACCTCGGTGAACTTCGACGTCTCGGCGTTCGAGATCTTCACGACGCTGGCCTGCGGCGGAGTCGTCGAAATGGTGCGGGACGTCCTGGTTCTGGGTGAGCGGGCGGGCTGGCGTGGCAGTGTGATCTCCACCGTGCCGTCGGCCTTCGCCGAGCTGGTCGACGGGATCGCCGGCCGCACCAGCGTGGAGACCATCGTGTTCGCTGGCGAGGCGCTGCCCGGATCGCTCGTCGAGAGGACGCGGGCGGTCTTCCCCGGCGTGCGGGTGGTGAACGCCTACGGGCAAAGCGAGTCGTTCTACGCCACCACCTTCACGATCGCCGGGGACCCACCGGATCAGACGGGGAGCGTGTCGGTCGGCACACCGCTGGGCAACATGCGGGCGTACGTCCTGGGTCCCGGCCTGGCGCCGGTGCCGGCGGGGGTCGTCGGTGAGCTGTACGTCGGGGGCAGTGTCGGTCGTGGATACCACGGCCGCGCCGACCTGACCGCCGAGCGCTTCGTCGCCGACGCGTTCGGTCCGCCAGGGGCCCGGATGTACCGCACCGGCGACCTGGCCCGGTGGAACGACGCGGGGCAGCTGGAGTACGCGGGCCGGGGCGACACGCAGGTCAAGGTGCGCGGTTTCCGGATCGAACCGGGTGAGGTCGAGGCGGTGCTCACCGCGCATCCGGCGGTGGCCCAGACCGTCGTGGTGTCCCGGCCCGGCGCGGTGACCGGCACCCGACTCGCCGCCTACGTGGTGGCCTCGGGCGACGTCGACGCCGCGGAGTTGAGGCGGTACACCGCCGAGCGGCTGCCGGAGTTCATGGTGCCGTCGGCCTTCGTGCTGCTGGACCGGCTGCCGCTGATGGCCAACGGCAAGTTGGACCGGGACGCTCTTGCCGAACCGGAGTTCGGCGGGACCGACCACCGGGCGCCGAGTACCGCCCGTGAGGAGTGCCTGGTCAGGCTCTTCGCCGAGGTGCTCGGGCGGGAACAAGTCGGCGTCGACGACGACTTCTTCGAGCTGGGTGGACATTCCCTGCTCGCCACCCGGTTGATCAGCCGCCTCCGGGCGGAGACCGGAGCGGAGATCTCCATCCGCACGATATTCGACCTGCCCACGGTGGCCACGCTCGCTGCATGGCTGGACCGGGCCGGACCGGAAGCACCAGCAGCTCCGCGTCGCCCCCGCCTGCGCAAGATGACCGTAGAGGAGTAAGCACATGATCCCGTTGTCCTTCGCGCAACGCCGCTACTGGTATCTGCACCAACTGGAGGGTGGCGAGACCTGGAACATGTCGGCTGCCCTGCGGCTGACCGGAGAACTGGACCTGCCCGCGATGGACGCGGCGATCCGGGACGTGGTCGAGCGGCACGAGATCCTGCGCACCACGTACGTGGTCAACGACCAGGGCGAGCCGTACCAACGGGTGCTGCCGGCAGGGGAAGCCCGGGTGACGACTCCGGTCATCGAGGTGTCACCGGGGGAGGTGGCCGGAGCGGTCGACACGGCGGTCGCGCACCCCTTCGACCTGGCGACCGAGATCCCGTTCCGGGCCAGCGTGATCCGCTCCTCGCCCCGCGACCACGTCCTCGTCCTGGCCATCCACCACATCGCCACCGACGGCAGCTCCAGCTTCCCGCTGGCCAGGGACCTCGCCACGGCCTACACCGCCCGCCGCGCCGGCCGGGCGCCCCGGTTCACGCCGTTGCCGGTGCAGTACAAGGACTTCACGTTGTGGCAGCGTGAGGTGCTCGGTGACCTGAAGGACCCCAACAGCCTCGCCGCGGCGCAGCTGGAGTACTGGCGTAAGGAACTGGCAGGTGTTCCTCAGCCGCTCAACCTGCCGCTCGACCGTCCACGATCGGCGGACCTGAGCACCGACGGTGACGCGGTGGCCTTCGTGGTGCGGTCCGCTGTCACCGCCGGCCTCGAACGCCTCGCCGCCGAACGTGGCATGACCATGTCGATGATCGTGCAGGCCGCCCTGGCGGTGCTGCTGTGCAAACTCGGCGGCGGCGAGGACGTGCCGATCGGGTCTCCGATCGCTGGACGGACCGACGAGGCCTTGGCCGACCTGGTCGGGTGCTTCGTCAACAACCTGGTGTTGCGCGTCGACCTGTCCGGCGACCCGACCTTCCTGGACGTGCTCGCGCAGGTACGCAACAAGGCGCTGACCGCGTACGAGCACCAGGACGTGCCGTTCGACGTACTGGTCGAGGAGATCAACCCGGATCGTTCCGCCACGTACCGGCCGATGTTCCAGGTGATGTGCGGCTGGCAGAACTTCGCCAGACCGGTGCTCGATTTCCCGGGGCTCACGGCCGAGTTCCAGCAGGCCCTGACCACGAAAGCCATGGTCGACCTCTTCTTCAGCATGACCCTGGACGACGCGGCGGGTGTGCTCTACGGCGACATCCAGTACGGGACCAGGTTGTTCGACCGGGACACCGTCGAGGCCATGGCCGCCCGGTTCGTCCGAGTCCTGGAGCAACTGGTCGCCGACCCGACCCGGTGCGTCGGCGACGTCGACGTGCTCGACGCACCGGAACGTGACCGGCTGTTGGTGCGGGTGAACGACACCGCCGAGCCGACACTCGAAGGCGGGCTGCTGGCGGCGGTGCGTCGCCGGGTGCAGGAGACACCGCAGGCACCCGCGGTACTCACCGAGAACGCGTCGCTCACCTACCACGAGCTGGACGTCCGGTCCAACCAGCTGGCGCACTGGTTGGTGGAACGCGGCGTGCGGGCCGAGTCGGTCGTCGCCGTCTGTCTGCCCCGCACCGCGAACCTTGTGGTGGCGTTGTTGGCGGTCGTCAAGGCCGGCGGGGCGTACGTGCCGCTGGACCCGGAACACCCGCGCTCCCGCATCGACCACATTCTGGCCCAGGCGAGGCCGGTGCTGGTACTCGACCACGAAGCGCTGTCCGGCCTCGACTGCTCGGGCTACCCGGACCATCCGCCGACGGTGGTCGTGCATCCGGGCAACACCCAGTACGTCATCTACACGTCCGGTTCGACGGGTGCTCCGAAGGGCGTGACGATTCCGCGCAGCGCGGTCGCGAACTTCCTGGCCTCCGTCCAGCGGCGGTTCCCGTTGTCGCCGGGGGAGCGCATGCTGTTCAGCACGACGGTGTCGTTCGACATGGCGAACACCGAGTTGTACCTCCCCTTCGTCGCCGGCGCGACGATGGTGATGGCCGCCAGGGAGACCGTCACCGATCCGGCGGCCGTGCTCGCGTTCATCCGTCGCAACCGAGTGAGCGTGGTGCAGGCCACGCCGGGATTCTGGCAGATGCTGCTCGCCCACGAACCGGACGCCGCGCGGGGGCTGCGCATCATCACCGGTGCGGAGGCGGTGCCCGCCCGACTCGCCGAGACGCTGGCCGGGCAGGCCAGCGAGGTCGGCAACTGGTACGGCCCGTCCGAGACGACGACGTGGTCGACGATGGCGCCGCTGACATCAGGCAAGCCGGTGGCGATCGGCACCCCGATCGGCAACACCCAGGTGTATCTGCTCGACTCCCGGTTCTGCCCGGTGCCGCGCGGGGTGACCGCGGAGGTGTACATCGCCGGCGATGGACTGGCCCGCGGCTACCAGGGCCGGTCGGACCTGACCGCCGAGCGGTTCCTGTCCTGTCCGTTCGGGCCGGCCGGATCGCGGATGTACCGGACCGGAGACCTGGCCCGGTGGAACCGCGACGGTCAACTGGAGTACGTCGCGCGTACCGACTTCCAGGTGAAGGTCCGAGGCTTCCGGATCGAGCTGGGGGAGATCGAGCATGTACTGGCCGCGCATCCCGGCGTGGCGCAGGCCGCGGTCGTGGTGCGCGAGAACCCGCAGGGCGACAGGAGCATCGTGGGCTACGTGGTGCCCACGTCGCCCGACGTCGGGACCGAGCAGCTCCCCGCCGAACTCGTCACCTACCTGCGCGGGCGCCTTCCGGACTACATGGTGCCGGGCACGTTGATCCCCCTCACCGAGCTGCCGCTCACGCCGAACGGGAAGCTCGACCGTCGGGCGCTGCCCGAGGAGGACACCAGCCGGGGAAGCGGACGGGAGCCGCGCAACTCGCAGGAGCGGCGGCTGTGCGCGATCTTCGGTGACCTGCTGGACCGGGAGGTCGTCGGCGTCGACGAGGACTTCTTCGCCCTGGGCGGTCACTCGCTGCTGGCCACCCGGCTCAGCGTGCGTATCCGCAAGGAGTTCGGGATCGAGTTCCCACTCCGGACGATCATCAAGTTCCCCACGGTGGCCGAGTTGGCCTCGCTGCTGCTGATCGGTCAGCCTGCCGGGGAGTCCGCCGACCCGCTCGGTGTGGTGCTGCCGCTCAACGCTGACCCCGGTACGGGCAAACCGCCGCTGTGGTTCTTCCACGGGGGAGGTGGGCTGGGGTGGGCGTACTTCAGCTTCGTGGTGCACGTGCCGGACCGGCCCGCGTACGCGCTTCAGGCGCGTGGTTACAACGGTGTCGGCGAGCTGGTGACGTCCGTGGAGGAGATGGTCGACCACTACATCGAGGAGATGCTGCGGATCCAGCCGGACGGGCCGTTCCACCTGATCGGCTGGTCCTACGGCGGCACCGTGGCGCAGGCGGTCGCGGCGGGTCTCGCCCGCCGCGGGTACGAGATCGCCCTGACAGCCATCCTCGACTCCCAGCCCGGCGGGCACGGCTGGTCCGAGATTCACGCCAACAAGACCATCGAGGACTACCGGGACGAGTTGGAGGACTTCTTCGGTCAGTACATCGGCACCGACAACCAGCAGGACTCCATCGACGTCATGGCCCGCGTGTTGGCCAACAACTCCAGACTCATGATGACGTTCGAGTCGCCGGTGTACGACGGTGACGTGTTGTTCTTCAACGCAGTTCTCAAGGACGACCTGTACGCGCACCTGTGGCGACCGTACGTTCTCGGTGCCATCGAGGAGTACGACGTGGACGCCACGCACCACGAGATGAACCTGCCCGGCCCGGTTGCTGAGATCTTCGATGTCATCAACCGCAAGCTCGCGGCGCAGTGAACCGGCAAGCGGTCGAGGACAGGAGTTGATCGAGATGACAGGGCAGGGTGTGGCCGGTTCGACACGGGAGCGCGGCACACTGTTGTGCGTGCCGTTCGCGGGAGCGGGTGCTTCCTTCTTCCACCCGTGGCGTGAGCTGGCGGCGGGCCGATGGCGGGTCACCTCCGTCGAGTTGCCGGGCCGGGAGCGACGATTCTTGGAGGAGCCGTACCGCAACGTGGTCGAGGCGGCCCGTACCGAGGTCGACCGCGTCGCCGCCGACCTCGGTACCGGGACGCCGACCGTGCTGTTCGGACACAGCCTGGGTGCGGTGCTCGCGTACGAGTTGGTGCATCTGCTGAGCAGGCGGGGCGTCGCCGTCGAGGCGTTGATCGTCAGTGGTTCACCGGGACCGTGGACGCAGCGGGAGCGGCGGGCGGCCGGGCTCCCGGACGAAGAGTTCCTCGCCCGGGTCGAGGAGTTCGCCGGTTTCCGGCACGAGGCGCTCGACCACCCGGAGATGCGGGAGCTGATCCTTCCCGCGTTGCAGGCCGACTGCGAGATGCACGAGGCGTACGTGCCGAGCTTCGACGGGCCACTACCGGTGCCGATCTGCTCACTGCGGGGCAGCTCTGACGGCCTGGTGACGGCTGCGGAGGCTCAGCAGTGGCAGACGGCGACCACGGGCGGGTTCGGTTACGTGGAGTTCCCCGGTGACCACATGTACCTGGTGGATCAGGGTCGGCAGGTGCTCGACGTCATCGAGCAGGTCGAGGCCCTCAGTGGTGCCGCAACGGTCTGAGTCTGGCCGCGGCGTTCCCGGAGGGCCCCGAGCGACGCTCGGGGCCCTCCCCGTCACCGGCCGGTCGGCGATCCCTGCTCAGATCTGCCGGGGCGGACCGAACCAGGTGGCCAGGGCGGCCCGCAGCGCCGAGGTGTCCGGCGGTTCGTCGGTGGCCGCGGCCCAGGCGACGTGGCCGTCCGGTCGGACGAGCAGCGCGGCCGGCACGGACAGTTCGTCGAGGTCAGGGACGATCCAGTGTCCGGCCACGCTCGTCGCCTCGACCAGGTCGACGCGATCGGCCCAGCCGTCGACCGCCGCAGCGACCTCGGCGCTGCCATGCAGGTCGACGAGCACCGGACGGGCGGCGTGCAGCAGCTCGTACACGCGGGTGGCGCCGTCGGCGGTCTTGAGGTCGACGTCCGGGACCCGGCGACCCGTCAGTGGATGGTCACCGTCGATCGGGTAGTGCAGGTTCAGCGCGGTGAGCATGCCGCACAGCTGCCGGTTGACGTCGTCGAACTGCAGCAGATCGCCGAAGACGTCGCGTAGCGCGTCGGTGTGCGGGCCGGGGCGGGCCAGCGCGGACTGGGCCCGGGTGTTGTGCAGCACCCGTTCGCCGACCGGGTGACGCTCCCGGTGGTAGGTGTCGAGCAAGCTTTCCGGGGCCTGGCCGTGGACCACCGCGGCGAGTTTCCACCCGAGATTGACCGCGTCCTGTACGCCCAGGTTCAGGCCCTGCCCACCGGCCGGAAAGTGGATGTGCGCGGCGTCGCCGGCGAGCAGCACCCGACCGGCCCGGTACCGGGCAGCCTGTCGCGCGGCGTCGCTGAACCGCGAAACCCACCGAGGGTTGCGCATCCCGAAGTCGGTACCGGCGAGCCTGAACAGCGATGCGCGGAGCTGCTCGAAGGTGACCGGCTCGTCGCGTTCGGCGGCGCGGTCGTATTCGGAGGCGATCACCCGGTGCCAGCCGGGTTCGAAGGCGATCACCGAATAGTCGCCGGTGGGACAGCGACGTACCCAGATGTAGTCCTCGGTCAGCTCCGGAAGCTCCACGTCGCCGATAAGCGCGGTCATCGTCGCCGGGGTACCCGGAAACCCGATTCCCGACAGTTTGCGTACGGTGCTGCGCCCGCCGTCGCAGCCCACCAGATAACGGGTGAGGATCGTCCGCGCTGGTCCCGGTGTGGTGCCCAGTTCCACGGTTACCCCTGAACTGTTCTGGCTGATTGCGGTCACCTCCGACGAGCGCCGGATTCGCACGCCGAGATCGACGGCCCACTCTTCGAGGAGCCGTTCGATGTCGGTCTGCAGAATCATCAGCGGATAGGGGTGCCGCGACTCCGCTTCGTCGAACTCCAGATACAGCCCGGAGAAGTGGCCTACGGGTTGTGGAGCGCCGATTTCTGTGAAGCGGTCCAGGATGCCGCGTTGGTCCAGCACCTCCAGGGTCCGTGAGTGCATTCCGCCGGCCCGTGACTCGCCGGTCCGTTGGGCGAGTCGCTCCACCACGAGCACGTCGACACCTGCCAGGCGGAGTTCGCAGGCCAGCATCAGACCGGTCGGTCCGGCACCGGCGATCACCACGTCCGCGTCCACGCCGCTGTGTTCCACGTCGTACCCCCTCGCTGTTGTCCGACACTGTCACGGTCACGTCTCGCAGGTCGCGAGACAACCGGTGCGGAGGTTCCGACGTCCCCGGGGAAGCCGGTCCACGTTGTACTGTCCCGCCGGCGGGACGGCGTACCCGGAAGGTGCCTCGCCCTCGCCCCCGACCGACCCCTGTAATCGCTTCTACCGGTATTCCGTCACGGCAGATCGCGCGACACTCGAACTGGCCGCCGAGGAACTGCTCACCGAGCGAGGCGAGGTTCCGAGCGGCATTTCCTTCAGCCGTGCGACGGTGCCGGCGGTGGTGGCCCAAATCGGGCCGAAAGGGATCGGAAGGTAATCCCGAGCGGGCGAACCAAAGGGAGCTCAACGAATGGAATCGTCACCACGGACCGACCACCAGAATGGTGGCGGTGGCGCAGCTGTGGCACGACCCGTCCCGAAGGCGCAGGCCATCGCGGACCTGTGGTCGGAATACCTGGGCGCCGAGGCCAGGGAGAACGACGACTTCTTCGCCCTCGGCGGCACCTCGCTGGCCGGCATCAAGATCATCGACCGGCTGGCCGACGAGTACGGCGTACGGCTGTCGGTGCGGGCCTTCTACCTGGCACAGACACCGGCCCGGGTCGCCGATCTGATCGCACAGGGTAGGGCCGGGAGGTGAGGTTGACACCGGGGCCGGTGGGCGACCTCGACGTGGACACCGTCGACCTGTTCGACCTGGACCTCTACGAGCACGGCGACCCGCATACGATCTGGGACGTGCTGCGGGCCAAGGCTCCGCTGCACCACCAGGTCCTGCCCGACGGTCGGCAGTTCTGGTCGGTGACCCGGTACGAGGACGTCTGCCGGGTGCTCGGCGACCACCGCGAGTTCACCTCCGAGCGGGGAACGGTCCCGACCCACCTGGGGACGGACGATCCGGCTGGGGGCAAGCTGCTCACCTCGACCGACCCGCCGCGCCACACCCGGGTACGCCGCGCCATCGGCGCGAAACTCACCGCGCGGGCGGTGGCGCCCTGGGCGGAGACGATCCGCAGGACCGTCGTGGACTTCCTCGGTCCAGCGCTCGACGGCGAGGTCTTCGATCTTGCCGACCGGGCGCTGCTGCTGCCGGCGATGGTCACCGGGCCGCTGCTCGGCATCCCCGAGCGGGACTGGCAGGAACTGGTGGAGCTGACCGCGATGGTGACCGCTCCCGCCGACCCGCACTTCCGGCACGGCAGCGAAGCCGCGACCCTGGCGATCGCGCACCACGAACTGATCACCTACGTGACCGAGTGGGTGCGGCGGCGGCGGTCCGTCGGCGGCGACGACGGGAGTCTGCTCGATCACCTGATGCACCTTCGTGTCGACGACGCGGGGCTCACCGACGAGGAGATCGCCCTCGACGGCTACAGCATCCTGCTGGGTGCCAACGTGACCACCCCGCACACCGTGTCGGGCACGGTCGAGGCGCTCATCGAACGGCCCGAGCAGTTCACCCGGGCGCTTGCCGACCCGTCGCTGATCCCGAACCTGGTCGAGGAGGGACTGCGCTGGACCTCCGCGGCGTGCAACTTCATGCGGTACGCGGTGGACGACGTGCAGATCGGCGGAGGAACCGTCCCGGCACGTGGTGCGGTGGTGGCCTGGATCGGCTCGGCGAACCGGGACGAGTTGCAGTTCCCGGACCCGCACGTGTTCGACATCGACCGTGTCGGCGCCAAGCGTCAGGTCGCGTTCGGCTTCGGCCCGCACTTCTGCGTCGGGGCGCCGCTGGCCCGGATGACCCTGCGCATCTTCTTCGAAGAGATGCTGCGCCGGTTCGGCTCGATCGAATCCGCCGGCGCTGCGCAGCACCTGCGGTCGTACTTCATCGCCGGGATGACCCATCTGCCCGTCGTGGCCCGGAAACGGCCGGCATCATGACCTCCGGCACCGTCGCCTCCGCCTCGCCGTGGTTCATCCGGCAACCGGCCACGGAGCCACCGGCCCGCATCTTCTGCCTGCCCTTCTCCGGAGCCGGGGCCTCGGCCTTCAACGGCTGGCCTGCCCTGCTGGGCGACGCCGAGGTCTGCCCCGTGCAGTTCCCCGGTCGGGAGAACCGCCTGGCCCATCCGCACTACGGCACCTACGAGAACCTCGCCGACGGACTTGTCGCGGCGATCACACCGATGCTCGACCGTCCCTTCGCGATCTTCGGCCACTGTTCGGGTGCGCTGCCCGCCTTCGAGACGGTGGTGCGACTCGCCGCGGGTGGACTGCCGAACCCGGAGTGCCTCTACGTGTCCGGCCAGCCGGCCCCGCATCACGCGTCGCGCGACCGGATGCTCGCGATGAGCGAGCCGCAGCTACGCCAGGAGGTGGCGGCGTTCCTACGTGGCCGCGGCATCGAGCCTCGACCGGACATGATCGATATGGGTTTGGCGGTGCTGCTCGACGACCACGCCGCCGCCGTACGGTACCGGCGGCAGGAGCCGGTCGAGCTGCCGTGTCCCATCGTCGTCGTGCACTGGCGGGACGATCCCGAGGTGAGCCTCGACGCGCTCGCGGGGTGGCGCCACTACTCCGACTCCGTGCAGCTCCGGACCGTCGTCGGCGGCCACTACGACTTCATGGACGCCCCGGGCGAGCTTCGAGATCTGTTGACCATCTGGCGGTGACGACGGCACGGCGGGACGACAGTCGTCCGCCGCCCCGCAGCGGAAGGAAAGCGAATGGTCAGGGCAGGAACGGACGTCGCGGTGATCGGGATGTCGTGCCGCTTTCCCGGCGTGCCCGGCTTGCCGGAGTTCTGGCGGCTACTCGTCGAGGGCGGATCGACCGTCGCGGGGTTCCCGGAACACCGACTGGCCGGTTCGCAGGTCTCGGCCCACCCGGACGCCGCCACCCTGATGACCGGGTCGTTCCTCGACGCCATCGACGGATTCGACGCGGTTTTCTTCGGCACCGCAGCCGCGGAGGCGGCGGCCATGGACCCCACCCAGCGGCTGGGACTGGAACTGGCCTGGGAGGCGGTCGAGGATGCCCGGATCCCCGCGTCCGCGCTCGCTGGTCGTGAGATCGACGTCGTGGTCAGCACCGCCCCCTGCGGGTACGACCAGCTGCGTAAACTGTCCGGCAGCGACCGGGACGACCACTACGCCGCGATCGGATCAAGCGGCGCGATGATCGCGAACCGGATCTCCGGCCTGTTCGACGTGCGGGGCATGAGCTTCTGCGCGGACTCCGGCCAGTCCTCCTCCCTGCTGTCCCTGGCATTGGCCTGTGACCGGATCGGTAGCGGCGCGGTCGACATGGCCATCACCGGCGGCGTGCACCTGGTCACCGACCCCGAAGCGGGTACCAGCCTGGCCAACCTGGGTGCGTTGTCCCCGGACGGTCGATGTTTCACCTTCGACGACCGGGCGAACGGTTTCGTGCGCGGCGAGGGCGGGGCGATCGTTGTGCTCAAACGACTCGACCTGGCCGTCGACGACGGCGATCACGTCTACGCGGTGGTCCGGGGCTGGGGGGTCGCGAGTGGTGGGGCCTCCAGCCGCATGCCGGATCCCAGCCCCAGCGGGCAGGCAGCGGCCACGTCGACCGCACTCGACCGCGCCGCCATCGCCTTCAGGGACATCGGCTACGTCGAGGCGCACGGCACCGGCACCCGGCTCGGTGACCCGGCGGAGCTGGCCGGGCTGCGCGAGCTGTGCCGACAGGCTGGCCGCACTTGGCCGCTGGCCATCGGGTCGGTGAAGACGAACGTGGGCCACCTGGAGCCGGCTGCCGGAATCGTCGGCTTCGTCAAGGCGGCGCTCTGTGTGGACCGGGGCCGGCTGGTCCCGAGCCTGAACTTCCGGTCAAACACCACCTTCGCCGACTTCGCGCGGTACTTCGAGGTGGTGCCGCACACCCGGCCCTGGCCGGGGCAACCTGGTCGGCCGCGTCGGGCCGGGGTGTCAGCGTTCGGTATGGGTGGCACCACGGTACATGTGATCCTCGAACAGGCACCCGAGCCGCCGCCCGCACCCGCTGCCACGGCGACCGTCGGGACGCTGCCGTGGGTGATCTCGGCGCGCTCTGCGGAGGCGCTGCCCGAGCAGGCAGCCCGGCTACGGACGTTCGTCTCGGCGGACCCGTCGCTGTCAGCGGCCGACGTGGCGCAGTCGCTCGTCTCGACACGGAGCATGTTCGCGCACCGGGCTGTGGTGCTCGGCGCCGACCGCGAGGCGCTGCTCGCCGGACTCGACCTGGTGGCGAACGGGAAGAGCACTCCGCAGGCGGTCCGCGGGGTGGTCAGCGACCCGGTCGGCCCGACCGTCTTCGTCTTTCCCGGCCAGGGTTCCCAGTGGCAGGGCATGGGACGGCAACTCTACGCGGAGTCCGAGGTCTTCGCCCGCGCGATCGACGACTGCCACGCCGCCTTCGAACCGTGGCTCGACTGGTCCCTGGTGGAGGTGGTCACCGGTGCCGGATCGGCCGCGACGCTGGACCGGATCGATGTCATCCAGCCGGCCCTGTTCGCGATGATGGTGTCGCTGGCACGGGTGTGGCGTTCGATGGGCGTGGTACCCGACGCGGTGGTGGGACATTCACAGGGCGAGATCGCGGCGGCGTACGACTGCGGAGCGATCTCGCTCGACGACGCGGCGCGGATCGTCAGCGTACGTAGCCGGGCCATGGCGGCACTGTCCGGGTGCGGTGGAATGTCCGCCGTGTCCGCACCGCTGGACTGGGTCCGGGACCGGTTGGCGCGGTCACCCGGTCGGCTGTCGGTCGCCGCGGTCAACGGTCCGTCGTCCGTGGTGGTCTCCGGGGAGGCGTCGGCCCTCGACGAGTTCGCCGAACTGGCCGCCGCCGAGGACGTCCAGGTACGCCGGGTCAAGGTCGACCTGGCCGGACACTCCCACCACCTCGATCCCCTCCGGGAGCGGCTACTCGACTCCATCGCGGGCGTCACGTCCCGGGAATCGTCGGTCAGGTTCTACTCCACCGTTACCGGTGGGCTGTTCGACACCCGGGAACTGGACAGCGCCCACTGGTACGCCAACCTCCGTTCGATGGTCCGGTTCGGTGAGGTCATCGAGCACCTGATGCCCATGCCCGGGACAGTGTTCGTGGAGGTCAGTCCCCACCCGGTGCTGCAGCTGGCGTTGGCCGAGACCGCTGACGCGTTGTCCGCCTCCCCGTTGCTGGTCGGTACCCTGAGCCGAAACGAGGGCGGCTTGGGCCAGGTTCTCAGCTCGCTGGCCGAGCTGCACGTGCGGGGTCTGCCCGTGGACTGGACCGCAGCCTGGCGCGGCTCGGGAGCACGCCGGATCACCCTGCCGACCTACGCGTTCCACCGGCAGCGGTACTGGTTGACGGCCGACGACACCGCCACGTCGCTCGATCCTCGGGCACCGGGTGACGGACCGTGCGTCGACAGTGAGTCGTCCGCCCTGAGCCTGGTGTGCGCGGCAGCCGCGGCGATGCTGAGCACGAAGAATCCGCCCCTGACGCAGTCCGTTCTCATCGCGCGTTCGGCACAGAGCTTCCGCGACCTCGGCTTCGACTCCGCGATGGTGGTCGGCCTCCGCAACCGGCTCGCCGCGCTCACCGGGTTGAGACTCCCGGCCACCGTCGGCTTCACCCATCCGACACCGCAGGCGCTCGCCAGACACCTGTTCAGCCTGGTCGAACCGCCGGAGCCCGACACCCCGGCGGAGGGGGAGAGCCTCGATGACCGTGCCGACGACGAGCTGTTCGCGCTCGTCGACCGCGGCTACCTGTAGTCACGTCCGTTCTGTCCGTCAATGTTAGGAGAGGGCCCGGTGGAGGATCTCGACAAGCTCCGGTCCTACTTGCGCCGTGCCGTCGGTGACGCGCAGCGGCTGCGCGACCGGGTACGTCATCTGGAGGAGTCCGCTCGCGAGCCGATCGCGGTGGTGGGCATGGGGTGTCGTTTCCCGGGCGGCGTCGCGTCTCCCGAGGACCTGTGGGACATCGTGTCCGACGGCGTGGACGCCCTGGGCGACCTCCCCTCGGATCGCGGGTGGAACCTGGCCTCGCTGTCCGGGCCGGAACCCGGTCCGGGTGGGACGACGTACCCGCAGTCGGGCGGCTTCCTGACTGACCTCGCCGGGTTCGACGCGTCGTTCTTCGGGATCAGCCCGCGCGAGGCGCTGGCGATGGACCCGCAGCAACGGTTGATGCTGGAGATCTCGTGGGAGGCACTGGAACGGGCAGGCATCGACCCGACCGACCTGCGTGACACCGAAACGGGGGTCTTCACCGGGCTCTACGCGGTCGACTACGGCCCCCGCATGGGCAGCGAGGCCGCTGCCCAGGTGGCGGGGTACACGCTCACCGGAACGCACCCGAGTGTGGCCTCGGGCCGGGTGGCGTACGTGTTGGGCCTGGCAGGCCCTGCGGTGTCGGTCGACACCGCCTGCTCCTCGTCGCTGACCGCCATCCACCAGGCGGTGCGCTCCCTGCGCTCCGGGGAGTGCTCACTCGCGTTGGCCGGCGGAGTTTCCACGATGCCGACACCCGGAATCCTCGTCGAACTCGGACATCAGCGGGGTTTGTCGGTGGATGGGCGGTGTAAGGCGTTTGCGGAGGCGGCGGATGGGACGGGTTTTTCGGAGGGTGCTGGGGTTTTGGTTTTGGAGCGGTTGTCGGATGCGTTGCGGAATG
>NZ_JAASAD010000009.1 GCF_012726175.1 Micromonospora sp. HNM0581
AATTGCTGGAGAGGGTGCTGAGTGGACTTCGCAGGCTCTGACATGTCGCACCGGCCGCCGGCCCCGAGCGGGCGCGTGACGTCGGCGAAGATCGTTATCGCCGGTGGATTCGGCGTCGGCAGGACGACGCTGGTCGGCTCGGTCTCGGAGATCACGCCGCTGACCACCGAGGCCATCATGACCTCCGCCGGAGTCGGCGTCGACGACACCCGGCAGGTGCCGGGAAAGACGACGACCACGGTGGCCATGGACTTCGGCCGCATCTCAATCGATCGTGATCTGATCCTGTACCTGTTCGGTACGCCGGGTCAGACCCGTTTCTGGTTCATGTGGGATGAGCTGGTACGGGGTGCGATCGGTGCGGTCGTGCTGGTGGACACCCGCCGGCTGGCCGACTGCTTCGCGGCGATCGATTTCTTCGAGCACCGGCGGCTGCCGTACCTGGTGGCCATCAACTGCTTCGACGGGATGCAGTACCACGATCCGCAGGATGTCCGGGAGGCACTCGCCATCTCGAGCAACGTGCCGGTGGTGGCCTGCGACGCCCGCAACCGGGAGTCGACGAAGCACGTACTCATCTCGCTTGTGGAGTACGTGCTCACGATGCGGCGCTCCCGGGCTGTGGCGCCCGCCTGATATCGACGCCAGCGCCCGGTGACGGCCACCGCCGACACCGGGCGCTGGTGCATGCCCGCGTGATGCCGGTGAAAGCCCGCGTTAGTCAGTTGCGCCGGTTACCGGCGCCGCACCCTCCACCTCACCGTCGGCTCAGGCTTGGCAGAAGGAGCTTCTGCGTCACCGGAGGCCGTCGGCCGGCGACGACGCCCGGTGCGGACGTCAGGAGCGGTGACTGGCGGAGCGGTACTCGTACTCCCGGTCGTCGTCGCGATCGCCGGTGTCGCGGGTGAAGTCCCAGCCACCGGCGGATTCGCGCCCGGGGCGCCCGCCGACCGCGAACCCACCGATCTCCTGCCCTCTACGCCAGCCCCGGAAGTATCCGGTCGTGTTCTCAGCCAGGCTGGCCGCGTCCCGCACTATCCGCAGCGGACGCTCCTCGCGCAACGGCGACCCGGGCACCAGGTTGGCCTGCGGTACTCGCTTGGGTAGGCCCGCGCCGGTTTCGGCACCGACCGCGGGACGGGCGGCCTGCTCGGCGGCCTCCCATCCGCTGTCGGCCATTGTCGACCAGTCGAGGTCGGCCTCTTCGCCGTGCCCGACGAACCAGGCGGAGCGGGCCTGCGCGAAGATCAGCAGATCGCCGTCGCCCTCGTCGGAGACCGGTGGCGTCCGGTGTTCGATCGGCGGCTCCGCCGCTGGCCTGCGGGCCGGGGGAAGGTCCAGCCGCTCGGCCTCCCGGTCGCCGCGTTCGGCGCCGCTATGGTCGACGAGCCGTAGCGGTGGCGTCTCGGTCGTCGACTGGTCCGCGTTACGCAGCGCCCGATCGGCCAGCGGCGGCGGCTCGACCAGCCGCAGCACAGGCGGTTCCGGCGGCAGATCGTCGGCGAGCCACGGCGGGGTGACCCGGCGGTCCGAACCGTGGTCGTTGGGAGTTTCGGGGGCGCTGCGCCGGCCCCGTTCCTCGTACGGGCCGACGACCGGATTGAGGGGTGTAGTGTCTGCCGGATTCTCCGGGTTGTTGACAAGCGGCCAGTTGGAGCGGGATCCCGGCGGTGCGCTTTCCGGCTCCGGCCGGGAGGCAGGCAGCGGCACGCTGAGATCGGTGGCGCTGAAGCCGCCGGAAGGCGCGGGTGGTTCGCTGTTCGTCTTCGGCCGGGGCGGGATGACGGTGCGCTGGCGTTCGGCCCGCGCATTGTTGATCGCCGCCGTGGTGAGGGTCGGCCGGAACGGCTCACCCGCCTCGGCAGGGGGGATCGAGCCGCGCTGCGTCGGCGCGATCGGCGTGATCCCGGGCGGCGGTGGGGGCGGCGCGGAGATCGGTCGGTTGGCCGGACCGTCCCCGCGGGACGGGTTGGACTCGGTACGGGACGGTGAGCTGGCGACGGCGGCCGGCGTCACCGGCGCGGGCGCGACGGGCGGGGGAGTAAGTGGCGCGGGTGCCATCGGCGGGGGGCCGAGAGGACGTGGGGAGGCTGGCGGGGCGTTGCCCGGCACCGGCTCCGGGCGGCTACGTCGACCACCGGACGGCTCGGGTCCGCCGGGGCGCACCGACCGCAGGCCACTCGGGGCGCCAGGGGTGCTCGCCGACAGCTCGCCGACCTGTTCGCCGCGTCGTGCGGCAGCTCGCCGGCCGGACGCCTGCACAGGCCCGGAGGTGCGGGCACGCAGAGCGCCGACGAGCGCCTCACAGCCGGCGTCGCAGGCCCGCACCGAGGCGACCGCCTGCCTGATCGTCTCTGCGGCAGCGGAGGTGAGGGCCCGGTTGACGGTGGCCCGTCGCGGGGTTTCGGAGATGGCGACCCGCAGCGCGGTGACCGCCTCGTCGATCGCCGCCGCGTCACCCGCCCCTTCGGCGACGAGCTGAGCGGTGACCGCGTCCGCGGTGACCGCGGCGTCGCGGCCCCGGCCGGCCCCGTCGGTGAGCATGCCCGGCTCGGGAAGGGCGTCCAGCACGGCCAGCGTGATCGGCTCGGCCGGGTCGGGGTATGCCCGCAACGCGGCCGGGTAGAGCTCGCGGAGCACCTCACGCAGCGCGACGGTGGCGGAGTGTCGGCCGCTGGCGAGCGCGGCATGCGCGGCGAGGATCTGTTTGTACCCGGCGAGGTCCCGTGGGGCGGGCAGGGTCACCGCTGACAGGGCCCCGGCCTGCAACGCCCGAGCGAGACCGACGGCGCGCCGCACGGCCGGCGGCGACTGCATCTCCTCGAGAGAGTCGTCGTCGGCGAACCGTTCGGCGAAGTCGTCGACCGAGTCGTCGTCAGCGATCGCCAAGGGGCGACCGGCGGCGCTGAGTAGAGAGGTGATGGTGTGGTCGTCGCTGTCGGCGGCGATCGCCGCACCGCTCGGCCCGCCTGAGCGTTCCACGAGCAGCGTGACCAGCCGGGCATAGCCCGTCGGGTCGTCGCCGATCTCGCGGACATGCAGCAGCCGGCCTGCGTCGTCGACCACAGCGGACGTCAGCGCCGATCCGGTCGAAACCGGTCGGTCGGCCGCATCCGCCGAGGTCAGACCGCAGTACACGCGCACGAGCGCCACGGCGTCGTCCTCCTCCCGGGACACAGGTTTTCTCTGCCAGAGACTGATGCTCCCTGGTACGGGTCAGTCGCGCCAGTCCACGACCGCAGAGATCTTCCCGACAATGGTCCGCCAACCCAGGCTTGCGGTCTGTGCCCCGATCTTCTTCAGCCTACGCCGACCCATGAAGCCGCCGATTCCGCCGCCGACCGAAGACCGGAGCGCCTCGTCCAGGTCGTCGAGACTGGAGCCGGTGGCGAGCATGTCCAGCACCGCGGGCAGCCGCAGGGCGTACGCCACGTCGCGGGCGACCTCGCCGGCCTCGATGAGTAGCGTCGGATCCCAGGTGTCGTGTCCGCCGCGGAGATTCTCCACGACGAGGTCGAGCTCGTAGACGTCATCGTCCAGCGGCGCGATGTCGGCCGGTTCCACCCGTTCGGACAGTTCATTCCAACTATCCAGCTGAGACAGGTCGTTGGGCGCGCCGGACCGGACGAAACTGACAAGCGACTCGGGTGTCTTGAACAGCAGCAGTCGGCCCTTGTGGGTCAGGAAGACCGGCACCTCCTCGTCGCCGGCCCCGTCCGCGGCGACCTCGTCGGTGTCGTCCTTGCCGTCCTCCGAGGTGTCGTCCGTGCGGCTCTGCGCGGCATCGTCGCGCCGCGCCTGCTGCTCCTCGTCCTCGCTCTCGGCGAACTCCCGGGCGACGTCCTCGTCGAGGATGACGACGTCACCCTCCTCGGCGTCGTCCTCGACCGAGCCGACCTGGCGACGGGCGAGGAATGGGTCGTCGGCGTCCCGCTCGGCCACGTCGGTCGGGGTCAGCTCCCTCGCCGGCCGGTACGCCCGCAGGGTGAAACCGGTGCCGGCTGGCAGGGCGATCTCCACCGGATCGATCCGCAGCTCGTCCCAGAGTGCGCGGTTCGCGGTGTCCACTGCGGCGTCGTCGGCCGGCTCGCTGGCGCCGGTGGTGTCATCGAGCTCGGGCTCGTCGGCGTCCGGCCGTTGGGGCGACTGGCGGGCCACGGTGACCTCCGTGTGCGTCGGGCTACCACCCCCGGCGCTGATGCCGGCGAGTGACTCTGGGCACATACCCTAGTTGGCTGCGCTCGGTAACCGCTGGCCGCACCCCGGTGGCGCACCACCGGGACGACCAGCGGCGTGTCCGTACGGGTGCGCCCAGGCCGGCGACGTGGTCGGCGAGTGGAGCACCGTCAATGGGCGGAAGCGGCGCACCTACGAGGCGGCCCAGCAGGCAGGTGCGGCCCGGTCTCTGGATCAGTCCGACACCGTGAGGTAGCCGCGCTCGGCGGCCTGCTGCAGGATCCACTGGTCCCGGTACCACCCGGGCGTCGCCACGAGCGTCTGGTGTCGACCCCGCTGCACGACCCGGCCGGCGTCCAGCACCACGATTTCGTCGAGTTCGGCGAGGCCGCTGAGCCGGTGGGTGATCAACAGTACCGAGTGCCCGGCGGGAGTCGCGGCCAACGTGCTGGCCAGCACCTGGTCGGCGGCGGCCGGGTCCAGGCCCTCCGTGGGCTCGTCGAGCACCAGCATGCCCGGTGCGGCCAACAGGGCGCGGGCCAGTGCGAGTCGCTGCCGTTGACCACCGGAAAGCTGCCCGCCCTCCTCGCCGACCACCGTGTCCCAGCTGTCCGGCTGGGCCCGGACCCAGTCCGACAGCCCGGCTGCGGTGGCGGCGGAGAACAGCGCGTCATCGTCCGCCCCCGGTCGGCCGAGCAGCATGTTGTCCCGCACCGTGGCGTGGAAGACGTACGCCTCGGCGAGCAGCCCACCGACCAGGCGAGGCAGCTCCTGGGTCGGGTACGTCGACACGTCCCGCCCATCCAGGGTCACCCGGCCGGCGGTCGGTGGCACCGCGCCGGTCAGGACGGCGGCCAGGGTGCTCTTGCCCGCGCCGCTCGGCCCGACCACCGCGACCCGACGTCCGGGCGGCACGTGGAGGGCGATCTCGTCGAGCGCAGCTGCGGCACCGGGCCGGTACCGGACCGTCACCCCGTCGAACCGGACCGACGGTGCCGTGTCGACCATCCGTTCCGGGCCAGGCGGGTCGGCCGGACTGGTAAGGCTCGGTTCGGCTGTCGTGGTGCCGTGCCACCCGCTCGACGCCCGAGCGACCTCGGAGCCAGCGTCGTCGGTTCCCAACAGGTGCGCGACCCGGTCCAGCCCGGCCCGCGACCCGGTCCACTGTCGGGCCGCACCGACCAGCGCGAGGGCGATCTCCACGGCGGCCAGGGTGCCGACTGCCAGGACGCCGACCAGGACCCCGTCCAGGCCGGTGCCGAGAGCCACGTACACCACCGTGCCGGCGGTGAGACCGGCCACCAGCACCCCGGCCGCGTCGACGGCGAAGCCGAGTGCGGCGAGTCGCCGCTCCAGCCGGGCCAGTCGGCGGGCCCGCTGCCCGGCTGTCGCCAGCGCGTCGGAGGTCGCACCGAAAGCCGCCAAGTCGGCGGCGCCGTGGGTCAGATCGACCGCATCGGTGGCGAGGGCACCGCGTAGCGGTGCCAGCTCAGCACCGGCCCGACGGGTCAGCGCGGTCGCGAGCCCCGGCAGGACGACGGCGGCCACCACCAGCCCCGCAGCGAGTGCGAACGCTGCCGGCAGCGAGACCAGTGCGGTCAACCCGACGGCAAGTACGCAGACCAGCCCGGCTGCGACGGCAGGTACGACCACTCTCAGCAGCAGATCCTGTACCGCCTCCACGTCGGAGACCAGCCGACTGAGCGTGTCCCCACTAGGGTGCGGGTTGCCGCGCCGGCTCGCCAGGGTGTCGAAGATCCGCGCCCGAACGTCGGTGACCAGACGCAGCACCGCGTCGTGTCCGGCCAGGCGTTCGGTGTAACGCAGCACCCCCCGGCTCACCGCCAGCGCCCGTACCGCCACGATCGCCACGGTGAGGCGATCCAGCGGGGGTTGCCCAGCGGCGGTCATCAGCAGCCAGGTTGCGGTCGCCATCAGGGCCAACCCGGCGAACTCGGTGGCCGCGGCGAGCAACCCGGCACCGATCAGGCGTTTCAGGTACGGCCTGGCCAGCCGCAGTACGACCAGTTCGGATGAGGTGCCACTGCTCATCGCACAACCTCGCTGCGCTCGCCGTCACGATGCGCGACCACCCCGGGGGACCGCATGATCCGACGGATCATCGGCGCTCCCCGGCCGGCACCGGCGTCAGTTCGGTGACCCGCCCGTCCTCGACCCGCAGGATGCGGTCGACGCCGGTCAGCAGCGCGGGTCGGTGGGCCACCAGGAGCGCGGTACGGCCGGTGACCAGTTGACGGGTGGATGCCAGCACCGCCGCTTCGGCGGCGGTGTCGAGGCGCGCAGTCGGCTCGTCGAGCAGCACCACCGGCGCGTCCCTAAGGAAGGCCCGCGCCAGCGCCACCCGTTGCCGCTGCCCGCTGGACAGGCCGTGCCCCCGCTCGCCGAGTAGGGTGTCCAGCCCGTCTGGCAGCGCGGCGACCACCTCGTCCAACGCGGCGAGGTGGACTGCGGCGGCGAGAGCGGCAGGTGCGGCGTCGCGGTTGCCCAGTCGGATGTTGTCGGCAAGCGACACGGCGAACAGGTGGGCCCGCTGCGGTACCCACGCCACCTGCTGCCGCCAGCCGTCGAGGTCTGCGTCGGCCAGGTCGACCCCGCCGACGGTGACGCGGCCGGTGGTCGGCTTCACGAAACCGAGCAGCAGATTGAGCAGGGTGCTCTTGCCGGCGCCGCTCGGCCCGATGACTGCGATGCGCTCGCCGGGCCGGATCGTGAGCGTCACGTCGCGCAGCGCCGTGGTCCGCTCGTACGTGACGGTCACCGATTCGAAGCGGATCTCACCGGTCGCGTCCGGGAGTGTGCTCCCGTGGCCGGCCGGTGCCGGGGGTGCCGAGTCGCAGAGGGTGAGCGCATCGTCCAGCGCGGTGAGACCCTCCATGCTGGCGTGGAACCGACTGCCGGCCGCCCGTAGCGGCAGGTACGCCTCCGGGGTCAGCAGCAGCACCAGCAGAGCGGTCTGTAGCGCCAACCCGCCACCGAGCAGCCGAATGCCGACCGGCACGGCGACAAGCGCCACCGACAGGGTGGCGACCAGTTCGAGTACGAGCGCGGAGAGGAAGGCGATCCGCAGCGTTTTCATGGTGGCGATCCGGTGACCGTCGGCCATCCGCCGGACCGAGTCGGTTTGTGCACGGGCCCGACCGAAGGCGCGCAGCGTGGGCAATCCGGCCACCATGTCCAGGAAGTGTCCGCCGAGCAGGGACAGCCGCCGCCACTGGCGTTCGGTGGCCGCCTGCGCCTGCCAGCCGAGCAGCGCCCCGAAGATCGGAATGAGCGGCAGCGTCACCGCGATGATCACCGCTGAACTCCAGTCGGCGAAGAGCACCCGACCCAGCACCGCGACCGGCACGGTGACGCTCAGCACGAGCTGCGGCAGATAGCCGGTGAAGTAGGCGTCGAGGGCGTCCAGACCCCGACCGGTTAGCGTGGCGAGTTGCCCGGCCCGCTGGCCGGCGACCCAGCCGGGCCCGTGCCGGGAGACCGCACCCAGCAGGTCGTCGCGTAGCGCCGCCTTGACCGTGGCGGCTGCCCGCGCGGACACCGCACCCTGTGCCCAGACCACGAGTGAGCGGGTCGCGACGGCGGCCAGCAGACCGACAAGCGCAGCCCGGTCCAGTTGCCCGGTGAAGGCCGTGGCCAGCAGTACGGCCAGGGCGGTGGCCTGCGCCACGACAAGTCCGGCGGCCAGCACGCCGAGCAGCGTGAGCAGGGCGAGGTCGCGTCGGGCCGCAGGAACCCGGCGCAGCAGCCGAGGGTCGAAGGGGCGGCGGTTCACCAGTGCACCGTTGCCCTACCGCCCGTCTGTCTCCGCAGAATCCACAAGCACATCGCCTCGAAGCCTAGTAGGGCCGGCAGCAGCGGTATCGGCAGCCGACCCGGCAGTTGCGGGGCACCCCGGCCGGCGGCGACGAGGTGCCCAGAGGGAGTGGGTCGGCCACGACCCTGCTACCTGCGAGTCGGAATCTTGAGCTGGTTCAGGATGATCATGTGTCGGTCAGCTGAGGAAGAGCGAGATCGGCAGTGCGGCCACGGTCGTGGTCACGGCCAGGGCGGTGCCGCCGAGCAGTCGGGGCGGGCGGGCGGTGACCAACAACCGCTGCACCCGTACGTCCAGGTCCCGGTCGCCCACGCCGAGCGCACCTACCGGCGTGATCCGGTTCCCGGCGGCGGCGAACCGGCGCAGCGCACCGGCCAGCGGGGCCTCGGCGTGCAACTCGCGGGCTTTGTCATCCGCACGCATCTCCACCAGCAGGGAAACCCGTTCGTGTGCCGCACGGACCCAGCGGAACCAGGGCAGCGCCCGGCGGAGCGCGGTGAACGGCAGCAGCACAAGGTCGTGCCGTTCCTGCGCGTGCGCCCGCTCGTGGGTCAGCACCGCCGCCAACTCGGCCCGATCGAGCAGGCTGAGCGTGCCGGCGCTGACCACCACCCTGGGCCTCACCCCCGGGAGGCAGTACGCCGCCGCACCCGGATGGTCCAGTACCAGCGCGCCGGGCACCGTCGGATCCCGCCGGGCAACCAGGGTGAGCAGGTCACGATGCCGGCGCTGGGCCCTTACCGAGGCGTGGACGCTGCGCACGGTCGTGGTCAGCAGCACCGCCCCGATGCCGAGGCCGACGCCCACCAACCCCAGATGCACGGCACCGAGGCCAGCCGGCAGGGTGTCGTGGCGGAGGTCGTCGGCGAGCGCCAGCAATGCACTGCCGGTGCCCCGCTGGTACGGTGCGAGGCCCAGCGCAATCGGTAGACCCATCGCGGAGAGACCGACCCCCAGGCCGATCGCCTGCCAGCACAGAATCGCCACCCGAGGGCTACGCCACGTCCAGGTGGAGCCGGCCAGCACCTGAGCGATCAGCCAGCACGCCAGCATGGCGGCGGCGAAGTGCAGGGTGTACGCCACGGCGTCGCCTACCGTTCCGCGGTTTCGTCGGCCAGATCGGGGCGGGACGCCCCGTCGACCTGCGGCGCGTCGACCCGGTCACTCAGCCCGCGATCCGGGCCGTCGGTGGGTGCTGCGGCTACGACAGGTGCCGTCCCGGCTGGCAGGCCGGCTTCCGCCGCGAGCGCGGCGCGCAGCACGTCCGCCTCGGTGCCGGTGACCGAGCGGGCGAACCGGACCAGCGCCGCGTCCCGGCTACCGCCCAGGTCGAGCGCGTCGAGCATGAGCTGGGCGATGTACGCCTCCCGGCTTGCCGCGGGGCAGTACCGCCACGCCCGGCCTTCCCGCTCGCGCTGCACCATGCCCTTGCCGGCCAGCCGGTCCAGCACGGTCATCACCGTGGTGTACGCCAACTCGCGTCCGTCGAGAGCCTCGGCCACCTCGCGAACGCTGACACCGGGCGACGTTACCGGGACGGCGTCCCACAGCACGTCCATCACCGCACGCTCAAGATCCCCCAGCCGAGTCACCCCGCAATCCTACCCCTCGTAGTAGATCCATCCGGCCCCCGCCACGTCCAGGCGTCAGCGGCGGTGGCTGCCGGGGGAGGGGCCGCGTGGGTGCGGGGAAGGTCACACCCCCTTGGGGTGCCAGACGGTCTTCGTCTCCAGCAGGGCCGTCATCCGGCGCAGACCCGGATCCGCCGACCAGTCGTGATCTGCCGGTACCGGCCGGAGTACCCGTTTGAGGTTCTCGGCGGCCTTGACCTCAAGCTCGGCGGCCAGCTCCGGGTCTCTCACCCCGGTCAGGTCGACCGCGTTGACGTCCATGTGCGCGGCGAGCGTCGGAACGGTCTCCGACAACCTGCCGGTGAGGACGTTCACCACCCCGCCCGGCAGGTCCGAGGTGGCCAGCACCTCGGCCAGAGTCACCGCCGCCAGTGGCGCCGTCGGCGAGGCGGCCACCACCACCGTGTTACCGGTGACGATCGCCGGGGCGACCACGCTCACCAGGCCGAGCAGAGCCGGAACCTCGGGCGCAGCCACCGCCACCACACCGGTCGGCTCGGGTGCCGACACGTTGAAATACGGTCCGGCGACAGGATTCGCACCGCCGTAGACCTGAGCGAGCTTGTCGGACCAGCCGGCGTACCAGACCCAGCGGTCGGTCGCGGCGTCCACCTCGGCGCCCGGCACACCGAGCGCGACGAACTGCTCGCGCCGGCCCTCCAGCATCTCGGCGACCCGGTAGAGGATCTGACCCCGGTTGTACGCGGTCGCCCCGGCCCACCCCTTGACTGCCGCGCGGGCGGCCACCACGGCGTCCCGCGCGTCCTTGCGGGAGGCCAGTGACACGTTGGAGTCCTGCACGAGATACGACCGCCCCGACTCGCTGCGCGGGAACTTCCCGCCGACGAAAAGCTTGTACGTCTTGCGTACCGTGACCCGCTCAGACATCGAGGTACGCCTCCAGCCCGTGCCGGCCGCCCTCGCGACCGTAACCCGACTCCTTGTAACCGCCGAACGGTGAGGTCGGGTCGAACTTGTTGAACGTGTTGGCCCAGACCACGCCGGCACGCAAGCGGTCGGCCATCCAGAGGATCCGCGATCCCTTCTCCGTCCAGATCCCGGCGGACAGCCCGTACGGCGTGTTGTTGGCCTTCTCCACCGCCTCGGCCGGGGTGCGGAAGGTCAGCACGGACAGCACCGGGCCGAAGATCTCCTCCCGGGCGATGCGGTGTGCCTGGGTGACGCCGGTGAAGATGGTCGGCGCGAACCAGAAGCCCCGCTCGGGCAGGGGGCAGGGCGGTGACCAGGACTGCGCCCCCTCGGCGGCACCGGCCTCGGTCAGCTCCCGGATCCGGGTCAGCTGTGCGGCGGAGTTGATGGCACCGATGTCGGTGTTCTTGTCCAGCGGGTCACCGAGGCGCAGCTGACCCATCCGCCGTTTGAGTGACTCCAGCACCTGATCGGCCACGGACTCCTGCACCAGCAGTCGCGAGCCGGCGCAGCAGACGTGCCCCTGGTTGAAGAAGATGCCGTTGACGATGCCCTCGACCGCCTGGTCGACGGGTGCGTCGTCGAAGACGACGTTGGCGGCCTTGCCACCCAACTCCAGGGTCAGCTTCTTGCCGCTGCCGGCTACCGAGCGGGCGATGGCCCGACCGACGTCGGTCGAGCCGGTGAAGGCGACCTTGTCCACCCCCGCATGCTCGACGAGCGCGCGGCCGGTCTCGCCGGCACCGGTGACGATGTTGACCACACCGGCGGGTAGGTCTGCCTGTTGGCATATCTCGGCGAAGAGCAGCGCGGTCAGCGGGGTGGTCTCGGCCGGCTTCAACACCACCGTGTTGCCGGCGGCCAGCGCGGGGGCGATCTTCCAGGCCAGCATCAGCAGCGGGAAGTTCCACGGGATGACCTGGGCGGCCACGCCGAGTGGCTGCGGGTCGGCACCGAAGCCGGCGTGCGGGAGCTTGTCCGCCCAGCCGGCGTAGTAGAAGAAGTGGGCGGCGACCAGCGGCAGGTCGACGTCGCGGGACTCCCGGATCGGCTTGCCGTTGTCCAGTGACTCGAGGACCGCCAGTTCGCGGGAACGCTCCTGGATGATCCGGGCGATGCGGAAGAGGTACTTGGCACGGTCCCGACCGGGCAGCCGACCCCACGTCTTCTCGTACGCCCGGCGGGCCGCCCGTACGGCGCGGTCCACATCCTGCGCGCCGCCTTCGGCGATCTCGGCAAGCACCTCCTCGGAGGCGGGGTTGATCGACTTGAGGCTGCCCCCGTCGGCCGGGTCGACGAACTTCCCGTCGACGAAGAGTCCGTACGAGGGCTTGAGGTCCACCACCGAGCGGGACTCCGGTGCCGGTGCGTATTCGAACATCGCGGTCAGTCCAGGGTGAAGTAGTCGGGTCCGGCGTAGACGCCGGTCTTCAGCTTGGTGCGCTGCATCAGCAGGTCATTGAGGAGACTGGAGGCGCCGAAGCGGAACCAGTCCGGGTGCAGCCAGTCCGGCCCGACGGTCTCGTTGACCATGACCAGGTACCTGATCGCGTCCTTGGTGGTCTTGATACCGCCGGCCGGCTTGACACCGACCTGCCGTCCGGTGGCCGCCCGGAAGTCGCGTACCGCCTCCAGCATCACCAGGGTCACCGGCAGCGTGGCGGCGACCGGGACCTTCCCGGTGGAGGTCTTGATGAAGTCACCACCTGCGAGCATCGCCAGCCAGGAAGCGCGGCGGACATTGTCGTAGGTGGCCAGCTCGCCGGTCTCCAGGATCACCTTGAGGTGGGCGCGTGGTCGTCCCTGGCCACCAGTGCCGGCACCGCCGCAGGCTTCCTTGACCGCTGCGATCTCGTCGTACACCTCCGAGTAACGTCCGGCCAGGAACGCGCCCCGGTTGATCACCATGTCGATCTCGTCGGCACCCGCCTCGACGGCGGCGCGGGTGTCGGCGAGCTTGATCTCCAGTGGTGCCTGGCCCGACGGGAACGACGTGGCCACGCTGGCCAGGTGCACCTCGGATCGGCGTAGCACCTCCGCCACGTACGGGACCATCGCCGGGTAGACGCAGACGGCCCCCACGTGCGGGCAGGACGGGTCGGCCGGATCCGGCCGCAGCGCCTTGGTGGCCAACGCCCGTACCTTGCCGGGAGTGTCCGCGCCCTCCAGCGTGGTCAGGTCGACCATTCCGATGGCGAGGTCGATCGCCTGGGCCTTGGCGGTGGTCTTGATGGATCGGGTGCCGAGTTGGGCTGCCCGCTGCTCCGCGCCGACCTGGTCCACACCCGGCAGGCCGTGCAGGAAGGTCCGCAGAGCGGTCTCGGATCGTCCCAGCTCGGAGAGGTCCGACCGGGCCGACGTCGCTGTCGCCGTCATGTCCCGAAGTCTACGCAGGCTGACGCCACGTGATCTTGACTACTGCCGTCGCCGCCTCCCCCACGAGTGAGCGAGGTCGCTGGTCGTGCCCGGATCCGCGCGCCCTCACCCCGGACGGGTAGGTTGAGCGATCGTGGACGTACTCGTCATTGACCATCCGCTTGCCCAGTCCCGGCTGACCGCCATGCGGGACGAGCGCACCGACTCCTCGACATTCCGGGCGGCGCTGCACGAACTCACCACGATGCTGGTGTACGAGGCTGCTCGCTCGTTCCCGGTGGAGATGTACCCGGTGCGGACGCCGGTGACCGCCACCGAGGGCACCCGGCTGGCCAACCCGCCACTGCTGGTGCCGGTGCTGCGGGCAGGGCTCGGCATGGCCGACGCCGCGCTCGGGCTGCTACCCGAGTCCTCGATGGGTTTCGTCGGGCTGGCCCGCGACGAGGAGACCTTCGAGCCGCGCGCCTACATGGAGTCGCTGCCCCGGAACCTCGCCGGCCTGCCCGTGCTGGTCCTCGACCCGATGCTGGCCACCGGTGGCTCCCTGGAGCACTGCTGCCGGCTGCTGGCCGAACGCGGCTGCACCGACATCACCGTTCTCTGCGTACTCGCCGCACCGGCGGGGATCGGGCGGTTGGAGCGGTCCGGGCTGCCGCTGCGTCTGGTCACCGCCGCCATCGACGACGGCCTCAACGACAGCATGTTCATCGTGCCGGGGCTCGGCGACGCCGGTGACCGGCAGTTCGGCGGTATGCCCCGGTTCTGAGCAGCCGTCAGGTCACGACGGCCAGTGACCCGGCGGCGGTTCGTGCTGCGGGCGGTGGCCTCCGGCGGCTAGCGTCTCGGGCCATGACTGGTGTGCCGCTCGCCGAGGAACTGCTTCTGCTCGCCTACGACGACGAGACCGGCCGGGCGACCCTGCCGCGGATCAGCCTCGACCTGGGAATGGCCGCCGCAGTCCTCATCGAGCTGGCGTTGGCCGGGCGGATCGCGTACACCGACGGTTCCCTGACCGTGGTGGACCCGACCCCCACCGGCGAACCGGTCACCGACGCGGTGCTGGTCAAGATCGTGGCCGACACGCCGCGTAGCCCTTCCTCCTGGGTGCAGCGGCTGCGGCACGGCCTGCGCGACCGGATCCTCGGTGACCTCTGTGAGCAGGGGGTAGTCCGCGACGTCGACGAGACGGAACTGGGTTTCATCCACGTGCATCGGTACCCGGTGATGGACCCGTCGGTGGAGGAGGAGACCCGGCAGCGGCTGGCCGTGGTGCTCACCGGCGCCGCTCCGGACGAGCGCACCGCCGCACTGGCGACCCTGGTCGCGGTGCTGCGGATGGAGTCCGCACTCGGGGTCACCGGCGAGGACGCCGACGCCGCCCGACGCCGGCTCGAGGAGATCGCCAGCGGTGCCGGCTTCTCCGGCGACGTCAACCTGGAGGACTCCGTGGTTCGTCCGTCGGTCGCACTGGTGGTGGCTGCCCTCGGCCGCGCCGTCGAACACGCCCTCGGCCCCCGCCGCTAGCCCGGAAGCAGACTGGCGTGCGGGCCTCGGCAGGCGGCCTCGGGCGGTGGGCGCCGGACGGCGCTTCGTCACACGCCCAGCGCGTGGGCGATTTCGGTGCGGAGGGTCGCCACGGCGCTCGCCGCACGGGTACGGGCCACCGCGACGTCGCCGTCAGCGACCGGTTCCACCACTTCGAGGTACGCCTTGAGTTTCGGTTCTGTGCCGGAGGGTCGGATCACCACCCGGGCCGCTGCGGTCCGCAGGATCACCACGTCGGCTTCAGGGAGCAGATCCTGCGCCTCGGTGACCGGTCGACCGAGCAGGGTGGTCGGGGTGACGGCGCGGATCCGGGCCATCGCACCGGTGATCAGACGCAGGTCGTCGACGCGTACCGATAGCTGGTCGGTCTGGTGCACGCCGAACTCGGCGGCCAGCTCGTCGAGCCGGTCGGTGAGCGTAAGCCCCTGCACCTTGAGGTCGGCGGCCAACTCGGCCACGGTCAGCGCAGCCGTGATGCCGTCCTTGTCGCGTACGTGGTCCGGGGCGACGCAGTAGCCGAGTGCCTCCTCGTAGCCGAAGACGAGTGGATCGCTACCGTCACCGGCCCGGACGATCCACTTGAAACCGGTCAGCGTCTCGTCGTACGGCAGCCCGCGCGCCGTGCACATCGCCCGTAGCAACGACGACGAGACGATGGTGGTGGCGTACAGGCCGGTGACCCCGCCCCGCATCAGGTGGTCGGCGAGCAGCACGCCCACCTCGTCCCCGCGGAGCATCCGCCAGCCCGGACCGTCCGGTCCGCCGGACGGCTCGCGGACCGCGACGGCGCATCGGTCGGCGTCAGGGTCGTTGGCGATGGCCAGGTCGGCGTCGGTGCGCGCGGCGAGCGCGACCAGACGGTCCACCGCACCCGGCTCCTCCGGATTGGGGAAGCTGACGGTGGGAAAGTCCGGATCCGGCTCGGCCTGGTCGGGCACCACGCCGGGCGTCGGAAAGCCGGCGGCGGCGAACGTGGCGGTGAACACCGCAGCCCCGACCCCGTGTAGCGGGGTGTATGCCACGGTCAGCTCCCGAGAGCCACCCGGAGCGACGACACCGGCCGCCCGGGCCACGTACGCGGCGACCAGGTCGTCGCCGAGTACCTGCCCGGCGGGACCGAGGGGTACCCGCGTCAGCGAGCCGACCGCGCGGATGGCGGCCTCGATGCCGGCGTCGGCTGGCGGCACGATCTGCGCCCCGGCGCCGGAACCGCCGCCCAGCTCGGCACCGAGGTACACCTTGTAGCCGTTGTCCTGCGGCGGGTTGTGGCTGGCGGTGACCATCACCCCGGCCACCGCAGACAGGTGCCGCACCGCGTACGCCAGCACCGGGGTGGGCAGGGGGCGGGGCAGCAGCAGCGCCGAACGTCCCGCCCCGGTGGCGACCTGGGCGGTGCGCGCGGCGAACTCGCGGGAGCCGCGCCTCGCGTCGTACCCGATCACCAGTGGGCCGGCGCCGCCCTGGGCGGCGAGCCAGGCGACCAGACCGGCGGCGGCCTGGGTGACGACTGCGAGGTTCATCCCGTTCGGGCCGGCGCGCAGCGGACCACGCAGCCCTGCCGTGCCGAAGGTCAGTGGCCCGGCGAACCGGTCGGCCAGCTCCGGTGCACTGCCCGGCAACTGGTCGAGCACCGCCCGCAGTTCCGCCCGGCCGGCTGGGTCGGGGTCGTCGGCAAGCCAACGCTCGGCCCGCTCACGGATGGTGTCTAGGTCAGTGGTCTCCGCCGCCATGGCCTCTTGATAGCACGGCGGCGGATCTCCACGGGCGTGCGCCCCGGCTCAGCCGGCTGCCGTGAGCTGGAAAGACTTGAGCATCTCCGTGTAGATCGGGCGGCTTTCCTCGAAGCGGGCGTCGTTGGAGGTGAGATAGAACGAGTAGAGCCGACCGTCGTGGGCCACCCCGTGCCAGATGCCGTGCCGCATCTCGTCGCCTTCACCGCAGGTGTACTCGAACTCGACGGAGGGCCGGCCGGCCAGTTCCTTCTCGACCGCGGCGATCTGGGTGTACGGCTTGGCACACGAGGACGGCCGGGTCTTAAGGCCGTTCTCGGCGACCTCCGCCCACCGGGCCGAGGTACCGTTCCACTTCTCGTTGAGGATGCGCACCCGACGGCCGCTGTCCTCCGGGTCGGTGTAGTCGATGTAGACCCCGCCGGACGGCGCGGCCCGTGTCCAGCCCTTGGGCACCACCATCTGAATCCCCCGCGCCGAGTGTTCCTGCATTTCTATGCCCGGGCCCTCGTCCGCGGAGGCGGACGGCTCGGCGACCGGGACGGTGGACGTGTCGTCACCACCGCCGGCGAAGACCACGACGCCGATCAGCAGCAGCACCGCGAGACCGCCGGCCGCCGCCAGCTGCATCTTGCGGGGCCAGCCCTGCACGGTGTCGATCATCCGGGTTCCGACAGCCTTCGCCCGGTCGACCGCACCGCCGCCGGCGGATGCCGGTGTGCCGTAGGGCTGGTTCGGTGCGGCCGGCCACTGGGTAGCTCCGTAGCCGCCGACCTGCTGCGTCGCGTCGGCCTGGCCGCCGTAGCCACCGACCCGCTGGGTCGCCTCCGACTGGCCGCCGTAGCCACCGAACTGCTGGGTGGCGTCGGGCCCGGCGAAGCCGCCGATCCGCTGCGTCGCGTCGGTCCGGCCGCCGTAGCCGAAAACCTCCGGCCCGACCCGCTGGGTGGTGTCCGCGCCGCCGTGGGCACGGCCCGGGGACGACGCGGCGCCGTGCTGCCCGGGGCGGGCCAGTGCGTCGGCGCTGGTGTCCTCCATCGCGGCGGCGCTGGCCGCGGCGGCCTGGCCGGGACGCTCGCCCCGGCGCAGTGCGGCCAGCCGGTCGGTGAGCGACTCGCCGGGGCCCAGCATGGCCGGGCCGCCGATCTGTCCGGACGGGGCCGGCTTGGCCGGAGCAGCCGGTGCGGGCTGCGGCATCGGCATCACGGAATACTGGTCGGTCATCGAGTTGACCCCGGCGGCGCTGCTGCTCAGCGGACCGGCCAGCAGCTCACGCAGCATGGCGCGAGCCGTGTGCACGTCGAGCCGGCGGGACGGGTCCTTCTCCAGCAGACCCATCAACACCCGCGTCAACGGGCCGCTGCGCTGCGGTGGGGCAGGCGGGTCCTCGACCACGGCGTGCATGGTCTCGATCGGGTCGCCCCGGTCGAACGGCGGCCGGCCCTCCACCGCGGTGTACAGCGTCACGCCGAGGGAGAACAGATCGCTGGGTGGGCCGAACTCCTGCCCCATGGCCCGTTCGGGAGAGATGAAGTGCGGTGAACCCAGCACCATGCCCGGGGTGGTGAGCTGCACGTCGGTGGGCATCCGGGCGACACCGAAGTCGGTGAGTACGCAGCGGCCGTCCGAGCAGATCAGCACGTTCGCGGGCTTGACGTCGCGGTGCAGGACGCCGATCGCGTGTGCCACCTCGAGTGCGCCGAGCAGCGCAATGCCGATCTTGGCGACCACCCGTTGGGTGAGCGGCCCGTCCTCGATCACCATGTCGGCGAGGCTGCGGGCGTCCAGCAGCTCCATCACGATCCACGGCCGGCCGGCCTCCGTGACCACGTCGTACACCTGCACCACCGCCGGGTGGGCGATGGCCGCGGCGGCGCGGGCCTCGCGCAGGGTGCGTTCGTACATCGCGTCGCGGTCGCTCGGTGCCAGGCCCGGTGGGAGGACGACCTCCTTGACCGCCACGTCACGCCGCAGAAGTGTGTCTGTGGCCCGCCAGACCGTGCCCATGCCACCGTTACCCACCGCTGAGCGCAGCGAGTACCGCTCACCGATGACGGTGCCGGGAGTCGCGCGTCCGTTGGTGGTGGTGCTGACTGGTCCGCCGCTCCACGTCGGGATCTGAGTCACAGAAAAGCCACCGGGGGAAGTCGAGAGGGCTGGGACACAACCCCCCTATCTTGCTGGTTCAGACGCCGGATGCGAAAGCCGGCGCGGCGGACGTTTCCCTTACTCGACGGTACGTATGCGAACCCTCACCTCTTGTCGTCGGCGGCTCGGGCGGTGTGGGTAATCCCTCTCCCGGCGCCCGTGCCGGGCGTCCTACCATCCGGTGATGAGTCAACGGCGGTCAAGCGAGTCCGGTTTTCCGATCAAGGGCGTCTACACGGCCGACGATCTACCCGGTGAGCTGGACCTCCGCCTCGGTGCGCCAGGTGAGTACCCGTACGCCCGTGGGGTGTACCCCACCATGTACACCTCCCGTCCGTGGACCATGCGCCAGTACGCCGGTTTCGGTACCGCCACCGAGTCCAACGCGCGTTACCACCAGTTGTTGCGGGCCGGCACGATGGGGCTGTCGGTCGCCTTCGACCTGCCCACCCAGATGGGGTACGACTCCGACGACCCGATCGCGCACGGCGAGGTGGGTAAGGTCGGCGTCGCCATCGATTCCATCGAGGACATGCGGCTGCTCTTCGCCGGCATCCCGCTGGACAAGGTCTCCACCTCGATGACGATCAACGCCCCCGGCTCGGTGCTGCTGCTGCTCTACCAGCTCGTCGCGGAGGAGAACGGCGTGCCGGGCGCGGCGCTCAACGGCACCATCCAGAACGACATCCTTAAGGAGTACATCGCCCGGGGGACGTACATCTTCCCGCCGAAGCCCTCGCTGCGGCTGGTCGCCGACACCTTCGGCTACTGCCGCAGCGAGGTGCCGAAGTGGAACACGATCTCGATTTCCGGCTATCACATGGCCGAGGCTGGTGCCTCGCCCGTCCAGGAGATCGCGTTCACTCTCGCGAACGGGGTGGAGTACGTCCGGGCGGCGATCGCCGCCGGGCTCGCGGTGGACGACTTCGCCCCCCGGCTGTCGTTCTTCTTCGTCGCCCGGACCACCTTGCTCGAAGAGGTGGCGAAGTTCCGGGCGGCCCGACGGATCTGGGCCCGCCTGATGCGCGACGAGTTCGGGGCGAAGAACCCGAAGTCGATGATGCTGCGCTTCCACACCCAGACCGCGGGCGTGCAGTTGACCGCCCAGCAGCCCGAGGTGAACCTGGTCCGGGTGGCGGTGCAGGGGCTCGGCGCGGTGCTCGGTGGCACCCAGTCGCTGCACACCAACAGCTTCGACGAGGCGATCGCGTTGCCCACCGAGAAGGCGGCCCGGCTGGCGCTGCGTACCCAGCAGGTGCTGGCGTACGAGACGGATCTGACCGCCACCGTCGACCCGTTCGCCGGCTCGTACGTGGTGGAGGCGATGACCGCGGAGATCGAGACGGCGGCGGACGCGTTGATGGCCCGGGTCTTCGAGCACGGTTCGGCGGTGGACGCGATCGAGGTCGGCTTCCAGAAACGGGAGATCGAGCAGTCCGCGTACCGGATCGCACAGGAGATCGATTCGGGTGACCGGGTGGTGGTCGGGCTCAACCGGTTCACCGTCGACGCCGAGGAGCCGTACGAGCCGTTGCGGGTCGATCCGGCGATCGAGGAGGCCCAGGCCGAGCGGCTGGCGAAGCTGCGGGCCCAGCGGGACTCCGCAGCCGTGGAGCGGGCCCTGGTGGAGCTGCGGGAGACCGCGTCGGGCACCGGCAACGTACTGCACCCGATGAAGGTGGCGTTGCGTGAGCGTGCCACCGTCGGTGAGGTGTGCGGGGCGCTCCGCGAGGTCTGGGGAAGGTACCAGCCGACCGATCGGTTCTGATCCCGCCACTTCTCGCCGACGGGCACTGCCCGTTGCGCAGCGTGTCGAACGGGTGGTGCCGGGGGTATGCCGCTGACGGTGATCACGTGGACGCACACGGTGTGCGGGCGGGTGGCGGCTGAGCGTGTGAGCGTGCACGGGTGATCGTTGCTGTCGGTGGTCGGGTAATTGTCGTACCGTCAGTTCATTGGCGCGACCAATGCGACAATTCGGATCGGCGACGATGGTTTCGAGAAGATTCTCGGTGCTGTCGGCACGGTTACGCGTTGTAGGAGGTGGAGGGCGGATGGCGGCGTACGACCACGATCTACCTGCTGTCCCGTCCGCCTTCGGGCGCTCTCATCAGGGGATACGTGACGCTGCGCGGTCCGATCATCACCGGAACGAGGTTGCGCAGAGTCACCATCGGGGGTCTACGCTGTCTGCGGTTCCCGATGATCCATCCACTTCTAGTGATCGAAGAGAATTCGACGTGACGAGTGCGTTGACGATGCCGACCGGTCACCAACTTGCGCCGTCCTGGCCGGATGCGCCGACCGGATCCCAACCCCTGCCCTTCGAGTTGGACCACCTGCTCGCCCTCCGGGTACCGGGCCTGGTCGCCACGCGCCGTCACATCCACTCGCACCCGGAGCTGTCCGGCGCGGAGTTCGAGACGGCGGCCCTCATCGCCCGGGAACTCTCCCTGGCCGGGCTGCAGCCGCGGCTGCTACCCAAGGGCAACGGGGTGATCTGTGACATCGACGGCCGCCCCGACGGTCCAGTGGTCGCACTGCGTGCCGACATCGACGCGCTGCCGCTCACCGATGTCAAGGACGTGCCGTACCGCTCCACGGTCGACGGGGTCTGCCACGCCTGCGGCCACGACGTGCACACCACGATCATGTTGGGTGCGGGCATGCTGCTCGCACAGCTGGCAGACCTGGGTGAACTACCCGGCCGGGTCCGGCTGATCTTCCAGCCCGCCGAGGAGGTCCTGCCCTGCGGCTCGCTCGAGGTGATCGAGGCCGGTGGCCTCGACGACGTGGTGCAGATCTTCGCGCTGCACTGCGACCCGAACCTGCCCGTCGGTCAGGTGGGCCTGCGGGTCGGCCCGATCACCGCCGCAGCCGACAACGTCACCGTCCGGCTCACCGGTCCGGGCGGTCACACCGCCCGCCCACACCTGACCGTTGACCTGGTGGACGCACTCGGTCGGCTGGTCACCGAGGTGCCGGCGCTGGTCAGCCGCAGGGTGCCGGCGAACAGTGGACTGCTGCTGGTCTTCGGGCACGCCTCCGCGGGCACCCGGTACAACGTCATCCCGTCCGAGGCGTCCGCCTCCGGCACCTTACGGGTGATGGACCGCGACACCTGGGAACTGGCGCCGAAGATCGTCTCTCAGGTGGTGCGGGACGTCATCGCACCGACCGGAGCCACCGTCGACCTGGAATACCTGCGCGGTCGCCCGCCGGTCTGCAACGACGCGCGGGCCATCGAGGTGCTGACCGCGGCCACTGTCGCCGCGCTCGGCCCCGGCGGTACCGCGCAGACGCCGCAGAGCATGGGCGGCGAGGACTTCTCCTGGTATCTGGAGTACGTCCCCGGTGCCCTGGCCCGGCTCGGGGTCGGTCGCTCCGGGCCGAACGTCGACCTGCACCGGGCGTCGTTCGACGTGGACGAACGGGCCATCCCGGTGGGGGTACGGCTCCTGGTGCAGACCGCGCTCCAGGCGCTGGCGGCGGCGCGCTGACACACCGGTGACGGTGTGCCCCTGACACCCGCGAACTCCCCACTCGGACGCCACATCCGCGAGCAGGTTCCGGCAGACTGCGCTCAGGACGTCACGAACCGACATGGGAGGGCATCACGATGCGGCTCACCAAGTACGCCCACTCGTGTGTGCGGGTCGAGCACGACGGCGCGGTCCTGGTCATCGATCCGGGCATATTCAGTGAGTCGGCGGTGGCGCTGGACGGAGCCGATGCGGTGCTGATCACCCACGAGCACCCGGATCACCTGGACGTGGCGGCGGTGAACCGGCAGTTGGAGCGGCGCCCCTTCCCCATCCACGGCCCGGCGTCGCTGGCCGGCGCGCTCGGCGACGCGGCTGACCTGCTGCGCCCGGTGACCCCCGGGGAGTCGTTCACCGCAGCCACGATCCCGGTGAGCGCCCACGGTGGCCGGCACGCCGTGATCCACCCTGACATTCCCGTGATCGACAACCTCGGCTACCTGCTCGACGGCGTCGTCTACCACCCCGGCGACGCCCTCTTCGTGCCGGACATCCAGGTCGACACCCTCTTCGCTCCGATACACGCCCCCTGGTCGAAGTTCTCCGAGGTGGTCGCATTCATCCGGGCGGTGGCACCGCGTCGGGTCTTCGCTTTGCACGACGCGCTGCTCAACGACAACGGCTACACGGTGCTCGACCGGCAGTACACGGCGCTGTCCGGCAGCGAGTACCAGCGGCTGGAGCCGGGCAGCCGGATCAACGGTTGAGCCGATGCCCGGCCCCCCACCCGACCTCGTCGAGCAGCTGTACCGCACGCCGCCGGACCGGTTCGTCGCCGCGCGGGACGCCGCCGTCGCACAGGCCCGGAGCGCCGGTGAACCGGGCACCGCCCGGGAGATCGCCAGGTTGCGCCGGCCCACCGTGGCCGCCTGGCTGGTCAACCTGCTGGCGCTGGAACGACCGGAACTGGTGTCCGAGTTGGCGCAGCTGGCCGAGGCCCTGCGAGAGGCGCAACGCGAGCTGCGCGGTCCCCGCCTGCGGGAGCTGTCCGCGCAGCGGCGGGCGGTCGTCGGCGCGCTGGTCGGCGAGGTGCGCCGACTCGCAGCCGACGTCGAGGGCGCCCCGTCGGGCGGGAAGCTGCCGCTGGCCGAGGTCGAGGCGACCCTCAACGCCGCACTGTCCGACGTCGAAGTGGCCGAGCAGGTGCGCTCCGGGCGGCTGCTGCGGCCGGCCCACTACGCCGGGTTCGGCGAGGTGCCCCGGCCACAGTTGCGTCTGGTCACCGGCGACGAGGAACCGCCGCCCGGCGAGCCGACGCGGCAGCGGCCAACGGGCAGTGGAGCGCTGCGGGCCGAACAGGCACAACGAGCTGCCCGCGCCGAACGTTCCCGTCGCCGGCGGGCGCTGGCGACGGAACTGCACCGGGCGCGTACCGATCAGGAACGAGCCGAGACCGAGCTGGCGGGCGCGGTCGCGACCGAACGCGACGGGACGGTCGCGTTGGACGCCGTGGAGGCGGAACTGGCCGAACTGGAACGCCGCCGGGACGTCGCCGAGCAGGAGCTCAGCCGCTCCCGGCTGGCCCGCCGGGCAGCCGAACGGGCGGTGAGCCTCGCGCGGCGCCGCGCTGGCGAGGTCGAGGCCGCGATGGAGGCGTTCGACGCCGAGGAGGGGGATGCCGACGCCGCCCGTCGACCGGCAGACTGATCCTTCATGGACGGACCTTCGGGTAGATCCTTCAGGTACGCGGCGTCCGATGTGCCACACGCGGGCGGGACAGGATGACGCCGGAGCAGGTCGCGGCGGCAAGCAAGCCGGTGGTGCTCACCCTCGGGGAGGCCTACACCAGGTGCCCGACCACGCTGCGTCGGGCGCGGCTGCTCGGCATTTCCGGGTGGGCGTTCTACGTCACCGGTCGGGCCGGTGCGCTCGGAGACGTACGGGCCGAGACTGTGGCGGCTGCGCTCGGCTTCATCGCCCCCGACGCGGTGGCTGACGGCTGGGACGCCGCCGCCCGCACGGTCCGGCCAGCTGAGGTGGCCGCCGCCAGCTTCGCCGAGTGTTGCCGGTGGGGCGAGGAGGTGCTCGGCGACCTGCCCCGCGTCGATCGACTCGCGAGGCTCGTGGAACGGGCCGTCGCGGCAGCCGACGCCAGTGCCATGCCACTGTTCGCGGCCTGGCGGGCCATGCCGTCGGAGGCGGCGACGCCCGGTGCCCGGGGCGCCGCCGGTCTACGGCTGCTCCGTGAACACTTCACCGGCGCGCACCTGGTGGCCGTACGCGCCAGCGGGATGACCCCGCTGGAGGCGGTGCTGGCCGGCCCCGAGGGGGCGAGCGGTGCGATGGCCTGCGGTTGGCCGCCGCCGTACCCGCCGGTCGGACCGTTGGTGCGGCGGCGCCTGTGGGCGGAGGCGATGACCGACCGGTTGGTCGCCCCTGCCTTCTCGGCGCTCGGTGCGGCCGACGGTACGGAGCTTGTCGAGCTGCTGACCACGGCGCGGACCCACGCAGAGCGCTGAAACCGGCCCATTGCGGGACGATCTTCCCGGGACCCCGGGGGCGGCGCGCGACGCCACCACGTCCGGTAGCAGACTGGAGAGGTGCGAGACGAGCTACGCCGACGCGGTGCCGGTGGGCCGGGAGCGCAGCTCGACGACGTAGTCGTCCGGCGCGCCCGCCTTCTCGGCAGCGTTGGCGATCTCGGAGAGGTACCAGGACGTGGGCAGTCCGCCCTCGTAGCCGTCGAAGACGTAGACCCAGGCGGTCACATCGCCATCCAGGGTCGAGACGCGGACGGTCAGCTTCCGGTACGTACCGGAGGTGACTCCCTCGATCTCGTCCAACTGGGCCGCGTCGTAGGGGTGGATGTCGTAGAGCGCCACGAACACCCGCTCGCCGGGCGACTCGACCACGGTGCTGACCGCCCCCTCCCAGCCGATGACGTCCTCACCGGCGAAGGTGAGCCGCCACCCCTCCAGCCAGCCGACACCCACCATCGGCGAGTGCGGGCAGTAGGCGCGCATCCGAGCAGGGTCCAGGTTCGAGCCGTAGGCGGCGTAATGACGCACGGCGATGACGATAGCCCGGTCGGCGCGTGGGGGAGAATACGACGGTGCGTGTCGGACACGTCGGGGAGAAGAAAGTCACTGTGAGCATGGAGGAAGGGCGGTCGTGGTGAGCCGGATCGTGATCATCGGTGGGGGGCCGGCGGGCTACGAAGCGGCACTGGTGGCGGCCCAGCTGGACGCCGACGTGACAGTCGTGGAGGCCGAGGGTGCCGGCGGTGCCTGCGTGCTGTCGGACTGCGTACCGTCGAAGACGTTCATCGCCAGTTCCCAGGTGGTGACCGGCTATCGCGACACCGAGGTCTTCGGGGTGCACTCCGACGGTCTGGAGGCGGTCACCGTCGACGCTCAGGCGGTGAACGACCGGGTCAGGCGACTCGCGCTCGCCCAGTCCGCCGACATCCACACGAAGCTCGTCAAGGCCGGGGTCACCTTCGTGTCCGGGCGCGCCCGGCTCGGCGAGGACACCCTCGGGCACACCCACCGGGTGATCGTCACGCCGGACGGCGAGGAGGCCGCGTACGCCGTCGACGCCTCGACCGTGCTGGTCGCCACCGGTGCCACGCCCCGCCAACTGCCCACCGCCCGGCCGGACGGCGAGCGCATCCTGACCTGGCGACAGATCTACGACCTGCCCGAACTGCCCGAGCACCTGATCGTGGTCGGCTCCGGCGTCACCGGCGCCGAGTTCGCCAGCGCGTACCTCGCGATGGGTGTCGAGGTGACCCTGGTCTCCAGCCGCGACCGGGTGATGCCGCACGAGGACGCCGACGCCGCCCAGGCCATCGAGCGGGTCTTCCGGACCCGGGGCATGAGCATCCTGAACAATTCCCGCGCCGAGGCTGTCCGCCGCACCGGCGACGGCGTCGAGGTCGAGCTCTCCGACGGGCGTACGGTGTCCGGGTCGCACGCGCTGATCGCGGTCGGCTCGATCCCCAACACCGCCGAGCTGGGCTTGGCCGAGTACGGCGTCGAACTGGCCCGGGGTGGTTTCGTGACGGTGGACCGGGTCTCCCGGACCAACGTGCCGGGCATCTACGCGGCCGGCGACTGCACCGGGGTGCTACCGCTGGCCAGCGTCGCCGCGATGCAGGGCCGGATCGCGATGTGGCACGCGCTCGGTGAGGCGGTCCGGCCGCTGCGGCTGCGTACCGTCTCCGCGAACGTCTTCACCGATCCGGAACTGGCCACGGTCGGGGTCTCGCAGGACGAGGTGGACGCCGGCCGGGTGCCGGCGCGTCAGGTGATGCTGCCGCTGGGCGGCAACGCCCGGGCGAAGATGGACGAGATCCCGGACGGCTTCGTCAAGCTGTTCTGCCGTCCGGCGAGTGGGCAGGTGATCGGTGGAGTGGTGGTCGCACCGAAGGCCAGCGAACTGATCATGCCGATCACGCTGGCGGTGGAGAACAACGTCACAGTCAACGAACTGGCCCAGACCATCACCATCTACCCCAGCCTCTCCGGCTCCGTCACCGAAGCGGCCCGCCAACTGATGCTCCACGAACTCGAATGACCCACCCCACCCCACTAGCCGATCACGCAGATGTGGGCGCTGCCCCGGCGGATCGGCGACGAGGGTCAGCGGCAGGGGACGGTCGTCGAAATCTGCCTGGGCGGCGTACCGTTGTCGGCGCGCGGCCCGGTGAGCGTCGGGTCCCCCGTTCCTGACGCCGGGCCGCCGTCGGGCCGCTGGCAGGTCCCGTGCCAGCGGCCCGGCTCCTCCGACGGCCGCCCAGGGCGTCCTCCCGCCTCGGAGGGCACCCGCCGTCGGCCGAGTCGACGCCGGTAGCGCGAGTCGTCGACGCGGCCACCACCGTCACCAGCTGGTCGGTAGGGGCATTCCCTCCGTGTAACCGGCAGTGCTCTGTACGCCGACGAGTACCCGCTCGTGGAACTCCTCGAGGGTGCGCGCACCGGCGTAGGTGAACGCGCTCCGCACCCCGGAGATGATCTCGTCTATCAGGTCTTCCACACCGGGTCGGGTCGGGTCGAGGTACATCCGGGCCGACGAGATGCCCTCCTCGAAGATCGCCTTACGGGCCCGATCATAGGGACTGTCGTCACCGGTACGCGCGCTGACCGCCCGCGCCGAGGCCATGCCGAAGCTTTCCTTGTAACGCCGGCCCTCCTCATCGGTGAAGAGATCACCGGGGGATTCGTAGGTGCCGGCGAACCAGGAGCCGATCATCACGTTGGACGCTCCGGCGGCCAGCGCCAGCGCCACGTCTCGGGGGTGCCGCACCCCACCGTCGGCCCAGACGTGGCGGCCGAGGTCCCGGGCAGCTGCCGCGCAGTCCAACACTGCGGAGAACTGCGGCCGTCCCACCCCGGTCATCATCCGGGTGGTGCACATCGCACCCGGACCGACCCCGACCTTGATGATGTCGGCACCCGCGTCGACCAGATCGCGTACCCCGTCAGCGGTGACCACGTTGCCGGCTGCCACCGGCACCGCCGGGTCGAGGCCGCGTACCGTCCGCAGGGCCGCGATCATCCGTTCCTGGTGGCCGTGCGCGGTGTCCACGACCAGGGTGTCCACCCCGGCGTCGAGCAGCGCCTGCGCCTTGCCCGCCACGTCGCCGTTGATGCCCACCGCCGCCGAGATCCGCAGCCGGCCGTGACCGTCCACCGCCGGCCGGTAGAGCGTCGCCCGCAGCGCACCAGGGCGGGTCAGCACACCGACCAGCCGGCCCGCATCGTCGACCACGGGCGCGAGCCGCCGCCGGCCCGCCGAGAGCCGGTCGAAGCCGGTACGCGGATCAGCGTCGACGGGCACTGTGTGCAACTCGGTCGACATCACGTGCCGCAACTGGGCGAAACGGTCCACGGAGACGGTGTCGGCCTCGGTCACCACCCCCATCGGGCGGCCGTCGTCGTCGACCACGATCACCGCACCGTACGCCCGCTTGGGCAGCAGATGGATGGCGTCACCGACGGTGTCGTGGGGGCCCAGCGCGATCGCCGTGTCATGCACCAGGTGCCGCTGCTTGACCCAGGTGACCACCTCCGCCACCACGTCGATCGGGATGTCCTGCGGGATCACGACGATGCCCCCGCGTCGGGCCACCGTCTCTGCCATCCGTCGCCCGGCCACCGCCGTCATGTTCGCCACCACCAAGGGAATGGTGGTGCCGGTGCCGTCGCTGGTGGCCAGGTCCACGTCGAGGCGTGAACCCACCTCCGAGCGGGCCGGAGCCATGAAGACGTCGTTGTAGGTCAGGTCGTAACCGGGATTCACCCCGTTGAGGAACCGCACCCGGCCATCATGACTCAGCCCAGCAGCAACGCCACCGCCACCGCGATCATCACCACCGCGATCACGCCGTCGAGCATCCGCCAGACCCGTCTACGCGCGAGCAGCGGGGCGAGCCGGTAGGCACCCGCACCGAGCGCGGAGAACCAGAGCACGCTGGCGCCCATCGCGCCGACGCCGAACAGCCACCGGTGCGGATGCTGCTGGGCGATCCCGCCGAGCAGCAGCACCGTGTCGAGATACACGTGCGGATTGAGGTAGGTGAAGGCGAGGCAGGCCAGTAGCGTCGGGCTGAGCCGGGCCGGTGGCCGGTCGGTCGGCGTGAGCGCGGCGGGACGCCACGCCCGGTGGGCAGCGAGTGCCGCGTACCCGAGGAGGAAGACCGCCCCACCCCAACGGATCACGTTGAGCAGGACCGGCCGCCCCGCCACCATCGAGCCCACCCCCGCTATCCCCACCCCGATCAGCAGGGCGTCGGAGAGTGCGCAGGTCAGCACCACCGGCACCACATGCTCCCGGCGCAGTCCCTGACGCAGCACGAAGGCGTTCTGCGCGCCGATGGCGACGATGAGGGCGATGGACAGGGAGAAACCGGCGACGACAGAGGTGAGCATGCGCCTGAAGGTAGAAGTGCTCCCCGAATGAGTCCAGCTAAAGATTCTTCATCTGGTTAAGCTCAGCTACGTGAGCGGTCTCGACTCCACGCAGCTCCGTACCCTGGCGGTCATCGTCGCCGAGGGCAGCTTCGAGGCAGCGGCCCGACTGCTGCACGTTACGCCGTCGGCGGTCAGCCAACGGATCAAAGCGCTGGAGGAGACCGTCGGGCAGGTGCTCGTACGCCGCCACCGACCGTGCGACGCCACCGAAGCCGGCCGCCCACTGCTGCGCCTCGCCGGTCAACTCGCGCTACTCGAACGAGAGGCACTCGCCGACGCCCGCGGACCGCTCGGCGGTGACCGGGGCCGCACCCGGGTCGCCCTCGTCGTCAACGCCGACTCGCTCGCCACCTGGTTCCCCGCCGCGCTGGCCCGGCTGCCCCAACAACCGGAACTATCCTTCGACATCCGGCAGGACGACCAGGACCACACCGCCGAACTGCTGCGAACCGGCACGGTCACCGCCGCAGTGACCGGCCAGCGTGAAGCGGTACAGGGCTGCCGAGTTCGCCGTCTCGGCGCGATGCGCTACCGGGCCCTGGCCGCGCCCGCGTTGGCGGAACGCTGGTTCGCCGACGGACTGACCCAGGCGACGGCCGCGGCGGCGCCGCTCATGCTCTTCGACCGCAAGGACCGGATCCAACACCGTTTTCTGCGTACGGTGACCGGGCGTGCACCGGACCCGCCCGTGCACTACGTGCCGTCGGTGCCGGCCTTCAACGAGTCGATCAGGCTCGGACTCGGTTGGGGTCTGATGGCCGAGCAGATCGCCGACGCGGAGGTGGCTGCCGGCCGGTGCGTGGACATCGCCCCCGGACGAGTGCTCGACGTCCCGCTCTACTGGCAGCACTGGCGACTCGACTCGCAGGTGTTGACCGCACTCACCACCGTCGTCTGCGCCGTCGCCGCCGAGACGCTCCGCTGACCCCGCCCCTCAGGCGATGGTGCAGATCGGTGCGCCGGCGGTGATCACCGCACCTACCTCGGCCGACAGTCCGCTGACCGTACCGGCTTTGTGCGCGTGCAGGGGCTGCTCCATCTTCATCGCCTCCAGCACCACCACCAGGTCACCCTCGGCGACCGTGTCGCCGTCGGCAACCGCGATCTTCACGATGGTGCCCTGCATGGGGGAGGTCAGTGAGTCACCGCCCGCCGGCACACCCGAGGTGGTCCCGCCACCCCGACGGGTGGGCTTGCGTACGGCCGGTGTGGCACTGACCGGACCGGTGCCGAAACCAGCGGGAAGGCTCACCTCCAACCGTTTGCCATCGACCTCGACCACGACGGTCTCGCGTTCCGCCTGACCCGACGCAGCCCCGGTGACGGCGGTGAACGGCGCGACGGTGTTGTCGAACTCCGTCTCGATCCACCGGGTGTGCACACTGAACGGCTCGGCGGTGAACGCCGGATCGCGCACCACCAGACGGTGGAACGGCAGCGCGGTGGCCATACCCTCGACCATCATCTCGTCCAATGCGCGGCGGGCCCGTTCCAACGCCTCGGTCCGGGTTTCGCCGGTGACGATGACCTTGGCCAGCAGGGAGTCGAAGTTGCCGCCGATCACGTCGCCGGCCGAGATGCCGGTGTCGACTCGTACCCCGGGGCCGGTTGGCAGCCGCAGGGCGGTCACCGCGCCAGGGGCGGGCAGGAAGTTGCGGCCCGGGTCCTCCCCGTTGATCCGGAACTCGACGGCGTGCCCGCGCGGGGCCGGATCCTCGGTGAACCGCAGCTTCTCACCGTCGGCGATGCGGAACTGTTCCCGGACCAGGTCGATGCCGGAGGTTTCCTCGGTGACCGGGTGCTCCACCTGCAGCCGGGTGTTGACCTCCAGGAAGGAGATGGTGCCGTCGTCACCGACCAGGTACTCGACCGTGCCGGCACCGTGGTAGCCGGCCTCCCGGCAGATCGCCTTGGCGCTGTCGTGGATCTGGGCCCGCTGTGCGGTGGTGAGGAACGGCGCCGGGGCCTCCTCGACCAGTTTCTGATGGCGCCGCTGTAACGAGCAGTCGCGGGTACCCACCACGATCACGTTGCCGTGCTGGTCGGCGAGGACCTGCGCCTCCACGTGGCGCGGCTGGTCGAGGTACCGCTCGACGAAACATTCGCCCCGCCCGAACGCGGCGACCGCCTCCCGGGTGGCCGACTCGAACAGCTGCGGAATCTCCTCCACCGTCCGAGCCACCTTCAGGCCGCGCCCACCGCCGCCGAAGGCCGCCTTGATCGCCACCGGAAGGCCGTGGTCGACGGCGAAGGCCATCACCTCGTCAGGGCTGCCGACCGGGTCGGCGGTGCCGGGGACCAGTGGGGCGCCGGCCCGCTGGGCGATGTGCCGGGCGGTCACCTTGTCACCCAGGTCGCGGATCGCCTGCGGGGTGGGACCGATCCAGGTCAGGCCGGCATCGATGACCGCCTGGGCGAAGTCGGCGTTCTCGGAGAGGAAGCCGTACCCGGGATGCACCCCGTCTGCGCCGGAGCGGCCGGCTATGTCGATCAGCTTGTCGATGCGCAGGTACGAATCTGCGGCGGTGTCACCACCAAGGGCGTACGCCTCGTCGGCGAGCGTGGTGTGCAGGGCGTCCCGGTCCGATTCGGCGTACACGGCGACGCTACAAAGGCCAGCGTCCCGGCAGGCACGGATGACCCGGACGGCGATCTCGCCCCGGTTGGCGATGAGTACCTTGCGCACGTGGTGACTCCTCCCGGCGAGTTACTGACCGGGAGTTTATCGGGCTCGCCACCGACCTTAACGATCGCTCAGTGTGGGGTGACGCACTGCCGGTCCGATTTATAGGTGGCGTGGTGTCGTAGGCATGTGATCGAGTGCCGGCGAGGATTGTCACCGACACAGGCCACGAGCGGGGAGCAGGACATGATCGAGACCAGAGGGCTGAGGAAGTCGTTCCGCAGCCGGGCCGGTCGGGAGACGAAGACCGTCGAAGCGGTACGCGGTGTCGACCTGGATGTCCCAGCCGGTGAGATCTTCGGGTTCCTGGGCCCGAACGGCGCCGGCAAGACCACCACGCTGCGGATGCTGGCGACACTGATCGAGCCCGACGGGGGCGAGGCCACCATCGCCGGCGCCGACCTGCTCAAGGACCCGGGCGGGGTTCGTCGCCGGATCGGCTACGTCGCCCAGGGCGGAAGCACCTGGGACGACTCCACCGGCCGCGAGGAACTGGTACTCCACGCCCGGATGTACGGCATCGGTAAGGCTGAGGCACTGCGGCGGGCGGCTCGGGCGCTTGAGGCGTTCCAACTCACCGAGTTCGCTGACCGTAAGTGCAAGACGTACTCCGGTGGCCAGCGGCGCCGGGTCGAGATCGCGCTCGGCATCATCCACGAGCCGAAGATCGTCTTCTTGGACGAGCCCACCACCGGGCTCGACCCGCAGAGCCGGGCACACATGTGGGATGAGATCCGCCGGTTGCGCGCCGACGGGATGACGGTCTTCATCACCACCCACTACCTCGACGAGGCCGACGCGCTTTGCGATCGCATCGCCATCATGGATCACGGCGAGGTGGTCGCCGAGGGGACGCCGACCGACCTCAAGCGGGAGATTTCTGGTGACGTGGTCCAGGTCGGCCTGGACGTCACCGCCACCGGTGAGGCTGAGAAGCTGTTCGACGGCGAGGAATACGTGAACCGCCTCGAACCGCTCGACGAGGGTGGGCTGCGGCTCTTCGTCGACGAGGGCGCCACGGCCATCCCGCGGATCCTGCGCCGGGTCGATGCGGCTGGGCTCGACCTCAGGTCGATCGAGCTTCACCGCCCGAGCCTCGACGACGTCTTCCTCACCAAGACCGGCCGCTCGCTGCGCGAGTCCTGACCCGATTCGGAGACACCATGAAGCTCGCCCGCGACACCTGGCTGATCTTTCAGCGGCAGTTGCACCTGCTGCTGCGTAATCCCGTATGGGTCTTCGTCGGCGTCTTCCAGCCGGTGATGTATCTGCTGCTGTTCGCCCCACTGCTCAAGCCGGCCCTGGGCGCTGCCACCCAGGCCGAGGCGTACAAGATCTTCGTTCCTGGTCTGTTGGTTCTGCTGGCAATCTTCGGTGGTCTGTTCCAGGGCTTCGGCCTCATCGCCGAGCTGCGGGCCGGGGTCATCGAACGTTCCCGGGTGACCCCGGTGAGCCGGCTCGCACTGCTGCTCGGCCGATCGCTACGCGATGTGGTGTCGCTGATGGCCCAGGCCGTCATCATCACGTTGCTCGCGCTGCTGTTCGATCTGCGCGTGTTCATCGGTGACCTGCTGTTGGCGTATCTGATGCTCGCCCTGATCGCGCTCATGACCTCGGCGGTCTCCTACGGTGTCGCGCTGAAGGTGAAGAGCGAGAACGCTTTGGCGCCGCTGATGAACACCGTGGCCCAACCGGTGCTGCTGCTGTCCGGCATCCTGCTGCCGCTCGCCTTCGCGCCGGGATGGCTGCAGGGAGTGGCCAGGTGGAATCCGTTCTCCTGGGCGGTCGACGGCACCCGGGCCCTGTTCAGCGGCGACATCGGCGACGACCGGGTCTGGCAGGGGCTGGCCATCATCACGGTACTCGCGGCAGCAGGTGTCTACTGGGCCGCCCGCCAGTTCGCCCGCAGCGTCCGCTGACTGCCAGCTCAGGCGCACCCCGCTCCGCACCAGCGGACCACCCCGATCCCGGCCGGGGTCGAGGCGCCCCGGAGTCTCGGTAGGCCGGGGTTGCGGCATGCCGGGGCTTCCCGTCGGCGGGAAACCGCGACGTGCCGCAACCGGAGCTGACCGGTGGTGTCAGTGCACGTGGGCGAGGGTCAGGCCGTCGGCGATGGGCAGCATCACTGCGTCTACCCGCACGTCGGCCACCACGTCGTCGTTGAACGCGGCGATTGCCCGGTCGTCGGCGCTTTGCGGCGCTACGACCCGGCCGTGTCGTAGGACGTTGTCGATGGCGATGACCCCTCCGGGCCGCATCCGAGGCACCAGTTCGGCCCAGTAGATCGGGTATCCGGTCTTGTCGGCGTCGATGAATGCGAAGTCGAGGTACCTTTCGCGCGGCAGTTCGCGTAGCTTGTCGCTGGCGTGTCCGATGCGCAGTTCGATCCGGTCCTCGACTCCTGCCCGGGCCCAGTATCGACGGGCGATGCTCGTGTACTCCTCGGAGATGTCGAAGCAGGTCAGCTGCCCGTCCTCGGGAAGCCCTCGGGCGATCGCCAGCGACGACATTCCGGTGAAGGTTCCCACTTCCACCGCTTGCCGGGTGCCGAGCAGCCTGGTCAGGAACGTCAGGAAGGCCGCCTGTTCTGGCGCAACCTGCATCGATGCTTCTTCGGGTAGCAGCTCCAGCGTTTCCCGAGCCAGGTCACTGAGGATTTCGTCCGGCGGGGTGCCGTGTGCTACGAGGTACCGGTGCAGGTCGTCGGTGAGCGGAATTGACTTCAGGGTCATGTGCGCAACCTAGTTGAGTGGTTCGACGATCTGGTTGCCCGGCGGGACCTTCGTCCACAGATCGGTGATCTTGAGGTCCAGTTCGGCCAGCAGTTTCCGTAACAGCGGCAGGGAGAGCCCGACGACCGTACTCGGGTCGCCTTCGATCCGTTCGACGAAGGGCCCACCCAACCCGTCGATGGTGAATGCGCCCGCTACTGCCAGCGGTTCGCCGGTGGCAACGTAGGTAGCAATCTCCTGGTCGCTGATGCTGGCGAAGTGCACCACGGTGGAGGCGACTGCTTCGGCGCGGCGCCCGGCTTCGATGTGGACGAGGCAGTGACCACTGTGTAGCACGCCGCTTCGGCCGCGCATCCGTTCCCATCGCCGGGTTGCGTCAGCCTCGCTGTTGGGCTTGCCGAGAATTTCTCCGTCGAAGGCGAGCACCGAGTCGCAGCCGAGCACGAGGGTGCGTTCCTGTCCGGTTGGGCGGAGCCGGCTGAGCACAGCCTGCGCTTTGAGCCGGGCCAGCTCAAGGCAGAGGTCTTCGGCCTGGTCGGTTACTACGAGAGACTCGTCGACTCCGCTGACCAGCACATCTGGTTCGATGCCGGCAGCCCGGAGGGTTTTGCGGCGAGCGGGACTCGCCGAGGCGAGCACGAAGCGAAGCGGCAGGGCATCAGGCACCCGTCGACGTTACCGCCTGCCCGAGTCCACCACGCCGCGCATCTCGTGCTCATCTTTGACGCCGGCTCGCCCGGCCGCCTCCGGACAGTCCTCGGCTGCCGATCCCGGCGAGGCTCGGCGGTGCAACAAGTCTCCCACGAAGCATCCCATTGAGACATAGCCGCATGCGGCGCGCGGCGGGTCAGTGAGTGATCCGGGGTGGCGGATCATCGGAGCGGCGTCGGCGTCGGGCTACAAACGCCCAAATGGCGCCTGCAGCCGCCAGTACCCCCAGCGTGACCAGACCGCGTACTTTCGCCCTCCGCTCCTCTTCGCCACGCGGACCATCGGCCGTCGCTGTGGAAGAGCCATTCCCGTCCGGCACGGTCGTCCGCGCCGCCTCGAAACCCAACGGCGGTACGTCTGCCGTCAGTGCAGCCACCAAGTCGATGACCCCGTAGCCGTACTGGTCGTCCCGTCCCGGAGGCCCCTTGTCGATCGCAGTTGCAGTGAGCCGGTGAGCCACTTCGTCAGCGGGCAGATACGGATACTTGGCACGAATCAACGCCGCCGCCCCCGCCACAATAGCCGCCGCCCCAGAAGTCCCCGTACCTCTTGAGTAACGCCCGTCATAGCTCGTGCTGTATAGGTTTGTAGCAGGTGCTGCTACGGTTATTTCCGGACCGGCGACTGAGATTGAGTCATGTCGACCATTGTGATCAATGCCAGCGACCGCAATGACGCCAGGATGTAAAGCCGGGTAGCCCACTCTTGAGTTGTTCGGCTTATTTCCGACGCCTGCAACGACTACTATATCTGCTGCAATGGCGGCCGTAAGTGCTTGAAATAGCTTTGGGCTAGTGCCACCTACGCTTGAGATGCTGATAACGTCAACCCCGCTATCGACCGCAAAATCGATAGCATCAGCAAGTGCATCGGGCTTGCCTGTCCCGTGTGCTGGCATGCAAAACAAGGGGAGAATTTTAGCTTCAGGGGCAACGCCAAGGGCGCCTGTATCGGTGCCCTTTCCGTGCGCCGCTATCAAGCCAGCCATCGCTGTTCCGTGGCTGTCTCGATCCTGTTTTCCGTTCCCCTTGCCGCCAGGAATGAAATCTGCGCCTAAGAGTAGGTTATTTCGTAGATCGGGATGGGGGGATACTCCTGTATCCGGTACAGCGACGACGGAACCTGAGCCCCGACTAAGTTTATGCGCCTTCTCAACTTCGAGATATCGAAGGTGCCACTGTTCGCGACGGATGCGGTCAGTCTCGCCTAATGCCGACTTTCCGCGTAGATTGACAGGAAGTGCGATCGGCGTCTGGAGGGCAACGATAGTGGCAAGAGTTAGTGCCGCCGACCGACTCTTCACCTGTTCAGGCCTATGGCGGGGCCGGGGTCAATCGGTCCATCGTCGTCGGGTGGAATCACTATAGGGGGGACGCCGCTTGCGGTGTTCCAAGGGTCGTCCTGGCTCCACTTACGTGCACCTCTGTTGATGGACACCGAATGCGTATATTGCCCTTTTTGTTCGCCTGCCGCCGTCACTCGATATGCGCCGGGTGGGCTCCCATTCGAAGGGTAAAGAGGAATGCCCTCTATGCCTCTACCTCCGCCCGGTCTAGAACCGGCACCCCCGGTGGGGGCTGTTCCTGCTGCTCCGCCGCCGATCAAGCCGCCGAATGGCTGGGTTGGCCTGGCGGATGCATTGTGTGAGGTTGGATGGTCAAGGCTTGCGGCCGGTGGTCCGCCGATTAGGCCACTAGTTGGTGTAGAGCGGACCGGGGTAGCCCCCGTAACCTTTGGTGGCTGCCTGGCTGGAAACCCGCGAATATCATGATCATTCTTAGAGATTATTGGCTTTCTATTATCGCTCGGCAAGGCCGTCGGGGAGGAATCCGTGGTGGTGTCGAGGTGTGGAATTGTGCCAGTTGGTTTAGCGGATGGAGGGTTGCTCGGAAATGACGATCTCCGAGCGGTCGAACTTTGGGCATTTTCACCCGTCTGGGTTGGCTCAACCCGAGGTGGTTTTGCAAGTAGTTTACCGGCGGCTGGTGCCGGGGCGGTCGGAACTGGAACGATAGGATTAATTAAGGGGGGTGGGCTGCTCGTCGCATACACATCCGGATCGCTCGTCTGGATGCTGGTGCGGGGAGTAAGTGGAGGGTGGCGGAGTTGGGTTTGGGCTTGTTGGAGTTCGATGCTCAGGCCGTACATGATGTTGCGGGCTTGAACGTTCAACCGTTCCAGCTCGGCATCGGTGACCGGTGGATGGATAGCGCGGCTGGCGGCGGCGGCTTTCGGGTCGGCGGCGGTCTGTTCCCATGACCGCTTCTGTTGCAGTTTGTCGGCGTACTCTTCGTGGATTTCTTCGATTTTGGCTCGGCTGCTGCTGAGGGCCTGGGTCGCAGCGGAGAGGGCTGTCTGGTTGGTCGCGGCGGCGTCGCGCGTATGGTTCACCTGGTCGATCAGCTCGTTGAGCTTGGCGAGGTAGGCGTGGGAGGCCGCGTTGGTCTCCGGTGGCCAGGCGTGGGCCAGGTGCTCGCGGTAGGTCCGCAGCCGTTCGAGGTGTTGTCCGGCCAGTTCGGCGATTTTGCGCCAGCCTGCGACGTGCCGCCAGTGGTTGTCGGTGTGGTGGCCGTGCAGGCAGGCCCACATGTCGGCAACGTTCATCAGATGCCAGTCGGTGAGGCCGCCGCTGCGGCCGATGCCCGGTTCCCTCACGGCGCCACCACCGGGTTGGTGTTGTCGTTGCCGGTGGGGTCGGTGAGTGACGGCGAACCGACGGTCGGTGGTGGCGGTGGAGCGGTCGGCCTGAGTGCGTCGTCGACATCTCGTGTGGGCCCGCCGTACTGCCCGAATGCCCGGTGAACGTCGGCCACCCGGGCGGCGGAGAACGCGTCGGTGTCGGCGTACTGCTCGGCCACGAGTTTGGCGGCGTCCGCAAGGAGACCAGTGGCGTCACCGACGCCCCAGACCGCGTTGGTCGTCGCCTGTTGGGTTTCCCAATGGGTACGCATGAACTGCACCAGCTCGATGAACGCGTCGGCCGGGTTGGGGACTGCGGTGAGCATGTCGTCGGCGATGTACGGCAGGTGCGGGGCGTAACTGCTCTCCACATCGGCGCGAAGCCGGTCGGCGAAGTCCTGTAGCTGACGGATGTCGGCCTCGACGCCCCCAGAACCTCGTAGCCAGGATGCTTGCCGATCCTCCTCAGGGATCATCGGCCCTCCCAATCTGTCACGGGCTCGCTCCCCTGGGTGAGATTAGACGGTGAACGCCCCCTGCGGCAGCCCCGGACACCGCTGCCGCCAACCAGACTGGGTCAGCGTGGCAGGCAGGAGACGCGCCACGCGCCGGCACCGGGCGTCGGCGCCGCACCCGTCGGGCGGCCACTGCGCGCCCACACCGACGGCGGGTCCGGCGCAGGCCGGGCTGCGGGACGCGACCGTACGGCTACCACGCCCACCAGCGCGGCCAGTTCCTCGGCGCTCGGCACGCCGCGTACGACCCGGAACAGCGGCTCTTCGGCAGACATGACCTCAGGTTACGCGTGGGTGAGGCGAACCTTCATCGCACAGTGGCGTGCCGGCGGTGTGACCGTCCGCGCTGCCGGGTACCGTCTCAGCGATGTCAGAAGCTGCCCCCCCACTCGTCGCCGACCGGTACCGGCTGCTCTCGCCGCTCGGTCAGGGCGGCATGGGTCGGGTATGGAAGGCGCGCGACGAGGTGCTGCACCGCGACGTCGCGATCAAGGAGCTGGTGCCGCCGCCGGGCCTGACCAGCGACGAGCGTCGCGAGATGCGCGAACGTTCGCTGCGCGAGGCACGCGCCATCGCCCGGCTCAACAACATCAACGTGGTACGCATTTTCGACGTGCTCCGCACCGACGGCGATCCGTGGATCGTCATGGAGTACGTGGCGTCCCGGTCGTTGCAGGACACCATCGCCGAGGACGGCCCGGTGTCGCCGGCGCGTGCCGTGGAGATCGGTCTGGGTGTGCTGAACGCGTTGAAGGCCGCGCACAAGGTCGGCATCATGCACCGCGACGTCAAGCCCGGCAACGTGTTGCTCGGCATCGACTCTCGGGTGGTGCTGACCGACTTCGGCCTGGCCACGATTCCCGGCGATCCGAACGTCACCCGTACCGGCATGGTGCTCGGCTCGCCCGCGTACATCGCGCCGGAGCGCGCCCGGGACGGCACGTTCGGCCCGGAGGCCGACCTGTGGTCGCTCGGTGCCACCCTGTACGCCGCAGTGGAAGGCAAGTCCCCCTTCGCGCGCCCCTCGGCGATCAGCACCCTGGCCGCGCTGGCCACCGAGCCGGTGCCGCCGGCCCGCAACGCCGGCCCGCTCAAGCAGGTGCTCGCCGGGCTGCTGCGTAAGGACCCGCAGGAGCGGATCACCGCCGAGTCGGCGGAGCGCATGCTGCGCCGGGCCAGTGGGCGCCGGGCCCGGGGCATCTCGCTGCTCGACGGCGTACGCCGGCCCGGGCCGAACGGACCGCGCGAGCCGCGCCTACCGTTGGTGCCTGCGCCGCGTCCCTCCGGTGAGCGGCCGTCGATCCCGGTCACCCCGCCGGCACCTCGTACGCCACCCACCTCCGGGCTGGCCGGTGGCGCGGCGGCAACCGGTGCCGCAGCCGACAGTTCGACAGGTACCCAGCCCGGCTCGGCCGCCGACCCGACGACGAAGGTCGCCGGGGCCGATGCCGCGCCGACGGCCAACGTCGCCGGTGCGAGCGGTAGCTCCGGTGCCGACCCGACGGCGCAGGTCTCACCGACCAGCCCGGTGGACGCCGCCCCGGACGACCTGGACAACGGCCGGTCCGGTACTGCCACGTCGAAACCGGCCGGCGAACGGGACACCGCTGCGGGTACCGCCTCGACCGCTGGTGCAGCAGCCGGCGGGCAGGGGGAAGGCACCGCCGACGGGCAGGCCGTGCCCCCGAACGACCACATCGGAACGGACGCCACAGTCGGCGACCGGACCGACCCGAGCCCGACGGGTCCGGGCGTCGACGCGACGGAGACCGGCGTAACGGCTGGCGAGGCTCACCCTGGGGCCGCCGCGCCGGCAGGCCCGGCCGCGACGAACACCGACGCCACGGAGAGCACCGGCACCGCGGGCGAGTCCGCCGCAGCGACGCCAACCGCGACGGAGGCCGGCACGACCGGTGGCGGGGCCGCGCAGGCGGATCGGCCGGCGGTCGAGGGTACGCGGCGTCCGTCGCAGCCGACCTCGGCCATGCCGGCGGCACCGGTGAGCCCGGCCCCGACCCGGGGAAACGTCTTCAAGGCCGGCCAGTTCCGTTCCGAGCGGACCCGGCGTGCGGTGCTCGTTGGCGCCTTGGTGGCGCTGCTGCTGCTCGGTCTGGTGGTGGCGGTACCGCTGCTCACCAGCGGCGACGAGGACGGCGGTACCCTGCCTCCCACCGCCGGCACCAGCAGCGCACCGCCGCCGGCCAGCTCGGAGCCGGCCGTCCCACCGAGTGACGCGCCCGCCAGCCCGTCGGCGTCACCCAGCCCGTCGGCGTCACCTAGCCCGTCGTCCTCGCCGAGTCCTGCGCAAACCGCCGGTGGCCTGCCCGAGGGCTGGACGCTGCGGACCGACCCGGTGGGCTTCAAGCTGCCGGTACCCGACGACTGGCGACGCAGCGCTGGCCGTACCTCGATCACCTACCGGGATCCGAACGGCGTCAGCTTGCTGCTGATCGACCGGACCGACACGCCGAAGGACGATGCCGAGGCAGACTGGAGACGCATCGAGCCGGACCGGAAGAATGTCCGTGGCGTGCAAGACTACCGGCTGATCGGCATCTCGTCGTTCGACTGCAAGTGGCGGACCTGCGCCGACTGGGACTGGTATCAAACCCGCGACGGCGTCGAACTCCGGGTCCGCAACCGTGCCTTCGTCCCCGCCAGCAATCGCGGCTTCGCCCTGCGCTGGGAGGTGCCGAACCGGGAGTGGGACGCCCGACTCGACGACTTCGAGATGATTTTCCGGGAGTTCGTGCCGGACCGTCAGGACTGATCGACAGGCATGGCCTCCGGCCGTTCGACCATGCTGAGCCTGGTGACGCTCGCCGGGGCCGCGTTCGCCGGCCGGCACCTCACCCGCCGGGGCAGTGTGTCCCGCAGCGCGGGGATGAGTGTGCCTGTCACGTTGGCCGCACGGCGGCGGGCCTGAGATTCGTGGTCACGCACGGCCCGGCGACAGCGGTCCGAGTGCGGCACGACGGCAGCCTGACGCCAGCTCCGAGCGAAGGACGCCCTCAGTTTCACACGAGATGACCGGTTGGCCCGCGACCGACACCGGAACGCCCACCCGGCTCGGCGCCGGCGACGGAACGTGGGCGGTAGGCTCCCGCCTCATGGTGTCGATCGAGGGCATGACCGAGTTCTGGGACCGCCTGCTCGGCGCGCAGCCCGATCCGCCTCCGCTGCTGGTGGTGCTCACCGGGTTGGTCGCGCTGCTCGTCGTGGTCACCCGACTGCCGTGGCGGATCGCCCGAAACGCGATCACCATCGCCCACGAGGGCGGTCACGCGCTCGTCGCCGTACTCACCGGACGCAAGCTGCACGGCATCCGGCTGCACTCGGACACATCCGGCCTGACCCTGTCCGCCGGGCGGCCCACCGGCCCCGGCATGGTGCTCACCCTGCTCGCCGGATACCTGGCCCCGCCCCTGGTGGGCCTGGGTGGGGCATGGTTGCTCGCCGGCAACCGCATCACCCTGCTGCTGTGGATCGCGGTGATCCTGCTGCTGGCCATGCTGGTGATGATCCGAAATCTTTACGGTGCGTTGACGCTTGTGGTCACCGGCGGCGCGGTGCTCGCCGTCTCCTGGTACGCCAGCCCTCAGGTGCAGGCCGCCTTCGCGTGGACCGGGGTGTGGTTCCTGCTGCTCGGTGGCGTACGCCCGGTGGTGGAGTTGCAGCGGCTGCGTGCGCGGCGCGGCATGCCGGCCTCCGACGCCGACCAGTTGGCCGGGATCACCCCGCTGCCGGCGTTCTTCTGGGTGGTCCTCTTCGGTTTGGTGAACCTCGCCGTGCTGACGGCCGGCGGCCTGATGCTGGCCGGCCCGCTACTCGCCGAGGCCGGCCTCACCTGATTTCGTCGGCCGGGCGGCAACCTGCCTGTCACGCCGGTGAGAGTCAGTCGGAGCTGCGCCGGCTGGTGACCGTGGCAGCCGACCGGCTCTGCGTCGCTGTCAACCCACCGTGCTGGCGGGCCCTCCCGACGCGCTGGCAAACGAGAGAGCCCGGTCGTGGCACCTACAGCGGGATGTTGCCGTGCTTCTTGGGCGGGAGGGTCTCCCGCTTGGTCCGCAGCACCCGTAGCGCCCGGACGAGTTGGGTACGGGTCTCGTGCGGCGGGATTACCGCGTCGACGTAGCCGCGCTCGGCGGCGACGTACGGGTTGGCGAGGGTGTCCTCGTACTCCGCGATCTTTTCGGCGCGGATGGCCGCCGGGTCCTCGGCGGCGGCCAACTCCTGCCGGTAGAGGATGTTCACCGCGCCCTGCGCGCCCATCACCGCGATCTGGGCGGTCGGCCAGGCGAAGTTGAGATCGGCTCCCAGGTGCTTGGAGCCCATTACGTCGTACGCCCCGCCGTACGCCTTACGGGTGATGACGGTGACCTTCGGGACAGTGGCCTCGGCGTACGCGTAGAGGAGCTTCGCGCCCCGGCGGATGATGCCGTCCCACTCCTGGCCGGTGCCGGGCAGGAAACCGGGAACGTCCACGAAGGTGAGTACCGGGATGTTGAAGGCGTCGCAGGTGCGGACGAAGCGGGCCGCCTTCTCGCTGGCCGCGATGTCCAGGGTGCCGGCGAAGTGCATCGGTTGGTTGGCCACCACACCGACCGGCCGACCCTCGACTCGACCGAAACCGACCACCATGTTCTGCGCGTAGAGCGGCTGGACCTCCAGGAACTCCCCGTCGTCGAGCACGTGCTCGATCACCCGGTGCATGTCGTACGGCTGGTTGGCCGAGTCGGGGATCAGCGTGTCCAGTTCCCGGTCCGTGTCGCTGATCTCCAGGTCGGCCGGTGCCTCGAAGACCGGTGGCTCGTCCAGGTTGTTCGAGGGCAGGTGGGACAGGAGCGCCTTGACGTAGTCGATCGCGTCGGCCTCGTCGGTGGCGAGGTGGTGTGCGTTGCCACTGCGGCTGTTGTGGGTGCGGGCGCCGCCCAGCTCCTCCATGCCGACGTCCTCGCCGGTGACGGTCTTGATGACGTCCGGTCCGGTGATGAACATGTGCGAGGTCTGGTCGACCATCACGGTGAAGTCGGTGACCGCGGGGGAGTACACCGCGCCACCGGCGCACGGGCCCATGATGAGCGAGATCTGCGGGATGACGCCGCTGGCCCGGACGTTGCGGAAGAAGATCTCGCCGTAGAGGCCGAGCGAGGCCACGCCCTCCTGGATCCGGGCGCCGCCGGAGTCGTTGATGCCGATGACCGGGCAGCCGATCTTCATGGCCAGGTCCATGACCTTGACGATCTTCTCGCCGAAGACCTCGCCGAGGGAGCCGCCGAAGACCGTGAAGTCCTGGGCGAAGACGCAGACCTGCCGACCGTCGACCGTGCCGTAGCCGGTGATCACGCCATCGCCGTAGGGGCGGGTCCGGTCCAGCCCGAAGTTGGTGGACCGGTGCCGGGCGAACTCGTCCAGCTCGACGAACGACCCCTCGTCGAGCAGCAGCTCGATGCGTTCCCGGGCGGTCTTCTTGCCGCGGGCGTGCTGCTTCTCGACGGCGCGGGCCGACCCGGCGTGCACCGCCTCGTCGACCCGTCGTGCCAGGTCCGCCAGCTTGCCCGCAGTGCTGTGGATGTTGGTCCCGGTCTCGGTAGTCACCCTGGGAATATAACGATGGTTCAGGCCGCCGCCGCTGTGCACTGCGCCTCAACTACCGACCCGTAGGCTGGTGGGGTGCCGGGTTCGCCGTACACCGACCTTGATCGTCCACCGCTGTCGGTGGCCCGGCTGCGTCGGGCGCTCGTCGCGCCGTACGGCCCGTGGTCCCGGCTGGAGTTGCGCACGGAGACCGGCTCTACGAACGCCGATGTCGCTGAGGCTGCGCGGGCCGGGGAACCGGAGGGTCTGGTCGTGGTGGCCGAACGGCAGACCGCCGGCCGGGGCCGGCGCGGGCGGGTCTGGCAGTCGCCGCCGCGTGCCGGCATCGCCACCAGTGTGCTGCTGCGGCCCGGTGAGGCGGTGCCGGCTCGGGGTTGGTCGCCGGCACCACCTGCGGGGTACGGCTGGCTGCCGTTGCTGGCCGGTGTGGCGCTGGCCGAGGCGGTGACCCTGTTGGCTGAGGTGGACGCGACCCTGAAGTGGCCGAACGATCTGCTCATCGGGGGTGCCAAGTGCGCCGGGATCCTGGCCGAGGGGGTGCCCGGTCCGGGGCTGAGTGATCTGCCGGCCGTCGTCGTCGGTATCGGGCTGAACGTGACGCTGCGCGCCGACGAGCTGCCGGAGCATCCGACCGGTCTGCCGGCCACCTCGCTGCGACTGTCCGGCGCGGTGGCCACGGACCGCGATCCGCTGCTGCGGGCCCTGCTCCGGTCGGTCGCCGACTGGTACGCCAGGTGGCGGGATGCCGGCGGGGACGCGGCGGCCAGTGGACTACGTGAGGCGTACCTGGCGTTGTGCGGCACCGTCGGCCGGGAGGTACGCGCCCTGCTCCCTGACGGTACGGACGTCTTCGGCACCGCCACCGGCGTCGACGGTGACGGTCAGCTCGTCCTCACCACCCCCTCCGGTCCGCGTTCCCTGGCTGCCGCCGACCTCCGTCACCTCCGCTGACCGGCCCCGCCCACGCTGCTGTATTCGGGGCCACCCCGAATACACGACCTTGCAGCCGGGCCGGGGGTCGGGGGTAACGAGCCGCGTGGCGGATGCGGGGCGGTGGCGGTGGGGGGTTACGGTCTGCGCGTCCGTTCCTGCGAGGAGGTTTCCGTGGCGTTCCCCGAGGACGTGCTCAGCGAGGATGAGCATGTCGTGCTGCACCTGCATCCGCACTGGAAGGCGCTGGTCCGGCCGGTGGCGGTGCTGGTGCTCGCCGTCACCGCGGTGGTGGTCGGCGTACTGTTCCTGCCCTCTGGCGGGGGCGGGTCGGTGACCCTCGCGGTGCTCGGCGGGCTGGCCCTGCTGGCCGTGCTGGTGCTGGCGGTGTGGCCGTACGTCTCCTGGCGCACCACGCACTACCTCTTCACCAACGAGCGGGTCGTGCTTCAGCACGGCGTCCTGTCCCGGGAGCGTCGGGACATCCCGCTGAGCCGGGTCAACGACCATTCGATGAGCCAGCGGCTCGCCGGTCGGGTGCTCGGCTACGGCACCCTCACCATCGAGTCGGCTGGTGAGCGCGGGCAGTCCGTGCTGCACGACGTGCCGAAGGTGGACCGGGTGCAGACGAAGCTCTACGAGCTGGTGGAGGCGTTCCACGACCGGCATTCGCTCGGTGAGGACGAACTGCGCGAGGTACTCAGCGAGCGCGACAAGAGCGCCGGGGCGTAGCGCCGGGGCCGGTCGACCGGGACCAGTCTGTGCCGGCGACGGTCAGCGGCGGCGGGAGCGGCGGCGGGCCGGAGCTGGCTGCAACTGGGCAGCCAGCTCCGCCTCCAGTTCGGCGTCCAACGCCGCCGTCAGCGGGGCCTCGTCGGGCAGTGTCGCGTTCCTCGGCTGCAGCGGTCGGGGAGCCGCCCCGGGCTTCTGCTTCTCTTCCAGCTCCGTCACCGACTCGGCCAACTCGGCTACCGGGTCCATCCCGGCCATGGTGTCCCACTCGTCGCGGGGCAGGCCGTGCCACTGCGTCGCCTCGGCGGGTGCGGCTGGCTGGAAGACGAAGGTGCGGTACGACCAGAAGCGGAACAGGGTCGCGAGCACCACGCCACCGGTCTTCGCGATGTTGAGCGCCAGCAACCCGGTCACTCCCAGCCCGTACTTGGCGACGGCGAGCACACCGAGTTCGATGAGCAGCCCCGCACCGTTGAAAAGGAAAAACAGGGCGTATTCTCGCTGCATCGCCGATTTCGGACGATCGCGGTACGTCCAGTGCCGATTCATCAGATAGGACGTGATGGTGGCGACGATGGTGGCGACGATGGTGGCCTTGAGTTGGCCGTCGACGAAAATCGTGAGCGCCAGCGCGTTGAACACGGCGTAATTGATGACCGTGTTGACGCCGCCGACCAGACCGAATTTGAGTGCCTCGTGGATGAACTTCTGCCAGCGCTCAGGCAGCAGACGGACGAGAGGCATGTGCAACACCTTAGGGCTGTGGGTCGGGGTCGGCTGGCTCCGACCGGACGGGTGGGCGGCAGGTCACGCCCGGCGTTCCTGGTTCGCTTCCGCGACCGGTGGTGTTCCCGCCTCGACGAAGACGAACCGTCGGTACGACCAGAATCGGAACAGCGTGCCGAACCCGGTGCCCACGACGAAGCTGGCGACGTTGTCGGCCAGCGGGGTCCGGAAGACGGACGGCCAGATGCTGCCGAGCCCGTAGTGGCTGATGGCGAGGCAGGCCACCGCGATGCCCAGCCCAACCGTGTTGAAGAAGAAGAACAGGGCGTACTCCCGCGCCGGGTGGGAGCGTTTGCGGTGCCGCCAGGTCCAGAACCGGTTGCCCAGGAAGGCGAAGGTCGCGGCGATGACCGTCGCGATCGTCTTCGCGGTGATCTGCTCCACGCCCTGCGGCCCGATCAGGTAGTTGAACAGGGCGAAGTCGATGAGGAAGGCGACCCCGCCGACGGTCGCGAACTTGCTCATCTCCCGGACGAGGTGACCGAAACGGTCGATCAGGGTGCGAACCAGACCCCGGCGGGTCTGCCGGGAGTCTGTCTCACCTGTCATTGTGGCGGCCACCGTGCGAGCGTACCGGTTGGCGGCCTCGGGAGCGGGTAGCAACCGGTAGCGGGACGCGCCGTCGCGGGGGCACGGACCTGCGTCGACGGAACGTAACGGTACATGTGCGTTCGGGTTTCGATATCCGGTTCGGTACTCCCGGTCGTGAGAATCTCCGCCGCCTCGGTGCGGCTGCCGTCGACGGAAGGGTCCCGGAGGATTTGCGTGAAACTGCGCGTGAAAGCGGGTAAAGGCTCGTGAAGCCGCAGCGTGACCGTACCTTGTGCAGTTCTTCACAACCAGTCCCACTGACGGGAGAGGTCCCTCGGTTTACGCTGAGGCCAATCCCAGGTTTCCACGAAGGCGACGCACAACGCGGCGCCGAGACTCGTGCACTCCATAGACAGGTCAGCGTCGACCACAAGGAGATGTGTCATGGTTGCTCCGGCCACCGTTCGGGGTATCGATCAGGCCCCTACGTCCCACCCGAAACTGCTCGCCTGGGTCCGTGAGGTCGCTGAACTGACCACCCCTGACCAGGTCGTCTGGGTGGATGGGTCCGACCAGGAATGGCGTCGTCTCACCGACGAGCTGGTCGAGACCGGCACGCTCGTCCGGCTCAACCCCGAGAAGAAGCCGAACTCGTTCTACGCCCGCACCGACCCGACGGACGTCGCCCGGGTCGAGGAGCGCACCTTCATCTGCTCCGTGGACGAAGCGGACGCCGGACCCACGAACAACTGGATGGCTCCGGCTGAGATGAAGCGGACCATGACGCAGCTCTACCGCGGCTCGATGCGTGGCCGGACGATGTACGTCATCCCGTTCTGCATGGGCCCGGTCGAAGCCGAGAGCCCGATGTTCGGCGTCGAGATTACCGACAGCCCGTACGTGGTCGCCTCGATGCGGATCATGACCCGGATGGGTGCCGCTGTCCTGCGGGCCATGGGTGACGACGCGGACTTCGTGCGCGCCCTGCACTCGATCGGGGTGCCGCTGGCCCCCGGTCAGCAGGACGTCGCCTGGCCGTGCAACGACACCAAGTACATCTCCCACTTCCCGGAAACCCGCGAGATCTGGTCCTTCGGCTCCGGGTACGGCGGGAACTCGCTGCTCGGCAAGAAGTGCTACTCGCTGCGGATAGCCAGCGTCATGGGACGCGACGAGGGTTGGCTCGCCGAGCACATGCTGATCCTGAAGATCACCTCTCCGGAGGGGAAGGTCTACCACATCGCCGGTGCCTTCCCGTCCGCCTGCGGGAAGACCAACCTGGCCATGCTGGAGCCGACCATCCCCGGCTGGAAGGTCGAGACGATCGGCGACGACATCGCCTGGATGCGGTTCGGCCCTGACGGCCGGCTCTACGCGGTCAACCCGGAGTACGGCCTGTTCGGCGTCGCCCCGGGCACCGACTGGAAGACCAACGCCAACGCCATGCGGACGCTGGACCGGGGCAACTCCATCTTCACGAACGTCGCCCTCACCGATGACGGTGACATCTGGTGGGAGGGCATGGGCGAACCGCCGGCCCACCTGATCGACTGGAAGGGCAACGACTGGACGCCGGAGAGCGAGAACCTTTCCTCCCACGCGAACAGCCGGTTCTGCACCCCGATCACCCAGTGCCCGATCCTGGCCGAGGACTACTACGACCCCAACGGCGTACCGATCGACGCGATCCTCTTCGGTGGCCGGCGTCGCGACACCGTTCCCCTGGTGACCGAGGCCCGGGACTGGGTGCACGGCGTCTACCTGGGGGCCACGCTCTCCTCGGAGACCACAGCAGCCGCCTCCGGTGCCGTCGGTGTGGTCCGTCGTGACCCGATGGCGATGCTTCCGTTCATCGGCTACCACGGTGGCGACTACTTCCGGCACTGGATCGAGATGGGCAAGGGCGCCGACGGCGACGAGTCGAAGCTGCCCAAGGTGTACTACGTCAACTGGTTCCGCAAGGACCCGGAGGGCGGTTTCCTGTGGCCCGGCTTCGGTGAGAACTCGCGGGTGCTCAAGTGGATCGTCGAGCGGATCGAGGGCCGCGCGGACGCCGTCGAAACCCCGATCGGGATGGTTCCGACCCTCGACTCGCTCGACGTCGAGGGACTGGACCTGACGCCGGAGGATGTCCGCATCGCGCTGAAGGTGGACCCGGACGAATGGCGGAACGAACTGCCGCTGGTCACCGAGTGGTTCGACAAGTTCGGCGACAAACTGCCCGGCGTCCTCTGGGCCGAGCTGGATGCGCTCCGGGCCCGTCTCGACGCGGAGCAGCCGCAGCGGGGGGTGTGACCGACGCCGGATCCGGGCATCATCGGATTCCATGAGAACGGCCGCCGAGACCGAGGTCCGGCGGCCGTTCGCCGTCCGGGCACTGACCCCACTGCTGGCGGTGACGGCTGCGGCCACCGTCGTGGTGGAGGTGCTCAACTGGTGGTACGCGCCGGAGCAGGGCTTCGGGCTCGCCGTACGCACCGGCTGGGCGATGCTGCGCTCGTTCGGTTTCCTGCTGCTCATCGGGCATGTGCGGCGCGGCCGGACAGTGGCCCGTCCGTTCGGTCTGATCCTGGTCGTCACCACCGTCGCCGCGGTCGGTCGGCTGATCGTGCCCCGGCAGGGCGTACCATCACTGCCCGGGCTGATCGGGTTCGCTCTGCTCGTCGGGCTCTGCGCGACAGTTGTCCTGCTGCTGTACCGGTCGTCGGCGCTCGCCGGACACCTGGTCAGGCACCGGTCGCGGCTGGTGATCGACCGCTCCGGTATTTCCTGGCGGGAGATGCCACCGAGCCGGCCGGAGGCGAGCGCGTGGCTGCTGACCGCCCGGGTGGCGGCGTTCACCTACAGCCCGCTGATGCTGGTGCCGGCCCTGGTCGCCGCCGCCGCGATCCTGGACGGGCGGTTGCTCGCCGTGCCCGCCGTGCTGCTCTGGCTGGGTGCCGGAATCGTGACGAGCTATCTGGTGCTGTTCTGCACGGCTTTCCTCCTGCGCGGCCGGCGTTGGGCGGGCACACTGCTCACCGTCGTCACGGTTGCCGTGCTCGCTGTCGATCTTCCGTTGTGCTGGTGGCTGCTCGGTGTCGACGGCCTGCTACGTGACGGTGCGCCTCTGGTCGTGGCCGCACTGCTCACGATCCACGGCATCCACCGTGCCGCCCACCCAGCCTGATACCCGTCACACCAGTGCGGGCTCATTCGTAGGTCCTTCAGGCTAGGTCGGGTCCCGCAGCGGACGCAGGGCCTTCGCGGGGCAGGTACGAAGGCAGACGTGACGCTCCGGTTCGGAGCGGGAGGAGAACGCCGTGCGTGACGATTTCGACGTGGTGGTGGTCGGGGCCGGACCCGCAGGGGTGGCGGCCGCACTGGCGGCCCGGCAGGCGGGCGCCGATGTGTTGCTGTTGGACCGGGCCGTGTTCCCCAGGGACAAGGCCTGCGGTGACGGTATCGCCGCGCACGCACTCGACGTACTCGCCGAACTGGGTGTGCGTGACGCGGTGGCCGGTTTCGCCCCGGTGTCGGCGTTGCGGCTGGTGGCGCCGGACGGCGGTGCTGTGGCGCGGGCGTTGCCCCGACCCGCGTACACCGTGCCCCGGCAGGTGTTCGACGCCCGGTTGGTCGCGGCGGCGATGCGCCAGGGCGTGCCGTTGGGTCGGCGGGTGGTGCGCCGGGTCGAGGTGCGCGGCGACCGGGTGGTGCTGGACGGCGAGATCTCCGCGGGGGTGGTGGTGGGCGCCGACGGCGCCGGGTCGGTCGTGCGCCGCGCGCTGGGCGAACCGGCCAATCCGGACCGTCACCTGGCGCTTGCCATCCGGGGGTACGCGCCCACACCGCCCGGTCCGCCCGCCCAGCTCATCGTCACCTCGGCCACCCGCTGGCCGGCGTACGCCTGGTCGTTCCCGATCGGCGACGGCCGGGCGAACGTCGGGTACGGGGAGGTGCTGCGGGGCGAGTCGCTGACCCGCGCACATCTGCTCGATCGGCTGTCCGCGCTGCTGCCGGGCACCGATCCGGCGACGGTCGACTCGCTGCGCGCCCATCACCTACCCCTGTCCACGTTCCGCCCGGTGCCGGGTCGAGGTCGGGTGGTGCTCGCCGGCGACGCGTACTCGCTGGTCAACCCGCTCACCGGCGAGGGGATCTTCTACGCGTTGCGGTCCGGTGCGTTGGCGGGGTGCGCCGCCGCCGGTGCTCCGGAGCAGGCGGCACGGCGGTACGCGGCAGCCCTGCGCCGTCGGCTCGGCACCCATCTGCGGCACAGTACGGCGGCGGCGTGGCTGGCCCGACGTCGTCGGGTGGTGGACGCGGCGGTGCGGGCGGCCGGCCGGGACGGACTGGTCTTCGGCAGGGTGGCTGAGCTGGGACTGGGCGATGGTCTGCTGGACGGCCGGACGCTCGGCCTGATCGCCCTCGGCCTGTCGGTGCGGCAACGGCCACCGGCACACTGATCCGTACGAGGGCTCGCTACCCTGCTAGGTGATGAGTCTGCGGAAACTTCTCTACTCCGTCTACGAGCGGCGGCTCACGGCCAAGCTCGCGGGTCGCCCGGTGCCCCGCCACGTGGGCGTGATGTGTGACGGCAACCGCAGATGGGCGCGGGAGATGGGCTTCGTCGATCCGAACGACGGGCACCGGATGGGCGCCGAGCGGATCAAGGAACTGCTGCGGTGGTGTGACGCAGCCGGCGTGGGGCACGTGACCCTGTGGTTGCTCTCCACCGACAACCTTTCGCGTCCGGCGGCGGAGTTGGATCCCCTGCTACAGATCATCGAGGATCTCACCACCGAGCTGGCCGAGGAGGGCAATCCCTGGCGACTGCGGATGGTGGGTGCGCTGGACGTGCTGCCGACGCGCCTCGCGACGGCGCTCAAGGCCGCCGAGGAACGGACCCGGGAACGCACCGGCAACGCCCAGGTGAACATCGCCGTCGGCTACGGCGGGCGACGGGAAATTGCCGACGCGGTCCGCTCGTTGCTGTTGGAGCACGCGGCGAACGGCGGCACGCTTGAGGATCTGGCCGGGTCGCTCGACGTCGACGACATCTCCGAGCACCTGTACACCCGGGGTCTGCCGGATCCGGATCTGATCATCCGGACCAGCGGGGAGCAACGCCTCTCCGGCTTCATGCTGTGGCAGTCAGCGCACTCGGAGTTCTACTTCTGCGAACTCAACTGGCCGGATTTCCGGCGTGTCGACTTCCTCCGCGCGCTGCGTTCGTACGCCACCCGTCAGCGCCGCTACGGGGTCTGAGCCACGGCACGGTGCAAGACGGAGCATCCGCCGCTCAGGTGAGGTGGTGGGTGGCTCCGGTGAGAAAGTCCCCCAGGTCGGCGGGGGAGTCGATGGTGAGGTCAGCGGCCTCGGCGACTTCGGCACCGGTCTCCGGGTTGGCGACGGCGACGCAGACCCCGAGGAAGTCGGGGTCTGCGGCGGCGCGGCCCCGCAGCGCGGCGAAGGCCTTGATGTCGGAAACGTCGTCGCCGAAGTACCAGGCCGCGCGAACTCCCCGCACCAGTTCGTCGATCACCATGCCTTTGTCCCGGTCGACCGGTGGCTTGATCTCCAGGACCATCCGCCCGACCTGCACCCGCAGGCCGAGGCGCTCGGCCTGTTCCCGGCCCCACCGCTCGACGGTGGTGGCGAGCTGCGGCGTGGTACGCCAGTGCAGGGCGACCGACAGCCGCTTGTATTCCACGAGGGTGCCGGGGGGCAGCTCGGCGCGGGCGAGTTCGGCGAGTTCGGCCATTGTGGGCACCCACGGCAGGGCGGCCGGTTCGGTGACCGTAGCGCCGCCGGAGTGGCTGTGTTCCAGGCCGTAGAGCCCGTACAGATCGACTCCGGTGAGCCCATCGAAGTGTTCGCGCAGGAAATCCACCGGCCGGGCCGAGACGATCGCGATGCGTCGCACGACGGTGGCGAGTGTCGCGATGGCGGTCAGTACCTTCGGCGCGGGCTGGACCTGCGTCGGATCGTCGGCGACCGGCGCGAGGGTGCCGTCGAAGTCGAAGAAGAGGACGGTCTCGGCCGCCCGGTCGGCGGTTTCCCGCCAGGCCTGGTCGGCGTTCAGGGGGGTCTTCGGCTGCTGGTTGCCCAGATTCAACGGCGGCACGCGCGACAGCGTACCCCGGGTTCGACTACTCAATCCTGATGTGAATCCGCTGTGGGTGACGGGCGTTACTCAGCGTTCGGCGGCTCCACGTCCCCGGCGACCGAACGGCACCACCGCCGCTTCCTGGCCGTGGCTGAGCAGGTAGCCCTCCACGAAGCCGGAGTTGCGGTCGCCGGCGTGCGCTTCGATCTCCCGCAGCCGTTCCACAAGGAACTCGGTGAGCGCGGTGAGCCGGTCGTTGAGCCGGTCGTGCAGCTCGGCAACGACAGCGAGGACCACTGCGGTGCCCGCGGCGGTGAGCGCGAAAAGGTTGACGAGCAGTGGAAGCTGCCCGCCGTTGAGGGTCAGGGTCACCGCGTTACCGGTGATGCACAGCGTCACCGAGACCGTCGCGACCATGACAGCCAACCATTTCAGGGTCATGGGGAGACCCCCTTCTGTCCCGCAGGGCTGGGTTCGGCCTTGTCCCGTCCCCCCGCCGACGACGAGCCCAAGCAGTACGAATACGGACGCTAGCGTGTCCGATCCCGCCACGTAGCGAAACGAATGAGGCTGTCCTGCCGTTCTTTCGCCATCTGAGGAACTGTGACGGACCTGCCGGTCTTCGCCGTCGGCCCCGGCGGGGACACCGTTGCACCGCGCTAGCTCGCGGCGTCCCCTCGTTTCTGGGCGCCGAGCGGCAGGGTCGGGCGGTACGCGAGGTAGCGGATGGTCTCCCGGATGTGGAACTTCTCCGCGTCCGAGACGTCGGGGTCCACCAGTCGGCGGAGCAGTGCCTCGACGTCGGGGTCCATCGGCGGTGGTGACGTGGAGGTCCGTCGGGTGGCTGTCCGCTCCCAGCCCAGCGCCGCGAAGGCGACGGTCGGGTCGAGCCCGAGGCCCTCGCAGAAGGCAACCACCCGTTCGGCCTCCGGGTCGCTTGCCCAGTCGCCGCGTACCCACCGGTTGATGGTCTGCCGTGAGACGCCGGTACGTCGGGAGACTTCGGTGCCGCTCCAGGCCCGGGTCGCGCGGGCTTCGTCGAGGGCGCGTCGGACGAAGGTGGCGAAGGCAATCTTCCGCGCGTTGGCCGTCTCGGTCACCTCGTGACCGTACGACCGTTGAGCCTTGGTAGCGGCAACTGCCACGCGTCTGTCACGCTTGCGTGACGACGATCCGGTATGACCGGAGGGGGGTCCGGGGCTTTTCATGAGGGGTCTCACCTGGGCAGGATAGATGTGCGTAGGTGTGGAGGCAAACGGACGAAAAGCTGATACTGTCACGCCCATGGGACAACCTACGGTGTGTCGCGTGTATGAGACGTTCAGTGCTCACCTGCGTCACGCGCCCGGTGCGAGGGAGGCGCGGTGACCGAACTCGCTACCCGCGCCCAGGCGTTCAGCCTGGTGGCCGAGGGGGTCGCCGCCGGGCTCAGCGCGCCCTGGCGCGTCTACCTCGCCCGAGGCTGCCGCCACCTGTCGCTGAGCGTGGGGGACCGGGCCGAGTGGAATGCCTGGCGGACCCACCTCGGCTGCCCGGAACTGAGTGTCCGGGTCTACGACGCCGGTGGCGAGATCCGCCGCTCCTCGATGGCCGAGGTGGTCATGGACGGCTGCCGGATCAGCGTCGAACTGGTGGAGGAGATCGGCACCGACGACCTGGACCGGCTCCTGGCCGTCGACCCCACCAGCATCGAGCCGGAGGAACGATGAGGGCCGCGCGGCACCCTGGGGCCGCCGGATGAGCCCGTTCCTGGCGATCTTCCTCGTACTCGTGCTCGCGGCGACGAGCTACGCCGCCGGCCGGCTGCACGGGCAGCTCAGCTACCGGATCGGTTACCGCTTCGGCTACCGGCAGGGCTACTTCGACGGAGACCGTGGCGCATGGAACCGGCGCCGTCGGGACGCCCAGGCGGCCATCGCCTCGGCACTCGCCGTCACCGGGCCCCCGCCGTCTCCCGCTCGGTTCGCGGCCACCGTGCACCCGCTTCAGCCACGCGGTACGGGCACGTCAGCTCCGGCCCTGCGTACCGATGGACCGTCGGGTGAAATCGAGGACACTGCCGCCGCGCGCCCGGGTACCACCTACACCGGTCGGTCCTTCGGAGAGTCGGCCGCTTCGGCCACCGGGCGGAACCCGACCGGCACCCTGGTCCGACGGACCGGGTGAACCGGTCGACGGGCGCCAGGCCCGTGCACAGCGCGGCGCGTACGCCCTGCGGGCTGCGCCGCCGGGGTCACGTCGAATCGTTGGCGGTGGCCCCACCGGCCGGGATGCGCGCAGGGGGCATGCATCCCGGCCGGTTCACCGCATCGGCCCTTACAGGTTGGGTCCGAAACCGCTCGCCGGCACCCGTTCACGAACGACCACTAGCCGCGACGGGTGCGGAGAGCTAGCGTCTAGGCATGGCGCGGGGTTGTCCCGAGCCAGCCGGCCCGCCCGGCCTGCGACCTCGCGCACGGGGCCCGCATCCGACCCCGTGTCAGCCGGGCATCCGGAGGAGGCGGACCGCGGATGGCCGGGTGCCCATCCGCCGGAGCAGGCCTGTGACGACTCGCCGTACGACCGCCGGTGCCGACCAGGGCCCGGCCGCGACTACCACGACCCGCCGCAGCACCCGGAGCCGCCGTACGGCGGCAGCCGGTTCGGCCGACCCCAGGGAGCCTCGACCAGCGGGCCAGTCCTTCGTGCTGGACACCTCGGTACTGCTGAGTGACCCGGCGGCGTTTCATCGCTTCGCCGAACACGAGGTGGTGCTTCCGCTGGTGGTGATCTCCGAGCTGGAGGGCAAGCGGCACCACCCGGAGTTGGGCTGGTTCGCGCGTCAGTCCCTGCGCATGCTCGACGAGCTGCGGGTGCGCCACGGCCGGCTCGACCGGCCGGTTCCCGCGAACGACGTCGGTGGCACGCTGCGGGTGGAGCTGAACCACACCGATGACGGGGTGCTCCCGCCGGGCTTCCGCAACGAGTCCAACGACGCCCGGATCCTCTCCGTCGCGCTGAACCTGGCCGCCGAGGGGCAGGAGGTGACCCTGGTCAGCAAGGACATGCCGTTGCGGGTGAAGGCCGCTTCCGTCGGGCTGCGCGCGGACGAGTACCGGCACGGTCAGGCCAGCGACCCGACCTGGACGGGGATGTCCGAGCTGGAGCTCACCGAGGACGACATCGGCAGGCTCTACGCGGGAGATGTCATCGACGTGGACGCGGCGGCGGGCCTGCCCTGCCATACCGGTCTGGTGTTGCACTCGTCCCGGGGCTCGGCGCTCGGCCGGGTGCTACCGGACAAGACGGTGCGGCTGGTCCGTGGTGACCGGGAGGCGTTCGGCGTACACGGACGTTCGGCCGAACAGCGGGTCGCGCTCGATCTGCTGCTCGACGAGTCGATAGGCATCGTGTCGCTCGGTGGCCGGGCCGGCACCGGAAAGTCCGCTCTGGCGCTGTGCGCGGGGCTGGAGGCGGTGATGGAGCGTCGCCGGCACAAGAAGGTGATCGTCTTCCGGCCGTTGTACGCCGTCGGCGGGCAGGAGCTGGGCTATCTGCCTGGCTCGGAGTCGGAGAAGATGTCGCCCTGGGCTCAGGCGGTCTTCGACACCCTCGGCGCGGTGGTGCACGAGAACGTGCTGGAGGAGGTCACCTCACGCGGTCTGCTGGAGGTGTTGCCGCTCACTCACATCCGGGGGCGGAGCCTGCACGACGCCTTCGTCATCGTCGACGAGGCACAGTCGCTGGAGCGTGGGGTGTTGTTGACGGTGCTCTCGCGGATCGGCCAGGGCTCCCGGGTGGTCCTCACCCACGACGTCGCGCAGCGGGACAATCTGCGGGTCGGTCGACACGACGGTGTCACTGCGGTGATCGAGGCGTTGAAGGGGCATCAGCTGTTCGCGCACGTGACGCTCAGTCGTTCGGAGCGGTCGCCGATCGCCGCGATGGTGACGGACCTGTTGGAGGATGTCCCGACCTGAGGGTTTGTTTAGGGGTATTGCGTTGATTTTTGTGTGACCCACGTCACATTAAGAGTCCGTGGTTTCCCATCAGCCTCACTGTGCGCGATCGTGTCCCACGGGCGCCCATGTACCCGACGCATCGCTGGTGATCGTTAGCGACTCTGTTGCCGGAGCGGACGACACCGGGAGGCGACGCGGTGCATCCAGGTGGCCGGCACGCCGGCCACGGGCGCCCGTGGTGCGCTACGACCAGGAGCGGTCGGAGTGCACCGCGACCTCGACCCCGACGAAGGGATCACTTCGTGAGTCGGCCGTGGAGCCGGTTCGCCGCCCGCACCGCAGCCGTTGCGCTGTTGTCGGTGGGCGTGGCCGGCGGTTTCTACCTCAGTGAGGACCGCCAGTCCCAGCGCTCAGGCCCCGGCGCCCAGGTTGCCGGCAGCGTGAGCGATATCGACGTGAACGTCGAATACCGGCAGAAGGAGTCCGTCTCCCGCCAGGTCCGCACCGTACGGCAGCAAGCCACCGAGGTGAGGAAGCAGGCCAAGGCCGCCGCCGAGAAGGCGCGCAAGGCCGAGGAGGCGGCACGTAAAAAGGCCGAGGAGGAGGCTGCCAAGGAGGCTGCGGCCCGGGCCGCGAAGCCGTACGACGGTCCGATCCCCGAGTCCTGCGAGGAGTACAGCGGCAACCGCAAGGTCGGCTGCGCACTCATGATGGACGCAGGGTTAAAGATCGATCAGTTTCCCTGCCTGGACAAGCTGTGGAACAAGGAAAGCGGTTGGAACCACAAGGCCCGTAACAGTTCCTCCGGGGCGTACGGCATCCCGCAGGCGTACCCGGGCAACAAGATGTCCTCGGTCGCAGACGACTGGGAAACCAACCCGGTCACCCAGATCAAGTGGGGGCTCGGCTACATCAAGGGCCGCTACAGCACTCCCTGCGCGGCGTGGAACCACTCGCAGAGCAACGGCTACTACTGAGCTGAACCACGGTGGTGGGGCGCGGCGGACGGCGCCCCGCCACTGTGTGGCTGGTACCGGGAAAAGTGGCGGCCGTGGGAGTTTGCTGATAGCTGTTGACGGGTGACCCTGCTCCCCGGAAACGGCGATCCCTACCGGTTCGGCACCCTGGCCTTCTACGCGTCCATCGGCCGCGCGTTCGTCGCCATGTGCGCGGTGGTTCCGGTGCTGTTCCTGATCGAGGGCCTCGACGTCTGGCTCGGCGCCGGCTTCGACTCCGCAGCCGGGATCATCCCGCAGCGCATCGACGGGCTGGACGGCGTCTTCTTCTCCCCGCTGCTGCACCACGGCTTCGACCACCTCTACAGCAACAGCATCCCGCTGATCCTCCTCGGCACCTTCGTGCTGGCGGCGGGCGCCCGGCGGTTCCTCTGGTCGACACTGGTGATCGTCCTGGTCAGTGGGCTAGGCGTGTGGTTCACCGGCTCGTCGAACACGATCGTGGTCGGCGCCAGCGGGGTGATCTTCGGATATCTCGGCATCCTGCTCACCCGGGGCATCTTCGAGCGGAGCTGGTGGAACTTCGCGGTCTTCCTGCTGGTCGGGCTGCTCTACGGCGGCCAACTGGTCGGTGTCCTACCCACCGACGAACGGATCTCCTGGCAGGGCCACCTGTTCGGGTTGCTCGGTGGAATCGTGGCCGCCATCATCTTCCGCCGTCGGTCCGACCTCGACGGGCCGTACCGTTCCGAGTCGCCGATGACCATGCCGTGAAACGTCCGCCGAGGGCGGCGACCGCCACAGCAACCAAAGTGAGGACGACGCCGAGCAGCGTGGTCGGGTCGGGCGGTGCGGTCCCGGCCGGCACGAGCGCATCCAGAAGCACCGCACCCACCACCTGGCCGGCGACGGTGGCCAGGCCGAGCAGCAACACACCGGTGAGTCGGACCACCGCAGCAGCCACCGCGATGAACGCGATACCGATCGGCCCGCCGAGGTAGAGCCAGAGATCGTCGGGCAGCCCGCCCGGAGGCGGGCCACGCAGCGCGAGACTGCCGACGAACGCGACGAGCAGCACTGCCGTACCGGCGGAGAAGTTGACGAGCGTCGCGGTGAGCGTACTGTCGGTCACCATCCGAACCCAACCGTTCACCGCCTGCTGCCAGGCCACCGCCACCCCGGCCAGCAGCGGCAGCACGGCCAAGCCGAGCGTCGTCGGCTCGCGGAACCGTTCGCTGACCGCCAGCAGTACCGCGACCACGGTCAGCGCCGCCCCGGCAAGTCGGGCGCCGGTCACCGGTCGTCGGCCGCTCGGGCCGATCCCCGCCCGGTCCACGAGCAGGCTACTGGCGGACTGGCCGGCCACGACCGCCACCGTGAACACCGCAACTCCCAGGGTGCCGACGGTGGCGCCCTGGGTGAACACCAGGAACGCGCCGCAGGCACCGCCGAGACACTGCCAGGGCCGCAGAGTTCCCCGGCTCAGGGCGGTGCGTAGGGTGGCCAGCCCGCGTCGTCCGGCCTTGGTGGCCGGGACCAGCACCAACAGCAGCAGAAGGCCGGTACCGAACGAGACGACAGCGGCGGCGGTCCCGTCACCGAGGCGTACGCCCAGCTCGCCGTTGATCCGCGACTGCGTCGCCACCGCGACCCCGGCTACGGTCGCCAGCACCACCGCGCCGAAACGGCGACCCGCCGACACCGCCGGTCGGGTCGCCGTGGGGGCACTCAAGCCTGTTCGTCCAACGGCCGACCATCGAAGTCGACCGCCGAGTACAGTGCCAGCTTCTCCAGGCGGTGGTACGAGTCGATGACCCGGATGGTGCCGCTCTTGGAGCGCATCACGATCGACTGGGTGTACGCCCCACCGGCCCGGTACCGCACGCCGCGCAGCAGGTCCCCGGAGGTTATGCCGGTGGCCACGAAGAAGCAGTTGTCACCGGTGACCAGGTCGTCGGTGGTGAGTACCCGGTCCAGGTCGTGGCCGGCCGCGACGGCTTTCTCACGTTCGGCCTCGTCCCGTGGCCAGAGCTTGGCCTGCATCATGCCGCCCATGCACTTGAGGGCGCAGGCGGCGGTGATGCCCTCCGGTGTGCCGCCGACGCCCATCAGCACGTCGACGTCCGACTCGCCGCGCGCTGCGGCGATGGCACCGGCGATGTCACCGTCGGAGATGAAGCGGATGCCGGCCCCGGCGTGACGGATCTCGTCGACCAGGCCGTCGTGCCGGGAACGGTCGAGCACACAGACCGTGACCTCGGAGATGCTCGTGCCCTTGGTCTTCGCGATGCGACGGAGGTTTTCGACCGTACCGGCCTCGATGTCGACCACGTCGGCGTAGGCCGGGCCCACGGCGAGCTTCTCCATGTAGAAGACCGCGCTGGGGTCGAACATCGCACCGCGTTCGGCCACCGCCAGCACCGCGAGGGCGTTCGGCATTCCCTTGCTCATCAGGGTGGTGCCGTCGATCGGATCCACCGCGACGTCCACCTCGGGACCAGCGCCGTCGCCGACCTGCTCACCGTTGAACAGCATCGGGGCGTTGTCCTTCTCACCCTCGCCGATCACCACGATCCCTTTCATTGGAATCGAGTTGATCAATTTGCGCATCGCGTCGACGGCGGCACCGTCGCCGCCCTCCTTGTCGCCCCGGCCGACCCACCGGCCGGCGGCCATCGCCGCCGCCTCGGTGACCCTGACCAGGTCGAGGGCGAGGTTGCGGTCGAGATTCTGGGGAGTTCGCGTCCTGATAGTGGTCATGAGATCGGCTCCTCCTCGCTGCGGTGCGGGGCGGGCCGGCGTTGCCGGCTTCGTTCCTGATCCTCACACGATGGCGGACGCGCAGCCGGGTCGGGGCGGTGATGAGACGGATACCGCCCGTCGGGCGGCTGCGAGAATGGCGGGGTGGAACCCGCACAGCCCGCTGACCGCGCGCCCGACGACGAACCCGTGCCACCACCCGCGCCCGCCGCCAAGAACGAGCGGTCACCACGGGACATGGCCATCTCGCTGCTGGTGCTGCTGATCCCGATCGCCCTGCTCATCGCCTTCTACCGGGGCTTCCTCGGGGGGGACACGCCGACCACGGTCGATCCGGCGCCCGCCTTCGAGCAGGCGAAGTTGGCCGGCGCGTTCCCGGTCAGCGAGCCGGCCGAGCTGGGCGGCGGGTGGCGGGCCGTGCGCGCCACCTACCGCACGGCCGAGGATGGGGCGACCCTCCGGGTGGGATATGTCACCCCCGAGGGTCGAGGCCTGCAACTCGTGCAAAGCAACGTGCCCCCGGACCGGCTGCTACCGGCCGAGCTGACCGACGAGGGCCGGCCGCAGGGGCGGACAGATCTCGGGGCCGGCACCTGGCAGCGGTACACGGCCCGCGGCAACGAGCAGGCGTTGGTGCTGCTCCAGCCGGAACGTACGGTGATCGTCGTGGGTGATGCGCGCGACAACGAGCTGCGGGAGCTCGCCACAGCCGTCGATTGACAGCGGCCGGGCGCGAGGGGTAGCCGAGTCGGCTGCCCCCTACGTGTCGGCCCTGAACGCTACGCTCCCCGGGTTCGATGCCTGATCGGGCTGTCGTCGGGTCAGGTCTTTCCGTCCGAAGAGAGATGATCTGTGAAGATTCGACGGTGGAGCGTGGGCCTCGTCGCCGCCACGCTGCTCGTTCCCGGTCTCGCCGCCTGCAGCAACTCCGGTAGTGACACGCCCTCGGCGGCCTCCCCGGCCGAGGCGGGCGTTCCCGCCGACCCCGAGGCCGCGCTGGTGGCCTCCACGAAGGGGCTGGCTGAGGGCAACTTCACCTTCACCATCGTGGCTGACTCGATGACCGGCAGGGGCACGTTCCACAAGCCCAGCAACAGCGCCCAGATGACGATGGCCATCGGTGACGAAGACTTCACCATGGACTTCGACCTCATCCAGATCCAGCCCGACACCTGGGTGAAGGTCAACCTGGGTGACCTGTTCGACGGCGTCCCGGGGATGGAGGCGATCAAGGACAAGTACCAGCACCTCGACGCCACCAAGGCCAAGGAGGCGAAGAACCTCGACGTCTTCAAGGAGGGCACCGACCCGGCCGACGCCGCCGGCATGTTCGAGGGCCTCGCCGAGGTGCGGAAGACCGGCGAGGGCGCATACAGCGGCACCTTCGACCTCACCGCCGTACAGGACTCGGTGGCCGCCGACGAGGACATGATCAAGGCACTGGGTGACAAGGCCAAGACGATCCCGTTCACCGCGAAGCTGGACGCTGAGGGCCGGCTGAGCGAGCTGGTCATGTCCATCCCGGCGGCGGGCGAGACCAAGGCACAGGACATCAAGGTCACCTACGGCGACTACGGTGCTGCGTCCGCAGTGCAGAAGCCAACGGCGGACCAGGTGATCGACGCGAGCGACCAGACCTACGAGATGTTCAAGTAGGTCGAGCCGGCGCATCGAGGGCGGGCTCAGCCCACCCTCGATGGCGTCCCTCGGCGCGCTGGCGACCACCGGCGGCCGCACCGGAGTGGATTGCCAGGGCGGGTGGCAGGGAACAGAGCAGAGGAGCCTCCGGCGCGAGAAGGCACCGGATGACCCTGCTGGGAGACACCGATGACCGTTCGACGACTCGGCGCCGGCCTCGTGGCCGTCGCCTTCCTCACGCCCGGCGTCGCCGGCTGCACCACCACCGGTGACGCCGGACCGAGCGCCACACCGTCCGTCACCACCCCCGCCACCGGTGCCGCACCCGAGGTCGACATCGACGCGAAGCAGGCGCTGCTGGACTCGACCCGGGAGATCAGCAACGGCAACTTCAGGTTCAGCATGTCCGGTGCCGGCTCCACGGCGGAGGGGCAGGTGCACCAGCCGAGTCAGAGCGCTGAGATGCGGGTACGCCTCGGCGAGTCGACCGACGACCTGGCGATCAGCCTCGACCTCATCCACGCGAAGCCGGACAGCTGGGTGAAGTTGGACCTCCAGGGCCAGGCGGCCACCGGCGTACCCGGTGTGGACCGGCTCAACCTCGGCAAGTACCACCACCTCGACCAGAGCCGGATCGAGGGCAACCGTAGTCTCGGCTTCGACTTCGACCAGGTCGACCCGGCCGGCAGCGAGGTGTTGACCCAGGCGGTCGTCGATGTCCGTCGTACCGGCGACGGGGCGTATGCCGGCACCCTCGACCTTTCCGAGGCGGCCGACGCCGGAGCACTCGACCCGACCGTGATCACCACGCTCGGCGGGGAGGCGAAGCCGGTGCCGTTCACCGCGGTGACCGACGCCCAGGGACGACTCGTCGAGATGGTCATCCAGCTGCCGGAGGGCGGGCAGCCCACCGGGCAGGAGGTCCGGGTGACCTACTCCGACTACGGCAACGCGACCGAGGCGACCAGGCCCCCGGCCGACCAGGTCGTCGAGGCGCCACCGGAGCTGTACGACCTGTTCGACTGAGCGGGACGACCTACCGGGGCATGTCTTCCAGCGGAGGACGGCACGCCCCGCCAGCGATGAGCTGCGAGCGTCACGGCGGGAGCCGACCAGCTCCCGCCGTGACGTCTGTGCCGCTCGGACGGCCGTGCCCCTATCCGGGTCGGCAGGGTCGGCTGTCCGGGCCCGCTGCGGGACCCCATCAGCCTGGTCGAACGCTCTGGTCGGGCCGTACGGCGTCGATGCGGACACGGGCACCGTCGAGCTGACGTTGGCAGATGGCCGCCAGCGCCTCGCCGCGTTCCCACAGCGCCAGTGACTCCTCCAGCGAGGTGCCGCCGGCCTCCAGCCGCTCCACCACCGAGGCAAGTTCGGCGCGGGCCTGTTCGTAGCTGAGCCGCTCGTCCGACCCGCTGGTCTTCTCGTCAGTCATCGCACCCATCTCAGCACAACCGACCCAGGCCACCGTCGACCGCACCGCCGCTCGACCGCACCGGCTGTCGGGACGTGCCGGCGCTGGCCAACCGACCGGAGGCGGAGCGGGGCCGGCAAGTCAGCCGCCGACCGTGGCGGACAGTTCGCCGTCGGCGAGACGGACCCGCAGCGGGTCGCCGGGCGTCACCTCGCCGGCCGCGCGTACGACATGACCGTCGGCGCGCTGGACGATGGCGTACCCGCGGTCCAGGGTGGCGGCCGGGGAGAGAGCGCGCAACCGGGCCCGGGTGTGCCGGAGGTCGTCGTCGGCGGCGGCGAGGCGGTGTTCCAGACAACGGTCGGCGCGCTGGCGCAGCGCGGCCAACTCGGCGGCCCGCTGCTCGATCATCACCTGCGGTCGGGCCAGCACCGGTCGGGAGCGCAACGCGTCGATGCGGTGGGCTTCCCGATCGACGAGATTGTGTACGGCCCGACGCACCCGGTGCCGGGCCTGCGTGATCAGGCGTACCTCCTCGGCCAGGTCGGGCACCACCCGTTTGGCCGCGTCGGTGGGGGTCGACGCCCGAACGTCGGCCACGTAGTCGACAAGCGGTGCGTCTGTCTCGTGGCCGATGGCGCTGACCACCGGTGTGCGGCAGGCGAACACGGCCCGGCACAGCGCCTCGTCGGAAAAGGGGAGCAGATCCTCGATGCCACCCCCGCCCCTAGCCAGGATGATCACGTCGATGCTCGGGTCCGAGTCCAGCACCTTGAGCGCGTCCACGATCTGCGGGACAGCGGTCGGGCCCTGCACGGCGACGTTCACCGTCCGGAACTCCACCGCCGGCCAGCGTCGGCGGGCGTTCGTCAACACGTCCCGCTCGGCGGCGCTGGCCCGACCGGTGATCAGCCCGATGCGTTGCGGCAGGAAAGGTGGGCGGCGTTTACGCGCCCGGTCGAACAGTCCCTCAGCGGCCAGAAGCTTCTTGAGCTTTTCCAGTCGAGCGAGCAGCTCACCGAGGCCGACCTGGCGGATCTCGTCCGCACGCAGGCTGAGCGTGCCCCGGGCGGCGTAGAACTCGGGTTTGGCGTGCAGCACCACACGGGCGCCCTCGCGCAGCTCCGGCGCGCCGGAATCGAGCACGTCGCGGTTCGTGGCGACGGTGAGACTGAGGTCGGCGGACGGGTCACGCAGCGTCAGGAACACCGTGCTGGCGCCGGGACGCCGACTGATCTGCGCCACCTGTCCGTCCACCCACACCCAGCCGAGTCGAGCGACCCAGGCGCCGATTTTCTGACTGACCACCCGCACCGGCCACGGATCCTCCGAACTGCTCTTCCCGCCAGCCCCTTCGCTCACCCGCCCACCCTACGGTTCACTGCGCCGACCGGCTGTGATCAAGACCTGCCGTGTCCGGTGGTGGTGGTCGTCGTCGGTGGAGTCATGATCGTCCGGTTCGGGCGTCGCGGCAGCCGCTGCCGGGTCCGGAACGGGCACGTACGATGAACGGGTGACTGAGGCTGAGACGACTTCCCGGACCGGCAAGCGCGTGCTCCTGGCCAAGCCCCGCGGGTACTGCGCGGGCGTGGACCGGGCGGTGCAGACCGTCGAGGAGGCGCTCAAGCTCTACGGTGCCCCCATCTACGTCCGCAAGCAGATCGTGCACAACACGCACGTGGTGCGGACGCTCGAAGCCCAGGGCGCGATCTTCGTGGAGGAGAACGAGGAGGTGCCCGAGGGTGCCACAGTGATCTTTTCCGCGCACGGCGTGGCACCCGAGGTCTATGAGCAGGCCAGACAGCGGTCGTTGAAGGCGATCGACGCCACCTGCCCGCTGGTGACGAAGGTGCACCACGAGGCCAAGCGGTTCGCCGCCGAGGACTACGACATCCTGCTCATCGGTCACGAGGGGCACGAGGAGGTCATCGGCACCTCCGGCGAGGCGCCGGAGCACATTCAGCTGGTGGACGGCCCGGAAGACGCCGACCGGATCACCGTGCGGGACCCGAACAAGGTGGTCTGGTTGTCGCAGACCACCTTGTCGGTGGACGAGACGATGGAGACCGTCGCCCGGCTGAAGAAGCGGCTGCCGATGCTCCAGTCGCCGCCCAGCGACGACATCTGCTACGCCACCAGCAACCGGCAGCACGTGATCAAGGAGATCGCGCCGGAGTGCGACGTGGTGATCGTCGTCGGCTCGCGCAACTCGTCGAACTCGGTACGCCTGGTCGAGGTGGCCCTGGACGGCGGCGCCCGGGGCGGCCACCTGGTCGACTTCGCCCACGAGATTCAGGACGCCTGGCTGACCGATGCGCGGACAGTGGGCCTGACCTCCGGGGCGAGCGTGCCGGAGGAGTTGGTGCAGCAGGTGCTGGCGCATCTCGCCGAGCGCGGATTCACCGACGTCGAGGAGGTCGTGACCGCGAACGAACGGCTCACCTTCTCGCTGCCCCAGGAACTCAAGCGTGACATGAAGGCCGCTGCGGCGGCCCGCGACTGACGGAGCCGGGAAGGTCGATGGAACTGTTCACCGTCCCGGCGCGTCGAAGCCTGGCATGAGAGCCCTTCGGATTGCCGCCACCGCGTTGATCGTCTGCACGGCGCTCGCCGCCTGCGCCGGCCAGGATACGGGGGACGGCACCACCACCCCGACCCCGACGGGAGCGTCACCCGTGACCGAGCTGCCGACTCCGGACCCGACCGGGCCCGCGCCCTCCGATCCGGTGGACACGACGGCACCGACCACCCGACCGACGGTGCGACCCACCGGCACGTCGAAGCCACCGGTGACCGCAGAGATCACCCTGACCGGCCGGGTCGAATCCGGCATCGAACCGGGCTGTCTGCTGCTCGACGGCTACCTGCTGCTCGGTGGGGATCGTGACGTGCTCACCTCCGGTGAGACGGTCACGGTCACCGGTCGTGCAGATCCGACCCTGATGACCACCTGCCAGCAGGGCACCCCCTTCGTGGTGGCGTCGGCAAGACGCGGCTGATCGCGGTCGCGGCCGCCCGGCGGCGGCCGACGACGTGGATCATTCGATGGCAGGATGCCCGGGTGCGGTACCGAACGATGCTTCCCGCAGCAGCCGGCATCCTAGCCGTCGTCCACGTAGTCGGAATCTTCGTGGACGAGCCGCTGCTGCCTCAGGCCGAAATGCTCGCGCTGCTGCTGCTGGCGGCATACGCCCTGTCAGCCGGGTACACCCCTGTGATCCCGGCCCCGCCTGCTGTGTCATCTACGCCGGACCTGGCCGTGCCGGTCGTGCGCTGGGTTGTGCCGGTGGCGCTCACCACGTTGATGGTCGACGCGTGGCATTCGATGCCCATCGCGGATGCCAGGCGCCTGGCCTTTCTGGCGGTGGATCCACCCGATCCGGCGCTTGTGGTCACCGCAGAAGTTCGGGAGAACTGGGCGGGCATGGTCTTCGTTTCGATGCTGGCGCTGACGGCGCGGCTCGGTGGTGGCCGCCCGGGGCGGCCGGCGACTGTCGGGATGGTACTGGCCGCGGTGCTGGTGACCGGGTACGCCTTCGTACGCTCAGTCGCCGAATACACGGAGGTGTGGGAGCTTCGGCGACAGCACCCCGGCGTTGACGGTGACTCGCTCGCAAGGATCGCCGCCACCGGGGTAGCGGGACTGCTGCCGCTCGCGCTGGCGCTCGGCGCGATCGTCCTGGTGGCCCTGCTCCTCGCCCACCGGCTGCGGCTCGCGGCAGGTGGTGCTGTACTGCTGGTGCTGGTCGCGCTGATCCGGGTCGACGCGGTCATCGGGAGCCCGCCCCAGCCCCCGCACCTGATCGACCGTGGTGGCGTCTTCACCGCTGCCACCCAGACAGTGCCCGGCTTCGCCGCGCACGGCCCGGCGATGGTTGCCGCCCTGGAACTGGCCGCGTACCTGCTGCTCGTGGTGGGCCTGTACGCCGGCCGCACGGGCCGGTCTCCGGCACCTGACCGCCCCGAACCGGTCGGTACCTGAGTGGACAGGCGGAAGCCCGTCTCCGGAGAACCGGAGACGGGCTTCCTGGTGGTGGTGGGTCAGTTCACTGCACCGATGGACACTGCACCACGGCCGACGACCGCGCCTTCGGCGGTCACCACGGCCAGCTCACCGTAGAGCGCCCGGCCTGCGGTCGGAGCCGACTGGGCGGTCACCGTACCGGAGACGGTGCTGGTGGCACCGTTCGCCAGGGTGATGCTGCCAGCCGACGTCGTCAGGGTGCCGAGCGCCGGGGAGGAGAACGAGTCCCGGTAGTCGTAGGCGGTGCTGCCACCGGCTCCGTCCACCGAGTACGCCTCGACGACCACGGTGTACGTCCCGGCGGTCGGGTTGTTGATGGTCACGGACTCTTCGGAGTCACCGTCCGCGTTGTACTGGACCAGGCTGCCGTCCCGGTAGACGAACAGGTCGAGGTCGGCTCCAGCGTCCGAGGTGTTACCGATCCGGGCGGTGAAGCTGGTGACACCCGCCGGCACCTCGACGACGTACTCCTGGATGTCGTACTCGGTGATGGTCGGTCGCTCCGCGTGGGTGCTCGCCAGCGGTCCGCCCTGGCCGGTCACCGTGACCGGGCCGAAGGTGTTCTTCAGCGACCAGGTGACCTGGGTCGGGGTGCCGGCGCTGACCGACGGCAGCTCGACGACGGCCGGCTCGACCGCGACGCCCTGCACCCGTGCCTGGATCTGGTACGGGTTGTTCAGCGACGGCGAGGTCCGCCGGGACTCGACCTCGATCTCCCAGACACCCGGCATCGGGTTCTGGTAGTCACGCTCGAAGGCGTTGCAGACGACCGTGGTGTTGTGGTTGGTGAAGCAGGCCAGGCTGGAGGTGGTCTCCACCGGCACGCCCCACGGGTTGATCGCGATGAAGCGGGTCTGCGACGCGGTGGCGATGCCGGAGAGGTTCACCTGCAACGCGGTGGCACCCGGCGGAACCGTCACGAAGTACGACGTGGTGCTGTTCCGGTCCACCGAGCCCTGGGCCGAGTAGGCGAAGTTGGGCTTGCTGACGTCGTTCGAGGCCACCACGACGGCGGAGAACTCGAAGTCGACGGTGCTGGTGGCTGGGTCGTCGACGGTGACGATCGTGCTGTGTGCCCCCGCCGTCCTGGGCTTGGCGGTGACGGTGACGGTGACGGTCTTGTTCAGCGGCAGCGTGACGCGCTTCGGCGCCCGGAAGGTGCCGTCGTTGCCGCGCAGGTCGATGTCGTGCCGGACGTTCCCGGCCGGCCCGCTGGTGCGGGTCAGCTTCACCTGGTACGACTTCGACTGGTTCACCTTGTGGCCGCCGTCGGCGGAGCCGCAGCGGTTGTAGACGCCGGTACCGCGGTGCGGCGTGGCCAGCTGGCCGGAGAGCACCGTGCAGACTGGTGCGTCGACGGTGTAGGACCGGGTCTGTACGCCCTTCTTGAGCAGCTTCCAGGCACCCGCCACATTGAACATGCCGTAGCCCTGACCGTAGGTCGGGGTGTCGGCGATCGGCTTGGCTGAGGTGAAGATCGCCCGGCGGAGCATCTCCGGGGTGATGCCCTTGCCGGTGGCCTTGGCTGCCGAGAGGAGCAGTGCGGCGGCACCGGCGGCCTGCGGGGAGGCCATCGACGTGCCGTTGAACATGCCGTAGCCCGGCGGCAGCGTGTAGCCGGCCTCGGCGACCGGGCTGCCGGGCTGCCACACCGGCGTGGTGGAGATGGCCGCACCCGGCGCGGCGATGTTCGGCTTGGCGCCACCGTCCTCACGCGGGCCGCGCGAGGAGAAGTTGAACAGGGCGTTCTTCTTCTTGACCACCGAGCCGTAGTTGGCCAGCCAGGTGTCCTTGCTGATGCTGGCGGCGACGCTGACCACGTTGCCCGCCACCGACGGGTCGCCGATGGTGTTCACGCCCGGGCCGGAGTTGCCGGCCGAGATGAACATCTGCACCCCGTAGGTGGTGATCAGGTTGTCGTAGAGGGTGGCGCGGGCGTTGTTGGCGTCGTTGAGCGCCGGTAGGCCGCCGATCGACATGTTGATCACGTCGACGCCACGGTTGATCACCAGATCGGCCATGCCGGTGGTGAGCGCTGCGGCCGTGCAGCCGCCACCCCAGGAGCAGGCACGGGAGGAAACGATCTTGGCGCCGGGGGCGGCACCGTCGAACGCGCCGTTACCGAGCATGTCGTTCGCGGCGGTGATGCCGGCGACGTGCGTGCCGTGAGCGCTCTCGATGATGCCGATGTTGACGTAGTCCACCAGGCCGGGGCCGCCGACCGGAGCGGTGTCGACGTTCTTGCGGTACTCGACGACGAACGACATCCGTTCCGTGATCGGAGTCGCCGGGTTGTCGGTGCCGAAGTGGCCGACGTCGAACTTCTCCTTGTACGGCCGCATCACGGCCTCGTCGGTGAAGTCACCGTCCTGGTCGGTGTCGACCCAGACGTTGTTGGTAGCGGGGTCGAAGAGGATGCCCCACTGGTCGGTCTTGTCACCGTCGCGGTTGACGTCACCGGCCGGGTCGCTCCCGTTCGTGATGCTCTCGCTGAACAGGTTGAACCGGTAGACGCCGGCCGGGGCGGTCCAGGTGCGACCGGCGAGAGTGAACGTCGGCCCGGTCACCTGGTTGAGCATCGGACGCCAGGTCGGGTCCTCGAACGGGTCGGTCGCGGTCACCCAGTCGACGATCTTGCGCTCGCCGGTGGTGGTCTCCTGCAGCGCCGGGTGCTCCAGGTCCACACCGGAGTCCATGATGCCGATCGTGACGCCGCGGCCGTCCCACTCCTTGTGCTGCTTGACGAACTTGACCGCACCGGTCTCGTTCGTCGGCATGTACGGGTTGTCGGCCTTCGTCCTGGCGCCCGGTCCGCTGAGCGTGCCGCCCTGCTTACCACCAGTGGTGCCCGGAGCGACCTCCGGCTTCGGGTCAGGGAGCTGGATCTTCTCGTCCAGGTCGATGGCGGCGACACCCGGCAGCTTGGCGGCCTTGACCGCCTTTCCGGTCGGCACCTTGGCGAGTACGTAGCCGATGGTGTCGTAGCGCTCGGTCACGGCCGCGCCGAGGTCCTCGAGGTCGTCGGCGACGTCCTTCGCCTTACCCTGGTCGGTGGCGACGATCATCGTGACGGTGGGGGCCTTCTTCGCCTCCGCCTCGGCGAGCAGCTTGGCGTCGTGCTGATCCAACGCCTCGGCGGGGGTGGCCTGCGCGGCGTCGGGTCCGGCAGGAGCGGCGCTCGCGGTGGCGGCACCGCCCGCCACGGTCACGGCGCTGGCTGCCATCACCGAGGCGAAGAGCGCGGCGGAGGTACGCCGGCTCAGGTTTCGGGGTTTACTCACGTTCTCTTTCCTCCAGAGAACTCAGGCGCCCTCAGAAGCAGGGCACGCGTGAGCGAAATACTTCGCGGTGCCGACCATCGATGTCACTACCGCCGGGTACGTTGTGACCATCTCGTGATACGCGGGGCGCACATTGTCACATCGAAGAGGATAGGGATCGATTTCAGTTAGACCGAGTCCGATCATCCGGTGTGGATTCCGCAAGCAGTTCCGGCGCCTGCGGCTGCCGGGGTGCCAGCTCCACCTGCCCCGGCGTGGGCAGTTCCTGATCCGACACACCGAGTTCCGCGAGTTTGCGGGCGCTCACCAGCACCCGCGCCTCCAGCGAGCCCACCGCCCGGTTGTACGCGGTGACCGCGCTACCGAGCGAGGCACCCAGCTTGCCGACATGGTCACCCAGCGTCGACAGCCGCCCGTACAGTTCCCGCGCCACCGTGTGAACGGCCATCGCGTTACGGGTCAACTGTTCCTGCCGCCACGACCAGGCGACCGTACGCAGTAACGCGACAAGGGTAGCCGGGGTGGCCAGTACGACGTTGCGGGCGAAGGCGTGCTCCAACAGGGTCGGATCGCGTTGCAGGGCCACGTCGAGGAACGGGTCCGCCGGCACGAACAGCACCACGAACTCCGGAGTGGACTCGAACGCGGCCCAGTACGACTTGGCGGCCAACGCGTCGACGTGCGCCCGGAGATGCTTCGCATGCGCGTCGAGATGGCTGTCCCGGCCCCGTTCGTCGCGCGCCTCCATCGCGGTGAGGTACGCGTCGAACGGGGCCTTGGCGTCCACCACCACGCTCCGGCCGCCGTGCAGCCGTACCACCAGGTCGGGGCGTACCGTCTGCTGGTCGGTGGCGGCGGTCACCTGCTCGGCGAAGTCGCAGTGCTCCAACATCCCGGCGGCCTCGACGATGCGGCGCAACTGATGCTCACCCCACCGACCGCGTACCTGCGGCGCACGCAGTGCCGCCACCAGCTGTTTCGTCTCCGTACGCAGCTCACCGGAAACCGTGCTCATCGCGCGGACCTGCTCGCGCAGTTCAGCGTACGCGTCGACCCGCTCCCGTTCGAGGTCGGCGACCCGCTGCTCGTAGCGACGCAGCGTGTCGTGCAGTGGGGCCACCGCCCGGGCGACCGCCTCCTGCGACTGGGCCGTCGCCTCGTAGCTCAACGCCCGCATCGACTGCTCCAACCGCCCCTCGCCCTCGCGGGTGGCGTGCAGGGTGGCTTCCAGCCGCGCTATCCGGGTCGCTGAGTTGGCCCGGGCGGCGAACCAGCCGATCGAACCGCCGGCACCGAGACAGACGACGACAACCGCCAGGGTCGATAGCTCCATCCTGAGAAGCTTGCCAAAGCCGTGCCCTTCGTGCCCGGACGGGTACGCGCTGCCTTTCGGGTCGGGCTCGGCGCGCCGGGCATCGTCGGCCCAGGTGGGTACGTTGAAGTGGTGGAGTTTCTGTTGCTCGTCCTGTTCGTGGTGCTGCTCGGCGGTGTCCTGCTCTGGTGGCGTCGGGAGCGTACCGCTCGTGCGGCCCGCAGCCTCGCCGATGTGCGAGCTGACGCGTGGCGGTGGCACGAGCGTCTCGGCGGGCAGGTGATGAACCTCGGCGGTGAGGACCCGGCGGTGCGCCAGGCACTGGCCGACGCCGCCGAGCGCTACCACGCCGCCGGGTCCCAGTTGGAGCAGGCCAGGAGCGTCACGCAGTACCGGCTCGCCCGGGAGACCGCAGTGGAGGGTCTCAGCTACACCCGGGCCGCGCGGCTGGCGATGGGCATCGACCCGGGACCGGCCCTGCCGCCGTTGGCCGCTGCCGCCGGTGCCGGTGAGCTGACCGTGCCGCGCCAGGTCGAGGTGCAGGGCCAGAGGTTCGAAGCCGGACCGCGACCCGGGCAGGACACCCCGTACTACTACCCGGGCGGACGGGTACGGGGCCGACCGGTGCCGGCCGGCTGGTACTCCACCCCCTGGTGGCGGACCGCGCCAGGCGCCGGTGTCGGGCTGCTCGGCGGCATGCTGATCGCCGACGCTCTCTTCTCACCGTCGTTCGGCGACCCGGGCTACGACGCCGAAGCCGCCACCGACGTGCGGGAGCCGAGCGACGTCGGGGGCGACTCCGGCGAAGCCGATTTCGGCGGCGGGAACTTCTGACACCGCTCTTCCCGCACCCCTCAGCCGGTGTTGCGCATGCCGGCTGCGATGCCGTTGACGGTGGTGAGCAGGGCCCGCTCCAGGGCCGTACCGTCGCTGGGGGCCCGTCGGCCACCCGGTGCGGTGGCCACCGCCCGTCCGGCCGCACCCGAGTCGCGGTACTGCCGCAGCAGTGCCACCTGGAGGTGGTGCAACGGCTCCAGGTAGGTGTCGCGTACGGCGAGGGTGCGTTGCAGCACCGGGGAGTTCTCCAGCAGGTCCGGTGAGTCGGTGACGGCGAGCACTTCGCGTCGGGTCAACTCGTACTCCTGCTCGATCTTGTCGAAGATCGGGTGCAGCTGCTTCGGGACCAGAGTCTCGACGTACCGGCGGGCGATGCCGAGGTCGGTCTTGGTCAGCATCATCTCCACGTTGGACAGGAACGTGCGGAAGAAGTGCCAGTTGCGGTGCATCTCGGCGAGCACGTCGGCCAGCCCGGCCTCCCGGGCGGCGGCCAGACCGGAGCCGACGCCGAACCAGCCGGGCACGATCTGCCGGGTCTGGGTCCAGCCGAACACCCACGGGATGGCCCGCAGCCCGGCCAGCCCGGCGCCGGTGTTGGGCCGCTTCGCCGGCCGGGAGCCGATGTTCAGCGCACCGAGCAGCTCGGTCGGGGTGGACGCCCAGAAGTACGCGGGCAGGTCCGGATCCTCCACCAGCGAGCGGTACGACCGGAACGCCGACTCCGACACCACGTCCATCGTCGCGTCCCAGCGTTCCAACATCTCGGCGGGTTGGCGGGGCGCGGTGTGCAGCAGCGTCGCCTGGAGCACGGCGGCCACGCTCAGTTCCAGGTTCTCCCGGGCCAGCGCGGGCAGGGTGTACTTGTCGGAGATCACCTCACCCTGCTCGGTGACCTTGATCGCCCCGTCCAGGGTGCCGTACGGCTGCGCCAGGATCGCGTCGTGGGTGGGGCCGCCGCCGCGCCCGACCGTGCCGCCCCGGCCGTGGAAGAGCCGCAGGTGCACACCGTGCCGGGCCGCCACGTCCCGCAGTGCCCGCTGCGCCCGGTGGATCGACCACTGGCTGGTGGTGATGCCGGCCTCCTTGTTGGAGTCGGAGTAGCCGAGCATCACCTCCTGCACGTCACCTCGGGCCGCCACCAGTGCCCGGTACGCCGGTAGGGACAGCAGTTCGTCGAGCAGTTCGCCGCCGGAGTTCAGCTCGGCCGGCGTCTCCAGCAGCGGCACGATGCCGATCCGGGCCCGCCCGCCGTGTACGTCGACCAGGCCGGCCTCACGGGCGAGTACGACTGCGGCGAGCACGTCGTCCACGCCGAGGGTCATCGAGATGATGTACGACTCGATCACCTCGGAGCCGAACCGGTCCTGCGCCTCACGGATGGTGCTGAACACGTCGAAGGTCTTGCGGGCCGACTCACTGAGCGGGGTGTCCGTCGTCGACAACGGCCGGCGACTGGCCAACTCGTCGGCGAGTAGCTTGGTGCGTTCCAGCCGGCTCAGCGACGGGTAGTCGTCGACCTCACCCACCGCTGCGTACAGCTGGGTGAGCACCTCGTGGTGTTTCTCGGCGTGTTCGCGGACGTCCATGGTCGCCAGGTGCAGGCCGAACGCGGAGACGGTACGGATGGTCGAGGCGAGCCGGCCGACGGCGGTGAGCTGACCGGAGTTGCGGGCCAACGAGGCGCGTAGCAGATCCAGGTCGGCGATCAGCTCGGCCGAACCACGGTAGTCGCGCCCCGGCACGTGCGGCGTGCCCTGGCGCAGTCGGGCCCGGGTGTTGGCGAGCTTGGCGCGTACGCAGCGGGCCTTGAGCCGGTACGGCTCCTCGGCGTTGACCCGGCGGAAGCGGGGCGCCACCTCCGGCAGGGCGTCGAGGTCCGCGGCGAGGCTTGCGGACAGGTCGAGTGACACTCCGCGCAGCCGGCGGGAAACCGACACCTCGCTGATCAACTCTTCCATCGCCGCTTCGGTGGCGGTCAGGCCATGCTCGTGTTGGATGGCCAGCACCTCGCGGGTCACGGTCGGGGTGACGAACGGGTTGCCGTCCCGGTCACCGCCGATCCAGGTGCCGAAGGTCAGCGGTCGTGCCGTCGGCGAGGTTTCCACGCCGAGCGTACGCAGCGTCTCGGCGAGGTCGTCGAGGACCTGCGGAGCCGCCTCGGCGTAGAGGTCACGCAGGTAGTAGATGGCGTTACGTGCCTCGTCGGTCGGGTCCGGCCGATCGAGTCGCAGCTCGTCGGTCTGCCACATCAGGTCGAGCAGCTCGGCCAGCCGCCGGTTCGCCGGACCCTCGTCGCTGGCGCCGTAGAGGATCGCGTTGGCGGTCTCGGCGTCCAGTTCGTCGGCGATCGCCCGCAGCTTGGACAGGATCGACCGGCGGGCCGCCTCGGTCGGGTGGGCGGTGAAGACCGGACGTACCGCCAACCGGCGGGCCACCGAAGCGATCTCCTCGGCCGGCACCCCGCGTTCCGCGATCATCTTGGCCGCCTGATCCAGCCAACCGCCCTGAACGGCGCGACGGCGGCGCAGGTCGCGGGCCCGGTGCACCTGCTCGGTGATGTTGGCCAGGTGGAAGTAGGTGGAGAAGGCGCGGGCCAGCTTGGTGCCGGTGGTCACATCGAGCCCGCCGAGTCGCCGGGCGGCGGCCGGTGCGTCGGCGCGAACCTGGGCCCTGATCTCCTCCACGAGGTCGAGTAGCGGGCGACCCTCCTGGCGGGCCAGGGTCTGCCCGAGCAGCGTGCCCAGCCTGCGGATGTCGGCGCGCAGCGCGGCGTCGGGGCCGTCGTGATCGTGCTGGTCGGTCACCATGCGCTCCTCACGTCAAGTACGAAGGACCGCGCTGTCCGACTGCCCCGATCGTATCCACGCGAACCTGCCGGGAAGGAAGGGCCCCTTGATAACGCCCTTCGTTCCGGGGAACCCGTGCCCGGCTGCGACGCTGCCGAGGTGCGTCGGTCGAGGTCTTCCGGAGGTCGAGAACCGCTGTTCACAGCCGATAGCGTCGGGGCATGACGTCGTTGGTGCAGCCCCCGAAGCCCCGACCTGGCGATCGAGTGGCGATCGTCTCACCCTCCGCCGGCCTGCCGGGTCTCTTCCCGTACCTGTCGGCGCCGTCGACGTACCGGTGTGCGGGGGTGTAAACGGGGAGACGGTCGGGGGGCGGAGCTAGGCTGTCATTCGGACACCCCCCGTCCGGCTGGACGCGGGGTGATCGTCGTGTCCCCACCTCGGAAGTGATCATGACTGCGCTCACCGGACTGTTCGCCGCCGCCCTGGCCGACCCGGGCCTGACCCGCGTTCGTGACCTGGCGCGCTCCGGTGCGGCCCAGGTCGACGGGCTGGACCTGACCGCCCCGCAGGCGCTGCGCCCGTTCGCGGTCGCCGCGGTCGCGGCGGATCCCGACGACCGGGCCGGCGGCTCGGGGAGCGGCGCGACGGCTGGCGGCGCGGGACGGGCGGTGCTGGCGGTCACCGCGACCAGTCGCGAGGCCGAGGATCTCGTCGCCGCGCTGGGTGGCCTGCTGCCGCCCGAGCAGGTGGCGATCTTCCCGAGCTGGGAGACGCTGCCGCACGAGCGGCTCTCCCCACGCTCCGACACCGTCGGTCGACGGTTGGCCGTGCTGCGCCGGCTGGCGCACCCGGACTCGGCGGACGCGCACGGGCGCACCGGCCCGTTGCGGGTGGTGGTGGCCCCCGTCCGCTCGGTGCTTCAACCCCAGCTCAAGGGGCTCGGCGATCTGGAACCGGTCCGGTTGGCCGCCGGTGACGAGGCCGACCTGGAGCAGATCGCCCGCCGGTTGACCGACATGGCGTACGCCCGGGTCGACCTGGTCACCAAACGAGGCGAGTTCGCCGTTCGCGGCGGCATCCTCGACGTCTTCCCGCCCACCGATGAGCACCCGTCCCGGGTCGAGTTCTGGGGCGACGAGGTGGAGGAGATCCGCACCTTCGCCGTCGCCGACCAGCGCACCATCGAGCAGGTCGCCCAGCTCTGGGCTCCGCCCTGCCGGGAACTGCTGCTCACCCCCGAGATCCGGGAGCGGGCCGCCACGCTCGCGCAGCAGTACCCGGAGCTGGCCGAGATCCTGGACAAACTGGCCGGCGGGGTGCCGGTGGAGGGCATGGAGTCCCTGGCCCCTGCGCTGATCGGCAACGACTCGATGGAGTTGCTGCTGGACTGCATGCCGGCCGGCACCCACGTGCTGCTCTGTGATCCGGAGCGGATCCGCACCCGGGCGCACGACCTGGTGCGTACCTCAGAAGAGTTCCTGCAGGCCAGCTGGGCGGCGGCCGCCGTCGGTGGCCATGCCCCGGTCGACCTGGGAGCAGCGGCCTTCCACACTCTCGCCGACGTACGCGCCCACGCCGCGACCCTGCGCCAGCCCTGGTGGACGCTGTCCCCGTTCGGCCTGGCCGAGCCGGGCGTCGCCGCGACCCGGCAGCCCTGGGAGGACGAGCCGGAGGCCGTCGATGTCACTCCTGACGACGCCATCGCGGTGGCGCTGACCGCCCAGCCCGCACCGCTCTACCACGGGGAGACCGCCCGAGTGGTCGACGACCTCAAGCGGTGGGCCGGCGAGGGCTGGTCGATCGCGCTGGTCTTCGAGGGCCACGGTCCCGCCCAGCGGGCCGTCGAGGTGCTCCGCGACGGGGGTCTCGGTGCCCGGATGACCGAGGAGGTGCTGGCCGCACCCGCCCCGGGTGAGCTGCTGGTCACCTGCGGCAGCCTGACCGGTGGCTTCGTCGACGAGGCGGCCCGGTTCGTGCTGCTCACCGGCAGCGACGTGACCGGTGGTCGGGGCGTGTCGACCCGTGACATGCGGAAGATGCCGAGCCGGCGGCGCAACACCATCGATCCGCTGGAGCTGCGCGCCGGTGACCACGTGGTGCACGAGCAGCACGGCATCGGCCGGTACGTCGAACTGGTACAGCGGACCGTCAACGGCGCGTCCCGGGAATATCTGGTCATCGAGTACGCCCCGAGCAAGCGCGGTCAGCCCGGTGACCGGCTGTTCGTCCCCACCGACCAGCTCGACCAGTTGAGCCGCTACGTCGGCGGCGAGCAACCGAGCCTACACAAGATGGGCGGCTCGGACTGGCAGAAGTCCAAGGCCCGAGCCCGCAAGGCGGTCAAGGAGATCGCCGCCCAGTTGATCCAGCTCTACGCCGCCCGTAAGGCGTCCAAGGGGCACACCTTCGGGCCGGACACCCCCTGGCAGCGGGAGTTGGAGGACGCATTTCCCTGGCAGGAGACGCCCGACCAGCTCGCCGCCATCGAAGAGGTCAAGCGGGACATGGAGCAGAGCGTCCCGATGGACCGGCTGATCTGCGGCGACGTCGGATACGGTAAGACCGAGATTGCGGTACGGGCGGCGTTCAAGGCGGTGCAGGACGGCCGGCAGGTCGCCGTGCTGGTGCCGACCACCCTGCTGGTGCAGCAGCACTACAACACCTTCGCCGAGCGGATGAGTCAGTTCCCGGTGACCATCCGGCAGCTGTCCCGCTTCCAGACGCCGAAGGAGGCCGAGCAGACCCTCGCCATGGTCGCCGACGGCACCGCCGACGTCGTCATCGGCACCCACCGGCTGCTGGCCTCGGCCACCCGGTTCAAGTCGCTCGGGCTGGTCATCGTCGACGAGGAGCAGCGCTTCGGCGTCGAGCACAAGGAGCACCTGAAGTCGATGCGGGCGGCGGTCGACGTGCTGAGCATGTCCGCCACCCCGATTCCGCGCACCCTGGAGATGGCGATCACCGGCATCCGGGAGATGTCCACCATCGCTACGCCACCGGAGGAGCGGCACCCGGTGCTCACCGCCGTCGGCGCGCAGGACGACCGGCAGGTGGCCGCCGCGATCCACCGTGAGCTGCTCCGCGACGGCCAGGTCTTCTACCTGCACAACCGGGTCGAGTCGATCGAGCGGACCGCCCGCCGGCTGCGGGAGTTGGTGCCCGAGGCGCGGGTGGCGGTGGCGCACGGGCAGATGGGCGAGGATGCCCTGGAGAAGGTGATGGTCGGCTTCTGGGAGAAGGAGTACGACGTCCTGGTCTGCACCACGATCGTCGAGTCCGGCATCGACATCCCGAACGCGAACACACTGATCGTGGAGCGGGCCGACCTGCTCGGCCTGGCCCAGCTGCACCAGATCCGGGGGCGGGTCGGCCGGGGCCGGGAACGGGCGTACGCGTACTTCCTCTATCCGGCGGACAAGCCGCTCACCGAGCACGCGCACGAGCGGCTGGCCACCATCGCCCAGCACACCGAGTTGGGAGCCGGCATGTACGTGGCGATGAAGGATCTGGAGATCCGTGGTGCCGGCAACCTGCTCGGCGGCGAACAGTCCGGGCACATCGAGGGCGTCGGGTTCGACCTGTACGTGCGGATGGTCGGTGAGGCGGTGCAGGCGTTCAAGGGTGAGCGTCCGGAGGAGGAGACCGACATCAAGATCGATCTCCCGGTGGACGCGCACCTGCCGCACGACTACGTGGGGGTGGAGCGGCTGCGGCTGGAGATGTATCGCAAGCTGGCGGAGGCGCGTGACGAGGAACGGCTACGGGAGGTGGCCGCCGAGATGACCGACCGGTACGGTGAGCCGCCGGCGCCCGTGCAGAATCTGATCGCGGTGGCCCGGTTCCGGCTGCTGGCCCGGTCCTACGGCCTCACCGACGTCAGCCTGCAGGGCCGGCACATCCGGTTCGGGCCGTTGCCGTTGCCGGATTCCAAGCAGCTACGGCTCAAGCGCTACCATCCTGACTCGGTCTACAAGGTGGCGGTGGACCAGGTGAGCGTGCCCCGGCCGACCACCCGCCGGGTCGGCGGCGAGCCACTGCGGGACCAGGCCCTGCTGGAGTGGTGCGCCCAGTTGCTCTCCGACGTCCTCGGCGCACCCGCCGGTGTCACTGGTGGGTAGGGGGCATGAGAGAGTGACAGGCATGCGTGTTCGCCGTCTTGTCGCCGTCGCCAGCGTGGCGGTCGGCCTCGTCGCTCTCACCGGTTGCCGTTCCGAGCCCGGTGTCGCCGCGTACGTCGGTGACCACCGGATCACCGAGGACGCGGTCACCGAGATCATCGAGGACGCTCAGGCGACGAACCCGATCCCCACCGGAACGGACGACGTACCGCCCGGCCAGGAGCCGCAGTTGCCGGGCCGCAGCCAGGTGGTGAGCACTCTGGTGCTCGGTGAGGTCTGTGAGCGCATTTCCGCCGCCGAGGGCTACCGGCCGGAGGGGCAGGTCGACCCCGCCCAGGTGGCGCAGGGCATCGGCCTCAGCCCGGAGACCGGGTACGTGCGCCAGGTCGCCGATCTGTACACCTGCCTGTCCGGGATCCCGATCGGCGCTCCGGTGGCCCCGACCGAGCAGGAGCTGGTCGATCTGGTGGCGGCGGGTAAACGGGCCGGTGCGGTGCCGGCCGAGGTGACCGTCGAACAGGCCGCCGCCCAGCTCGACGGTGACCAGCTGCGTCAGGCGCTGGCCAGCCGTAACTCCCTGCGTGAGGCCGTCGAGACGTATGACGTGACGGTCAACCCCCGCTACCGGCCGTTGGTGTTCCCGGTGCTCAGTTTCACCGGACAGGCCATCGCGGTGGGCGTGCCGTTGGGCGAGCCGGGCTCCGACGCGGTCACCGACATCTCCACTCCGAGGCCGCGGCCCGAGCCGGCCGCACCGACCGCCGGCTGAGTATGTCCCGGATAGTCCTGCTGGTCACCTCGCCCCGGTTGCCGGCCGGGCTGTTGACGGCAGCCGCCTGGGACGTCGTACGCGCAGCTCCGGTGCTGGCCGCCGAGGAGAGCGAGCTGACCACGGCGCTGCGGTCGGCGGGCGCCGAGGTTCGGGTGCTCGACGGGCCGCCGGTGACGGCGCTGCTGGATGCGGCGGCGCGGGGCACGGTGGTCTGGCTGGCCGGTCCGGCTGGGGACGAGTCGCTGGCCCGGGAGTTGGGGTTGCGTCTGGCCCGCGAGCCGGGGCTGGCGGAGCTGGAGCTGTTGTACGGCTCGTGGGATCCGCCGGGTGCACGGCTGCTGGACGCGGTGACGGTGCTGGACCGACTGCTCTCGCCCGGAGGGGATCCGTGGAAGCGGTCGCAGACCCACCGGAGCCTGGCCGGGTACCTGTTGGAGGAGAGCTACGAGGCGTACGACGCGATGATCGCCGGGGACACCGACGCACTGCGCGAGGAGTTGGGCGACGTGCTGCTCCAGGTGGTGCTGCACGCCCGACTGGCCGAGGAACTGCCGGAGGACGAGCGTTGGACCGTCGACGACGTAGCCGGTGGCCTGGTGGACAAGATGATCCGGCGTAACCCGCACGTCTTCGCCGGTGCCGAGGCGGGCACCCTGGAGGAGATCACCGCCAACTGGGAGCGGATCAAACAGGCGGAGAAGGCCCGGGAGTCGGTGCTCGACGGCCTCGCACTGAGCCAACCGGCGCTGTCCCTGGCGTCGAAGATCCTGGAGCGTTCCGCCCGGGCCGGCGTCACCGCACCGCTGCCGTCGCCATCGGCACAACCCGACCCCGAGGCCGCCCTCGGCGCCCGGCTGCTCGCCCTCGTCGCTCAGGCGCGGTCCGACGCCCTCGACGCCGAGGCCGCCCTCCGCCGTTCCACCCTCGCCCACGCCCGCACCCTCCGCACCACCGAACGCTGACCTGGCACGTCACCGCGCTGATCGTGCCGCAGGCGGTGTCGAATCCGGCATCGGTGCCGCCGACCTGATGATCGTCTGGGCGGGGCGGGGTGAGGGTCGAGTTAGGGTCGGAGGGTGGAGCGGTTCGGGGTGGTGGGTGAACGGGTCGTCGAGGCGTTGCTGACGAGTCGACCGGGGCTCGCCGGTTCGGCGGGGGAGCATCGGGTCGACGACCGGCTGCCGGACTTCTCGGCCGACGCGGTCGCGGGCGATCGGGCGATGCTCGTCGACGCGGCGAGTGCACTCGTCGAGATCGACCCTGATGACCTCGACGTCGAGGAGCGGGTCGACCACGCTCTGCTCTCCGCACTCGTCGACCGGGAACTGTTCGAGCTGACCGAGATCCGGGGGCACGAGTGGGACCCCCTCGTGCACAATCCTGGTCCACTGCTGCACGCCCTGCTCTCTCGCCCGTACGCGCCGGTGGAGGTGCGGTTGGCGGCCCTCGCCGGCCGTCTTGCCGCAGTGCCGGATGCCCTGGCCACCGCACGCGCGACGTTGCGTGACATGCCCCGGGTCCATGCCGAGACGGCAGTCGGGCAGTTCGCCGGGGTGGCGGCGCTGGTCCGCGACGAGGTCCCCGCGTTGCTCGGGCAGGCTCCCGCCGCCATCGACCGGTTCGAGCCGGCAGCCACGGCCGCGCTGGCCGCGCTCGACGAGTTCGTTGCCTGGCTGCGTGGCGGCCTGGCGGCCGACGTCGGCCCGGGCCGCGACCCCCGGCTGGGTCGGCGACGCTGGGAGGCGCGCCTGTGGCACGCGCTCGACACCGAGCTGGGTGCCGCCGAGATCCAGCGCCGGGCCTGGGCGAACCTCGACCGGGTGACCGACGAGATCCGCGCGGCGGCGGTGGAGCTGGTCGGTGGTCCGGCCGACGACGAGACGGTACGCCGTGCCCTCGACCTGCTCGCCGCCGAACACCCCGACGACCACACGATCGTCGACCTGGCCTCGGTCACCCTGGATGAGGCGAGCGACTTCGTCCGGGCACACGACCTGGTGACAGTGCCGGAGGATCCGTGTGTCATCCAGGTGATGCCGAAGTTCGCCCGGGGTGTGGCGGTGGCCTACTGCGATGCGCCCGGTGGCTTGGAGACCGCCACCGTACCGACGTACTACTGCATCGCGCCGACGCCTGCTGACTGGCCGGCGCGTCGGGTCGAGTCGTTCTACCGCGAGTACAACGACCACATGATCCGCAACCTCACCGTGCACGAGGCGATTCCGGGGCACTTCCTTCAGCTCGCCCACGCTCGACGCCACACCGGCTCCACCCGGGTACGGGCGTTGATCCGCTCCGGTCCGTTCGTCGAGGGTTGGGCGGTCTACGCCGAGGAGCTGATGGTCGGTCTCGGTTTCGGTGGCCTGCCGGTGCGGTTGCAGCAGCTGAAGATGCAGCTACGGATGACCCTCAACGCGTTGCTCGACCAGCTGACGCACGCCGAGGGACTACCCGAGGTGGAGGCGATGGCCCTGTTGACCGGACGCGGTTTTCAGGAGGAGGGCGAGGCGGCGGGCAAGTGGCGTCGTGCGCTGCTCACCTCGGCGCAGCTGTCGACGTACTTCGTCGGCTACAGCGAGCTGGCCGGGATCGTCGCGGCCCGTCCGCACCATGTGCCGTTGCGCGCCTGGCACGACGAGATGCTCGCCCACGGCAGTCCACCGCCGCGCCACCTGCGTGCCCTGCTCGGCCTGTAGGTCGCACGGTGACGGGCCACTTCCGGGTCAGGGGCCGGCGGCGCGCCGGTCCACCACGTCGGCACCCGCCGGAAGGTCGAAGGCGGCGCCTTCGACCCGGTCGCGGTAGCGGCTCAGTGCCAGCTCGACCGGCTCCCCGTCGAGCTGCCCGGTGAAGCTACCGAGCGTGCCCTCCCCGGTCACGCAGGCGGTGAAGCTCTCCGCGCTACGGCGTACGTCTACGCAGGTGGCGTGGTGACCGACGACGGTGCTGCTGCGTTCGGTGATGACCGCGTCCGGGTCCAGTGCCGCGTCGGTCAACCGGCCCATCACCAGCGGGGGAGTGATCAGCCCCTGTAGCTCGGCCTCGGCGAAGACGACGACAGAGGGCTTGCTGTTGGGTGCGGGTGGCTGTTCGAGGGTGCAGACGGTCCGGTCGTCGTCGGTGTCGCATCGGGTGGTCGCCTCGTCGGTCACGGTCAGTTTTCCACCGGGCCAGGTGTAGCTGGACCGGGCCGGGTCCTGCGACTGGACGAACGAGGCGCTCCGCCCGCCGGGAAGCTGGTACTCCGCCGAGTAGGTCAGCTCCAGTGCCCGATCCATCCGCGCGGCGAGATCGTTGACGATGTCGGATCGCTCCATGGTCCGCCCGGCATCGTCCAGAGCCTGACAGCCGGTGACGGAGAGCGACGCGATGACCGACACAGCGAGAATACGGAGAGTGGTCGAGGCGGCGGGCATGGTGAACAGCCTCGTCGATCGGGTCCCGCTCGTGCAAACCGGTTGCCGGTTGAGGTACGAGAATCCGGGAATGTCCGACCTGCTGGTACCGGAGAGTGGTTATTGACCCGCCCGGTCGGCGCGCAGGAAGGCGGGGACCGATACGCTGCGTTCAACACCTGCCTCAGCCGCACCGTCGCGGCCGATACCGGACGAGACCACACGAACGAGGAGCAACTCAGTGGCAACCATCGAGGTAATCGAGGCTCGGGAGATCCTGGACTCGCGGGGCAATCCGACGGTCGAGGTCGAGGTCGGGCTCGACGACGGCACGATCTCCCGGGCGGCGGTGCCCTCCGGCGCCTCGACCGGCGCCTTCGAGGCGATCGAGCTGCGCGACGGTGACAAGGGCCGCTACCTGGGCAAGGGAGTGGAGAAGGCGGTCGCCAACATCGAGGACCGGATCGTCGACCAGCTCATCGGCTACGAAGCCAGCGAGCAGCGGGTGATCGACCAGAAGATGCTCGACATCGACGGCACGGACAACAAGGCCGAACTGGGTGCCAACGCGATCCTCGGGGTTTCCCTCGCGGTGGCCAAGGCGGCGGCCGGCAGCGCCGGCCTGAGCCTCTTCCGCTACCTGGGCGGGCCGAACGCACATCTGCTGCCCGTGCCGATGATGAACATCCTCAACGGCGGAGCACACGCCGACAGCAACGTCGACATCCAGGAATTCATGATCGCGCCGATCGGCGCGCCGAGCTTCCGGGAGGCGCTGCGCTCCGGTGCCGAGGTGTACCACGCGCTCAAGTCGGTGCTGAAGAAGAAGGATCTTTCAACCGGGCTCGGCGACGAGGGTGGTTTCGCACCGAACCTGCCGACCAACGCCGCCGCGCTGGACCTGATCGCCGAGGCGGTGGAGAAGGCCGGTTACCGGCTCGGCACCGACATCGTCTTCGCCCTCGACGTCGCCGCCACCGAGTTCTTCGCCGACGGCAGCTACACCTTCGAGGGGGCGACCAAGAGCGCCGCGGAGATGAGCGAGTACTACACCAAGCTGGCCGACGCCTACCCGATCGTGTCCATCGAGGACCCGCTGGCCGAGGACGACTGGGCCGGCTGGCAGACGCTCACCGCCGCCGTCGGTGACCGGATCCAGATCGTCGGCGACGACCTGTTCGTCACCAACCCGCAGCGCATCGCCCGGGGCATCGCCGAGCGGGCGGCGAACGCGGTACTGGTCAAGGTCAACCAGATCGGCTCGCTCACCGAGACCCTGGACGCGGTGGACCTGGCCCACCGGGCCGGCTTCACCTGCATGATGAGCCACCGTTCCGGTGAGACCGAGGACACCACGATCGCCGACCTGGCGGTGGCAACCGGCTGCGGTCAGATCAAGACCGGTGCTCCGGCCCGATCGGACCGGGTCGCGAAGTACAACCAGCTCCTGCGGATCGAGGAGGAACTGGCCGACGCGGCGCGGTACGCAGGGGCGGGCGCCTTCCCGCGTTACCGTTCCGCCTGACAGGTGCCGTACCTCGGGGGAGGGGTGTGATGCAGCAGCGCCGCACGCCGGGTGGTCAACGCCCGGTCCGCCGGCCGGTACGCGACGGTCGCCCCGGCAGGACCCGTGATGGCGGTGTCCGTGCCGAGTCGCGGTCCAACGCCGGTCGGGCACCGTCAGCCAACCGCGGTGCCGAGGGCGTACGCTCCGCCAAGCGACCCGCCGCCGCCCGGCGCACCGCTGCCGGTGGCACGGTGACACGACTGTCCGCACCCCGATCCCGAGGTCTCACCGGCCGGGCCACCGTGCTGATCGCGGTGCTGATCGCCCTCGCCCTCGCCTACACCTATCCGGTCCGGGTCTACCTGGACCAGCAGGCCGACATCGAGCGGATGGAAGCTTCGCAGGCGGCTCAGCGGGAGCTGATCGCCCAGCTGACGACCCAGGCCGAGAAGTGGCAGGACGAGGCATACATCGAAACCCAGGCCCGGGAGCGGTTCTTCATGCAGCGGCCCGGCGAGAAGATGCTTATTCTGCTTCCCGCCGGTGCCGACGGGGAGGCGGGCACCGTTACGGGGCAGGCGACGCCGGACACCCCCGACGCCTGGTACGACACTCTCTGGTCCAGCGTGCAGGCCGCCGACGCCCACCGGACCGACGACTGAGCACCCGACGAGAGAATGACACCGTGACTGTCGTACCACCGCAGGAGCCGGCGGCGGCTTCCGTACCTCCGCCGGAGCGGGAACCGGCCACCGGGGCTGATCTGGCTGCGGTGGCCGCGCAGCTCGGGCGTCCGCCCCGGGGCACCAGGGCAGTGGCCCACCGCTGCCCTTGCGGCCTGCCTGACGTGGTGGAGACGACTCCGCGGTTGGCCGACGGGACTCCCTTCCCGACGCTGTTTTACCTGACGTGTCCCCGGGCGACCGCCGCGTGCAGCCGACTCGAGTCGGCTGGCCTGATGAAGGAGATGGCGGAGCGGCTGGCCGCCGACCCGGAGCTGGCCCTGCGGTACCGCGCGGCCCACGAGGACTACCTCGACCGCCGGGACACCATCGCCGAGGTGCCCGAGATCGCCGGCATCTCGGCCGGGGGAATGCCTGGCCGGGTGAAGTGCCTGCACGTCCAGCTCGGTCACGCACTCGCTGCCGGGCCCGGGGTGAACCCGTTCGGCGACGAGACGCTCGCCCTGGTCGAACCGTGGTGGACGGCGGGACGCTGTGTTGACGTACCGGAGGTCGGGTGAGCGGCGGGGACGTCGTGGTACGGCGGGCCCGGACCGCCGACGTGCGGGCGATCCGACGGCTGGTCGACACCTACACCGACAACCGTCGCCTGCTGAGTAAGGCCACCGTCACGCTGTACGAGGACGTACAGGAGTTCCGGGTCGCCAGCCGGGTCTCCGACGGCGCGGTGGTGGGCTGCGGCGCGCTGCACGTCATGTGGGAGGACCTGGCGGAGATCCGCACGGTGGCGGTCGATCCCCGCTGCCGGGGGCAGCGGATCGGGCACCGGATCGTCGCCGAGCTGATCGACGCGGCCCGGGAGTTGGGGGTCGCCCGCATCTTCGTGCTGACCTTCGAGACCACCTTCTTCGGTTCGTTCGGCTTCTCCGAGATCGATGGTGCTCCGGTGCCGCACCCGGTCTACGAGCAACTGTTGCGCTCGTACGACGAGGGGGTCGCCGAGTTCCTCGACCTCGAACGCGTCAAGCCGAACACCCTGGGCAACACCCGCATGCTGCTGCGCCTCTGACACCCACGCCTACTCGCCCGCCACGGCGCTGTCGCCCGGGGTGGGCCGGTTCGGCGGCGGTAGGGTTCTCGGCGTGACGACGCGTGTGGCGGCCATCGACTGTGGCACCAATTCGATCCGGCTGCTGGTGGCCGACCTACCTGATCCGTCGGCCGGCCCGGCCGCACCACTTGTCGACCGGAGCCGGCGGATGGAGATCGTTCGGCTCGGCCAGGGCGTCGACGCCACCGGTCGACTCGCTCCGGAGGCGATCGAGCGGACCCGGGTCGCTCTCGAAGGCTACGCCGCCGAGATCGAGAAGCTGGGCGCCGAGCGGGTACGGATGTGCGCCACCTCGGCCAGCCGTGACGCGGAGAACGCGGCGGACTTCCGCCTCATGGTCGAGCAGACGCTCGGGGCGACACCGGAGGTGGTGAGCGGCGACGAGGAGGCGCGGTTGTCGTTCACCGGAGCGGTGCGCGGCCTGCCCGTCGACGCGCCGTCGCCGTATCTGGTGCTGGACATCGGCGGCGGCTCGACCGAGTTCGTCGTCGGCACCCGCGACGGTGGCGTCGACGCCGCGATCTCCATGGACATCGGTTGTGTCCGCATGACCGAGCGGCACCTGCACGGTGACCCGCCCGGCCCGGACGAGATCGCCGCCGCCCAGGCCGACGTCACGGTCGCGGTGGATCGGGCGCTGGCGGCGGTGCCGGGGCGCCAGGCGGCCACCCTGGTCGGGCTCGCCGGCTCGGTCACCACCGTGGTCGCGATCGCCGAGGGCCTCACCGGGTACGACCCGACCCGCATTCACCACGCCAGGGTGTCGTACGACCGGGTGGCGGAGGTGACCACCGACCTGCTGGCCATGACCCGTGAGCAGCGGTTGGCGATTCCGGTGATGCATCCCGGGCGCGCGGACGTGATCGGTGCCGGGGCGTTGGTGCTCCGCGTCGCCATGCAACGGGCGGACATGTCGGCCGTGATCGCCTCGGAACACGACATCCTCGACGGCATCGCCTGGAGCCTGGCATACGCGAACGGGAGGTGAATGCCACTGTTCCGGCGTCTTCCCGGTGGCGGTCACCGCGTGGCAGGCTACCCGCACGTAGGACTACTGGGCGACCAGCCAACGATGACTGACCGCTAGGAGGACGGGCCGATGGGCGAGATGGTGACCTACCGTGGTGGAAGCGGCACGGGTGAGGGATATCTCGCGATACCCCCAACCGGCGCGGCAAGCCCGGCAGTGATCGTCATTCAGGACTGGTGGGGCCTCGTGCCGCACATCAGGTCGGTGGTGGACCGTTTCGCCGAGGCAGGCTTCGTCGCTCTCGCACCCGATCTCCGGCACGGTGAGCCGGCCGGAGAACCAGGTGGGCCGCGACGTCTGCTCGACGGACCGCAGATGGACGAGACGGCGCAGACCATCGCCGCTGCCGCAGACCATCTCGCCGGTCGGGCCGAGGTCACCGGCAAGGTGGGCTGCGCGGGCTTCTCCGCCGGGGCCAGTCTCGCCCTGTGGGCGGCGAACTTCTCCGAACGAATCGTCGCCACCGCCGCCTTCTATCCCCTGCTGCCCTGGGATGGCATGCGTACCGAGTGGACCGGCTGGGCGGGCAAGGACGCGCTCGTGCACTGCGCGGAGGCGGACGGCAGCTCCGCGGACCAGGGTGTGCAGACGGTACGCCGGGCCATCGAGAACGCCGGTGGCGTGTGCCAGCTGCACGACTACCCGGGCACCGCGCACGCCTTCTTCGACGAGGATCGGCCGGAGAGGTTCGATCAGCGGGCGGCCACCAGCGCTTGGGCGCGCACCCTGGAGCTGTTCAGGGCCAAGCTTGGTTGAGTCGCGTACCCCTGCCGAGGTCGCCGCCCACGCCGGTCGGGCAACGGACCTGATTGACCTGGATGCGGGTGTCGCCGGCTGTTTCGCCTGCCCCCGGCTGGTCGACTGGCGGGAGGAGGTCGCCCGTACCAGGCGAGCGGCCTTCCGCGATCAGGAATACTGGGGACGGCCGGTCCCCGGATTCGGTGATCCCGCGGCCCGGATCGCCATCCTCGGACTGGCCCCGGCCGCACACGGCGGTAACCGCACCGGCCGGATCTTCACCGGCGACCGGTCCGGCGATGTGCTCTTCGCCGCGCTGCACCGGGCCGGCCTGGCCAACCAACCGACGAGTGTGGCCGCCGCCGACGGACTCACGTTGTGCGCAACGAGGATCTTCGCTGCGGTACGCTGCGCCCCACCGGACAACAAGCCCACCCCGGCCGAGCGGGACACCTGTGCACCCTGGCTGCATCGGGAGGTCGAGCTGATCCGACCGACGCTGCGGGTGGTGGTGGCACTTGGCGCTTTTGCCTGGGCTGCGTGGTGGCCGGCGTTACGGGCCGGGTACGCCGTCCCGCCGCCCAGCCCGCGACCGTCGTTCCGGCATGGGGCACACTGGTCCGGCACGGCCGGACCGGAGCTGCTGGGCTGTTATCACGTCAGCCAGCAGAACACCTTCACCGGCCGGCTGACACCAGGGATGCTGGACGACGTGTTCGCCCGGGCGAAGCTGCTGGCCGGCGTGGACTGAGGCTGCGGGGGCGGTGGCGGTGGCGGACGGTCGGGACCAGTGCCGCCGCAAGCCCCGCTTGCCCGGAGGTAACTGATGGACGTGCTGCGCAGGTGGTGGCCGGTGACGGTGGTGGTTGCCCTGCTCGCCGCCGTCACCGTGGCGACCACGCACTCGTCGATCGGCGCCAGCCGGATCCCACCCGCCGTCGAGGACGCGCCCTTCGTGCTGGAATACCCGAGCGGCGAGCCGAGACCATCGATTCCGGCCGAACCCCGCGACGCCGCCGAGCAGACCCGCACCCGGATCCCGTCCTGGCTCGGCATGGTGGCGGTGGTGTTGCTGGGGCTGACCCTGCTCGCGGCCCTCGGCTATCTGATCTGGACCATGCTGCGGGCAGCGGCGCGCCGGGTCACCAGGGCACTGCCCACGCAGCAGAACCGACGCAGTGCCGAGGGCACCGCCGCCGAGGTGGTGGCGGCCGTCGACGCCGGGTTGGTCGACCTGGACGACCGGGCCACCGATCCGCGGACCGCGGTGATCGCCTGCTGGGTACGACTTGAGGAGGCCGCCGCGGTCGCCGGGGTGCCCCGGCTGGCTGGCGACACCCCCACCGACCTGGTCACCCGGCTACTGCGGGGCGATCCGTCCACTGGCGTACCGGCGGTCGTGAGCGCTGATGTTCTTGCCGATTTCGCGGATGTCTTCCGCGAGGCCCGGTACGCCACCCGACCAGTGGATGAACGGACCAGGGACCAGGCCCGAGCCGCCCTGCGCCGGTTGCGCGGTGAACTGACCGCCCTGGCGGAGCAGGAGTCGGCGTGAGCAGCACAAGTATCGACGACCTGCTCAGCTTCTCCGAGGAGCGTCCGGTCCGGTCCGAACCGCGCCGGGGTGGGCGCCTGCGTACCGTGCTCGGGGTGCTCGGTGTCACCACGGCGGCGACCGTGGTGACCGTCGCCGGACTACGCGCGATCGGTCTGCGGGTGTCGCTGCTGGTGCTTGTCGCTGCCGTGGTCACGCTGCTCGTGGTACGCCGTATCGTCGCCGCCCTTGCCCCGCCACCGAAGCCCGGTCGGGGGGGTTCGTCGACGCAGGGTGGCGAGGAGCCGGGCACCTACAACTGGGACGCGCGGGATGCGCTGCGCGCCGCGATCAACGGTTGGGCGGCTCCGCTGGAGTGGTCCAAGACGCGTCCCGAACGGTTCAGCACCGTGATCCTGCCCCGCTTGGCCGAGCTGGCGGACGAGCGGATGCGGCTCAAGCACGGCATCACCCGCGAATCGGATCCGGTACGAGCCCGTGCCCTACTGGGTGACCGTCTGTCGTCGTTCCTGGAAACCCCACCCCGCCGCACCCCTTCGCCGCGCGACCTCGCGGCGATCGTCGCCGAACTGGAGAAGATCTGATGAACGACGCCGGCCGGACGATGCCCCCCGCCGAGGTAGGTCGCCTCGCCCGGGCCGTACTGGATGCGGTGGGCCTGGTCGTGGTCGGCAAACGGGACGCCCTGGAACTTGTGCTCGCCGGCATCCTGGCCGGCGGTCACGTGCTGCTGGAGGACCTGCCAGGGTTGGGTAAGACGCTCACCGCGCGGTCCTTCGCCCAGGCGCTGGGTCTGGACTTCCGGCGGCTGCAGTTCACCCCCGATCTGCTGCCGGCCGATGTCACCGGCTCGTTCCTCTACGACCAGCGCAGCGGTGACTTCACCTTCCGGGCCGGGCCGGTCTTCACGAATCTGCTGCTCGCCGACGAGATCAACCGGACTCCGCCGAAGACACAGTCCGCACTGCTGGAGGCGATGCAGGAGAAGCAGGTATCGGTGGAGGGTGTGACGTACCGCCTGGACGAGCCGTTCCACGTGCTCGCCACCGCCAACCCCATCGAGTACGAGGGCACCTATCCGTTGCCGGAGGCCCAGCTGGACCGGTTCCTGCTGCGGGTGTCGTTCGGCTACCCGGCGCAGGAAGAAGAGTGGGAGGTGCTGCGCCGCAGGATGGCGCGCCGCCGGGAGGAAGCCGAGATCGAACCGGTCGTCGACGCCGGCACCCTGCGCGCCATGCAGGCGGCGTTGGAGGACGTCGAGGTGGAGGATTCGGTGGGCCGGTACATCGTGGCGCTGACCTCAGCCACCCGCGAACATCCGTCGGTGCTTGTCGGCGCGTCGCCGCGCGGTTCGCTGGCGCTGTTGCTGCTGTCCCGGGTACGGGCGGTGCTCTCCGGGCGGGACTACGTGGTCCCCGAGGATGTCAAGGACGTCGCGGCCCCGGCGCTGGCACACCGGATCACCCTGCGGCCGGAAATGTGGCTACGCCGGGTCGATCCGTCGTTCGTGGTCGGTGAGGTGCTCGACGGCACACCCGCACCGGCCAGCGGTGCCCTGCCCAGCTACGCCGCTGGTCGGCCGGGAGACTGACCCGGCGTGGTCGAACAGAGCGAGCGGACGGCATCGACCAACTGGACGCCCACTTGGGCGTTCGGTCGGGCGGTGCTGCTCACCGGGCTGCTCCTGGTCGCCGCGGTGCTGCTGGGACGGGTGGATCTGATCGTGCTGGCTGCACCCTTCGCGCTCGGTACCGCGTACGCGTTGCGTCGCCGACCCGTCGAGCTGCCCCAGTTGTGGCTCAGCGCCCAGGACGATCACCTCGTGGAGGGCGGTGACGTGGCCGCAACGGTCACCGTCGGCAACCAGGGTCGGGTTCTTTTCGACGTGGCGGTGCTGCGTGCCCGGGTTTCACCGTGGCTGCGGATCGAACGCGCCGGGCTGGCCGGCAGTACGGTCGCCAGCACCGGCCGGTCGGCCGGCGGCGGTCAACCGGCCGTGGCGGACCGTCCGTTCGCCACGTCGATCACGCCGGACTCCGCCGTCGATCTGGAGCTGGCCGGCACCGCCTTGCGGTGGGGCCGGCACCCGTTGGGTCCGGTGGGTGCCCGGGTAGCCGCCGCGCAGGGCCTGCTGATCTCGCGTGCGGTGATCGTCGAACCGGTCCGGTCGAAGGTCTACCCGAAGACCGAGCCGTTCGAGGCGGTCGAGGTGATGCCCCGTGCTGCGGGCCTGGTCGGCGCCCACCACTCGCGTCGTCCCGGTGAGGGTGGTGAACTCGCCGGGGTGCGGGTCTTCGCCCCAGGTGACCGGTTGCGCCGCATTGACTGGCGGGTGTCGCTGCGGGCCCGGCAACTGCACGTGGCGGCCACTCTCTCCGACCGCGACGCCGAAGTGGTCGTGTTGCTCGACGTGCTGGCAGAGGCGGGCCGCTCCGGTGGGGTCAGTGGTACGGCGTCGGTGCTGGACACCACGGTCCGCGCGGCTGCCGCTATCGCCGAGCACTACCTGCACCGCGGCGACCGGGTGGCGCTGCTCGAGTACGGCCCGAGTGCCCGGCGGCTGCGCCCGGCGACCGGGCGACGGCAGTACCTGACCGTGCTGGAGTGGCTGTTGGACGTGAAGGTCCAGTCCTCCCCACACGAGCCGTACGACCACGTGTTCGGCCCGCAACTTCTTTCCGCCGATGCGCTCGTGGTGGTGCTCACCCCGCTGCTGGAGGAACGGTCGGCTCAGATGTTGGCCCGGTTGGCCCGTGCGGGACGGTTCGTGGTGGCCGTCGACACGCTCCCGGTGGACCTGTCACCTGCGAAGGACCGGGGTTGGGCCGATGTTGCGTACCGGTTGTGGCGGCTGGACCGGGACACGATGGTCGCGCAGTTGCGTGAGCACGGCGTGCCGGTGGTGCCGTGGGCCGGCGCCGGCAGCCTCGACCAGGTGCTTCGCGACGTGGCGAGGCTGGCCACCGCCCCGAGGGTGGGTGGCCGGTGAGTGTGAGGAACGCAGCGCAGCGGAGTCCCGCAGTCGCGAACGAGGGATTGACCCGGTGGGTGTGATCGGGAGGGTCCGGGCGCTGCGGACGGCCACGGCGCGAATTTCCTTGACCCCTGTCCTGGTCCGGGCGGGTATCTTTCTCAGCGCGCTCGTGGGGCTGCTGCTGTCCTACCCCGCCGAGGTCGTGTTCGGGCAGGCGCTTGGCCCGCTGGTGGCGGTCGCGGTGTTGCCGGCGGTACTGCCGCGCCGGCTCTGGCCGACCTTCGCTGCGTTGGTTACGGTCGCCGGGTGGCTGCTCGCCACCGACGGGTACGACCGGCCGATCGCGTTGTGGCGGCTGATGGCGGTGGCGGTGGCCCTTTACCTGACCCACACGCTTTGCGCGCTGGTGGCGGTGTTGCCGTACGACGCCGTGGTGGATCCGGAAGTGATAGTGGGTTGGCTCACTCGTGCGGCCGTGGTGTTGCTCGCCACGTTGGTGCTCGGCGTGCTGCTGCTCGAACTTTCCGACGTGCGTGCCGCCGGTGGCGGCTGGCAGGCGGTCACGGTGGCGGGTCTGCTGTTGGTCGTCGGGTTGACCGCGTTGCTGGCTGGGCTGCTGCGACGCAGGTGATTCAGGGGCCAGACGCTTCGGGTGACCGGGGGTGGTGGCGAGGCCAGGGAAGCGGTGTAGCCGACGTTACGGGGGTCACAGTCGCCTTGTGCTCGGTCACAGAAGGGGGCCGCACGCAGGATTACCGCTGACGGTGGGGGAAAGATGGTGGGCGTGACTGCGAAGCGGATCCTTGTGGTGGGCGCTGGGCACGTCGGTCTCTACGCGGCGCTGCGCCTGTCGAAGAAGCTGAGTTCCCGTGAGGCTGAGGTCGTCGTCGTCGACCCGCAGCCGCACATGACGTACCAGCCGTTCCTGCCCGAGGCGTCGGCGGGACACATCTCCCCACGGCACTCGGTGGTGCCACTGCGTCGGGAGTTGCGCCGGTGCAAGGTGGTGGCCGGTGCGGTCACCCGGATCGACCATGCGAACAGGATCGCCACGGTGCAGCCGATCGTCGGCCCGCCCCGCGACATCACCTACGACCATGTGGTGGTCGCCCCCGGCTCTGTCTCGCGGACCCTGCCGATTCCTGGCCTGCACGAGCACGGCATCGGCTTCAAGACCATCGGTGAGGCCATCTATCTGCGTAACCACGTGCTCGAGCAGCTCGACGTGGCCGCCGCAACTACCGACTCGGAGGTGCGCCGTCGGGCACTGACCTTCGTCTTCGTCGGTGGCGGTTACGCCGGCATCGAGGCTCTCGCCGAGATGGAGGACATGGCCCGCCATGCGCTGAAGTACTACCCGGAGCTGAGCATGTCGGACATGCGGTGGGTGCTGGTCGAGGCCACCCAGCGGGTGCTGCCGGAGGTCGACCGGGACATGGGCGCCTACACGGTGCAGCAGTTGTTGAAGCGGGACATGGACCTCCGGCTCGACACCCGGCTGGAGTCCTGCGTCGACGGGGTGGTCAAGCTCTCCGACGGGGACAGTTTCAGCGCCGACACCATCGTCTGGACCGCCGGTGTGAAGCCGTCGCCGATGTTGGACGCCACCGATTTCCCGCGTGAGGAGCGGCGGCGGGTGACCTGCTTGCCGACGTTGCAGGTGGTCGACGGCGACCGTGTGGTCGAGGGCGCCTGGAGCGCCGGTGACTGCGCTGCCGTACCGGACCTGACCAAGCCGCCGGGCAACTTCTGCTCACCGAGTGCGCAGCACGCCGTGCGGCAGGCCCAGCGGATGGCCGACAACATCGCCGCTGTGATCCGGGGCCGCGAGCCGGTCCCGTACAAGCACAAGCATGCCGGCAGTGTGGCCAGCCTCGGCTTGCACAAGGGCGTGGCCCAGGTTTACGGCATCAAGATGACCGGTTGGCCGGCGTGGTTCATGCACCGGACGTACCACATGAGCCGGATCCCGTCGCTGAACCGGAAGGTTCGGGTGGTGGTCGACTGGACGTTGGCGTTCGTGCTGAAGCGTGAGGTGGTCGCGCTCGGCCAGCTGCACGACCCGCGTGAGGAGTTCGCCGAGGCGTCCCAGCCTTCGTCGAAGGTGTGAGTACGCGGAGTCTCATCCTGCGGGAAGGGGCTCCGCACCGCTCAGACCCGCCAGAACCAGGCGTCGGCGATCCTGGTAGACGGGCCGTGAAGCGCCTCCAGCGTCAGGCGCAGACTATCGGCGTGCGGGGTGTCGGCCGCCAGCACCACACACGAGGCGCCCCAGTGCTCGACGTCCGCCGTGGCACCGCGACGCTGCTCGTCTCCGACCACCGGCCGCAGACCGCTACGGGCAACGTTCGCCAGGAGGACTGCCGTTGGGCGCGGTGCGACGCCCATCGCGGCGCTGCCGCCCCGGCCGTGCGGGCCGATGAAGAAGCCCTGCGGCATGCTGAATTCGGCGTTGGCTGCGGTTGCCCACCGCATCGGCCAGGGCTCCTTCGGCGTTGCCAGTGGCACCGGCACCAGTACGCCGCCCGGCTTCACGCAGTTCTGCCAGTGGCCGGCGGTGATGAACTCCGGAACCGGTGGTCGGTGCGCGGTGGGCAGTGGTGCCGGGATCAGCGGCACCATCGCCACGGCGACCGCGGTCAGTGTCAGCCGGCGGGCACGGACCGTGCCGCGTAGTGCCCGGTCGACTGCCAGCACGAGCAGCGTCGCGATAAGCGGCGGTACGGCCAGGGCGAACCGCGTCGGCAACGCGCCGTCGACCACGGGCAGACCGTCGAGCAGTGCGTACGGGCCGGGCAGGCCGGTGCCGTCGCGGTCGAGGACCACTTCGGGGCCGAGGGACAGGGTGCCCATCACGAGGATGCCGGCGGTGCAGGCCAGCACCAGTGGGCGGCGTCCCAGCCAGACGGCGCAACCGACGGTGACCACCAACAGTGGCCAGCCCAGGAAGGTGTTGTACTCGGCCGGGCCGGTGCTCAGCTGAGCGGAACGTTCGTCTCCGACCAGGGACAGTGGCGAGATCGCCGACCAGCTGCTCAGGTCAGCGGAGAAGTAGTGCGGGCTGAACATGCCGTCGGCGACGCCGAGGGGCCCAGCGAACTGGAACCACAACGGGCGGGCGAGCACCAGCAGGGCCGTACCGGTGGCGAGGGTCATCGCACCGGCGAAGGCGGGTAGCGCCCGGCGGGTCAGGTCCCGGTCCACGGTGATCACCGTGAGCGACATCACCAGCAGGGTGAGGGCGGTGAGGAACAGCACTTCCTCGCCGATGAACACTTGGACGGACACGGCAGCGGCGATCCCCATCGCGGAGGTGGTCAGCCGACGCCGGTCCGGGCCGGCTGGCGTGTCGCCCGACCTGGACCGGATGGCGGTGGGGTCGGCGGCGCGTAGTAGGCGCACCACCAGCCAGACGATGACCGGTGGCAGCCACTGCGCCGTCATGTGCAGGTGGCTGTTGCTCTGGGACACCATGCCGGGGGCGAAGCCGCAGAGCGCTCCGCCGAGCATCGCGGCCCCCCGGTGGACCCGCGTCGTACGGCTGAACAGGAGGTACCAGGCGGTGGCGGTGCCGGCGAGGTTGACCGTCACGAGCAGGGCGAAGGTGACCGGTGCGCCGAACAGCAAGGTGACCGGGGCGAACAGCAGCCCGAGGGCGATGACCGAGGTGTTGGCCATCAGGTTGACCCCGTCCGGAGCGTTGAGCCGGTCGGTGGACAGACCGAAGTCGCCGAGCAGCGCCCGTGCGTCGATGGCCAGGAACCACTCGTAGAGCACCTGGTCTTCGGGGTTGAGTGCGAGTACCAGCCCGGTCGGGTCGGCCCAGAGCCGGTGGGTGAGTACCGCGGCGAATGCCGCGAAGAACAGTCCTACCAGCAGGTCGGCCTGGTACCGCACGACGGCCCGGGTCACCTGGGTGAGTTGCCGGCGTGCCCCGGTGACGGGGTGATCTGGCTGCGGTGCCATGTCGTCGGTGGGTGCCATGGGTACGTGGCTGCTCACGGCCTCGACCATAGTGGCGGTGCTGGGTGGGGGACGCCGCAGTGGCGACGAAACCGCTACCGTGGCACTGCACCGTACGCGTCGGCGGCCGGTGTCACCCGCCCGGGTGGTGGAAAGGCAGACACGGCCGCCTTAAAAGCGGCTGCCGCAAGGCGTGCGGGTTCGATCCCCGCCCCGGGCACCCATCTCGTGCAGACCTCGCAGCCGCTGGTTGTCTGTCGCTTTCCCTGAGACGGCGGGAGCTCTCAGCTTTCCCTCAGCTTGGCGATCTCCATGGGCTGGTCGGGCCGTTTACTCTTGTATGGCACGTTGACGTGCCATGAGACCCCCTGAGGGAGGCCAGACAGTGAAGACTTCGAACCCGGTGCTCGCCCGGCTCGGTCAGGCGGCCGAGCGGGAGCGGGCCGCCGGGTACGCCCCGTCCGGGCCGTACGGACAGCCCGGCTACCCCCAGCAGGTTCCGCCGCAGGCCGGTTATCCCGGCGCGCCGGGCTTCCCGTCGGCCCCGCCGGCGGCCACCACCATGTCGATCGACGACGTGGTGGTCAAGACGGTCACGCTCCTGGCCATCGTCGGTGTCGCCGCCGCGGCGGCGTGGGCGCTGGTGCCCGATGCGCTGCTCGGCGTCGCATGGATCGGTGCTGCCGTCGTCGGCCTGGTGCTCGGCATGATCATCTCGTTCTCGCGGATGGCGAATCCGGCGCTCGTCGTCGCGTACGCCGTCGTCGAGGGTGTCCTCGTTGGTGCGGTGAGCAAGTTCTTCGAATCGCTGTACGACGGCATCGTGCTCCAGGCGGTGACTGCCACTTTCGGTGTCTTCTTCGTGATGGCCATGCTCTACAAGGCGCGGGTCATCCGGGCGACGCCGAAGTTCGTCAAGGGCATGATCGCGGTGATGGCGGGTCTCTTCGCCGTCATGATGATCAATCTGGTGTTGGCGCTCTTCGGCGTGAACACCGGCCTGCGCGACGGCAGCCCGCTGGCCATCGGATTCAGCATCGTCTGCATCGTCGTCGCCTCGTTGAGCTTCGTGCTCAGCTTCAAGGAGGTGGAGGACGGTGTCCGGATGGGCCTGCCGCAGCGCTACTCGTGGGTTGCCGCTTTCGGCATCCTGGTCAGCCTGATCTGGCTCTACATCGAGATGCTGCGTCTGCTGAGCTACTTCCAAGGCGACGACTGACCCGTACGCCCCACCGATCGACAGGCGCCCGCCCCACCTGGGGCGGGCGCCCCCACTTACCCACCCCTTGGCGCCGATCTTGCAGTTGTGGCACTGTGCAGATCGGGCGTACGTGCTGAAGCCGACAACCCTAAAATGCATGATCGGCGATTGGTGGGGCGGGTGCGTTGAGTCTGGTGTCGGAGGAGGTGGAATGGAGACAGTGGTGGGGGTGGAGCTTGCTCGCCGGGTGGAGTTGCTGGTGCAGCAGATCAGCCACTGGCAGCAGCCACGCTGGTCGGCTGCGGCATCGATCGGGAACGTGTCCCGGGCGGATCTGGTCCACCGGCTGGTGCAGGACGTCGCCGACCTCGCCGCAGACGCGGAAGGACAACCACGTCGGGCCGTACCTCGGCTCGACAGCGATCTCGCCCTTCCCGACCAACTCCGGGTGGTCACCGCCGACCTGCTTGCCGCGGGTGCGGGCGCGGAGGCGCTGAACTGGGCTGCCACCGAAGTGGCCGCCACCCGTACCACGCTCTAGCGACCGCGTCACCCGGAACGAGCCGTGGGCGGCTGGTGTCGATCGTTGCCGTACCGTCAGCTCAGGCGCTCGATGATCATCGCCATGCCCTGCCCGCCACCGACGCACATGGTCTCCAGGCCGACGGTCTTGTCGTGCCATTGCAGAGCGTTGAGCAGCGTGCCGGTGATCCGGGCGCCGGTCATTCCGAACGGGTGACCGACGGCGACCGCACCACCCATCACGTTGAGTTTCTCCTCCGCGATGCCCAACTGGCGGTACGACGGGATCACCTGGGCGGCGAACGCCTCGTTGATCTCGACCAGATCGACGTCGTCGATCGTCATGCCGGCGCGTCCGAGCGCCTGTCGGCTCGCCTCCACCGGACCGAGGCCCATGATCTCCGGTGACAGTGCGGTGACACCTGTGGAGACGATCCGGGCCAGTGGGGTTACGCCCAGCTCCTCGGCTCGCTGTGCGCTCATCACGACCACGGCCGCGGCTCCGTCGTTCAGCGGGCAGCAGTTGCCGGCGGTGATCCGGCCATCCGGGCGGAAAACCGGCTTGAGCTGGGAAACCGCGTCCAGGGTCACCCCGGCGCGGGGGCCGTCGTCCGTGCTGACCACCGTGCCGTCGGGCGTGGTGACCGGGGTGATCTCCCGGGCCCAGAAGCCGTCGGCGATCGCCTTCTCGGCCAGGTTTTGGCTACGTACGCCGAAAGCGTCCATGTCCTCGCGGCTCACGTCGTACACCTGGGCGAGATTCTCGGCGGTCTGTCCCATGGCCAGGTAGACGTCGGGCAGGGCGTCCTCCTCGCGTGGGTCGGTCCAGACCGCCGCACCGGCCTCGGCTCGGGCCTTGGACCGCTCATGTGCCGACGCGAAGCGGGGGTTCTGCCAGCCGCCGATCAGGGCCTGAGCCTCGGGAGGTAGACCATCCGAGCTGCCGCGGGCGTACCGGGAAACCATCTCCACACCGGCAGAGACGAAGACGTCGCCCTCACCGGCCCGGATCGCGTGCATTGCCATCCGGGTCGTCTGCAACGAGGAGGCGCAGTAGCGGGTGAGGGTCGCACCGGGCAGGCCGTCGAGACCCATCAGCACAGCCACGACGCGAGCCATGTTGAAACCCTGTTCCCCACCGGGCAGACCGCACCCGAGGTAGAGATCGTCGATCTGCCGTGGGTCGAGCTGCGGCACCTTTGCCAGGGCAGCCTGCACGATGGTGGCGGCAAGATCGTCGGGGCGGAGATCGCGGAGGGACCCTTTGTGTGCCCGGCCGATGGGGGAGCGGGCGGTGGCGACGATGACGGCATCGCGAGACGACTCAATCGGCATACGATCACCGTAACTCGCTGGTAACTTGCGGCGGAAGTTCTCCCGGTTCCGGGAAATGTCACCCCGGGCACCCCGGGGCTTCCGGTCAGTGGCGTGGGGTGACGGCCGCCGCGGTGACCACTGCGGGCAGCAGGGCGTGCGCCCAGACCCGGTAACCGTCGGCGGAGGGGTGGTAGCCGTCGTGACAGAACGTGCCGGCGTCGGCCCGGAACACCGGACCTGTTTCAGTGGCCAGGTCGACAACCGTCCCGCCGGCGTCGAGCACCGCACCGGTCTGCGCTCGGGCGACGCGGTTTCCCAGCCAGCCGACGACCTGCCGCAGGGGCAACGCTATCGCGCGTACCGCGCCGAGATCCGGGCAGGTGCCGACTACGACCTCGACGCCGGCGTGTCGTAGCCGGTGCACGGCAGCGCCGAGGTAGGCGGCGGCCTCGGCCGGACGCCGCATGCTCGTGACGTCGTTGGCGCCGACCAGGATGACCGCCACGTCCGGCCGCTCGCCGAGCAACGCCCGGGCCACCTGGGTGGCCAGGTCGGTCGAGCGCGAGCCGGAGACACCGACGCTGGACAGGTGCACCTGACGCCCACCGGGCCCGTCCGCGAGCAGCTCCGCCAGCTGCCCGCCAATGGTGTCGCCGAGCCGGTCCACACCGACGCCGAGAGCGGAAGAGTCACCCAACAGCACCAGGCGCAGCGGTGTGGCACCGGCCCGACCAACGGTCGCCCGCAGCGCCAGGCCGAGTTCCGGCTGGGCGTAGCGGCGGTTGCGGGCCACCACGGCCTCTCCGGCGAGTACCGCCACCCCGCCGAGTACGCCAGCGATCACGGAGAACGCGGCGGTGCGGGCGATGCGTCCAGCGACCCGGTTCCCAGGAGGACGACCGGTCATGTCGCCTGCCCCGGGCCGGAACCGGAGCTGCGCCGGCCCCTGATCCGCTCGGTCATGAGAATCCTTCCACTGCGGGGGAGTCGACGGTGGAGGTTGCCTGCGGTGCCGGTCCGGCACCGAGGAATCCCCGTCGGCGCAGCTGCGCCCAACGGCCGGCCGGGCCGTTCTCGCTGCCGCGAACCTGCGTACCGCTGACCTCCGTCCCCGGATGCCGAGCCGCCTCGTGCGCGGCCTTCGGCAACGACCGTACGCCTTCGAGACGTGTAGGCGTAGGCCTGCGTTCGGCGCCCTGGCCCAGTGCGGAGAGCACCGTCGGCAACAGAGCGGCGGCAGCCGCCGCGTATCCCTCGGCGGAGGGGTGGAACCTGTCCCAGGCGAACATGCGCCCTGGCTCGGCGGTGAACCGGGGACCGAGCAGATCGCCGAGCGAGACCGTCCAACCACCGGCCGACACCACCGCCACCGTCTGCGCCGCAGCGAGTTGCCGGCTCCACCGGCGAGCCAACCAGCGCAGCGGCGGCTGGATGGGGCGGATCGCACCCAGGTCCGGGCAGGTCCCGACGACCACTTCGGCGCCGCCCGCGCGCAACGCCCGGACCCCCTCGACGAGGTAGCGCACGGCCAGGGCCGGTGGTGTGCGGTTGGTGACGTCGTTGCCACCGATGAGGATGACCGCGACGTCGGGGTCGCACTCCAGAGCTGCCTCGACCTGGAACTTGAGACCAGCCGAGATGGCACCCACCACCGCGAAGCGGTGCAACCGGACGGGACGACGCAGGCGCCGGGACAGGCCGGTGGCCAACAACGCCCCCGGCGTCTCACGGCGGCGGTGCACTCCGTATCCGGCGGCGGACGAGTCACCGAGGACGACGAGTGTGATCGCCGGCCCGGGAAACTTCGGGCCGTAGACGCCGTCGCAGCGCGGTGGCGGTGCCTCGGCGGTCGGAATCGTGCGGCGGGCCTGCCGGGCCTGACCGAAGAGCACACCGGTCGCCGCCGCTGCGGCGGCCACCGTCGCACCCGTGCCGATGGCTGCCAGGCGGGCAACCCGGAGAACGCGCGGCCAGCGCGGACGACCCGGCACGACGGAACCAGCGACCCCCATACCGTGACACTAGCCTGCCCGTCTGACGCCCAGCTGTCGTCGTTGCGGCGCTCCGGTGCCTGGAAAACGACCGGGTTGGGTACTTGGATGGAGGGTGGTTGCGGCGGGGCGTCACGCTGCACGTGGAGAGGAGTACGACGATGGCTAAGACGTTGAAGCGAGGTGCCGCGTTCGTGGCCCTCGCGCGGGCGGTGACCGCCGGAGCCCGGGGCGGGCCGTCGCTCGGCACCCGGCTCGGAGCGCTGCCCAGGATGATCGCGGCCACCGCGCGTGGCCAGTACGACGGGGGGCTCCGGCTGGCCATGATGACCGCTGCCACGGCGTACATCGTCTCGCCTGTCGACGCGGTGCCGGAGATGTTCCTCACCGTGTTCGGGCTCATCGACGACGCGGTGATGGTCACCTGGCTCGCCGGCTCGGTGCTCGCCGAGACCGAGCGTTTCCTTGAGTGGGAGGCCCGTCGCAGCACCGTGGTCCCCGGCCACGTGGTGCCCTGACCGACGTACCCTGAGCGGGAATTCCACCTGTTCACCGCCCGGCCTGGCGTGCCGGAGCCGGAGCGAAAGGCACAACGAGGTGCAGTACTACGACAACGTCGTCGAAATGATCGGCAACACACCGCTGGTACGGCTGCGCAACGTCGCCGAGGGCGTCCAGGCGACGGTGCTGGCGAAGGTGGAGTACCTCAACCCGGGCGGATCGGTGAAAGACCGGATCGCACTGCGCATGGTGGAGGACGCCGAGGCAGCCGGGATTCTGCGCCCGGGCGGCACCATCGTCGAGCCGACCAGCGGTAACACCGGCGTCGGTCTGGCCCTGGTGGCCCAGCTCCGAGGCTACCGCTGCGTGTTCGTCTGCCCCGACAAGGTCAGCCAGGACAAGCAGGACGTGCTGCGGGCGTACGGCGCCGAGGTGGTGGTCTGCCCGACCGCGGTGGCGCCGGAGGATCCCCGCTCGTACTACAACGTCTCCGACCGGCTGGCCCGGGAGATTCCGGACGCCTGGAAGCCCAACCAGTACGCCAACCCGGCGAATCCGCGTTCGCACTACGAGACCACCGGCCCTGAGCTGTGGAAGCAGACCGAGGGCCGGATCACCCACTTCGTGGCCGGGGTCGGCACCGGCGGCACCATTTCCGGCATCGGGCGCTATCTGAAGGAGGCTTCGGGCGACACCGTCAAGGTCATCGGTGCCGATCCGGAGGGGTCGGTCTACTCCGGCGGCAGCGGCCGGCCGTACCTGGTCGAAGGGGTCGGCGAGGACTTCTGGCCGCAGACGTACGACCGGGAGGTGGCAGACCAGATCATCGAGGTCTCGGACAAGCAGTCCTTCGAGATGACGCGGCGGTTGGCCCGCGAGGAAGGGCTGCTGGTGGGTGGCTCCTGCGGCATGGCGGCCGTCGCGGCGTTGGAGGTGGCGCGTACCGCCGGCCCGGACGACGTCATCGTGGTGTTACTGCCGGATGGCGGTCGGGGCTACCTGTCCAAGATCTTCAATGATGCCTGGATGGCCCGATACGGCTTCCTCGACGCCTCCGGTTCGGAGCCGACCGTGTCGGAGGCTCTGGCCGGCAAACCCGGCGGTCTGCCCGAGTTGGTCCACGTTCATCCGACCGAGACGGTCCGCGACGCCATCGACTACATGCGCGAGTACGGCGTGTCGCAGCTGCCGGTGCTCAAGGCGGAGCCGCCGGTGGTGACCGGCGAGGTGGCCGGTTCGATCGCCGAGAAGGACCTGCTCGACGCGCTCTTCACCGGTCAGGCGCACCTGCACGACACAATCGAACGGCACATGGGCCCGCCGCTGCCGATGATCGGCGGTGGTCAGCCGGTCAGCGAGGCGGTGAACCTGTTGGAGAAGTCCGACGCCGCCCTGGTGTTGACCGACGGCAAACCCAAGGGCGTCCTCACCCGCCAAGACCTGCTCGCCCACCTGAACACCCCCTGACCTCCGGACGTCATGATGTTGGTGGTGGTCGTCGGTCGTCCCCACGGCGCCGCCAACAACATGATCAACAGACTGGGTGGTGGGGTGGGAGTCGGCGGGTGTAGCGGAGCTGAGGAGTGAGAATCTCACCGATCTGCTCGTCGCGGTGCCGGCCGGTGGGAGACCAGCCGCCGCGTTCGTAGAAGCGGCGGGCGCGCGTGTTGTCGCGCAGGACCCAGAGCACGGCGCGGCGCCAGCCGCGCAGCCGCATGTTCGCCAGGGCGTCGACCATCAACGCCCGGCCGACGCCGCGACCCCGCTCGGACGGCTCCAGATGAATGGCGTTGAGCAGCCCGGTCACCGGATCGCCCGCGTCGTCCGGACCGAGATAACTGAAGCCGACCAGAGCGCCGTCCCGTTCGGCCACCGTCATCAGATGGTCGTCCCGTTCCCAGGTCCACCGCTGTGCCCAGTATTCGCCCATGGCCTCCGGTGTCGGATCGGCTAGTGCTTCCGCCGGCAGGAACGAGGAGTACGCGGCGACCCGGGACCGTTGGTGCAGGGCACCCACCGGCAGGAGGTCGGCCGCCTCTGCTGGACGCAGCGTGACGGTCACCCGGCCGAGGGTACCCGTCGGCTCGGCACCTGGATCGTGATCAGATCCTCGGCGATCACCAGGTCCCCGTCGAAGTGCCGGCGGGCCTCGTCGGCGAAACGGGCGGGTTCGGCGTACCGCTGGGAGAAATGGGTGAGCACGAGTCGGCGTACCCCTGACTCGGCCGCCACCCGGGCGGCCTGCCCGGCGGTGAGGTGCCCGACCTCGGCGGCGAGCGCAACCTCAGACTCCAGGAACGTCGACTCGATGACCAGCAGATCGGCCCGCTCGGCAAGCGCGTACACCCCGTCGCAGAGGCCGGTGTCCATCACGAAGGCGAACCGTTGCCCCGGCCGTGGCACGCTCACCTCATCCCGGGTGACACGACGCCCGCCGAGGTCGAGGTGACCGGTGCGGCGCAGCTCACCGACCGCCGGCCCGGCGATGCCGTACGCGGCGAGCCGCTCCGGCAGCATCCGGCACCCGTCCGGCTCCAGCAGCCGATAGCCGTACGTCTCGATGGGATGCCGCAGCCGCCGTGCCTCCAACGTCCCGTGCTTCAGCGCGATCCGTTGCCCGTCCGCCTCGATCGGTGCCACCGCCAGCTCGGCGGTCTCGTGGAAGGAACTGGCGTGTCGCAGTCGGGTGAAGTAGTCCGCACCGCCGGCCGGGAAGTGCACCGCCACCGGATGTGACACCCGGTCCAGGGAAAGGCGCTGGATGGTGCCGGGCAGGCCGAGGCAGTGGTCGCCGTGGAAATGGGTGACGCAGATCCGGGTCAGGTCGCTGGCGGTGACCCCGGTGTGCAGCAGCTGCCGCTGGCTGCCCTCACCGGGATCGAAGAGGATGACCTCGTCGTCCCACCGCAGAACGTACCCGTTGTGGTTGCGGGCCCGGGTGGGTGCCTGGCTGGCCGTGCCGAGCACCACCAGCTCACGCATGGACAGGGCCGCCTCCGGTGAGATGAAGCGACCCCCGGGGCTTCCGCGCTGACGCGCGGGCCGACTGGACTGGGCCGGCACCCCGGGGGTCGGGTGGCTGTCGTGGTTTCGCCGCACCGCTGCCACACGGTCTCGACGACTCTTACCGTGCCCGCCCCGGAGGGCAGGCTGTCACTGTCGAGGACAGCGGCTAGCGGACAGCCACCTCACGAGTCCGATTGCTATACAAGTCTGGACCACCTCCTTTCCCGTGTACCGCCACGCTATCCAGCCGCCGGCCCCCCGGCAACGGATTTCGATCACATGCCGGGTGCGCCGTCGTCAGAGTCGGCGGCGATACCGATCGGTCCGGTCCGCGGGCCGGCGCTGGCCGGCTGGACCGCCAGTGACGGGAAGTCGGCCAGATCGCCCTCCGGTTCGGCGTCCCACTCGGGGAAGACCAGGTCGCTCTGTAGATAGAGGCAGAGCAACTGGGTCAGGTGTCGCAGTCCGTCGAGGTGGGTGCGCTCGTGCCCGTGGGTGGCGTCGACACCGAAGCCGAGCAAGGCCACGCGAGCGTGCGCACCAGCCTCCACCGCCGCCGCCACGTCCGAGCGGTAGTAGTCGAAGACGTCCCGGACAAGATCGATGTCGTGTTCCTGGGCGATCGCGGACAGATTGCGGGTGAGGTGGTAGTCGAACGGCCCGACCCCGTCGCCCATCGCCAGGGTCGCAGAGTGCTCCCGGGACTGCTGCCCGGGAGCGACCACCGCCGCGTCCACCGACACGATCTCGGCCACGTCGGGGTCGAGGCCGTGCGACGCGCCGTGGCCGATCTCCTCGGTGACCGTGACCAGCAGGTGAGCGGAGACGGCGGGCTTCACCCCGGCATCGACCATCGCTTTCAGGGCGGTGAGGACGGCCGCCACGCCGGCTTTGTCGTCGAGATGGCGGGATTTGACGTAGCCGCTGGGGGTGACCGTCGGATTCGGCAGGAACGCCACGAAGTCGCCTGCGTCGATGCCGAGCATCCGCAGGCCGGCGATGTCCTCCACCGCTTCGTCGACGCGTACCTCCACCTGCTCCCAGCCGATGCCCTGTAGGTCCACCCCCTCGTTGTAGCGGTGGCCGCTGGCCTTGAGCGGCAGCACCTGGCCGGTGACCACCCGATCCAGGTCGTCGGTGAAAATCCTCACGTGGGCGCCCTCGGCGAAACGGGCGCTGTGCGTACCGATCGGTTTCAGCTCCAGCCGACCGTTCTCCTTGAGCCGCTTGACCATCCCACCGATGGTGTCGGTGTGCACCACGATGGCCCGGTCCGCCCCTGTCTCGCGAGGGCCGGGCAGGCAGGCGCTCAACGCGCCCCGACGGGTCAACGTCGACGGGATGCCGAGCGCCGACAGGCGCTCACCCACGTACTGCTGCACGTGATCGGTGCGACCTGACGGACTGGGAATGTCGAGCAACTCGACCAGGACCTGACGGAGGTAGTCCAGGTCGATGGGGAGCGGAGTGGTCTTGCGTACGGTCATACCCCAGATGGTGCCGCACCAGCCGGGGTCCACAGCTTCTGCGGTGCTCGGGTCCCAGGAAAGAGGAGATCCACAAAGCGTTCTGCGGTGGGCTGCGGCTCGTGGTTGGCCAGCCCGGGCCGCTCGTTGGCCTCGATGAAGACGTGCTCGGGTCGGTCTGGCGCCGGCACCAGCAGGTCGAGCCCGGTCACCGGGATGTCGATGGCCCGGCTGGCGGCGACGCACGCTTCGGCGATCACGGGGTGCAGCTCTCCGGTCACATCGTGGATGGTGCCGCCGGTGTGCAGGTTAGCGGTGCGGCGTACCGCGAGGACCTGCCCCTCGGGCAGCACGTCGTGTAGATGGTGACCGGCTTCGGTGACCACGTCCCGGGTCATGTCGTCGAGCGGGATGCGGGACTCGCCACCGGTGGCGGCGGCCCGACGGCGACTCTGCCGCTCGATCAGCTCGGCGATGTCATGCACGCCGTCCCCGGTGATCGAGGCGGGCCGACGGACCGCGGCAGCCACCACCTCATGATCAATCATGACGACCCGCAGGTCCTCACCGCTGCACAACTCCTCCAACAGCACCTGAGGACAGAACCGGGCGGCCAGTTCGACGGCGGCGGTCAGCGCCTCGGGGGTGCGTACGCCGACGGTGATGCCGTGTCCCTGCTCACCCCGGGCCGGTTTGACCACCAGTCGGCCCACCTCGGCCAGGAACTCCGCGTCCGCTCCGTCGCCGGTGGCGGTGCGCCCACGCGGTACCGACAGGCCGGCCTCGGTCAGGATGCGGCGGGTCACCCGCTTGTCGTCGCAGCGGCTCATCGCCACGGCCGAGGTCAGTTCGGACAGCGACTCGCGGGTGAGGATGGTCCGGCCGCCGCTGGTCAGCCGGAGCTCGCCCCACTCCGGGTCGGTGACCTCGACCCGGATGCCCCGCCGCATCGCCTCGTCAGCGACGATCCGGGCGTACGGGTTGAGCCCGTCGTAGCCGACCGGCATGGCCGGCAGGAACAGCCGCTCGTTGATCGGGTTTTTCCGCTTCACGCAGAGCGTGGCGGTGCGGTAGAACCCGAGGCGCTCGTAGAGGCGGATCGCCCCGGCGTTCTCGGCGAGCACGGACAGGTCGACGTACGCACGGCCCCGGGCGACGAGCCGGCTGACCAACTCGGTGATCAGCGCCTGCCCGGTGCCGGGTGGGGCCTGGTTGAAGTCGACGGTCAGACACCACAGGCTGGCGCCGTTGTCCGGATCGTCGAAGACCGCCACGTGGTCGATGCCGGTGATGGTGCCGACGATCTCCCCGGTGACCGCCTCGGCCACCAGGTGCAGGAACCGGTCGGTTGCCGCGTTGTCGACAAGCACGTCGACCGGGGCGGTGACCATGCCGTTGGCGGCGTAGATCCGGTTGACCGCGTCGGCGTCGGCGGCGTCCCGCAACCGGCGGATGCGCACCCCGGGCAGTCCGTTGCGGTCGTCGAGCGGGGCCGGCGTCTCGGCACTGCCGGCTTCCTCGGTGGTACCGGAGCCGGGTCGGGACCCGCGACGGCCCCCCGCGAGAGGCAACCGGAAGGTAAGCGACGGGTCGATGAACAACTCGTCCGGGAGCCGGGAGACCAGCACATGTGGATCGCTCAGGTAGATGCAGATGTCCCGGGCACCGGCCGCCTCGGAACGCAGCACGTCAGCGACTGCGGACTGGTCGGCGAAGGTCTGACCGAAGACCAGCCGCCCCCAACCGCAGTCGACGATCACATCCGCACGGGTGCTCGGGCGTTCGCCGACGGCCGGGTCGGCGCCGCCGCCGGTGGCGATCGGATCACCACCCGGCCCGACCCGCTCGTACCGTCTTCCCGCGCCGCGGCCCCGGTCGGTCCGGGCGACGCCGGTGGCCAGGGTGTCGGTCACGGTCAGTCGATTCCGTGGCTCTGGAGCCACATTTCCAGGAGTCCGAGTTGCCACAGCTTGTTTCCGTTCAACGGGGTCAGTTCGGCGTTGGGCGCGTCGAGCAGGGCGTTGACGTAATCGGTGCGGAACAGGTCGCGGCGGCGGGCCTCGGGAGCGGACAGCGCGTCGCGTACCCGGTCGAGGAGCTTGCCTTCCAGGTGCGTCAGGCCCGGCACCGGGAAGTAACCCTTGGGCCGGTCGATGACCTCGTGCGGCAGCACGCGGCGGCCGATTTCCTTGAGCACACCCTTACCGCCCTGCGCCAGCTTCAGCTCCGGCGGACAGGCGGCAGCCAGTTCCACGAACTCGTGATCCAGGAACGGCACCCGGGCCTCCAGCCCGTGTGCCATGGTCATGTTGTCGACCCGCTTGACCGGGTCGTCGGTGAGCATGATCTGCGTGTCGATGCGCAGGCCCGCGTCGACCGCGGTCTGCGCGCCCGGTCGTGCCAGGTGCGCGGCGACGAACTCCCTGGCCGGATCGCCGCCGGCGAGCCAGTCGGGGTTGAGTACCCGGGCGAGACCGGCGCCGTCGCGGTCGAAGAAGGCCCGGGCGTACGTGTCGAGGGCCTGCTCCCGGTCCACCTGTGCCAGCGGCGGGTACCAGTGGTAGCCGCCCAGGATCTCGTCGGCGCCCTGCCCGGACTGGACCACCTTGACGTGCCGCGACACCTCCTGACTGAGCAGGTAGAAGGCGACGCAGTCGTGGCTGACCATCGGTTCGCTCATGGCGGCCACCGCCGCCTCCAGCGGCGGGACGAGGTCCTGCGCGGCGACCCGGATCTGGTGGTGGTCGGTGTCGAATGTCTTGGCGACCACGTCCGAGTAGCGGAACTCGTCGCCCTCCCGGCCGCCGACGGCGTCGAAGCCGATGGAGAAGGTCGACAGACCGCGTTGTCCCTCCCCGGCCAGCAGGGCCACCACCAGGCTGGAGTCCAGGCCGCCGGAGAGCAGCACACCGACCGGTACGTCGGCGACCATCCGCCGGCGTACGGCGGTGATCAGCGACTCGTGCAGGGCGTCCTGCCACTCCCGCTCGGACCATCCGGAGTGCTCGTCGCGGCGTAGGAACGGCGGGTCCCAGTACACGCGCTCGTGACTGCGCCCGTCGGCCTCGTAGACCCGAACGGTGGCCGGGGGTAGCTTGCTGATGCCGCGCAGGATGGTGCGCGGCGGCGGAACGATGCTGTGGAAGCTGAGGTAGTGGGCCAGCGCCACCGAATCGATCGTGGTGTCCACCCCGCCACCGGCCAGCAGCGCCGGCAGGGTGCTGGCGAACCGCACCACTGCGGATGATTCGGCGAGGTAGAGCGGCTTGATGCCGAGCCGGTCCCGGGCCAGCACCAGGCGGCCGGTGTCCCGTTCGCTGATCGCGACGGCGAACATGCCGACCAGATGGTCGACGAAGTCCGTGCCCCACTCGGCGTACGCCTTGACGACGACCTCGCTGTCCCCGCTGGAGAAGAAGCGGTGACCCTTGGCCTGTAGCTCGGCGCGTAGCTCGCGGTAGTTGTAGATACAGCCGTTGAAGACGCCGGTCAGGCCGGCGGCGGAGTCGACGATCGGCTGGCCGCTGGCCGCCGAAAGGTCGATGATCTTCAACCGTCGGTGCCCGAGGGCCGTCGACCCCTGAGACCACACTCCGCTGCCGTCAGGCCCCCGATCGCACATGGTGGCGGCCATCCGCTCGACCGCCGCGACGTCGGCACGCGTCGCGTCCCGTCGGAACTCCCCAGCCAGTCCGCACATGTGAGCCCATGCTGCCAGAGGTTGTTGCGATTGGCCTGTTGAGACCATGACGGTCATGTAACAGCATTGCTAGAATCTCGCGCCTTACCGCCAAGTACTTGACACACCTGCCCGAAGTCCGGGCATTTCGTGTCGCTTCGAGGCGCCTGTCCTGGTCGACCACCTGCCGGCGATGTGACGAATGGCGCACCTGAGGCTTTCCCCGTACGCCCACCGGAGGTGGGGGCCGACCGCGTCGAGCGGTCGGCCCCGACGAACATCGAGGGGAGGGTAGGTCAGCCGGCGGTGCGGGCTACCCCCACCGGGCAGCTCAACCCGTTCGGGCCGTGGTTGCAGTAGCCGTTCGGGTTCTTGGTGGGGGCAAGGTACTGCTGGTGGTAGTCCTCGGCGAGGTAGTAGTCACCGAGCCGGACGACCTCCGTGGTGATCTCGCCCTTGCCGGCTCGGGCCACGATCGGCGCGAACGCCTCCCGGGACGCCTCGGCGACCGCCAACTGCTCGTCCGTGCTGGCGTAGATCGCGGACCGGTACTGGGTGCCCACGTCGTTGCCCTGTCGCATGCCCTGGGTCGGGTCGTGATTCTCCCAGAAGACCTTCAGCAGATCCTCGTAGCTGATCTTCGTAGGGTCGTAGACCACCTCGACGACCTCGGTGTGCCCGGTCATCCCGGAGCAGACCTCCTCGTAGGTCGGGTTCCGGGTGTATCCACCCGCGTAGCCCGCAGAGGTGGTGAAGACCCCTGGCAGGGTCCAGAACAAGCGCTCGGCACCCCAGAAACACCCCATACCGAACACGGCGACCTGGTAGCCCTCGGGGAACGGGCCCTTGAGCGGGGTCCCGAGCACCTCGTGCCGGTCGGCCACCGGCATCGCGATGGGCCGGCCGGGCAAGGCGCGGTCGGGTGAGATCATCTCGGCCTTCATGTGGCGGAGGAACACGGTGGAACTCCTTTCATCCTTCCCCGCGTGCAACACCGGCGAGCGCACCTTCCTTACCCGCCGCGGCACCGCTCAGGCGCACAGCCGCAGGACCGTGCCTGCATCCGCCCGCTCATCCGGACAGCGCGGTACGGACGCGGGCGGCGTACGAGGTGGCCTCGGGGTCGTCGGCATAGCGGGTACGCGGCCAGAAGAAGCCGCGCAGCCCGTCGCCCTTCGTCCGGGGCACGACGTGGGTGTGCAGGTGCGGCACCGACTGCGACACCTTGTTGTTCATCGCCACGAACGTGCCACCCGCACCGAGAGCAGACTCGACCGCGACGGTGAGCCGCCGGACCAGGCCGAAGTAGCCGGCGAGGGACTCCGGCGGCAGGTCGGCGAGGGTGACCAGATGGGTGCGCGGCACCACCAGGACGTGCCCCTTGAACACCGGCCGGGTATCCAGGAACGCCACCCCGTCCGGCTCGTCGGCCACCCGGAACGACGGCACCTCGTCAGCCACGATCCCGCAGAACACGCACCCAGCCACCCGACCAGGCTAGAGCGGCCAGCGACACGGCGCTGGCGGCGCGCACCCACGGTGCGGTGCCGCGCCGCCCGGGTTCAGGTCGATGCGGCGAGCGGGGCGACTAACGTCTGCGGCATGACCCACGGCTTCGAGACGCTCGCCATACACGCCGGTCAGGACCCCGAGGCCCGCACCGGCGCGGTGATCCCACCGATCTACCAGACCAGCACGTACGCCCAGGACGCGGTCGGCTCACCGCGGCTCGGCTACGAGTACAGCCGCTCAGCCAACCCCACCCGAGACGCGCTCCAGGAGTGCCTGGCCGCACTGGAAGCGGGACGGGTCGGCCTCGCCTTCGCCAGCGGCCTCGCCGCCGAGGACACCCTGCTGCGTACCGTCTGCAAACCGGGTGATCACGTGGTGATCCCCGACGACGCGTACGGCGGCACGTACCGGCTCTTCGCCAAGGTCGCCGAGCGGTGGGGCCTGGCGTACACCCCGGCCAGGGTCTCCGACGCCGACGCCGTGCGGGCCGCGATCCGGCCCGGCGTCACGAAGGTGGTCTGGGTGGAAACCCCGACCAACCCGCTGCTCGGGATCGCCGACATCGCCACCCTCGCCACGGTGGCGCACGACGCCGGGGCACTGCTCGTGGTCGACAACACCTTCGCCTCGCCGTACCTGCAACAGCCGCTCACTCTCGGCGCGGACGTGGTCGTGCACTCGACCACCAAGTACGTCGGTGGGCACTCCGACGTGGTCGGCGGCGCGCTGGTGGCGGCCGACACCGATCTCGGCGAGCAGTTGCGCTACCACCAGAACGCGATGGGAGCGGTCAACGGCCCGTTCGACGCCTGGCTCACACTGCGTGGCATCAAGACGCTCGGGGTACGCATGGACCGGCACTGCGACAACGCCGAACGGATCGTCGCCTACCTGGACGGGCACGCCAAGGTCGGCCGGGTGCTCTACCCGGGTCTTCCGTCGCACCCCGGTCACGAGGTGGCGGCGAAGCAGATGCGCCGGTTCGGCGGCATGATCTCCTTCCGTGCCGCGGGCGGTGAGGAGCACGCCGTAGAGATCTGCAACCGGGCCCGACTCTTCGTGCTCGCCGAGTCCCTCGGCGGGGTGGAATCCCTGATCGAGCACCCCGGCCGGATGACACACGCGAGCGCTGCCGGCTCGCCGCTTGAAGTTCCCTCCGATCTCGTGCGACTGTCTGTCGGCATCGAGACGGTCGAAGACCTGCTCGCTGATCTGGAGCAGGCGCTGGGCTGACCGCTGGCTTGGGAGGGTGGCCGTGCAGGACATCATGCCGACCTGGGTCGGGGCGACCGCGAAACAGATCGCCCGCGGCGTGCGCCGGGGCGACGTCTCCGCCACCCAGGTGCTCGCCGACCACCTCGACCACGTCACCAAGGCCGACGTCGACCTCGCCGCGTTCCGGGTGGTGCGCGGCGGGGAGGCGGTGACCGAGGCGGAGAAGGTCGACGAGCAGGAGGACCTGGCGAACCTGCCGCTGGCCGGGGTGCCGATCGCGGTCAAGGAGAACACACCGGTCGCCGGTGTCCCCACCTGGAACGGATCCGCAGCCGTGCGTACCGGCGTGGCGGAGGCCGACCACGAGGTGGTTCGCCGGCTGCGCGGAGCCGGCGCGGTGATCCTCGGCGTCACCCGGATGCCCGAGCTGGGCCTGTGGGGCGTCACCGACGACGAGACCGCCGTCACCCGTAACCCCTGGGATCTGTCCCGCACCCCGGGCGGCTCCTCGGGTGGTGCGGCTGCGGCAGTGGCCGCCGGGCTCGTACCGATCGCCCACGGCAACGACGGCCTCGGCTCGATCCGCATCCCCGCCGCCTGCTGCGGGCTGGTCGGCCTGAAGCCCGGTCGAGGTGTGGTGCCCTGTCAGATCGGTGCGGAGGACTGGTTCGGTCTCGCCGAACACGGCATGCTCAGCACCACCGTCGCCGACGCGGCAGTGGGCTTCCAGGTGCTGGCCGGCCGCGCCCAGGGCAAACTCGTGCCGCCGCAGCGACTACGGGTCGGCGTGTCGCTGCGGTCACCCGTGCGGGGCGTCTCACCCGACGCACCGAACCGGGACGCGGTCGCCGCCGCCGGTCGGCTGCTCGCCGGAGCCGGACACGACACCGTACCGGCCGATCCGAGCTACCCGACCGCTCTGAGCCTGACCGGCACCGCCACCTGGTTCGCCGCCGCGGCGGCGGACGTACGCGCCGCCGGGGTCGACCGACGCGCCCTGCAGCGCCGCAGTCGTCGGCACGTCGCTCTGGGCGAGTGGGCGTGGCGGCGCGGGTACGTCCGGGAGGCCGACCGGCTGGCCTGGCGTGAACGCTCGATCGGCTTCTTCACCGACCACTCGGTGGATCTGCTGCTCACCCCGGCGCTGGCCAGTGCGCCGCCGTCAGCCACCGGTTGGTGGACCCGATCCTGGCAGGCCAACATGCTCGCCAGCATCCGGTACGCGCCGTACGCGGCGCCCTGGAACATCGCCGGCCTGCCTGCCCTGGTGGTGCCGGTGGGCCGCCGCCCGGACGGGCTACCGCTCGCCGTTCAACTGGTCGGACCACCCGGTTCGGAACTGCTGCTGCTCAGCGTCGCCGGTCAGTTCGAGATGGCCAGCCCATGGTCTCGGCACGCACCCGGATACCCACACATCGGAACGGGCTGGCCAGCCAATGCTTGACGATCCGGATCGTATGACGGAACTGGTCAGCCTGGACGAGGTGCGTGCCGCACGGGAACTGCTCGACGGGGTGGTCCGCACCACGCCGCTGGAGCCGTCCCGCCCGCTCAGCGCCGCGCTCGGCGGGCCGGTCTGGTTCAAGTGCGAGAACCTTCAGCGGGCCGGGTCGTACAAGGTGCGCGGCGCGTACGTGCGGATATCGCGGTTGTCGGCGCAGGAGCGTGCCCGTGGCGTGGTCGCGGCCAGCGCCGGCAACCATGCGCAGGGGGTGGCGCTCGCCGCTGGCCTCGTCGGCACCCACGCCACAGTCTTCATGCCGGTGAACGCGCCGCTGCCGAAAGTGGCGGCCACCAAGGGATACGGTGCCCAGGTCGAACTGGTCGGTGCCACGGTCGACGAGTCGCTTGTCGCGGCGCAGACCTTCGCGGAGCGCACCGGGGCGGTGCTGATCCATCCGTTCGACCACCGGGACGTGATCGCCGGGCAGGGCACGGTGGCACTGGAGATCTTGGAGCAGTGCCCGCAGGTCACGACGATCGTCACCGGTGTCGGTGGGGGAGGACTGATCTCCGGGCTTGCGGTTGTCGCCAAGGCGCTCCGGCCGGACGTTCGAGTGATCGGGGTGCAGGCGTCGAGCGCGGCGGCGTTCCCGCCGTCACTGGTCGCGGGCGAGCCGGTGCGACTGCCGGCCTTCGCCACCATCGCAGACGGAATCGCGGTCGGCCGGCCGGGCGACGTCACCTTCACCCACGTCCGCAAACTGGTCGACGACATGGTCACCGTCTCCGAGGAGGACATCTCCCGGGCGCTGCTCATGCTGCTCGAACGCGGCAAGCAGGTGGTGGAGCCGGCCGGTGCGGTGGGCGTGGCCGCTCTGCTGGCCGGCGCCGTCGAGGTCACCGCACCAGCGGTGGTGGTGCTCTCCGGCGGCAACATCGACCCGCTGCTGATGCTGCGCGTGATCGAGCACGGGCTGGCGGCGGCGGGGCGGTATCTGCGGGTGACGGTGCGTTGCTCGGACCGGCCCGGCCAACTGGCCTCGCTGTTGAGCGAGATCGCCGAGCACCGGGCGAACGTGGTGGACGTGGTGCACCAGCGGGCGAACCCGCACCTGTGTCTCGGTGAGGTCGAGGTGGCACTGTCGGTGGAGACCCGCGGTGTCGAACACTCCGACATGCTGATCAGTGCTCTACGGGCCAGCGGCTACCAGGTGACGATCGCACCAGAGGCGTGACGCTGGGCGTCACGCCTCTGGTGGAACAGCGGCCGGGCCGGGGCGACGTCAGCCGGAGAAGGGCTCGAAGCTGACCACTGTCACTTTGATGTCGGCGCCGCTGGGCGCGGTGTAGGTGCAGGCCTGGCCTGCCTTGCCGCCCAGGATCGCCTGGCCGAGGGCCGACTCGGGGCTGTAGACCGTCAGGTCCGTGGTCGAGGCGATCTCACGTGAGCCGAGCAGGAACGTCTCTGTGTCGTCGGCATCGTCGTCGAAGTAGATCGTCACGACCATCCCGGGCGCCACGGCGTCGACGGTCGGCGCCTCGCCGACCTGGGCCGTGCGGAGCAGCTCCTTCAGGTAGAGGATGCGCCCCTCGGCCTTGCCCTGCTCCTCGCGGGCAGCGTGGTAGCCGCCGTTCTCGCGCAGGTCGCCTTCCTCACGCCTGGCGTTGATCTCGGCGGCGATGACCGGCCGGTTGGCGATCAACTCGTCGAGCTCGCCCTTCAGGCGGTCGTACGCGTCCTGGGACAGCCAGGTGGCGGGCGCCTCGTTGCCATTGGACACAGGCGGTCCTCCTTGGTTGTGCGTGCTGGCTGACAGGTGAACCTCCAAGTTACCAGTGCCCCACGACAAGGAGTGTTAGCGATCACGCCGACGGTATCGGCGGACCGCCCGGCGCCGGGCGGTCCGCCACCGGACGGCGACGTCGTCGCCTCAGCCTGCGGGTCGGCAGCGGACGACCTCACCGATGAACGGTCGCGCTGTGGTCGCGAGGCGGTGCCGGACGATGACGTACGGCTGCCCGGCGGCGGACACCGGCACCTGCTCACGGGCTACCTCGGCGCCGGCGTGGTCCCGGGCTCGCAGCACGCACAGCGCCGAGCCGCCGTCCGGCAGGTTCACCCGGAAGTCGACCACCACCTGGTCGTCCGTGATGTCGCCGTAACTGATCACCTGGGCGTCGTACGCCGGATCGCCGTACTGCCGGTAGAGCCGGACGGAGACGACGGTGAGTGTCGCGACCGCGACGACGGCCAGCAGTGCGGCCAGCGCCGGCCGGCGGCGCTGGGGCGCGCGGCGGCGACCGTACCGTCCAGGGGGGAAGACCGGCGCACCCGGTCCAGGTGTGGCGTGCGTCTCGGTCACCGGCGGGTATCTCCCTGGCGTTGTTGTCATCGGTATCGGCAAGAATGGCAGAGTCCGCCATTCCTGTTCGACTCGGTCGCCAGATCTGGCTCAGCGTCGCGTACGGCTGGGGTCAAATATGACAGGCCGGCGCGGTCCGATGCCGCTGCGGGGAGGAATTCGGCAGGTCAAGGGGCCCGGGGTGGGTCCCGGTGGGCAGAGACGAGGAGCGCCGACCTTGGCAGAGCAACTTCGACTCATGGCCGTTCACGCGCACCCCGACGACGAGTCGAGCAAGGGCGCCGCGACGACGGCGAAGTACGTCGCCGAGGGGGTGGACGTACTGGTCGTGACGTGTACGGGCGGTGAGCGGGGCAGCGTGCTCAACCCCAAGCTCGACCGGCCCGACGTCTGGGCGAACATCGCCGAGATCCGCCGCGCCGAGATGGACGCGGCGCGGGCCATCCTCGGCATCGAGCAGGCGTGGCTGGGTTTCGTCGACTCCGGCCTGCCCGAGGGCGATCCGCTGCCGCCACTACCCGAGGGCTGTTTCGCTCTTCAGGACGTGGACGTGGCCGCCGGTCCACTGGTGCGGTTGATGCGTGAGTTCCGTCCGCACGTGGTCACCACCTACGACGAGGAGGGTGGCTACCCGCACCCTGACCACATCATGTGCCACAAGATCAGCGTGGCGGCCTTCGACGCCGCAGGCGACGCCGAGCGCTACCCGGACCTGGGTACGCCGTGGCAGCCGCTCAAGCTCTACTACGACATCGGCTTCTCCAAGGGGAAGATCCTGGCGTTGCACGAGGCCGTGCTCGCGACCGGCACCGAATCGCCGTACGCGGAGTGGGTGACCCGCTGGGAGGGCCGGCCCGACAAGGGGCCCCGGATCACGACCCGGGTCCAGTGTGCCGAGTACTTCCCGGTCCGCGACGACGCGCTGCGGGCGCACGCCACTCAGGTCGACCCGGACGGCTTCTGGTTCCAGGTTCCGATGGAGCTGCAGAAGCGTGCCTGGCCGACGGAGGATTTCGAGTTGGTCCGCTCGTCGGTCGACAGCCCCCTGCCGGAGTCGGACCTGTTCGCTGGGGTACGAGGCACGGCTCATGCCCGCTGAGCGGGCCACAGGCTACCCTGGTCGCACACCGCGACCCGGAGGAATCCCATGCTGACCGCTGTCCAGGTGCTCGCCCAGAACAACTTCGGGGACACCCGTACGGGTGGCCTGGCCGGGCCGATGGGCCTGTTCCTCATCCTCGTCCTGAGCGCCGCGACCGTGCTGCTGATCCGGAACATGAACGCCCGGCTACGCCGGCTGCCGGACCGGTTTCCCGGGCAGGGGCCGACGGCCTCGGATGTGGAGTCGATGGACCGCGCGGTCGGTGATCCGACAGGTGGGATCGTGACGGAGGATTCATCCGCAGATGCGCCCAACCGGCACCAGCAGCGCCGCGACGGCTGATCGGCGCATGATTCACGTCGAACCGGATGGTCGGCCCCTGTTGCGACCATCCGGTTTGGCTTAGCCTTCCGCCGGGGGGACCAGAAGTCCCCAAGCTGCGCGGGAGGGGGGCGCCGATGACCACCGCAGTCGAACGCGCCCGCCGTATGTCCAGGTTCAGCTCGGCGGGAGGGGGTCGGTGACCTCCGGCAGGGCCGGTCAACCGCTCGACCGGCCCGCAGGCCGTGCTGTGCCGACGGGGTTGCACCTGCTCACCGCTGCGGTGGTGGCCACCGCGCTGGTCGCCGCGGTGGTCGGGCTGAGCCTGCCTGCGGGGCTGCCGTCAGACGAATCCTTCGGTGGGCCTGCCCGCTTCGGCTTCGCCGTCGCCCTCTTCACCCTGTCCCAGTTGGCCCGGCTCCGTTTCCGCGCCGCAGCCGGCGTGGTGAACGTCACCTGGGCAGAGGCCGCCCTGGTCGTCTGCCTCTACCTGGTGCCACCCGGCTGGCTTCCCGGGGCCGCACTGCTCGGTGTCACGCTGGCCTGGTCGGTGCTCGCGGTGGTGGACGACGGCCGTCCCACCTGGGACATCATCCGGGTCGCGGGTGTGCACACCGCCGCCACCGCGTTGGCGGTCGCGGTCACCACCGCGCTGCGGCAACCCATGCTCGCCGACCCGACGCCGGCACCCGCGCTCGCGGTGGCTGCCGGTGCTCTCACCTACCTGCTCACCAGTGCCTGGCTGGGCGGGGTGATGCTCGCGCTGCGGTACGGCATGCCGATCGGACGTCCCCTGGTCGACGCCCTGCGTGGCAAACTACTGATGTTCGTCGGCAACGTGGTGGTCGGCCTACTGGCGGTGGCGCTGATCGAGATCGACGAACGTTGGCTGCTGGTGCTGCCCGCTCCACTGTGGCTGCTGCAGCAGACCTACCGACAACGGTTGCGTGAGGACGGCGATCGGCGTGCGTGGCGTTCGCTCGCCGAGGCTACGAACTCACTGAACCAGCTCGACGAGCGGGGCGTGGCCACGGCGGGAGCCACCGGGGCACTGGCCCTGTTCGAAGCGGAACTGGTCGACGTGGACGTTGCCCGCGGCGACGGACGGTGGCGCCGCTACCGGGGTGACCCGGGCGGCCAGGTGGTCGATCGGGAGATCGCACCGCCTGGCGACGACAGGCCCGGAGCAGGGGAACTGATTCGGGACCTGTCGGTCGCCGGAACCCGCGTGGGTCGCCTGCGGGTGCGGTTGCCCGGTGCGGGGCCAGCCACCAGCCGGGAACGCGACGCCCACGCGATGTTCGCCGACGCCCTCGCCGCGGCGCTGCACGGTGCCGCCACCCACCGGGAGCTGCGCCTGATCACTGCCCGATCCTCGTACGAGGCGGTGCACGACCCGCTGACCGGCCTGGCCAACCGGGCGGCGATGCTCGGCAAGGGCGACCAGGCGTTGCGGCAGCTCGCCCATGACCAGCCGGTTGCCCTGCTGCTGCTTGACATCGACCAGTTCAAGGAGGTAAACGACACCCTTGGGCACGCCGCCGGCGATCAGCTGTTGCGGTTGACCGCCAACCGGCTGGGTGCCCTGGTCCGCTCCGGCGACCTGCTGGCCCGGCTCGGCGGCGACGAGTTCGCCCTGCTGCTGAGTTCGGTCCCGGTGGTCGGAGACCGCGCCGCACCCATGGCGTACGCGCTGCGTCAGGCCCGGGACATCGCCGAGCGGCTGGCGGCACCCACCGAGGTGGCCGGGGTGCGGATGTCCGTCGAGGTCTCCGTCGGTGTGGTGGTGGCTCCAGCCGGCACCGCCGACCTGACCGAACTGCTACGCCGGGCCGACATCGCGATGTACCAGGCCAAGTCGGGTGGCGTGAGCGTGGCCGCGTACGACACCTCACGGGACGCGGCCAGCACCGATCAGCTGGCCCTGCTCGCCGAGCTGCGGGAGGCGTTGCAGGTGGACGACCAGTTGGTGCTCGTGTTGCAGCCGGCGGTGGATCTGGTGACCGGGGCACCGACCGGTGTGGAGGCGCTCATCCGTTGGCGGCATCCCCGGCGGGGCTGGTTGGGGCCCGCCGACTTCGTCCGGCCGGTGGAGAACAGCGAACAGCTCGGCGCGTTCACCCGATACGTCCTCGACAAGGCGCTCGCCGTTGCCGCCGGCTGGGCCCGGGAGGGCCTGGACGTTCCTATTTCGGTGAACCTTTCCGCACGTAGCCTACTGGATCCGAGGTTGCCGGTGGAGATCGCCGAGGCGCTGCGTCGGCATCAGGTGCCGGCGGACCGGCTGGTCCTCGAAATCACCGAGACGGTGGTGATGAGCGACTTGGCGGTCATCGATCAGGTGCTCACCACCTTGCGGTCGATGGGCGTGCAGTTGGCGGTGGACGATTTCGGCACCGGCTTCTCGTCACTTGCGTTCCTCACCCGGATAGCTGTGGACGAGCTGAAGGTCGACAGGTCCTTCGTACTTCAGATGGCGGACTCACCGCAGGCGGCGGCCATCGTGCGCAGCACCGTCGGGCTGGCCCACCAACTGGGGCTGCGGGTCGTGGCTGAGGGGGTGGAGACGGCCGCGCAGCGATCCGCGTTGGCCGAGCTGGGCTGCACCGCCGCCCAGGGCTACCACTTCTTCAAGCCGATGCCCGCCGACAAGATCGCTGCCGTCCTCGGCGCACTACGCGACAGCGCCCCCACGAACGTGCTCCCCCTCCGCGCCGACGGCGCCTCCTGACCCGCCCACCCTGCCCAGCCGATGATCAAGAAGTTCGCGCCGGCGGGAAGCGCTTCCCGCCGACGTGACCCGCTCGGTCGACACGGGCAGGCGCGGGGACGGCGTCGAGGTCAGGCGCGGGGGAGGACTTCGGGGATCACCTGGGGGACCGTGGCCCAGTCGGCGGATGCGATGCTGGCGTGGCGGGCGGCCAGCTCGGCGATGCGGGCGCGGGCAGCGTCCGGGTCGGTGGTGCCGACGGCCGGCGGCACCTTGTGGGCATCGGTCATCACCAGCAGATAGTGGTTGGCGGAGTACCAGGCGGTGTCGATGCCGCCGGTGACGTAGGCGGTGGCGTCACCATCGAAGATGACGAACCACGGGCGCAGGTTGGTCTCGGCGAACTGGGTGCGCGGATCGCCGCTGCGTGCCCGGTGCACCGCCGGGAACGCCTTCGCGGCCCCGAGACCGCCGGCCGCGTCCAGGGCGACCAGGTGCCGGGCGTACTCGACGTCGGTCCGGAGCGTGTCGGTCGGGTTGCTGTACTCGACGGTTCCCGGAATCAGGTAGACGATCACCTTGCCGGCCAACTGCCGGCGGCTCGGCCAGGCGTCCGCGCGGGCGGCGGCATCCAGGCTGGCATGCCCGCCGCGTAGTTCAGCGGGGGTGAACAGCCGGTCGCCGAGTCGGGCGGACAGCACCGCGTCGAGCTGAGTCGGGCCCTGACCGGTACGAGCGCTGAACCCCGTCTTCAGCTCGATCTTGAGCAGTAGTGGTCCGGCGTCCGGGTGCGCGGTCAGCCAGAGCCGGATGTTGTCCAGGCAGTGTTCGAGGTTCCGGTTGCGTGTGCCGGTGTAGAGCTGGGCGGCGCTGGCGGCGGCCACGCAGTTGTTGTCGTTGCCGAGCGGGTTGGCGTGGCTCACCCGCCACTGCCGGGTGAGGATGTCCGGCCAGACGTCCAGCTCGATCAGGCCGGGTCGGGTGTCGAGGGACTGCGCCAGATAGGTGTAGGTGGCCTTCTCGTACGCGTTGTGGGTGCCGACGCCGGTGGTGGCCGAGACCGGCGTGTCCGGGTGCACGGCGGCGCTGGCCGGGGTCGGCGCCGCCAGGATGGCCGTCAGTAGACCGGTCGCCAGGACGGACAGGAACCGCAGTCTGCGCATGGGAACCTCCTCCTCACCGAGCCGGCGGGAAATCGCCGGCGGGTATGCACAGATTTAAATAGACTGACGTGAACGAAGGGCGGCGGACCGGCACACGGCATCCGACCGGCAACCGAGTGCCCGGCTGGATATGGTCGTCGGGTGAATCGACTCGCGGACGCCACCAGCCCGTACCTGCTCCAGCACGCCGACAACCCGGTGAACTGGTGGCCCTGGTGCGACGAGGCGTTCGCCGAGGCGGAACGACGCGACGTGCCGGTGCTGGTTTCGGTCGGCTACTCGGCCTGTCACTGGTGCCACGTCATGGCGCACGAGTCGTTCGAGGACGAGACGGTCGGGAAGCTGCTGAACGAGGGCTTCGTCTCGATCAAGGTGGACCGTGAGGAGCGGCCCGACGTCGACGCGGTCTACATGACCGCGACGCAGGCCATGACGGGTCAGGGCGGCTGGCCGATGACAGTGTTCGCCACGCCGGACGGCACCCCGTTCTTCTGCGGCACGTACTTCCCCCGCCCGAACTTCGTCCGGCTACTGGAATCGGTCGGCACCGCCTGGCGTGACCAGCGTGAGGCCGTGCTGCGCCAGGGAGCCGCGGTGGTGGAGGCGATCGGCGGGGCCCAGGCCGTCGGCGGACCCACCACCCCGCTCACCGCCGAGCTGCTCGACGACGCCGCCGACCAACTGGCCCGTGAGTACGACGAGGTCAACGGTGGTTTCGGCGGGGCACCGAAGTTCCCGCCGCACATGAACCTGCTCTTCCTGCTGCGTCACCACCAGCGCACCGGATCGGCACGGAGTCTGGAGATCGTCCGGCACACCGGTGAGGCGATGGCCCGAGGCGGCATCCACGACCAGCTCGCCGGCGGCTTCTCCCGGTACTCGGTGGACGGGCACTGGACCGTGCCGCACTTCGAGAAGATGCTCTACGACAACGCGCTGCTGCTGAGGGTCTACACCGAGCTGTGGCGACTCACCGGGGACGCGTTGGCGCTGCGGGTGGCCCGGGACACCGCCCGGTTCCTCGCCGACGAACTGCACCGACCCGGCCAAGGTTTCGCCTCCGCGCTGGACGCGGACACCGAGGGCGTCGAGGGTCTGAGTTACGTCTGGACGCCGACCCAACTCGTCGAGGTGCTGGGCGAGGAGGACGGCCGATGGGCCGCCGACCTGTTCGCGGTGACCGAGGCCGGCAGCTTCGAGAAGGGCACCAGCGTGCTGCGGCTGGCCCGCGACGTCGACGACGCGGATCCGGCGGTACGGGAACGCTGGCAGGTGGTTGTCCGCCGGCTGCTGGCCGCCCGGGACGCCCGTCCCCAGCCGGCGCGTGACGACAAGGTGGTGGCTGCCTGGAACGGGCTGGCGATCACCGCGCTGGCCGAGTTCGTCCGGCTGGTCGAGACCAGTGGCCGGATCGGTAGCGAAGGCGAGGCGAACCTGCTGGAGGGGGTCACCATCGTCGCCGACGGGGCGATGCGGGACGCCGCCGACTACCTCGCCCGGGTGCACGTCGTCGATGGCCGGTTGCGCCGGGCCTCCCGCGACGGCCGGGTCGGTGAGCCGGTCGGCGTCCTCGAGGACTACGGCTGCGTGGCTGAGGCGTTCTGCGCGATGCACCAGGTCACCGGCGAGGGGCGGTGGCTGGAACTCGCCGGTCAGCTGGTCGACGCCGCGTTGGCGCATTTCGCCGCGCCTGGTGGCGCGTTCCACGACACCGCCGACGACGCGGAGCAGTTGGTCGCCCGGCCCGCCGATCCGACCGACAACGCCACCCCGTCCGGGCGGTCCGCGCTGATCGCGGCCCTGGTCGCGTACGCGGCGCTGACCGGGGAGAGCCGCTACCGTGAGGCCGCCGAGACGGCCCTGTCGACCGTCACGCCGATCGTCGGGCGGCACGCCCGTTTCACTGGGTACGCGACGACCGTGGGTGAGGCGCTGCTCTCCGGGCCGTACGAGATCGCGGTGGCGACCGGCGATCCCGCTGGTGACCCGTTGGTGGCGGCAGCGTACCGGCACGCCCCACCCGGCGCGGTGATCGTGGCGGGGCATCCGGACCAGCCGGGGATTCCGCTGTTGGCGGGACGGCCGCTCGTCGACGGTAGGGCCGCCGCGTACGTCTGCCGGGGCTTCGTCTGCCAGCGGCCGGTCACCGGTGTCGAGGAACTGACGGGGCAGTTGCGGTGAGTCGGATCCGCCGGCTGCTGCGACGACCGGCCCGGCTAGGCTGACGCAGCTATGGATTCCCGTACCGGTCTGCCCGTCGTCGGCATGGTGGGCGGCGGCCAACTGGCCCGGATGACCCACCAGGCTGCCATCTCCCTGGGTCAGTCACTGCGTGTGCTGGCCCTCACCCCGGACGACGGTGCGGCTCTGGTCGCCACCGACGTCCAGTACGGCGACCACACCGACCTGGCCGCGCTGCGTACCTTCGCCAAGGGCTGCGATGTGGTCACCTTCGACCACGAGCACGTACCGACCGAACACATCCGCACCCTGACCGCCGAGGGGGTGAAGCTGTTCCCACCCGCGGACGCCCTGGTGCACGCTCAGGACAAGCAGGTGATGCGGGAACGGCTCGGTGCCCTCGGCGCGCCGAATCCGCGGTGGCGTCCGATCTCGTCCCCCGACGACCTGGTCATCTTCGGCGACGAGGTCGGCTGGCCGGTCGTGCTCAAGGCCGCCCGTGGTGGGTACGACGGTCGGGGGGTGTGGCCGGTCGCCGACCCGGCAGCCGCGGTCGAACTGGCGGAGACGCTGCTCGCCGGTGGCACGAGACTGATCGCCGAGGAACGGGTGGCGCTGCTTCGGGAACTGGCCGTGCAGGTGGCGCGTTCACCGTTCGGTCAGGTCGCGGTCTACCCGGTCGTGGAGACGGTGCAACGCGACGGCATCTGCGTGGAGGTGTTGTCCCCGGCACCCGGTCTGGCCGAGGAACTGGTGCTCACCGCGCAGCAGCTCGCCATCGACCTGGCCACCGCGCTCGCAGTGGTGGGCCTGCTCGCGGTGGAGCTGTTCGAGGTGGCCGATGCGACGGCACCCGACGGTGCTCGGCTCGTGGTGAACGAACTGGCCATGCGTCCGCACAACTCGGGGCACTGGACCATCGAGGGGGCCCGGACGTCGCAGTTCGAGCAGCACCTGCGGGCGGTGCTGGACTACCCGATGGGCGACACCTCGTTGACCGCCCCCGTGGTGGTGATGGCGAACGTGCTCGGTGGGCAGCCCGGCGGCATGTCGATCGACGAGCGGCTGCACCACCTTTTCGCCGCCGACCCCACCGCCCGGGTGCACCTGTACGGCAAGCAGGTGCGCCCCGGCCGCAAGATCGGGCACGTCACGGTGCTCGGTGACGATCTGAACGAAGTACGCGCCCGGGCTGCCCGGGCGTCTCGCTGGCTGCGGGACGGGACACCGGAGGAATGAGTGGCGTGAGCACGGTCGGTGTGATCATGGGGAGCGATTCGGACTGGCCGACGATGAAGGCCGCCGCGGAGGTGCTCGCCGAGTTCGAGGTGCCGTACGAGGTGGAGGTGGTGTCGGCGCACCGCACCCCGGTCAAAATGATCGACTACGGTCGGGCGGCCGCCGACCGGGGACTCAAGGTGATCATCGCCGGTGCCGGCGGGGCGGCGGCGCTGCCCGGCATGGTGGCCTCGGTGACCCCACTGCCGGTGATCGGCGTACCGGTGCCGTTGAAGCATCTCGACGGCATCGATTCGCTTTTGTCGATCGTGCAGATGCCGGCCGGTGTGCCGGTGGCAACCGTGTCGATCGGCAATGCCCGTAACGCCGGGCTGCTTGCGGTCCGTATCCTCGCCGCCGCCGACCGCACCCTGCTCGACCGGATGGCGGCGTACCAGGCAGACCTGGAGCAGTTGGTCGCGGAGAAGGACGCTGCGCTCCGTGCCTCGCTCACGTGCCACCATTAGGGGCCGCACCGAGACGAGACCGGGCACTCACCGCATGCCGCGTAGCGCCGTCTGCAGGCGTTCCTGGGCCCGGCGTCGGCGTTCGTTGCTGGCACCGAGAACAAGCAGCAGGAAGCCGACCGGGATCAGCGCCAGCCACGGTCCAAGGCTGAACAGCGCGTGCACAGCCGCGACTGCGGTGACCACGGCACCGACGATCACCGGTGCCTGCTGCTGGGTCGTCGATCCGAAGATCAGCACGGCGACCGCGCCGAGCAGCAGCAGGACCTGACGCAGGGTGCTGGAATCGGTGGACAGCACGATCGCCAAGGTCGGCAGGAAGGCGGCGAGCAGCGCCGGCCCGTACGCCACCCAGCTGCTCAGGTCGGTGCGCTGACGTAGCTCGAGCACCCCCACCAGTAGGGCCAGCGCGGCGAACGGCAGGGTGTATGCCTCCGGCAGGGCCACTTCGGCAACCCGCATGAGAATCCACCAGGCGGTGATCTCGCAGAGCACCACCGCCCAGAACAGAACCCGTCGCTGCGCCGGCCGACGGCCGGGCCGGGTCGCCGCCAGACCAAGGACCGCACCCCAGGCGGCGAGGAGCGCGGCGATGTGCCGGGGCGAGTCGAAGGCCAGCGCCAACGCGATGAGCGCGGCGGCGTGACCGCTCCACTCCACGGTCGCCGCCTCACGACGTGCCTCCGGTCGGCGGAGCCGGGGAAGCGTCGCGGAGAAGACCTGCAACGCTGCGCCGACCGCCAGGACACCGAACGCCGACCAGACCGGCGCGAGCCCGGCCACCAGGCCGGCGGTGAGCACGAACAGCTGCGCCATCAGCGAGGCGAACAGCCAACCGAGAAGGCGTGCCCGGGAGGTGAGGCCGTAAAGGGCGGCGACCAGCCCGACTCCGGCCGCGCCGCCGAGGGTGAACAGGGTCAATTCCGCACTGGCGAGGCTGCCGGCCAGGCCCGCCCCGCCAGCCGCGAGCCCGATCACGAAGATCAGCACCCGGGTAAGTCGCAGCGAGCGGGCCCGTTCCACAAGGGCCGGTGGGGGCGTCAGCGCCAGACCGAGTATCGAGATGATGAACACCGCCAGGGCCGACAGGGTGTTCGCCGGCCAGCCGCCGCCGAGCGCGATCGGGGCGATGAGCAGCGTGACGGCGGCGCCGGGTAGCACCACGGGCACAGCCCGGGAACGACGACCACCACTGAACCCGGTGGCCGCCAGGGCCGCCGTCGCGGTGAGTAGCAACGCGGTGAGCACATGGGTCGGGTCGACCGCTGCCGGCGGCGGGTCGAGCAGGGCCTCCGGTGGTCCCTGCCAGATCCTGCCCATGGTGCGGTGCGGGTCGACGAGGGCCGCGATCAGCGCCGGTGCGATGGAGACCAGGGCCAGGACCGTCGGCAGCGCGGCGGCGGCCAGCGCACCGGCGGCCGGGCTGACCCGCCACCGGCGCCGGTTGCCGTCGGGCAGGCGGCGTAGCGCCCCGTCGAGCAGAACAGTCCAGCGGCGAACCGGTTGGGCTGCGCCGACCGGCGGCTCGGTAGCCTCCCGAACGAGTTCGGCGAGCACACCGAGCAGCGCCGCCGCGGCGGCGTACACCCCGACCGGCGTGCCGATCGGCACGGCGGCCAGCGCGGTCACGCTCGCTCCGCCGACGACCCCGGCACTGGCCCAAGGAAGATACTGGGGAACATACCGACGAACCGTGGCCACCGCGGCCAGGCCAAGGCTGGAAGCGGCCAGGCCGGCGGTGAGCACCACCTGTGGAGTGTGGCCGAACTCGACGGCTAGGGCGGCGGTTGCCCCCGGCATCGCCAGCAGTGCCGCGCCCGCCCCGGCACCACCGACCTGCGCCAGGTGCGGCGGCATGCCCTCCGCCTCGATGTCCTCGACGAGTGGTCCGGCCATGTTGCGCGCCAGCGCGGCGACCACCGTGCCGATCAGCACGATGCTGCCGAGGGCCAGCGCGGTCGTCCACGGCCGTACCAGGCCGGCACCGGCCGCGTGAAGTGCAACCACACCGGCGACCGTTGTCCGGGACAGTGCCGCCCGAGGCTCGATCGAAGCGACTGCGGCCATCCCGAAAATGGTGGCGACCATGCCACCGATCAGGACCGGCGACCACCAGGGGAGCTCGAACGCGGCAGGAGCGCCGACGGTGGCGAGTACCACCCCCACACCGGCCACGTCGTAACGCCACGGTGGCGGTAGCAGTACCCCGGCCGCGGTCGCGAGCAACATCAGGGCGATCGGGCCCTGCCAGGTCGTACCGCCGGTCGGCGCGGCCGGCCAACCGCTGAGGTCACCGTCCCAGATCGGGCCGGGCGTGGCGAGCACGCCGACCCCGCCGCGTAACGCCATCCAGCCTGCCAGCAGCCCGATCAGTATCCCACCGACGGTGAGGCCGAGCACCGGACCGCGTCGCCACTGCTCGGGCATCGCCCGGGCTGCCACGGCGACCACCAGGACCAGCGCGGCGGCGACGGCGAGTTGCCCACTCGGCGCGAGCACCGTGCCGATCCGAAGCAGGGTGGCGACGAGCGTTGCGGTCACCGCGGCGGCCGCCAGGTCGGAACCGTCCAGGGCGCGATCGGAACGACGGCCGATGTCGATCGAGGGAGCCAGGAAGAGTAGTAGCGCGGAGACCAGCAGCAGCGCGCTCACCCAGGCGTCCGCCGCGGTGGCGCCCGCTGAGCCGAACCCGGCTGCGACGACCACCAATGCTCCCAGGAGGGTGCCGACCGACAGCGGTGCCGGGATCTGGCGTTGCGACACCTGCACGATCGCGGCGTAGCCCAGCGTGACGCAGCAGGCGAGGAAGCTGGCTGCGAGCACCGGTACGGCCGCCTCTCGTAGGCTCGCCGGGGTCGGTGTGGTGTCCACCGGCACGGTGGTCGCCATGAAGGCGGCCACTGCTCCGGGCAGGGCGAAGGCGGCGCCTCCAGCGGCCCAGGCCGAGACGGTGTCCGCGGCGGCCGAAGCGAGTCGGATCCGCGGCGCGGCGGCGATCAGCGCGCCAGCCACGACGAGAGTGAGCAGGACGGCGGCGGTCAACGCCGGCCGGGCGAGTGAGGTGCCGGCACCGGCCAGCCCGATCGTGGCGGCGGCCACCGCGTGTGCCAGCGCGGCGCGGGGGGTGCGGGCGGACAGGCCGGTCGCCCCGATGCCGATCGCGGCCAACACCATCGGCCACGGCGCCCACGTCCACGCCAGTCCGAAGGAGGCTGGTACGGCCAACGCGGTGAGCGCCGCGCCGGTCACCGCGAACTCGCGTCGGATCTCCGGCGGCAGGGCCAGCACCGCCGCCACGGTCAGCAGGAAGGCGCTCGCGGCGAGTTGCCAGGCGGTCGGGCCGACGGCGGCGGACAACTCGGCCAGGTACCGGTCGAGGTCTGCTGCCCAGGCCGGTAGCGCCGCCTGGACCGGGGCGATTCCGGCGCGTAGCGCGTTCCCGGCGACCAGCACCCCGGTGACCGTGAGTGCCACCGCGGCGGCAAGTTGCGGCCCCCTGCGGGCGGACTCGGGTACTGCCCGGACTGCGAGACCGGTGACCGTGATGACCACCGCGATCAACAGCAGGGCCCGGCCGGGCAGCGCCACCGAGGCGACCCGTCCCAGGGCGCCGATGACGGCGAGGGTGAACACGCCCGCGCCCAGATCGGGCAGGGGTGGGCGACCCAGCACCAGCGTTCCGGTCAGGCAGATGGCCGCGGCGAGGACAAGCACCAGGCCGGTGCCGATCGCCCCCGGCAGGGTGGCGGTCCGCAGCAGGGCGGTCACCGCGTACGCCAGCGCGAGGGCGACCGTCACGCCGTGCAACACCCAGGTCAGTTGCTGTAGCCCTGGCACCGGTCGGGTCGGTGTCGTCGTCGCGGTACCACCGGTGAGGTCCAGCACTTCGCCGCCCTCCTCCGGTGCTGCCTCCGGCCTGCCGTCGGCCGGACGATCCTGCGCCGACCGCTGTCGGGGCGCACGCGACCGGCCGGAGTCGGCCGCGTCGCCGGCGAGCGGCTGTTCCACGGTGACCGGGGAGCGGGCCAGCCACAGGTTGAGCAGCGCCATCACGGTCAGCACCAGCGCCCAGCCCACCGGACCGGTGACCCGGTCGTATGCCAGCAGCGGCACCACCGGCTGGGCGGCCAGTACGGCGGCGAACCGGGGCACGCGCAGCCTGGTCCACCCGGCGTAGCCGATCGAGACGGCTGCGGTGACCGCGAAGATCACTCCAGCGAAGACGGCACCGGAGGCGCCGCCGTCGCCGATCCGGTCGACGGCCCAGAGGGCGTACCCCGTCAGGGGCACCAGGAGTAGACCCACGGCGGCGATGGTCTCGGCCGTGGAAGTCAACCCCCGCCGGATCAGTACCGGTGGGGCGAGCAGCATCAGTACCGTCGCGAGCAGCAGGATGCCGAGGCGGGCGAACACGTCCATCGAGCTGGTGGCGACCACGGCGAAGACCACGGCGGCGACACCGAGCAGCAGGGCGCCGAGGCCGAGTGGGATGTTCTGGACCTCCCGGGAGGAAGCCTCAGGCGGATGCTCCGGGTCGTCAGCGTCCAGCCAGGAAGGTGGTGGCTCCTGGGTGCCGGCGGCGCCCTGCCGGGGTACCCGGGGCGGTGGTGCCGCACCGTCGCGGAGTGGTGAGGCGCCGTCGGACGTGGGGCGGCGCGGCGGCCGGCGACGCAGCACGCGACGGGGGCGGGTGGCCTGCCGGAGCCGTTCGTCTCCCTGATCGCCGGCGTGCGAGAGGATGTCCCGCTGAAAGAGCGCGGCTTGCATCTTCGCGGCGAGCTGCCGTTGTTCGCTGGCTATCGCGGCCTCGCGGGCCTTCATCTCCGCGATGGATCGTTCGATGTCCGCCAGATGTTCGGCCCATTGTGGCTGGTGTGCGCCGCAGTGAGGGCAGCGGACCGCTGCTTTGATCTCCCTGCCGCACGAAGGGCAATTGAAGTTCGCCACGACACCCCTCCAGCCGCACAGTGGATTCCCACTGTCGCAGCATGCCCAAAGCGGGCCGGGAATTCGACAGTTGTCGGCGGGTCAACCGACACCATCACCGGACGTCGCGATCAGGGGCGGCCCATACCCCGGTACTCCCAGCCGGCCTGGGTCCACAGCGCCGGGTCGAGGCAGTTGCGGGCGTCGACCACGCGGCGGCCCGCGACGAGGTCGCCGAGGAGACCGGGGTCGGCGTTGCGGAAGTCGGCCCATTCGGTGAGGACGCAGACCAGGTCGGCGCCGGTGACTGCCTCGGCCATGCCGGGTTGGTAGGTGAGTTCCGGCACCGCGCGGCGGGCGTTCTCCATGCCCTGGGGGTCGAAGACGTGGACGTCGGCACCAGCCTTGCGCAGCAGGGCGGCGACGGCCAGGGCGGGGGCGTCGCGTACGTCGTCGGTGTTGGGTTTGAAGGTGGCGCCGAGCACGGCGATGCGGGTGCCGGACAGGTCCGGGCCGGCGGGGCCGGAGCGGCGGCCCAGCAGGTCGGCAGCGAGTTGCAGGACGCGGCTACGGCGACGCAGGTTGATCAGGTCGACCTCGTGCAGGAAACGCAGGGCCTCACCGGCACCGAGTTCCTGGGCGCGGGCCTGGAAGGCGCGGATGTCCTTGGGCAGGCAGGCTCCGCCGAAGCCGAGGCCGGCCTGGAGGAAGCGGTTGCCGATGCGGGGGTCGTAGCCGATGGCCTTGGCGAGTTGGGTGACGTCGCCGCCCGATGCCTCGCACACCTCGGCCATGGCGTTGATGAAGGAGATCTTGGTGGCCAGGAAGGCGTTGGCGGCGACCTTGACCAGTTCGGCGGTGGCGAAGTCGGTGACGACCAGGGGCACCTCACGGTCCTCGGTGGCGGCGAGGTCGAACACGCCCTTGTGGGCGGCGTAGAGCATGCCGTTGGCCCATTCGCTCTTGACGCCCACCACGATCCGGTTGGGGCGTAGCACGTCGTCGACGGCGAAGCCCTCCTGGAGGAACTCGGGGCTCCAGGCCACCTCGACCCCGAGGTCGACGGGAGTGTGTTTGCCCACGAGTTGCTCCACCCAGTCGGCGGTACCGACCGGGACCGTGGACTTGCCGACGATCAGTGCCTTGCGGGTCAGGTGCTGCGCCAGGCCGGTGACCGATGCTTCGACGTACGACAGGTCGGCGCCCATTCCGTCGGCCCGCTGGGGGGTGCCGACGCAGATGAAGTGCACGTCACCGAAGGCAGCGGTCTCGGCGATGTCGGTGCTGAAGCGCAGCCGGCCAGCGGCGAGGTTCCGTCGGAGCAACTCGTCGAGGCCGGGCTCGTGGATCGGCACCTCACCGGCGTTCAGCTTGGCGATCTTGTCCGCGTCGACGTCGAAGCCGAGTACCTCGTAGCCGAGTTCGGCGTAACAGATGGCGTAGGTCGCGCCGAGGTAGCCGGTGCCCAGGAAGGTCACCCGAGGCCGGGGAGCGCCCGAGGGGGGCGTGACCGCCGCGATGGCGGGTACCGGCTGGGTGTTCGGGTACGGGATGGTCACGCCTGTCTCTCCGCTCGCACTGGCGCCGCGTGGCTGCGTCGCAATCCGCTGCGGCGCCAGGGCGGGGCGCCGGAGGGGTGGTCCGTCTGCTGTTCATCATCGCCGAGCGGCTTCGGGGCTCTGCCACGACCCAGCCTACGCACCGGTAACATCGCCTGAACGGTGGTAGTTATCCTTCAGTCTGCGTGGTGGGCGTCCAGGAGACGCTACAGACTGCGCATGATAGCGGTGAAGGGGAGGGGCCGACATGGCCGCAGAGCAGTCGTTCGACGCGTACCGCCTGTCAGAGGAACACGAGGCGATCCGGGAAGCGGTCCGTGAGGTTTGTACGGCGAAGGTGGCGCCGAACGCCACCGAGGCGGACGAGACAGGCGAGTTCCCGAAGGCGTCGTACGACGCACTGCGTGCCGCCGACTTCCACGCACCGCACGTCCCGGTCGAGTACGGCGGGGCCGGTGCGGACGCGCTCGCCACGGCGATCGTGATCGAGGAGGTAGCGCGGGCATGCGCCTCGTCCTCGTTGATCCCGGCGGTGAACAAGCTGGGCACGATGCCCCTGCTGCTGGCCGGTTCCGACGAACTCAAGCGCCGCTACCTGACTCCGGTCGCCAGCGGCGAGGTGATGTTCTCGTACTGTCTCTCCGAGCCGGAGGCGGGCAGCGACGCTGCCGCGATGACCACCAGGGCGGTACGTGACGGTGACCACTGGGTGCTCAACGGGGTGAAGCGTTGGATCACCAACGCCGGTGTTTCGGAGTTCTACACCGTCTTCGCGACGACCGACCCGACCGCCCGGTCCCGGGGCATCTCCGCCTTCGTGGTGGAGAAGTCCGATCCGGGGGTGAGCTTCGGCGCCCCGGAGAAGAAGCTGGGCATCAAGGGCTCGCCGACCCGCGAGGTCTACCTCGACAACGTGCGGATCCCGGCGGACCGGATGATCGGCGCCGAGGGCACCGGCTTCGGCACCGCGATGAGGACCCTGGACCACACCCGGGTCACCATCGCCGCCCAGGCGGTGGGCATCGCACAGGGTGCGCTCGACTACGCCAGGGGGTACGTCGCCGAGCGTCGGCAGTTCGGCAAGGCGATCGCCGAGTTCCAGGGCGTGCAGTTCATGCTCGCCGACATGGGCATGAAGCTGGAGGCGGCCCGGCAGTTGACGTACGCGGCAGCCGGTCGGTCCGAGCGTGGCGACGCCGATCTGACCTACTTCGGCGCGGCGGCCAAGTGTTTCGCCTCCGACGCCGCGATGGAGATCACCACCGATGCGGTGCAGTTGCTCGGCGGCTACGGCTACACCCGCGACTACCCCGTCGAACGGATGATGCGGGACGCCAAGATCACCCAGATCTACGAGGGCACGAACCAGGTGCAGCGGATCGTCATGGCCCGCCAGTTGCTCAAGGACTGACGTCGACGGAAACCACCGTCACCTCCGCCGGGCATGGTCGCCGGGCGGAGGTGACGATCCGTGGCGCCGGTCAGTTGGTGGTGTCGTCGTACCGGGGCAGGTTCCCGGGCGGCGCCGACCAGGGTGATCCGCCTCCGGTGCGCCGGGGCAGCGGCTCCGTCGGCGTCGGATCCGGGTCCGGGTAGCCCAGGCTCAGCGGTGCGGTGTCCCGTTCCGTCGACTGAACCGGTGACCAGTCGGTCAACGTCTGGTCCGGTTCCGGCGTCTCGGGTACCGCCGACGTCGGCTGCGCCACCGCGACGGGCCAACGCCGCCAGCGTTGCCCGCTGAACGCCGCGATCAACAGCAGCATGCCGATCAGGAAGAGCGTCCCGTTCTCCACTGGCAGCCTCAGCGGCAGTGGATCGCCGAGGAACGTCCAGCTGGACGGGATGAGCTCGCGTACCCGGAAGGGCGAGATGAACATCCCGACGTACGGGGTGACCATCAGCAGCCCGGCCACCAGTGGGCCGAGCGGTGAGATGCGCAGCGTGCCGAGCAACCCCAACACGATGCCGCCGACAGCGAGATACACGGCCGGTTCGATGAGGTTTGCTGTGTTCGAGGTGCCGATCTCCACCCACCGGTCGACGGTGCCGGCCGACCCGTCCTGACCGAGGGTGACCAGCACCCAGGTGACCGGCACCACCACCAGCCCTGCGAGGAAGCTCCACAGATGTCGCATCCGCGCACCGTACCGTTTCCCCCATGACCGAGCACCCCGCCACCACCCTGCCCGGCAAGCCGACCTCGTACTCCCGGGTAACCCTGAGTCGGATCATGACTGCGGTGGATGTGAACCTGTACGGGACGGTGCACGGCGGGGTGCTCATGAAGTTCATCGACGACGTGGCCGGTGCGGCGGCGGCGCGGCACAGCGGCGGTACGGCGGTGACCGCCGCGATCGACGAGATCGTCTTCTCCGAGGCGGTCCGGGTGGGTGACCTCGTGCACGCATACGCCCAGGTGAACTGGAGCGGGCAGACCTCGATGGAGGTCGGCGTACGGGTGACGGCCGAGCGCTGGGACTCGGCCGACGAGTTGCCGGCGCGGGTGGCCACCGCGTACCTCGTGTTCGTCGGGGTAGAGGTCGGCGGTGCGCCCCGGCCGGTACGTCAGGTCCTACCGGAGACGCCGGAGGACGGCCGGCGCTGGCGCGAGGCGGAGATTCGCCGCGCCCACCGGCTGGCCCGCAGGAAGGCCATCCAGGCGGCCCGCAGCGAACCCTGAAACCCGACGGTCTGCACGGCACCTTCCCGCCCGGACCACACTGGTCGGGCGCGGGGGGTGTGGGGCGGGCACATGCGCCTGCGAGGCCCCGGTGCGGAGAATGGCGCTTCTAGGTAGGGCAAGATGGCGCCACGGGCCCACCGCACAGCGTCGTGCCGGGCCAGGGGAGGAGTGGACCAGTGACGGACGTGCTGTGGACGCCGCCGGCGGACGTGCTCCAGCGGTCCCGGATCGGGGCGTACCTACGTTGGCTCGCCGAACACCGAGGGCTGACCTTCGCCGACTACGACGCGCTGTGGCGGTGGTCGGTCACCGACCTGGATGCCTTCTGGCGGTCGATCTGGGACCACTTCGGGGTGGTCGCCCAGACACCGTCGACCAGCACCCTGACCGACCGGGACATGCCGGGCACCCGGTGGTTCCCCGGCGCCACCCTGAACTACGCCGAGAACGTGTTGCGGATACCGGGCCGAACCGACGACGAGCCGGTGGTGGTGGCGCACGGGCAGACCCGGCCACCGGTCACCCTCACCGTCGGGCAGCTACGCGAGCAGGTGCGTCGGGTCGCGGCCGGGCTGCGGCGGCTCGGCGTCACCACCGGTGACCGGGTGGCGGCGTACGCGCCGAACATCCCCGAGACGTACGTGCTGATGCTCGCCACCGCCAGCCTCGGTGCCGTCTTCTCCTCCTGCGCGCCGGAGTTCGGCACCCGCAGCGTCACCGACCGGTGGCAGCAGATCGAGCCGAAGATTCTCGTCGCCGTGGACGGCTACCGGTACGGGGACAAACCGGTGGACCGGCGGGCCGAGGTGGCCGCGATCCGCGCCGCGTTGCCGTCGCTGGGGCACACCGTCTCGATCCCCTACCTTCACCCGGACGGTTCGCCGGCCGAGGGGACACTGGCCTGGGCGGAACTGGCAGCCCCCACCGACGGGCCGCTGGCCTTCACCGCGGTGCCGTTCGACCATCCGCTCTACGTGCTCTACTCATCCGGCACCACCGGGCTGCCCAAGCCGATCGTGCACGGACACGGCGGCATCCTCCTGGAGCATCTCAAGATGCTCGCCCTGCACCACGACCTCGGTCCGACAGACCGCTTCTTCTGGTACACCACCACCGGCTGGATGATGTGGAACTTCCTGGTCTCCGGGCCGGCGGTCGGCGCGGCGATCGTGCTGTACGACGGCAACCCCGGCCACCCCGACCTGGGTGCCCTGTGGCGGCTGGCCGAGCAGACCGGCACCACCTACTTCGGTACCTCTGCACCGTTCCTGCTGGCCTGCCGCAAGGCCGGGCTGGTGCCGCGCGACGTCGCCGATCTCGCCATGCTGCGCGGCCTCGGCTCCACCGGCGCGCCACTGCCCGCCGAGGGCTTCACCTGGGTGTACGACACGGTCGGCAGCGATCTTCAACTGCAGTCGCTGTCCGGCGGCACCGACGTGTGCACCGGCTTCGTCGGCGGTGTCCCGCTGCTACCGGTACACGCCGGCGAGATCACCTGCCGGGCCCTGGGCGCCAAGGTGGAGGCCCGATCGTCCGACGGCACAGCCGTCATCGGGGAACTGGGCGAGTTGGTGCTCACCGAGCCGATGCCGAGCATGCCGGTGGGGTTCTGGAACGACCCGGAGGGCGTGCGCTACCGGGAGGCGTACTTCGACGTGTATCCGGGGGTGTGGCGGCACGGAGACTGGATCACCATCAACTCCCGGGGCGGGTGCGTCATCACCGGCCGCTCCGACGCCACCCTCAACCGTGGCGGCGTACGACTCGGCACGGCCGAGTTTTACTCGGTGGTGGAGGGTCTGGACGAGGTCGCCGACTCGGTGGTGGTGCATCTGGAGGACGACGAGGGTGGTGCCGGTGAGCTGCTGCTGTTCGTGGTGCCCGCCGAGGGGGTGACGCTCGACGACGAGTTGCGCCAGACCATCTGCCGCGAACTGCGTACCGCGTTGTCCCCCCGGCACGTACCCGACGAGATCCACCAGGTCCGCGCGGTGCCACGCACCCTGTCGGCGAAGAAGCTCGAAGTTCCGGTCAAGAAGATCCTCACCGGAACCCCGGTGGACCGGGCCGCCGCCAAGGGCGCCCTGGCCAATCCCGAATCCCTGGCCGCCTTCGCCACCCTGGCCGAACACCGCACCCCGGACCGTCCCGCCACGTGATCGGCCACGTTCGGGCTCCTACCACCGGTCGCCGGCCCGCTTTGAGCGGGACGGATCGTCGCTCGGGCTGAGGGCGGTCGCCGTGGCTGCGGCCAGAGCCTGCCCAGCCCAGGTCGGCGCCAGGTCAGGTCGGGTGAGGCCAGGTCAGGTCAGGGCGTGGGTGACCCGCTCCGTCGATCGGCGGTCGGTCAGACGGGCGGGATCCGGGTGGGCGCACAGTACGAGGGTGGCACCCGCGCTCAGCGGAGCGAGCAGCCAGTCGAGCGGATCCGGGTACTGGTCGACGTCCACGAGGAGCCGGTCGCCGGCAGCGATGCCGAGTTCGGCGGCGCGGGTGGTGGCCCGGGTACGCAGCGAGGTGTGGTCGGGCCCGCCCGGTGGGTACGCGGTGAAGTGGTCACCGTGGGCGCGTACCTCGGTGACGTAGTCGGCGAAGCCCGCCGGCACGTCGCGCAGCGGCAGCGCGAAGGGGTGCAACGCGAGTGCGTACCGGTCGGCGGCCGACCAGGCGTCGGCGTCGGCCGCGCGCTCCACGGTGGCGAACAGCACGTCCACGCCACCGGAGGGCTCGGCGAGCGGCGATCCGGGCAGCTGGACCGTCAGCCCCGCCGCCCAGCAGCCGAGCAGCACGGCAGCGCTCTGCCAGTGCGGCGGCAGCAGCACCGCCGCAGCGCCGCCCGGCCCGAGGGCCAGTTCGTCGACGAGCAGGTTGGCCGTTTTGGCCACCCAGTTCGCCAGTGTCGCCCCGGAAAGCTCGGTGCGCTCGTCGGATGCGTCGTCGTACCAGGTCAGCAGCGGGCGGTTCGGGTCTGTCGCGATCGCGTCGGCGAACACCCGGGCAATGTTGTCGGCCATCGACGCGAACGATACGCCCCCGGTGTCCGTACTTGATGACAGCGACAAGTCGCATACCGTCGGGTCGCAGTCGACGTCCGCGCCCGGCTCGGGCGTAGGCTTGCCGGAGTGTCCTTCCCCACAGTCCCGCCACCGCAAGGAGTCGCCCCGTGACCGCCGGTCGCCCGCCCCGCGTGCTCATCGACGCCACGAGTGTCCCCGCCGATCGCGGCGGCGTCGGTAGATACGTCGATGGCCTGCTCGGCGCCCTCGGCAAGGTGTGCGGATCGGCGGTGGACCTGGTGGTGGTCAGCCTCCGCACCGACCTGGAGCGTTACCGCCGGATGCTGCCGGGCGCGGAGATCGTTCCCGCGCCGGCAGCGGTCGCGCACCGGCCGGCCCGGCTCGCCTGGGAACAGACCGGTCTGCCACTGCTCGCCCAACAGGTGAGCGCGGAGGTGCTGCACTCGCCCTTCTACACCTGCCCACTGCGGGCCGGCTGTCCGGTCACCGTGACGGTGCACGACGCGACGTTCTTCACCGAGCCGGAGCACTACGACAAGTCCCGCCGGACGTTCTTCCGCAGCGCGATAAAGACCTCGCTCCGGCGTGCGGACCGGGTGATCGTGCCCAGCAAAGCCACCCGTGACGAGCTGATCCGACTGTTGGACGCCGACCCGACCCGAATCGACGTGGCCTACCACGGTGTGGACCATGAGGCGTTCCACGCGCCCGGCGATGAGGAGAAGGCCCGGGTCCGTGCCCGCCTGGGGTTGGGTGACAGCAACTACGTCGCGTTCCTCGGTGCCAAGGAGCCCCGCAAGAACGTGCCGAACCTGATCCGTGGCTGGGCCCGGGCGGTCGCCGACCGGCAGGATCCGCCGGCCCTCGTGGTGGCCGGCGGGCAGGGACACGACGACGACATCGACCGCGCGGTGGCCGAGGTGCCCTCGCACCTGCGGCTGCTGCGTCCCGGCTATCTGCGCTACGGCGATCTGCCCGGTTTCCTCGGTGGGGCGTTGGTGGCCGCGTACCCCTCCTACGGCGAGGGGTTCGGGTTGCCCATCCTGGAGGCGATGGCGTGCGCCGCCCCGGTGCTCACCACCCCCCGGCTGTCGCTGCCCGAAGTCGGTGGCGACGCGGTGGCCTACACCAGCGAAGATCCGGACCAGATCGCCGTCGACCTGGCGGCGCTGCTCGACGACGAGCGACGCCGGTTGTCACTGGCCAAGGCCGGTTTCGACCGGGCGAAGGAGTTCACCTGGGGGTCCAGCGCCGAGGTGCACATCGCGGCATGGACCAGGGCACGGGCGTGAGGCCGGCAACCGGGGCGCCCGGTCCGGGCGGTTCGGGCATGATGTCCTGGTGATCTATGTCGTCATTCCGGCTGGTGGCAGCGGCACGAGGCTGTGGCCGCTGTCCCGCGCCGGGCATCCCAAGTTCCTCCACCCGTTCACCGGTACGTCCGCGTCGCTGCTCCAGGCGACCGTCGAGCGGCTGGGGCCGTTGACCACTCCCGAACGCACGATGGTGGTCACCGGAGTCGCGCACGCCGCGGCTGTGGCCCGTCAGCTGACCGGTCTGCCGGAGGAGAACATCCTGGTCGAACCGTCACCTCGGGACTCCTGCGCCGCCATCGCGCTGGCCGCCGCGGTCATCGCCGTACGCGACCCGGACGCCGTCATGGGATCGTTCGCCGCCGACCACCTGATCGGCGACCCACAGCGATGGGTGGACACCGTCCGGGAGGCGGTCCGGGGGGCGGAGCAGGGGCTGCTGATGACTGTCGGGATCACGCCGACCCGGCCGGAGACCGGCTACGGATATCTACGGACCGGCGAACCCGTCGGTGGCGGCCCGATGCGCCCGGTGGTCGAGTTCAAGGAGAAGCCGAGCGCGGAGGTGGCCGAGACGTACGTGCGTTCGGGCCACTACCTCTGGAACGCCGGCATGTTCGTCTGGCGGGTGTCGGCGTTCCTCGCCGAACTGGCACGTCAGCAGCCCGACCTGCACGACGGGGTCACCACGATCGCGGCGGCCTGGGACTCCGACGAACAAGACGCCGTGCTCGGTGCTGTCTGGCCCACGCTGACGAAGATCTCGGTGGACTACGCGGTGATGGAGGGCGCTGCCGCGGCTGGCCGGGTGGCGACCGTGCCCGGTGACTTCCGGTGGAACGACGTGGGTGACTTCCACACGCTCGGCGAGGTGCTGCCGGCGGACACCGCGGGGAACGTGGTACTCGCGGGTGACGCCAAGGCCGAGGTGATGCTGCGGGACAGCAGCGGGATGGTGGTGGCACCGCAGGCCGGCCGGCTGGTGGCCGCCGTCGGCGTACGGGACCTGATCGTGGTCGACACCGAGGACGCGTTGCTGGTCTGCCCGCGTGACCGTGCCCAGGACGTGAAGTCGATCGTGGACGAGCTCAGGAGACGGGGTGAGGACAGGCTCGTCTGAAGGCTGCCAGGCCCGGTGCGACGAGTCGGGCGGTCCCACCGGCCAGCGGGTGGGGCAGGCGTTCCGGTGGGAACCAGCCGAGCGCCTCGGACTCCGCGCTCACCCGTTCCGTCGCCCCGGCCGGCGCGAACACGGCGAAGCGCACGTCGTGGTGCAGCGATCCGCCCTGGCAGGTCACCTGGTGCACATCCACGTCGATGGGCGTCGGATCGATCCGCAGCCCGGCGATGCCCGACTCCTCGGTGGCTTCCCGCAGCGCCGTGTCGACAAGGGTCCGGTCGCCGGGCTCACAGTGCCCGCCCAACTGCACCCACTTGTGGAGCTTCCCGTGTAGGCAGAGCAGCACCCTGGTGCCGGTCGCGTCGAAGACCAGCGTGCTCGCGGTGACGTGGCCGACCCGATGTTCGCGGCCCATCGCCGTCGGCCCGGTCTCGAGCAGGCCAAGGGTACGGTCGCGGGACTTCGCCGCGTCCGGGCTGGTCGGCGTCCAGCCGGTGAGTACCGCCACCGCGTTCTCGTGCAACGCCGTCCAGTCCACCGCGTCGCCGGGTAGTGTTTCGTCCACCGTCCGGGGTGTCGACATCAGCCGCTCCTCTCGTCCGTGCCAGCGTAGAGGGCGCTGGTGGACACTCCGACGTCGTTGAAACACGATCTGACCCTGCTCGCCCCGGGCCTGCTGGTCAGTCACCGCGACCGCAACATTGTCCTGCACACCCTCACCCCTCGGCCGCGCCGTCCTCGACCCCCGGCCCCCCACCTTCGGTGCGTCCGCCACCCGCCCTCGGCGGGGCGGCGCGGGCAGCGAGCGGCGTGGGCGGGGTGGGGGTCTGTCAGAGGGCGAGGGCGGCGGCGGCGGTGGTGCCGTTGGGTGGGGGGAGGAGTCGGGTGGGGACGCCTGCTGCCGCGAGGGCGGTGCGCAGGCGTTGCACGTCGGTGCCGAAACGGACCAGCTGGACCGGGCCCACCGGGGTGGGTGGGGAGCAGAGCACCAGTCCGGTTGCGCGGGTCGGCCAGCCCGGCACGATGGGAACCAGAGCGGCGCGTGCGCTCTCGTCGGTGACCTGGGAGAAGACCGTGCCGGGGGCGATCACACCGGCGACTGAGGCGATCGCCTGGTCGACGGTCGCCGGGTCGGGTGGGGCTTCACCCAGACTGTCCGGCAGGACGGCGGCGGCTGCCAGCCCGGCTGCCTTCGCCTCGGCGGTGCCCAGCGAGAACAGGTCCATCGACGTGTCCCGGACCAGGACCCTGGCCCCCGCGCCGTCGCCGGCCAGCGGTGGCGTCAGATAGCCGCGGATCACCGCGACCGGCACCTGGTCGCACTTGCCCTTGATCAACTCTCCTGCCGCGGCCAGTTCGTCGATCACCGCCATCTGCGTCAACACCAGTTCGTTGCCGTACGGGTCGACTTCGCCCCGGTGGTCGCGGACGGCGTCCATCCCGGCGACTCCGAGGGCCACGTCAGTGAGTCCGTTGCGCCAGGGGCGCCCCATCGTGTCGCTCACGACAACCGCCACGTCCACGCCGTACCGGTCGCGCAGACCGGCGCGGAGGTTGCGGGCCGAAGCGTCCGGGTCCTCCGGGAGTAGGACCAGTCGGGTCTTGTCGACGTTCGAGGCGTCGATCCCGGCGGCGGCCATCACGAAGCCGTGTCGGGTCTGCACGATCCGGGTTTGGCCACGTGACGCCACCACCCGTACCGTCTCTGCCGCAAGTACGTCGTCCCGGGCGGCCTGCCGGTCGGGGCCGTCGGCGGGTACGTCGACCAGCCGGCCCTCGGACTTCGAGATGATCTTGCTGGTCACCACCAGCACATCCCCGTCGCGCAGCCAGGGCGCCGCACTCCCGATCAGTACCGCCAGGTCGTCACCCTCGGCCACGTGCCCGATGCCGGACACCGGCAGGATCTCCAGTCTCACGTCAACTCCACCGCAGCGCGGACCATTGCCGCCGTCGCCGCCTCGTCGGTCATCCGCAGCGGCAGGGCGCGGACCGTCACGTCCGGCACCACAGTTGCGGCATCCTCCTCGGCCACCAACCAGCCGTCGATCAGCCCTCCGGTGGCCCGGCCTCCGTACAGCCCACCGACACCGCCAGCGGAGCACTCCACGCCGACGACGGCCAGGCAGCGGTCGGCCATGCCGCGTACCGGCGCTCCGCCGATGATCGGCGAGACACCCACCACCGAGGCCGGGCCGTCCGTCACCGCCTCGCGCAGGCCCGGCACGGCGAGGATCGGTGCGATACTGACCACCGGGTTGCTCGGTGCCACGAGCAGCACGTCCGCTCCGGCGATCGCCTCTGCCACGCCGGGCGCCGGCTTCGCCGACTCCGCACCGACGAAGACGAAACGGTGGGTCGGAACCTGAGCCCGGTAGCGTACCCACCATTCCTGGAAGTGGATCGCCCGCTGCCCACCGTCGAGGTCGATGATCGCGTGCGTCTCCAGGCGGTCGTCGGTCGCCGGCAGCAGGCGTACGCCGGGCTGCCAGCGCGTCGCGAGTGCTTCGGTGACCTGGTGCAGCGGATAGCCGGCGTCGAGCATCGTGGTGCGGACCAGGTGGGTGGCGATGTCCCGGTCACCGAGGCCGAACCAGCCCGGCTCGGCACCGTAGGCGGCCATCTCGTCCTTGACCGTCCAGCTCTCGTCGGCGCGCCCCCAGCCCCGCGTCGGGTCGGCGCCACCGCCGAGGGTGTACAGCACGCTGTCCAGGTCCGGACAGATCCGGAGCCCGTGCAGCCGTAGGTCGTCGCCGACGTTGACCACTGCGGTCACCTCGGCACCAACCTCGCGGGCGTACGCCCGCACCCCGAGCAGGAACCGGGCACCGCCGATTCCGCCGGTCAGGACCACGATGCGCATTCGCCCATCCTCGCCTACGTGCCGCCTCCGGCAGCCAGGTGGCCCGGGAGACTAGGCTCACGTCGGCATCTGTCCGCTTTCGCCGCAGGGAGAGTTCGTGACCAGCCCAGCCGAGCCCCCGCCCACCGACCCGACCCCGGCCCGCCAGGTGACCGGACCGCTGCGTGAACTCGCTGCCTTCGTGCTCCTGGGCGCGAACGCCGTTTTCCTCTTCGTGGGGCTGATCCGGCTGCTGACCCCGCAGGGTGCCTACAGCACGGTGACCGGGCGTGCCGCCAGTTCGTTCTTCGCCCTCATCGGCGTGGAGGCGGTGGTCCTACCGGTGCTGGCGGTACTGCTGGCAACGCACTTCGCTCCGACCGTCGAACGGGCGAAACTCGTCACGCAGGTGGCGCTTGTCGAGTACGCGGTGAGTGCTGTGCTCGGTGGTCTGACCCTGCTCATCTGGGTGGTCGGGCGTCTGGCCGAGGCGCAGCTCTTCGACGCCATGACCGGCCTGCTCACCCGGGTCGCCTGGGTGGCGCTCTTCGCGGTGGCCGCGTACGTGGTGTGGAGCGTGTGGCAGCGGCTCTACCACGTGCCCCGGCCCAAGCCGGAGCCGGGCCTGTACGGCACGCCGCAGCCGCAGGGTTGGCCGCAGCCGGGAGGCCCGGGCCACTTCGGTGGCCAGCCTGCTCAGCAGGGCGGTGGTTGGGTTCCGCCCGGGCAGCCGGGCGGTTGGCCGGCAGCGGACCGGTCTGCGGGCTACCCGGGCACCGGTCACCTCAGCGGTCATCCTGGGACAGGGCAGCAGCATCAGGCCGGCTCCGGCCAGTTCGGCGGCTATCCGACGGGCGGCGCACCCAGTGACTATCCCGCCGACCAGGGCTACCCCGGCAGCCAGCCGGGCTGGCCGGTCGCCGGTCAGGCGCCCGCCGCCGGCCCGCCGGAGTCCCCGCACACCTGGCCGCCGCACGGTCAGCCGGCAGTGCCACCGCAGTCGGTGGCACCGTCCTCGCCAGCCGCACCACCGTTCGGGCAGCCGGCGTCGGCGGACCCGACCCAGAGCATCCCGCGCCAGGGTGACCCGGCCGGCGGTGCGCGCCCGGGTGTCGACCCGACCCAGGCGATCCCACGGCCGGCTGACGGCGACGTCGATCCGTCGGGTCCCCGACCGGGCGACGGGGCCGCCGACCGCACCCAACGGATCGACCCGGGCGACCAGCCCGGTTGAGCGATCTCCGGCAGCTGGCCGTACCGGTTCCGTCGTCGCGCACGTGCGGTTGCCCACGGGGTAGGGACCGGGCAGGGTGGCAGCGCATAGGCTGAACGGATGGTTGATCGGAGCGAGCGCGGGCCGGGTGACAGGGGCGTACGGCGGGCACTGCACCGCGCCGCCACCGGCCGGGCGCTCGACGTCGACGAGGCGTCTACCCTGCTGACCGCGCGGGGCGCGGCTCTGGAGGAACTCCTCGGTATCGCCGGCGCGATCCGCGACGCAGGGCTACGGGAGGCCGGCCGGCCGGGCGTCGTCACGTACTCGAAGAAGGTCTTCGTTCCGCTGACCCGGCTCTGCCGGGACCGCTGCCACTACTGCACGTTCGCCACGGTGCCGCACCGGCTGCCGGCGCCTTTCCTCGACCGCGACGAGGTGCTGGCCGTCGCCCGGGCCGGCGCGGCGCAGGGTTGCAAGGAAGCCCTTTTCACGCTCGGTGACCGGCCGGAGGAGCGGTGGCCGGCCGCCCGTCAGTGGCTCGACGAACGCGGCTACGGCTCCACCCTCGACTACCTGCGGGCCTGCGCCGTCGCGGTGCTTGAGGAGACCGGCCTGCTGCCGCACCTGAACCCGGGCGTGCTCTCCTGGGCGGAACTGCACCGGCTCAAGCCGGTGGCGCCGAGCATGGGCATGATGCTGGAGACCACGGCCACCCGGTTGTGGTCCGAACCCGGTGGCCCGCACTACGGCTCGCCGGACAAGGAACCGGCGGTGCGGTTGCGGGTGCTCGACGACGCCGGACGGGTCGGCGTGCCGTTCACCACCGGCATCCTGATCGGTATCGGCGAGACCCACGCCGAACGCGTCGACGCGATCTTCGCGATCCGGCGGGCCCAGCGGGAGTACGGCCATCTCCAGGAGGTGATCGTGCAGAACTTCCGGGCGAAGCCGGACACGGCGATGCGCGGGATGCCCGACGCCGAGCTACACGACCTTGCGGCGACCGTGGCGGTGGCCCGTCTGCTGTTGGGTCCGAAGGCACGCATCCAGGCACCTCCGAATCTGATCGCCGGCGAGTACGACCTGCTGCTGCGGGCCGGCATCGACGACTGGGGTGGGGTGTCACCGGTGACACCCGACCACGTCAACCCGGAGCGTCCCTGGCCGCAGCTCGACGAACTGGCGGCCCGAACCGCAGCTGCCGGCTTCACCCTGCGGGAACGGTTGACCGTCTACCCGGAGTACGTCCAGGCCGGTGAGCCGTGGCTGGATGCGCGTCTGCTGCCGCACGTGAGCGCGCTTGCCGACCCGGCGACCGGGTTGGCGGTAGCGGAGACCCGTCCGGTCGGCAGGCCGTGGCAGGAGCCCGACGAGACCTTCGGCGGACGGACCGACCTGCACACCACCATCGACACTGCGGGGCGTACGGACGACCGGCGGGGCGACTTCGACCACGTCTACGGTGACTGGGCCGAGGTGGCGGCGAAGGCGGCTGTGCCACCGGCGCGAGCGGGTGCCGACGATGGCCCGGGTAACGGGGTGGCAGGTCGCGCCGTAGCTGGCCGGCAGGCCACCGCGGGTTCCGGTGACGCCGACCTGCGGGCCGGGCTGCGGTTGGCCGCCGACGATCCGGCGGCCCTGCTGGAGCCCCGGCACACCGACGCCGCGCTGGCACTTTTCGGCGTCGACGGTCAGGCTCTCGACGAGTTGTGCCGCACCGCCGACGAGTTGCGCCGCCGTGCCGTCGGTGACGACGTGACCTATGTGGTCAACCGCAACATCAACTTCTCGAACGTCTGTTACGTGGGTTGCCGGTTCTGTGCCTTCGCCCAGCGGGAGCGCGACGCCGACGCCTACCGGCTCTCGGTGGATCAGGTCGCGGAGCGGGCCCGGGAGGCGTGGGAGGCCGGGGCCGGTGAGGTGTGCATCCAGGGTGGCATCGACCCGAAGCTGCCGGTGACGATCTACGCCGACCTGGTCCGGGCGATCAAGGCCCGGGTGCCGCGGATGCACGTGCACGCCTTCTCTCCGATGGAGATCGTCACCGCTGCCGCGAAGGCCGGTGTGCCGGTGCGGGAGTGGCTGGCCGGGCTGCGCGAGGCGGGACTGGACACCATTCCGGGCACCGCTGCGGAGATTCTCGACGACGAGGTGCGCTGGGTGCTCACCAAGGGCAAGTTGCCGACCGCCGCCTGGGTCGAGGTGGTGAGCACGGCCCACGAGCTCGGCATCCGGTCCAGCTCGACGATGATGTACGGCCACGTGGACCATCCCGGGCACTGGCTGGCGCATTTCCGGGTTCTCGCCGGTGTGCAGGATCGCACCGGCGGGTTCACCGAGTTCGTGGCGTTGCCGTTCGTGCACACGAACGCTCCGATCTATCTCGCCGGCATCGCGCGGCCCGGTCCGACGTGGCGGGAGAACCGGGTGGTGCACGCGATGGCGCGGGTGCTGTTGCACGGCCGGATCGACAACATCCAGTGCTCCTGGGTGAAACTGGGCGACGCGGGTACGGCGGAGTTGTTGCGCAGCGGCTGCAACGACCTGGGCGGCACGCTCATGGAGGAGACCATTTCCCGGATGGCCGGTTCCGGCAACGGGTCGGCGCGAACGGAGGAGCAGTTGCGGGCCATCGCGGAGGCGGCGGGTCGACCAGCGCGTAGGCGTACGACTGCATACGGTCACATATCGGCTTAGTTCGAACGTTCGCGTTCCGGCGGACGTACCTGTCGATGCCGGCGGCGGCACGGCGAGGACCGCCGCCGGTACCCCTCGCGGGGGCCGATGTGTTCTGTCGTGGCCCCCGTCCGTCAATGCGGGCGACGTGTGCGGCGCCGCCGCCGGAAAGGTTGGCCATGATCACTGAGAAGCGTAAGCGGCGTGGACTGAAACTGACCCGTCGGCAGACAATCACCGCCGCGGCGAGTGCCACGCTCGGCGCTGCCGCGCTCGCGGTGCCGGGGCTGTCGCTGGCCGGGGACGGCAACGACAAGGCCGCCGCCGGTGAGGCCGAGACGATCGTCGTGTTTCTGCGGGACGCGAAGTCCGGCACCCTGGACGTGTTCGTCGGTCAGTCCCGGATCGAGGTGCGTGACCGTGACCTGGCGGACAAGTTGCGTGGCGCCGCCGGTCGGCGCTGAGCCGTTGCCGACCCGCCGCTGCGGGGTGCCGGGGGTCTGCCCGGCTGCCGGCTCGGGCGTCGTCCCCATGTTCGTCGTCCTGCGCGTCGTGCCCTGCCGCCGACGCTGAGTGTCTCCGCCACCCGCCCCAGTGCGGCGGGTTCGGCGCGGTCGGTGGGCCCCGCGCCCCGACCGGCCAGTCCGAATTGATTTTTTCGCCCAGTGAGGTGGGTCCGTCATGTCTTCACACCGCGAGGCACCGGAGATCGCCAAGGATCCTGTCGCCGATTCCTCCGACCTGTACGCGTTCGTCACCCCCGATAATCCGGACACGGTGACGCTGATCGCCAACTACGTACCGTTGCAGTTGCCTTCCGGTGGGCCCAACTTCTTCGAGTTCGGCGACGACGTACGGTACGAAATCAACATCGACAACAATGGTGACGGGCAGCCGGACGTCGTCTATCGGTTCGAGTTCGTCACCGAGATCACCAATCCGAACAGTTTTCTCTACAACACCGGACCGATCGACGCACTCGACAGTGAGAACTGGAACCGTCGGCAGTTCTACAGCCTGACCCGGATCGTCGGCGGCGAGGAGGAGTTGCTGGCGCAGAAGTTGCCCTGCCCGCCCTGCAACGTCGGTCCACTGTCCACTCCGAACTACGCGGAACTGGTACGGCAGGCGACCTTCAAGCTCTCCACGGGCGAGAAGGTCTTCGCCGGGCAGCGTGCCGACGGGTTCTTCGTGGACCTGGGTGCGATCTTCGACCTGGGTACGCTGCGACCGTTCCAGCAGTTGCACGTCGCGGGAAAGCAGATCTTCCAGAACCCGGGTGAGCCGGTGAACGCCACCGACCGGCTGAACGTGCACAGCCTGGCGTTGCAGGTGCCGCTGAACCTGGTGCGTCGTAGTGCCGCCCGTTACCACTGGCAGGAGCCGGCCTCGGTGATCGGGGTGTGGACCTCGGCGTCCCGTCAGCAGGTGCGCATGCTGGGGGACCGCGTGGCGACCGACATCAACGCCGGGCCGTTCACGCAGGTGTCCCGGTTGGGCAACCCGCTGTTCAATGAGGTCATCGTGCCGATGGCGCAGAAGGACCTGTGGAACACCCTGTCCCCGGCGGAGGACAACCAGTTCGCTCAGTTCGTGGAGCGGCCGGAACTGGCCGCTCTGCTGCCGGTGCTCTATCCGCACGTCTTCCCGAACCTCGACGCGTTGAACCAGTCCGGGCAGGCCCGGGCCGACCTGGTGGCCATCCTGCTCACCGGTATCCCCGAGGGGCTGATCGACGGTTTCACCAACAGCACTGGTGATCTGCAGGCCGACATGCTGCGCCTGAACACCGCGATCCCACCGGCCGATCGGCCGAACGCGCTCGGTGTCCTCGGGGGCGACCTCGCGGGCTTCCCGAACGGTCGGCGGGTGACCGACGACGTGGTGACGATTTCGCTGCGGGCCATCGCCGGGCTGACCGTGCCACTGGTCGATCGCCACTTCCAGCCGGACGAGGCGGCGGCAGCGGTGACTCCGGGGTTGAGCGCCGAGGACGTGACCGCGCCGTTCCTGAACAAGTTTCCCTTCCTCGGTACGCCCTACGACGGGTTCAACAACCCGGCGGCGGGCTCCTGAGTGGAAGGGCGAAGGATGGGCGGACACGAGCACTCGCACACGTACGGTCCTTCGGGGACCGGAACCGTTGTCCTCGACCTCGGTGGTGACACCGGTGCCCTGATCATCTACACCGGACGTGAACTGCTCGGGCGGGAGATCGAGGTGAGCCGCGTCGACCGGGACGGCAACCCGCGTACCCACTCGGCGGTGCGTGAGCGTCGGGTTCGGGACGGTACGTTCCACGGTGCCGTCTACCCGGACCTGCCAGCGGGAGTCTATACCGTCTGGTGGGACGGTGACACACCCGTCGGGTCGGTCACCGTAACCGGTGGTGTTGTTGCCGAGTTCGCCTTGCCGACCAGCGTGTACTCGTCGTCTGACTGATCCGCCGGAGTCTGCGTCTACCGCGTCCCGTCCACAGTGTGGACGGGACGCGGTCGTCGTTGGACCACCCGGCGGGCGGGGTCGGCGCAGTCGGGATACCCTTGCCCATCAAGATCAACGGATCTTGCTGGCGGCTTCCTCCGCCTGGATGCGAAGGCCGGTCGCTTCGGCGGCGACCGGCGCGCCACAGGAGAAAACTCGGGCAACTCGCCGGGGAGGGCGTTACTCGGCCGGGGTCTGAATCGATAGGGCAGGGCGAGACCGGGTGGTACGGATGGCCGTCCGGGATGCGTGTCGGGAGGGCGACTCCATTATCAAGTTCGGCTTGACTGTGCACGTAATACACGCGTGTAATTTGAATGGGGTTGTTCGCACGGAACGCACGATAACCGGACCGGACGGACAAAAGCACGCCTTTCGCGTGGGGGGTTGCAGCGGCGACGACGCCGGTGCGCGACAAGGAGGCAACTGAATGGACGGCCAGCTGGAGGCGGCCGACCTGCTCGGAAACGCGCCGGAGTGGCAGGAGCGGGCCCTGTGCTCGCAGACCGACCCGGAGGCGTTCTTCCCCGAGAAGGGCGGCTCGACCCGCGAGGCGAAGCGCATCTGCTCGCGGTGCGAGGTCAAGACGGAGTGCCTCGAATACGCTCTCGGCCATGACGAGCGTTTCGGGATCTGGGGCGGGCTCTCCGAACGGGAGCGGCGCAAGCTGAAGCGCCGGGCGGCCTGAACGACGTGGGGCGGGGCGGCTGGGGGGCCGTCCCACCCGACGATCAGGCCAACTCGTCCGGGTCGACGCCGAGCAGGTTCGCCACCTGCTCGATGATCACGTCGTGGACCAGATCGGCGAGATCCTCACGGTCCATCGCCCGGAACTCCAACGGTCGCCGGTACAGCACGATCCGCGGCGGGACCTCCTGGCGGCCCGGCCGACCGGGCAGCAGCCGGGCCAGCGGCACCTCGCCGTCCTCCAGCACGTCGGAGTCGTAGACGTTCAGATCGGGCGGGACGTCCTCGACGGCGAACTCCACTCCGGCCAACTCCTTGGCGAACCGGCGCTCGAGCGTCTCGACGGTGTCCAGCACAAGGTCGTCGAAGATCTCCGCCTTGGTCCGGGCCAGCGGCACGGTGGCCGGTACCAGCCGCCCTCGCAGGCCACGTCCGTGCCGGTCGCGGTGCGCCCGACGGGTGGTGCCGGGACGGCGGCTCTCCGGGCTCGTCATGAGCCAAAGAGTAGCTTCCGGTCCGCTCCGGACCGCGTCGGCGCCAACCACCTGGCGCGTTGCGGCAGGCGACCGGAAATGTGATCACCAAGACGGGCGTGTCGTAACGCGAAGCGGTGCGCCGAAGCCGGTAATGGAGATACCCTGCGCCGGTGAGGTCACCACGGCGCTGCTCCCGCAACGGCTGCCCCCGGCAAGCGGTCGCCACACTGACCTATGTCTACAACGAGTCGACCGCGGTGGTGGGCCCGCTTGCCGCCTTCGCCGAGCCGCACACGTACGACCTCTGTGAGCCGCACGCCCGCAGCCTGACCGCCCCGCGCGGTTGGGAGGTGGTCCGGCACGAGGGCGAATTCGAGCCACCGCCGCCCACCACCGACGATCTGGTGGCCCTCGCCGAGGCGGTCCGCGAGGCCGCCCGTCCCGCCCCCCGCCCTCTTCAGGACGACCAGCACCACTCCACTGCGCCTCCCGCCCCGGCTCCAACCTCCCGCCGCGGTCACCTCCGTGTGATCCCTCCCGCCCACTGAACCCCACCCCCACTGCTGCGTCGATCATGAGGTCGGCGGCACTTGCGGATCTCGGTGGTGCCGCCAACCTCATGATCGACAGGGTGGGTCAGAGGCGGGACCAGGCTTCGGTGAGGACGGTACGGAGGATCTGCTCGATCTCGTCGAACTGCTGCTGGTCGGCGATCAGCGGTGGGGCGAGCTGTACCACGGGGTCGCCCCGGTCATCGGCGCGGCAGTAGAGCCCGGCATCGAAGAGGGCGCTGGAGAGGAATCCGCGCAGCAGTCGCTCCGACTCGGCCCCGTCGAACGTCTCCCGCGTGCTCTTGTCCTTGACCAACTCGATGCCGTAGAAGTAGCCGTCGCCCCGGACGTCACCGACGATCGGCAGATCGTGCAGCTTCTCCAGGGTGGCGCGGAACGCCCCCTCGTTGGCGCGTACGTGCCCGATCAGGTCCTCCCGGGCGAAGACCTCCAGGTTGGCCAGGGCCACCGCGCAGGAGACCGGGTGGCCGCCGAAGGTCACCCCATGGGCGAACATGCCGGTCTCGGTCAGGAACGGCTCCATCAGCCGGTCGCTGGCGATCATCGCGCCGAGCGGAGCATAACCAGAGGTGATCCCCTTGGCGGTGGTGATCATGTCGGGCTGGTAGCCGTAGCGCTGCGCGCCGAAGTACTCGCCGAGCCGTCCCCACGAGCAGATCACCTCGTCACTGACCAGCAGCACGTCGTACGCGTCGCAGATGTCGCGGACCCGCTCGAAGTAGCCGGGCGGCGGTGGGAAGCAGCCGCCGGAGTTCTGCACCGGCTCCAGGAAGACCGCCGCCACGGTTTCCGGCCCCTCCCGCTCGATGGCGCGGCCGATCTCCTCGGCCGCCCAACGACCGAACGCCTCCGGGTCGTCGCCGTGTTCGGGGGCCCGGTAGAAGTTGGTGTTCGGCACCTTGATTCCCCCGGGCACCAACGGCTCGAAATCCGTCTTGATGCCGGGCAGCCCGGTGATCGACAGAGCGCCCATCGACGTGCCGTGGTAGGCGATGTACCGGCTGACCACCTTGTGCTTGGTCGGCTTGCCGGTCCGCTTGAAGTACGCGCGGGCCAACTTCCAGGCCGCCTCGACGGCCTCCGAGCCGCCGGTGGTGAAGAAGACCCGGTTCAGGTCCCCCGGTGCGAGAGTGGCGATTCTCTCGGCCAGTTCGACCGCCTTCGGGTGGGCGTACGACCAGAGGGGGAAGTAAGCCAGCTCGCTGGCCTGTTTGGTGGCGGCCTCGGCAAGCTCCGCGCGCCCGTGGCCGGCGTTGACCACGAACAGCCCGGCCAGCCCGTCGAGGTAACGGCGGCCCTGGGCGTCCCAGACGTACGCACCCTCGCCGCGCACGATTGTCGGCACCTCTGTGGCGGAGTAGCTCGCCATCCGGGTGAAGTGCATCCAGAGGTGGTCGGTGGCGTCGGCCATGTCAGCCCCATCGTGTCTCGGGCCGGTAAGGGGTGACCGGCCGCTCGTGTCACGGTTATCCCATAGCTCGACACCTCAAAGCAAGTGCTATCGGTTGACAAGTGCCTGATGTGCAACGAATTCGGTGCTGCTTGGCGCGGTCCTACAACGGAATCCGTACTGCCTGCCGGTGGATCCGTCATTCCTGCCTCCGGCCGCCGGGATGCGCGGGTCGCGGGGTCCTGCGGGCTCCGGCGGTCGGGTCGGCACGGGTTGCGACATGTCGAGTGGGTCCAGCGAGTGATCGAGCGGACGGCGCGCCAGGTGGATCAGGCGGTACCCCAGCTGTAGGTCTGTTTGCGGAGCTTCAGGTAGACGAATGCCTCCGTCGAGAGCACCCCGTCGACCGCGCGCAACCGTTGCAGGATCTCCAGCAGGTGTTCGTCGTTGCGGCAGACCGCCTCGGCAAGGAGGTCGAACGAACCCGCGGTGATCACCACGTAGTCGACCTCGTCCAGCTCGGCGATGCGGTCGGCGACGCTCTCCAGGTCGCCGTCGGTCCGTAGGCCGATCATGGCCTGGCGCGGGAAACCCAGTTGAAGCGGGTCGGTGACCGCGACGATCTGCATCACCCCGGCGTCGAGCAGGCGTTGTACGCGCTGCCGTACCGCCGCCTCGGAGAGTCCCACCGCTTTGCCGATGGTGGCGTACGGGCGGCGGCCGTCCTCCTGGAGCTGTTCGATGATCTGCTTCGCCACGTCGTCGAGCAGGGCGTGACTGGCGCCTTCGCGCACACTCACCCGGCGCCCGCCGGTGCCGTTCTCCTGCTGCCGGTTCGTCATCGAACGCTCCCCCAGTTCGTCACCGGGGTGAGCCTAGCGCTACGAGTCACTCTGCCGTAATTCGTCGTCAGGCGCTATTGCGGCAACGGAATCCCTTGTGAGTGAGGGTTTCTCATGTCAGGATCAGTCGTCCATCGCCACTGACCCTCCAGCCGGCGCGTACCCCGTCCCGCCGCCGACGATCAGCCATAGGAGTCGTCACATGCGTAGTGCCTTCCGGCCCCTCACTCGGCGTGGCCTGCTCACCGGCACCCTCGGCTCGGCCGCGCTGCTCGCCGCCGGCGGCAGCCTGGCCGGCTGTGGCACGCCCGCCGCACAGCAGACCGAGGAGGGCTGCGTCAGCGAGGACCTGTCCGGCACCGAGAAGACGCTCGCCTTCTCCAACTGGCCGCAGTACATGGACGTCGACGAGGACGACGAATCGAAACGTCCCAGCCTGGACGAGTTCGTCAGCAGGACCGGCATCAAGGTGGCGTACTCCGAGGACGTCAACGACAACAACGAGTTCTTCGGCAAGGTGCAGAACCAGCTCGCAGCCTGCCAGAGCACCGGCCGCGACATCATGGTCCTCACCGACTGGATGGCCGCCCGGATGATCCGCCTCGGCTGGCTGCAGATGCTCGACGGGACGAAGATGCCCAACGTCGCGGCCAACATCCTGCCGTCACTGCGTAACCGTCCGTTCGATGTCGACAACCAGTACGCCGTGCCGTGGCAGTCCGGCCTCGCCGGTCTCGCCTACAACGGACGGGTCACCGGGGAGATCCGTACCGTCGACGAACTGTTGACCCGCCCCGACCTGAAGGGCAAGGTGACCGCGCTCAGCGAGATGCGGGACACCATGGGCCTGCTGCTGATGTCCAACGGGCACAACCCGGCGGACTTCACCGCCAACCAGTTCGACGACGCGCTCAACAAGCTCAAGCGGGCGGTGAACTCCGGGCAGATCCGACGCTTCACCGGCAACGACTACGCGCCGGACCTGGCCAAAGGGGATATCGCCGCGTGTGTCGGCTGGTCCGGGGACATCATCCAACTCGGCTTCGAGGACGAACAGATCAAGTTCGTGGTGCCCGACTCCGGGGTGATGCTCTGGTCGGACAACATGCTGGTGCCGAACCAGGCCAGCCACAAGACCAACGCCGAAGAGCTGATCAACTACTACTACGAGCCGGCGGTCGCCGCCCAACTCGCCGCGTACGTCAACTACATCTGCCCGGTGCAGGGCGCACAGGCGGAGATGGAAAAGATCGATCCGGAGCTGGCCGCCAACCCGCTGATCTTCCCGGACGAGGCCATGCTGTCCCGTTCCCGGGTCTTCATGGCTCTGGACGAGACGCAGGAACGCGAGTACGAAGCCAAGTTCCAGCAGGTCATCGGAGCGTGAGATGGCTCGGGACACTCCGGCCGGCGATCTGAGGCTGGCCAACCTCACCAAGACCTTCGGCGCCTTCACCGCTGTCGACAGCCTCAACCTGACGATTCCGCAGGGTTCGTTCTTCGCTCTGCTCGGTGCCTCCGGCTGCGGTAAGACCACCACCCTGCGGATGGTCGCCGGGCTGGAGCGACCCACAAGCGGGCAGGTGCTGCTCGGCGACCGGGACATCGCGCGACTGCGGCCCCACAAGCGGCCGGTGAACACGGTGTTCCAGAGCTACGCGCTCTTTCCCCACCTGGACATCTTCGAGAACGTCGCCTTCGGGCCGCGGCGACGCGGAATCCGCGCGGTCGACGAGCAGGTGCGGCAGATGCTGTCCCTGGTGCAGCTGGACGGGTACGGGCGGCGACGGCCCGCGCAACTCTCCGGCGGCCAGCAGCAGCGCGTCGCGCTGGCCCGGGCCCTCATCAACCAGCCTCAGGTGCTGCTTCTCGACGAACCGCTGGGCGCGCTCGACCTCAAACTGCGTCGCCAGATGCAGATCGAACTCAAACGCATCCAGACCGAGGTCGGCATCACCTTCGTACACGTCACCCACGACCAGGAGGAAGCCATGACGATGGCGGACACGGTCGCGGTGATGAACGCCGGCCGGATCGAGCAACTAGGTCCTCCCGCCGAGATCTACGAGTTCCCGGCGACCGCCTTCGTGGCCAACTTCCTCGGCCAGTCCAACCTGATAGCCGGCGACGTCTTCGGCCGCAGCGGCAGCGACCTGCTGGTGACCGCACACGGAGCGCGGTTCTCGGTGCCCGCCGGCCGCTCCCGCACCGACCACGGCCCGGTCTTCGTGGGAGTACGTCCGGAGAAGCTGCACCTGGCCGATACGGCGGTTCAGGTGCCCGCCGGCAGGCAGCACCTCGAAGGCACCGTGACCGACGCCTCCTACGTCGGGGTCAGCACGCAGTACCTGCTGCGTACCGGCTGGGGCAGCGAGCTGAGCGTGTTCGTCGCCAACAGCGGCGCCCAGCAGCGCTTCGCCGTCGGCGATCGGGCCGTGGCGTACTGGGATCCCCGGCACGCCTTCCTGCTCGGCCGCCGCGCCGACGAGGAGGACCGGACCATCCCGGTGCTCGACGAGCCGATCGGTGCGTCCTCATGAGCCACCGAAGTGAGGCCGTCCGGTGAGCGCGTTGGCTCACGCACCGACCGGCTCCGGGCAGCCGGCGTCGCCGCCGCCGGCTGCCCGATCGGGGCGTCACCGGCTGCTGCCGTACCTGCTGCTGCTGCCGGGCGCGGCCTGGCTGTTCCTCTTCTTCGTCGTGCCGTTGGTGCAACTCGCCGCCGCCAGCCTGTACGACCCCTCCGGTTCGCTCTCCACCGGGTACACGCTGACCTGGGCGGTCGGCAACTATCCGACGGCGTTGCAGGCGTACTGGCCGCAGTTCGGTCGGTCGTTCCTCTTCGCGGGTATCGCACTGGTCCTGGCGTTGCTGATGGGCTACCCGTTGGCCTACGCGATCGCCCAGAAGGCCGGCAGGTGGAAGAACCTGCTGCTGGTCTGCGTGATCGCGCCGATGTTCACCAGCTTCCTGGTGCGTACCCTGGCCTGGAAGACGATCCTGTCGGACAACGGTTGGCTGGTCGGGCTGCTGCGCGACGTGCACCTGCTCGGCCCGGACGGTCGACTACTGGCCACCCCGATCGCGGTGGTGCTCGGCCTGACGTACAACTTCCTGCCGTTCCTGGTGCTCCCGCTGTACGCGAGCCTGGAACGGCTCGACCACCGGCTGCTGGAAGCAGCGAGCGACCTGTACGCCAGTCCGCTGAGGACCTTCCGGCGGGTGACGTTGCCACTGTCGATGCCGGGGCTGATCGCCGGCACCTTGCTCTTCTTCATCCCGGCGACCGGCGACTACATCAACGCGGAGCTGCTCGGCACCCCGAACGAATACATGATCGGCAACGTGATCGACTCGGCGTTCCTGGTCCGGCTCGACTACCCGCAGGGCGCCGCACTGTCGTTCCTGCTGATGTCGGCGATCCTCGCGGTGGTCTTCGGCTACCTACGCCGCGCCGGCACTGAGGAGGTGCTGTGAGCGTGCGGATCTCACGGTGGTTGGCCGAACACTGGGTGCTCGGCGTGGCGTTGCTCGTCCTCGGCTACCTCTTCCTGCCGATCGGCGTGGTCGCCGGGCTGTCGTTCAACCGCCCGTCCAGCCGACTGTCGTACGACTTCAACGAGTTCACCCTCGACAACTGGCGTAACCCGTGCGCTACCTCCGACATGTGCGACGCGGTGCTGCGCAGTGTGCAGATCGGGTTCCTCGCCACCGTGGTGGCCACCGTGCTCGGCACACTCATGGCCTTCGCCCTGGCCCGGCACCGGTTCAGGGGTCGTTCCGGGTTGAACGTCCTGATCTTCCTGCCGATGGCGACGCCGGAGCTGGTGCTGGGTACCTCACTGCTCGCCCTGTTCGTCTCCGGCGGGGTACCACTCGGTTTCTGGACCATCGTCATCGCGCATGTCATGTTCTGCGTCTCGTTCGTGGTGGTGACCGTCAAGGCGCGACTGTCCGGTATGGACGGGCGGTTGGAAGAAGCCGCGATGGACCTGTACGCCAGCGAGTGGCAGACGTTCCGCCGGATCACCCTGCCGCTGGTGTTGCCCGGCATCGTGGCCGCCGCCCTGCTCGCGTTCTCACTGAGCTTCGACGACTTCATCGTCACGAACTTCAACTCCGGAACCACCGTCACGTTCCCCATGTACGTCTGGGGCGCCGCCCAGCGTGGCATCCCGCCGCAGGTGAACGTCATCGGTACGGCCATGTTCGCGGTCGCTCTGCTGCTGGTGCTGGCCACGTCGCTGCGCGGACGGCGGGCCCGCCGGGCGGCCATCGCCCCCGCTCCCCGCCAGGTGGGCGGCCGGCCGTGACCCGGGCCCTCGCCGACGCGCTACGGGTGCCGTACTGGCTGGACCGGCCGGAACGGCCCGATCCGTTGCCGCCGCTGACCGGCGCCACCGGCGCCGACCTGCTCGTCATCGGTGGCGGCTACAGCGGACTGTGGGCGGCGCTGTTGGCCCGGCAGGCCGACCCGGGGCGGGACGTGCTGCTCGTCGAGGCCGGCACCTGCGGGTGGGCGGCCTCCGGTCGCAACGGCGGTTTCTGTGCCGCCTCGCTCACCCACGGGCTGGCCAACGGGGCACGACGGTTCCCCGACGAAATCGGTGAACTGGAGCGGCTCGGTCGGGACAATCTCGACGCGATCGAGGTGGCGGTGGCGGAACACCGGATCGACTGCGACTTCGAGCGCACCGGCGAACTCTCCGTCGCCGTCGAGCCGTACCAGCTCGCCGGGCTGGCCGAGGAGGTCGAGCTGGCTGGCCGGTTCGGTCACCAGGTGACCCTGCTCGACGCCGACGAGGTGCGCGCCGAGGTGGATTCGCCGACCTACCTCGGCGGACTGTGGGACCGGGACCGGGTGGCGATGCTCGACCCGGCCCGACTGGCCTGGGGGTTGCGCCGTGCCTGCCTGGCGGCGGGCGTACGGATCCACGAACACACCCGGGTCGCCGGGTTGCGCAAGGACGGTGGTGCGCTGCTCGCGCGTACCGTCGGGCCCGACGGCGTGCCGGGGGCGGTGCGTGCCGGGCGGGTGGTGCTCGCCACGAACGCCTTCCCGCCGCTGCTGCGTCGGCTACGGGCCCGGATCGTGCCGGTGTACGACTACGCCCTGATGACCGAACCGCTGACCTCGGCGCAGCGGGACTCCGTAGGTTGGCGCAACCGGCAGGGGCTGGCGGACCTGGGCAACCAGTTCCACTACTACCGGATCACCGGCGACAACCGGATCCTGTTCGGCGGCTATGACGCCGTCTACCACTACGGCAACCGGATGACACCCACGCTGGAGCAGCGGGACGCCACCTTCACCGCCCTGGCCGCGCACTTCTTCACCACCTTTCCGCAGCTCCACGGGGTGCGGTTCAGTCACCGCTGGGGTGGCGTGATCGACACCTGCACCCGGTTCTTCCCGTTCTTCGGCACCGCCCACGACGGTCGGCTCGCCTACGCCACCGGCTACACCGGGCTCGGCGTCGGTGCGACCCGGTTCGGTGCCCGGGTGATGCTCGACCTGCTCGACGGCGCCGACACGCCACTGACCCGGCTCGGCCTGGTCCGCGTCCGGCCGCTGCCGTTCCCGCCCGAACCGGTCCGGGCGGTGGGCATCGGGCTCACCCGCTGGTCCCTGGCCCGCGCCGATGCTCGACAGGGGCGGCGCAACCTCTGGCTCCGTACGCTCGATCGATGTGGTTTGGGGTTCGACTCGTGATGCGTATCCTGCTCGTAGGTGCCGGCGGTGTCGGTTCCGCGGTGGTCGCCATCGCGGCCCGGCGGGAGTTCTTCGAGACCATCGTGGTCGCCGACCATGACGCCGGCCGTGCGGCACGGGCAGTCGCCGGCCGCGACGCCCGCTTCGTCGCCGCCGCAGTCGACGCCGCTTCCGCTGACGCGGTCGCCGCGCTCTGCCGGGAACATCGGATCACCCACGTGCTCAACGCGGTCGACCCCCGCTTCGTCATGCCGATCTTCGACGGTGCCCACGCAGCCGGTGCGGACTACCTCGACATGGCGATGTCACTGTCGCGGCCACACCCGGCCCGGCCCTACCAGGAGACCGGGGTGAAACTCGGCGACGAGCAGTTCGCGGTGGCCGACCGATGGGCGGAGTCGGGTCGGTTGGCGCTGTGCGGCATCGGGGTCGAGCCGGGCCTGTCCGACGTGTTCGCCCGCTACGCCGCCGACGAACTCTTCGCCGAGATCGACGAGATCGGGGTACGTGACGGGGCCAACCTGACCGTGGACGGGTACGACTTCGCGCCGTCGTTCTCGATCTGGACCACGATCGAGGAGTGCCTCAACCCGCCGGTCATCTGGGAGGCCGGGCGCGGCTGGTACACCACCGAGCCGTTCAGTGAGCCGGAGGTCTTCCACTTTCCGGCGGGCATCGGGCCGGTCGAGTGCGTCAACGTCGAACACGAGGAGGTGCTGCTGATCCCGCGGTGGGTGTCGGCCCGGCGGGTCACCTTCAAGTACGGGCTCGGCGACGAGTTCGTCGGAGTGCTCAAGACCCTGCACAAGCTGGGCCTGTCCGCGACCTCGCCGGTACGGGTGGGTGACGTGTCGGTGTCACCGCGGGACGTGGTGGCGGCCTGCCTACCCGATCCGGCCACCCTGGGCGACCGGATGCGCGGGAAGACCTGCGCCGGCACCTGGGTCCGGGGGACCGGTGTCGACGGCCGGCCGCGGGAGGTCTACCTCTACCACGTGGTCGACAACGAATGGTCGATGCGGGAGTACGGCCACCAGGCGGTGGTCTGGCAGACAGCCGTGAACCCGGTCGTCGCGCTGGAACTCTTGGCCGCTGGCACCTGGTCGGGTGTCGGGGTGCTCGGCCCGGAGGCGTTGCCGCCGGGACCCTTCCTCGACCTGCTGACCGGCTACGGCTCACCCTGGGGCCTCGAAGACTCCTCGCTCGCCGAAGGTAAGCGGATCGTCCGTACCGGCGGGTCGACGGCGTACGTACCCTGACGTACCGGGTGACCGTCGTCGACGGAGTTCAGACAGGTCGGAAACTGGTCAGCTCCGTGGTGACGAAAGAAGCGGTCACCGAGGTCGTCGCTGAGGGGACCAAGCCTGCTTCCCGGTGCGACCCGAACTACAGCCCGTGCGTGCCGATCGCCAGCGGCGTGGACTGCGCCGGCGGCAGCGGAAACGGGCCGCGCCACCCCACCCCGCCCCCCCGCCACCCTCACTGCGCTTCGTACCGGCACCGTTACCGAAAGTTGTCTACCGGAGCGTGGAGCATCCGCTACGGGCCGCTGTGAGCGATTCGAGCCGGTTTACTTCAGGGCTTGTTATCGACAGGTGTCCCGCCGGTGAACTGGGAAGCGCTCCCAGGCCGTACCAGATCTCGAAACACGAGGTGTGACGACGGGAGGAACAGGTGAAGCTGCGGCGGAAGCATGTCCTGGCGGCTGGGGTGGCGGCGGTCGCCGCGGCGACGGTGGCGGTGGGCACCGGGCTCGGGTTCGCACAGGGCGCACCGACCCGGCAGAGCGTCTGCTCGGGCTCGATCACGTTCTCTGCCGAGCCAGGCGCACCGGCTGCCACCAGCAACCAGTTTCCCGTCGGGACCCGCCTGCGGGTGACGAATCTCGACAACGACAGATCGGCGGAGGTGACCGTGGTCGGTCCCTCGGGCAGTTGTGTGCTGCTGAACACCGCCGCGATGGAACTCGTCCGCGAAACCGGCAAGAACGTGATCCGCCGCAACGTGGTCGAGCGGATCGGCGACGACACCACCCAGCCGGGTGTGGGGCAGCCGAGTGTGGGGCAGCCGGGCGTGGTCGGCGACCGGCCGGGCTCGGCCTCACCGCCGGCAGCCCGCCCCGTACCGGGCTCGGCCTGCCAGGGCGCGATCACCTTCTTCGAGGAGTCCGCCGAACCGGCTGCGACCAGCGACCGCTTTCCGGTCGGTACCCGGTTGCGGGTGACCAACCTGGACAACGGCAAGGCGACGACGGTCACCGTCACCGGCCCCTCCGGTAGTTGCGTGCTGTTGAACTCCGCCGCGATGGAGCAGATCCGCGAGCCGGGCAGGAGCCTGGTGCGCAACAACGCCGTCGAGGTGCTGCGCTGAGCCTCCGGTGTCAGGAAGGGCGCCTTCTGGTACGCGAGGCGTCAGGAAGGTGTCCTTCGTTGCCCGTCAGCGCAAGGGCGGTGTCGAGGATGTCGAGTCGTGCCCTGTCGCGGGGCTTGCCGGCCCGGCTCACTGGTCGTGCTCATGTCAGCCCTCGATGTGGTGCATGACGTGCTTGATCCGGGTGTAGTCCTCCAGGCTGTACACGGAGAGGTCCTTACCGTGCCCGGAGTGCTTGAAGCCGCCGTGCGGCATCTCGGAGATGAACGGGATGTGGGTGTTCACCCAGACGCAACCGAAGTCGAGCCGCCGGGTCATCCGCATCGCCCGGCCGTGGTCCCTGGTCCAGACCGAGGCGGACAGGCCGTAGTCGACGCCGTTGGCCCAGCGGACCGCCTCGTCCTCGTCGGAGAAGCGCTGCACGGTGATGACCGGTCCGAACACCTCGTCCTGGACGATCTCGTCGTCCTGCCGTACCCCGGAGACGACGGTGGGTGCGTAGAAGTAGCCACGTTCGCCCACCTGGGTACCTCCGGTCTGCACCGTCGCGTGGTCAGGCAGCCGGTCCACGAATCCGCGTACCCGGGCCAACTGGTTGGCGTTGTTGAGCGGGCCGTACAGGACGTCGGCGTCGTCCGGTGCGCCGGTCCTGGTGCCGCGGGCCTGTTCGGTGAGGGCGGCGACGAAGTCGGCGTGGACACCGGGTGCGGTGAGCACGCGAGTGGCCGCCGTGCAGTCCTGGCCGGCGTTGAAGTAGCCGCCGACCGCGATGGCCTCGGCCGCCGCGGCGATGTCCGCGTCATCGAAGATCACGACCGGCGCTTTTCCGCCCAGTTCCAGGTGGGTGCGTTTGAGGTCGGGGGCGGCGGCCGCCGCCACCTCCATGCCGGCCCGGGTCGAGCCGGTGATGGAGACCAGCTGTGGGGTGGGATGCGCGACCAGGGCTCGGCCGGTGTCCCGGTCGCCGCAGACCACGTTGAACACGCCCGGCGGTAGATGCTCGGCGGCGATCTCGGCCAGCAGCAGCGTCGACACCGGGGTGGTGTCCGAGGGTTTGAGCACCACGGTGTTGCCGGCCGCGAGCGCGGGAGCGATCTTCCAGACCGCCATCATCAGTGGATAGTTCCAGGGGGTGACCTGGGCGCAGACCCCGATCGGCTCGCGTCGGACGTAGGAGGTGTGCCCGGCCAGGTACTCGCCGGCCGAGCGTCCCTCCAGGAGCCGGGCGGCACCGGCGAAGAAGCGGAACTCGTCCACGGCCGGTGGCAGCTCCTCGTCGGCGGTGAGCTGGCGGGGCTTGCCGGTGTTGCGTACCTCCGCGTCGACCAGGTCGGCAGCCCGGGCCTCGACCGCGTCGGCGAGCTTGAGCAGTGCCCGCTGGCGCTCCGCCGGGGTGCTGTCCCGCCAGCCGTCGAAGGCGGTGGCGGCGGCGCGCATCGCCGCGTCCACGTCGGCGGCACCGGAGACCGGCGTGTGGGCGAAGACCTCGCCGGTGCACGGGTCGATCAGGTCGGCGTAGCCGCCGTCGACCGGATCGACGTACTCGCCGTCGACGAAGTTGCGCAGCCTCTGCTTGTCGCTCATGACTGGATCACTCCGAGGGGTTCGGGGTCTCGCTGCGGCGGTTCTCGCAATATTGCTGCCATCTTCGCTACTGAATTCGCGGCAGACAAGGGCTAGCGCGACTGTTTCCGTCGGCCGGCCCGTCGTTTACCCTGCTCACGTGGAGCCCACAGCGTTCTTCGTCGCCGGCCGCCCCGTCCACGGTGTCGACGAGGTGACCGTCTACCACCCCTACGACGGCCGCCCGGTCGGGCGTACCACCCTCGCCACCGCCGACCAGGTCGAGGCGGCCGTGTCGGCGGCGGCCGACGTGGCCGCGACCGCCGCAGCGCTGCCCGCGTACGTCCGGGCGGCGGCCCTGGACCACGTCTCGCGCCGCCTCGCCGAACGAGCCGAGGACATCGCCGAGCTGATCACCGCGGAGAACGGCAAACCGATCAGGTGGGCGCGGGCCGAGGTGGGCCGGGCCACCTCCACCTTCCGCTGGGCGGCCGAGGAGGCCCGTCGCTTCTCCGGCGAACTGCAACGGCTCGACACCGATCCGGCCGCCGCCGGGCGCATCGCCCTGGTACGCCGGGTACCGAAGGGGCCGGTGCTCGGCATCACACCGTTCAACTTCCCGCTGAACCTGGTGGCGCACAAGGTCGCCCCGGCGATCGCGGTCGGCGCGCCGATCGTCGTCAAGCCGGCCCCGGCCACCCCGCTGTCCGCGCTGCTGCTGGGCGAGCTTCTGGCCGAGACCGAGCTACCGGAGGGCATGTTCTCCGTACTGCCACTGCCCAACGAGCGTGCCGCCGAGCTGGTCAACGATCCCCGACTGCCGATCGTCTCGTTCACCGGCTCCGGACCGGTCGGCGCGATGATCCGTCGCTCGGTACCCGACAAGCACGTAACGCTCGAGCTGGGCGGCAACGCGGCGGTACTGCTCTGCCAGGACTGGGCCGGTGACGAGGAGCTGAGCTTCGCAGCCCAACGGATCGCCACCTTCTCCAACTACCAGGCCGGTCAGTCGTGCATCGCGGTACAGCGGGTCTACGTGCACGAGTGGCTCTACGACGGTTTCCTGCCCCGACTGGTCGCGGCGGTGCGGGAGCTGCGTACCGGCGACCCGGCCGACCCGCTCACCGATGTCGGTCCGCTCGTGTCGGAGGCGGCAGCCCGCCGGGTGGAGGAGTGGGTGGACGCGGCGGTGACGGCTGGCGCCACCATCGAGACCGGCGGTCGGCGCGACGGCGCGACCTACCCGCCCACCATTCTCAGCGCAGTGCCCCGGGACGCGAAGGTCCACGCCGAGGAGGTCTTCGGTCCGGTGCTCGTGGTGGACCGGGTGGCCGACGACGACGCCGGCTTCGCGGCGATCAACGACTCGGCGTACGGGTTGCAGGCTGGTGTCTTCACGCACCGCCTCGACGTGGCGTTCGCTGCGGCACGGACACTGGAGGTGGGCGGAGTGATCGTCGGTGACGTCCCGTCCTACCGCGCCGAGCAGATGCCGTACGGCGGCATGAAAGGCAGCGGTGTGGGCCGGGAGGGACTGCACAGCGCCATGGACGACTACACCGAACCGCGGGTCACCGTGTTGACCGGTGTGCGGCTCTGACCGTCGGCGGAGTTCGCTGCCCTGCCGACGACCGGCGGTGGCACCGACGACCATCCTCGCGTACCCGGGGTGGGGCGCGGCCGAGCAGCCGGGTGGCCGGCGCGGCACCAGCGAGCAGGGGCGTCGGGACGTGGTACGGCGCACATGCGGGGTGCTCGATGGCCAGCCGAGGTCGGGCCCCGGTAGTAGCCTGACCGGCGTTCCCCCGTCGGGGGAGGAACGGTGGTTGATCATGTCGGTACGTCGGCACACGGCGCGGCTCGTGGCGGTCTGCGTGTTCCTGGTCGCCCTGGTAGTGCTCGGTGGCGCCCCCGCACACGCCGACGAGGACCGGGTGCGGGTGCGTTCGGCAGGTAGCTTCACCGCGGGCCGGTCGGCCGAGGGGGTGACGGTGGAGGTGCGCAAGCGCACCGACGGCTGCGCGCGGGTGCGCACCGTCCTGGGCCTGAGCCTGCCCGACGTACGGGTCGACCAGGTGGCGGTGCAGGCCAACGTGGGGGGGCGTTGGGAGCCGGTCGGCATCGCCGGACAGGCAGGGCTGGTCACCACCGCGCCGGTCGCTCCGGACCGGGACGAGATCTGCCGGGGCAAGAGTGTCACGATGCGCTACCGCGTGGCCTTCGCCGCGGACGCCCCCGGTGGCCGCCTGGTGGTGACCGGTGAGGCGAGCACGGCGCAGGGCGCAGTGCTGGGGCGGGCCGCCGCGTCGTCGCGGGTGGACGGCGGTCGGACCCCGGCGACACCATCCGCGTCGCCCACGCCCACGCCGTCGCCGAGCGAGGAGGTGGCCGAGGAACCGGCAGTCGAGGCGACGCCCACGGTCGCGCTCGCTGCGGAGACGACGGACAGCCTCGCCCAGACCGAGGGCGGATCCTCCGGCGGGTCGCCGGTGATGTACTTCGGTGTCGCCATGGTCGCCGCCGGGGCGCTGCTCATCGGGCTGCTGATCCACCGCTCCCGCCGAGACCGTAGGCGCCCGGTCGACGGGTTCGAGATGCCACCACCCCGTGCCCAGGGCGGCACCACCTACCGGTCCGGCGGTGGCCAGGGTGCCGCCGTCACGCCGGCCCCGGCGGGGGCGCCGGCACCACCGCACGGCCCGGGGGGCAGGCCCACCACGACGCCCGGCCAGTCGTACGGTTCGGGGACCGGTCCGACGTACGGGACGAGCCGACCCGGCACGCCGCGGGTCTACGGCGGCACCCCGGCCCCCCGTCCGACCGGCGGTGTCTACGGTGCCCGACCCGCCGGGTCGAACGACAGCGCCGCACAGACCTCGGGGCCACCCGCCGCACCGTCGTCCGTGCCGCCGGCGGACCCAGGTCAGGAGGGCGCTCCGGGGCATCCGGACCGGTCACCCGGGCGCGGGGAGGGGTGACGAGCCGGAGCGTCGGCGCGGGCTCGACGGCTGAGCCGGGGTGGGCGCCGTCGCTCCGATACGCTCAGGTTCGTTGGCGACCCGCAGGCGAGGAGTGGAACCGGTGTCTGATCTGTCCCGGATCGTGAAGGCGTACGACGTCCGTGGAACGGTGCCGGACCAGTGGGACGAGCGTGTCGCCGGTGCGCTCGGCGTCGCCTTCGCCCAGATGCTCGACGTCGCCGGTGAGCCGGGGCAGGCGGTGCTGATCGGGCATGACATGCGGGCCTCCGGTCCCGGTCTGGCTGCCGCCTTCGCCACCGGGGTACGTGCCGAGGGACGGCCGGTCATCGAGATCGGGCTCGCCTCGACCGACATGGTCTACTACGCCTCTGGTGCGCTCGGGTTGCCCGGGGCGATGTTCACCGCGAGTCACAACCCGGCGCAGTACAACGGCATCAAGCTGTGCCACGCCGGTGCGCGTCCCGTCGGACAGGACAGCGGCCTGGCCGAGGTGCGTGACCGGGCCCAGGCCCTGCTCGACAAGGACGAACCCCTCGGTGAGCCGACCGCACCGACCCAGCGGCGCGATCTGCTGCCCGACTACGCGGCACACCTGCGCACACTGGTGGACCTTCGCGGCATCCGGCCGCTGACCGTGGTGGTCGACGCCGGCAACGGGATGGGTGGACACACCGTGCCGAGTGTGCTCGGCGACGTCGCCCTGGCGGCTCTGCCGCTGCGGATCGTGCCGTTGTACTTCGAACTGGACGGGACGTTCCCCAACCACGAGGCCAACCCGTTGGATCCGGCCAACCTGGTCGACCTGCAACGCGCGGTGGTGACGCACGGCGCGGACATCGGTCTGGCGTTCGACGGGGACGCCGACCGGTGCTTCGTGGTCGACGAGCGCGGTGAGCCGGTCTCGCCGTCGGCGATCACCGCGTTGGTGGCTGCTCGGGAGTTGGCCAAGCATCCCGGTTCGACGGTGATCCACAATCTGATCACCTCCAGCGCGGTGCCCGAGATCATCCGCGAGCACGGCGGTGAGCCGGTGGTGGCCCGGGTGGGCCACTCCTTCATCAAGGCCGAGATGGCGCGTACCAACGCGGTCTTCGGGGGGGAGCATTCGGCGCACTACTACTTCCGGGACTTCTGGTTCGCCGACACCGGGATGCTGGCGGCGATGCACACGCTGGCGGCGCTCGGTGAGCAGCCGCTGCCGCTGTCCACGCTGGCCGCCGAGTATGAGCGGTACGTCGCCTCCGGCGAGATCAACTCGACGGTGGCGGACCAGGCGGCGAAGGTTGCCGAGGTACGCGCCGCGTACCCGGACGCCGACGCCGACGAGATGGACGGGCTCACCCTGCGCTTTCCTGACGGGGCGTGGTTCAACCTGCGCGCTTCGAACACCGAGCCGCTGCTGCGGCTCAACGTCGAGGCACCGAGCGCCGGGCGGATGACCGCGCTGCGTGACGAGGTGCTGGACGTGGTTCGCCGATAAGATCGCCCGCGCCGGTCGGCACCCCCGACCGGTGAAGCCGCCCCGTGGAAGGAGCCGCGCAGTGGCCCTCGATCCGCAGTTGCTGGAAATCCTCGCCTGCCCGGACACACACCATGCCCCGCTCACCTACAGGGCGCCGGACCAGACGCTGACCTGCACCGAGTGTGGCCGGATCTTCGAGGTCCGCGACGACGTGCCGGTGCTGCTGCTGGACGAGGCGCGTGGCCCTGCGGAGGGATCGTGATCGAGGGGACGGCCGGCGTCAGCGGACACCGCAACGCCGACGAAAGACTGCTCGACGACCCGCAGGCCCTCGCCGAGCGCGATCCGGGTGGCATGTTGCGCCACACCGCGTCGGCAGGCGCACAGGTACGCGAGTCGGCGGCCCTGGCCGCCGAGGCGAATCTCTCCGTGCTCGCCGACGAGGGTCGTCCCCGGGCGGTGGTGATCGCCGGCATCGGCACCGCCGGACGTACCGGTGACGTGCTGGCAACGGTCGCCGGGCCGCGCTGCCCGGTTCCGGTCATCGCACACCGCAGCGCCGGTGTACCAGGCTGGGTCGGCGCGGCGGACGTGGTGATCGCGATCAGCGCTTCGGGCCGCAGCCCGGAGGCGTTGGGCGCGGCGGAGGCTGCCCACCGCCGGGGCGCCCGCCTGGTGGCGGTCGGCCCGGCGGACTCGCAACTTCACTCGGTCGCCGAGCGGGCCCGCGCCCCGTTCATCCCGGTGCCCCGGCGGGCACCTGCGCGGGCCAGTCTCTGGGGGCTGACCGTGCCGGTCCTGCTGGCCGCCCGGGCGCTCGGGCTGGTCAAGGTCAACGAGGCGGACCTGGCCGAGACGGCGGCCCGGCTGGACGCCGACGCGGATCGTAGTCGCCCGACGGCGGAGTCCTTCGTCAATCCGGCGAAGTCCCTGGCCCTCGGGCTGGCCGGGTCGGTTCCGATCGTGTGGGGCTCGTCGCCGTTGGCCTCGGTCGCCGCCCGTCGTTTCGGCGACACCTTGTCGGCGAACGCCCGGTATCCGGTGGTCACCGGCGCGCTCGGCGAGGCCGGTCGGGGCCGCGTCGGACTCCTCGACGGTGTTTTCGGTGGCCTCGCCGAGGGGGAGCGGGACATCTTCGCCGATCCCGACGAGTCGGAGGGCGAAGGTACCCGCCTGCGGCTGGTGCTGCTGCGTGACGGTGGCCTCAACGCCGATGACGACGCCGACGAGCCCTTGGCCGTCGAGGAGCGGCGCGCGGATGCGGTGCAGACTCTCGCCGAGCGGCGGGGCGTCCGGTGCGACGTGGTCACCGCCGAGGGTGGTTCGGCACTGGAGCGGCTCGCTTCGCTGGTGGCGGTGCCGGACTTCGCGTCGATCTACCTCGCGTTGGCGCACGGCCTGGATCCGATGGCGGTGCCGGCGATCACCGAGATGAAGGAACTGGCCAACCAGTGAGCACGCAGGGTGGCCCCGAGGTGATCACCGCCGCGTCGCTGGTCGGCGCCGGCATCGCCGGGACGGACGTGGTGTCTCCGCGGTCGGCGGGTCGGTCGTCGTCGAGGCTCATCGTGGTCGGGTCGGTCAGCATGTCCGGGCACGCTGGGCGCTGACCGGTGGAGGCACTGCACGGGCCGATCAGGAACTACGCGTGGGGTTCCCGGTCGGCGCTCGCCGAACTGCAGGGGCGGCCGGCACCGAGCGTGGCGCCCGAGGCGGAGCTGTGGTTGGGGGCGCATCCGTCCGCGCCGGCCGCCGTCGAGCGTGACGGTGAACGGGTCGCCCTCACCGAGGTACTCGCCGCCGAGCCCGTCCGGTGGCTCGGCCGGCCGGTACTCGACCGGTTCGGGCCCCGACTGCCGTTCCTGCTCAAGGTGCTGGCCGCGGCGGCCCCACTGAGCCTTCAGGCGCATCCGGACGCCGAGCAGGCGCGGACCGGCCACGCCGCCGAACAGCTCCGCTCCGGTGCACACCGCAACTACGTCGATCCCTTCCACAAGCCGGAGCTGCTGGTGGCGCTCGGGCCGATGGAGGCGCTTTGCGGGTTCCGGGAGCCTGGCGCCTCGGTGCGGGCGCTCGCCGCGTTGGGCGTACCGGAACTACGCCCGGTGATCGACGCGTTGGCCGGCGGGCCGGCGGGGCTCGCCGAGGCGGTACGTAGGCTGTTGGAATGGCCGACGGCGGAGCGTGCCGGCTTGGTGGCGGCGGCCCGGGGTGCTGACGGCCCGGACGCGGACCTGGTGGCGCTGCTGGCCGAGGCGTACCCGGCCGATCCTGGAGTGCTTGTCGCGTTGCTGCTCAACCGGGTGCGACTCAACCCCGGTGAGGCGATCTGGATGCCGGCGGGGAACCTGCACGCCTACCTGCGGGGCATCGGTGTGGAGGTGATGGCCGCCAGCGACAACGTGTTGCGGGGCGGGTTGACCCCGAAGCATGTGGACGTGGCCGAACTGCTGCGGGTGCTTCGTTTCGAGGTGCTCGACCGGCCGGTGGTCGCACCACGGGAGGTCGCTGGCGGGGTGGTGACCTGGGCGGTGCCGGTGGACGATTTCGCCCTGCACCGGGTGACCGTCGGAGACGGGCGACGCGAGGTGACGTTGGCGGTGGCGGGCCCGCGGGTGGTGCTGTGTACCGCGGGTCGGATCACCGTGACCGACGGTTCGGCGTCGGTGACCCTCGGGCCCGGCCGGGCCGGGGTCGGGCCGGCCGCAGCCGGTGCACTCACGGTCACCGGGGAGGGTGAGACGTATATCGCCTCGACTGGCTTGGCCTGAGACCGTTGCGAGTCGAATTCCGATCTTCGCCGACCGATGAGCCCGAATTTTCCGGAATGACTTGACTTGCAACTTGCTTAGTGTGACTCTATGGGTGCGTAGCGTTATCGCGACGATGGTCCGAGAACGCGCGGGGGAACCAAACCGGGGGGATGCGCGGGGCGGGCGGCGTTGGACGGCACACGTCCACACCGGCCGCCCCGTGCGCTGTCCGTGACTGGCCCGCCCGGCCACCGTCAACGCGCGTAAGGTGGGAGGTTGCGCAGCACCATCGTCCGACAGGAGCTTTCATGACCAGCACCCTCCCGGTGTCCGTAAGTGGTACGTCGTCCGAGGCCCGGCCGCGCACTCTCGCCGAGGGCGACTTCAAGGTGGCGGATCTGTCGCTCGCCGAGTTCGGGCGTAAGGAGATCCGCCTCGCCGAGCACGAAATGCCCGGCCTGATGGCGATCCGGCGTGAGTTCGCCGACGCGCAGCCGCTCGCCGGGGCGCGGGTCACAGGGTCGCTGCACATGACCATCCAGACCGCCGTGCTGATCGAGACCCTGGTCGCGCTCGGCGCGCAGGTCCGCTGGGCGTCGTGCAACATCTTCTCCACCCAGGACCATGCCGCCGCGGCGGTGGTGGTAGGCCCGGAGGGCACCGTCGAAGCTCCGTCAGGAGTCCCGGTGTACGCCTGGAAGGGCGAGACTCTCGAAGAGTACTGGTGGTGCACCGAGCAGGTGCTCGACTGGCCGGACGGGGACGGCCCGAACATGATCCTGGACGACGGTGGCGACGCCACGCTGCTCGTTCACAAGGGCGCCGAGTTCGAGAAGGCCGGGTCCGTGCCGCCGGTCGAGTCCGCCGACTCCGAGGAGTACGCGGTCATCCTCGACGTCCTGCACCGCTCGCTGGCTGCGGACGGCCAACGGTGGACGCGGATCGCCGCCGGCATCAAGGGGGTCACCGAGGAGACCACCACCGGGGTGCACCGGCTCTACGAGATGCACCGCTCCGGCACGCTGCTCTTCCCGGCGATCAACGTCAACGACTCGGTGACCAAGAGCAAGTTCGACAACAAGTACGGCTGCCGGCACTCGCTCATCGACGGCATCAACCGGGCCACCGACACCCTGATCGGCGGCAAGATGGCCGTGGTGATGGGCTACGGCGACGTGGGCAAGGGCTGCGCCGAGTCACTTCGCGGCCAGGGTGCCCGGGTCGTGGTGACCGAAGTAGATCCGATCTGCGCACTTCAGGCGGCGATGGACGGCTACCAGGTCGCCACCCTGGACGACGTCGTCGAGCAGGCCGACATCTTCATCACCGCGACCGGCTGCTACGACGTCATCACCAACGAGCACATGGCCCGGATGAAGCACCAGGCCATCGTCGGCAACATCGGCCACTTCGACAACGAGATCGACATGGCGGGTCTGGCGAAGCGTCCCGATGTCACCCGGGAGAACATCAAGCCCCAGGTCGACCTCTGGACGTTCGACGACGGTCACGCCATCATCGTGCTGTCCGAGGGCCGCCTGCTGAATCTCGGCAACGCCACCGGGCACCCCAGCTTCGTCATGTCCAACTCGTTCGCCAACCAGACGATCGCCCAGATCGAGCTGTACACCAAGACCGACGAGTACCCGACCGGCGTGTACGTGCTGCCCAAACACCTCGACGAGAAGGTCGCCCGGCTGCACCTCGACGCGCTCGGCGCGAAGCTGACGACGCTCAGCAAGGAGCAGGCCGCCTACCTTGGCGTCGCCGTGGAGGGCCCGTTCAAGCCGGACCACTACCGCTACTGAGCGGCGCCGTCACCTCCGGGGCCGACCGCGTAGCGGCCGGGCCCGGAGGTGATCGTGACGTGGGTCAGCGTGGACGGCGGTGGCGGGTGGGACGGATCCAGGTCCAGACACACCAGAGCAACCATGCCACCGACACCAGTGCCGCCAGGGTGCGCAGCCGCAGCGCGCTGAGCAGCAGCACCACCGCCAGCACCGTCAGCCACGGTCCGAGTCCCCTCATGTCGATCTCCCAGGTGGATCGTCGGGCGGCACGCTCCGAAGCTGCGGCCACAGCGCCTCGGTGAGCGTACGTTCACCGGCGAGCAGGCGGCGGGCCCGTCGATGCCGCTCGGTCATGACGGCGGTCAGGTACGTCACCTCCGGCTGCCCGTCCGGTGGCGGCGGGCAGGTCGCCGCGGCGACCTGCCGCCACAGCAGCCGGGCCAACTCGTCGCGCGCCGGCTGGCTGAAATCGTCGGCCCTGGCCAGGTACTGCCGGACGGCCAGCGCCAGCTCCCCGTCCAGCCGGCTCAGATCCAGCGAGGACGCCCAACCGGTCAGCTCCGGCGCGACCGCCGGGACCGGCCGCCACCTCGTCGCGGGGCGGGTGTGCACCACTAGGGTGCCCGCCGCCAGGTCACCGAGACGCCTGCCCCGGGTGTCGCTGAGCATCACGGTCAGTCCGACCGCCCAGGACAGTAGGGGCAACACCAGCCCCGGCCACTCCACGGCGACTCCGACGAGCGCCCGGGTCAGCGACTGCCGGAACCCGACTGGGGCGCCGTCGAGGCTCACCACCCGTAGCCCGACCGCCGCCTTGCCCGGTGTGCGCCCGTCGTTGAACTGTTCGCAGAGCACCGGATAGCCGACCAGCAGCAGCACCAGCCCGACGGTGAGCAGGGCTCGTTCCATCGCCGCGTCGAGGACCCCGTACGGCAGAGCTGCCAGGACCAGACCGGTGAGCGCGGCGAGGAGCAGCCCGGCCACCAGCTGCACCAGCACGTCGAGCAGGAGAGCGAGTGCGCGGGAGCCGATCCGGGCGGCACGGACATCCAACTCGACACCTTCGCCGCTGACCAGCCCGGCGTCACCCCAGTTCGGGGCAGCCCACGCTCGCGCCGCTGTGCTCACCCCGACAGTGAACACTATGATCGCGCGATCGGAGGTGGCTGGTGGATGTCGACGCGTACGTCGCGGAGCACGGCGGGCAGTGGCGCCGGCTGAAACAGCTCTCGGATCAGCGTCGGCTCGACCCGGCCGAGGTCGACGAGCTGGTCGCGCTCTACCAGCGGGCCACCACTCAACTGTCGGTGCTGCGTAGCCGCTCGCCGGACCCGGCGCTGGTGAGTGAGCTGTCCCAGACCGTGTTGCGGGGGCGGGCGCGGCTGACCGGTCGGCCCCGTCACTTCTGGCCGGACATACGACGATTCCTGCTGGTGGGCCTGCCCGGTGCGATCTGGCGGGCGGCACCGTGGTGGTGTGCGGTGGCGACCACTTTCACCCTGCTCACTTTCGCCCTGATGTGGTTCGTGGCGGACGATCCGGAGACGGCGGCGGCGTTCGTCGGCGACGACGAGGCCGCCAAGCTGGTCGAGTCCGGCTTCGCCGGCTACTACACGGAGTTCTCGGCACCGACGTTCGCCTTCCACCTGTGGACGCACAACGCGTGGCTGGCAGCGAAGTGTCTGGCGGCGGGGGTGCTGATCGTGCCCGTCGGCTACCTGCTCTGGCAGAACGCGATGAACATCGGTGTGGTCGGTGGAGTGATGGTCTCCTACGGCCGGGGCGACGTCTTCTTCGGCCTGATCACCCCGCACGGGCTGTTGGAGCTGACCGGGGTGTTCGTCGCGGCCGGAGTCGGGCTGCGTGTCGGGTGGGCGTGGATCGCACCGTCGGAGCAGTTGACCCGAGGGCAGGCGGTGACCCGGGCAGGACGCGACGGCGTTCTGGTAGCGGTGGGCCTGGTCGCCCTCTTCGCCGTCTCGGCGGCGATCGAGGCCTTCGTCACCCCCGCTCCGCTGCCGACCGCCCTACGCGTCGCCATAGGCGTCACCACCTGGCTGGCCTTCCTCGCCTACGTCCTTCTTCTCGGCCCCCACGGCCGGGGTGGGGTGGATGGGGATCTGAGAGTCAGGTAGGCGTCGGCCAGGGCCGGGGCCAGGTGGGTGGCGGGGGCGTCCACCACTGTGACGTCGTGGCGGGTGAGTGTCCGGGTGAGGCGGTCGCCGTCGGCCAACGTACGCCAGGCGGCTGCCGCGGCGTACGCGTCCGCCGGGTTCCGCGGGGCTACGGAGGTGAGGCTGGCCAGCACCGGATCCTGCGCCGCGGCCACCAACACCCGGTGTCGGGCGGCCAACCGTGGCAGAACCGGCAGCAGGCCCTCGCCGAGCGCACCGGGTTCCAGGGCGGTGAGCAGCACGACCAGGCTCCGCGGACGGTACGGTCGGAGCAGCTCGCCGGCGATCAGCCGGAAGTCGGTCTCCACCAGCGCGGGTTGCAGCGGGGCCAACGCGTGCGCCAGCCGGCTCCACTGGCCCGGTCGTTCGACACCACCGACCGAGGCCCGGGTGATCGCGTCCACCGCGAGCACGTCCACCCGGTCGCCGGCCCGCGTCGCCAGTGCGCCGAGCAACAGCGCCGCCTCGATGGAGGCGTCCAACCGTGGTTCGTCGCCGACCCGTACCGCCGAGGTACGCCCGGTGTCCAGTACGCAGATCAGCTGCCGGTCCCGCTCCGGACGCCAGGTGCGGACGAGTACCTCGGCCCGTCGGGCGCTGGCTCGCCAGTCGATGGAGCGTACGTCGTCGCCGGACACGTACTCCCGTAACGCGTCGAACTCGGCGCCCGGCCCTCGTCCCCGGCCCGGTTGGCTGCCGTCGATGACGCGCAGCCGCGACAGCCGCTCCGGCAGGTGTCGCCGAGAGTCGAAACGGGGTAGCACCCGTACGGTCCACGGTGGCGTGGCGGGCCGACCGTCCCGCTGCCGGAACGCCAGCCCGAGCGGCCCGAACGAGCGGACGGTCAGCGCCACTGCAGGTCGGTCTCCCCGCCGGGTGGGAGTGAGGTGGTTGGGTAGCGTGAGCACCGCACCGGGTGCGGCGCGCACCAGCCGGGTCGGCGGCACTTCGGGCCGGGCCCCGGCCGACGGCACCCAGGCGTCACGGACCACGGCCCGCAGTGGCCGGTGGGAACCGTTGTGCAGGTGGAGGTCGACGATGGCGGTGCCACCGAATCGTACGGTCCGTTCACCGGCGCGTTCGGCGGTCAGTGTTCTCAGCGGAGCGGCGAGCGTGACGTCGACGACGACCAGCAGCAGTACCACAGCGGCCATCACCACCACCCCGACGAAGGGTGCCGGCCACAGCGGCAGCGTCAACGCACCCACCGCGACCAGCGCCGCCACCCGCCAGGTCATCGTGGCGTCGGCACGGTGTTCAGCACCGTGTCGAGGATCGGATCGACACCGGCGCCCTCGAACTCGGCCTCGGGCCGTAGGCGTAGCCGGTGCCGCAGGGTGGGTCGCGCCATCGCCTTGACGTCGTCGGGCTCCACGTGATCGCGTCCGTTCAACCACGCCCACGCCTTTGCGGTGCCGAGCAGGGCTGTCGCACCGCGCGGCGAGGCGCCCAGTTCCAGTGCCGGGGTGGCGCGGGTGGCCCGGCACAGGTCGACCACGTAGCCGAGCAGCTGGTCGGCGACGTGCACCCGGCCCACCGCCGCCCGCGCGGCGGCGAGTTCGGCCGCGTCCGCTACCGGGCGTACGCCGGCAGCGGTCAGGTTCCTGGGATCGAAGCCGCCGTGGTGGGCTCGCAGCACGCCCAGCTCCTCGTCCCGGCTGGGCAACGGCACGGTGAGCTTGAGCAGGAACCGGTCCAGTTGGGCCTCCGGCAGCGGGTAGGTGCCCTCGTACTCCACCGGGTTCTGGGTGGCGGCGACGATGAACGGGTCGGGTAGCACGCGCTGCTCGCCCTCGACGGTGACCTGCCTTTCCTCCATCACCTCCAGCAGTGCGGACTGGGTTTTCGGTGGCGTCCGGTTGATCTCGTCGGCGAGCAGCAGGTTGGTGAAGACCGGCCCTTCGCGGAAGGTGAACGCGGCGGTTCGCGCGTCGAACACCATCGATCCGGTGACGTCGCCGGGCATCAGGTCCGGCGTGAACTGCACCCGGCGTGACGTCAGGTCCAGCGCGGCGGCCACGGTACGCACCAGCAGCGTCTTGGCGACCCCCGGCACCCCTTCCAGCAGCACGTGACCACGGCAGAGCAGGGCGACGATCAGCCCGGTGACCACGCCATCCTGACCTACGACCGCCTTGGCCACCTCGGCGCGTAGCCGATGCAACGCGGCCCGGGTCGGGTCGGCGGCCAGCGGGTCCACGGTCATCGTGGGTCGGGTCACCGGGGGTCTCCTTCGGATCGGGGTTTCGGCAGCCGGTGCGGGGTGGGCGGGTCGGCTGCGGACGGGGTGGACCTCGACTCACCGGCGAGCGCCGGCGGGTCGGACCGGCTCAGCGAACGCGTGACGCGGTCCAGGCCATCGGCCAGTTCCAGCAGGTGCCGGTCGGTTCGCGGCGTGTCGCCGTAGAGCAGCTCGTGGATGGTGGTGGGACGGTCACCGGTGTCGGCGGCCACCGTGGCGGCGAGGGCGGCCGGTGGTGTCTCGGCGGGCAGGTGCAGGCGTCGTGCCAGCCGGGCGAGCGTAGCGGTCCGGAGCACCCGGGCGGTGCTCTCCCTGGCCTGCGCCCGCTGGTAGAGCCGGCCTCGGCCGAGCACGGTCTCGGCGGCGGGCACGGACAGCGGCAACGGCTCCGGCGTGGGTGGGCCGAGTCGACGGGCCCGACCGATGGCCATCAGCAGTGCCGCAAAGCCGAGTTGCAGCAGCAACGCCCAGAACCAGGGCGGAAAAGCGGACCAGAGCGGGTTCGGTTCCCCGGCTGTGGCTCGTCCGCCGAGTCCGGGTTCCGGTCCGTCCGGACGGCCCTCCGGTGCCGTTGCGTCGTTGCCTTCGTGGTCCGGGTCCCCTTGACCGTCGGATCCGTCCAGGCCGTCGTCGCGGTCCGACTGGGGCCGGGTCGCGGCAGGGCTGCGTTCGGGTGGCGGGGGTGCGGGGCCGTCCAGATCCAGCCAGACCACCCGCCCGGAGGTGGCGAGCAGTCCGGCGGCGAAGGCGAGGTTGTTCCACTCGCCGATCCGGCCGTTGCGGAACGGGTCGCTGGCACCCACCACCACGCTCTCGGCAGCTCCGGGTAGGCGGGCCAGACCTCCGGCATAGCAGAGATCGACGCTGCCGGGGGCGCCGGTCGGTGCGTACCGCTGGCGGGCGACGGCGGCGGTGGCGTCCGGTGCGACCTCGGCCAGTGGGCAGGGCCGGTCGACGCCGTGCGGCGACACGACCTGGGTCGCCCACCGCCGGTCTGTCGGGCGCAACGGCAGTCCGGCGGCGGCCAGCACCCGCCGGGGCGGGTCGACCAACACCAGCCGGGTGCCTCCGGGCAACAGACCCAGGTAGCTGACGGTGCGTGGATGCAGCAACTCGGGTGCCGGGACGAACAGGGTGGCCGGGCCGGGTCGGGTCGCCAGCAACGCCCGGAGCGTGTCGGTCTCCCGCTGCACCAGCACCCCGCGTCCGCGCAGGCTCGCGGCGAGCCGACTGCCCCCGTGCTCGCCGGTCACCACGGGGGAGAGGAAGCCCCGGTCGGTCTGGTCCGACTGGTCGATCTCACGGGTGACAAGGGTGATGGCCAGCAGCACCATCCCCACCAGGACCGGAATCATGATCCGGTGGTGGCGCACGGGTGTGTTCACCGGTCGTCGCCCTGGCGTGGTGCGGTCGCCTCGAGCAGGTCCCCGAGCTGAAGTGCGTGGTCGCGCATCTGGTGATCGTGCTCGGTGGTGGCCGGGCGGCGGGCGTACCACACCTGCGAGAAGATGTCGGCTGCGGCGGTCAGCGGCGGCCCGGCCGGCGGATGGTTGACGGCGGCTTCGGCGACCACCTCGGCGACGGTCATGCCGGGTCGGACCTGCACCACGTGCCGGTCGGTGAGTTGGTGGAACATGACCCGTAGCCGCTCGCGGACCGCCTCGGCGTAGCGGCCCTCGGCGGCCAACCGGTCGGCCGCCGGGGCGGTGCCGACCGGACCGGCGGCCGGCGGTGGGATGTCGAGGGCCGACGGAGTGGTCTGCGCGGTATGTTCCCCGACCCTGGTGGCGCGGCGTCGGTGTGGGGAGGGACGTCGGCGGGGCAGCCAGGCAGGGAAGGTGTACCAGGCGGTCGCGGTGAGCGCGGTGGCCAGCACCAGCAGCAGTGCGGCCAGTGGCAGCGGCAGGTGGTCGCCGAGGGCGGCGATGGTCTCGGTCCACCATCGGCTGAAGCTCATCCGCCGGTCACCAGCAGTTCCGTGGTACGCGGTGCGCCGCAGGCGCGGGCGAGCCGGATGTCCAGGCCCTCGCTGCGGATGCGGGTCTCCAGGTGCGCGACCGCGTCGAGGCAGGCCAGCGCGGCGTAGGCGACCGCGTTGACGGCCGTCCAGACCAGCATCGCGGCGGCTGCGGCCCAGCTTTGGGGGATCAGGCCCAGTGCGGTCAGTCCGGTGAACGTCCCCCAGCTGAGCCCGACCCGGATGATCCACCAGATGAGGTAGGCGAGTGTCCGCAGCGCGGCGGCCCGTCCGCCGTGGCGCAACGCGAGCGCGACGGAGCGTTTGACCGCGCGTACCGGTGCGACCCGGTCGACCGCGAGGGTCGAGGCCACCGCGCCCGACAGCGCGAACCCGAGGAACCAGACCGGGCCCAGCAGGGACGCGAGCAGCATGATGGCGCCGACGGCGGCGCAGAGCAGGGCGGTGGCGCCCCAGCGGCCACCGGAGCCCCACGCGTCGGAGGCGGTGAAGCGGCGGCCGACGAGTGCGTGGGCGGCGGCGCGTCCGGCCGGGTTGCCGAGCAGCAGAATGATCATCGCTTCGGTTGCCGCGCCGAGGGCGAGCAGGAACCAGAAGATTTCAAGATCGCCGAAGTCGGACGCCCACCACAGCGGCCCGGTGGCCCCCACTGCAGTCCGTAGGGGCAGCAGCACGAGTTGTTCGGCGGCGGTCAGCACGGTGGCGAGCGGGAGCAGGATCGACGCCTGCCCGCGCAGCAGCAGGACCGCGGAGTCGAACAGCTCCCCGACGGTGAGCGGGCGACCGGGGAGTACGACGGTCGGGCCTGTTCCGGGCACGCGTACTCCTGGTGAGGCGGTGGTGGTGGCGCGCTGCGACGCGTCCGGGGATCATGTTGACACGTGCCGTCGTCCAGGGTGCGGACCCGCCCCGGGTGGCACGTGTGGGCGGTACGACCGCGCGGTGCTGGGCACGGCCCACCTGACGGCAGTAGCGTGCGGGTGACGCGAGCCCACCGAACTGACGGGATGGAACCATTAACCCCATGAGAGCCCGGGTACTGGTGGTCGACGACGACCCTGCGCTCGCCGAGATGCTCGGCATCGTGCTGCGCAGTGAAGGATTCATGCCCTCGTTCGTGGCGGACGGAGAACGGGCGTTGGCCGCGTTCCGTGACAATCGGCCCGACATCGTCCTGCTTGACCTGATGTTGCCCGGAATGAGCGGCATAGACGTGGCGCGGGCGATCCGGGGCGAGTCCGGAGTGCCGATCGTGATGCTGACCGCCAAGAGCGACACGGTCGATGTCGTGCTCGGTCTGGAGTCGGGCGCCGACGACTACGTGGTCAAGCCGTTCAAGCCGAAGGAGCTGGTGGCGCGGATGCGGGCTCGGCTGCGCCGCGGTGAGGACGCCGCGCCGGAGCTGCTCACCATCGGCCCGCCCGGCAACCAGATCACCATCGACGTGCCGGCGCACACGGTCAGCCGCAACGGTGAGGAGGTGAAGCTGACGCCGCTGGAGTTCGACCTGCTCGTAGCGCTCGCCCGCAAACCGCGTCAGGTGTTCACCCGGGAGGTGCTGTTGGAGCAGGTCTGGGGATACCGGCACGCGGCGGACACCCGGCTGGTTAACGTGCACGTACAGCGGCTGCGCGCCAAGATCGAACCAGATCCGGAGCGGCCCGAAGTCATCCTCACCGTTCGCGGCGTGGGCTACAAGGCGGGTACCGGCTAGCCTTGGCCGCACTGTGACCACCTCCCCGATCCCCGATCTTGACCCGACCTCCCGCCGCGACGGCGCCGGGCGGAACCTGTGGCGTGGGGTGACGGGCCGGCTGGCCCGATCAGTGACGAGGCTGCACCAGACCTGGCGTCGGTCGTTGCAGGTACGGGTGGTGACCATCACGTTGGTGACGTCTAGCCTGCTGGTCGGGGGCTTCGCCTACCTGGTCGCGGACAAGATCACGAGCATCTTGCTCGAAAACGCCAAGACCGATGTCCAGTTGCGGCTGCTCAACGGTGCGGAGTACGCAGCCAAACAGTTCAGCCTCTACAGCCAGCCCCAGGAGGCCCAGCTCCAGGAGACGATCGACGGCACGGTCAACTACCTCGCCGGCGGTGACCCCCAGCAGAACAGCGGGGTGGTGGTGGCCCTCACGGCGGACAACTGGCCGGGGGTGATCGAGGCCCGCACCTCACCGTCGGTGAACGTCCGGCCCCTGATCAGCCCAGAGCTGCGCGCTGCGGTCGCCGACGGCAACGTGGCCAACCAGATCCGCACCGGCCGGCTCACCGGGGACGCCGAGACGAAATACCTCGTCTACGGCTCGCCGGTGCCGACCCGGTTCGGTCAGGTGGAGCTCTACTATTTCGTGCCGCTGACCCTGCAGGACACCACTGCCGCGCAGGCACGGGCCACCGTGGTGGCCACCGGGGTCGCCCTGGTGCTGTTGCTGGGCCTGCTCGCCGCGTTGGTGACCCGGCTGGTGGTGCTCCCGGTACGGGTGGCTGCCCGGACCGCCCAACGGCTCTCGGCCGGCCTGCTCGACCAGCGGATGGTCGTCAACGGCGAGGACGACCTGGCGCTGCTCGCGGCATCGTTCAACCAGATGGCCACCAACCTGCAGCGACAGATTCTGCGGCTGGAGGAGATGTCCCGGTTGCAGCGCCGGTTCACCTCCGACGTGTCGCACGAACTGCGGACCCCGCTGACCACGGTACGGATGGCCGCTGACCTGATCTTCGCTGAACGCGACGAGTTCGATCCGGCGGTGGCGCGCAGCGCTGAGCTGCTCCAGGCCGAACTGGACCGCTTCGAGGAACTGCTGACCGACCTGCTGGAGATCAGCCGGTTCGACGCGGGTTTCGCCGTGCTCGACGCCGAGCCGACCGACCTGGTACCGGTGGTCCACCGGGTCGCTGACCGGCTCACCGGCCTTGCCGAGCGGGTAGGTGTGACCATCGAGCTGGATGTCCCGGCGGCCCCGGTGATCGCCGAGATCGACCCGCGACGGGTGGAACGGGTGCTGCGAAACCTGGTCGGCAACGCCGTCGAGCACGGTGAGGGCCAGCCGGTACGGATCACGCTGGGGGTGGACGAGACCGCGGTCGCGCTGACCGTCCGCGACCACGGAGTCGGGCTGAAGCCGGGCGAGGAGAAGCTGGTCTTCAATCGGTTCTGGCGGGCGGACCCGTCGCGGGCGCGACAGACCGGCGGTACCGGGTTGGGGCTGTCGATCAGCCTGGAGGACGCCCGACTGCATGGTGGCTGGCTCGAGGCGTGGGGCGCGCCGGGGCAGGGCGCGCAGTTCCGGCTGACCCTTCCGGCACGTGCCGGGGACCGGCTGACCACTTCGCCGCTGCGGCTGGTACCGGCTGACGTCGCGCTGCCGTTCGGCGGCGTGCCAGCCGGGGGGCTGCTGGCCATCGGCCCGGGCCCGGCCGGCACGCTCGCCGTCGGTCCGGCCCCGGACGCGGTGCAGCCGACCGAACAGCGGCGCGCGGAGGTGGGCTCGTGACGCGGCGGCTGCTGACCGGAGTCCTCGCCGGGGTGCTGGTCCTGGGCGTCGCCGTCGGCTGCGGAATTCCCGACCGCAGCGAGGTGCACATCGAGCAGCGTGGGCCGGCTGCGGAGACGAACTGGTCGCTGGGGCGCGGCACCGAGCCTCCGACCCGGGAGGCCAGCGGCGGCGACGCCGAGGCGTTCGTGCGCAACTTCCTGGCTGCTGCGGCTGGCGAGCCGGACCGGGCGTACGAGCGGGTCAAACGGTTCGTCGCGACCGCGGAACGCGACGTGCTGCCGGACAAGCAGGGCAGCGAGGTGGCGCTGTCGGTGGTGCGGCTCGCCGACGACCCGGTGATCGAACCGGACGTGGACAGCATGAAGGTGACCATCAGCGTGCAGCAGGTTGGCCTGCTGCGCGCCAACGGGATGCTGGTGCCGCCGGTGGCTACCGAGTCGACGTACGAGTTCCGGTTGATCAGTGCCGGTCCGGTGGGTGAGGACGACGCCGGCTACTACGTCAGTGACCCGCCGAACGTGTTACTGCTCAGTGACGACGCGCTGCGCCGGTACTACCAGGCCGAGGCCATCTACTTCTGGAACTCCGACCGCACCCGACTCGTCCCCGACCAGCGCTATCTTTCCTCGGCCGTACCGCCCGAGCGGCGGGTCAGCGAGGTTATCCGCTGGCTGACCGCCGGCCCGTCGGACTGGCTGCGTTTCGGTGTCTCCGGCCTTCCCGACCGTACCGAAATGATCAACAATGCCACCGGCTCGGATGGCCGGTGGGAGGTCAACCTCGACATGCCGGGCGCCGACGAGCGGCGGCTGGAGCAGTTCGGCACCCAGGTGGCATGGTCCCTGAGGGAACTGCACGGCACCGTGGAGGTGAAGATCCTCAACCAGTCCCGCAAGGTGATCGACCTCGCGGAGCAACGCAGAGTGAATCCGCTGGACCTGGTCGAGGTCAGCGCGCGTCGGTACTGCGTCTACGAGGGGGCCATCCATGCGCTCACCGTGGCCGGCGAGGCCGCCGGCTCGGTGCCGCTGGCACCTGAGGTGAATCACGACATCCTCTCCGCCGGGCTGCGCCGAGTCGGCACCGACGTCCTGGTCGCGGTTGTGGTGGCTGGTGAGGACGGACGGCAGCGGCTGGCAGTCGGGCGCAGTGGTGGTGAGGTGCAGACCCTCACCACCGATACCAACAGGTACGCCGCGATGAGCCGCCCGGTCTGGATCCGCAGCGACGGGGCCGGCCCGGCCGGGCTGGTGGTTGCCGACGGCCGGTTGTACCGTTTCGACGGTCAGGCGGTGACGCGCCAGGTACAGCTTGGCCTGCCGGGCCAGGTCACCGCGGTGGCGGCGGCCCTGGACGGGCACCGGCTCGCGCTCATCGTCGACGGTGCGCTGCATGTCGCCGCGATCAACTGGGAGGGTGGGGTACCCACCGTCGGCCCGGCCCGGCGGTTGGTCAGCTCGCTGCGCGACGCCACCGCGGTGGACTGGTCGGCGGCGAACCGCCTGCTGGTGGCCGGCGCGGCCGGCCGACCGGCGATCTACGACGTGAGCGTGGACGGTGCCTTGGAGACTCCGTTGCGGGAGGACACGGGCAGTCAGGTCGACCACCTTGCCGCGTACCCGGCCGTTGCTGAGCGCTCCCCGCTGGCCGGCTCGTTCATGTACGAAGCCAACGGGGTCGCCTACCGCAGCAACCCGTTCGACCGTATCAACCGGGACCAGGTCCAGGACGTGACGCCGCCGCCGACGGGGGTACGGCCAGGCAACCCCACCGCGCCCGTCTTCCTCTACTGAACAGCCATGACGGGCGGGCTTTGGGCGGACCTGGCAGACCTGGTGCTGCCCACCGAGTGTGCCGGATGCCGGTTACGTCGCCAGGGGCTGCGGCACGGTGTCTGCCCGGGCTGCGTCCGCGCGCTCCGGGCGCTGCGTCCCGGCCCGGTGCGGCCGGTCCCGGCTCCGCCGGGTCTGCCGCAGTGTCACGCCCTGGGCGGTTATGACGGGCCGCTTCGGGAGGCCCTGCTGGCGTACAAGGACCACGGCCGGCACGGTCTGGCGCGGCCGCTCGGTGCGTTGCTCGCCGAGGTCGTCGCCGCGGCGGTCGGCCCGGTGGGGCCGGTGGCGCTGGTGCCGGTGCCGGACACCCCGGCGGCGGCCCGGGCCCGCTACGGCGACCATCTGGGCCGGTTGGCCCGGCACTGTGCCCGTCGGTTGCGCGATGCGGGCTGGCGGGTGCAAGTGCACCACGCGGTACGCGCTCTGCCACGGCCGGATTCGGTCACGCTCGACAGCGCTGGCCGGGCCGCGGCGGCTGCGGCCGGCTTCCGGGCCCGATCGGGTCGGGTCGGGGTTGTCGAGGGGGCTCGGGTGGTGTTGCTCGATGACATCGTCACCACCGGTGCCACCCTGGCGGCGATCAGTCGGGTGCTGAGTGAGCGGGGGCTGTCGCCGCACGGCGCCGCAGTGCTGGCTGCGACGACACGGAAAAGGCAACAACAGTAACCGATCGTGTTTCCGTTTCGCCCTTTCGTGTACGAGGTGTGGAAATTTTCCGGGCAGTCCCGGCAACCAGGGGTGACTGTCGGGCCAACAGGAGTTAGCGTTTGGCTGTCTGGGGTAGGAAGGCCAGCCATCCACCCCTGGCGGTGAGAGGAGGCGTAGCCGCACTGACCGGTCGACGCCGAACGGGGCCGTCCCCGGGCGCGACCGGATTTCCGGATCGAAGACCGTCCGAAAGAGGGAGGTCACATGGACATCGTGGTCAAGGGCCGTAACGTCGAAGTGCCGGACCATTACCGGGTGCACGTAGCTGACAAGCTTGCGAAGATCGAACGCTACGACCACAAGCTCATTCGTGTCGATGTCGAACTGTTCCACGAGCGCAACCCGCGCCAGGCCGATCACTGTCAGCGGGTGGAGATCACCTGCTGTTCCCGTGGCCCGGTGATCCGGGCCGAGGCCTGCACCAGCGACTTCTACAGCGCGCTGGACTCGGCGATCGCCAAGCTCGACTCCCGCCTGCGGCGCGCGGCAGACCGGCGCCGGGTGCACCGTGGCCGGCATGCGCCGCTGTCGGTCGCCGCCGCGACCGCCGGCCTGCCGGTGACCGACCTGCCCGCGCTATCCGCCCCCGCGCAGACCAGCAGCGCCGCCGCGCAGACCAGCAGCGCCACCGCGTTGGCCGAGCGCCCCGACGAGGAGTACGCCGACGACCAGCCGTGGCACATCGCCCGGGAGAAGGTGCACCCGGCCGAGCCGATGACCATCGACGACGCGCTGTTCCAGATGGAACTGGTGGGCCACGACTTCTATCTCTTCCAGGACAAGGAATCCGGCCGTCCGAGTGTCGTCTACCGGCGGCACGCCTACGACTACGGCATCATCTCGCTGGACATCTGACCGTGACGGCGGGCTCGGGGGCGGCGTCTGACCGACCCCGAGCCGCCGATGCCGACGGACCGACGAGGCCAGGTGTCAACCGGGTGGGTCCGTCGGCGGCAGGCCGTGGACCGTCGAGTCGGCCCGGCCACCGGCCCCAGGTCACACCAGATCCTCCGCGAGTAGTGCGCCCACCCAGGCGTCGACCCGGTCGCCACGGTGGTTGAGGGCCCGCCTGGCAGTCCCCTCCAGCACGAAGCCGGCCTTCTCGGCAGCCCGTCGGGAGGCGACGTTGCCGACGTTCGCCCGCCACTCCACCCGCGCCAGCCCGAGGGCGGCGAAGCCCCAGGTGCAGAGGGCCGCCAGTGCCGCGGGTTGGTAACCCCGGCCCCGCGCGTGTGGTGCGGTCATGAAACCCACGTCGGCGAGCAGTGGGTCGGTGTCCGACAACCGCAGATCGATGGAGCCGGCATAGCGGTCCGACGGGTCGGCGATCACGAAGCTGGCGGACGTCGCTCCCGCCCAACCCGCAGTGCAGAACGTCAGGAACGACTCGGCGTCCGCAAGCCCGTAGTCCTTCGGTACGTTCGTCCAGCGCAGCGTGTCCGGATCCCGGCAGGTGTCCACGACCGCGTCGAGGTCGTGCTCGTCCATGGGCCGCAACCGAATTTCGTGCTTCGCGGCGTTGGTGAAGAGGGTGGGCTGCGGCCGGCCGAAAACCGCGGCCCGTAGGGCGGGGAGCGTGCCCGGCCCGGCCGGGCCGTCGGCACCCGGACCGGCAAGCTCCTCGGGCAGCAGCGAGCCGATCCATCCCGGTCGCCAGCCTGGCGCGGCCCGGTGGGCCGACCGTAGTCGACCCTCGACTCGGAAGCCGGCGCGCAGGGCGACCAGGCGCGAGGCGTGGTTGCCGAGTTCGGCCCGCCAGAGCAGGTGGCGTAGCGCCAACGTGTCGAAGGCCCATCGGGCTGTCGCCCGGGTGGCGCGGACGGCGACGCCGCGTCCCCGAGCCCAGGGAGCGGTCCAGTAGCCGACCTCGCCACTGCGCCGGGCCTGGTCGATCGAGATGAGGCCGCAGGAGCCGAGCAGTTCCCCGGACGCGGCGTCGCAGACCGCGAACGGCGCGCCCGAGCCGGTGGCCCACACCGTCGGGGCGTACGAGCCGACGAAGTTCTGGGCGTCTTCGACCCGGTACGGGCTCGGTACCGCCGTCCAGCGCTGGATGGCCGGATCCTGGCAGGCGCGGTACACGGTGTCCGCGTCGGATGCTCGCCACGGCCGTAGCAGCAGACCGTCCTCGGTGATCTCCACGGGCTCCACCGGGCCATCGTGCCGGATCGTTCGCCCATGGCGTAACCAGATAACCCGGACGCGAACGAAAGCCGGAGGTGTTATGTCGGTTTCGCGGGTGTCGACCACCGCCACCAGTGACCATCCGCCCGATGGAACGCCTACGATGGTTCGAGACTGTCTAGGGGAGCGTTGATCCGTGTCGATTCTGGAAAAGGTCCTCCGTGCGGGCGAGGGGCGTATGGTGCGCCGCCTCAAGGCGATAGCCGCCGCCGTCAACTCGATCGAGGACGACTACGTCAACCTCACCGACGACGAGTTGCGCGACATGACCGAACAGTTCAAGGAGCGCCTCGCCGACGGCGAGACCCTTGACGACCTGCTTCCCGAGGCGTTCGCGGTCTGCCGGGAGGCAGCAGCCCGGGTGCTCGGTCAGCGGCCGTACGACGTGCAGGTGATGGGTGGCGCGGCGCTGCACTTCGGCAATATCGCCGAGATGAAGACCGGTGAGGGCAAGACCCTCACCTCGGTGATGCCTGTCTATCTCAATGCGTTATCCGGCGCGGGCGTACACGTCGTCACGGTCAACGACTACCTGGCCCAGCGGGACGCCGCCTGGATGGGCCGGGTACACGAGTTCCTCGGCCTGACCGTCGGGGTGGTGCTGCCCAACCGGCCGGCGGCCGAGCACCGCACGGCCTACGAGTGCGACATCACCTACGGCACGAACAACGAGTTCGGTTTCGACTACCTGCGCGACAACATGGCCTGGTCGAAGGACGATCTGGTCCAGCGTGGCCACAACTTCGCCGTGGTCGACGAGGTCGACTCCATCCTGATCGACGAGGCCCGGACCCCGCTGATCATCTCCGGCCCGGCCGAGCACTCCGCCCGCTGGTACGGCGAGTTCGCCGCTGTGGTGGCCCGTCTCCAGTCGGGCAAGGACGGCGCGGGTGACTATGAGGTCGACTACGCCAAGCGCACCATCGCGGTCACCGAGCGGGGCGTGGCCAAGGTCGAGGACCGGCTCGGCATCGACAACCTGTACGAGTCGGTGAACACCCCGCTTGTCGGCTACCTGAACAACGCGATCAAGGCCAAGGAGCTGTACAAGCGCGACAAGGACTACATCGTCAGCGACGGCGAGGTCCTGATCGTCGACGAGTTCACCGGCCGCATCCTGCATGGCCGTCGGTACAACGAGGGCATGCACCAGGCGATCGAGGCCAAGGAGGGGGTGGAGATCAAGCAGGAGAACCAGACCCTGGCCACCATCACCCTGCAGAACTATTTCCGCCTCTACGACAAGCTCGCCGGCATGACCGGTACGGCGCAGACCGAGGCTGGCGAGTTCAACAAGGTCTACAAGGTCGGGGTGGTGACCATCCCGACCCACCGGCCGATGGTCCGCGAGGACCGGGCCGACGTCATCTACAAGACCGAGAAGGCCAAGTTCAACGCGGTGATCGAGGACATCGCCGAGCGGCACCAGGCAGGTCAGCCGGTGCTTGTCGGCACGGTCTCCGTGGAGAATTCCGAGATCCTGTCCCAGTTGCTGCGGCGTCGGGGCATCCCGCACTCGGTGCTGAACGCGAAGTTCCACGCCCGGGAGGCGGAGATCGTCGCCCAGGCCGGGCGCAGGGGCGCGGTCACGGTGGCCACCAACATGGCGGGCCGGGGCACCGACATCCTGCTCGGCGGCAACCCCGAGTTTCTCGCGGCCAACGAGCTGCGCCAGCGCGGTCTGGACCCGCTGGAGAACCCGGAGGAGTACGACAAGGCCCTGGAAGAGGTGCTACCAAACTGGAAGCAGGCCTGCGACGCCGAGGCCGATGAGGTCGCTGCCGCCGGTGGGCTCTACGTGCTGGGCACCGAGCGGCACGAGTCCCGACGGATCGACAACCAGCTGCGCGGCCGGTCCGGTCGGCAGGGCGACCCGGGTGAGTCGCGGTTCTACCTGTCGTTGCAGGACGAGTTGATGAAACGCTTCCGTTCGGGTGCGGTGGAGGCGGTCATGGACCGCTTCAACATCCCGGAGGATGTGCCCATCGAGTCGAAGATGGTCACCCGCCAGATCAAGAGCGCCCAGGCCCAGATCGAGGGGCAGAACGCCGAGATCCGCAAGAACGTCCTGAAGTACGACGAGGTCATGAACAAGCAGCGCCAGGTGATCTATGCCGAGCGGCTGCGCGTACTCAACGGTGAGGACCTCTCCGAGCAGGTACGCAACATGATCGACGACACGATCGAGGCGTACGTACGGGGGGCCACCTCGGACGGCTACGCCGAGGACTGGGATTTCGAACAGTTGTGGTCGAGCCTGAAGCAGCTCTATCCGGTGGGCATCACCATCGAGGGGCTGGAGGAGGAGGCTGGCGGATCCCGGGCCAGCATCGACGCCGACTTCCTGCTCGCCCGGCTCAAGGAGGACGCGAACGCCGCGTACGACAGGCGTGAGGAGCAGCTCGGCGAGGAGGGCACCCGACAGTTGGAGCGGATGGTGTTGCTCCAGGTCATCGACCGTAAGTGGCGTGAGCACCTCTACGAGATGGATTACCTCCAGGAGGGCATCACGCTGCGGGCCTACGCCCAGCGCGACCCGGTGGTGGAATACCAGCGCGAGGGCTTCGACATGTTCGCCACCATGATGGACGGCATCAAGGAGGAGACTGTCGGTTTCCTCTACAACCTTGAGGTGCAGGTAAACGAGCCGGAGCAGGAGGCCGAGGAGGTCAAGCTGCTGGACAAGCCGGTGGAGATCCGCGCCAAGGGCCTGGGTCGTGCACCGCAGCAGCAGGGGCTCCAGTATTCCGCGCCGACCATCGACGGTGAGGCCGGTGCCGTCGCCGTGCAGCGGGAGGAGCAGCGGGCTCCGGCGCTCGGTATCGGCCGGCCGGACCAGTCCACCCCGGCGACGCCGGGACGCACGGCGCCGACCGCGCCGCAGCGCCCGGCTGGCGGTCTACGCGGTCCGGCGGTCCCGGTCGGCAACGCCCGGCAGCCGGCGCCGGGGCAGGCGAGTGCCAGCAACGGCCCTTCCCGTAACGCACCGTGCCCGTGTGGCTCGGGGCGCAAGTACAAGCGCTGCCATGGCGCGCCCGGCGGCACTTCGGCCGACTAGGATCCGTCCGGCTTCGAAACCGCGCCCGATCGCCGGGCAGTGGCCACGTCTGCGGTTCGTGGCCACTGGCCCTGGATCGGGCGTGGTCTCGTCCGGCTTGTTTCGGTGGCGGCGAGTCGGGCGAGGTGCGCACCGCAGCCGGCGGTGCGGTCAGAGGATCCGCAGGTCGGTGCAGAGCCAGTTGCCGCGTCGTTGCTCCAGCCGCAGCGCCATCGCCCAGCTACGACCACCTGCGCCGGTGAGGACGGCGGCGGCCTCGATGGCGGCGGGGCGGGGCTCGCAGACGCGCAGCCGACGTAGCCGCACCCCGGGCCGTGCCGATCGTCGCCGAACCGGTGCCCCGCGGTGGGTGGCGCGGGCCAGTTCGGGCAGCAGGACGGCGATCCGGGCCGGATCGAGTTGATGCCGTAGCTGCACAGGTGGTCGGAATCCGTTGAGAACCTCCAGGCAGGTGGCAACGAAGCGATGGGCGACCCGGGTGGCGGCGGGGGTGGCGGTGGCCAGGGCGTCAGGCGGTAGCTGCCGGGCCGGCCCGGCGCCGTCGTGTGCCGCTGGGCCGGGCCCGGTGGGCTGGTTGGCCCCGTCTGTGGGCGGCACGCCCGGCGTGGCCGGTCGGTTGCCTGCCCGTGAGGCGCCCCAGGGCGATGGTGGCCGGTCCGGGCCGCGACCGCTGGGCCACTGGCGTCCGGTGGCGAAGAGATCGAGGGCGAGCTGACCGTCGGTTGGGCGGGGCCAACCGGCGGTGTCCTCGTCGACGGGGGGCGGCTCGAAGGTGGGTGCGGGCCGCAGCCGCACGGGTGGGCGGGCTGGCCCGGGTCGCCGGAGGTCGGTCATCGCGCTGCCCCCTACCGCAGAAGCTTTCGTTTGCTTTCGTTTGCCTTCGACAAGCTCGATTCTCAGGCACGGTAGAGTAGGCGGTCAATGCTCTGGCGACGTTCTACCGCTAGTCGGGATCGCGTTCCGCCAAGGGGTTGCCGCGCACCCACTCGGCGGTTTCGGCGTACTTGTGCTGGATGTACTCCTCCAGACGGGCCCGCTCCACCCGCCACTGCCCCCGGCCGCCGATCTTGATGGCGGGCAGCTCGCCACTGCGTACCATGTGGTAGACCTGCGAATCCGACACGTTCAGCTCGGTGGCCACGTCGGACAGGAGCAGAAACCTCGGCTCCACCCAAACTCCCCGGGTTGACGTCGTTCGCCTCAGTTTGCCACCGGCAGCGGCCCGCGACCAATCTGGTCCCCGGCCTGCTGGACACACCAGCACGTAGCCGGAACTTCCACGAAGCCGACGCGAGGTGTATGACGGTCAGGGCGGACGGGCAGAGCCGTACGCCGGCCCGGCGGTGTCGCCGCCGGAGCGAGTAGAGCGGGGGAGACCACGGTGACCGACGAGCTTGTCCGGGTTTACGTGCCGGCGACCGTACCGATGCTGGTCAGACTGCCCGAACAGGGCCTGGCTGCGACACAGGCGCACGCGGTGACCCCGACGCTGCGCGAGTGGTACGCGGAAGGCGACGAGGAGGAGTTGGAGTACGTGGCCTTCACCCGGGCCGCTCAGGACGCGCTGCAACTGATCCGGCACGACCCGGCTGCGCCGCGTCGACGGGTGGTCGTCTCGGCGGACCTACCTGTGACGGCTGTCGGTCGGGGCGACGGGCAGCTGGGTTCGAGCGTGGTGGAGCTGCTGACCACGGTTGCGGTCACGGCCGTCGCGGCCGTGCACGTGGACGGGGTGGACGCCGCGACCGATGTCGCCGCCGCCGTCGAGGTGGTACTTGAGGCGTTGACCGGTGACCCCGACGCACAGTTCACCGTCGACGGTGTCGAGGACCACGAACTGGAGTGGTACGACCCCAGCGAACTGGAGACCCTGCTGCGCGCCGCCGCTACGGAGAAGTGACCGCATTGCGTCCCGGCGCGCACCGGCCGCCGACTACTCCTCGTCGTCGGCCGGCGGGCCGAGTGTCCGGCCGAAGCTGACCATGGCGGTCAGTGCGCCGACGAACAGCACCCAGATGGCGTTGTCCACCCGCGAGGTACCGAGTGAGGTCTGCGCCACCGCGTCCGCCTCACTGAGCGCGGCGGCCAGGTCGATGAGCGAACGCCCACCCACCCGGATGATCACCTCGGCGAGCAGGAGCAGCAGTCCCGGTCCCGCGCCTGCCACCAGGTACACCGGCCAGCGCGGTCCCGCCCCGTCGCCGTCACGACGGGCTCGGCGCCGCGCCCAGGTGAGGTAACCGAAGGCCAGGCCCCCGGCGACGAACCCGGCCAGCAGGGACTCGGTCCGGGAGACCCAACTGGCCGCGGTGACGAGCGACTGCTGACTGTCGCCGGCGCCGTAGAGGCGGAACAGCGGATCCCGGGCCACGCTGAAGGCCACCACGAAGACCAGGGTGCTCAACGCGGCGGCAGCCACCGCTCCCACCACGGCACCGTTGCGGGCCCCAGCGAGCGCGCCCCCGATGACGGCTGCGGCTGCCGTGGTGCCGGCGATCGTGCGGGTTGTGACGTCACCGGCGTAGGTGAGGTCGATCGCGAGCGCGGCGAGTAGCCCGACAAGTAGGCCGGCGCCGATCGCCACTGCGAAGCGCAACGTGACCCGCTCGGTCCGGCGGGCCACCGGTTCGCCGGCGGCCAGCCCGACGGCGGCCCCGGCCACCAGCGCGGCCGAGATCACGCCGGGCAGCGCGAAGGCGGAGAGACTGACCGCCGTGACCCCGGCAGTCGCCGAACTGACCGCCTCCCGGGTCGACCAGAGCATCGCAGCCAGCCAACCGGTTGCCAGCAGCGCCAGCGCCGTCGTCGCCGGGGCGGGTCCCGGGCGACCGGCGTCGAGACCGTCGGTGGCGTCGGGCTGAGCGGCGGTCGGCCCACCGGGCTCGTTGCTCAATCGTCTTCCCTTCGCCGCCGGGCCAGACCGGGCCGGAACATCAACCGGCAACCCAGCGTACGCGGCCGGAACCGACCTCCACCCGAAGCCCGCATGGCGCTCATTCCGTCGGCCGAATCCGCCTTCAGGGTACGAATCTTTCCCGGTTCAGGTGTGTCGCCTCGTGATCGTTGGTCCACGAATAGCCGGGGTGTGATCGAGCGATGCTGGGCGTGGGAGGATCGGCGCAGGTTCCGCCACCGCGGAGCCGGTTTCGCCAACGCCGCCGAGATCACCCAGGAGCCCTGATGGACGCTGTGTTCTCCGTACCTGAGCCACGTAACGAGCCGGTGCGCAGCTACGAGCCGGGCAGCACCGACCGGGAACGTCTCCAACGGCGGCTCACCGAGCTGGCCGCCGAGCGCATCGACCTGCCGATGACCATCGCCGGGGACCAGCGGATGGCCGGTGGCGAATCGATCCAGGTGGTGCAGCCGCACCGGCACGCGCATGTGCTCGGAGTCACCGGACACGCCACCCACGACGACGCGCGGGCGGCGGTCGAAGCCGCCAAGGACGCCGCACCAGGATGGCGCACACTGCCCTACGAGGAACGGGCCGCGATCTTCCTGCGCGCCGCCGAGCTGCTCTCCGGCCCCTGGCGGGACACCCTGAACGCGGCCACCATGCTCGGCCAGTCGAAGACCGCCGTGCAGGCCGAAATCGACTCGGCCTGCGAGTTCATCGACTTCCTGCGGTTCAACGTGCACTTCGCCCGCAAGCTCTTGGCCGAGCAGCCGATGTCGTCGCCCGGGGTGTGGAACCGCTTCGACCACCGGCCACTCGAAGGCTTCGTCTACGCGGTCACCCCGTTCAACTTCACCGCCATCGCCGGCAACCTCCCCTCGGCCCCAGCCCTGCTCGGAAACACCGTCGTCTGGAAGCCGGGTCCCACCCAACAGTTCGCCGCGCACTTCACCATGCGGCTGTTCGAGGCGGCCGGCCTGCCACCCGGTGTGATCAACATGGTGACCGGTCGGGGCGAGGAGGTCTCCGACGTGGTGCTGGCCGATCCCGACCTGGCCGGTATCCACTTCACCGGCTCGACCAGGGTCTTCCAGCACCTGTGGCGCACCGTCGGGGAAAACATCGCCGGCTACCGGGGCTACCCCAGGCTGGTCGGCGAGACCGGGGGCAAGGACTTCGTGGTCGCTCACCCCAGCGCTGACGTCGATGCGCTGCACACTGCACTGATCAGGGGCGCCTTCGAGTACCAGGGGCAGAAGTGCTCGGCGGCCTCCCGCGCGTACGTCCCGCGCTCGCTGTGGGAGAGCGGCCTACGGGACCGGCTGGCCGCGACCGCCGACGGGCTGGCCTACGGCGACGTCACCGACTTCCGCAACTTCGGCGGTGCGGTGATCGACGACAGGGCGTACGCCCGACACACCGCGGCGCTGGAGCTGATCTCCGCCGACGGCAGCTGCCGGATCATCGCCGGTGGCACCGCCGACGACTCGGTCGGCTGGTTCGTCCGCCCGACGATCTTCGAGTGCGACGACCTGGCACACGAGACCTTCACCACCGAGTACTTCGGTCCCATCCTCGGCGTACACGTCTTCGACGATGCCCGCTTCGACGAGGTGGTGACCCAGGCCGAAGCCGTCGCCCCGTACGCCCTCACCGGGTCGATCTTCGCCACCGACCGGCGGGTGGTCGACGCGGTGGCCGAGAAGATGCGGTACGCGGCCGGTAACTTCTACGTCAACGACAAGCCGACCGGCGCCGTGGTCGGGCAGCAGCCGTTCGGCGGCGCCCGGGCCAGCGGCACCAACGACAAGGCGGGCTCCTGGCACAACCTGGTCCGCTGGATGTCCCCTCGGACGATCAAGGAAACCTTCGTCCCCCCGACCGACCACACCTACCCGCACATGGGCTGACAAAGCGGCGAAAAGGCCCTTCTCCCCGCCCCGAGGCGGGGAGAAGGACCCACCCCGCGTCAGGTCAGCTGCCCGGTCGGCAACGACCAGAACAGGGCAGGTGAGGCCACTTTGGCGGACCGTCGCGCGCCGACAGTGCACATAGGAAACCCCAAACGGTGGTGAAAAGGGGAAATCCTGGACGCTGGCCCGGCAAAGTGGCAGCGTAAGGGGCATGGCGGAATCCGGAGTGAACCCCACGGCGGCGGCCCTGCTCGGGCTGCTCCATGAGGGCCCCATGACAGGTGGCCAGTTGATGGCCGCCGCCGAGCGTCGCCTGGCGCCATACTGGTCGATGACCCGCAGCCAGGTCTACCGGGAGTTGCCGGTGCTGGCTGAGCGAGGTTTCGTCCGATTGGGTAAGCCCGGACCGCGGATGAGTCAACCGTACGCCATCACGGCAGCCGGAAAACGGACATTCTCCCGCTGGTTGGCCGAGGATCCGGGACGGGACACCATCCGCAACCCGATCGCGCTACGTATCGCTTTCGGCAACCTGCACTCCCCGAACCAGCTGAAGAACCTTCAGGTCGCAGCCAACGAGTACCACACGGACGCGCTGGCCCGAGTCCGTGAGCAGGTCAAGAACGCCAAGAAGGAAGGCGACACGTACGACGCGAGCGCACTGGAGTTCGCCGTGGCGTACCACCGCGCCGCCCTGTCCTGGCTCAAGAGCGCCGCCACCGGCTGACCCGAACACACTCCTCGTCCGAGCGGGGTTGTTTGGCTCGGTCTGCGGGGCTCGCAAGCTCACTCCTCGTCCGAGCGGGGTTGTTTGGCTCGGTCTGCGGGGCTCGCAAGCTCACTCCTCGTCCGAGCGGGGTTGTTTGGCTCGGTCTGCGGGGCTCGCAAGCTCACTCCTCGTCCGAGCAGTACCCTTGTCTGTCGTGACCGCTGCCGACTTCGCCGAACAGCTCAAGGAACTCGACGCCACGCTGCGCAACATCGAGGCGGTGCTCGACCTCGACCGTCTCCGCGCCGACAAGGCCCGCCTGGAGCAGGAGGCGTCCGCCCCGGACCTCTGGGACGACCAGGCCCGCGCCCAACAGGTGACCTCGCAGCTGTCGTACGTCAACGGCGAGATCGACAAGCTGGGCAGTCTGCGGTCCCGGCTGGACGACGCGTACGTGCTGCTGGAGCTGGCGGAGGCAGAATCCGACTCGGGCGTGCTCACCGAGGTCGAGACCGAGATCGCCGGGCTGACCAAGGCCATCCAGGAAATGGAGGTCCGCACGCTGCTCTCCGGCGAGTACGACTCACGGGAGGCGCTCGTCGCCATCCGGGCGGGTGCCGGCGGCGTGGACGCGGCGGACTTCGCCGAAATGCTCCTGCGGATGTACCTGCGCTGGGCCGAACGGCACGGCTACCCGACCGAGGTCTACGAGACCTCGTACGCCGAAGAAGCCGGCCTCAAGTCGGCCACCTTCACGGTCAAGGTCCCGTACGCCTACGGCACGCTCAGCGTGGAATCCGGCACCCATCGGCTGGTGCGGATCAGTCCGTTCGACAACCAGGGACGGCGGCAGACCAGCTTCGCCGGGGTCGAGGTTCTGCCGGTGGTCGAGCAGACCGACCACATCGACATCCCCGAGAACGAGATGCGCGTCGACGTCTACCGCTCCTCGGGCCCGGGCGGACAGAGCGTCAACACCACCGACTCGGCCGTACGGATCACCCACATCCCGACCGGCATCGTGGTGACCTGTCAGAACGAGAAGTCGCAGCTGCAGAACAAGGCATCCGCGCTGCGGGTGCTCCAGGCGAGGCTGCTGGAGCGCAAGCGTCAGGAAGAGCAGGCCAAGCTTCAGGGGCTCAAGACCGACGCCGCCGGGTCCTGGGGTGACCAGATGCGTTCGTACGTGCTGCACCCGTACCAGATGGTGAAGGATCTGCGGACCGAGCAGGAAACCGGCAATCCTGGTTCGGTGTTCGACGGTGACCTCGACTCCTTCATCGAGGCGGGGATCCGGTGGCGGAAGCAGCAGCAACTAGCCGGCGACCGTGCGTGATCGATCGTGGGCGGAGCGCGCCACCGATCTTCCCCTGACGTGCTGATTTGATGAGTTGCTCCGCAACCGCGGGGCGTGGGACTTGGCACGCCAGTTACACGGCGTAGACTCACCACCCGTGATTCAGCTTGAGCAAGTGACGAAGACGTACCCGAAGGCGTCGCGGCCTTCGCTCGACAACGTGTCCGTGTCGATCGACAAGGGCGAGTTCGTCTTCTTCATCGGCCCATCCGGCTCCGGCAAGTCCACGATCATCAAAATGCTGCTGCACGAGGTGGCCCCCAACAAGGGACGGGTCGTCGTCAACGGCAAGGACGTCACGTCGATGCGGTCCTGGAAGCGCCCGCACTTCCGCCGCTCGATCGGTTGTGTCTTCCAGGACTTCCGGCTGCTGCCCAACCGCACCGCGTACGAGAACGTCGCGTTCGCGTTGGAGGTGATCGGCAAGACCAAGGCGGTGGCCCGTCGGGTCGTGCCGGAGGTGCTGGAACTGGTCGGGCTCGGAGGCAAGGAGCACCGCTACCCACACGAGCTCTCCGGTGGTGAGCAGCAGCGCGTGGCGGTGGCCCGGGCGTTCGTGAACCGTCCGCTGATCCTGCTGGCGGACGAGCCGACCGGTAACCTGGACCCGGACACATCCATCGAGATCATGCGCCTGCTGGACCGGATCAACCGCACCGGCACCACCGTCGTGATGGTCACGCACGACTCGAACATTGTGAACCAGATGCGCCGCCGCGTCATCGAAATCGAGAGCGGCCGTATCGTTCGCGACCAGGCCCGCGGCGTCTACGGGTGACGGCTCCTACCCACCGCACCCCGATCTGACGACGAACACCTCACGCCGGAGAGCCGGAGGAAATCCCGATGCGGATGAAATACGTCATGTCCGAGGTACTGGTCGGACTGTGGCGCAACGTGACCATGACCATCGCGATGATCATCACGATGGCGGTCTCGCTGACCATGCTCGGCGCCAGCGGCTTGATCTACACCAAGGTCGCGGACATGAAGCAGCTGTACTTCGAGAACATCGAGGTCTCGATCTTCCTCAACGCCGACGTGACGGACGAACAGCGCAGCGCGATCTCCGCGCAGCTGGAGTCCGACCCGCTGATCTCGCAGGCCACGTACGTCAACAAGGACGAGGCTTTCCAGCGTTTCCAGGAGATGTTCCGGGACTCACCGGACCTGCTCAGCGCGGTCAGGGCGGAGCAGCTACCGGAGTCGTACCGGCTCAAGCTGGTCAACCCGGAAGAATACAAGGTCATCTCCGACCAGTACACCGCGATCGAGGGTGTCGACCAGGTCGTCGACCAGAGCCAGGTACTCGACAAGATCTTCAACCTGTTCACCGCCGGGCAGAACATCGCGCTCGTCGCCGCGATCGCGATGGCCGTCGCCGCGCTGCTGCTCGTCGCCAACACCATCCAGGTCGCCGCGTACAGCAAGCGTCGTGAGGTGGCGGTCATGAAGCTGGTCGGCGCGTCCAACTGGTTCATCCAGGCACCGTTCGTGCTGGAGGCAGTGGTCGCCGGTCTCATCGGCTCGGTGCTGGGTCTCGGCGCCCTGGCCGCGCTGAAGGTGTTCCTCTTCGACGGCGCCCTCAGCGCGCTACAAGGGCTCTTCGCGCCGGTGAGTTGGGGTGAGGTGTTCCTGACCTTCCCGGTGATGGCTGGTGTCGGCGGCCTGATCAGCGCGGTCACCGCCTGGGTCACGCTCCGCTTCTACCTGCGGGTCTAGCTCCTCCGCGTGGACCGCAGGGCACACCGGACCACCCCCACCAGTGCGGCGAAGGCCCTTCCACGCCGGAACAATCGGCGCGGAAGGGCCCTTGCCGTTCGGGTAGCATGATCTCCGCCCGCCGGCCGGCAGGATCGGTCACGGCAGGATCGGTCACGGCAGGAACGGAAGGGAGGTGGCGCGGCGATGCCACGGGAAAAGGGGCGCAAAGTCGTCGCCTCCAACAAGAAGGCGCGTCACGACTACGCCATCCTCGACACGTACGAGGCAGGCATGGCGCTCACCGGCACCGAAGTGAAGTCGTTGCGAGCCGGGCGCGCCTCACTTGTCGACGCGTTCGCTCAGGAACGGGACGGCGAGCTCTATCTGCACAGCATGCACATCCCCGAGTACGTGCAGGGCACCTGGACCAACCACGAGCCCCGACGTACCCGCAAGCTGCTGCTGAAGCGGCTGGAGATCGATCGGCTGATCGGCAAGCTCCGGGAGAGCGGACTGACCCTGGTGCCGTTGCAGGTCTACTTTTCCGACGGCTGGGCCAAGGTGGAGATCGGTCTGGCCAAGGGCAAGAAGGCTTACGACAAGCGGCAGGACCTCGCCAAACGGGACGCTGACCGGGAGATCCAGCGGGCGGTGGGTCGGCGAGGCAAGGGAATGCACGACTGATCTGTCCGGAATGTCGAGCGCGGCGCGTTGCCCCGGGCTCGGGATGAATCAGGTTGCGGCAGGCGTTACGCTTGTCGGAGCCGCCGAAACCCGGCGGCCTGTCGAGGGGGTGACTGGTTTCGACTTCGTACGTTGCGGCAGGGGAAGCGAGCCGAGGAAGCCGACGTCGTCTCGAGAATCGTTCGTCGGAAACCAATAAGCGCCAAGAACAATCGCGCTGACTTCGCTCTCGCCGCCTGAGGCGAGTAGCAAGTCTGTCGGCCTGGGAGCGCCTTCGACCCAGCTAGCCGGCATCAGCTAGAAGGCTGGCCAACCGGACCCGGTCGCGGGGTCCGTGCGGCGAGATCAATCAGCGACTGGGCCCGTCACACCGACTCGCTCGCGTGATCGGAGGGGCCGAGTAGAGGCACAGCGAGCTGCGCTCGGAGAAGCCCTGACAAGGCGGCGAAGGACCCGGGTTCGATTCCCGGCACCTCCACCACCTCGCCACGCGCCCCGGTCACCTGACCGGGGCGCGTAGTCGTCTCTGCCCCGGTCGAGGCCACGAACGGAACGCAACCATCACGGATCGCGGGAACCAGCCACAGGGATGCACCGTCAAACCGGTATGCGCCGCATCCTCGCCCTACTGGGTCCACCACTGCTGCTGATGGCCGCCGGTTGCGCCCCGGCCCACACCGGGTCGTCCGGGCCGGGCATCCCGGCCAACGGGCACGAGGAATTCGAGCAGCGAGCCACAACGATCGCGCAGGCGTGGCGCCCCGATGAAGAGTGGACCAGTGGCTACGTACCGCTGCAAGACCCCACCGTGCTCCTCGGCGACCCGGATTTCACCGAGGAAACCAAGCTCGCCTTCAACGCCGGGTGGTACCGGGAGCAGGTGCCGATGCCGTCCGGGCAACCAGACGACGGCACCATCCGCTTCCCGGACGACGAGATGCCGGTGCCTTTGATCACCGCAGCCGAGGCGTACCGGCAGCTCGACCAGGGGGACCCCCCACCCTGCCCCGGTCGACCAAAGGACCCTGGTACGCCGCCGCCAGCCGAACCGCCCGGCGGACCCGACGCGCCAGTGAGCAGCGGGCCGCAGGCCGACTGCATTCCGCTCACCGTCACCAACGTCGAACTGGGCTCCGCGCCGGTGCACACCAGTCAGGGCGAGGCACAGGTACCGGCCTGGCTGTTCACCGTCGAGGAAATCGATGCAGTGGTCGCCCGGATCGCGGTCGCACCCGACGCCGTCGGTGCCCTGCCCGACCCCGTGACGCCGTCGGCGCCCACCCCGCAGGACCTCGTCAGCGCGCAGGACATCGAATCCGCCGACGACACGACGCTGATCTTCCGGCTCGGCGTCGGAAGCTGCGACAGTGGAATCACTCCGCTGGTGCAGGAACACGACCAGGTGGTCGTGGTCGGCGGCACGGTGGTGCGGAGCACCGGCGTCTGCGACGACATGCTCCGGTTGGAACCGGTCACGGTGACGCTACGGTCACCTCTGGGAGCCCGACCGGTCCTCGACGTGGTCAGCGCATCACCGCTGCGTTTCGCTGCGGGCTGACCGCCCGGCCGACGCCGCCCGGTCCCGGGGCGGCGTCGGCCGGTGCCCCTGTCACGCCTACTGCCGCTCACAGAATCGGCGGAACGTCGGTACGGATCGGCACCGGCAACACCGTCGGACCACCAGCCCGCAACGCCGTCGTCAGCGCCTCCCCGAGCTGATCGGGATCGTCGGCGACGGTGGTGGCGCAGCCGTAGCCCCGGGCGATCGCCGTGACGTCGATGCCCGGCAGGTCCAGTCCGGGTACGCCCGGCGTCTGCTTGAGTTCAGCGAACGCCTTGAGGATCGCGTACTGCTGATTGACCGGCACGACGACGACGAGCGGCAACCGCAACCGGGCGGCGGTCCAGAGGGCCTGGACCGAATAGTGAAAAGAGCCGTCGCCGATCACCGCTACCACCGGTCGATGACGGCCAGTGTCACGCTGCGCGAGTGCGATACCGACCGCCGCCGGCAGGCCGTAGCCGAGACCACCGCTGGCCATCGTGAAGTACGACCCGGGAGTGTCGAACCGCAGCCGACGACGCAGCGCCGACAGGTTGGACGGGGACTCCTGCACCAGCACCCCGTCCTCGGGCCAGTGCCGCGCCAGCGCGGCGAACAGCCCGTCAGCACTGAGCGGAACCGAATCCGTCACCGGCGCCGGCACCCGGCGGGCGACCGGTGGTGGCCGGTCCGCCGGTGGCATCAGATCGGCCAGCGCGGCGAGGGTGAGGCCAGCATCGCCAAGGAGGCTGTCACCGACAGGCGCCCGGGCCGCCTCCTCAGGATCGTCGGTGACGTGCAGCAGCCGGGCACCATCCGGCAACGTCTCACCCGGCACATGCGGGTAGTACCGGAACACCGGTGCGCCGACCACCAGCACGGTGTCGTGGCCCCGAAGCTGGTCGGCCAACGGGCCGATCGCGAAGGGCAACACTCCCCGAAAATGGGGATGGCTCTCAGGAAAAGCGGTGCGTTCCGGCGCGGGCGCCGACCAGACCGGCGCGACCAGCCGCTCCGCCAGAGCGACCGCGGCCTCCCAGGCACCGGCCCGGTCCACGGCCGCCCCGAACACCAACGCCGGTGACCGGCACGTCGCCAGTGCGGCGGCGAAATGACGCAGCCGCTCCGGGTCAGGGGCGAACCGGGTGGCCACCGTGCGGACCTGTGGCGGTGGGCCGGCGGGCTGTGCCCAGTCGTCAAGCGGCAGCGAGAGAAAGACGGGTCCGGACGGCGGCTGGATCGCGGTCGCGTACGCCCGCATGAGCGCCGCAGGGACGTCCTGGGCCCGGGTCGGTTCGTGGGCCCACTTGACGTAGGGCTGAGGTAGCTCGGTGGGATGGCGGGCGGTGAGGCGGGGTTCGAGCAGCAGCATCTCCCGGGTCTGCTGGCCGGCGGTGACAATCAGCGGGGTCCGGTTGTGCCAGGCGGTGACGATGTTGCCCATGGCGTTGCCGGTGCCCGGTGCCGTATGCAGGTTGACATGCACCGGCGCCCCCGTGACCTGCGCGTATCCGTCGGCCATACCCACCGCCGATGCCTCGTGCAGCGCGAGCACATAGTGGAAGTCGTCGGGGAAGGCGTGCAGGAACGGCTCCTCGGTGGACCCGGGGTTGCCGAAGACAGTGGTCATGCCCAAGGCCCGGAGCAGGTCGTAGGTGGTGTCGCGGACCGTAGCCATCGTCTCCGAATGTATCGGGGCGACTCGGGTGCCCAGGCCGTTTCGCCACTGCCCGGACATGTCGCTCCTACCGGCCGGTCAGCGATCGGCCGGTAGGAGCCCTTCGACAACCCCGTCCGACCGCGTCTGTCGATCACCCGACCGCCAGATCTTCGCCTGGATCGGGGACGCAGGCTATGGTGCCAGGCATGACGATGAGAGCGCGGAAGTCACCGGTTGGGCTCACCGTCGACGAGTGTGGCCGGTTCTGCCTCCCTGTGCGCGATTGACGGGTAGGTGTGATGCAGGGAGAGGGGCAGGCGATCGGCGGGCGGACGACGGAGTCGATGATCGGGAAGCTGCTGGTGGCGACACCGGCACTGAAAGACCCGAACTTCGACCGTACCGTCGTGTTGCTTGTCGCGCACGAGCCCGGCGGCGCGCTCGGTGTGGTGCTCAACCGGGCCACCGAAGTGCCGGTCGCAGACGTGCTGCGCGACTGGGGCGACCTGGCTCGTCACCCGGCCGTGTTGTTCGAGGGCGGCCCCGTACAGCCCGAATCGGCGATCTGCCTGGCCCGTATGCGGACACCGGTACGCCGCCTCAAAGGCTTCCATCAGGTCTCCGGCGCGGTCGGCACACTCGACCTGTCGGTCGACCCGCAGCGGTTACGGGAGAACGTACAGGGCATCCGGGTTTTCGCCGGGTACGCGGGCTGGAGCACCGGCCAGCTGGAGCAGGAGATCGAGGACGGCTCCTGGTTCGTGCTCGACGCCCTCCCCGGCGACGCGTTCGTCGACCGCCCCGACGACCTGTGGCCCATGGTGCTGCGCCGCCAAGGCGGCATGATGGCCGCCGTCGCGCACTTCCCACCGGACGTGGCGCTGAACTGACCGGCTCGGCGGGCACCCCCGCGAGATGACCATGCTGACGGGCGTGTGTATAGTTCTCCCAGTGCCCGGGAGACCGGGTGCGACAACAAGGGGCCGTGGCGCAGCTGGTAGCGCACCACACTGGCAGTGTGGGGGTCAGGGGTTCGAGTCCCCTCGGCTCCACCCTTGTTTCCGCAGGTCAATCGGCATTGGTCATCGACCAGTGCCGATTTTCTGATCATCGTGCTCACAGGTGTGCTCACACGACCGCCCCACACTGCTGCTCGATGATGGGCGGCAGGTCGGGCCTGGCACCGCTCCTTAGCAGGCATTTTTGCTGTGATCTTGGCGGTTGGCGTGATCGAGGTGAAGTGTGGGGCGTCCGAAACGGCGGGTACGCGATCTGGAACGCCACCGACACCCTCGGCCTGACCGGCGGCGTGGTGCAAGTCCGGGCCCGTATCTACACCCCCAGCGGCACCACCCCGGCGTACACGATTCCGTGGGTGCAGGTGAGCGTCGACTCCAGCGGCGCTGGCGCCGCCGCCGACGAGGTCGGGCCGGGTTCGGTGAACCTGCTCACCGGCGACTACGCGATGTCCTCCACCGACGCCGACGAACTGGGCCTGTCGGTGTCGCGGACGTCGTCGTCGCGTAACCGCAGCGACGGCTACCAGGCAATGGCCGAACGGCTCACGCCGAACCAGAAGCAGATTTCCACGAACCTGACCGGCTTCACCGTGCCGACCACCTCGTCGGCGGCCCGCTCCACCGCCCGCGGTCAGGGCGAGACCACCCCTGTCGACTCGCTGGAGATCACCCCGGTCACCACGACGAGCAACGACACCTACGTGGCGGTCGGCGGGGACAACGGCGGGCTGCGGTTGGGCATGACCGCCGGCAAGACGTACCGGATGACCGGCTGGATCTACGTGCCCGCCGCCACCGGCCTCGTACCGGAGAACACCCAGCGTGGGCTGCGCATCGTCGGCATCCACCGCGTGGGCGGCACCTACAGCGAAGTCGTCTCGCCGATGGCCGCCTACACCGACGGCTGGCAGGAACTGTCGGTCGACATGACCGTCCCCGCCGGCGCGACCGAGGCGTTCTTCCGGCTTTACAACGGTGCTCAGGGTGGTTCGGGTCGCCGGGTCTACTGGGACAACCTGTCGATGACCGAGATCGTCGCCCCCTTCGGACCCGCCTGGTCCGGCGGCGCGACCGGTGGGGCGGCGGACGTCGACTACACCACCCTCACCCTGCCGGAGCCGTCCATGGCGGTGGTCAACACCATCGGCGGCGACTGGACCACCTTCGCCAAGAACACCGACGGCACCTCTTTCACCCCCGAACCCGGCGCGGAGGGAATGACCCTGACCAGGGTGGGCAGCACCGCCTACCGCCTGTCCGAACTCGACGGCACGGTCACCGAGTTCACCCAGCAGGGCGGAGCATGGGCCGCCACCAGCTCCTGGACGGCCGAAGCCCACACCGCCACCCGCTACACCTACGACACCAGCGGCGACAGCGACAGGAAACGCGAGCGCACCGTGCGCCTGCCCGCCGCCTACGTTACCGAGCACACCCACCTGGCTTACGCCTCGACCGCCTACAGGGTGCAGGGCATCACCGTACCGGCATCGCACACGATCCTCACCGACGCCATGAGTGGCGCGGCCGTCTATGTCGGCATGACCCGTGGCACCGACGAGAACGTGCTGCATGTCATCGCCGAGAATCCGGCCGAGGCCCGGCAGCAGTTCATCGACGCGGTAAAGCGCGACCGCGCCGACCGAGGACTCACCGACGCCACTCAGCAAGCGGCAGAAGCGGTGCGGGGGTTGGTCGACGACGGCCCCGTGCAGATCGTCACCACCGAGATAGCCGCGCTCACCCAGCAGGCCGAGCACGCCGAACAGCGCGCGGCCCTGTGGCGGCAGGCCGCCGAAGCGCTGACGGAGTTGTATGCGCGGCAGCGCGAGGAACGCGACCAAGCAACACGGACCGCAGACAGCGCAGCCCGGCAGTTGGAGCGGGTGCGGGGCGAGGTCGCCGCCCCGCTCACCGAGCAGGCATCGGCGGCGCTGGCCGAGTGGAGCGATGCCGACACCGCACGGCGTGCCGCCCGCGACCGGCTAGGCACCGGTCGGCAGGTTCGGCAAGCGTCGCGCCACCGCCGAACTCGACACCGCGCAGACCCTCGCCCACCACGCGGAGAATCGGCTGACGAGAACGTGGGGCAAGCCGCCGCTGCGTGGTGAGAGTCGGGCCGTGTGGGTCGAGCGCGTAACGCGCCCTCGGATCGACACCGACCCGCGCGTGATCGAGGCGACCGAGCAGCACGAGGCCGCAGCGAGAGCCGTGCGCAAGGCGCTGGAACCCGACCCGTGGCCGCGCCTGCGCATCTACGCCCGCATCTCGGGTGCCGAGGCCGTGGCGAAGCACCAGGCCGCCTACCTCGACGCCCGCCCCCCACACCACCGCCGTGAACCAGGCCCGCGCCGCGCAGCACGCCTGCGCCGAAGTCGAGGCGCTCCGCGCCCTCACCCCGGCCGAGGCAGTCGAGCGGATCGAGCAGACCCGTGCCACGGAGCAGGCGCAGCACGAGGCGGGCGGCCGTGCCATGAAAGAGCGCCAACGACAGCTCGATCCGTCTCACTCTCATACGCACGACCGCACTCCACACTATGGCGGGCCGTCTCTGGGTCGGTAGCCGACACCGTCAGGTCTACAGTTGACTGATCCGGAACGTAACCGAGTATCATGGTTACATGAATCTGGACCCACCGACCGGCCAGTGGTTCGTCGCAGGCGACGGGCAGCGTTGGTGGTTCGACTCCGGCTCTATCGCATTCGACTTCGCCTACACGGGTGGCTTTCCCGGCCCGCCTGAGTGGGAGTACTGGCGCGAGCCGCAGGATGTCGCCAAGTGGTGGCGCGAACGATTCGGAGTCGATGTGCCGGTGAGCGCGGCGGACTACGCGCAAGCGCGTGAACTGCGGAAGATGATCGCCCAGGCGGTGATTGCGGCAGCCTATGACCGACTGGTTCCAGACGAGTCTGCGGCCACCATTGATGAGTGGGCGGCGCGTCCTGACGTGCCGCCCCAACTGCGCGCCGAGCCGCCGGTCAGCTCCGATCGGCTCCTGGCAACCATCGCAAGGTCTGCCGTCGCTGCGCTCCGTCAGGCAGAGCGAGTACGCGTCTGCGGTGCCGATGACTGTGCGGTCATGTATCTGGACACCTCGCATTCGAGAAATCGCGCCTGGTGCTCGATGCAGCGGTGCGGCAACCGGCACAAAGTACGGGCGCTGCGCGCACGCCGCGCCGCATCCGGCACGACAAACGATCCACAACAGCAACCACGACAGGAGAACAACTCATGACCCTCACGCACATCAACCCCGCAGCTCTGCACAAGAACCCCGCATTCTCTCAGGGTGTGCTGGCGACAGGTGGCTCGCTGCTCGTCGTCGGCGGACAACACGGCACCGATGAGCAGGGACAGCTTGTTTCCACCGATCTCGGTGAACAGACGAAGCAAGCCCTCCGGAACGTACTCACGGTGCTCGCCGACGTAGGGGCAGACGCGAGCCACGTCGCCCGACTCGGCGTCTATCTAGCTGCCGGGGCCGACGCTGGTGCCGGGTACGCATCGGCGTTCGAGGTCTGGGGCGCAAATCCCGCTGCGGTCACGGTAGTCATCGTTCATTCCTTCGCGCGACCCGGCGTTCTGGTGGAAATCGAAGCACTGGCCGTCGTGCCGGAGAGCGCATCATGACCCTGCAAAGGCCAGCACAGCAGATGCCAGACGATATCGCGGAAGTGCTCGCCGAGCACCGGTTGCGCAACGCCTACAACGACAGACCGGCCTACCAGCGCAACGATTACCTTGCATGGATCGGTCGCGCGAAGCGACCCAAGACGCGAGGCACGCGGATCAATCAGATGCTCGACGAACTGGAAGAAGGCGGCACCTACATGGGGATGCAACACCGTCCATCCCAACGATGAACGATCACCGCGTCTTCGCCCAGACCGTGCGCCGGTGACCGCATCTCACGGAATGCCGACACCACGCCGATGGTCACGGCGTACGAGACGGAGCCATGAGTACACCTTTTGCAGCGATCAGAGCAGGAACGCTGACCTCGCGCCGCCGAGTGCAGGCCAGTGCATTCGACTGCGTGCGCTTCGTTGTGATCCGTGATGGTTCGTTGCTCATCGACTACACGAACCGGGTCGAGCCGGTCAGCATAGGCGACGTTGTGATGGTGGCTCCCCACACGGCCATTGGGTACGAGCCAGAGGGCAAGACCACTGTCCTCGGTCTTTCACTTGAGCATGGATTCATAGCTTGTTTTCGATGAAGTTGATTCGCGCTGGTTTTGCCGCTTTGTTGGCATGCTGAGGGCCCGGCACTGGGCCGGGTTCCTCCGTGTTGCGGGTTGGAGCGTGAGCCTCGACGTCAGCCGGTGGGCCGGGGTAGTGCGGCGAGCTTGTTGAATGCGCTGGTCAGGGCGTTGGCCCAGGGCCAGTTGG